>NZ_SELD02000066.1:82500-245345 GCF_004923205.2 Paracoccus aeridis
GCCGGTGGACCTGCCGCCAGCGAACAGGCCCCAGCTTGCGAAGTACCCGGTTTGACGAGGTCGCGGCCATGACCGCAAGGATCGTGAAGGCGATCATGCCGAGGACGAGGTAGGGCCGCTTCACGATATCCGCGAGCAACTGCGCCCACAGCAGTCCCATGTCGAGGACGACCCATGCGCCAAGATGCAGCGCCGCATAGGTGAAGGCGACCAGCCCGACCGGACGGCGGAACTTCACCAGGTTGATGCGGAAGAGGCGCAGCGCCGGCGTGAAGCAGAGCGACCCGACCACGAAGTAAAGCGCCGTCCGCCCCAGCCGGTGCTCGATGTCCCGTACCGGGTCGACGCCCAGGCGCCCCGTGACGGTATCCCAGACCAGCAGCGCCAGCGGCATCGCCCCCAGAAGCCACACGATCCCGTTCGGCATCCGGCGCAGGCGGTCGACGAGGCGCTGCACCATCAGTAGTCGCGCGCCAGGTCCATGCCGGCGTAGAGATGCGCGACCTCGTCGGCGTAGCCGTTGAACATCAGCGTTTCCTTGCGGCCGCCGAACAGGCCCGCGCCGATCGGGCGCTCGGTCGCCTGGCTCCAGCGCGGGTGATCGACCCCGGGGTTCACGTTGGCGTAGAAGCCGTATTCCGACGGCTGCATCGCCTGCCATGTGGACACGGGCTGGCGGTCGGTCAGGGTGATGCGGACGAGCGACTTGGCCGACTTGAAACCGTATTTCCACGGCACCACCAGCCGGATCGGCGCGCCGTTCTGGTTCGGGAGCGGCTTGCCGTAGAGCCCGGTCGCGAGCAGCGTCAGCGGGTGCATCGCCTCGTCCAGCCGCAGCCCCTCGACATAGGGCCAGTCGAGGCTGCGGCGCCGCTGCTCGGGCATCTCCTCGGGGCGCAGCAGGGTCTGGAACTCGACGAACTTCGCCGAGGGCTGGACGCCGACCCTGGCCAGCACCCCGGCCAGCGGGACGCCCTGCCACGGGATCACCATGCTCCACGCCTCGACGCAGCGCAGGCGGTAGATCCGGTCCTCGACCGCGTTCGCGGGCGCGATGTCGGCCAGCGAATAGCTGCCGGGACGGTCGATCATGCCGCCGATATCGACGGCCCAGGGGTCGGTCGTCAGCGCGCCGGCGTTCTCGGCCGGATCGGTCTTGCCGAAACCGAATTCGTAGAAGTTGTTGTAGTTCGTAATCTCTTCGAAGCTGTTCGGCTTGCCGGGATCGACCGCGGCGCGCGCGGGCAGCGCGGGGCCGGCAGCGGCAAGGCCAAGGCCCGCGATCACGGCGCGGCGGTTCAGGACCAGCGGCTCGGGGGTGACGTCGTTCCATGAAAGCTTCATCGCAAGCCCTTTCGGCTGACGCACGTTCGTGCGGAGCCTACAGCGGCGACCCGGCAGGTGCTAATGACGGATTCGCGATGTGCCGATAATGCGCCGCAGGTTCCCCGCCGGGCTGGCGGAACGGCCGCGTCAGGGCCTAGCATCGCCCCGTCCCTTCAACTCGCGAGCCGCCCCATGAAGATCATCGCCGCCGCCACCGTCGCCGCCGCCACCGTCGCCCACACGATAACCGCCCTGCCTGCCTTTGCCGACGAAACGCCCCGCATTGCCGTCATGTCGGCCTTCGAACCGGAATGGACCAGCCTTCAGGCCGACCTTGAGAACGCCGAGCGCACCACCGTCAACGGGACCGAGTTCGTCACCGGCACGCTGTCGGGGCAGGATGTCGTGCTGTTCCTTTCCGGCGTCTCGATGGTCAACGCGGCGATGACGACGCAGGCCGCGCTCGACCGTTTCGACATCAGCGCGATCGTCTTTTCCGGGATCGCCGGCGGGATCGATCCGTCGCTGAACATCGGCGACGTGGTGGTCGCCGAGGACTGGGGCAACTGGCTGGAAGGCGCGATGGCGCGCGAGACGGCTGACGGGTTCGCCCTGCCCGGCTTCCTGACGTCGCCCTTCCCGAACAAGGGCATGATCTTCACCCGCGAAACCACCGTCGCATCGGATCGCGGCGCGCCCGAGACGCGGTTCTGGTTCCCCGCCGATCCCGCCCTGCTGGACGCGGCGCGGAAGGTCGCTGAGACGACGCCGCTCGCGCCCTGCAACGCCGCGAACGTCTGCCTGCGCGAGGCCCCGCAGGTGCGGGTGGGCGGCAAGGCCGTGTCGGGGTCGTCGTTCATGGACAACGCGGACCTGCGCGGCTGGATCTTCGACACCTTCGACGCGCAGGTCGTGGACATGGAATCGGCCGCCGTGGCGCAGGTCGCGTGGGCGAACGAGGTGCCATTCATCGCCTTCCGCTCGCTTTCCGACCTCGCCGGCGGCGGGGAGGGTGAGAACGAGATGGGCGTGTTCATGTCGCTGGCGTCGGACAACTCGGCCAAGCTGGTCAAGGCGTTCCTCGCCGAACTGCCGAAGCCCTGACGAAAAAGGCCCCGGCAATCTGCCGGGGCCTTTCCTGTCCGATCCTACTGCAGCGGCGCGTCGGCAGGACGCTGCGCCGCGCCGGGGCGGTTCCCCGGGCTGAGATGGTCGCCCACCACCAGCCCGTCCGGCCCGGCCGTGACCGGGATCGTCTGACCGTCGATCACCTCGCCCGACAGCAGCATCTCGGCCAGCGGGTTCTGCAGCGACCGCTGGATCACCCGCTTCAGCGGACGCGCGCCGAACACCGGGTCGTAGCCCTCGTCCGCAAGCCAGGTGCGGGCCGCGTCGTCGAGGTCCAGCGAGATCTTGCGATCCGCCAGCCGCCGTTCCAGCCCGGAAAGCTGGATCGTGACGATCCCGTCCATGTCGTGGCGGCTGAGCCGGTGGAAGATGATGATCTCGTCCAGCCGGTTCAGGAACTCGGGCCGGAAATGCCCGCGCACGGCGGCCATCACCTGTTCCCGCGCCGCCGAACTGTCCGCCCCCTCGGGCAGCGCCGATAGGGCCTGCGCGCCGAGGTTCGAGGTCAGGATGATCAGCGTGTTCTTGAAGTCCACGCGGCGCCCCTGCCCGTCCGTCAGCTGGCCGTCGTCCAGCACCTGCAGCAGCACGTTGAAGACGTCGGGGTGGGCCTTTTCCACCTCGTCGAACAGGATGACCTGGTAGGGCCTGCGCCGCACCGCCTCGGTCAGGACGCCGCCTTCGTCGTAGCCGACATAGCCGGGCGGCGCGCCGATCAGGCGGCTGACGGAGTGCTTTTCCATGAACTCCGACATGTCGATGCGCACCATCGCGTTGTCGTCGTCGAACATGTATTCGGCGATCGCCTTGGTCAGTTCCGTCTTGCCGACGCCCGTGGGGCCGAGGAACAGGAAGCTGCCCAGCGGACGGCGCGGGTCGTTGAGGCCGGCGCGCGCGCGGCGGACCGCGTTCGCCACCGCCGTCACCGCCTCGGACTGGCCGATCACGCGGCGGCCGAGCTGGTCCTCCATCTGCAGCAGCTTGTCGCGCTCCCCCTCCATCAGCTTGGAAGTGGGGATCCCGGTCCAGCGCTCGACCACCTCGGCAATCTGCTCGGGGCGCACGGCCTCCTCGACCATCGGGCCGTCACCCTCGCCCTCGGACTCGGCCAGCTGCCGCTCGAGACCCGGGATGACGCCGTAGGACAGCTCGCCCGCGCGGGCGAGATTGCCCTCGCGCTTGGCCTGCTCCAGCTCGGCGCGGGCACGGTCCAGCTGTTCCTTGATCTGCCGGCCGCCTTCCAGCTTGTCGCGCTCGGCCTGCCAGCGCGCCGTCATCTCGGCGCTGCGGTCCTGCAGGTTGGCGAGGTCACGCTCCAGCCGCTCCAGCCGGTCGCGGGACGCGGCGTCGTCCTCCTTCTTCAGCGCCTCGGCCTCGATCTGCATCTGCAGGATCTGGCGGTCCAGCGCGTCCAGCTCCTCGGGCTTGCTGTCCACCTCCATCCGCAGGCGCGAGGCAGCCTCGTCCATCAGGTCGATGGCCTTGTCGGGCAGGAAGCGGTCGGTGATGTAGCGGTGGCTCAGCGTCGCGGCGGCGACCAGCGCGCTGTCGGCGATGCGGACGCCGTGGTGAAGCTCGTACTTCTCCTTGATGCCGCGCAGGATCGAGATCGTGTCCTCCACCGTCGGTTCCTCGACCATCACGGGCTGGAACCGGCGGGCAAGGGCCGCGTCCTTCTCGATGTACTTGCGGTACTCGTCCAGCGTGGTGGCGCCGACGCAGTGCAGTTCGCCCCGCGCGAGCGCCGGCTTGATGAGGTTCGCGGCATCCATCGCGCCCTCGGTCTTGCCCGCGCCCACGAGGACGTGCAGCTCGTCGATGAACAGGATGATCTCGCCCGCGGCGGACTCGATCTCCTTCAGGATCGCCTTCAGCCGTTCCTCGAACTCGCCGCGATACTTCGCGCCGGCGACCAGCGCGCCCATGTCGAGCGCCATCAGCTTCTTGTTGCGCAGGGACTCGGGCACGTCGCCGTTGACGATCCGCAGTGCGAGGCCCTCGGCGATGGCGGTCTTGCCGACGCCGGGCTCGCCGATCAGCACGGGGTTGTTCTTGGTGCGGCGCGACAGGACCTGCATCGCGCGGCGGATTTCCTCGTCGCGGCCGATGATCGGGTCGATCTTGCCCTGCTCGGCGGCCTCGGTCAGGTCGCGGGCGTACTTGCTCAAGGCCTCGAACGTGTCCTCGGCCGAGGCGCTGTCGGCGGTGCGGCCGCGGCGGATGTCGTTGACGGCGCCGTTCAGCGCCTGGACGGTGACGCGACCCGCGTCCAGCGCGTCCTTGGCGCGGGTGTTCACCATCGCGAGCGCCATCAGGATGCGCTCGACCGGGACGAAGCTGTCGCCCGCCTTCTTCGCGACCTTCTCGGCCTCGTCCATCACGCGGACGAGGCTCGTGTCGACATAGACCTGCCCGTCGCCGCCCGACACCCTGGGCAGCTTCTCGACCAGTTCGTCCACCGCGCGGCGCACCGCGGCGGCGTCGCCGCCCGCGCGGCCGATCAGGTTGGCGGCAAGCCCCTGGTCGTCATCCATCAACGCTTTCAGCAGGTGTTCGGGCACGACCCGCTGGTTGCCCTCGCGGATCGCGATCGTCTGCGCGGCCTGCAGAAACCCGCGCGACCGCTCCGTGAACTTTTCTATGTTCATCGGCACTTCTCCTTTGCAGCCCCCGCCCTGGACCGCCCGTCATGGCGCGGCCCGCTGCGGGTCTTTGATGAGCAGATGTGTGCGGGCGGGCGGGCTTTCAAGCCGCAAGCGCGGCGTCGAAGAACTGCCGCTCCAGCGCGACCGCGCGATTGAAGAAGTCGTGGCAGAGATCGCCGTGCTCGGGGCCGACACGGTCGAGTTCCGCCCGGAGAAAGGCCACGAAGTCGCGGAAGTCGGGATTGTCGTGAAGCGTGATCCACTCGGCATGGACGAAGCTTTCGGGGTGGGGCAGCGGCGCGCGGCTCGCCCATTCGAGGTAAAGCCACTCGGCCACGTTCAGGACCGACAGGCACGCGGCGTAGGATCCGCTCGCGCCCGCCTCGCGCATGATCGCCTTGAACCCGGCGGTGGGGGCGGCGTCGGGGATCCTCTCGCGGTCGGCCTCGGTGACGCCGAGGGCGTCGAAGGCGCGCAGGAAATAGGTGTTCTCCTCGGTCGAGACCATGCCGACGAAGCGCCCGAGCCGCAGCCGCGCGGCCGCCGTGTCGGCGTTCAGCATCGCGCCGCCCAGCAGCGACAGGAACGCGTCGAGAAAGCGGTGATCCTGCACCAGATAGCGCTGCATCGCGTCGTCCGGGACGGTGCCATCGCACAGCTGGACGACGAAGGGGTGGGTGACGGCGGCCGTCCAGTCAGGCTCGGCCGCGCGGCGCAGGGTATCGGTGAAGCGGTCCATGGGTCCTCTCGTCGTTCAGGCGGGGCGACGATTGCCGGGGCGGGCGGGGTTTGCAACCCGGGGCCGCCGTGCCATAGGCCCGGGAGTTTTCATTGAACCGCCGGAGGGCTCGCGATGGACGACCGACTGATCGTGGCGCTGGACGTGCCGAACGCGCTGGCGGGGCTGGACCTTGCGGGAAGGCTTGGCGACGCGGTGTCGTTCTACAAGATCGGCCTCGGGATGCTGACGGGGGGCGGGCTCGCGCTTGCCAACGAGCTGAAGCAGGATCACGGCAAGCGCATCTTCCTGGACATGAAGCTGTACGACATCGGCGCCACGGTCGAGGCGGCGGTGCGCGGCCTCGCGCAATTCGACATCGACCTCCTGACGGTTCACGGCGACCCGCACGTGGTGCGCGCGGCCAAGGAGGGCGCGGGCGCCGACATGAAGATCCTTGCGGTCACGATCCTGACCTCGCTCGACCGCGCCGATCTGGACGCCGGGCTGATGCGCGACGGCGACCTGCACGACCTGACCGTGGAGCGTGCGGCCCGCGCGTTCGAGGCAGGCGCCGACGGCGTCATCTGTTCCCCGCGCGAGGCGGCAGCGATCCGCGCCCTGCCCGGCTCGCGGCTGATCGTGACGCCGGGGGTGCGGCCTGCGGGCGCGGCGCCGGGCGACCAGAAGCGGACCCAGACCCCTGCCGCCGCGATCGAGGCCGGCGCGGACCACATCGTCGTGGGCCGCCCCGTGTGGCAGGCGGTCGATCCGCGCGCCGCCGCGCAGGCGATCCTGGCGGAACTTCCGCCGCGGCTTTAAGGCCGGGCCCGCAAGGCGCGATCCGAGGCGCCAACCGGCGGACCCGGGAACGCCGCGCGGACCGCCCCGCACCCCACCGATCATGCCGACGCCGCAGCACCCCCGCGCCGTTCCTCGGCAACCCCGGCCCGGGACTGGGGACCGGCGAGCGCCGCCGCCGCCGCGCCATCGGCCGCGCCCGCCGGATCGACCTGCCGCCCCGCCGTTTCCGCGTCGAAGCTGACCAGCGTGCGCGCACCCGACAGGGGGCGCACCGTCCACGCCATCAGCCCGCCGTTCGGCGCAACCGTCGCGCCGCGGCGCAGCTCGCGCCCGCGTCCCTCGACCAGCGCGCCGCGCAGCGCGTCGTGGCCGGCGCCCTCGGGCGCAAAGCTGCGCCAGCGGGCGATGTGGTCGGCCAGCGTCGGCCCGATCTCGTCGCCCCATTGCGCCGAATAGCGACGGTTCGTCATCACCACGCGCCCGCCTGCATCGAACACCGCCAGCGCCTCGTCGACGGCGTCCATCACCTCGGTCCCGAGCGACAGCTCGGCCCGGAAGCGGCGGGTCAGCGACATCTCCGAGGTGATGTCCTCGAACAGGAAGGCGATCGCCCCGTCGGGGTGCGGACGGCCGGTCACGCGGTAAGTCTGCCCGCCGGGCAGGATCCACGTCTCGACATGGTGGCCCGACGCTGCCGCCGCCTCGAGCGAGGTCATCTTGTTGCGCCAGCTGCGGTAATCCTTCGGCTCGGGCACCATGCGCGCCTCGCGCAGGCGATCGAGAAACGCGTACAGCGTCGGCCGCGCCGTCAGGAAGCCGGTTTCGACCCCCGTCAGGTCGATCAGCGCCGGATTGAACAGCTGCAGGTTCCGCTTGCGGTCGAAGATCGCAAGGCCGATCGGCAGGTCGGCGAAGGTCTTGGTCAGCGTCTGCACGAACTCGCGCAGGCTGCGCTCGGCCCGCACGGTGGCGTCGGCGGTCACGGCGAAGATCATCCGCCCGGATGCGTCGGGGCGGACGTGGCAATCGAACCACAGCGTCCTGTCCTCGGCGTCCTTCAGCGCCGCGCGCACGGGCGCGTCGGGCTCGGCCAGGGCGAGATCGGCCAAAGCGGATTCGGGCGCGACGGGCACGTCGATCAGGCGCGGAATCGGCCAGATCGTGTCGCCTTCGCTGCGCGCCTCGGTTTCGGCAAGATAGCCCGCGTTGGCCCAGGTGATCCGGCCCTCGGCATCCTCGTGCCAGACAAGCACCGGCGCCTCGTCCACGGACCGGCGCAGAATCGCGAGTTCGTCCTCCATGTGCGCGAGAGACTGCGAATCGATGGTGACGCCCGCGTTTTCCGCGGCCGGGTCGGCGATCGTCAGGCGGACCAGCCCCGATCCCACGTCCTCGAGCGTCAGCCGCAGCCGGGCGGAGCCGAGGCCCTGCCCGCCGAAGGTTTCCGCCCTCCCCTCGGCCGCGAGGCGGTCGAATGCCGGGCCGAGGTCGGGGAACCGCATCGACAGCCACGCCATCAGCCGCGGCCAGTCGCCTTCGCCGTGAAGCTTAGACAGAAGCGTGCGCGCGGGCGGGGTTGCGTCGACAAGCCGGCGGTCGCGGAACAGAAGCACCATCGGCTCGACCGTCTGGTCGACCAGCGCCGTTCCCTTGCGTGCCGCGGGTTCGAGCCAGCGCCAGAGCGCGAGCGCGATCAGCACCGCGACGGTGCCCGCGCCGACGGCGGCGAGGATGGTGAGCGTTTCAGGCGTCATGACGGGACCGTGGGGCAGCATGGCCCGAACCTAGGACGGGCGGTCTTAAATAATGGTTAACGGGCGCGCGGCTCATCCCGTGATCGCCGGATTGTCGCCCAGCGGCGCGCGGGCATCCGCGGCCAGCGCGCCCCGCGGCCAGGTCACCTCGACCCGGGCCCCGCCGCCCTCGCCGTTGCTGAAGGCGACGGCGGCACCCGACCGTTCCAGCAGGGTCCGCGCAATGAACAGCCCCAGCCCCATCCCCTCGGCCCCGCCGGTCCGGTCGGCCGCCCGCCGCGCGGTCAGGAACGGATCGCCCAGCCGCGGCACCATCGCCGGCGGGAAGCCCGGCCCGTCGTCGGCGATCACCACGGCGATGATCGCGCCCGCGCCCTCGACCCGCTCTGCCGCCGTGATCGTCACGGCGGAACGGGCGAAGTCCGCGCCGTTCTGGATCAGGTTCCGCAGCCCGTGGACGATCCCCGGATCGCGGCGGACATCAAGCCCCGCGATCTCGCCCGCGTCGATCGCGATCGCCTTGCCGCGGCCGCGGTGGGGGTCCGCCGCCTCGGACAGAAGCTCGCCCAGCGGGGCGGTGCGCAGGTGCAGGTCGTCCTTGCCCGCGTCGCCCATGCTGCGCAGGATGTCGCGGCAGCGGTCGGCCGAGGCGCGGAGCAGGCGCAGGTCCTCTGCGACGCCCGGTCGGTCCGGCAGCAGGTCCTGCAGCTCGTCCTGCAGCTCGGACCCCACCAGCTTTATCGTGGCGAGCGGCGTTCCCATCTCGTGCGCGGCCGCCGCGACGATGCCGCCCAGATGCTGCAGCCGCTGTTCGCGCGAAAGCGCCAGCTGGGTCGCGAACAGCGCCTGCGAGGTCGCCGACAGCTCGGTCGAGACGCGGCCCACGTAAACGACGAAGAACGCGGCACTGATGAGAAGCGCGAGCCAGTCGCCCAGCTGCAGCGCGATCCGGGGCGGCACGGCGGCGCCCGCCACGAACTCGAGCGGTATCCCCGCCAGCGCCGTCAGCGTGACCAGCGCCACGGTCAGCACGGCCAGCGGCAGGGTGTCGGACATCCGCAGCGCCGCCGCGCCGATGGTGACGGGGACCAGCATCAGAGGGGCAAACGGGTTGGTCGTCCCGCCGGTCAGCGTCAACAGAAGGCCAAGCTGCACCGCGTCCATGGCGAGGTGATGGCGCGCGCGTCGGGCCGTCACCGGCGCCCCCCGCGCCGCCAGCATCGTGTTGGCGGCCGCGTAAAGCCCGATCAGCGCCAGCGCCGGGCCGATCGGGAACCGTGCCCCGATCATCCAGGCCGTCGCCACGGCCGCAAGCTGCCCCGCGACCGCGACCCAGCGAAGCGCGATCAGGGTGCGCAGGCGGATCGGCTCGGCCCGCGGCCCGGGCATCAACAGCGGGGACAGGCCCGAGGGGGGCGCCGGCATCAGCCTGTTTCCGCCATGGTTCCGGTCATCGTGTCGCAGCCATTCGCGGTTGATCACCGTGTCAGGATGGGTGAAGGGAAACCGGAGTTACAAGGGGATCCTGCCATGTCGCAACGTATGCCGAAGCACGTGTCGCAGCGCGGGCTGATCGTCGGCGGGGTGGCCGCCACGGCGATCGTTCTCGTCGGCGGCTCGCTGATGCTGCGCCAGACCGCCGCCGCCGACCCGTTTGCCGGCTGCCGGCAGGCGGTGGTGGCGGGCGGGGCCGCGCGGCTGGGAACCCCCTTCACGCTGACGGATGAAAACGCCCGGCGCGTCACCGACGCGCAGGTGTTCGCCAAGCCCTCGCTCTTCTACGCGGGCTACACCTACTGCCCGGACGTCTGCCCCCTCGACATGGCCCGCAATGCCGAGGCGGTGACGCTGCTCGACGAACGCGGTGTCGACGTGACGCCGGTCTTCCTGTCGGTCGATCCGCGCCGCGACACGCCCGAACAGCTGCGCGACTGGACCGACGGGCTGCACCCGAAGATGGTCGGGCTGACCGGCACGCCCGAGGAGATCGACGCGGTCGCCAAGGGCTGGAGTTTCTATTACCGGGTCAATGACGAACAGGACCAGCAGGATTACCTGGTCGACCACATGACCACGACCTATCTGATCCTGCCGGGTCACGGCACGGTCGAGTTCTTCGGCCGCGACACGACGCCCGAAACGATGGCCGACACGGTCGCCTGCTACGTCGAAGCCGCCGCGTGAAATCGGGGAAATAATTCCTCGATCTGCGGAATGGAACTGACGCGGTTTCGGCACTACATTCATTCGCGAGGCATTTTGCCCCGAAAGGATTGTCGATGACGATGCCCGAGGCCGCCCCGATCGGGCCTGACGCCACTCTGCTTCTGGTTGATGATGACGCGGTTTTCGTCAACCGGTTGGCGCGTGCAATGGAACGGCGGGGGTTTCAGCCGGTCGTGGCCGAAACCGTGCGGGCCGCGCTGGACAGCGTGGCACGCCGCCCGGCGGCCTATGCGGTGGTGGACCTCCGGCTGGAGGATGGCAGCGGCCTCGACGTGGTCGATGCCTTGCGCGAGGCGCGGCCGGACGCGCGCATTGTCGTCCTGACCGGCTACGGCGCGATCGCCACCGCCGTCGCGGCGGTGAAGATGGGCGCGACGGACTACCTCGCGAAACCGGCCGACGCGGACGAGGTCACGAATGCGCTTCTGAGCAGCGACGGCGCGTTGCCGCCGCCCCCTGAAAACCCGATGTCGGCCGATCGGGTCCGCTGGGAACATATCCAGCGCGTTTACGAGCAATGCGATCGGAATGTCAGCGAAACGGCCCGCCGCCTGCACATGCATCGGCGGACATTGCAACGGATTCTCGCGAAACGAAGCCCGCGTTGATACGCGCTGCATCGTTTCCGCTTTCCTTGGCTTCGGCGGAGTGATTTAATTGCGCCCAATAAGACATTCCGACGAGGGTAATGCCATGGAAGCCGACCTGGAAACGATGGACCTGAAGCAACTGCGCGAATTGCGTGGGCAGGTCGATCGCGCAATCGCCAATTACGAAGACCGCCGCAAACGCGACGCCCGCGCCGCGGCCGAGGAAGCCGCCCGCCAGCACGGCTTCAGCCTGTCCGACCTGACGAGCGAGCGCGGTGCACGCGGCGCCCGCAAGACCGCCGGCACCGAGGCCAGGTACGCCAATCCGCAGGATGCGTCGCAGACTTGGTCCGGCCGCGGCCGGCGGCCGCGCTGGGTGCAGGAAATGCTGGAAGCCGGCGGCAAGCTGGAAGACGCGGCGGTCTGACCGCCAGCCTCGCGCGGGCCGGCTCCGACCCGGCCCGCGCCTTCAGGCCGCGCGGTCGATCTCGTTCATGATCTGATGGTGGCGGGCGAGATAGGCGGCACGGGTTTCCGCCGGCTGCCGCAGCCTGATCTGCAATCCCCCGACCATCCCGGTTTCCGGCAGCGGGAACAGCCGCGCCACCTCGGCCGCCGAGAACCCGGCGATCTGCACCGCCTCGAGCCGGGCAGACACGCGGTCCGCCAGCTTGATGCGCCGCTTGATGGGTGCGGGCAGCGCCACGGGCAGGCCGAACCGGCGATGCACCGCCGCTGCCAGCCGCGCGTCCATCTCGCCGTATTCCACGCCGAGCGCCGCCTTCACGGGCGAGATCATGTCGCCGATGACGTATTCGGGCGCGTCGTGCAGCAGCGCGGCAAGGTTCCAGCGCGGGTCGCAGCCGGGGTTCAGCTGGCCGAAGATCTGTTCGACCAGCAGGGAATGTTCCGCCACCGAAAAGGCGAAATCGCCCCGCGTCTGCCCGTTCCAGCGCGCAACGAAGGCAAGACCATGGGCGATGTCGTCGATCTCGATGTCCATCGGCGTCGGGTCGAGCAGGTCGAGCCTGCGCCCCGATAGCATCCGCTGCCACGCCCGCCTCGCCATGCCCGCCCGCGCCCGCCCGAAAGGCCGCCGCCCGTCAGGACAGCTGCTGGTCCTGCGGCCGCCCGGCCTGGACGCGGCGCGCGATTTCCTGGCGGTACAGCGCCACGAAGTCCACCGGGTCCATGTTGAAGGGCGGGAAGCCGCCGTCGCGGGTCACGTCGGACATGATCCGGCGCACGAACGGGAACAGCATCCGCGGGCACTCGATCATGAGGAAGGGGTGCATCTGGTCTTCCGGCACGCCTTCGATGTGGAACACGCCGGCATAGTCCAGTTCGCACAGGAACAGCGTGGCCTTGGTGCTCGCGTTGGTCGAGGTGACCTTGAACTTGGTGATGACCTCGTACTGGTTTTCCACGCTGCGCTTGCGGGCGTCGAGCCCGACCTGCACGGTGATCTCCGGCTGCACCTCGGCGCCGGCCAGGCCCTTCTGGGCGACCGCGTTCTCGAACGACAGGTCGCGGATGTACTGGGCCAGGACGTTCAGCCGGACGGCCGCAGGCGCTGGCGCGGCGCTCGGCTGGGGATCTGCGGCGCCGTTGGTGGTTTCGTCGGTCATCTGGATGCTCCGGAACTGCGTTCGGGCCGCGTTCTAGCATCCCTGCCGCGGCGTCTCAATGACGCGCACGGGACGCCCACGGAACGTGCGCTGGCGACCGCCCGGGGCGCGGCCGCTCAGGGCCGGGTCCAGGCGGACGGCCCGTCGCGGCGCGGAGGCCGGGGCGGTTCGATGTCGACGAACTCGGCATCGACAACCGGCGGCCGGTGCGGATCGCGGCGGGCGTTGAAGCCGTCCGCGCCGCGGTCTGCGCCGCCGCCCATGGTCCCGCCCGGGAAGCCGAACCCCGCGCGCGTGACCGCGATGCGCGACCCGATCGAGCGGATCACGAAGCGCCGCACCGGCGGCAGCAGCAGCGCGAGCCCGGTCAGGTCCGAGATGAAGCCGGGCGCCAGCATCAGCGCGCCCGCGAACAGGATCAGCGCACCGTGGGCGATCGGGCCGGTGGGGTCGAGGAACTCGCGGAACGCGCGCTGCAGGTCGAGAAGCGCGGCCATGCCCTGGCGGCGCATCAGCCACGACCCGGCGATCCCCGAGGCAAGCAGCAGCCCGATGGTGGGCCAGGCGCCGATCAGGCCCCCGACCTGGATGATGACGGCAAGCTCGATCACCGGAACGACGACGAACAGGACGAACAGCCACAGGCGCATGCATTCT
The DNA here is from genome assembly GCF_004923205.2 of Paracoccus aeridis. Lineage (GTDB taxonomy): Bacteria > Pseudomonadota > Alphaproteobacteria > Rhodobacterales > Rhodobacteraceae > Paracoccus > Paracoccus aeridis. The sequence continues at coordinate 95,977 of NZ_SELD02000066.1, forward strand.
CCTTGGGTGCGAACGACAGGCCGGGGGGTCAACTGGACTTGGCCCCGGCCGCTCCCTACATAGGCAGGAAGTTTCTCGACACCAACAACAACCCCGAAAGGCGGCCCGAATGTCCAACCCGATGCTGCAGCTGATCGTTCTGGCCGCCATCGCGGTATTCCTGATCCTGCGCCTCCGGGGCGTGCTGGGCAGCCGGGACGGGTTCGAGCCGCCGGCCGTGCCGGAAGCGCCCCCCGCCCGCCGGATGCCGGCCGACACCGACATCGCGACGCAGGACGAGGACGACGTGTCGGACCATGTCGAGCCCGCCAGCCCGGCCGCGCGCGCGCTGGAGGCGATGAAGCGCGCCGATCCCTCGTTCACGGTCGGGCCGTTCCTGCTGGGCGCGCGGCAAGCCTACGAGATGATCCTGACCGCGTTCGAGCGGGGCGACCTGACCGACGTGCGCGCGTTCCTGTCGCCCGCCGTGGCCGAGGCGTTCGACGGCGCGATCGAAAGCCGCCGCGCGCGCGGCCTGACGGCGCAGGTCCAGTATCTCGGGACGCGCGAAACCACGCTGGAAGCTGCGAGCTTCGATCCCGATTCGCGCATGGGCGAGGTTTCCGTGCGCTTCGTGGGCGAGTTGATCGTGTCGCACGCCGACGCCTCGGGCGCGGTGGTCGAAGGCGACGCCCGCACCGCGCGCAAGCAGCGCGACGTCTGGACCTTCGCCCGCCGGATGGGCGATCCCGACCCGAACTGGCAACTCGTCGCCACGGCCTGAGATGGCGCGCCGGGGACGACGCGGCCTGGACGAGGACGATCTGGCGGTCTGGGCGCAGGTGGCCCGTTCCGCCCGCCCCATGCGGACGGACGGGACCGCGCAGGGCTTCGCGGCCGCGCCCGATCCTGCCACCGCACCTGCACCCGCACCCGTTCCGGCACCCGAGCCGCGCGGCGCGGCCCCTGCCCCGCTGCAGGTGCCGCTGGATTTCCGCGTGGGCCACAGCCCGCCCCGACGCCGCGCGGCGTCGCTGCCGGTTCCCTATACGCCGGCGGACCGGCTGGACGCGCAGCCGCTGCGGATGGACCACAAGACCCACCGCAAGATGTCGCGCGGCAAGATCGCCCCCGAGGCGCGGATCGACCTGCACGGCATGACGCTCGCGGTCGCGAAGTCCGCGCTGACGGGCTTCATCCTGTCGTGCAGCGCGTCCGGTCGCAGGCTGGTGCTGGTGATCACCGGCAAGGGCAAGGGCGACCACGGACCGCTGCCCACCCGTTCCGGCGCGCTGCGACATGAGGTGCCGCACTGGCTCGACCTGCCGCCGCTGTCGCGGATGGTGCTGCAGGTGGTGCCCGCCCATGTCCGCCACGGCGGCGGCGGCGCCTACTACGTCTATCTGCGCCGCGCGGGTTAACCTTTCGGTAAGGTTCCATTTTCCGCACGGGCGATTCGCTGCTATGACACCCTCAGGTTGTGGAGCGTCGTGGCATGTTGTTGCTCAGTGGGATGGTGGTGATGCTGATGGGGATGGCATTCGTCCCTGCGTCGGAACCCGACACGCTTGAGGACGAGGATTCGTTCGGGCCCGATGAGCCCGATGAGCCCGGCACCGGCCATCCCGTCGATCCCGTCTTTCCCCCGCCGCCCGAGCCGCTGCCGTCCGTTCAGGACGGAACCGGGGACGCCGACTGGCTCTACGGCTCCATCGGAGAGGACGTTCTGTCGGGTCATGGCGGCGACGACGACATCCGCGGCGCGCAGGGCGACGACCGGATCGGCGGCGGCGCGGGCTCGGACACGCTGCTGGGCGACGACGACTACGGTCCGGGCGGCCGCGACACCATCGACGGCGGCGATGGCGACGATTTCATCGGTGGGCAGAACAACGACGACGCCCTGTTCGGCGCGGGCGGCGACGACACGATGTTCGGCGGCGACGGCAACGACCATGTCCACGGCGGCGCGGGCGACGACTGGGTCGGCGGCAACGCCGGCAACGACACGCTGGTGGGCGGTGCGGGGCGCGACGACCTCGACGGCGGTCTGGGCGACGACCTTCTGCTGGCGGCCGATGACGACGAGCCCGATTTCCTGCACGGCGGCGACGGCGACGACACGCTGGTGGCGGGCAACGGCGACTATGCCGAAGGCGGCGCGGGGCACGACCTCTACCGCCTCGGGCTCAATCACCCTGACGTGCCGACGCTGGGACAGTTCGACCCGGCCGAGGACCGGATCGAGGTCGTGCTTCCCGCGGGCTACGGCCATCCCGGCGACCTGACGCTGGAACCCGACGACGACGGGTCCGTGCTGCTGCGCCTGGACGGCACCGCCATCGCGCGGGTGCTGCAGACCGATGTCGCATCCTTGCAGGACCTGTCGCTGACGACGGTCCGCGCGGCCTGATCGCGCGAGCCGCGGAGCCTTTCCCGCGCAGCCTTTCCCGCGCGAGCCGCGCAAGGCCGACCGCGAATCGCCTTTCCTTCGTGCCCGCCTTCCCCTATACGCGGCCGATCCTGCGGGCACGCCTGCGGGACAACCCCTCCATGGGCCGGCACTGGACGACATCCCGGACCGCGCCATCACCTTTCGCAAACAGGAGATCCCGATGTCGATCACCGTCGAAGAAAAAGCCCGCGTCATGGGCGAATACGCCACGAAACCCGGCGACACCGGCTCGCCGGAAGTCCAGGTGGCGATCCTCAGCTCGCGCATCGCGACCCTGACCGAGCACTTCAAGGCGCACAAGAAGGACAACCACTCGCGCCGTGGCCTTCTGATGATGGTCGCCCAGCGCCGCAAGCTGCTGGACTACCTGAAGAACAAGGACGAGGCGCGCTACACCGCGCTGATCGGCCGTCTGGGCCTGCGCCGCTGATCCTTTTCGATCCCGCGAATGATGCGCCCGTGGCGAAGGCCGCGGGCGTTTTCCTTTGCGCGGCCGCCGGAGCGACCCGGGTCAAGTAAAATTGGAGAAACTGATTTCTGGACTGTTAACGGCGAGGCGCTAACCCGGGCATGTCACCAATCGGAGTTTCGACATGTTGCTTGGTTCCCTCTTCGGCAGGCTGCTTCCCCCCACCACGTCGGCAGGCGCCGTCCAGAACAAGGCCGTGACTGCCGACAAGCCGGCGCAAGCCCCCGCGCCCGTCCCGGCGCCGCCCGCCCCGGTCGCGCCCCCGCAAGACGCAGCCGTCCGGTTCGACCTGTCGGAAGCCGCCCTGAACGCCGTGACCCCCGCGGCCCCGGCATCCGTCCCCGAGGCGGCGGCCCCCCAAATCGGACCCCTGCCAGTCGCCAGCCCCGCGATCATCCCGCACGCGGACGAGACCGCCGCGCCTAGCGGCGGACCGTCCTTGCAGCCGGTCCCGGGGCAAGCCACCGAAGGGCCGATGCCGTCGTTTTCCGCCGCCGTGGAACGGCCCGCGTCCTCGGCCCGGCCGCTCGTGGCCGTGCCCGCTTCGACAAGCCCGCCCGCAGCCGGCACCCCCGCCGCGACGAAGAGCCGCCCGCACCCTGCGGCAGATGAAGCGGCAGCGGCGGACCCGGCCGAGGAAGCCCGGGCCCGCGCGATGGCCGTCAAGGCGCTTGCGCAGGAACGGCTGCTGGATCTCGTCGCCTCCGTCGGCCGCGTGCCCAAGCCGGACGCGACCGCAGGGGCAGCGCGCGGAACCGACCAGCCCGCATCGCAGGCGACGCCCGTCAACGCCGCGGCCGTCCCGAGGACCGTCGCCAGCGCGTGAGCCGTCCACGTCACGCTGCAAGGCCGCGACGATGAAAGGGCATCTACGTCAGCCAACCGCCAGGCCGCCCGTGGTCGACCAGCCTGTCCGACAATCGCAGCGCCCCCAGAACGAAGCGGCGGCCGACCGCCGCCGCTTCGACACGCCACGGCATCGTCACAAGCTTCGCCTTTGTCGCGGGCACCTTCCGGTCGATGCCGAACGCAGGCCGTCCAGCCTTCGGCAGTCGCATCCACGCTCCGGTTCACGTCACCGTCCGATCGCAGCGCGATCTTGCCCGCGGATCTCCGTCCCGGCGCCAGACCGGCCGGCCGCACGGCGTGCTCCCAAGGCCGCGCGAAGCCTGCCGGACAGCCGCCGTCGGCCCGACTCTCTTTTCTTTCCCCTTGCCCCGTTTTGCTGTAAGGCGCGTCAATCTGCGACGTGACGCCCAGGCCCCGGGGCACATGCGAAGGATAGGGGCGGGCGGCAATGGGGCCGCCGTGCAACACGGGAAGACCGGAGGGCCGGGGCGTTCCCAGAGGAAACCAGATGTTTGATGAAGTGAAGAAATCGATCCAGTGGGGTCCGGAGACCCTTACCCTGGAAACGGGCAAGGTTGCCCGCCAGGCGGACGGATCGGTGATCGCCACGCTGGGCGAAACCAGCGTCATGGCCAACGTGACGTTCGCGCGCGCGCCCAAGCCGGGTCAGGACTTCTTCCCCCTGACCGTCCACTACCAGGAAAAATTCTACGCCGCCGGCAAGATCCCCGGCGGGTTCTTCAAGCGTGAAGGCCGCCCGACCGAGAAGGAGACGCTGACCTCGCGCCTCATCGACCGGCCGATCCGCCCGCTGTTCGCCCCGGGCTTCAAGAACGAAGTCCTCGTGATGTGCACCGTGCTGTCGCACGACCTCGTCAACGACCCCGACATCGTGGCGATGATCGCGGCGTCGGCGGCGCTGACCATCTCGGGCGTGCCGTTCATGGGTCCGATCGCCGCCGCGCGCGTTGGCTTCTCCAACGGCGAATACGTGCTGAACCCCGAAGTTCAGGACATGGACAACCTGCGCGCCAACCCCGAGCAGCGGCTGGACCTGGTCGTCGCGGGCACCCGCGACGCCGTGATGATGGTCGAATCGGAAGCCTACGAGCTGACCGAGGAAGAAATGCTGGGCGCGGTCAAGTTCGGCCACGAGCAGATGCAGCCGGTGATCGACCTGATCGTCGAGCTGGCCGAGGACGCCGCGAACGAGCCGTTCGAGTTCCAGTCCCCCGACTACTCGGCCCTCTCGGCCCGGGTGAAGTCGCTGGGCGAGGACGGGATGCGCGCCGCCTACGGCATCATCGACAAGGCAGAGCGCCGCGACAGCATCCAAGCGGTGCGCGAGAAGATCGTCGCCAACCTGTCCGAGGAAGAGCTGGCCGACCCGAACCTCGGCTCGGCGCTCAAGAAGCTGGAATCGGGCATCCTGCGCGGCGACATCATCCGCGGCGGCGCCCGGATCGACGGCCGCGACAACCGCACCGTCCGCCCGATCGACTCCGAGGTCGGCTTCCTGCCCCGCACCCACGGCTCGGCGCTGTTCACCCGCGGCGAGACGCAGGCGCTGGCGATCGTGACGCTGGGCACCGGCGACGACGAGCAGATCATCGACGCGCTGCACGGCAACTTCCGGTCGAACTTCATGCTGCACTACAACTTCCCGCCCTACTCGGTCGGTGAAGTCGGCCGCGTGGGCTCGCCCGGCCGCCGCGAGATCGGCCACGGCAAGCTCGCCTGGCGCGCGCTGCAGGCCGTCCTGCCGGCGCCGACCGACTTCCCCTACACCATCCGCGTCGTGTCCGAGATCACCGAATCGAACGGCTCGTCGTCGATGGCGTCGGTCTGCGGCGGCTCGCTGTCAATGATGGACGCGGGCGTTCCGCTGAAGGCGCCGGTCGCAGGCGTGGCCATGGGCCTGATCCTCGAGGACGCCGACAACTGGGCGGTCCTGACCGACATCCTGGGCGACGAGGACCACCTCGGCGACATGGACTTCAAGGTCGCGGGGACCGAGGCGGGCATCACCTCGCTGCAGATGGACATCAAGGTCCAGGGCATCACGCCCGCGATCATGGAGCAGGCCCTGGCGCAAGCCAAGGAAGGCCGGATGCACATCCTGGGCGAGATGGCGAAGGCGCTGAAGGAAGGCCGCCGCGAGTTCTCGGCCCACGCGCCGCGGATCGAGACGATGACGATCCCGACCGACAAGATCCGTGAAGTGATCGGCTCGGGCGGCAAGGTCATCCGCGAGATCGTGGAAACGAGCGGAGCGAAGGTCGACATCAACGACGACGGCACCATCAAGATCGCCTCGGCCAATGCCGACGCGATCAAGAAGGCCTACGACATGATCTATTCGATCGTGGCGGAGCCGGAAGAGGGCAAGGTCTACACCGGCAAGGTCGTCAAGCTGGTCGACTTCGGCGCGTTCGTGAACTTCTTCGGCAAGCGCGACGGTCTGGTTCACGTGTCGCAGATCGCCAACAAGCGTCTGCAGCACCCGAACGAGATCCTGAAGGAAGGCCAGGAAGTGAAGGTCAAGCTTCTGGGCTTCGACGATCGCGGCAAGGTCCGGCTCGGCATGAAGATGGTCGACCAGGAAACCGGCGAGGAGATCGCCGAGAAGAAGGAAGAGACCGCCGAATAATCGGTTACCCCTTCGCCGGGCGCGACCCCGGCCCGAAAACGACGGCCCCCGGAAACGGGGGCCTTTTTCATTTCATGGCAAGGCGGTCAGGACCGCTTGGGAAACCTGCGCCGCGTCCAGTGCCGATACCGCGCCGCGAGCGCGCTCAGCCTGCCGCGCCGGTCCTGCGGGACAGGCCGCCGGTCGGGCCGCGCCTCCGCGTCCATCGCCGCGGCGAAGGCGTCGTCGTAGCCCGGAAAGGGGTTCCGCGCTCGCTCGGCGGCCGCCGCCTCCCGGTCCTTCGCCATCGGCTAAAGGCAGCGGGCGAGGCTTGCATCCAGCCCCTCGTCGGTGGTGCTGTCGAGCGCATGGATCTCGTCCCACCCAAGCAACTCCGCCTGCCGGGTGACCTTGTCCCGCCCTGGATTGCGTCGACCCCCAGCACCGGCACGCCGTTCTTCAGCGCGAGCACGGTTCCGTGCAGCCGCGTCGTCACCAGCGCGTCCACCCGGGCGAGAATGGACTCGAACTCCGCCCCGCTGCCGATCCCCGCGCGGTTCCTGGCCCGCGGCAGCGTCGTGTCCAGCTCGATCACCGCGACACCGACGCGGGCCACAAGCGCGCGCAAGCGCCGTTCGACCTGGTCGTGCAGCTGCCGGTCCCCGTATTCGCCCTGCCGGCGCACGAGGCACAGCCCCACCACGGGCACCCGCCCGGCATCGTGCAGGAAACTGAGGTCGGGCCGCGCCGTCCGGTCGCTGTCGCGTTCCAGAAGCGCGTCGAACGGGTCGCACCCGGCCAGCGGCGCCACCATCGTCAGGTTCACGCCGACCTGCACGCAGTCCCGGAACCGGCCCAGCACGTGGGGGTATTTCACCGGGTAGTTCGGGCCATAGGGCCCGCAGACGACGATCAGATGCGTGAAGTCGGCCGGGTCCAGCGTCGCCGCATCGACCCAGCCGGGATCCAACCCCAGCAGGTCGGGGTCATAGGGTGACACCTCGAACGGCACGCCCATTGCCTGCAGGCGGGCTTCGACGTACCGCAGCACCTCGACGTCGCCGACGGTCGAAAGATGCCCGGTGACGAGCGCCCTGCGCGGCCGGGAAGGGGTCGTCATCCGCATCTCCGGCTGGTGGTCCGGGGCGCAGGCGCGCGCCCCGGTCTTGCTTGATCCGGTCTCGCCCGATCCGGCCGGGTCCCGGTCAGGTCCGTCCGGGCTGGGCCACGAAGCGCAGGTAGGGCAGCTTCTTGTCGACCTTGCCGAACTTCGCCTCGGCCTGTTCGTCGCTCAGCGACAGCGCCGCGATCACGTCCTGCCCCGGCTGCCAGTCAGCGGGCGTCGCGATCGGCACGCCGTCGGTCGCCTGCACCGCGTCGAGCGCGCGCAGGATCTCGGCGAAGTTGCGGCCGACCGACATCGGGTAGGAAATCGTCAGGCGCACCTTCTTGTCGGGGCCGATGATGAACACCGTCCGCACCGTGGCCGAATGGGCCGGGGTCCGTTCATCGGGCAGCGAGGCGTCGGCCGGGAACATGTCGTAGGCCTTGGCGACCTTCAGCGAGGTGTCGTCCACGATGGCGAAATTTGCCGGAACGCCCGCCAGCTGGGCGATGTCGGCCTTCCACTTGCGGTGGTCGTCGGTGCTGTCCACGGACACGCCAAGCACCTTGGTGTTCCGCTTCTCGAACTCGGGGACAAGGCGGGCGACCGCGCTGAACTCGGTCGTGCAGACCGGGGTGAAGTCGCGCGGATGGCTGAACAGGATGGCGTAGCTGTCGCCGATCCAGTCGTGGAAGCTGATCGGGCCTTCGGTCGTGTCGGCGGTGAAGTCCGGGGCCGTGTCGTTGATGCGGACGCTCATGGGCGCCTCCTCTGAGTTGGGCCGTTAGAACATAACCACGGGTTTGCCGATTGGAAGGCCGGGCGGGCGCGGTTGTTCTGCCAGCGCCCCGCGCCAGAACGCCTGCCGCCCGCGCCTTGATCTCGCGCCGGGCCGGTGACACGCTCTGTCCCAACCTGATGAGGAGAGCCGCCATGCCCGAACTGGCCGACTACCGGAAATTCTACATCGACGGCGCCTGGGTCGAGCCCGCGCAGGCAAGCGACCTGGAAGTGATCGACCCCTCGAACGAAGAGCCGTTCGCCGTCATCTCGCTGGGCGCGCAGGCCGACACCGACCGCGCCGTCGCCGCCGCCAAGGCCGCGTTCCCCGCCTGGTCCGCGACGCCGCCCGCCGAACGGCTGGCGCATGTCGAGCGCATCCTGGAAATCTACAAGGCCCGCAGCAACGACATCGGCGACGCGATCACGTCCGAGATGGGCGCGCCCACTTCCATGGCGCGCGAGGATCAGGCCGGGTCGGGGTCGTTCCACATCGAGACGTTCCTGGACGAGTTCCGCAAGTTCGAGTTCATCCGCCCCCTGGGGGACCACGCCCCCACCAGCATGGTCGCGTGGGAGCCGATCGGGGTCGTCGGTCTCATCACGCCGTGGAACTGGCCGATGAACCAGGTGACGCTCAAGGTGATCCCGGCGCTGCTGGCCGGGAACACGGTCGTCCTGAAGCCGTCCGAGATCGCGCCGATCTCGTCGATGGTGTTCGCCGAGGTGATCCACGAGGCCGGGCTGCCGAAGGGGGTCTTCAACCTCGTGAACGGCGACGGCGCGGGCGTGGGCACCCAGCTGTCGACGCACCCGGACGTGGACATGATCAGCTTCACCGGCTCGACCCGCGCCGGGATCGCGATCACCAAGGCAGCCGCCGACACCGTCAAGAAGGTCGCGCTGGAACTGGGTGGCAAGGGCGCGAACATCATCTTTGCCGACGCCGACGACAAGGCCGTGAAGCGCGGCGCGCGGCACTGCTTCTACAACTCGGGCCAGTCCTGCAACGCGCCGACCCGGATGCTGGTCGAACGCTCGGTCTACGAGGCCGCGATCGAGACCGCGCGCGAGGTCGCCGAAAAGACCGCCGTCGCCAGCGCGCATGACGAGGGGGCGCATATCGGCCCGGTCGTCAGCAAGCAGCAGTGGGACAAGATCCAGGGCCTGATCCAGACCGGCATCGATGAAGGCGCGCGCCTCGTCGCCGGCGGCCCCGGCCTGCCCGAGGGGGTGAACCGCGGCTACTTCGTGCGCCCCACGGTCTTCGCGGACGTCACGCCCGACATGACGATCGCGCGGCAGGAAATCTTCGGCCCCGTCCTGTCGATCATGCCCTTCGACACCGAGGAGGAGGCGCTCGCCATCGCGAACGACACGATCTACGGCCTGACCAACTACGTCCAGACCCAGGACGGCAAGCGCCGCAACCGGCTCGCCCGGGCGCTGAAGTCGGGCATGGTGGAAACAAACGGCGTCGGGCGCGGCCGCGGATCGGCTTTCGGGGGGGTCAAGGCATCCGGCCGCGCCCGCGAGGGCGGCGTCTGGGGGATCGAGGAGTTCATGGACTCCAAGCAGATCTCGGGCTGGGACGCCGAGGCGGAGTGACCGCCGGCGCAGGATGAGGAAGGGGGCGCCGCGCGGCGCCCCCTTGTCGTTCCAGTCAGGCTTCAGGCGGGATCGGGACGGAATCGCGCCGGGGTCCGGCAGGGACCGGCCCGGGGTCAGCCGCCCGCCGTCCGATCCTCGGCTGCTGCGTCGTTCCACAGGATGTCGCCGTACTGTTCGCGCAGCGTCGCCTTGACCACCTTTCCGGTCGCGCCGATCGGCAGGCTCTCGACGAAGACCACCCTGTCCGGCACCTGCCAGCGGGGCAGCTTGCCGTCGTAGAAGGCCAGCAGTTCGGCCTCCGTCAGGTCCGATCCGGGGCGCGGGATGGCGCAGATGACGGGGCGTTCGTCCCATCTCGGGTGCCGCGCGGCGATGGCGGCGGCGTTCGCGACCTTGGGGTGGGCGACGGCGATGTTTTCCAGGTCCACGGTGGAGATCCACTCGCCGCCCGACTTGATGATGTCCTTCGAGCGGTCGCGGATGATCGTGTAGCCGTTCTCGTCCAGCGTCGCGATGTCGCCGGTGTCGAACCAGCCGTCGTCGGTCAGCGCGGACCGATCCTGCCCGAAATACTCCTGCACGATCCAGTGCCCGCGGATCTGCAGCTGCCCCTGCGTCTCGCCGTCGTTCGGCAGGACGTTCCCGTCCGCGTCCACGACCCTCAGCTCCACCCCGTAGAGCGGCCGCCCCTGCCCGTTGCCGATCCGGTCCCGGTCCTCGGCAGGCAGCGAGAGATGCTTGGCGAGCGGCGCGTTCATGGTGCCGAGCGGACTCGTCTCGGTCATGCCCCAGGCGTGGATCAGGTCGGCCCCGTGGCGTTCGCGGAACGCGCGCTTCATCGACGGCGGCAGGGCCGATCCGCCGACGACGGTGCGCCTCAGCGTGGTGTGGCCGACGCCGCTCGCTTCCAGCGCGTTCAGCAGGCCCAGCCAGATGGTCGGCACGCCCGCGGCGAACGTCACGCGCTCGTCCTGGATCAGCCGGGCGAGGCTGTCGCCATCCAACCGCGGCCCCGGCAGCACCAGCCGGGTGCCGGTCATCGCGGCGATGTACGGCACCCCCCAGGCGTTGACGTGGAACATGGGCACGACCGGCATGACGGTGTCGGCGGCGCCCACGCCCATCCCGTCGGGCTGGTTGGCGCTGAGCGCGTGCAGCAAGGTCGAGCGGTGGGTATAGAGCACGCCCTTGGGATTGCCGGTCGTCCCCGAGGTGTAGCAAAGCGCGCTGGGCGAGGTCTCGTCCACCTCGGGCCAGGCGAAGTCGGGATCGCCCTCGGCCAGAAGGTCGTCGTGGAACAGAAGGCCGGGGATCATCCCTGCCGCCTCGTCGTCGCGCGGGCCCATCAGGACGAATGCCTCGACCGACGGCAGGCGGTCGCGCAGCGCCGCGACCAGGGGCAGGAAGGTCCGCTCGAGAAACAGCATCCGGTCGCCCGCGTCGGCGACGATGAAGGCCATCTGGTCCGGCGACAGGCGGGGGTTGATCGTGTGGCAGACCATGCCCGCGCCCGGGACGCCGAAATACAGTTCCAGGTGGCGGCGGTTGTTCCAGGCAAGCGTGGCGATCCGGTCGCCCGTGGTCATGCCGCGCCTGACCAGAGCCGAGGCGATACGCCTGGCGTTCGCGCCCACCGTCGCCCAGTCCAGCCGCTCGAACCCGCCTTCGGTCAGCGCGGACACGATCTCGGTGTCGCCGTGATAGCGCGCGGCGTGGTCGATCAGCTGCGCGATCGACATGGGCTGGTACATCATCCGACCGGACGGCATGGCTGGCCTCCTCTCTCCTTGGCTGCGGCGGCGATCATTGCCTGCGTCCGCTGCCGGCGCAATCGGCGCGTGGGGGTCACTCCCACGCGACTTCCGACAGGAAGATGTAGCCCGCGCCGTAGATCGTCTTGATGAGCCGCGGGTTCTTCGGGTCCTCGCCCAGCTTGGTGCGAAGCCGGGACACGCGCACGTCCATCGCGCGGTCGAAGCTGTCGCCCGCCGTGCCGCCGACCTGTTCCAGCATCTGCGCGCGTGTGATGAGCCGGCGCGGGCTGTCGAGGAAGATCCGCAGCAGTTCCGATTCCGCGTGGCTCATGGGGGTGTCGGTCCCGTCCGGCGCGGTCAGGGCGTAGCGGTCGAAATCGGCGGTCCAGCCGGCGAAGCGGGCCGACTGGCTGCCGCGCGCCGCTTCGCGCGCGGGTTTGCGCAGGCGGGCGCGGATGCGGGCCACGACCTCGGCCGGATCGAACGGCTTGATCACGTAGTCGTCGGCCCCGAGCTCCAGCCCGGTGACGCGGTCCTGCACCTGCGCCCGCCCCGAGATGATGATGACCGTGGTCCCCGACTGCGTGGCCAGCCGGTGGACCAGCGCCAGCCCGTCGCGATCGGGCAGGCCGAGGTCGATCAGGCAGGCGTCGGGCGTCATCCGGCGCAGCCCCGCCTCGAACTCGGTCGCGCGGGCGAACGAGGCGGTGCGAAACCCCGCGTCCTCCAGCGCCGAGGCGAGCAGGCGCCGGATTTCCGGCTCGTCGTCGAGGATGGCGATGAGGGGGGCGTCAGTCGTCAAAGGGCAGTCTTTCGATCTGGGCCGCAAGCTCGGCCGCCAGGAATGGCTTGGTCAGCACCGGCCCGTCCAGCCCCGCCCGTCCGGCGTGGCCGGGCGGCAGGGCCGTCATCAGGACCAGCGGCAGGCCGGCACCCGCCAGCGCCGCCCCGTGCCCGTCCCCAAGCTGCAGGTCCGACAGGATCAGCGACAGGCCGGGCAGGTCGACGAGGCCGCGCGCCTCGGCCAGCGATCCCGCCTCGATCACGCTGTGGCCGAGCGCGGTCAGCATCTCGCGCACGCTTTCGCGGACATGGTCGTCGTCGTCGACGAGCAGCGTCATCCGCGGCGTGACGCGGCGCAGCGGCAGGCGGATCTGCACCCGCGCCCCGCCATGGGGCGCGTTGTCGAGCCGCAGCGTCCCGCCCGCGAGCTTGGTCTGGTCATAGACCATCGACAGGCCGAGGCCCGCCCCCTGCCCGCCCTTGGTCGTGTAGAACGGCTCGGTCGCGCGCTTCAGCGCGGCGGCGGAAAAGCCGGGGCCGGTGTCGGTGACGGTCAGTTGCAGCCAGTGGCTGACCGCCCGCGCGGCAAGGTCGATCCGCCCCTGCCCGCCCATCGCGTCGCGCGCGTTCAGAAGCAGGTTCAGCAGCGAATCCTGCAGCGAGCCGGGGTCGAGCAGCAGCGGACCCTGCGCGAGGTCGCAGGTCATCGTCAGATCCACCCCCGGGCCAAGCGAGGGCCGCGCCATCGCGACCAGCACGTCCAGCAGCGCAGGCACGTCCACCGCCTGCGGCATGAGGGACGGCGGGCCGGTGATCGTCGCGATCCGGTTCAGAAGCGCCGCGCCGCGTTCGGCGGCGGCGCGGGTCGCCTTCACGTCCGCGGCCGCGGGCGGCGGCAGGCCCGATTTTTCCAGCCGCCCCTGCAGCCCGAGGATGATCGTCATGAGGTTGCCGAAATCATGCGCGAGGCCCGAGGTCATCTGCGCCGCGAGCGCCCGGCGCGCGGCGTGGGTCAGCGCCTCGCGCGCCTCGACCTCCGCCGAGACGTCGGCCGACAGGACATAGACCCCCGCCCCCGCCGCGTCCGGCGCGAAGGCGACCCGGATCCGCCGCCCGGACGGCGGGTGCGTCAGCTCGAAGGTCTGCGGCTGGCCGTCCAGCGCCCGGTCCAGATGCGGGCGGATGCGGGCGAAGGTCTCCTCTCCCAGGACCTCGGCCGCCGTCATGCCCTCGATCCCGGCGGCATCGGCCCCCGGGAACACCGCGCCGATCTGCTTGTTAGAAAACGTGTAGCGATAGGCGCGATCGACATGGGCGATGTGCGCGGGCACCATCTCGGTCACGTGGCGGGTGCGCGCCTCGGCCTGGGTCAGGATGCGCTGCGCTTCCTGAAGCGCCGCGTTCGACGCGGCCAGCGCCCGGTTCGCGGCGGACAGGTTCTCGGCATAGGATAGCAGCTGTTCCGACAGCTCCTCGGAGCGGGCCCGCATGAGCGATTCGGTCCGCTTGATGTCGGTGATGTCGGTATAGACCGCGACCCAGCCGCCCTGCGCGAGCGGCGCACCCTCGACCGAGAAGGTGCGGCCGTTCGGCCGCTGGCGCTCGATATAGTGCGGCTCGAACTGCCGCGCCTGCTCGACGCGCTGGCGGACCGCCGCCTCGGGATCGGCCTGCGGCCCGTATTCGCCGCGCGCGACGAGATAGGCGATCGTCTCCTCGAAGCTCGCGCCGGGCCGGATCAGCCGCTCGGGCAGATCGAACATCTGCTGGTAGCGCGTGTTGGCCACCGCAAGCCGCAGGTCGGCGTTGAAGATCGAGATCGCCTGCGCGATCAGGTTCAGCCCCGACCGGGTCAGCTCAGCGTGGCTGTCGTCCTGCGCCATTCCATCCTGCTTCCGCCGCCCGTAACAATTTGTAGGATTCGCGCAAAACTACCGCAAGGTTCGGGCGCAATGGTTCAGCCGAGCCAAGGGGAAGAGGGACCCTGCGGTTCCCGGCGCGCGGCGACGCGCCGGAGAGGGAGGAAAGATGACGACGACGCAGCCCGACGCGGGCCTGCGGTCCATTCCGGCGCTGGTCGCCCGGAATGCCGCGGCTCATCGTGACCGGCCCGCCTTTCGCGAAAAGGAATTCGGGATCTGGCAAAGCTGGACCTGGTCCCAGTCGCTGGACGAGATCCGCGCGCTGGCGCTGGGTCTTCTGGACCTCAGGCTGAACCGGGGCGACCACGTCGCCATCATCGGCCGCAACCGCCCCGCGCATTACTGGTCGATGGTCGCCGTGCAGATGTGCGGCGCGGTGCCCGTGCCGCTCTACCAGGACGCGGTCGCGTCCGAGATGGCGTATGTCCTCGGCCATTCCGGCGCGCGCTTCGTCATCTGCGGCGACCAGGAACAGGTCGACAAGGTGATCGAGGCCGAGGAAAGCCAGCACACGGTCGACCGCATCATCTACACCGACAAGCGCGGGATGCGCAAATACGACCATTCCCGCATGACCTCGCTGGCCGACGTGCAGGCGCAGGGCCGCGCCGCCCGTTCCCGGCTCGAGGCCGAGCTTGACGCCCGCATCGCGGAACTGGACTACGACAGCACCTGCGTGATGCTGTATACCTCGGGGACCACGGGCAAGCCCAAGGGTGTCGTCCTGTCGAACGCGAACGTCATCGAGACGGCGCGCAATTCCTCGGCCTTCGACCGGCTGCAGGCCACCGACGACGTGCTGGCGTATCTGCCGATGGCGTGGGTCGGCGACTTCATCTTCTCGGTCGGGCAGGCGTCGTGGTGCGGGTTCTGCGTGAACTGCCCCGAGGGCGCGCACACGATGATGACCGACCTGCGCGAGATCGGCCCGACCTACTTCTTCGCCCCGCCGCGCGTGTTCGAGGGGCAGCTGACCAGCGTCATGATCCGCATGGAGGACGCGGGCCGGGTCAAGAAGTGGCTGTTCGACCGCTCGATGGCGCTTGCCCGCCGGGTCGGCCCCGCGCTGCTGGACGGCCGGTCGGTCGGGCCGCTGGACCGGCTGGGCTACGCCGCGAGCCGCCTGTTCGTGATCGGCCCTCTGAAGAACACGCTGGGCTTTTCCCGCATCCGGGTCGGCTATACCGCCGGCGAGGCGATCGGGCCCGAGATCTTCGACTTCTACCGCAGCCTCGGGATCAACCTGAAGCAGCTCTACGGCCAGACGGAAGCGACGGTGTTCATCACCCAGCAGCCCGACGGGCAGGTCCGGTCCGACACGGTAGGCGTGCCCTCGCCGGGCGTCGAGGTCCGCATCTCGGACACGGGCGAGGTGTTCTACCGTAGCCCTGGCACCTTCGTCGAATACTACAAGAACGCCGACAGCACCGCGTCGACCAAGGATCCCGAAGGCTGGGTCGCCACCGGCGACGCAGGCTTCTTCGAGGAAGCGACCGGACACCTGCGGATCATCGACCGCGCCAAGGACGTGGGCAAGATGGCCGACGGTTCGATGTTTGCGCCCAAGTATGTCGAGAACAAGCTGAAGTTCTATCCCAACATCCTGGAAGCGGTGGTGGTCGGGAACGGCCGCCCCTTCTGCACCGCGCTCATCAACATCGACCTGACCGCGGTCGGCAACTGGGCGGAGCGCAACAACATCGCCTACGCCTCGTACCAGGAACTCGCCGGCCACCCGCAGGTCTACGAGACCATCGGGCAGCACGTGGAAGAGGTGAACGCCTCGGTCGCGCAGGACCCGATACTGTCGGGCTGCCAGATCGCCCGGTTCCTCGTCCTTCACAAGGAACTCGACGCCGACGACGGCGAGATGACCCGCACCCGCAAGATCAAGCGCGGCGTCATCTCGGAACGCTATGCCGACCTGATCGACGCGCTCTACGACGGCCGCGACAGCGTGCGGACGGAAACCGAGGTCACCTACGAGGACGGCCGCAAGGGCAAGCTGCGCGCGACCGTGCGGATCGAGGATGCACGGGTGCTGCCGTCCCCCCGCGACGCCGCCCAGCAGGCCGCAGCACACAAGGTCGCCGCCGAATGACGCGGGCCGCTTGTTCCGGCGGGTTGCGCGCCACCGGGCCGGCTGCTGCGACCGGCGTGGAAACCGCCTTCGGCGCGGTAATCCGGCTTCCGGTCCTGCCCGGACTCCGGTGTCTGCTGGCGGCCGACAGCAACGATCCCCCGACGCGGCACGAGGCCTGCACATGAACGAGCACATGACCACCGCAGACTTCGAGCCCTACACCACCGCCGACGGCCGCAGGATCGGCGGCGTGATGATGGACCTCCGCAACATCACGCTCCGCTTCGGCGGCGTGACCGCGATCAAGGACATCAGCTTCGACATCCGCGAGGGCGAGATCCGCGCCATCATCGGCCCGAACGGCGCCGGCAAGTCGTCGATGCTGAACGTGATCTCGGGCTTCTACGTCCCGCAGGAAGGCGAGGTCTGGTTCCGCGGCAAGCGCCGCCCGGCCCTGCGGCCCTACCAGGTGGCGCGCCTGGGGATCGCGCGGACGTTCCAGAACATCGCGCTGTTCGACGGGATGACCGTGCTCGACAACATCATGACCGGCCGCCTGACGATGATGAAGAGCGGCCTCGTGAGCCAGGCGCTGTGGTGGGGACCCGCGCAGCGCGAGGAGATCGAACACCGCGAGAAGGTGGAACGGATCATCGACTTCCTGGAGATCCAGAACCTTCGCAAGACGCCCGTGGGCCGCCTGCCCTACGGGCTGAAGAAGCGGGTGGAACTCGCCCGCGCGCTGGCGGCGGAACCGTCGCTTCTGCTGCTGGACGAGCCGATGGCCGGCATGAACGTCGAGGAGAAGGAGGACATGAGCCGCTTCATCCTCGACGTGAACGACGAGTTCGGGACCACCATCGCGCTGATCGAGCACGACATGGGCGTGGTCATGGACCTGTCGGACCGGGTCGTGGTGATGGATTACGGCCGCAAGATCGGCGACGGCACGCCGTCCGAGGTCCGCAACAACCAGGCCGTGATCGACGCCTATCTGGGGGTCGCGCATGACTGACCTCCGTTCCGCGGCGCGGCGCGCCGCAGGCGATCCCGAACCGGCTGCCGGGCCGTGGGCGGTCGAGATGAACCCCAGGGGCTTCCCCGCCTGCTGTTTCCAGCAGCAGGCCGCGCGCCCGGTCACTTGCGACGGAGAATAACCGGATGGAACAGCTTCTCTACGCCTCCGAGATCGTGGTGAACGGGCTGATGACCGGGGTCATGTACGCGCTCGTCGCGCTGGGCTTCGTGCTGATCTACAAGGCCTCGGGCGTCTTCAACTACGCGCAGGGGGTCATGGCGCTGTTCGCGGCCATGACGCTGGTGGGGATCCAGCAGGGGCAGGTTCCCTTCGCGCATCTCATCAACGCGCTCACGGGCACGCATGTCAGCCATTTCGGCTGGAACGTGCCCGCGGTCCTCGCCATCGCGCTGACCGCAGTGGTGATGGTGCTGCTGGCGATCGCGATCCAGAAGCTCGTGCTTCAGCACCTCGTGGGGCAAGAGCCGATCATCCTGTTCATGGCGACGATCGGCCTCGCCTACTTCCTGGAGGGGCTGGGCGACGTCATGTGGGGCGCCGACGTCAAGACGCTGGACGTCGGCCTGCCGCAGGGCATTTCCGACGCGGCCGAGGCGCTGACGGCGCGGCTGACCGGCTACGGCTTCTTCATCGACCGGCTCGACATCTGGGCCGCGGTCATCGCCACCGCGCTGGTGGCCGCGCTGGTGGCCTTCAGCCAGTACACCAAGCAGGGGCGCGCCATGCGCGCGGTGGCCGACGACCACCAGGCGGCGCTGTCGGTCGGGATCTCGCTCAGGTTCATCTGGATCATGGTCTGGTCGATCGCGGGCTTCGTCGCCCTGGTCGCGGGGATCATGTGGGGCACCAAGTCCGGGGTGCAGTTCAGCCTGTCGCTGATCGCGCTGAAGGCGCTGCCGGTGCTGATGCTGGGCGGCTTCACCTCGATCCCCGGCGCGATCGTCGGCGGGCTCATCATCGGCGTGGGCGAGAAGCTGTTCGAATACTTCGTCGGGCCCATGATCGGCGGGGCGACGGAAACCTGGTTCGCCTACGTCCTCGCGCTCGGCTTCCTCGTCTTCCGGCCGCAGGGCCTGTTCGGCGAACGCATCATCGAGCGGGTCTGATGGGCTTTTCCAACACGAACACATCCTCGGGGGCCCGGGCGCAGACCGCCCCCGGCGACCCGGCCGAACGAAAGGACCGGCGATGATCTATCGCGAGGCAGGCGACTTCAAGACCACCTACCAGGCCGACAGCCAGACCTTTCCGCTGCGGCTGGACCGGCTGGGCTACTACGCGCTGCTCGCGGTGGCGTTCCTCGTGATCCCGTTCGTCGTTTCCGACTACTGGGCGACGTCGGTGCTGGTGCCCTTCCTGATCTACGCGATCGCGGCGCTGGGGCTGAACATCCTCGTGGGCTACGGCGGGCAGGTGTCGCTGGGCACGGGCGGGTTCATGGCGGTCGGCGCCTATGCCACCTACAAGCTGACGACGGCCTTCCCGGACGTGTCGATCCTGGTCCACGTCATCGTCTCGGGCCTGATCACGGCGCTGGTGGGGATGCTGTTCGGGCTGCCGAGCCTCCGGATCAAGGGCTTCTACCTCGCCGTCGCCACGCTGGCCGCGCAGTTCTTCCTGATCTGGCTCTTCAACAAGGTGCCGTGGTTCTACAACTACTCGGCGTCGGGCCAGATCACGATGCCCGAACGCACGGTGCTGGGCCAGATCGTCACCGGCCCGGCGACGCCCGCCTGGGTCAAGTACATCGTCTGCCTGACCTTCGCGGTGTCGCTGGCGTGGCTTGCCCGCAACCTCACCCGCGGCACCGTCGGCCGCAAGTGGATGGCGATCCGCGACATGGACATCGCGGCCGAGATCATCGGGGTGAACCCGCTGCAGGCCAAGATCAGCGCCTTCGCGGTCAGCTCGTTCTTCGTCGGCATCGCCGGATCGCTGTTCTTCGCCGTCTACCTGGGCGCGGCAGAGGTCGGGGAAAGCTTCGGGATCAACAAGTCGTTCCTGGTGCTGTTCATGGTCATCATCGGCGGGCTGGGGTCGATCTTCGGCAGCTTCGCGGGCGCCGCGTTCCTGGTGCTGCTGCCGGTGTTTCTCAAGAACGTGCTGGTCGGCGGTTTCGGCTGGCCCACCGACCTCGCCGCCCACATCGAGCTGATGATCGTGGGCGCGCTGATCGTCTTCTTCCTGATCGTCGAGCCGCACGGGCTTGCCCAGCTGTGGCGCCTGACCAAGGAAAAGCTGCGGCTGTGGCCGTTCCCGCACTGAATCTCAACCAACGAGACCGGGGTCCGCCCGGCGCGACAAATCACCCTCTGGGAGGAAACTGATGACACTTCGCTTTGCTTCGCTGGTCGCCGCCGCGGTCATGGCCGCCGCCCCGGCGATGGCCGATCTGGTCGTGCCGAACTACAGCTACCGGACCGGTCCCTATGCGGCCAACGGGACGCAATATGCCGACGGGTTCAACGACTACTTCACCCTGCTGAACGAACGGGACGGCGGAATCGGCGGGCAGAAGGTGCTGACGCCGGAATGCGAGACCGCCTACAACACCGAAAAGGGCGTCGAGTGCTATGAATCGCTGAAAGGCCAGAACCAGCTGGTCGTGGCGCCCCTGTCCACCGGCATCACCTACCAGCTGATCCCCAAGGTCTCGGCCGACAAGGTGACGCTGTACACGCCCGGCCTCGGCCGCACCTCGTCCAAGAACGGGGCCGCGTTCGAATGGGTGTTCAACGCGCCCGCCAACTACTGGGACGGCGCCTCGGTCGCGATCAAGTACCTGCTGGACCAGAACGGCGGCAGCCTCGAGGGCAAGAAGATCGCGCTGGTCTATCACAACTCGGCCTACGGCAAGGAGCCGATCCGCACCCTGCAGGAACTGTCCAAGAAGCACGGCTTCACCCTGACCGAACTGCCAGTGGACGCGCCCGGCCAGGAACAGAAGTCGCAGTGGCTGCAGATCCGCCGCGACAAGCCGGACTATGTCCTGATGTGGGGCTGGGGCGTGATGAACGCCGCCGCCATCCAGGAAGCCGCGAACATCCGGTTCCCGATGGAGAACTTCATCGGCATCTGGTGGTCGGGCGGCGAGGTTGACGTGGAGCCCGCGGGCGCGGGCGCGAACGGCTACAAGTCGCTGACCTTCAACGGCGTCGGCATGGACTATCCGGTCTATGACGACCTGAAGAAGCACGTCATCGACACCGGCAAGGCGTCGCAGGACGGGCAGTATGTCGGCTCGGCCGTGTATTCGCGCGGGCTTTACGCCGCCGTCGTCATCGCCGAGGCGATCCGCAAGGCGCAGGAACTGGCCGGCACCCCCGAGGTCAACGCCGAACAGGTCCGCGCCGGGTTCGAGGCGCTGGACATCACCGAGGCCCGGATGGCCGAGCTGGGCCTGCCGGACTTCGGCCAGCCGATCAAGCTGAGCTGCGCGAACCACGGCGGCGACGGTCATGCCCGCATCCAGCAGTGGGATGCGACCGCCAAGAAGTGGACGCTGATCTCGGACTGGATCGCGCCCGACGCCGAGGTGCTGGACCCGCTGATCGCCGAGGACAGCGAGGCTTACGTCAAGGAAGCGGGCATCACGCCGCGCTGCAACTGACCCGACCCCGCCCCGGCGGTTTCGCCGCCGGGGCACCCCCTGACAGGAGACTCCGATGCTGGACGCAGCCCCCGCACCATCGACGACGACCCGGACCGGCGAGACGCTGCTCGAGGTCAACAACATCGAGGTCATCTACAACCACGTCATCTTGGTGCTGAAGGGCGTGAGCCTGTCGGTTCCCAAGGGCGGCATCACCGCGCTTCTGGGCGGCAACGGGGCGGGCAAGACGACCACGCTCAAGGCGATCTCGAACCTTCTCGCGTCGGAACGGGGCGAGGTGACGAAGGGCGCAATCACCTATCGCGGCCAGAACATCACCACGCTGAACCCGTCCGAGCTGGTCAAGCGCGGCGTCATCCAGGTGATGGAGGGTCGCCACTGCTTCGAGCACCTGACCGTCGAGGAGAACCTGCTGACCGGCGCCTATACCCGCCGCGACGGCGCGGCCGCGATCAGGCGCGACCTCGAGATGGTCTACACCTATTTCCCGCGCCTCAAGGAACGCCGGAAAAGCCAGTCCGGCTACACGTCTGGCGGCGAACAGCAGATGACGGCGATGGGCCGCGCGCTGATGAGCCGGCCGGAAACGATCCTGCTGGACGAGCCGTCGATGGGCCTGGCCCCGCAGTTGGTCGAGCAGATCTTCCAGATCGTGAAGGCCGTGAACGAAGGCGAGGGCGTGACCTTCCTGCTGGCCGAACAGAACACCAACGTGGCGCTGCGCTACGCGCATTACGGCTACATCCTGGAAAACGGGCGCGTGGTGATGGACGGCGAGGCGGCCGCCCTGCGCGAGAACCCCGACGTGAAGGAATTCTACCTCGGCATGTCGGAAGAAGGCCGCAAGTCGTTCCGCGACGTGCGCAGCTACCGCCGCCGCAAGCGGTGGCTGGCGTGACGGTGGCCGGATCAACGGCCCGGATGACGGCCGCCAGACGAAGGATCGGGGCATGACCCATTACGACGACCTCGAAACCCGCAGCGCCGACGAACGCGCGGCCGACCTGCCCGCGATGCTGGGCCGCGCGATCGCGAACGCCAAGCTCACCCCCGGCTTCGCCCGCGCGCTCCGCGAGGTGGAGCCGCAGGACGTGGCGACCTTCGCCGACCTGGCCCGCCTGCCGGTCCTGCGGAAGTCCGAGCTGTCCGAGGCGCAGGGCAAGCGGCGGCCGTTCGGCGGCTACACCACGCGCCGCCCGACCGAGTTCGACCACATCTTCCAGTCCCCCGGGCCGATTTATGAACCCGGCCGGGTGGACGGCGACTGGTGGCGGCTGGGCCGGTTCCTGCACGCCGCGGGCGTGGGGCACGGCGACATCGTCCAGAACTGCTTCGGCTATCACCTGACCCCGGCCGGGATGATGTTCGAAAGCGCGGCGCGCGCCGTCGGCGCGGCGGTCCTGCCGGCGGGCACCGGGCAGACCGAACTGCAGGTCCGCGCCGCGGCCGACATCGGCACCACCGCCTATGCGGGCACGCCCGACTACCTCAAGATCATCCTCGACAAGGCCGACGAGATGGGGGTCGAACTGGGGTTCACCCGCGCCGTCGTGGGCGGGGGCGCCCTGTTCCCGTCGCTGCGCCAGCTTTACGCCGACCGCGGCATCGCGACGCTGCAATGCTACGCCACCGCCGACCTCGGCAACATCGCCTACGAATCAGAGGCGATGGACGGGATGATCGTGGACGAGGGCGTGATCGTCGAGATCGTCCGCCCCGGCACCGGCGACCCGGTCCCGGAAGGCGAGGTCGGTGAAGTCCTCGTGACCACGCTGAACCCCGACTACCCGCTGATCCGCTTCGCCACCGGCGACCTGTCGGCAGTGCTGCCGGGCACCAGCCCTTGCGGGCGCACCAACACCCGGATCAAGGGCTGGATGGGACGGGCCGACCAGACTGCCAAGATCAAGGGCATGTTCGTGCGGCCCGAACAGGTGGCGGCGCTGGTATCTCGGCTCCCGGACGTCGCACGGGCGCGTGTGATCGCGGACCGCTCGGGTGAAATGGACGTGATGACGGTGCAATTGGAAACCACCAACGCCGACGCTGCATTATACGAAAATACGGTGCTAGAAGCACTTAAGCTCAAGGGTCGGGTCGAAATCGTGGCGCCCGGTTCCTTGCCCAACGACGGCAAGGTGATCGAGGATCGACGCAGCTACGGGTAGGTCCGGCCTCTCATCAGATGAGGTTTCCGCATGGTCGGACTGAAACTCGGCATTTCCGCGGCACTGGCGTCGGCGGTCCTTCTCTCCTCTCCCGCAGCGCAGGCCCAGAACCTGGAGGACATCCTCGGCACGGTCGTCCAGGGCCTGACGGCGCAGCAGGCGGCCGAACAGGAACGCGCGCTCTGGGACGCGGCGCAGCGGCGCAACACGGTCACGGCCTACCGGTCCTACCTCGACGACTACCCGAACGGGCGCTACGCGGCGACGGCCCGGGAACGGATCGCCTCGGCGACCGGCCAGCCCGTCGAGCGCCGGGACGAGCCCACCACCGGCCGCACCGGCCCGTCCGAAGCCGAACGGCTGGAAGCGAGCCTGCGCCTGTCCTCGACCGAGCGCCGGCAGATCCAGCGCGACCTGAACACGCTCGGCTACAACACCAACGGCACCGACGGCACGTTCGGGCGGGGCACCCGCGCGGCCATCACCGCGTGGCAGCGGGCCAACAAGCTGCAGCCCACGACCTACCTGAACGCCGACCAGGTCAATCTCCTGCGCCGGCAGGCGAACGATGCCGGCACGTCCGGCGGCGGCGGCACCACCACGGACCGCGCCAGCAGTTCGTCGAGCAGCGAACTGGCGCTGAACCTGTCGCGCAACGACCGGGTGAAGATCCAGCAGCAGCTGACCAATCTCGGCTACGACACCAATGGCGCCGACGGGCTGTTCGGATCGGGCACCCGCCGCGCGATCGGCAACTGGCAGCAGGCCAACCGGTTCACCCGCTCGGGCTACCTGAACGCGGCCCAGCTTGCCACGCTGCGCGAACAGGCCGGCACCCGCACCGCCCCCCGCCCCGGCAACGACGAGGTCGAGGAGCAGCTGCTGTCGCTCAACCGCAGCGAACGGATCGAGGTGCAGCGCGCGCTGACCCGGCTGGGCTACAGCACCAACGGGACCGACGGCGTGTTCGGATCGGGCACGCGCAACGCGCTTGGCCGCTGGCAGGGTGCGAACGGCTGGCCCGCGACCGGCTTCCTCAACGGCGACCAGTACCGCACGCTGCGCAACCAGGGGAACCGGGTCACCGACACCGGGTCGGGGACCGGCTCGTCGACCAGCCGCTCGGACGAGGCGGCCTGGCAGCGCGCGACCTCGGCCAAGACGCTGGCGGGCTACCAGGCCTATCTCGACGCCTATCCGAACGGCGCCCACGCGGACGAGGCCGACCGGATCATCGCCCGCACGCTGGACCAGTACGCCGACGCGGAATCCGAGCTTCTGCCTGAACCGACCGTCCGCCGCCTGGTCGAGAACCGGCTGAAGGAGCTGGGCTACAATACCGGCACCGTGGACGGGAACTTCACGTCCTCGACCCGGAACGCCTTGCGCGAATACCAGCGCCGCAACAACCTGACGGTCACGGGTTACGCGACGCAGCAGACGCTGCTGAAGATGCTGGGCACCCTGTAGGCACGAACGGCGCCCGCCCTTCGGGGCGGGCGATCGGCCTGCAGGATCGGCCCGCAGGACCGCACGACAGGACCGGACAACGGAAAAGGCCCGTGGCAATCGCCACGGGCCTTGCGTTCATCATGACCCCGCGCGGGGACCGGGACGATCAGCCCTGGCGGGCCTTGAACCGGCGCTGGGTCTTGTTGATCACGTAGACGCGGCCCTTGCGGCGCACGATCTGGCAGTCGCGGTGACGCTCTTTCAGCGAACGCAGCGAGTTGCGAACCTTCATCGGTCTCTCTCCTCTTCGCGGCGCTCGCGAGTGCGCCTTGAAACATTAATGCCCCCGGTGACGTGCCGGGGGCGGCGAAACAGTGGTGGGCGGTACTGGGATCGAACCAGTGGCCACTACGATGTCAACGTAGTGCTCTACCGCTGAGCTAACCGCCCGTGCCATGTGATTCCGGGACCTGCGCCCCCGAACCTTCTGGTCCGCGTGTCTATATCGGCGCTTCCCGCCCCTTGCAAGTGGCCTTTGCGATCCGTTCGACTTGCCTGTAACTGTTGCGGGCGAGCGACGGAACGGCCTTTCATGCAGCGCGAATTCCCGACCCTCTTCGACCTTGCCCGGCCGGAGCGCTGGACCGGCGGCGTCATCTTCGCCTCGCCCCATTCAGGGCGGGATTATCCCGACTGGTTCCTGGCCGAATCGCGGCTGACCCCGTTCGAGCTGCGCTCGTCCGAGGACGCGTTCGTCGACCGGCTGATCGCGCCCGCCACCCG
Source organism: Paracoccus aeridis (assembly GCF_004923205.2). Lineage (GTDB taxonomy): Bacteria > Pseudomonadota > Alphaproteobacteria > Rhodobacterales > Rhodobacteraceae > Paracoccus > Paracoccus aeridis. The sequence continues at coordinate 121,451 of NZ_SELD02000066.1, forward strand.
GCACGGCGCGGTGGTCCTGACCGCGCGGGTGCCGCGCGCGCTGGTGGACCTGAACCGCGCCGCGGACGAGATCGACCCGCGCGCCGTCGAAGGCACCAGCCCCGGCCGCGCCAGTGCGCGGGTGCTGTCGGGGCTGGGCGTCATCCCGCGCGTGGTGGCGCAGGGGCGCGAGATCCGGCACCGCCCCCTGCCGCGGGCCGAGGCGATGCGACGGATCGACGAGGCATGGCGGCCCTATCACGCGGCGCTCGCGGCGCTGATGGACGAGGCCTGGGGCCGCTTTGGGCAGGCGATCCTGATCGACGCCCACTCCATGCCCCACGCGGCGCTGAGCCACCTGCCCGGCACCCCGCCCGAACTGGTGCTGGGCGACCGCAACGGCGTCTCAGCGAGCCGGGCCTTCGGCAACCGCATCGCGTGCGAGGCGGCGGCGGGGTTCCGCATCCGCCGGAACTCGCCCTTCGCGGGCGCCTATGTGCTGACCGCGCACGGGCGCCCGGCCGAGCGCCGCCACGCCCTGCAGATCGAGATCGACCGGTCTTTGTACATGGACGAAACGACGCTGCGCCCGCATGACGGTTTCGACACGACGGCGAAACGGTTCGAATCGCTGATCGCCCGCATCTGCCGGCTGGCCGAGGGCGAGCGGCGGACCGACGTGGCGGCGGAATAGCCGTCAGGCCCGCCGGGCCGGTACCCGCGCGCCGAAGATCGCGCTGCCGACCCGCACATGGGTCGCGCCCTCGGCGATCGCGGTCTCGAAATCCGCGCTCATCCCCATCGACAGCCCGGAAAGCCCGTTGGCCTGCGCGATCGACCGCAGCAGGCGGAAATGCGGCACCGGGTCCTCGCCGTCGGGCGGGATGCACATGGCGCCGTCCAGCCGCAACCCGTCCGCACGGCAGGCGGCGATGAAGGCGTCGGCGTCGCCGGGCAGGACGCCCGCCTTCTGCGGCTCGGACCCGGTGTTGACCTGCACGAACAATGCGGGCTGGCGCCCCGTCTCGTCCGCCAGCCGCGCGAGCCGGGTGGCGAGCGACGCGCGGTCCAGCGTGTGGATGGCATCGAACAGGCCCGTGGCGGCGCGCGCCTTGTTGCCCTGCAGCGGTCCGATCATGTGCAGCTCGACGCCGGGATACGCGGTCCGCCAGCCAGGCCACTTGGCCTGCGCCTCCTGGACGTAGTTTTCCCCGAAGACGCGCTGGCCCGCGTCGAGCACCGCGCGAACCCGGTCTTCCGGCTGGACCTTGCTGACCGCGATCAGCGTGACGCTGCCCGGCGCCCGGCCGACGCCGGCTTCGGCCGCACGGATGCGGCGGGTGATGTCGTCGAGGGTCATGCGTCGGAGTTCATGCGTCAAAGTTCATGCGGTGGGGCGTCATGCAGTCAGGCTGTCGGGCTTCGCAGGGTCGAAGCTCGCACGGGCGGGGGTTCGCTCATGCCGCTAGGCTTTCAAACGGAAAGAGCGGGCGCAAGGCCCGCTCTTCCAGTCTTGCACGTGATCGGCTGGATCAGAAGTCGAAGCGCACGCCGGCGTCGGCGCGGATCTGTTCTTCGTAGCCACGCTCGATGGCGGCCGACAGGCGGCCACCGCCCAGGTCGTAGTTCACGCCCAGACCGAACGCGGTGTCGGTTTCCTTGCCGTCCGAGTCGTTGTTCGCGACGTAGGCTTCGAACGTGGTCACCGGGGTGAACGCGAACGAGCCGTAGAGCGCGATCGTCGTGCCGACGCTTTCTTCGAGAATCTCGGTGAAGTCGCCGTCGGCATCGTTGTCGTTGACGTCGATGAAGCGGTCTTCGCCGTTGTCGATCAGGTTCAGGCCGACCTGGATGGTGTCGCGCAGCTTGTAGGCGCCGCCGATGAAGTACTGGTCGTTGTCCTCGATGCCTGCGCCGTTCAGGACGCCCGCGGCCGAAACCGAGAAGCGGTCGGCTTCGTAGAACACGGACAGGGCGTATTCTTCTTCCAGGCCGAAGGTGTCTTCGGCTTCATCGGTGCCCGACTGGTCGGGGTCGATGTACGACAGCTTGGTCGCGAACGGCCCGAAGTCGTATTCGGCCGACAGGCCGAGGCGGTATTCCGAACCCGCGACGGCATCGCCGTCGTAGGGGCTCGACTCGTAGGTGAAGAACGCGCCGGCCGCGTCCGCGAACGAACGGTCGTAGATGCCGACTTCGGCGTCGGAGATCAGTTCCGCGTCATCGTAGGCCGAGCCGACGTTGCCGACGGCGACGGTCAGGCCCTGCGAGCGAACCCACAGCTGGCCGGCGTTGATGACGCCGCCGTCGCCGCGGACCGAGTTGTTCTGGTCCCACTGGATCCGGAAGCGGGCGCCGAAGTCGACGTTGCTATCCGTGGTCTTGGACGCGTCGACGTTCATCCGCAGGCGGCTGATGATCTGGGTCTCGTTGGCGTCGACGCCACCGATGGTGCGGTCTTCCTGGTAGTCGATACCGGTGCGGCCGTAGCCCGAGATCTTCACGTCGGCGGTGGCGAAGCCGGCCGAGCAGACCAGGGCGGTGGTCGCGATCAGAACCTTTTTCATGTCTTATCCCTCTTCTCTCTCAGTAACCCGGCGGCGATGCCTCACCCTGGGTATGTTCGCAGGTGTCCCGGTTTTGGCCTTTCAAGGCAAACAAATCGGCGGGGCCGCACCTGAATCGTCGCTGCTGTGCGGCCTTAAGGTCACACATCCGTGTTCCCCCTGCACCGGCGGATGCGGGAACCCGCCGCAGGTCGGCCCGGGAACGCAACCCGCTTGTCGCTCGGGCGCGGATCACGGTAAGAAAACGGCGACAAGAACATGGGGATCGAGGGCCGCGATGAAACGACAGACCTGCCGCTTCGGGGCCGTGGTGATCGTGGCGGGGCTCGTGGCCTCGTGCGGGGGCGGCGCGGGCGACAGCCCGGTGGCCACGACGCGCGAGGAAAACCAGACCACGACGATCTGGGACGTGTTCGGCAACAACGGCAACCCCGACCAGGCGGTCGCGGTGAACCGCTACCTGTGGAACGCCAGCCTCGAGGTGCTGAACTTCCTGCCGATCCAGTCGATCGACCCCTTCACCGGGGTGATCGTGACCGGCTACGGCACGCCCCCCGGCGGCGGCCGCCCCTACCGCGCCACCGTGAACATCAGCGACCCCGCGCTCGACGCGCGCAGCCTGCGCCTGTCGCTGCAGGGCGCGGGCGGCACCGCCGTCGCCCCCGACACGGTGCGCGCGATCGAGGACGCGATCCTGACCCGCGCCCGGCAGCTTCGCGTCCGCGATTCGCGCTACTGACCGCCGCCGCCCTCAGCGGCGACTGCTGGCGGAGAAGCTAGACCTCGGGCAGGCGCGCGGCTAAACCCGGCCGGCAGCTTTTCCGCGGAGGTCCGTCCATGCCCTATGATCCAGCCAACAGCGAACCCCGCTGGCAGCAGGCGTGGGACGAGGCCGGCACCTTCCGCGCGGTCCGCGACGAGCGGCCGAAATACTACGTGCTCGAGATGTTCCCCTACCCCTCGGGGCGCATCCACATGGGGCACGTGCGCAACTACACGATGGGCGACGTGGTCGCGCGCTACAAGCGCGCGCAGGGGTTCAGCGTCCTGCACCCGATGGGCTGGGACGCGTTCGGGATGCCGGCCGAGAACGCCGCGATGGAACAGGGCGGCCACCCGCGCGACTGGACCTACGCCAACATCGCCACCATGCGCGACCAGCTGAAGCCGCTGGGCCTGTCGATCGACTGGAGCCGCGAGTTCGCCACCTGCGACGACGGCTACGTCGCGCAGCAGCAGGCGCTGTTTCTCGACATGCTGGAAGCCGGGCTGATCTACCGCAAGGCCGCGGTGGTCAACTGGGACCCGGTGGACATGACCGTGCTCGCTAACGAGCAGGTGATCGACGGCAAGGGCTGGCGCTCGAACGCGCCGGTGGAACGGCGCGAGCTGACGCAGTGGTTCTTCCGCATCTCGGACTACGCCGACGAGCTGCTGACCTCGCTCGACGGGCTGGACGGCTGGCCGGAAAAGGTGCGGCTGATGCAGGCCAACTGGATCGGCCGCTCGCGCGGGCTCCAGTTCCGGTTCGACACCGTGAACGTCCCCGACGTCCCGCAGATCGAGGTCTACACCACCCGCCCCGACACGCTGCTGGGCGCAAGCTTCGTGGCGATCAGCCCCGACCACCCGCTCGCCAGGTCGCTGGAAGCGGACGCCGGGGTGGCCGCGTTCAACGCCGCCGCCCGCAAGCTCGGCACCAGCGAGGAGGCGGTGGAGACGGCCGAGAAGCTGGGGCTCGACACCGGCATCCGCGTCCGCCACCCTCTCGACCCCGACTGGCAGCTGCCGGTCTGGATCGCGAACTTCGTGCTGATGGACTACGGCACCGGCGCGATCTTCGGGTCGCCCGCCCACGACCAGCGCGACCATGACTTCGCCGTGAAATACGGCCTGCCGATCCGCGCGACCTTCGGCAAGCCCGGCATGACGAAGGCCGAGGCGGACGCGCTGGTGGCGGCCGAGCCGTTCGTCCCCCTGAAGTCCGAACCCGTCACCTACGTCCGCGGCTTCTCGGGCGAGGCCGACCAGACGGGCGAGGCTGCCGTGGCGGCCGCCATCGACCACGCCGAGGCCGCGGGCTATGGCGAGGGCGTCACCAAGTACCGCCTGCGCGACTGGGGCATCTCGCGCCAGCGCTACTGGGGCTGCCCGATCCCGGTCGTCCATTGTCGGAAATGCGGCACCGTGCCCGAGGCGAAGGCGAACCTGCCCGTCCTTCTGCCGCGCGACGTGACCTTCGACGTGCCGGGCAACCCGCTGGACCGCCACCCGACCTGGCGGCAGGCGACCTGCCCGCGATGCGGGGGCGAGGCCCGGCGCGAGACGGACACGATGGACACCTTCGTCGATTCGTCCTGGTACTACGCCCGCTTCACCGCGCCCCACGCACAGACGCCGACCGACAGGGCGGACGCCGACTACTGGATGAACGTCGACCAGTACATCGGCGGCATCGAGCACGCGATCCTGCACCTTCTCTATTCCCGCTTCTTCGCCCGGGCGATGGTCAGGACGGGGCACCTGCCCGAAAAGTCGGCAGAGCCCTTCGCCGCGCTGTTCACGCAAGGGATGGTCACGCACGAGATCTACCTGACCCGCGACGACCGCGGCCGCCCGGTCTACCACCTGCCCGAGGATGTGCGGGACGGAAAGCTCGCCGACGGGACGCCGGTCGAGGTCATTCCCTCGGCCAAGATGTCGAAGTCCAAGAAGAACGTCGTGGACCCGGTCAACATCGTGCAGTCCTTCGGCGCCGACACCGCCCGCTGGTTCATGCTGTCCGATTCGCCGCCCGAGCGGGACGTGGAATGGACCGCGTCGGGGGCCGAGGCGGCGGCGAAGTTCCTGGCCCGCGTCCACCGCCTGGCCGAGGAAACCGGGGCCGAGGACCGCGAGGACGCCGACCTGACCCGCAGCGCCCACCGCGCCATCGACGAGGTGACGCGCGCGATCGAGGGGTTCGCCTTCAACAAGGCGGTGGCGAAGCTCTACGAACTCGCGAACGCCATCGGCCGGTCGCAGGCCTCGGGCGAGCCGCGCCGCGCAGTCCTGCGGATCGCCGCGCAGCTGCTCGCGCCGATGGTCCCCCACCTGGCCGAGGATGTCTGGAAGCTCTCGGGCGGCACCGGCCTTGCGGTCGATGCCCCGTGGCCCATTCCGGACCCGGCGGCGCTGGTGCAGGACAGCGTGACCCTGCCCATCCAGATCAACGGCAAGCGGCGGGGCGAGATCACCGTGCCGGCCGGCATGGCGCAGGCCGAGATCGAGCAGGCGGTGCTGGCCGACGAGGCGGTGCGGCGCCACCTCAACGGGCAGGCGCCCCGGAAGCTGATCGTCGTGCCGGGGCGGATCGTCAATGTCGTGGCGTGACCCCTCGCGCCGCGCCGCGGTAGCCGCGCTCGCCACGCTGCTCGCGGTCGGCGCCTGCGGCTTCACCCCGGTCTATGGGCCGCAGGGGGGCGGGACCGCGCTTTTCGGGCAGGTCCGCGTCGCCGATCCCAGGACGCAGGACGACTTCACCTTCATGCGCCAGGTCCAGGACCGGCTCGGCCCCGAAGGGTCGCGCTACGACCTGGCCTACCGCCTGACGGTCGCGGTTGTGCCGCAGGCGATCACGCCCGACGAGGTCACGACGCGCTATTCGCTGAACGGCACCGCGACCTACCAGCTGACCGACAGCGCGTCGGGCGCCCGCGTGACCGAGGGGCAGGTCAGCAACTTCACCAGCTATTCCACCGTCGGCACGACCATCGCCACCACCGCGGGCGAACGTGACGCGCGCGCGCGGCTGACGACCATGCTGGCCGACCAGGTGGTGACGCGGCTTCTCGCCGCTGCGCCCGCGGCGCGCTGACGGCGGGCGCGGCCCGATGAACCTGAAAGGGGCAGAGATCGCGCGCTACCTCGCGCGGCCCGACCCGACCCGGCCGGGGCTGCTGATCCACGGGCAGGACCCGATGCGGGTCTCGCTGAAGCGGGCCGAGGCGGTGGCTGCCCTGACCGGCCCCGACGCCGACACCGAGATGCGGCTGACCCGGATCCCCGGGGCCGACCTGCGCAAGGACGCGGCGCGGCTGATCGACGAGGTGAAGGCCGTCGGCTTCTTCCCCGGCCCGCGCGTGGCGCTGGTCGAGGATGCCACCGACACCACCGCCCCCGCGATCAGGGCGGCGCTGGACGACTGGACCCGCGGCGACGCGGTGATCGTGGTGACGGCGGGCACGCTGACCAGGGCCTCCGCGCTCAGGAAGCTGTTCGAAAGCCACCCGGCCGCCGTCGCGGCCCCCATCTACGACGACCCGCCGACCGAGGACGAGATCGCCGCCTGGCTTTCCGACGCGGGCCTGCGCGCCGTGCCGCCGCACGCGATGCGCGATCTCGTGGCGCTGTCCCGCGCGATCGACCCGGGCGACTTCCGGCAGACGGTCGAGAAGATCGGCCTCTACAAGCGCGGCGACGACGAGCCCCTGACCGGCGAGGAGATCGCGGCCCTCGCCCCCGCCACGATCGAGGCCGACGTGGACGACCTGATCCACGCCGCGGCCGAGGGGCGGTCCGCGGAACTGGGCCCGCTGATGCAGCGGATCGGGACGCAGGGCATCCTTCCGGTCACCATCTGCATTGCCGCGCTGCGCCATTTCCGCGCGCTGCACACGGCCGCCTCGGACCCCGGCGGCGCGGCGGCGGGGCTGTCGCGGATGCGCCCGCCGGTGTTCGGCCCTCGCCGCGACCGGATGGCGCGGCAGGCGCAGGGCTGGGGGATGCGGCCGCTGGAAGACGCGCTGCACCTGCTGCTGGACACCGACCTGACGCTCCGCTCGTCGTCGCGGGCGCCCGCGATGGCGGTGATGGAACGCGCGCTGATCCGGCTTGCGATGATGCCCCGGGGACGGCGGTGATCGAAACGCCCGAGGAGGTCGAGGCGCTGGTGATCGGCGGCGGCCCGGCCGGGCTGATGGCGGCCGAGGCGATGGCCGGGGCCGGGCTGCGGGTGGTGGTGGCCGAAGCCATGCCGACGCCCGCGCGCAAGTTCCTGATGGCGGGGAAGTCGGGGCTGAACCTGACCAGGGCGGAACCGGCGGAGGTGTTCGCGGCACGGCTGGACGGGGGCGCTGCCCCCGAACCCCCGGGATATTTCCGGACAGAAGATCTGCGGCGGATCGTCGAGGCGTTCGGGCCGGACGAGGTCGCGGACTGGGCGCGGGGGCTTGGGATCGAGCTGTTCACCGGGTCCACGGGGCGGGTGTTTCCGGTGGGCATGAAGGCGTCGCCCCTGCTGCGGGCGTGGCTGGCGCGGCTGGCTTCGGCCGGGGTGGAGCTGCGGACGCGCTGGCGGTGGGCCGGGTTCGACGGGAACCGGCTGCGGTTCGAGACCCCCGGCGGGGCGCGGGCGGTGATCGCGAAGGCGGTCGTGCTCGCCCTCGGCGGGGCGAGCTGGCCCCGGCTCGGGTCGGACGCGGCGTGGGTGCCGTGGCTGCGGGGCGCAGGCGTGGAGGTCGCGCCGTTCCGGCCCGCGAACATGGGTTTCCGCGTGGAATGGTCCGGGCACATGGCGCGGCACGCCGGGCAGGCGGTCAAGGGGACGGCGCTGAGCGCCGGGCGCCTTGCCAGCCGGGGCGAGTGGGTGGTCACCGCGCAAGGCGTCGAAGGCGGCGGCATCTACGAGGTGTCGGCCGCTCTGCGCGACGGGGCGGCGGGCTTCGTCGATCTCGCGCCCGGGGTCGGGGTCGCGGCCCTGGCGGCGCGGCTGGCGCAGCCGCGGGGCAAGCTTTCCGTCGGCAACCGGCTGCGGCGGGTGCTGGGCGATCCGCTGCGGGTGGCGCTGCTGATGGAGTGGGGGCGGCCGCTGCCGGATGATCCGGCGGCCCTGGCCGCGCTGATCAAGCGCCTGCCGCTGCGGCACGAGGGCGCGATGGGGCTGGACCGGGCGATCTCGTCCGCGGGCGGCGTCACGGCGGCCAGCCTCGGCCCCGGCCTGCACCTGCCGGCCCGGCCCGGCACCTTCGTCGCCGGCGAGATGATCGACTGGGAAGCGCCCACGGGCGGCTACCTGCTGACCACCTGCCTTGCCACCGGGCGCCACGCGGGCCTTGCAGCCGCGAAGTGGCCAGGCGGCTGACGCTGCGATGGAGCTTCGCAACTGACGTTGCGACGGGACCATGCAACTGACGTTGCAGGGCGGCTATGCAGCTGACGCGGCATACGCCCCGTTGACGCAGGCGCGGGCCGGCGCGAAGCTTCGGCCCGAGCCGCGGCCGTGCGGCAGCGGAGCGTTCCCATGTCCACCCACGCCGCCCATGCGTCCTCGCGCCTGATCACGCCCGTGCTGATCGGCGGGTCGATCATCCTGCTGATCAACTTCGCGCTCCGCGCCAGCTTCGGCATGTTCCAGATCCCGGTCGCCGAGACCTTCGGCTGGCCACGGGCCGAGTTCAGCCTTGCCATCGCGATCCAGAACCTCGCCTGGGGGATCGGGCAGCCGCTGTTCGGGGCGCTGGCCGAGCGCTGGGGCGACCGCTGGGCGATCATCCTGGGTGCGGCGCTCTATTCCTTCGGGCTGCTGATGACCGCGATGGCGACGACGCCCGAGGCGATGCAGATGTGGGAAATCGCCGTGGGCTTCGGGATCGCGGGGACGGGCTTCGGCGTGATCCTGGCCATCGTCGGCCGGGCGGCGAGCGAGGAGAACCGCAGCCTCGCGCTGGGCATCGCCACTGCCGCGGGGTCCGCGGGGCAGGTCATCGGCGCGCCGCTGGCCGAGGGGCTCTTGTCCATCATGCCGTGGACGCAGGTCTTCATGGTGTTCGCGGGCCTCGTGCTGACGACGCTCCTGTTCCTGCCGCTTTTGAAGTCGCGCGCGCCCGCGAGCCGGACCGAGCTGGAGGAGAGCATGGGCACGGTCCTGAAGCGCGCCTTCACGGACCCGAGCTACCTGATGATCTTCGCCGGGTTCTTTTCCTGCGGCTACCAGCTTGCCTTCATCACCGCCCATTTCCCGGCGATGGTGACCGAGATGTGCGGCCCGATCGCCCCGGACAGCGGCCTGGCCGCGCTGGGGATCACCACGACGTCGGCACTGGGCGCGGTCGCGATCTCGGTGATCGGGCTGACCAACATCGTGGGCTCGATCCTCTCCGGGTGGCTGGGCAAGCGCTACAGCCGCAAGTACCTGCTGGCCGGGATCTACACGCTGCGGACGCTGATCGCGGCGTGGTTCATCCTGACGCCGATCACGCCGGCGACGGTGCTGATCTTCTCGCTCGGGATGGGATCCTTGTGGCTCGCGACGGTGCCGCTGACCTCGGGCCTCGTGGCCTACATCTACGGGCTGCGCTACATGGGCACGCTGTACGGCTTCGTGTTCCTGTCGCACCAGCTGGGATCGTTCATGGGCGTCTGGCTGGGCGGTCGGCTGTACGACGCCTACGGCGACTACACCATCGTCTGGTGGGTGGGGGTCGGCGTCGGCGCGTTCTCGGCGCTGATCCACCTGCCCGTGCGCGAGGTGCCGGCGCTGCTGCGGCGCGAGCCGCGGACGGCGCCGGCCTGAGACAGGGCGGCGGCAACGTTTCAGGCGTCCGCCACCGACTGGATGTACTTCGCCGTCATCAGGTCCAGGTGCGCGCCTCCGCCGTTCTTGGCGACCGTGATCTCGTCGTCTGACTGCCGGGCATAGGCGCCCGCGGGCAGGTCGTAGAAATCGGCAAGCACGTCGTTGCTGGTGATGACGCCCTGGTCCAGCGGGATCTGGATCTCGCCGATATGGCCCAGCGTCGTCGCGCGGCTGTCCACGAACAGGCGGGCGCGGCGCAGCGTCTCGTCGTCGGCCTCGCGCATGTCGGGGCGATAGGCGCCGATCAGGTCGACATGGGTGCCGGGCGACAGCCACTCGCCCGGCAGCACCGGGGTGGTGGACATGGTCGTGGTGGCGATGATCTCGGCGTCGCGGACGGCGGATTCGAGGTCGGTCGCCGCCGTCGCGCCAACCCGCTGCGCCAGCCGCTCGGCCGATGCGTGGGTCCGGTTCCAGATCGTCACCGCGGCATCGGGGATCATGGCGCGGTACGCCTCGACCATGCTGGCCGCGACCGCTCCGGCGCCGATGACCAGCACCCGCCGCGCGTCCCGCCGCGCCAGCCTGCGCGCCGACAGCAGGCTGTCCCCCGCGGTCTTCCACCGGGTCACGAGATGGAAATCGACCAGCGCCTGCAGCTCTCCGGTCACGTCGTCCAGCAGGTTCACCGTGCCGTTCACCATCGCCCTGCCCGCCTCGACGTTGCCCGGGAACACGGTCGCGGCCTTGACCGCCAGCCCCAGCCCGTCGATCCACGCGCTGCGGGTCAGAAGCGTGTCGCCGCCGCGATACAGGAAGCTGTCGGCGATCTGGGCGCGGGGCAGTTCGTGACCCGCGGCGATCGCATCGGTGAGCGCGATCCAGTCGAGTTGAGGTTCGATTTCCGTGCCGATGATCCGCATGACGTCCCCGTGTTTTCCCTGCGCGCCAGCCTAGACGCGCCGTCCCGCGTCTGCCAGAGCCTCCGGGGGGCTCCGCCCCTGCAAGGATGACCGCATGAGCCAGGCCCTTCCCCGCGTGACCGTGCTGATGGCGCTGTACCAGGGCGCGGCGTTCCTGCGCCCGCAGCTGGACAGCATCGCGGGCCAGGATGACGTGGACTGGCGGCTGATCGTGGGCGACGACGGATCGACCGACGAGGGGCCTGCGATGGTGCGCGACTTCGCCGGGCGCCATCCCGGTCGGGTCACGCTGCGGGACGGACCGCGCAGCGGGGCGGCCGCGAACTTCCGCGCCCTGTTGCGCGCCGCGCCGGCGGGCGACCTGGCCGCGCTGTCCGATCAGGACGACGTGTGGCTGCCGGGCAAGCTCGCCCGCGCGGCAAAGGTGCTGGCGTCGCTGCCGGCGGAGCGGCCGGCGATCTATTGCAGCCGCGTGACGATCTGCGACCGTGCGCTTGCGCCCGTGGGCCTGTCGCGGCTGCCGCGCAGGCCGCCGTCGTTCCGGCACGCGCTGGTGCAGAACATGGTCCAGGGCAACACGCTGGTCCTGAACCCGGCGGCGCTGCGGCTGGTCCAGACCGCCGACATGGTCGCGGGCGATGTGGTGATGCACGACTGGTGGATCTACCAGGTCGTCAGCGGCGCGGGCGGCAGGGTCGTCTACGACCCCACCCCCTGGGTGCAGTACCGCCAGCACGGCGGCAACGTGGTCGGCGCGAACGACGGCGCGCGATCGCGTGCAGCCAGCCTCGGCCGGATGCTGCGGGGCGAGCACGCGGACTGGAGCCGGCGCAACCTCGACGCGCTCACGCGCTGCGCGCCGCTGTTCAGCGCCGAGAAGCGGCGCACGCTGGCCGAGTTCCGGCGCCTCGTCGAGGGCGGGCCCGCGGCGCGGCTGGCCGCCATGCGGCGGGGCGGGTTCTACCGGCAGGGCGGGCTGTCGCAGGCGGCGCTGTGGGCGGCGGCGGCGCTGGGGCGGGTTTGAGACGGGCCTCCGGGGCGGGCCTCCGGGGCGGGCGCAGGTGGCGGTCGGCGCGGCTTGGGGTATAGGCTGGCGCGGACTGCCCCAACCAGAGCCCCGCCATGCCTGACGAAGTTCCCCGCAGCAGCATGATCGAGGTCGTGGCCCCGAACCTCAAGCGCCGCCTGTCGGGCGTCACCGCGACCGTGGTGCGGCTGGTGCCGGTGCAGGCGCGGATGATCGGGATCGTGACGACCGGGCCGGGGCTGCCGGGCGACCTGCCGCACATCCCCCTTTCCCGCGCGGCGTCCCTGCCCCGCGACCGCTGGCGGGTCTGGCACGCGCGGCGGAACACGGAAATGGCGCTGGGGCTGATCCTGCGGCGCGTGCTGCGGCGGCGCTACCGGCTGCTGTTCACCAGCGCGGCGCAGCGGGCGCATACCGGCTTCACCCGCTGGCTGATCCGGCGTCAGGACGCGGTGATCGCGACCTCGCCGCAGGCCGCGAGCTTTCTCGAACGCCCCGCGACGGTGATCCTGCACGGGGTGGACACGGCCGTGTTCCGCCCCGCGGAGGACCGGGCGGCGCTGCGGCGCGACCTCGGCCTTGACGCCGACGCGGTCCTGGTGGGCTGCTTCGGACGGGTCCGGGCGCAGAAGGGCGTGGACCTGCTGGTCGAGGCGGCGATCCGCGTCTTTCCGCGCCATCCGCGCGCGGCGCTGGTCTTCACGGGCCGGATCACGCCCGACAACCGCGCCTTCGCCGACGATCTGATGGCCCGCGCGACGGCCGCGGGGATCGGCGACCGCGTCCGCTTCCTGGGCGAGATCCCGTGGGACGAGGTTGTCCGCCACTACCAGGCGCTCGACCTGTTCGCCGCCCCCGCGAGGTGGGAGGGGTTCGGCCTCACCCCGCTGGAAGCGATGGCCTGCGGGGTGCCCGTGATCGCGAGCCGGGCGGGCGCCTACGAGACCCTGATCCGGGACGGCGAGACCGGGACGCTCGTCCCCCGCGACGACGCCCACGCCCTGGAAGCGGCGCTGGACCGATGGCTTTCGGACGACGCGGGCCGCGCGCGGGCCGGAGAAGCCGCGCGGCGGCACGTCGTCCACAACCACGCGATCGAGACCGAGGCGCGGGCCATCGTCGACGTCTACCTGCGGCTGCTGTCGTGACCCCGCTGCGCTTCCATCTCGCGCGGACCCTGCGCGACGAAGGGACGCTCGCGTCGCTTTCGGCCCCGCAGGACGAGGTGCTGGCGTTGCTCGACGGCAAGCGGGTGGCGCTGGTCGGGAACGCCCGGGCGCTCTCGGATGCGCGGCACGGGCCCGCGATCGACGGGGCCGACCTCGTGATCCGCATCAACCGCGCGCCGATGCCGGCGCTTGAAAGCCACGGCACCCGCACCGACTGGCTGGCGCTGGCGACGCGCCTGCCGGACGCCGACCGCGCGCGCCTGTCGCCGCGGCGCATCCTCTGGATGTCGCCCAAGCGCAAGCGGCTGGACTGGCGCAGCGCGAGCGGACCGGGCTTCTACCTGCACCCGCTGCCCGACTACCGGGCGCTGGCCGCACGTCTCGGCGCGCCGCCGACCACGGGCGCCATGATGATCGACCTCTGCCTGCGTTCGCGGCTCTCGCGGCTCGATCTTTTCGGCTTCGACTTCTTCGCCTCGCGGTCGCTGTCGGGGCGGCGCACGGCGGAACAGGTCCCGCACGACTTCGGATCCGAGGCGCGTTGGGTCCGCGCGCTGATGGACACCGACCCGCGCCTGCACCTGAACTGACCTCACCCGGCCATGTCGGCGCCGTCCCAGATCTCGGTCAGCGACCGCCGCCCCACCCGCATCAACCGCGCCAGCGTCGCCGACAGCGCCGACTGGTCGCGGTGATCGGCGCAGCGCCCGACATCGACCGCGACCCCGGCCAGGGACACCAGCCCCAGCTGCCACGCCAGACGCGCGACCGCTTCCGCCTGCGCCACGGTGCCGGCACGGTCACCCGCGACGGCCGCGTTGCGGGTGGCGGAAAGACCGTTCGCGAGCTGTTCCAGCGCCGCGCAGATCACGGACTCGGCCGTGCTTTCGCCCAGCTCGTCCACGATCTCGCCCATGCGGCGCCCGTCGAAGCGCACGTCCTCGGTGATGTCCAGCCTGGCCAACTTCGCCATCAGATCCTGCCGCTTTCCCAAATCCTGCGGGGACCTTGACATGGCGGGATCAAGAAAAGCTTACACGGCAACGGATAAGCCTCTCGAACTTTAAGCGTCAGGCTCCTAAGACTCGGCCCGCAACAACACGAGGGGTGCGCCATGCAGAACGTCACGGCCCTGCCGAGCTATCTCGTCCAGCGCTATCACGGCTGGAAGGCAACTGCGTTCACCGAAAACCGCGCCTGGTACCGCAGGCTTGCCGAGGACGGCCAGCGGCCCCGCGCGATGGTGATCTCGTGCTGCGATTCGCGGGTCCACGTGACCTCGATCTTCGGGGCCGACAACGGCGAGTTCTTCATCCACCGCAACATCGCGAACCTGGTCCCGGCCTACGCGCCCGACGGCGAACAGCACGGCACCTCGGCCGCCGTGGAATACGCCGTCCAGACGCTGCGGGTCGCGCATCTGATCGTCGTCGGCCACACCCGCTGCGGCGGCGTCGCGGGCTGCCTTGCGATGTGCTCGGGCCACGCGCCGGAACTGGAGGAAAAGACCAGCTTCGTCGGCCGCTGGATGGACATCCTGCGCCCCGGCTACGAGCGGGTGAAGGACCTGCCCGAACCCGAGCGGGTGGCCGAGTTGGAACGCCAGGCGGTGATCGTGTCGCTGGAAAACCTGATGACCTTCCCGTTCGTGGCGGCCAAGGTCGAGGCGGGCGAGATGAGCCTGCACGGGCTGGTCCACGACATCGGCGACGGCCGGCTGTGGCAGCTGGACAACGGCGGGTTCCACGCGATCTGAATCAGGAAGGGCGCCGCCGGGGTGCCCTTTCGTGGTTTGGTGTGGAGGCGGCTTCCGGCCGGTGCCGCCGTGTAGCGGGTTGACCGGGGAAAGTTTACTGGACCCTTCCCTCCGGCCCTTCGCTCGCGCTCTGGGCGTTCGCCGGGGAAAGGTCCACTGGACCTTTCCCTTTCCCGGCTCACCCCTTCTTCAGCACCCTGTTGCCCAGCAGCTCCGCGATCTGGACCGCGTTCAGCGCCGCGCCCTTGCGCAGGTTGTCGCTGACGCACCACAGGTTCAGGCCGTTTTCCACGGTGGGATCCTGCCGGATCCGCGACACGAAGGTCGCGTAGTCGCCCACGCATTCGACCGGGGTCGCGTAGCCGCCCGGCTCTCGCTTGTCGATCACCAGGACGCCCGGCGCCTCGCGCAGGATGTCGCGGGCCTCGTCCTCGTCCAGGAAATCCTCGAACTCGATGTTGATCGCCTCGGAATGGCCGACGAACACCGGCACCCGGACGCAGGTCGCCGTGACCTTCACCCGGGTGTCGAGGATCTTCTTGGTCTCCGCGACCATCTTCCATTCTTCCTTGGTCTCGCCGGAATCAAGGAACACGTCGATCTGCGGGATCACGTTGAAGGCGATCTGCTTCTGGAACTTCTTCGGCTCGACCTCCTGCCCCGGCACGTACATGCCCTTGGTCTGGGACCACAGCTCGTCCATGCCGTCCTTGCCCGCGCCGCTGACCGACTGGTAGGTCGCCACGACGACGCGCTTGATCCGGGCGCGGTCGTGCAGCGGCTTCAGCGCCACGACCATCTGCGCGGTCGAGCAGTTGGGGTTCGCGATGATGTTGCGCTTGGCATAGCCGGTGATCGCGTCGGCGTTCACTTCGGGCACGATCAGCGGCACGTCCGGGTCGTAGCGGTAGAGGCTCGAGTTGTCGATCACGACGCAGCCGGCCTTCGCGGCGATCGGCGCGTACTGCTTCGTCGCCTCGGACCCGATCGCAAACAGGGCGATGTCGTAGCCGGTGAAGTCGAACTCCTCGATGTCGCGGGTCTTCAGGGTCTTGTCGCCGAAGCTGACCTCGGTCCCGAGGCTGCGGCGCGAGGCGAGCGCCACGACCTCGTCCGCCGGAAACTCCCGCTCGGCGAGGATGTTCAGCATTTCGCGGCCCACGTTGCCCGTGGCGCCCGCGACGACGACCTTGTAGCCCATCGGCGTTCCTTTCAGATCCCGGTCTTCCGCATGAAGACGTGCGCGGTTAGCGGAAACGGCGCGGAAAGTGAAGGGCCGAGGGCGCTTTCCGGCTGCATGGCACCCCTGCGCGCTGGCGGATTGAAGCCGCGCGCTGGCAGGATGCCCGCCGGACTTCCATTGTGCCATGATCGGGCCGACAACGATCGCGCTACCAGCAGGAGCCTTCCCATGACCCCGCCCGCCTTCGCCCCCGTCGACGCAGACAGCCGCCCGCTGTGGCTGGTGCCGCAGGGGGATGACGGGCCGATGCTGCCGGACGGCGTCGATGCGGCCTGGCCCGCGGCGACGGGCTTCACGGGAAAGCCGGGGCAGGTCTGCCTGCTGCCGGGGGATGGCGGCCTTCGCGGCGCGTTGTTCGGCATCGGAAAACCCGCCACGCCCGCCGACCGCCCTACCCGCGAACGCTTCACCCTGGCCCGCGCGGCCGAGGCGCTGCCGGCGGGGAACTGGCGGATCGAGGGCGCGCCCGGGAACTACGACCTCGCCCACGGCGCGCTCGGCTGGCTGTTCGCCGAATACCGCTTCGACCGCTACAAGCAGGCCGAGCCGGCGCGCGCGCGGCTGGTCTGCCCGGACGGGGTCGACGCCGATCTCGTGCTGGCGCAGGCAGCGGGGGAATACCTCGCCCGCGACCTCATCAACACCCCCGCATCGGACATGGGGCCAGACGCGCTGGAGGCGGCGGCGCGCGATCTTGCCCGGCGCCACGGCGCGCAGGTCGCCGTGATCGCGGGCGACGACCTGCTGGCGCAGAACTTCCCCATGATCCACGCGGTCGGGCGGGCGGCCGCGCAGGCGCCGCGGCTGATCGGCATCCGCTTTCCGGGTGACGGCCCGGCGGTCACGCTGGTCGGCAAGGGCGTCTGCTTCGACACCGGCGGCCTCGACATCAAGCCCGCTGCGTCGATGCTGCTGATGAAGAAGGACATGGGCGGGGCCGCGAACGTCCTCGGGCTGGCCGAGACGCTGGCCCGGCTTGGCCGGGCGCGCGGGCTGCGGGTGCTGGTTCCGGCGGTGGAAAACGCAATCGGCGGCAACGCCTTCCGCCCCGGCGACGTGCTGGCCAGCCGCAAGGGCCTGACGGTCGAGGTCAACAACACCGATGCCGAGGGGCGGCTGGTGCTGGCCGACGCGCTGGCACTCGCGGCCGAGGAACGGCCGGCGCTCCTCGTCAGCATGGCCACGCTGACGGGCGCGGCGCGGGTCGCGCTGGGGCCGGACCTGCCGCCGTTCTTCTGCGACGACGACCGGGTGGCCGACGCGCTTTACGGCGCAGGCCGCGACAACGCCGACCCGATCTGGCGGATGCCGTTCTGGGAACCCTACGAGGCGATGATCGAGCCCGCCATCGCCGATCTCGACAACGCGCCGGGCGGCGGCTTCGCGGGCGCGATCACCGCCGCGCTGTTCCTGCGCCGCTTCACCGAAGGCGCGGGGACCTACGCGCATTTCGACATCTACGGCTGGCAGCCCAGCGCCGCGCCGGGCCGGCCCAGGGGCGGCGTCGGGCAGGGCATGCGCGCGATCCTGCACGCGCTGCCGGCAATTGCCTGATGGACCGCCGCCTGACCCCCGCCACCGACCGCATTGCGCTGCGCGGCTGGGGCATCGCGCGCGAGGCCCTGACCGACGGCCGCCCGATGCGGGT
Organism: Paracoccus aeridis; assembly: GCF_004923205.2. Classification (GTDB taxonomy): domain Bacteria; phylum Pseudomonadota; class Alphaproteobacteria; order Rhodobacterales; family Rhodobacteraceae; genus Paracoccus; species Paracoccus aeridis. Next base: position 139,318 of record NZ_SELD02000066.1, read on the forward strand.
CGCCGCCGCCCTGTCGGACCTGCGCCGCGCCCCGGGCGGCGCGCGCGACCGGCAGCTGCTTGTGGGCGCGGACGTGACGGTGATCGAGGACCGCGACGGCTGGTGCTTCGTGCAGGCCGCCGCCGATGGCTATTGCGGCTGGGTCGCGGGCAGCCACCTGAGCGATGACCTGCCCCCCATCACCCACCGCGTCAGCGCCCCGGCGACGCACCTGTATCCGCAGCCCGACTTCAAGCAGGGCGAGCGGATCGGCCTGTCCCTGGGCGCGCGCCTGTCCGTCGCGGGGACCGAGGGAAGGTTCGCCCGCCTCGCCGACGGCCTGTTCGTCCCCGTCCGGCACATCGCCGCCGAACCCGCGCCCGACGCGGCCGCCGTGGCGCTGTCGCTACTCGGGACGCCCTATCTGTGGGGCGGCAACAGCCGCGCGGGGATCGACTGCTCGGGCCTCGTGCAGGCGGCGCTGCACGCCTGCGGGGTCGCCTGCCCGGGTGACAGCGACCTGCAGGCGCAGGCCTTTCCCGAAACCGACGAAATCCGGCGCGGCGACCTCCTGTTCTGGCCGGGCCACGTCGCGATGGCCACCGACGACCGCACCATGGTCCATGCGACCGCATGGGCCATGTCGGTCGTCACCGAGGATATCGCCGCCGCCATCGCCCGCATCGACGCCGCGGGCGACGGTCCGTTCCGCGGCGCGCGCCGCCCCTCCGCCGCAAGCGCCGCAGTCGCCGGGGGCGCCGGGGCCGCCGGGGCCGCCGGACCTCGTGCCTTCGCCTTCCCCTGACCGATCGGAAAGGATCGCCGCATGACGCATCTCTGGGTCCGCGCCGAAAGCCGGCTGAACGAGGATCGGGTGGGGATCACCCCCGACGGCGTGGCCGACCTGATCCGCGAAGGGTTCGCCGTCACGGTCGAGGAATCGCGCCGCCGCGTGCTGCCGATCCGTGACTACGCGGACGCCGGCGCCCGGATCGCGCCCGAGGGGTCGTGGACCACCGCGCCCGGCGACGCCATCGTCTTCGGGCTGAAGGAACTGCCCGCCGACGGCACGCCGCTGCCGCACCGCCATGTCATGTTCGGCCACGCCTTCAAGGGCCAGCGCGGGGCCGAAACGCTGCTCGGCCGCTTCCGCGCGGGCGGCGGCCGGCTGTACGACATCGAGTACCTCGTGGACGAGGGCGGCCGCAGGCTCGCGGCGTTCGGCTACTGGGCCGGGTTCGCGGGCGCGGCGGTCAGCCTCAAGTGCTGGGCCGCGCAGCAGCGGGGCGGGATCTGCGGCCCGGTCCTGCCCTATCCCGACCGGCACGCGCTGACCGACGCGCTGCGGGCAGAGCTGGACGCGACCGGCAGGAACCGCCCCACCGCGATTGTCATCGGCGCGCACGGACGCGTCGGGACCGGCGCGTCGGACCTGCTGGCCGAGATGGGCCTGCACCTCACCCGCTGGGGGTCCGAGGATACCCGCAGCGGCGGCCCGTTCCCCGAGGTGATGATGCACGACCTGTTCCTGAACTGCATCTTCGCCCGCCCGGGCAGCCCCGTCTTCGTCCCGCCCGAAGCGGTGCAGCGCCCGCGCGAGCTGACCGTGATCGGCGACGTGGCCTGCGACCCCGACGGCCCCTACAACCCGGTGCCGGTCTATGACCACATCACCAGCTGGGCGTCGCCCGCCGCCCGGGTGGCGGACAACCCGCCGCTCGACGTCATGGCGATCGACAACCTGCCCTCGCTGCTGCCGCGCGAATCGAGCCTCGACTTTGCGCAGCAGCTCCTGCCGGTGCTGCGCCAGCTCGACCGGATCGACGAAGGCCCGTGGGCCCGCGCGGGTGCGGTCTTCGACGCCCGCTCGAAGGAGGCCGCGGCATGACGATCCACTGGATAGGCACCGGGCTTTCGTCGGTCCCTGGCCTGCGCCGGCTGCTGGCCGGGGGCCACGAGGTCACCGTCTGGAACCGCGAGCTGGACGTGGCGCAGGACGCGGTCGGCGATCTGACCGCCGACATCCGCCCGTTCTCGCTGGACGAGATCCGGGCGGCCGTCCGGCCCGGAGACACGGTCGTGTCGATGCTGCCCGCCGACCTGCACCCGACCATCGCGGCGCTCTGCCTCGACGGCTGCGCGAATTTCGTCAGCTCCTCCTACATCTCGCCCGCGATGGCGGCGATGGACGACCGCGCGCGCGCGGCGGGGGTGGCGCTGGTGAACGAGGTCGGCTTGGACCCCGGCATCGACCACCTGATGGCGCACGACCTCGTCGCCGGCTACCGCGAGGTCGCGCAGCCGGGCGACGTCGTCAGCTTCACCAGCTACTGCGGCGGCATCCCGCGCCATCCCGACCCGTTCCGCTACAAGTTCAGCTGGTCGCCCCTGGGCGTGCTCCGCGCGCTGCGTTCGCCCTCGACGTCGATCCGCGGCGGCGCGGCGCGGGTGGTCGAGCGGCCCTGGCACGCGATCGAGCCCTACGACGCCCCCCTGCCCGTCCCCGAGCGGTTCGAGATCTACCCCAACCGCGATTCGACCGAGTTCGTCGCGCCCTACGGCTTCAGCCCCGACTGGACTGTGCGGGATTTCGTCCGCGGCACCATCCGGCTGGAGGGCTGGGCCGAGGCCTGGGCCGACATCTTCGCCGAGGTCGAGGGGCTGACCGGGCCCGGTGGCGACGCCCGGCTGTCGCAGATGGCGGATGAGCTGTGGGCGCAGCACGCCTACGATCCGGGCGAGCCGGACCGGGTCGTGCTGTTCGTGCGCCTGCGCGCCGAACGCGGCGGCGAGGTCGTTCATGACAGGGAATGGGTCCTCGACGCGCAGGGGTCCGCCTACGGCTCGGCGATGGCCCGCCTGGTGTCGACGCCGGTCGCGTTGGCGGCGGTCGCGGTGGAAGCGGGCCGCTTCGTGCCGGGCGTCCACGCCGCCCCCGACGACCCCGGGCTGGTCGACGAATGGCTGGCCGAGGTGGGCCATGTCGCGGACCACATGGCCAGGATCGACCACATGGGCGACGTCGCCCCGGCGACCGGCGCCGCAGACCACTGACCGGCACGGCGGCGGGTGCGTTCAAGTGCCCGTGGGCGGCCGGAACGATCAGGCGCAGGGAACGTTCCCTTTCCTTCAAACGAAGGGAACCCGACATGCTCCGCATCCCCGCCATGCTCGTACCGGCCCTGCTGCTCTCCGGCGCCGCCTGTGCGCAGGATTTCAACGACAAAGCCCCCAACGCCGCCGGACAGACGCCCGCCTTCGAGGGCCAGACCCGCGCGCCCGAAGCGCAGGGAGCGGTCCGGCTCGACACCGAAGTGGTGGTGGACGGGCTGGATCACCCGTGGGGGATGGACCCGCTGCCGGATGGCAGCTGGCTGGTGACCGAACGGTCCGGCGCGCTGCGGATGGTGGCGGCGGACGGCACGCTGTCCGATCCGATCACCGGCCTCCCCGACCTGGATGCGCGCGGGCAGGGCGGGCTTCTGGACGTGCTGGTCGCGCCCGATTTCGAACAGTCGCGCCGGATCTGGCTCAGCTACGCGGCCCCGGCGGGCGAGGGCAGGAACCAGACCGGCGTGGCGACCGCGACGCTGTCGCAGGACGGCCGCTCGCTCGAAAACCTGAAGGAAATCTTCCGCCAGCAGCCGGCTTGGGCCAGCGACAAGCACTTCGGATCGCGGCTGGTGCTGGACCGCGACGGGATGCTGTTCGTGACGCTGGGCGAACGGTCGGACCCGGAGCCCCGCGCCACCGCGCAGAACGACGACAACCACATCGGCAAGCTGGTGCGGATCGGCCCGGACGGCGCGCCCGCGGGCGCCGGGACCGAGGGCTGGCTGCCCGAGACGTGGTCCAAGGGCCACCGCAACGTGCAGTCGGCGGCGCTCGACGGCCAGGGGCGGCTCTGGATCGTCGAGATGGGGCCGCAGGGCGGGGACGAGCTGAACCAGCCGCAGGCCGGCCTGAACTACGGCTGGCCGATCATCACCTATGGCGAGGATTACGACGGCACCCCCATCGGTGAAGGCATCACCGCGCAGGAGGGGCTGGAGCAGCCGGTCTATTACTGGGACCCGGTCATCGCGCCGTCGGGCATGGTGATCTACGACGGCGAGATGTTCCCCGAGTGGCAGGGCGACATGCTGGTCGGCGGCCTCGTCGCCAAGGCGCTGGTGCGGCTGGACATCGAAGGCGACCGCGTCGCGGGCGAAGGCCGCTACCTGGAAGGGATCGGCCGCGTGCGCGACGTCGAGCAGGCGGCGGACGGTTCGCTGATGCTGCTGACGGACGCCGACAACGGGCAGATGATCCGGGTGACGCGCGCGGATTGATCCGCGGGGCCTGCCGACACCCGCCCGGTCCGCTAAAGCGGGCCGGGACGGGCTCCCCGCGGTATGCGCTTGCATGTGTCTCGTGTTCCGCGTTCCTGCGGAACGCCGGTGTCGAAGGATCGCCCGCTCGTCGCCGCCGCCTCAGTGGCACAGCAGACGTGCAACCGTTTCGGAGTCCACACACCCGCAACGTACCGGCGGCGGCGGCTCTGATCCTTCGATGCACCCCCCGGTCCGCCCGAAGCGGACCAGGACGCGCCCGCCCGCCCCCTGGCGGGCGCGTTCGCGCCCACCCGGTCGTGCGCGTCCCTCCGAAGTGCTGACGTCAATGGACCGCCCGGAAACAGGCTCGTGGCCTGTTCCCTTCAGCGGGACCGCAGCCGCCCTACCTCCCGAACAGCCGCTCGATATCCGAAAGCTTCAGCTCCACCCAGGTCGGGCGGCCGTGGTTGCACTGGCCCGACCGCGGCGTCCGCTCCATCTCGCGCAGGAGCGCGTTCATCTCGTCCCCCGACAGGCGCCGGCCCGACCGGACCGAGCCGTGGCAGGCCATCGACGACAGCACCGCGTCGATCCGCCCCTGCAGCCGGTCCAGCCCCGCCCCCCCGGTCACGTCCCCGCCCGGATCGTCGCCCAGATCGTCGGCGATGTCGCGCAGCAGCGCGGCCGCATCGCAGTGGCCCAGCGGCGCGGGCACCTCGCGCACCGCGACGCAGCCGGGGCCGAACGGCTCGACCACCAGCCCCAGCCGGTCGAGTTCGCCCGCCGCAGCCAGAACCCCGGCCGCCGCGTCGCCCAGGTCCACGATCTCGGGGATCAGCAGCGCCTGGCCGGGAATCCGCGCCTGCGCCGCCTGCGCCTTGAGCCGTTCGTAGACCAGCCGCTCGTGCGCGGCGTGCTGGTCCACGATGACGATGCCGTCGGCGGACTGGGCGACGATCCAGTTCTCGTGCAGCTGCGCCCGTGCCGCGCCCAAGGGGAACGCGGCCGGGACGGCATCGGAAGGCGCGGGCGGCTCGATCCGGCCGCTGGCCTCGGCAAAGCCCGGCATCGGGTCGACGGCGGGCGGCGCGGGCGCCTGCGCCACCCACGCGGCTTGCACCGCGCCCGGCGACGGGCGCGGCTCGGCCCGGAACGACGCGAGCGTCGCCGCCCCGCCGGTGGAGGACGCGCGGTGCCCCGCCCCCGCCATGGCGTGGCGCAGCGCCGACACGACCAGCCCGCGCGCGGCCTCGGGCTCGCGGAACCGGACCTCGGCCTTGGCGGGATGCACGTTCACGTCGACACCCTGCGGGTCGCAGGACAGAAACAGCACCGCCGCAGGGTGCCGGCCCGACGACAGCACGTCGAAATACCCGGCCCGCAGCGCGCCGGTCAGCAGCTTGTCGCGCACCGGGCGGCCGTTGACGTACAGATGCTGCGCCACCGCCGCGCCGCGGGAATAGGTCGGCAGCGCCGCAAGCCCGGTCAGCCGCAGCCCGTCGCGGGTGGCGTCGATCGCGACCGCGTTCTCGACGAACTCCCGCCCCATGACCCGGCCGATCCGGGCGGCGGCAACGGCGGCGGGCGCGTCCCCCGTCTCGGGATCGGCGCGGAACAGGACGCGGCCGTCATCCTCGTCGGTCAGGATGAAGCCCACCTGCGGGTCGGCCATCGACAGGCGGCGGATGACCTCGGCGATGGCCTGCGTCTCGGCCCGGTCGCCGCGCAGGAAGCGCAGCCGGGCCGGGGTGGCGAAGAAGAGGTCGCGCAGTTCCACCACCGTCCCGCGGTTGCCGGCGGCGGGGCGCACGTCCCCGGCGCGCCCGCCGGTCACGGTGATCTGGGCCGCGTCCGCCCCCGCGACGCGGCTGGTGATGGTCAGGCGGCCGACCGCGCCGAGGCTCGGCAGCGCCTCGCCGCGAAAGCCGAAGCTGCGGATGTCCAGGAGGTCCGAGCCGTCGATCTTCGACGTGGCGTGGCGCGCGAGCGCCAGCGGCAGGTCGGCGGCGGTCATCCCGCAGCCGTCGTCGCTGACCCGGATCAGCCGCTTGCCGCCGCCCGCGATCGCCACCTCGATCCGCCGTGCCCCGGCGTCGAGCGCGTTCTCGACCAGTTCCTTGACGGCCGAGGCCGGACGCTCCACCACCTCGCCCGCGGCGATGCGGTTCGCCGCGGCCTCGTCGAGTTGCCGGATCACCGGCCGGATGTGGGGGTCGTGGCGTGTCATTCCCCAAGATGTAGCATGCCGGCACCCCTACCTGCCAGAGATTCGGCCGCTTGACCGACCCCTGCCCGGCGCCCTGTGGCCATCCTGCTGAGCCCGTTCAACTTTCCGGGAACCCAACCCTGCCCTCGCGCGCTAGTGACGGGAGGCCCGAGGGCCGTCGCGTGACAGGTAAGGAGAACGTGAGATGAAGAAAATTGGTGTTGTTCTGGCCTGCGGGCTGGTGTTCGGCGTCGCGGCCTGCGGCGAAAACTCGACCGAGCGTGCCGTGACCGGCGCGACGACCGGCGCGCTGGTCGCGGGCCCGGTTGGCGCCGCGGTCGGCGGGATCGCGGGCGGCTCGGGCGCGGTCCAGGTCAATCCCTGACGTGCCCTGAAGCTCCGGCTGCGCGCCGGAGCATCCGAGACTGGAAGGCCGCGCATCCGCAGGGATGACGCGCCCTTTCCTTGGCGGCGCAGGCTTCCCCCGTCAGCCGCCATCGGCCCGCGTCAGTCCGCCGCCGCCGGCGCGACCTTTGCGTCGTCCATCCCCTCGGGCCGCCCGACCAGCACGAAGCGCAGCTTGCCCGCGTCCAGAAGGTCACGGGCCACCCGCTGCACGTCGTCGGCGGTCACCGCCTCTACCTTGGCGTTGCGCGTGTTGACGTAGTCGCGCGGCAGGCCGACCAGCTGCATGCCGGCAAGGATGCCCGCGATCCGGCCGTTCCCGTCGAAGCGCAGCGGGTATTCGCCGGTCAGGTATGTCTTGGCGTCCGCAAGCTCCCGGTCGGTGACGCCCTGCGCCATCCCGTCCCAGACCTCGCGCAGGATCCCCACCGCCTCGGCGGTGGACGCGTTCGCCGTAGCCATGCCCCCCTGCCAGGTGTCGCCCAGCACCTTGTTCGACAGGTCGGTGCCGACGCCGTAGGTCAGGCCGCGTTTCTCGCGGATCTCGTCCATCAGCCGCGACGAGAACCCGCCGCCGCCCAGGATGTGGTTCAGCACGAACGCGGCGAAATAGTCGGGATCGTCCATCGCAAGCCCTTCCTGCGCGAACGCGACCACCGTCTGCGGGCTGTCCCAGTCCACGACCGTCGTGCCGCCGGTCAGCTTCAGCTCGGCCGCCTGCGGCAGCGGCGCGGTCGCGGTGGCGGGCAGGTCGCCCAGCACCCGGTCCATCAGCGCGCCGAGTTCCCCGGGCGTGATGTCGCCCGCAGCGGCGACCAGCACCCGGTCGCGGGCGAGCACCCGGTCCTTGGCGGCGCGCAGGTCGTCGGGCGTCAGCCCGGCCACGCTGTCCGCCGTGCCGTTGATCGAGCTGCCGTAGGGATGGTCGCCCCACGTCTCGCGCGCCAGCGTGGTCGCGGCGATCGCGTTGGGGTCGGTTTCCTCGGCCCGGATCGCGGCCTGCACCTGCGTCCGCACCCGGTCCACCGCGGCCGCGTCGAAGCGCGGTTCGACCAGGGCCGCGCGCAGCAGCTCGGCCGAGGCGTCCCGGTTCTCGGTCAGCATCCGGGCCGAAACGGACACCGCGTCGTCGCCCGCATCGAAGCCGATGCTCGCCGCCTGTTCCTGCACGGCTTCGGCAAAGGCCGTGGCATCCATGTCGCCCGCGCCTTCCTCGAGCGTCGCGGCCATCAGGTTGACCGCGCCGCGCTTGCCCAGCGCATCCACCGACGCCCCGCCGCGAAAGAGGATCGAGATCGAGACGAAGGGGATCGAGTGATCCTCGACCAGCCATGCGGTGAGGCCGCCGGGCGACTTCACGTCCTGGATGTCGATGGCGCGGGCGGGCAGCGCGAGGGTGACGGCCAGCGCGAGGCCCGTGACAATGGCGCGGATCATGGCTGCTGCTCCGGCTGGGGGGAGGGTTGACGCTCGACGGGTGCGCCGACGGGTGGCACGGCATCCGCCGGGGCCGCGACGGGGTCAGCGACGGGGTGCGCGACCGGATCCGGGGGCGCGGGTGTTTCCGGGGTCGGCGTGTCGGGCGACGGCGTTCCGGGCGGCGGCGTACCGGGCGCGAATGTGCCGGGCGCGGATGTGCCAGGGGCGGGCGTGTCGCCGGTGGATGCGTCGGGAACGGGCGCCGCGGCTCCTGCGTCGGGGGCCGGGATGTCGGCAGGTCCCACGGGCGCGGCGGGCTCGCCCGCGTTGGCCGCGGGCGTGTCGCCGGAAAGGTCCGCGGGATCGGCCATGCCGCGGCCTGCGGGGGTCGCCGCAGGGTCGGCCGCCGCTGAACCCACCGGCGCCCCCTGCGCGACCGTCGCCCCTTCCGCCGGCAGCAGCCAGGAGGTGACGCCGGGCCGCCCCTCCAGCACCAGCGCCGCCGCGGCCATCACGTCCTCGGCGGTGACCCGGGCCAGGATGTCGGGCCAGTCGTTCACGTCCTCGACCGAAAGGCCCACGGCAAGGCCTTGGCCATAGTCGTAGGCGCGTCCGTGCGCGCTGTCCTGTTCGTAGATGCGGGCGGCGCGCAGCCCGGTCCGCACCCGCTCCAGCGCGGCCTCGTCGGGGCCATCGCGCAGGAACTTCGCGATGGCGTCGTCCAGCATCCGCTCGGCCTCGTCCTGCGGGACGCCGGGCGCCGGCACGACGGTCAGCGCGAAGGTCGTGGGATCGACCGACAGCCCGTCGTAGCGCGCGCCCGCGTAGACCGCCTTGCCGGTCAGCATCAGTTCCCGCCCCAGCACCGACGTCTGCGCCGATCCGCCCAGCAGCTCGGCCAGCACGGACAGCGCCGCCGCGGTCTCCTGGTCGCCGGGGTTGCGTTCCGGCGCAACCGTGCTGCGGGTCAGCACCGGCTGCGGCACGCGCGGGTCCCGCATCTCCATCCGCCGCTCGGCGCGCTTCGCGGGCTCCTGCGGGCGGGCCTGACGCTCGGCGCCGGGCTTGGCCGGGATGGGCCCGTAATGCTCCTCGGCCAGCTTGCGGACCTCGTCAGCCGTCACGTCGCCCGCCACGACCAGCACGGCCACGTTCGGGGCATAGTGGCTTTCGTACCAGTCCAGCGCGTCGGCGCGGGTCAGCCCCTCCATCTCGGCCCGCCAGCCGATCACCGGGCGGCCGTAGGGATGATTGTAGAACTGCACCGCCGCCACTTCCTCGCCGAAGAGCGCGGCGGGGTCGCTGTCCGTGCGCTGCGCCCGCTCCTCCAGCACGACCTGGCGTTCCGCCTGCCAGTCGTCCTCGCCGATGCGGAGATTGGCCATCCGGTCCGCCTCCATCCGCATGACGAGCGGCAGGCGGTCGGCGGCGATGCGCTGGAAGTAGGTGGTGAAGTCGTAGCTGGTGAAGGCGTTGTCGGACCCGCCGTTGGCGGTCACCGTCCTGGACAGCTCGCCCGGCGCCAGCGTTTCGGTGCCCTTGAACATCAGGTGTTCCAGGTAGTGCGCGAGCCCGGTCTTGCCCGCCACCTCGTCGGCCGACCCGATCCTGTACCACACCATCTGCACCACGACCGGCGCGCGGTGATCCTCGATCACCACCGCCTGCAGGCCGTTGTCGAGCGTGAAGCTGCTGACGCCCGCCGGCATCTCGGCCGCGACCGGCGGCGCGGCCAGCAGCGCCGCGATCAGCGCGAACGAAGGCGCGGCAAGCGCGGGTCGGGACAGGTGGGCGCGCGTCATCGGCTGCTCCTCGGCGGAAAGACTCGGCGGCAGGTTGGGCGCGGCGGCGCGCGGCCGCAAGCGACAGACGCGTGAGTCCGGCGTGAAACCTGCGCCAACGGCGGGCCGCGGGCCGGTCACGCCGGACGCGTCAGTTGGTGAAGGCGTCGATCAGGTTGATCACGGCCAGGATCTTCCGCGTGTCGCTGTCGACGCGATAGACGCGGTCGTCGTCGCGGTAGTAGTCCCAGCCGCGCCGGCGTTCGAGGTCGTAGCGGTCGAAGTCGCGGATCACGGCATAGTCGCCGACCCGCAGCACGTCGCCGACGCGGGTGCCGTGGTGATCGTCATGCTTGCGCGCCTGGCCGGGCGGGACGCAGGGCGGGTTCTTCTTGGCCAGCCCCGGCGGGCAGGTGCGGGCATGATCCGCGTGACCGCGGCCGCGGCCATCGTCGTGACGGACGTGGCCGGCCTTCTCCTTGCCCCCGCTTGCGTGACCGTGACCCTTGCCGTTCCCGTGGCCGTTTCCGTGGCCCGGATCGGCCAGCGCCGGCATGGCTGCCATGCTCGCCGCCAGCACCGCCGCCGCGACCAGTGATCCCCTTTTCATCGCATTCTCCTGTCATCGCTCGAAGGATGCTACGCCGCCCGCGTCGGCGGGTTGCATCACGTTTGCCGGAACGCCCCGCGCCGCTGCGTCCCTTTCCGCCCCGCGCCCGAAAGGTTGCACCCGCCCGGCGGCGCTGGCAGGTTCCGCGTCATGACCGCGCCTGCCCTTGGTCGACGAGGGCAAGCCCCTGCAAAGGACGACAGCTTGAAAACCCGCAAGATCGGCAGCCTGACCGTGTCCGACGTGTGCCTGGGCACCATGACCTACGGCAACGCGACGCTGCGCGAGGACGCCTTCGCCCAGATGGACCGCGCGCTCGACGCCGGGATCGGCTTCTGGGACACGGCCGAGATGTATCCGGTCAACCCCGCCACGGCCGAAACCTACGGGTTGAGCGAGATCATCATCGGCGAGTGGTTCGCCCGATCGGGACGCCGCGCCGACGTGCAGATCGCCACCAAGGCCAGCGGCAAGGGGGGAAGCGGCCGCTTCAGCCGGGGCGACGCCGGGTTCGAGCCGGGCAACATCGAGGAAGCGGTGGACCTGTCGCTGAAGCGGCTGCAGACCGACGTCATCGACCTGTACCAGCTGCACTGGCCCAGGCGCGGCACCTACGCCTTCCGCGGCAACTGGACCTACGACCCCGGCACGTCGAGCAAGGCGCGGGTCGAGGACCACATGAACGGCATCGCCGAGGCGATGGGCCGCGTCGTCGCCTCCGGCAAGGTGCGCGAGTTCGGCCTGTCCAACGAGACGGCATGGGGCACGATGGCCTGGAACGCCGCCGCCGATCGCACCGGCGGGCCGCGCGTCGTGTCGATCCAGAACGAATACGGGCCGCTCCACCGGCTCTACGACACCGACATGGCCGAGGTCGGGCAGAAAGAGGACGTGACGCTGCTGGCCTACTCGCCGCTCGCGGCGGGGCTGGCGACCGGCAAGTATTCGGGCGGCGCGACGCCGCCGGGCAGCCGCGCGGCGGTGGACGTGGCGCATGGCGGGCCCGGCAACCTCGGCGGGCGGCGCACCGACCGCGGGGTCGAGGCGGCCGACGGGTGGGTCGCGCTGGCGCGGGATCTCGGCCACGACCCGGTCCACCTCGCCATCGCCTTCGTCCGCGCGCGCCCGTTCCCGGCCATCCCGATCATCGGCGCGACCGACACGGGCCAGCTCGACCACCTGCTGGCGGGGCTCGACGTCACCATCGACGCCGACGCCGCACCCCGGATCGACGCCTTCCACCGCGCCCACCCGCTTCCCTTCTGACCTTCCGGCACCTGCGAGGACACCATGCTTCCGCCGCTTCTGCAGAACCTCCGCATCCCCGTCGTCGCGTCGCCCATGTTCATCGTGTCCGGCCCCGATCTCGTCATCGAGCAGTGCAAGGCCGGCATCGTGGGGTCGTTCCCGGCGCTGAACGCGCGCGAGAAGGACGGGGAGCCGCCGCTGCTCGACGCGTGGCTGACGCGGATCGAGGAGGAACTGGATCGCCACAACCAGGCCAATCCCGACCGCCCCGCCGCGCCCTTCGCGGTGAACCAAATCGTCCACAAGTCGAACACGCGGCTGGAACGCGACCTCGAGATCTGCCACCGCCACAAGGTGCCGATCTGGATCACCAGCCTCGGCGCGCGGCCCGAGGTCAACCACGCCGCCCACGACTGCGGCGGGATCGCGCTGCACGACATCATCAACGTGACCTTCGCCAGGAAGGCGCTGGAAAAGGGCGCCGACGGGCTCATCGCGGTGGCGGCGGGCGCGGGCGGGCACGCGGGCAAGCAGAACCCCTTCGCGCTGGTCCAGGAGATCCGCGAGTTCTTCGACGGGCCGCTGCTGCTGTCGGGCGCGATCGCGACGGGGCGCGCAATCCTGGCCGCGCGGGCGGCGGGCGCGGACCTCGCCTATATCGGCAGCCCCTTCATCGCCACGGTCGAGGCGAACGCCGTCGAAGGCTACAAGCAGATGATCGTGGACAGCGGCGCGGACGATATCGTGAACTCGTCGCTGTTCACGGGCATCCACGGCAACTACCTGAAGCCGTCGATCCGCAACGCCGGGATGGACCCCGACGCGCTGGAAAGCGCCGACCCCTCGAAGATGGACTTCAGCAAGGGCAGCGCCAAGGCCAAGGCGTGGAGCGAGATCTGGGGCTCGGGCCAGGGCATCGGCGCGGTCAAGTCGGTGCAGCCGGCGGCGGCGCTGGTGGACCGGCTGGCCGCGGAATACGCGGCCGCCCGGCGCGAGCTGTGCGCCGCCTGACGCCTCAGGCGTCCCGCACCAGCCGGGCGATGAAGAACCCGTCCATGCCGCCGCGCGCGGACCAGTAGTCCGGGCGCAGCCGCAGCCCGCCCGCCTCGGTGATCCACGCGGGCTCGATCCCCGGCAGGTCCGGACGCTCCACCCGCAGGGCGGGGTGGCGCGACAGGGCGGCCGCAAGCTGGTCCTCGCCCTCGGCCGGCAGCAGAGAGCAGACCGCATAGACCAGCCGCCCACCGGGCCTGAGCAGCGTGAGCGCATGGTCGATCAGCGCGGCCTGCAGCGCGGTCAGGTCGGCGATCCCGCCGCCGTCCCGGATCAAGGGCAGCTCCGGGTGGCGGCGGATCGTGCCGGTGGCGGAACAGGGGGCGTCCAGCAGCACCCCGTCGAGGGCCGCTTCCGGCCGCCAGTCCAGCGCGTCGCCCGCGACCAGCGTGGCGGACAGGCCGGTGCGGGACAGGTTCTCCTCGACCCGCGCCAGCCGCGCCGCGCTCAGGTCGATGGCGGTGACGGCCGCGCCGGCGGCGGCGATCTGCATCGTCTTGCCGCCGGGCGCGGCGCACAGGTCCGCGATCCTTTCGCCGGGCCGCGGGTCCAAGGCCATCACCGGCAGCGCGGCGGCGGCGTCCTGCACCCACCAGTCGCCCGCGTCGTAACCCGGCTGCGCCGTCACCTGCGAACCCGGCGGCAGGCGGTGGCTGCCGGTGGGAAGCCTTTCGCCCGGCAACTCGGCGCCGGGCTTGCCGCTGAGGTCGATCGGCGCGGCCCCTTCGTGCGCGGCCTCGATCGCGCGCGCCGCAGCCTCGCCCCACGCCGCCGCGACCGGCCCGCGCAGCCAGCCGGGCATCCGCGAGGGGGTGGCGGCGGCCCATGCCCCGCCCGCTTCGGCGGCCCGGCGCAGAACGGCGTTCACCATCCCCGCCGCTGCCGCGACCTTGGGCGACCCGCCCCGCGCCAGCGCCACTGCCGCGTTGACGACGCCGTGCGGCGCCTCGCCCAGCGCCAGCATTTCGGTCGTGGCGAGCGCGAGGATGTCCATGACCTCGGGCCGGGGCCGCCGCTGGATCAGGGGCGCGAGCGTCGCCTCGACCCGGCCCCCGTGGCGCAGGGTTTCCGCGGCGAGCCGCTGCGCGCGGGCGCGTTCGGCGGGGGAGAGGTGTTCGAGCAGACCCGCAGCCTCGGACAGCGTGGCGCCGCTGCGAACCGCCGCGATCAGGGCGAGCGCACCTGCGCGCGGGCCGGCCGGGATGTTTTCGGCGCGCATCCGCCGGTCAGGAGCCTTTTCGGCCTTGGGCCTCGCCTTGCGCTTCGCCTCGGGGTTCGCGGTGTCGGCGCGGGGCTTGCGCGCGGGCTTCGGGGGCCGCGCGGGGCGTTCGACGGGCGCGGGCTGCTGCGGCTCATGTGGCGCGGGTGGCACGGCGGGAACTTCCGCGCCGGGCTTCCGGCGCGGGCGCGCCTCGGCGCCGCTGTCCTGCGGGTGGGTGTCGTCGCGCTTGTCCATCGCCGCTCCGGTGCCTAGGTGGGGCACAGTGATAACCAAGCCATGCGGGTATTGCCATGACCGAACCGACCGGACCCCACTCGACGGTCCAGACCGGCGCCCCCGAAGGGCGGGCCGACCGCGCCCACCTGCCGCCCGCCGCGCAACGCGCGCTGGCCGAAGCCGAGGAGCGCCGCCGGACGGCCGCGCCGCTGGACCTTCCGGCCGAACTCGGCGGCCGCGACGGGCCGGAGCCGGTGCGCTACGGCGACTATGAGCGCAAGGGGATCGCCGTCGACTTCTGACCGGCGATCACCGCCGATCAGCCTGCGTCCGGCCGTGGCGAGTCAGGCGCCCCCGGCCACCCTGGCGGATCAGGCCGCCTCCGGCTCCAGCGGCGCCTGCGGGGCGCGGCCGTTGCGGGCGTAGCGCGCACAGGACAGGTCGTCGGCCCGGATCTCGGGCGTGCGGCCGCTGATGAGGTCGGACAGCACCCGCGCCGATCCCGCCGCCATGGTCCAGCCCAGCGTGCCGTGGCCGGTGTTGACCCACAGGTTCCCGACCGATGTCGGCCCGATGATCGGCGTCCCGTCCGGCGTCATCGGGCGCAGCCCGGTCCAGAACGTCGCGCGGTCCAGATCGCCCGCGCCGCCGAACAGCTCGCCCACCGATTTCGCCAGCGTCGCCCGCCGGCGCGGCGACAGCGACAGGTCGAACCCCGCAAGCTCGGCCAGCCCGCCCACGCGGATGCGATCGCCAAGCCGGGTGATCGCGACCTTGTAGGTCTCGTCCATCACGGTCGACACGGGGGCGCGGGATTCGTCCACGATCGGCAGCGTCAGCGAGTAGCCCTTGACGGGGTTGACCGGCAGGCGGACGCCGAAGGGGCGCACCAGCGCGGGCGAATGGCTGCCAAGCGCCACGACGAACAGGTCGCCCGTCAGGCGCCCGGCCGAGGTGCGGACCGCCTCGATCCGGCCGGTGGTGCCGGACTCCAGGCAGACGATGCTGGTGTCGTAGAAGAACCGTACGCCCTCGGCCTCGGCCATCGCGGCGAGGGACTGGGTGAAGATGTTGCAGTCGCCCGTCTCGTCGCCGGGCAGGCGCAGGCCGCCCGCGAGCAGGTGGCGCGAATGGGCCAGCCCCGGCTCGGCCCGGACGCAGCCGTCCACGTCCAGCTCCTCGAACGCGACGCCGTCGGCCTTCAGGATCTTGATGTCCTTGGCGACCGCCGCGACCTGCTTGTCGGTGCGGAACACCTGCAGCGTGCCCTGCGTGCGCTCGCCGTAGCGGATGCCGGTATCGCGGCGCAGCTGCTCGAGGCAGTCGCGCGAATACATCGCGACCCGCATCATGCGCTGCTTGTTGATCGCGTAGGCGTCGGCGGTGCAGTTCTTCAGCATCTGCGCCATCCAGGACGCGCGCCCGCGGTCGAGCGAGGCGTGCAGCACCAGCGGCGCGTGCCGCTGGAACATCCAGCGCAGCGCCTTCTGCGGGATGCCGGGCGCGGCCCAGGGGGTCGAATAGCCGGGCGAGATCTCGCCCGCGTTGGCGAAGCTGGTTTCCAGCGCGGCGGCGGGCTGGCGGTCCACGACCATGACCTCGTGCCCCGCGCGGGCGAGATACCACGCGCTGGTCACACCGATGACACCCGCACCCAGAACGACGATTCGCATGGCTTCCCTCCCCGGACGAACGCGAAGAGGATGGCGGATCTTGCCGCGAATGTGCTGCGAAACCGTTCGGCTGTCTGGGCGTTTTCCGCAAAAATCTACGGTGTTCTGGCGCCGAAGCGCACGAACATTGCGTCGATGCGGCGAATGGCCGGACGCTGGCCGGTCAGAGCCCCAGCACGTCGGCCATGTCGTATTCGCCCGGGCCCTTGTCCTGGCCCCAGATCGCGGCCCTGACCGCCCCCCGCGCGAAGATCGACCGGTCGGTCGCGACGTGGCGCAGGATCACCCGCTCGCCCGCGCCCGCGAAGATCACGTCGTGCTCGCCCACGACGTCGCCGCCCCGGATCGCCGCGAAGCCGATGCTGCCCTGGATGCGCGCGCCGGTGACGCCCTCGCGGGCAGGCGTGCGCAGCGCGTCCAGCGCGGCGCCCCGCCCCTCGGCCGCGGCCTCGCCCAGCATCAGCGCGGTGCCCGAGGGCGCGTCCACCTTCATCCGGTGGTGCGCCTCGACGATCTCGATGTCCCAGTCCTCGCCCAGCGCGGCCGCGACCCTGCGCGTCAGCCCGGCCAGCAGGTTGACGCCAAGGCTCATGTTGCCCGCGCGGATGACGGGCGCGTGGCGGGCGGCGGCGGCGAGCTTCTTCAGGTCGTCCGCCGACAGCCCGGTGGTGCCGATGACATGGACCGCGCGCGCCTGCGCGGCCAGTTCGGCAAAGGCGACCGTGGCGGCGGGCGCGGTGAAGTCGATCACCGCCTGCGCGCGGGCGATCGCCTCGACCGGGTCGTCGGTGACGGTGACGCCCACCGCCGCGCCGCCCATCGCGGTGCCCACGTCCTGCCCGACCCAGTCGCTGCCCTCGCGCTCGACGGCGCCGACGAGGCGGCAGCCGTCCGTCGCCAGCACCTCGCGGACCAGCATCCGGCCCATGCGCCCCGACGCGCCGGTGACGACGATGCCTGTCGATTGCTGATCCATCCGCGGCCTCACACTGTTGCCCCCTCGTCCTAGCCCGTTGCGGCGGGCCCTGCGAGACCCTAGATGGTGCCCATGGCATCCAACCGCTTCAATACCGGGCACGGCCCGTCGCAGCGCCAGCTGCGGGTGGGCGAGCTGATCCGCCGCACGCTCAGCGACGTGCTGCTGCGCGGCGACGTGCACGACCCCGACCTGAACCGCTTTTCCATCACCGTGGGCGAGGTCCGCACCTCGCCCGACCTGAAGGTGGCGACGGCCTACGTGCTGCCGCTCGGCGGCCACGACGCGGAAGAAGCGCTGGCCGCGTTGCGCCGCAACACGGGCGAGCTGCGCCATCACGTCGCCAAGGAAATGACGCTGAAATACGCGCCGAACCTGCGCTTCGTGCTGGACGAGACCTTCGACCGGATGGACGACACCCGCCGCCTGCTGGAACAGGACCGGGTGCGCCGCGACGTGGAACAGGACGGCGACGATCACGGCGACGACGAAGACGGCGAAGATCGCGATGGGACTTGACCTGACCCGCCGGGTCGGCCTCGCCATCGGCGCGCTGATCGCGATGACCCTGCCCGCCGTCGCCGACAGCTGCGAAAAGCGCCAGTTCGAGGGCAAGGGCTACGCCGTCTGCACGGTCGAGGCCGCCGACCAGGACAAGCTGCGCCTGTGGCTGGACGGGCCGGACGGGCGGATCCTGGGCGACTTCCGCGGTGTCCGCGGCACGCTGGCCCAAGGGCAGGTGCTGGCCTTCGCCATGAACGCGGGGATGTATCATACCGACTTCAGCCCGGTGGGGCTGTTCCGCGCCGACGGGGTGGAAAAGGGCGCGCTCGTGACCGGCGGCGGCGACGGGAACTTCGGCATGCGCCCGAACGGCGTCTTCTGCGTCGGCGCGAAGGCCCCGTTCCAGGTGATCGAAAGCCGCCGCTTCGCCGAGGCGCAGCCCGACTGCCGCCTTGCGACGCAATCCGGCCCGATGCTGCTGATCCAGGGCGATCTGCACCCGCGCTTCCTTCCCGACAGCGACAGCCGCTACATCCGGAACGGCGTCGGCGTGTCGCGCGACTTCAACACGGCATGGTTCGTGATCTCGGACAGCGCCGTGACCTTCCACGAATTCGCCCGCTTCTTCCGGGACGAGCTTTCCGCGCACAACGCGCTGTATTTCGACGGCTCGATCTCGCGGCTGTATGCGCCCGACATCAACCGCGCCGACTGGGGCCGCACGATGGGGCCGATCGTGGGCCTCGTGACGGGCGCCGCTGACGCGAAGGCAGGATCCTGATGGGGCGGAAGAAGGGCCGGGACGTGTCCGGCTGGCTGATCGTGGACAAGCCGGCCGGCGTGGGGTCGACCGACGTGGTGGGCCGCGTGCGCTGGGCGCTGGACGCGAAGAAGGCGGGGCACGCCGGCACGCTGGACCCCGATGCGACCGGGCTCCTGGCGGTGGCGCTGGGCGAGGCGACGAAGACCGTGCCCTACCTCACCGACGCGCTCAAGGCGTATGACTTCACCGTTGCCTGGGGCGCCGAGACCTCGACCGACGACGTGTCGGGCGAGGTGCTGCGGACTTCGGACGTGCGGCCCGACGCGGCGGCGGTCGAGGCCGCGCTGGCGCGGTTCCGGGGCGACATCATGCAGGTGCCGCCTTCGGTGTCGGCCGTGAAGGTGGACGGCGCGCGCGCCTACGACCTCGCCCGCGAGGGCGAGACGGTCGAGCTGCAGGCGCGTCCCCTGTGGGTCGAGGAGCTGGAGCTGCTGGAAGCGCGCGAAGACGGCGCCGACCTGCACATGGTCTGCGGCAAGGGCGGCTATGTCCGCGCCATCGCCCGCGACCTGGGTCGCGCGCTGGGGACGTTCGGCCATGTCGTCGGCCTGCGACGAGTCTGGTCGGGGCCGTTCGACGTGGAACAGGCGGTTCCGTTCGACCGGATCGACCGCGCCAGCATCGACGACCTGGACGCCGCCCTGCTGCCGGTCGAGTCCGCGCTGGAGCTGCCGCAGGTGCAGGCGACCGACGCGGGCGCGGCGCGGATCATGAACGGCAACCCCGGCCAGGTGATCGGCCACGCCGAATTCGGGACCGAGGTCTGGGTCAGCCACGAGGGCCGCGCCATCGGCATCGGCCGCTACATGGGCGGCGAGGTGCACCCCAGCCGCGTCTTCGTCCGCCCCTGAACCCACCCGCGGCGACCG
This sequence comes from Paracoccus aeridis, assembly GCF_004923205.2. Lineage (GTDB taxonomy): Bacteria > Pseudomonadota > Alphaproteobacteria > Rhodobacterales > Rhodobacteraceae > Paracoccus > Paracoccus aeridis. The sequence continues at coordinate 158,615 of NZ_SELD02000066.1, forward strand.
GCCCCAACGCTGTTGCATTGCTCCCGCTCTTCGGCAAACCTGCTGCCCGACGACCGGCGGGGAGGCCGGTCGATGGGGGGATACATGACCAGACTTCTTCTTGGCGTCGCCGCGGCGGCGCTTCTTTCCGCGCCGGCCCTTGCCCAGGACGGAAAGATCTCCGATGGCCGCGTCAAGATCGGCATCCTCAACGACCAGTCCGGCGTCTATGCCGACTTCGGCGGGACGGGCTCGGTCGAGGCGGCGCGGATGGCGGTCGAGGATTTCGGCGGTACCGTGCTGGACGCGCCGATCGAGATCGTGAGCGCCGACCACCAGAACAAGGCCGACATCGCCAGCACCATCGCCCGCCAGTGGTACGACACCGAGCAGGTCGATTCCATCATGGAGCTGACGACCTCGTCCGTGGCGCTCGCGGTGCAGGCGCTGAGCCAGGAAAAGAAGAAGATCGACCTCGTGACCGGCGCGGCGACCGCCGACCTGACCGGCAAGGCGTGCTCGCCCTACGGCTTCCACTGGGCCTACGACACCCACGCGCTGGCGGTGGGCACCGGCGGCGCGCTGGTGGAACAGGGCGGCGACAGCTGGTTCTTCCTGACGGCCGACTACGCCTTCGGCTATTCGCTCGAGGAAAACACCTCGGCCGTGGTCAAGGAAAAGGGCGGCACGGTCGTCGGCGCGGTCAAGCACCCGCTGGCCACGACCGACTTCTCGTCCTTCCTGCTGCAGGCGCAGTCGTCGGGCGCCAAGGTCATCGGGCTGGCGAACGCGGGCCTCGACACGCAAAACACCATCAAGCAGGCGGCCGAGTTCGGGATCACGCAGGGCGGCCAGCGGCTCGCCGGGCTCCTGTTCACGCTGGCCGAGGTGCACGGGCTGGGCCTGGAAACCGCGCAGGGGCTGACGCTGACCGAAAGCTTCTACTGGGACCGTAACGACACCTCGCGCGAGTTCGGCAACCGCTTCAAGGAACGCACCGGGCGGATGCCGAACATGATCCAGGCCGGGACCTATTCCGGCGTGCTGCACTATCTCAAGGCGATCAAGGAAGCGGGCACCGACGAGACCGAGGACGTCGCCGCCAAGATGCGCGAGCTGCCGGTCAATGACGCCTTCGCCGAAAATGGCCGCGTGGGCGCGAACGGGCGCATGATCTCGGACGTGTACCTGCTGGAAGTGAAGAAGCCCGAGGAAAGCAAGGGCGAGTGGGACTACTACAACGTCCGCGCGACCATTCCGGGAGACCAGGCCTACCTGGATCCGGCGCAGTCGGGGTGCCCGCTCGTCGAGTGACGCGCGCGTCGACGGGAAGGCGTGGCGCCGGAGCGGTCCCGGCGCCACTCAATGCTTGCATCAAGCCACGTCATCAGGGAACGTGGCGCAACGCCGCCAGAAGTCGCGGCCGCCTTGGGAGGAAAGCATGAAGAAGATCCTGATGACCGTCGGCGCGGGGGCGCTGATGGCCTCGGCCGCGCATGCGGAAATTTCGGACAATGTCGTCAAGATCGGCATCCTCAACGACCAGTCGGGGCCCTATTCGGCCCTGGGCGGCGTCGGCTCGGTGGACGCCGCGCGGATGGCGGTCGAGGATTTCGGCGGCACCGTGCAGGGCGCGCCGATCGAGATCGTCGGCGCCGACCACCAGAACAAGGCCGATGTCGGCGCGACCATCGCCCGCCAGTGGTACGACACCGAAAAGGTGGACGCGATCATGGACCTGACCACCTCGTCGGTGGCGCTGGCCGTGCAGGCGCTGTCGGGCGAAAAGGGCAAGATCGACATCGTCACCGGCGGCGGCACGACCGAACTGACCGGCAAGGCCTGCACGCCCTACAGCTTCCACTGGGCCTATGACACCCACGCGCTGGCAGTGGGCACCGGGGAACAGGTCGTGAAGCAGGGCGGCGACAGCTGGTTCTTCCTGACCGCCGACTACGCCTTCGGCTATTCGCTCGAGGAAAACACCAGCAAGACGGTGGAAGCCGCGGGCGGCAAGGTCCTGGGCTCGGTCCGCCATCCGCTGAACAACACCGACTACTCGGCCTTCCTGCTGCAGGCGCAGGCGTCGGGCGCGAAGGTGATCGGGCTTGCCAGCGCCGGGCTGGACACCCAGAACGCCATCAAGCAGGCGGCCGAATTCGGCATCACGCAGGGCGGGCAGAGCCTGGCCGGGCTGCTGCTGTTCATCACCGACGTCCACGGGCTGGGCCTTCAGACCGCGCAGGGGCTGTACCTGACCGAAGGCTTCTACTGGGACCGCGACGACCAGTCGCGCGAGTTCGCCACCCGCTTCAAGGAACGCAACGGCGGCATGCCGTCGATGATCCACGCAAGCACCTATTCGGCGGTGCTGCAGTACCTCAAGGCGATCGACGCCGCCGGTGGCGACGATTCCACCGCGGTCGCGGCGAAGCTGAAGGAAATGCCGGTGGACGACGTGTTCGGGCGCGGCGTGAAGGTCGCGGCCAACGGGCGGCTGATGAACACCCAGTACCTGATGCAGGTCAAGACGCCCGAGGAAAGCACGGGCGAGTGGGACTACTTCAAGATCCTGGCCGAGATCCCGGGCGAGGAAGCCTACATGGACCCGGCCCAATCGGGCTGCCCGCTTGTCCAGTAACGCGATGGCGCAGGCCTCAACCTCGACCGAGCCGCGGGTGGTGCTGACCGCCCGCGGCCTTGGCAAGGACTTCTTCGGGTTCACGGCGGTCAACAACGTGAACCTGGACGTCCACCACGCCCGCATCCACGCCCTGATCGGTCCGAACGGGGCCGGAAAGACCACGGTCTTCAACCTGCTGACCAAGTTCCTGCAGCCGACGCGCGGGCAGATCACGCTGCTGGGGACCGACATCACCGGCACCCGCCCCGACGCCGTGGCGCGGATGGGGCTTGTCCGGTCGTTCCAGATCTCGGCCGTGTTCCCCGACCTGACGGTGCTGGAAAACGTTCGCGTCGCGCTGCAGCGTCCCGCCGGGCTGCACGTCCAGTTCTGGCGCGGCATGGGCGCGCTGGACCGCCTGAACGCGCGCGCGGACGAGCTGATCGACAACCTCGGCCTCGCGCCCTGGCGCGACACCCGCGCCGCCGACCTGTCCTATGGCCGCAAGCGCGTGCTGGAGATCGCGACGACCCTCGCGCTCGACCCCGAGGTGCTGCTGCTGGACGAGCCGATGGCCGGCATGGGGCACGAGGACGTGCACATGGTCGCCGACATCATCCGCGGCGTGGCGCAGTCCCGCGCAGTGCTGATGGTCGAACACAACCTGTCGGTCGTCGCCGACATCTGCCACCACGTCACGGTCCTGCAGCGCGGCGAGATCCTCGCCGAGGGCGACTACGCGACCGTGTCCGCCGATCCGCGCGTGCGGACCGCCTACATGGGATCCGAGGCATGACGCCGCTGCTGGAAGTCCGCGACCTGAACGCCTGGTACGGGGAAAGCCATGTCCTCCACGGCGTGAACATGCACGTGAGCAAGGGCGAGACGGTCTGCATCCTGGGCCGCAACGGCATGGGCAAGACGACCACGCTGCGGTCGATTATGGGGATCGTGCGGCAGCGACAGGGCCGGATCACGCTGGGCGGGCAGGACCTGACGGCGCTGCCGCTGCACCGCACCGCGCACACGGGCCTCGGCTTCGTGCCCGAGGAGCGCGGCATCTTCGCCACCCTGTCGGTCGAGGAGAACCTGCTTCTGCCCCCCGTCATCTCGCAGGGCGGCATGACGCTGGACGAGATCTACCGCCTGTTCCCGAACCTGCTGGAACGGCGCCGCAGCCCCGGCACGAAGCTGTCGGGCGGCGAGCAGCAGATGCTGGCGATCGCCCGCATCCTGCGCACCGGCGCCACGACCCTGCTTCTGGACGAGCCGACCGAGGGGCTGGCCCCCGTCATCATCGACGCCATCGGCGTGGTGCTGCGCGAACTGCGCGCACGGGGCATGACGGTCGTGCTGGTGGAACAGAACTTCCGCTTCGCGTCGAAGGTCGCGGACCGCTTCTACATCATGGATCACGGGCAGATGACCCACGAATTCCCGGTGGGCGAACTGGCCGCCCGCATGGACATGCTGCACGAAACGCTGGGGGTCTGACATGCCCATGATTTTCGGTATCCCCGTCCAGGCGCTGATGGGGCAGTTGCTCGTCGGCCTGATCAACGGGTCGTTCTACGCGCTGCTGTCGCTGGGACTGGCGGTGATCTTCGGCCTGCTGCGCGTCATCAACTTCGCGCATGGCGCGCAGTACATGCTGGGCGCCTTCGTGGCGCTTCTGGTGCAGACGTGGCTGGGGCTGAACTACTGGTTCGCGCTGATCCTCGCGCCGCTGATCGTGGGGGCGTTCGGCGCGCTGGTGGAACGCTCGATGCTGTCGCGGCTCTACAAGCTGGACCATCTCTACGGGCTCCTGTTCACCTTCGGCCTCGCGCTGACGCTCGAGGGGCTGTTCCGCTGGCAGTTCGGCGCGTCGGGGCAACCCTACGCCCCGCCGCCCGCGCTGACCGGCGGCGTGAACCTGGGCTTCATGTTCCTGCCGCTCTATCGCGGCTGGGTCGTGGTGGCGTCGCTGGTGATCTGCCTCGCCGTCTGGGCGCTGATCGAGAAGACGCGGCTGGGCGCGACGCTGCGCGCGGCGACCGAGAACCCGGTCATGGTGCAGAGCTTCGGGATCAACGTGCCGATGCTGCTGACGCTGACCTACGCGCTCGGCGCGGGGCTGGCGGCGCTGGCGGGCGTGCTGGCCGCGCCGATCTACCAGGTGTCGCCGCTGATGGGGTCGAACATCATCATCGTCGTGTTCGCGGTGGTCGTGGTCGGCGGCATGGGGTCGATCATGGGGGCGATCGTGACCGGCTACCTGCTGGGCATCGCCGAGGGGCTGACCAAGGTCTTCTACCCCGAGGCGTCCAACATCGTGATCTTCGTCATCATGGCGATCGTGCTGATCCTGCGCCCGGCAGGCCTGTTCGGAAAGGAAGCCTGAGATGGCCAACCACACGCAAGCGGCCGGCAAGGCCGGGGCCGCCAACGTGGCGCGGCCGCGGGGCGCGGGATGGGTGCTGGTGCTGATCGCGCTGGCGGCCCTGATCATCGCGCCCTTCGTCTCCTACCCCGTGTTCGTCATGAAGCTGCTCTGCTTCGGCCTGTTCGCGGCGGCGTTCAACCTGCTCCTGGGCTTCACCGGCCTTCTGTCCTTCGGGCACGCGGCCTTCTTCGGCGGCGCCGCCTACTTCACGGCACATGCCGCGAAGGTCTGGGGCTGGCAGCCCGAATGGGCGATTCTCATCGGCGTCGCAGGGGCGGCGCTCCTCGGGCTGGTGATGGGCGCCATCGCGATCCGGCGGCAGGGCATCTACTTCGCCATGATCACGCTGGCGCTGTCGCAGATGTTCTTCTTCGCCTGCCTGCAGATGCCCTTCACCCATGGCGAGGACGGGATCCAGTCCGTGCCCAAGGGTTCGCTGTTCGGCGTGATCGAACTGAACCAGGGCCTGAACATGTACTGGTTCGTCGCCGTCGTCTTCGCGCTTGCGCTGTGGGCGATCTGGCTGATCGTCCATTCGCCCTACGGCATGATCCTGAAGGCGATCCGCGAGAACGAGCAGCGGGCGATCTCGCTCGGCTACTCGGTCGCGCGCTACAAGCTGGGCGCGTTCGTGATGTCGGCGGCCTTCGCGGGCCTCGCCGGCGGGATGAAGGCGCTGGTGATGGAATTCGCGACCCTCACCGACGTGGCGTGGCAGATGTCGGGCGAGGTGATCCTGATGACGCTTCTGGGCGGAATCGGAACGATGGCCGGCCCGATCGTCGGCGCGGGCGTCATCATCGCGCTGCAGAACCGGCTGGCCACGTCGGACGTGCCGGTCACGGTCGTCACCGGGATCGTCTTCATGATCTGCGTCCTGCTGTTCCGGCGCGGCATCGTGGGCGAGCTTGCCGACACCCGGCTGGGCCGCATGCTCGGGCTGCGCTGACAGCCAGCCCCGGCCTGCCCGCAAGGACGGCAGCAACGATGTTGCCTTTCGGCAGGACGGGGACCACACAGGTCAACAGGGTATCTGGGGAGGAACTCATGTCATTCTTCACGTCGCGGCTTGCGGCCGCGTGCATCGCCGTCGCGGCGATGGTCTCGCCCGCGGTGGGGCAGGATCTGGAACTGAGCATCATCGCCCCGGCGGGCGCGGGCGGCGGCTGGGATGCGGCCGCGCGCGCGCTGCAGGACGCGATGGTCAAGTCGGGCAACGCCCGCAGCGTGCAGGTGCAGAACGTGCCGGGCGCGGGCGGAACCGTGGGGCTGGCGCAGTTCGCGCAGTCCGCGCGCGGGTCCGATGACCAGCTGCTGGTCGGCGGGATCACCATGGTCGGCGCGATCCTGACCAACAACTCGCCGGTCGACCTGAGCAGCGTCACCCCGCTCGCGCGGCTGACCGGCGACCCGCTGGTCGTGGTGGTGCCGAAGGCATCGCCCGACCAGACGCTCGCGGACCTGACCGCCGCGATCAAGGGCGATGTCGCGAACACGATCTGGGCCGGCGGATCGGCCGGCGGCGCCGACCACATCCTGGCCGCGCTGATCACGCAGGCTGCGGGCGCGGACCCGTCCAAGGTCAACTACGTCGCCTATTCGGGCGGCGGCGAGGCGCTGGCCGCGATGCTCGGCGGGCAGGTCACGGCCGGGATCTCGGGCTACGGCGAATGGCAGGGCCAGATCGAATCCGGCGACCTCCGCGCGCTGGCCATTTCCTACCCCGAGCCGATCGAGGGGATCGCCGCGCAACCGCTCAAGGCGCAGGGCGTCGATGTCGAGCTGGTGAACTGGCGCGGCGTGTTCGCGGGGCCGGACATCCCGGACGAGACGAAGGCTGCGCTGTCCACCGCCATCGCCAACACCGTGAAGTCGCCCGAGTGGCAGGAAATCCTGAAGGCGCGCGGCTGGACCGACTACTACGCGCCCGCCGACGAGTTCGCGACCTTCATCGCGTCCGAGAACGAGCGCGTCGGCGCGACCCTGCGCGCCATCGGGCTGGCGAAGTAACGATCCGGGGGACGCGGAGGTCATCCGCGCCCCCCGCCCATCTCGGGGGTTCACGCAATGCAGCCGCCTGCCCGCACGGGGTTCCACCGCCCCACCCTCATCATCGGCGTGGGCCTGTTCGCGCTGGCCGCGGTCACGTGGTTCGACGCGCGGTCGATGACGATCCGGGCCAACTACGGCATGGGTGCGGACGCCGCGTCCTACTTTGTCGCGGCGTTCCTCGGCGTCCTCGGCGCGGGCCATCTGATCGCCGCGATGCGGCCGGGCATCCGCGCCGACGACACCGACTGGGCGGGGGTCGGCTGGGTGCTGCTGGCGCTCGTCGGGCTGATCGGGTCGATCTGGATGGGCGCGGGGTTCATCATCGGCTCGACGCTTCTTTTCGCCTTCACCGCGCGGTCCTTCGGACGCCGGGCGCTGCTCGCAGACCTGCTGATCGGGCTGGCCCTGTCCACGTTGATCTTCCTTCTGTTCAACAAGCTCCTGCAACTGGCCCTGCCGGCGGGTCCGCTGGAACGTCTGTTCTGAGGTCGCCATGGACGCGCTGACGCAGCTTTTCCACGGGTTCGGCGCGGCGATCCTGCCCATGAACCTGCTGTTCGCCGCCATCGGCGTCCTTCTGGGCACGGCCGTCGGCGTCCTGCCCGGCATCGGCCCGGCGCTGACCGTGGCGCTCCTGCTGCCCGTCACCTTCCAGCTAGACCCGGGCGGCTCGCTCATCATGTTCGCGGGCATCTACTACGGCGGCATGTACGGCGGCTCGACCACCGCGATCCTCCTGAACACGCCGGGCGAGGCCGCGTCGGTCGTGACCGCGCTGGAAGGCAACCGCATGGCCCGCAGCGGCCGGGGCGGACCGGCGCTGGCCACCGCGGCGCTGGGGTCGTTCGTGGCCGCGCTGATCGCCACGGCCGGGCTCGCCTTCCTCGCGCCCTGGCTCGTCAAGGTCGCGGTCCGGTTCGGGCCGTGGGACTATTTCGGGCTCATGCTCATCGCCTTCGTCACCGTGTCGGCCACGTTCGGATCGTCGCCCCTGCGCGGGCTGACCAGCCTCGCGCTCGGCCTGTGGCTGGGGCTGATCGGGATCGACCAGCTCACGGGGCAGACGCGGCTGACCTTCGGCGTCCCCAACCTGTTCGACGGGATCGAGGTCACGACGCTGGCCGTGGGCCTGTTCGCGATCGGCGAGGCGCTCCACGTCGTCTCGCGCCACGCCTTCGCGCCGGAAAAGCCGATCCCGATCAAGGGCTCGGTCTGGATGACGCGGAAGGACTGGGGCCGGTCGTGGAAACCCTGGCTGCGCGGTGCCGCGATCGGCTTTCCGATCGGCGCGCTACCGGCGGGCGGGGCCGAGATCCCGACCTTCCTCAGCTACACCGCCGAGCGCAAGCTGTCGCGCCACCCCGAGGAGTTCGGCACCGGTGCGATCGAGGGCGTGGCGGGACCGGAGGCCGCGAACAACGCATCCGCCGCCGGGTCGCTGGTGCCGCTGCTGACGCTGGGTCTGCCAACCTCGGCCACGGCCGCGGTGATGCTCGCGGGCTTCCAGCAGTACAACATCCAGCCGGGGCCGCTGCTGTTCGTCCAGCACGCGGACCTCGTCTGGGCGCTGATCGCGTCGCTCTTCATCGCGAACGTCATGCTGCTGGTCCTGAACCTGCCGCTGGTCGGGCTGTGGGTGCAGCTGCTGAAGATCCCGATGCCGTGGCTTTACGCGGGCATCCTGGTGTTCGCGACGATGGGCACGATCGCGGCGAACCCTTCCGTCGTGGAACTGCTGCTGCTGTCGGGCTTCGGCGTCCTGGGCTTCATCATGCGACGATACGACTATCCCGTCGCGCCCGTGATCGTGGGCCTAATCCTCGGCCCGATGGCCGACAGCCAGCTGAGGCGGGCGCTGCAGATGAGCCTCGGCGATCCGATGGTGCTGTTCCGCCACCCCGGATCGGCCATCATGATCGTGATCGCGGCCCTTGCCCTGCTGGCCCCGTTCCTGTTCCGCGGCCTCGCGGCGCTGCGCAAGGAAGAGGACTGACCCGAAAGGGCACCGCCGATGGAGTTCGAGACCGAACTGTCGCTGGGTGGCACCCGCCACCGGATCATCGACCTGCCCGCCGCAGCGGCGGGCCGGATCGGGCGGATGCCGCACATCCACCGCATCCTGCTGGAAAACGTGCTGCGAACCGGGGGAAAGGACGCCCGCGCCGCCCGTTCCGCGATCATGGCGGCGCTCGACGGCCCGTCCGACGCGGAAATCCCGTTCCTGCCCGGGCGCGTCCTGATGCACGACACCACCTGCGGCCCGGCGCTGGTGGACATCGCGGCGATGCGTTCGACGCTGGCCGAGGCCGGGTTCGACCCGCGCCTGCTGAACCCCGTGCTGCCGGTGGACGTATCCACGGACCATTCGCTCGCGGTCGATTTCTTCGGCGGGCGCGGGGCGATGGAACGCAACCTTGCCAACGAATACCGCCGCAACGGCGAACGCTACCGCTTCATGAAGTGGGCGACCGCCGCGCTCGACGGGTTCCGCGTGCATCCGCCCGGCACGGGGATCATGCACACGCTGAACCTCGAACGCCTCGCGACCGTGGTGGCGGCGCGCGACGGCTGGCTGATGCCCGACGCGATGATCGGCACCGACAGCCACACGCCGATGATCAACGGGCTCGGCGTCCTGGGCTGGGGCGTCGGCGGGATCGAGGCGGAAAGCGTCTTCTTCGGCATGCCCGTGATGCTGCGGGTGCCCGACGTGGTGGGGGTGCGCCTGACGGGCCGGCTGCGTGAAGGCGTGACGGCGACCGACCTTGCGCTGACCGTCACGGAACGGCTGCGCCGGATCGACCTGTCCGACCGCTTCGTGGAGTTCTTCGGGCCGGGCGTGTCCACGCTGTCGGCCGGGGACCGGGCCGCGGTCGCCAACATGGCGCCAGAGTTCGGGGCGAACACCGGCTTCTTCCCGGTGGACGCGGCCGTGCTGGACTACCTGGCCGCGACGGGGCGCGACCTCGCCCTGATCGAGCGCGTCGGCGCCTACTGCCGCAGGCAGGGCCTGTGGTTCGACCCCGACGAGATGCCCGCGTTCCCCCAGGTGGTCGAACTGGACCTCGCTCGGGTCGAGGTCAGCGTCGCGGGCCCCCGCCGCCCGCAGGACCGCCTGCCCGCATCCGCCACGGCGCAGGGCGCGGCCGCGGTGCGCGGCGCCCCGCCCTGCCATCACGCGGCGGGCGAGGTTCCCGACGGCGCCGTCGCCATTGCCGCAATCACCAGCTGCACCAACACCACCGACCCGCGGCTGCTGGTCGCCGCCGGTCTCGTCGCGCGCCGCGCCCGCGCGCTGGGGCTGGCGCCGCCTCCCTGGGTCAAGACATCGCTCGCCCCCGGATCGCCCACCGCCCGGCGCTACCTGGAACGCGCGGGGCTGCTGGACGACCTGGAGGCGGTAGGCTTCGGCATCGTGGGCTTCGGCTGCACCACCTGCATCGGCAACTCGGGCGACCTGACCCCGGCCTCGGCCGAGGCGCTGGCCGACGGGCGGTTGCAGGCGGCGGTGCTGTCGGGCAACCGGAACTTTCCCGGCCGGGTCCACCCGCAGCTGGAAGCGGGGTTCCTCGCCTCGCCGCCGCTGGTCGTGGCCTTCGCGCTCGCGGGCGACGTCGAGCGCGACATCCTGCGCGACGACATCGCGCCGGGCGTGCGGCTGGCCGACCTGTGGCCCACGGGGGCCGAGATCGACGCGGCGCTGGCCGCCGGCGCCGACCCCCGCGATTTCGCCGCCGCCTATGACGAGGCCGAGGCAAGCCGCCTGTGGTCCGACCTCGACGCGCCCGCGACCGCGCTGTTCCCGTGGGACGAGGCGTCCACCTACATCCGCCGCCCGCCCTTCGCCTCTGCAGGCGACGGAACCAGGCTTGGCCGCTACACCGCCCGGCCCCTGCTGGTGCTGGGCGACGACATCACGACCGACCACATCTCGCCCGCAGGCGCGATCCCCGCGTCGGGCGAGGCGGGGCGCTGGCTGACCGCGCGCGGCGAGAACCCGCGCGACCTCAACGTCTTCTCGTCCCGTCGCGGCAACTGGGAGGTGATGCTGCGCGGGCTCTACACCAACCGCAACGTGGTGAACCTGCTCGCAGAGGGCATCCCGCCCGGCGCCACCGTGACGCCCGGCGGCGACGTGCTGCCCCTGTGGCAAGCCGCCGCGCGCTACCGCGACGCGGGCGAGCCGGTCGTGATCGTCGCGGGGGAACGCTACGGCATGGGGTCGTCGCGCGACTGGGCCGCGAAGGGCGCGGCGCTGCTGGGCGCGCGCGCGGTGCTGGCGTCGAGCTTCGAACGCATCCACCGCGCCAACCTGATCGGCATGGGCGTCCTGCCCCTGCGCCTGGCCGAAGGCGTGACGCCGCAGATGCTGGCGCTGACGGTCCACGACCTGGTCGAGATCGACGCCGACCCCGCCCGCATCAGACCCCGCGCCCCGGTGCCCGTCACCATCCGCCACGAAGACGGCCGCACCGCCCGCTTCACCGGGACCGCAGCGATCGAGACCTCGCTGGAGGTCGAGACGCTGCGGCGGGGCGGGCTGCTGCCGCTGATCCTGAAGCGGGTGATGGGCGCGGCCGGCTGAGGCCGCGCCCCACCCTCAGCCCAGCTTTTCCAGCACCTTGTCCAGCGTCACCGGGAAGCTGCGGAAACGGTGGCCGGTGGCGTTCGCGATTGCGTTCACGATCGCCCCCGCCGTCCCGCAGCAGGCAAGCTCGCCGATGCCCTTGGCCTGCATCGGGTTGGCGTAAGGGTCGCGGTCGTCGAGGAACTCGATGTCGATATGCGGCACGTCGAGGTTCGCGGGGACGTGGTATTCCGCGAGATCCCGGTTCACGAAGCTGCCGTCGCGGGCGTCCGTCTCGACCTTCTCGTGCAGCGCCTGGCCGATCCCGAAGATCATGCCGCCGATGCATTGCGACCGCGCCGTCTTGGCGTTCAGGATGCGGCCACACGCAAATGTCGCGGCCAGGCGGCGGACATGCACCTCGCCGGTGACGCTGCTGACCGCGACCTCGGCGAACTGCGCGCCCCACGACGCCTGCTGGTGGCCAAGCGAGGTCAGCCCCTTCTTGATCGTGCCGGTGCCCTGCAGCGTGTCGCCCGCCAGCACCTCCGCCAGGGTGCGCCTGCGGTTCTCGGCGATGGCGTAGCCGTCCTTCAGGGTCAGCTCGTCGGGGTCGCACTCCATCCGCTTGGCAAGCTTCTGGCGCACGGCCTTGGCGGCCAGCATGACCGAGCTGCCCGACGACGCCGCGCCGAACGATCCCCCCGAACCGGACGACTGCGGCAGGTCGCTGTCGCCCAGCACGGTCGTCACGCGGTCGGCGGGCAGGCCCAGCACCTCGGCCGCGATCTGCGTGAGGATCGAATAGCTGCCGGTGCCGATGTCGGTCATGTCGGTTTCCACCCGCGCGGTGCCGTCCGGCAGCAGGATGACGCGGGCCGTGCTGGGTTCGAGCATGTTGACCCGGATCGCCGACGTCACGCCCATGCCGATCAGCCATTCCCCCTCGCGCCGCGCGCCCGGCGCCTGCCGGTTATGCCAGCCGAAGCTTTCCGCGCCGCGCCTGAGGCAGTCGGCCAGCCGGTGGCTGCTGAAGGGCCGGCCCGAGGACGGGTCCTTCTCGGGGATGTTCCGCAGCCGGAACTCCACCGGGTCGATGCCGGCGGCGTGGGCCAGCTCGTCCATCGCGGCCTCGGTCACGGGCACGCCGATCGCCTCGCCCGGCGCGCGCATCGAGCCGGCGCAGGTGATGTTCAGGCGGCCGACATGGTGGCCGATCTTGCGGTTCTCGCCCTCATAGGTGAAGGGCGTGGCCTGGCTCACCGGCTCGCTGAAGGTTTCCGCGGGCAGGTTCGACACCCATGCCTCGTGTCCCACGCCGGTCATGCGGCCCTCGGCGTCGCAGGACAGACGCACGCGCTGGCGGCTTTCGCTGCGGCGGATCGTCGTCTCGAACTGCTGGCGGCGGTGCAGCGCGACCGCGACCGGGCGCCCCAGCTTTTGCGCGGCGATGGCGGCGGCGACGCCCTCGTGGCTGATGCCCAGCTTGCTGCCGAAGCCGCCGCCCACGTAGGGCGACAGGATCCGCACCTTCTTGGGGCTTATCCCCAGCGAATCCGCAAGCTCGGCCTTGTTCGAGCCGAGCATCTGGTAGCTGCCGCGCAGGGTGACGCTGCCGCCGTCCCACCATGCCACGGCCGCGTGGGGTTCCATCGCCGCGTGGCTCATTGAGGGCGTGTGGTATTCCACGTCGACGGCGAACGCGGCCCCGTCCATCGCGGCGTCGAGGTCGCCCTGCGAGGATTGCTGCGACCGGGGCGCCTCGTACTTCGCCTCGGCCGGGACGAACACGCCCTTCTCGCTGCGATCGTCGTAGTCGGCGCGCGCCTTGATCGCCGCATCCCGCGCCTGCTCGAACGTCTCGGCCACGACCAGCGCGATCGGCTGGCCCTTGTAGAAGATCTCGGCCGGGCCCTGGTAGGGCGCCTTGGAGGCCTGCCCCTGCGCCGGGTTCCGCAGCATCCGCTTGTCGCGGATCACGGCCAGCACGCCCGGCATGGCGCGCAGCTCGCGCGTGTTGAATCCCGTGACCCAGCCCTTCGAGATCGAGGACCGGACCAGCCACCCGTAGACGGTCCCGGGCGGGTGGTCCTCGTCGGCGTAGGTCGCGGTGCCGCTGACCTTCAGCGGGCCCTCGGGACGGTCCATGGGCGTGCCGATGATCCCCTGCGTGGTGCGGTCCAGCAGGTCTTCCTTGTCGGCAAAGTTCATCCGGTGGCTGAGGCTGACTTCGATCGGTTCGGACATCACTCGGCTCCTTCCGTGGCCTCGGCCAGCACCGCGGACAGGGTGCGGCGCAGCAGGGGGATCTTGAAATCGTTGTGGCCCTGCCCCCGCGCGCCGTCCAGCACGGCCTCGGCGGCGCGGTCGAACAGGTCGGGCGCGGGCGCCTGCCCTTCCAGCAGCGCCTCGGCCTCGGGCACGCGCCAGGGCTTGTGGGCGACGCCCCCGAAGGCAAGGCGAACATTGGACATGCGGCCCCCGTCCATCGCCACGACGGCGGCGACGGACACCAGCGCAAAGGCGTAGGACCGCCGGTCCCGCACCTTGCGGTAGATGTGCCGGCCCCCGAGCGGCGCGGGCAGGCGCACGGACAGGATCATCTCGCCGGGTTCTAGGGTGTTGTCGCGCTCTGGCGTGTCGCCGGGCAGGCGGTGGAACTCGGTCGCGGGGATGTCGCGCCTGCCGTTCGGGCCTTCCACCTCGACCACGGCGTCGAGCGCGCTCATGGCCACGGCCATGTCGCCTGGATAGGTGGCGATGCACGATTCGGACGCGCCGAGGATCGCGTGGATGCGGTTGATGCCGCCGATGGCGCCGCACCCCGATCCGGGCTCGCGCTTGTTGCAGGGCGCGTCGAGGTCATAGAAATAGTAACACCGCGTCCGCTGCATCAGGTTGCCGCCGGTGCTGGCGCGGTTGCGAAGCTGGGGGCTCGCCCCGGCAAGGATCGCGTGCGACAGAAGCGGCCAGTCCCGCCGCACCGTCTCGTCCGCCGCGCAGTCGGCGTTGCGCACCAGCGCACCGATCCTGACCCCGTCGCCGTCACGCTCGATCCGGTCAAGCCCGACATGGTTCACGTCGATCAGCCGGTCGGGCGTCTCGACCTGAAGCTTCATCAGGTCCAGCAGGTTCGTGCCGCCCGCGATGATGCGCGCATCCGTCCCGATCGCGTCGGCGGGGCTGGCGGCGCGGGAATAGTCGAACTGTCTCATGCCGCGCCCTCCGCTGCCAGCCGGGCGCCCGGCTGGCCACCCGCCTGACTGCCCGTCTCGCCGGCCGCGTCGCGGATCGCATCGACGATGTTGGGATAGCACGAGCATCGGCAGATGTTGCCCGACATGCGCTCGCGGATCTCCTCGTCGGTCAGGTCGGCCGCGCCGAGGTCGCCCGTCAGCTGGCTGGGCCATCCCTGCCGCAGCTCCTCCAGCATGGCGGTCGCGGACACGATCTGCCCCGGCGTGCAGTAGCCGCACTGGAACCCGTCGTGCTTGATGAACGCGCGCTGCAGCGGGGCGAGATTGTCCGGGGTGCCGATCCCCTCGATCGTGGTGATCTCGTCGCCGTCGTGCATCACGGCAAGCGTGAGGCAGGAATTGATCCGGCGGCCGTTCACGATGACGGTGCAGGCGCCGCACTGTCCGTGATCGCAGCCCTTCTTGGTTCCGGTCAGGTCAAGTCGCTGGCGCAAGGCATCCAGCAGCGAGACCCGGGGGTCGTCAAGCTGCAAGGTCTGCTGCGCGCCGTTGACGGTGAGGGTGACATCCATCCGCGGATCCTCCATGTCGGCTGCGTGGCTGCGGCGGAACAACCTTGCGCACGTCGGTGTTCCGTCCCGAGCGACAAATAATAGCAAGCGGCACACCGCATGACCCTGACCCGCCCCACCCCGCAAAGCGGTGAATCCACCGCGGAACCCGCGCCCAATCCGCTGGGCGATCCGCTGCCGGCGCTGGCGGGCGGCGGCGTGCTGGCGCTGATCACCGGGGTCGAGGGGCCGCATTACCGCAACCCCGGCACCTTCATGGCCTTTCCCGCGGCGGGCGGCAGGGTCGGACAGCTGAGCTCCGGCTGCATCGAGGCCGATCTGGCCATCCATGCGGCCGAGGTCGCGCAGGACGGCCGGGTCCGCCAGCTGCGCTACGGGGCCGGGTCGCCGTTCCTCGATCTGGTGCTGCCCTGCGGCGGGGGGCTGGACGTGGCGCTGGTGCCCGTGACCGATCCCGCGCCGATCCGGGCGGCGCTGGCGGCGCGCGATGCGCGGCGCGACATCACGCTGGGGATCGATCTCGATCACGGCACCGTCGCCGAGAACGGGCCGGGCTTCCAGCTGCGGCTGGAACCCGCGACGCGCTTCCTGGTCTGGGGCGCGGGGGTCGAGGCGGTGCGTTTCGCGGCCCTCGCCCGCGCCGCCGGTTTCCCCGCGGAGCTGACGACCCACGACGACGCCACCGCCGGCGCCGCCGCCGTCCAGGGCGTGGACCTGCGGCAGGGCGCGGACCCGACGCTCGTGGACGCCGACCCGTGGACCGCGGTGACGCTGTTCTACCACGACCACGACCGCGAGCCGCCGGTGCTTGCCCGCGCACTCGCAAGTCAGGCCTTCTACGTGGGCGCGCAGGGAAGCCTGCGCAGCCACCGCGCCCGCGTGCAGGCGCTGCGCGACATGGGCGTGACCGAGGCGCAGATCGCCCGCCTGCGCGGCCCGATCGGGCTGATCCCGTCCGCGCGCGATCCGCAGGTGCTCGCGGTATCGGTCCTTGCCGAGATCCTGGCCGAGGCCCGGCGATGAGCGCCCCTCCTTCGCCTTCGCCCCGGACCGCCGCGGTTCTGCTCGCCGCCGGGCATTCGCGCCGCTGGGGGCCTGATGACAAGCTGCTGGCCGAATGGAACGGGCGGCCGCTGGTGTCCTACGCGGCGTCGATGCTGTGCCGCGCGCCGGTGGACCTTCGCGCCGCGGTCGTGCGCGATCCGCAGATCGGCGCGCTGGTCGACCAGGCGACGCTGCTTGCGCCCGAAGGCGACGACCAGTCGTCGAGCCTTCGCGCCGCCGTCCGCTGGGCCGGGCAGATGGGCGCGGGGCGGCTGCTCGTGCTGCTGGGCGACATGCCGCTGGTGACCGAACGGCTGCTGGTCGCGATCCTCGGCGACTGCAAGGACGACACGCCGTCGGCCGCGCGCCACCCCGACGGCCGCCCCGGCGCGCCCGCCTGCTTTCCGGGGAGCCTGTTCCCGGCGCTGTCGAACCTGCACGGCGACCGCGGCGCGGGCGAGCTGCTTCAGGACGCGACCTGCGTTTCCGCCCCCGCGACAGAGCTGGTGGACGTGGACGTGCCGCAGGACTTGTCGGCGGGGTGAGCGCGGGAACGACGGGCCATCCGGGTCGAGCACCGAGACACGACGCTCATCGGCGCTGAGCGGAAGCTGTGAGCCGGGACCGGTCTGGACGCGCGGCGCCGGCTCAGCGCGTGGGTGCGGCGTCCGCAGCCTTGCTGCGGCGTGCGGGCGGACGGCCCGGGCGCCCCGCCATGCGGGCAAGCGTCCCGTCGCGCCACATGCTTTCGTGGACGCCGACCATGACGACATGGCCCAGCACCAGCGTCGCCAGCACCCAGCCCAGCTCTCCGTGCAGCAGGCCGCCGAGCTGCACCATCCACGCGACCGGCGGGTCCTGCGCGGGGAAGATCGTGAAGCCGAACGGCGCGAATGCGCGGTCGTTGCCATAGGCGCGCAGCAGCCCGACGGCTGCCACGGAGAACATCACCGCATAGAGAAGCGCGTGCCCGAGGCTCGCCGCGCGGCCAGTGAAGTGGCGGCCGTGCCGGGGCCGGTTGCGAAGGTTGGACAGCGCCCAGGCGATCCGGGCGACGATCAGGACGAACAGCACCGTCCCGACCGCCTGATGCCAGCCGGCGACGACGTCGACGAAGGGCTGGCGGCCGAAGATCTTGCGAAGGCCCATGCCCAGAAGCTGCCACAGGACCAGCCCGGCCACGGTCCAGTGAAGGAACCGCGTCACCACGCCATAGACCTGCGGGGTGTCGCGGAGCGGCAATGTGGCGGGCACCTCGGACCTCATGTCAGCGTCTTTCCTTTTCCGGGCGAACGTTGGCGATCCGGGCCCGGGCGTCAACGCGGGCCGCGGTCACGTTGCGCAACGTATCCGTGACCTGTGACCGTCACACGATCGCCACGAGGTCGTCACGCGAGCGAAATGATCGCCCGCTAAGGCGGCTGCGAGCAACAGGAGCCAGCCATGAAGACGTTTCTTCTTTCCACCGTGCTGACGGCGCTTGCCACGGCGTCGTTCGCCCAGGACCTGCCGCAGGCCGACAACGAATGGTTCAAGGCCGGGCAGGCGAGGGTCGAGGAACTGATGGCCGTCCAGCCGAACACCGGCCGGGCGAAGAACGTGATCCTGTTCACCGCCGACGGCAACGGCGTGGGCACGAACTACGCGATCCGCCTGTTCTCGGGCCAGCAGGCGGGCGGGCTGGGCGACGACTACGTCCAGCCGTCGGAAACCTTCCCCCATTCGGCGCTGGTCAAGACCTACTCGGCCAACGGCCAGACCCCGGATTCCGCGCCGACCGCCAGCGCCATGAACACCGGCGTGAAGACCAAGAACGACATCATCAACATGCCTGACAGCGTCGCCGTGGGCGACTGCGAGGCGGGGCTGCAGAACGGCCTGACCACCTTCGCCGAGATCGTGTCCGGCATGGGCAAGTCGGTCGGGGTCATCTCGACCGCGCGCATCACCCACGCGACCCCCGCCGCCGTCTATGCCCGGAGCGTCGACCGCGACTGGGAAAACAGCGCCGAGATCCCGGAAGGCTGCGCCCAGAAGGACATCGCCGCCCAGCTGATCGACCAGATGAAGGCCGGCGTGATCGACGTGGCGCTGGGGGGCGGCCGCTCGCAGTTCCTGCCCGAGGGGACCGAGGACGCCGAAGGCAAGAAGGGCCTTCGCGACGACGGCCGCAACCTGGTCGAGGAAGCGCAGGCCGCAGGCTTCGCCTTCGCCCAGGACGAGGACAGCTTCAAGGCGCTGACCTGGGGCAACAACCAGCCGGTGCTGGGCCTGTTCGAAGGCTCGCACATGAAGTACGAGGCCGACCGCACCGGCGAGCCGTCGCTGGCCGAGATGACCGAGGCCGCGATCAGGTCCTTGTCGCAGAACGAGCAGGGCTTCTACCTCAACATCGAGGGCGGGCGGGTCGACCACGCCAACCACGACGGCAACGTCAAGCGCGCGCTGGTGGACGGCAAGGCGTTCCAGGACGCGATCGCCAGGGCGGCGGAGCTGACGGACGCGCAGGACACGCTGATCATCGTCACCGCCGACCACGAGCACGCGATCGCCTTCAACGGCTATTGCGGCCGCGGCACCCCGATCGAGGGGCTGTGCTACAAGGTGAACGAGGCCGGGGTCGAGCACCTGGACGAACTTGAAACCGCCGCGGACGGCAAGCCCTACAGCGTCGTGGGCTTCCTGAACGGCGTGGGGTCCGTGCTGGTCGAGCAGGCCACGCCCGAGCTTGCGGCGACCGACTCGGCCGCGACCTCGGCATCGACGGACGTGACGGCGCCGGAACCCGCCCCGGCGATGGACGCGGTGGCGCAGGCGGCCGACGCCGCGGCCCCCGGCGCGACGCCCGCGGACGTGGCGGCCGAAGCGGCCGAAGCGGCGGCGCAACCCGCGCAGCCGGTCTATGCCGCGCCCGAGGGCCGGGCCACGCTGACCCAGGAAGAAGCGACCGACATCGACTTCGTCCAGCAGGCGCTGATCCCGATGTCGTCGGAAACCCACTCGGGCGAGGATGTCGCGGTGTTCGCGCGCGGCCCCTGGTCGCACCTCTTCGACGGGCTGATCGAGCAGAACGTGATCTTCCACGTGATGAACAAGGCCGTCACCGCGGAGTAGGCGGCCGGCACGACATGACAGGCGGGGCGGACCACCCGGTCCGCCCTGTCCCATTGGGGCCGTGTACCCGCAGGAAGAAAGGCCGCCGCCATGAACCGCCGCACGCTGATCCGGGCGCTTACCCTCGCCGCCGCCACCGCGCCGCTGACGCGGCGTCCCGCCTTCGCCGAAGGCGGCCCCATCAGGATGCGCGACCTCTACAACAAGGACCTGTCGTTCTCGGAACTCGCGCTGGCCAACGAGGGCCAGCGCATCGACGTGGCGGGCTTCATGGCGCCGCCCCTGAAGGCGGAATCGACGTTCTTCGTGCTGACCAAGAAGCCGATGGCCGTGTGCCCGTTCTGCGAGCCGGGGATGCCCTGGCCCGACGACATCCTCGCGATCTATGCCCGCCGCGTGGTGGACGTGATCGGCTTCAACATCCCCATCGTGACGCAGGGCCGGCTGGAGCTCGGCGATTACGTCGACCCCGAGCTGGGCTTCGCGTCCAGGGTGCGGCTGGTGGATGCGACCTATGCCCGCGCCTGAGACGGCGGCGCCGGACCTGGCCGTCGCCGGCCTGCGGGTCGAGGCGGGCGGGCGCACCATCCTCGACATTCCCGCGCTGACGGTGCCGGCGGGCGCGATGCTGGTCCTGCGCGGCGCGTCGGGGGCGGGCAAGTCCACGGCGCTGAACGTGCTGTCGGGGAACCTTGCCGCCAGCGCCGGGCAGGTCCGCTGGGGCGGCACCGACATCGCCGGGCTGTCCCCTGCGGGACGGAGGCGGTTCCGGCGCGAGAGGCTGGGGCTGATCTTCCAGGACTACCGCCTGTTCGCGGAGCTGGGCGCGCTCGACAACGCGGCGCTGGCCGCCGCATGGATGCCGCGCGCGCGCCGGCCCGCGCTGCGCGCGGCAGCGGTCGCGGCGCTCGACCGGCTTGGCCTCGGCGCGGCGGCGGACCGGCGCGTCGCGGTGATGTCGGGGGGCGAGCGGCAGCGGGTCGCCATGGCGCGCGCCCTCGCGACCGCGCCATCGGCGATCCTTGCGGACGAGCCGACCGCCAGCCTCGACCGCGCGAACGCCGACCGGCTTGCGGACGACCTGGCCGCGCTCGCCGGCCCGCGCACGGTGGTCGTCGTCAGCCACGACCCCGCCGTGCAGGCCCGCGCGTCCCGCGTGATCACGCTTGCGGACGGCCGCATCGTGGAGGACAGCGATGCCTGAGCTTTCGCCCTTCGCCGAGGACGCGCTGCTCGCCTGCGCGCTGGTCCTGCCGGGCCTGATCTGCGGCGCGGTCGTCCTGCGCGGCTACCGGCCCTGGCCGGTGATCGCCGCGATGCTGCGCCGGTCCGCGGGCACGGCGCTTCTGTTCACGGCGCTGATCGCGGTGGCCCTGGCGCTGGGGCTGGTCCTCACCGCGCAGGAACGCGGCCTGCGCCAGGCCTCCGCCCGCGCTGCCGACCCGTTCGACGTGCTCGTCGCCGCGCCGGGCAGCGAGACGACGGCGATGCTGGCGTCGGTGTTCCTGCAGCCGGCGGACCTGCCGCTGCTGACCGGCGCGCAGTTTGCCGAGATCGCGGCGACCCCGGGGGTCGCGATGGCCGCCCCGCTCGGCTTCGGCGACAGCGCCGACGGCGCCCCTGTCGTCGGCACCACGGCGGAGTTCGTGGCCCATCTCGCCGGTCCGCCCGCCGAGGGCCGCCCCTTCGCCGCGCGGGCCGAGGCGGTCGTCGGCGCCCTTGCCCCCTTCGCCATTGGCGACGAGATCGAGCCCGCCCACGGCACGGGCGAGGCGGCGGACGAACACGCCCATGCGGGCCACCATCTGCATGTCGTGGGCCGCCTTGCGCCGACGGGGGGACCGTGGGACCGCGCCGTGGTCGTGCCGATCGAGACGCTGTGGGACATGCACGGCCTGCCCGACGGGCACCCGCTGGCCGAGGCCGACCACCACGACCACGACCACGACCACGACCACGACCACGACCACGACCACGAAGCCCGTCCCATCGGCCCGCCCTGGGACACAAGCTCGTTTCCCGGCGTGCCCGCGGTCGCGATCGACACCGACCAGCTTGCCGCCGCCTACGGCGTCCGCTCGGCCCTGTCGCGGCCCGACATGATGGCGGTCTTCCCCGGCGCGGTGCTGTCGCAACTGCACGCCGTCCTCGGCGACGCGCGCGCGGCGCTGTCCGTGATGGCGCTGGCGAGCCAGGGGCTGGTCACCGTGGCGGTGCTGGCGGGGCTCACGCTCGTCATGGCGCTGTTCGCGGACCAGTTCGCGCTGCTGGGGGCCATGGGTGCGCCGATGCGGTTCATCCTGGCGGTGTCGTGGGGGTTCGCGGCGATCCTGATCGTGGCGGGCGCGGCTCTCGGCGTCGGGCTGGCGCTGGCGGGGATGGGGGTCGCTTCGGAAATCCTGTCGCGGCGGATGGGGATCGACATCCGCGCCGCCCTCGGCTGGCCCGAGGTCCACATGGTCGCGGGCTTCGCCTCGCTGATGCTGCTGGCCGCGATGATCCCCGCATGGCGGCAGATGCGGGGGCAGCGGCGGACGGGGATCGCCTGACGCGGGATCGCCTGACGCGGGACGGGGCGGAGTCGCGCGGGGTTCGGCGGGGCCCGGCGGGCATTGCCGCCGGACCGCCGACGTGCTTGACCGGGCCGCATGCCGCTGACCACGGAAAGCCCCCGTGACCCTCGCCCCCCGCCTGACCGATCCCCGCCCCACCGCCCCCCGCCCCGCCGGCCCCCGCCTCGCCGCCCCCCGCCTTGCCGCCCTTGCGCTTGCCGCCATCGGCACGCTGGTCTTCCACCTGGCCGGACTGCCGCTGCCGTTCCTGCTGGGTCCGATGGCGGGTTGCCTCGTGGGGGCGTTCGCGGGCGCGCGGATGCGCGACATGGGGGCGCTCGGCACCTTCATGCGGACCTTCCTCGGCGTCGCGGCGGGCACCGCGGTCACGCCCGCCATGGTCTCTCACCTTCCCGACTTCGCGCTGTCGCTGGCCTTCGTGCCGGTGTTCGTCCTGCTGATCGGCGCCGCGGGCTATCCGCTGTTCCGCCACGTCTTCGGCTTCGACCACGCGACCGCGTGGTTCGGGGCGATGCCCGGCGGGCTGCAGGACATGCTGGTGTTCGGAGAAGAAGCCGGCGGCGACATCCGGGCGCTGTCGCTGATCCACGCCTCGCGGGTTCTCGTGATCGTCACGGTCGCGCCGCTGGTGATGTCGATGCTGTGGAACGTGGACCTGTCGTTGCCCCCGGGCGCGAGCGCGCGCGACACCGACTCGGTGCAGATCGCGCTGATGGTCGGCTCGTGCTTTCTCGGCTGGCGGATCGCGGCGCGGATCGGGCTTTTCGGGGCGACGATCCTCGGCCCGATGATCCTGACCGCGATCCTGTCGCTGTCGGGAATCATCACCGCGCGCCCGCCGGCCGAGATCATCTGGGCGGCGCAGTTCTTCATCGGGATCGCGGTCGGCGCGAAATACAGCGGCATCACCCTGCGGGAACTCCGCGTGGACGTGGGCGCGGGGGTCGTCTACGCGCTGATCCTCTCGGTGATCTCGCTCGGGTTCCTCGAGGTGATCCACCTGCTGCGGCTCGCCCCGGCGCTCGACGCGTTCCTCGCGTTCCTGCCGGGCGGGCAGTCGGAGATGGTGGTCATGGCGATCATCGCCGGGGCGGACCTCGCCTATGTCGTGGCCCACCATCTCGTGCGGATGGTGCTGGTGATCTCGCTTGCGCCGGTCGCGGGCAGGCTGGCGCAGCGAAGGCGGCGCCCGCAGGCGGACGACGACCTCTAGCCGAGGTCGCGCGCGATCTCGTCCACAAGGCGGCGGAGATCGCCGAAATGCCCCTCGCCCCTTGCCGGACGGGTCGGGTCCGAGGTGATGGCGATGCTCGCCCCGAGCGCCGGGATCACCGCCAGCATCTGCCCGCCATAGCCGCGCGCATAGGCCGCGTCGTGGCCGCCGAGGCGGGTCAGGAACCAGCCGTAGCCGTACCGGTCGCCGGAAAACGGCGAACGCGCCCGCGGCTGCCACGAGGTGCGGAGCCACGCCTCGCTGACCACCCGGCGGCCGTTCGCCTGCCCGCCCGCGAGCACCATGTCGCCGATCCGCGCGAGCGCCAGCGGGCTCAACGCCATGTCGTTGCCGCCGAGATAGCGCCCCTGCGGGTCGCGCACCCACGGCGGCACGGCGATGTCCAGCGGCTCGCCCAGCCAGTCGCGCGCGAGGGTCAGCAGGCTCTCGCCGCTCGCCCGCGCCAACGCCGCGCCGAGGACGTGCCAGCCGCCGGTGGAATAGATGAACGACCCGCCCGGCTGCCCCGAGGGGTGCTGCAGGACGTAGTCCACCCAGTCGCGGCTGTTCACCCAGGCGCCGTAGTTCGGCCCCGACGTGCTGGCGAGGCCGGTCTGCATCGACAGCAGGTTCCCGACCGTCAGCCGGTCGCGCGCGTCCCCGAAACCCGCCCGGCCCAGAAGCGGAAGCACCCGCTGGTCCGGTCCCTCGAGCACGCCCCGGTCGATCGCGACGCCGGTCAGCAGCGCCAGAAGCGTCTTGCTGACGGACTTCACGTTCACCGGCCGGTCGAGCGCGGGGCCGCGGAACGCACGACCGAACGCACGGGCCCCGCCCCTGTTCACGACGAGCGCGTGCAACTGGTCCAGCCCCGCGGCCGTTGCGACCCACGCGGGCTGCGCCTGTGCCCGCGCGCCGGGCGGCACCAGGGCGGCGGCTGCGGCCAGCATCATCCGGCGGCGGGTGAGTCGTTCAGGCATGGCTGGTCCCCGTGTGAAAGGGGATGACTACAGCACCCGCGCGGGGCCTTGGGCAACGCCGGTCAGAAGGGAACCGGGGCCGACAACGTCATCGTGACATTGCTGTCGGGATGGCGCAGCCGCAGCGTCTCGGCGTGCAGCATCAGCCGGGGATGGTCGGCCGCCGCCCCTTCGGCGTACAGGCTGTCGCCCAGGATCGGGTGGCCGAGCGAGGCCATATGGACGCGCAGCTGGTGGCTGCGGCCCGTGACCGGGTTCAGGCGGACGCGGGTTTCCGCATCGTCGGCGCGGATCACCCGCCAGTCGGTCCGGGCGGGGCGGCCATGCTCGTGATCGACCTTCTGGCGCGGGCGGTTCGGCCAGTCCACGATCAGCGGCAGGTCCACGGTGCCCGACTTCGGCTCCAGCCGGCCCGACAGGCGCGCGACATAGGCCTTTTTCGTCTGCCGCCGCTCGAACTGCTGGCCGAGGTGGCGCTGCGCGTGGGGCGTGAGGGCGAAGACCATCACGCCCGAGGTGTCGAGGTCCAGCCGATGCACCAGCAGCACGGTCGGAAACGTGACCGCAAGCCGCGCGATCAGGCAGTCGGCCCGGTCCTCTCCCCTGCCCGGCACGGACAGGAGCCCCGCGGGCTTGTCCACGACCAGGATCTGGTCGTCGGCGTGGATCAGGCGGGGCTGCTCGCTGGTCGGGACATAGACGAACGGGGCGGGTGCGGCTTGCGTCACTTCGCGACCAGCCGCACCGCGAGACCCGCGAACATCACGCCCGCGACCTTGTTGAGGATGCCGAGATGCCGCCCCAGCATGTGGCCGAGGCTGCCCGCGACCACCCCGTAGCCGATCGTCACCAGCGTTCCGGTGAAGGCGAAGATCAGGCCGAGGCCCAGGAACTGCTGCCAGACCGGCCCGTAGGCGGGGTTCGTGAACTGCGGCAGGAACGCCAGAAGGAACAGCACCGGCTTGGGGTTGAGGAGGTTCGACAATATCCCGCGCCGGACGATGTTCCACGTCCGCACGGACGCGCGGGCGGACGGCTCGGGCGGCGGCGCGGTCCAGCTTTTCCAGGCGAGAAACAGCAGGTACGCCGCGCCGATCCACTTGATGCCCATCAGCGCCTGCGGGTGCGCGGCGATCACTGCGCCAAGCCCCACGGTCGCGAGGATGACGTGGCAGACGACCCCCAGCCCCACCCCGAAGCCTGCGAGCGCGCCCGCGCGCGGGCCGCCCTGCACCCCGCAGGCGCTGGCGAAGAACACGTCCTGCCCGGGCGCGAAGTTCAGGACCAGCCCGCCGGTGACGAAGGCCAGCAGCTGCGCCGCCGGAATGTTGCCCAATGTATCCCAGATCACGCCGCCGGTCCCTCGGTCCGCTGCGGCACGCCGTCCGCGATCGCGTAGTAGTCGCCCTTGAAGTCCACCCGCGCATGGCACGACAGCCTCAACCCGGTGGGCGCGTCGAGCGCGCCGCCGGAAACCTCGACGTCATCCTCGACCGCGTGGCCATCCCGGACCCCGCGCCAGAACAGGGACGACCCGCATTCCGCGCAGAACCCCCGCTCGCCGATGCCGGAGGAACGGTACCAGCGCAGCGCCCGTTCATCCTCGATCCTGAGCGCGGTTACGCCGGCCGCCGCCCAGACATGGCCCGACCAGCGCCGGCACATGGTGCAATGGCAGGCGACGATGCCGTCGTCGTCCGCTTCGGCGGTAAAGCGCACCGCGCCGCACAGGCAGCCGCCGGTCAGGGATACCGTCATTCCGCCGCGCTCCACGGGCTTACGTCGTAATAGTCGCCCTTGTTGCCGGTGAAGGACGGCGGTCCAAGATGCAGCCCGGTCGGCGCGTCGAACATTCCCGCCGACAGGTCCACCATGTCGGACGACCGCTCGCGCCAGTACAGGTAGGACCCGCACCCGGCGCAGAAGCCCCGGTCGGCCTTTTCCGTGTGCCGGTAGATCGCGGGCGCGCCCTGCCAGTCCACCGCGTCCCATGGCACCGTCAGGAACGCCAAGACATGCCCCGACTGCCGGCGGCACTGGGTGCAGTGACACTCCCGCGCCTCGGTCGCGCCGGTCCGGACCCGCAGCTTCACCGCCCCGCACATGCAGGCGCCGGAAAGCTCCCTCACGCGCTGTCCTCCTGCGGCAGGCCGTCGGCGATGTCGTAGTAGTCGCCCTTGAAGTCGACGTAGATGTGCCGCTCCAGTTGCAGGCCGGTGGGCTCGTCGACCGTCCCCATCCCAATCGAGACGTGGCGCGCCCCGTCCTCGCGCCAGAACAGCGAGGTTCCGCAGCTCGGGCAGAAGCCGCGCTCCGCGTGGTCGGAGGAGCGGAACCACTTGGGCGCGCCGGTGAGGCTCAGCGCCTCCTTCGGGACCATGACAGACGCCCAGACATGCCCCGACCAGCTGCGGCACTGCCCGCAGTGGCAGGCAGAGTTGCCGAGCGTCTCGGCCCCGGCGGAATAGCGGATCGCGCCGCATAGGCAGCCGCCGGTCAGGTCAGAGCTTTCCGAAGACATCGTGCAGGATCCCTTCCAGCGCCGCCGAGTCGGCGGCCGTGAAAGCGTCGGGCAGGTCGCTGTCGATGTCCAGAACGCCGATCAGCCGCCCGCCCGCGCCGAGGACCGGGATCACCAGTTCGGACCGGGTGGAACTCGCGCAGGCGATGTGGCCGGGGAAGGCGTCCACGTCGGGGACGAGCTGCGTCTGCCGCGTGCGCGCCGCCGCCCCGCAGACCCCGCGCGAGAACGGGATCACGAGACAGCCGTGCCCGCCCTGGTAGGGGCCGATCTTCAGGAGCTCGGGCCCGGTCACGCGGTAGAAGCCGGTCCAGTCGAAGCGGTCGTCGGCATGGTGGATTTCGCAGGCAAGGGTCGCCATCAGCGCGACCTCGTCCGTTTCCCCGTGGGTGAGCGAGGCGATGCTGGCGGCAAGGGCGGGGTAGTCGATCATGTCGGGCTCCGGGCGTGTCAGGGGTTCAGGGAACGGGCGTCCACATCACGTCGTCGATCCGCGGGGCGCCGGTCGCGAGCATCACGAGTCGGTCGAAGCCCAGCGCGATGCCGGATGCGGGCGGCATGTGGGCGAGGGCCGCAAGGAAATCCTCGTCCACCGGGTAGCGCTCGCCGTAGACGCGGTGCTTTTCGTCCATCTCGGCGGCGAAGCGGGTGCGCTGCTCGTCCGGGTCGGTCAGCTCGCCGAAGCCGTTCGCGAGCTCGACCCCGCAGGCGTAAAGCTCGAACCGCTCGGCCACGCGGGGGTCGTCGGGGGCGCGGCGGGCGAGCGCCGCCTCGGGCGCGGGGTAGCGGTCCAGCACGGTCGGACGGCCGTGGCCGAGATGCGGCTCAACCCGTTCAACGAGGACGCGGCTGAGAAGGTCGGACCAGGTGTCGTCGGCGGAATGGCGGACGCCCGACGCGGTCATCTGCGCGGCGAGGCCGTCGCGATCGGTGCCGCCGTCGGCCCTGACGGTCGCCAGCAGGTCGATCCCGGCGTGGCGGGCAAAGGCGTCGGCGACGGACAGGCGCTCGGGCGGCGCGAAGGGGTCGCAGGTGGCCGCGCGATGGCGCAGCAGGGTCGCGCCCGCCGCGTCGGCCGCAAGGCGCAGGAAGGCGGCGCAGTCGTCGACCAGGACGTCGTAGCCCTCGCCCGCCCGGTACCATTCAAGCATCGTGAACTCGGGGCTGTGGCGCGGCCCCCGCTCGCGGTTGCGCCAGACGTGGGAAAAGGCGGCGATCCGGGTTTCTCCTGCCGCGAGCAGCTTCTTCATCGCGAACTCGGGCGAGGTGTGCAGGTACATCCGCCGCGCCGCGCCGTCATTGCCGATCGCGTCGGTGGCGAAGCCGTGCAGATGCGCCTCGTTACCAGGGCTGACCGCCAGGGCTGCGGGGTCCACCTCGGTGAAGCCGTTGTCGTCCAGCCAGCGCCGGATCGCCGCCTGCGTGCGGTTGCGCGCCAGCAGCAGCGGACGGCGGTCGGCGTGGCGGCGGGGGTTCCACCAGGGCGTTTCCGTGGCCGGTCTGGTCATGGCTGGCGAAATCCGATGCGTTGCGCTAAGGACCGCGCGATATTCCACACATCCCCAGATCGCAAGAAAGACGCCCGTGAAAGTCATCGCTTCCAGCCTTCGCAAAGGCAACGTCGTCGAGCTGGACGGCAAGCTGTATGTCGTCCTGACCGCCCAGAACTTCCACCCCGGCAAGGGCACGCCCGTGACGCAGGTGGACATGCGCCGGATCGCCGACGGCGTGAAGGTGTCGGAACGCTGGCGCACGACCGAGCAGGTGGAGCGCGCGCATGTCGACGAACGCGCCTACGACTTCCTCTACGAGGACGGCGAGGGCTTCCACTTCATGGAGCCGGAAAGCTACGAGCAGGTCGTCGCCCCCGCCGACATGGTGGGCGACCAGAAGGCCTATCTGCAGGAAGGCATGCGCCTGTTCCTGCAGGTCTTCAACGGCGTGCCGATCGCGATGACCCTGCCGCAGCGGATCACGGTCGAGATCACCGAGACCGAGCCGGTGGTGAAGGGCCAGACGGCGTCGTCGTCCTACAAGCCGGCGACGGTCGACAACGGCCTGCGCGTGATGGTGCCGCCGCATATCGGCGTGGGCACGCGGATCGTCATCAACACCGAGGACAACAGCTACGTCGAGCGCGCGAAGGACTGATCCTTCGCCCCTTGGCGGCCGCCTCGGCCTTGCGGGCGCGTCCGTGTTCCCTGCGCCGTTCTTCGGGCGGGGGAGCGGATGCAGTCGGAGAATCAGCCTCCGGCGGGAGCGCGGCCGTTGTGCCGAATGACACGGCACGAGGCCTTTCCGGGCGGTCCGATAATGCAAGCACCCCGATGGGACGGGCCTGCCCGGGCGGGCGCGTTCCGGTCCGCTTAGGCAGACCGGGGTGATCGCCGGCCGGGGTGTCGATCAGCGCCGCCGGGGGCGCCCGTCAGACCACGGTGACGCCGCTGCCGTCCTCTACCGTCCCGATGATCGCGGCCAGCGGGTAGCCCGCCTCGCGGATGCGGCTGACCCAGGCGTCCGCCGCCTCTGGCGCCACCGCCACCAGCAGCCCGCCCGAGGTCTGCGGATCGCAGAGCAGCGCGCGCAGCCAGTCCGGGCAGCCCTGGGGCAGCGTCACGTCGTGCCCGTAGGCGGCCCAGTTCCGATGCGAGGCGCCGGTGACGAAGCCCGCCTGCGCAAGCTCGTCCGCGCGGGACAGGCGCGGCAGCGCCGCCGCCTCGATCACCAGCCGCGCGCCCGAGCCCCGCGCGACCTCCAGCCCGTGGCCCAGGATTCCGAAGCCCGTCACGTCGGTGATCGCGTGGACGGCCGGGTCGTCGGCCAGGTCGGCCCCGATCCGGTTCAGGAGCGTCGTGGACGCGATCATCTCGTCGATCCCGGCCTGGTCCAGCGCCCCCTTCTTGATCGCCGATGAATAATGCCCGACGCCCAGCCCCTTGGTCAGGATCAGCGCATCGCCCACCCGCGCGTCCGCATTGCGGCGCAGCTTCGACGGGTGGACCAGCCCGATCACGGCAAGGCCGTAGATCGGTTCGACCGAGTCGATCGAATGGCCGCCCGCAACCGGGATCCCCGCCTCGGCGCAGATCGACTGCCCGCCCTGCAGGATCTGCCGGATCGTCTCGGCCGGAAGGCGGTCCACCGGCATGCCCAGGATCGCCAGCGCCAGGATCGGGCGCCCGCCCATCGCGTAGATGTCGGAAATCGCGTTCGCGCCTGCGATGCGGCCGAAGGCGTGGGGGTCGTCCACCATCGGCATGAAGAAGTCGGTCGTCGCGATCACGGCGGTCTGGTCGTCGACCTGCCACACGGCGGCGTCGTCGGCGGTCTCGTTGCCCACGAGAAGCTGCGGGAACATCTGCCCGGCGGGCTGCCCCGCCAGCAGGTCGCGCAGCACGGCGGGGGCGAGCTTGCAGCCGCAGCCGCCGCCGTGGGCAAGCTGGGACAGGCGGATCGTGAGGTCGGTCATGGCGGTCATCCTGCAGTTCGTTGCCCCGAGTCTAGCATGCGGCGGCGGCCTTGCCAGCCGGGGCGGTCCGCGCTGTATGCTTGGGGCAGATCCCGGAACGAAGCGGAGCCTCGCCATGACCGACCCCGCCCCTTCCAACCCGCCGGGCCACCACGACGCGCAGATGTCGTTCGAGGGCCGGATGAGCTACGGCGACTACCTGTCGCTCGATCCCGTCCTGTCGGCGCAGCACCCGCGGTCGGCGGCGCATGACGAGATGCTGTTCATCATCCAGCACCAGACCAGCGAGCTGTGGATGAAGCTCGCGCTGCACGAGCTTTCCGCCGCGCGCGAGGCCATCGCCGCCGGGGCCCTTCGTCCGGCCTTCAAGATGCTGACCCGCGTCGCGCGGATCATGGAGCAGCTGAACGGCTCGTGGGACGTGCTGCGGACGATGACGCCGAGCGAGTACCAGCAGTTCCGCCCGTTCCTCGGCGAAAGCTCGGGCTTCCAGAGCCACCAGTACCGGATGATCGAGTTCGTCGCCGGCAACCGCAACCCGGAGCTGATCCGCCCGCACGAACACCGCCCCGAACTCGCCGCCTCGCTGCGGGCCGAGATGGGGCGGCCGTCGCTCTACGCGGTCGTGCTGGGGCGGCTCGCGGCCGAAGGCTTCGACGTGGCGGCGCCGCAGGACGTTTCGGCGCCGACCGCGCCCGATCCGGCGGCGCGGGCGGCGTGGGGCGCGATCTACGCCGATCCGGAGCGGTGGTGGGGGCTTTACGAGCTGGGCGAGAAGCTGGTCGATTTCGAGGACTACTTCCGCCGCTGGCGCTTCAACCATGTCACGACCGTGGAACGCATCATCGGCTTCAAGCGCGGCACCGGCGGCACGGCGGGGGTGTCGTATCTCAGGCGGATGCTGGACACGGTGCTGTTCCCGGACCTCTGGGACCTGCGCAGCGGGTTGTAGCCGCGCCGGGGCCGCCGGGGGGGATCAGGCGCAGGTCAGGCGCAGGTCAGGCGCGGGTCCACGCGATGCACCCGGCGGGCGTTCCCGCGCCGCCCACCAGCAATGCGCCGTGGCGGTAGAAGCCCCACCGGTCGGCCGGATCGACGGCGACCACGATCACGGCTCCGGCCGGGTCCGACCAGACGAGGCGCGCGTCCTGCGCGCCCAGCGCCGCAAACACCTGCGCCGGGGCGATGCCCGGGCGGAACACGACGGTGGTGAACGGCTGGCCCGGCGCGGGGCGCAGCGACCAGGCGGCGGCGGCAAGGGTCAGGGCCGTCAGCGCCAGCATCGCAGCCGTCCGCGCGGGCAGCCGCGGGGTGCCTCCGCCCCGGCCCGCCTGCCAGCCGAGCACGATGGGCACCACGCCGAACACGACGAACCAGACCAGGTCCCAGGCCAGCGGGTTCGGGCTGTCCACCTTGATCCGGTGGATGCCCAGGAGCCAGTGCGACAGGATGCTGTCGAGGACGTGCCACAGCCCGAACCCGACCAGCAGCGCCCCCGCCAGCGCCCAGCCCTCGGGCAGGGCGCCGCGCCGGTGCGCGGACCACAGGCCCCACAGCGCGGCCGCGGCGATCAGGTACATCAGCGCGTGGAAATAGCCGTCCCACAGAACCTGAGTCCGCAGGTCGCCCATCCCGGCCACGAGGCTCAGCAGGTGGTGCCATTGCAGAATCTGGTGCAGCAGGATGCCGTCGAAGAACCCGCCGAGCGCCACGCCCAGCAGGATCCCCCACCATGTCGATGCCGCGGTCCGCATGGCAGGCCCCCTTCCGCATGAGGTGCCACTCGCCACGGCACCACGTGACGCAACGCCACCGCCGGCCCCTTGTTCCTCACCGGACCTGATGCGTTGACACTCGGCCGTTTCGGGCCGAAGGATGAAGTTACCTATCTAGACGACAGGCAAAGGACGGAGGATCGGATGAACATCGACCTCTCACGGCGCGGCTTCCTGAAGCTGGCGGGTGCGGGTGTCGCGGCAACGTCGCTGGGAGCCCTGGGCTTCGGCGAGGCGGAGGCGGCGGAGCTCGCGCATGTGCGCGCCTTCAAGCTGGCCGCCACCACGGAAGCGCGCAACACCTGCCCCTACTGCTCGGTCGCCTGCGGCATCATCATGTATTCCCGCGTGGACGACGCAACCGGCAAGAAGCGCATCTTCCACATCGAAGGCGACGCCGACCACCCGACCAACCGCGGCACCCTGTGCCCGAAGGGCGCGGCGCTGAAGGATTTCGTCAACGCCCCGACCCGCCTGACCCAGCCCCGCATCCGCAAGCCGGGCGGGACCGAGTTCGAGCCGGTCAGCTGGGACGATGCGCTCGACAGGATCGCCCGCGCGCTGAAGGACGACCGCGACGCAAACTTCCTGTCGCTGAACGAGGCGGGCGTGCCGGTCAACCGCTGGACGACGACGGGCTTCCTTGCCGCGTCGGCCACCACCAACGAAACGGCCTGGCTGACCTACAAGGTCGTCCGGTCCATGGGAGTAGTCGCGTTCGACAACCAGGCGCGCGTCTGACACGGCCCCACGGTGTCCAGTTTGGGCCCGACATTTGGCCGTGGAGCGATGACCAACTCCTGGACCGACATCAAGAACACCGACCTCGTGGTCGTCATGGGCGGCAACGCCGCCGAAGCGCATCCGTGCGGCTTCAAGTGGGTGACCGAGGCGAAGCATCATCGCGGCGCCAAGCTGATCGTCGTGGACCCCCGGTTCACGCGCACGGCGAGCGTGTCCGACTATTACGCGCCGATCCGCCCCGGCAGCGACATCGTGTTCCTGATGGCGCTGATCCGCTACATGATCGAAAACGACAAGGTGCAGTGGGACTATGTCCGCAACTACACCAACGCCGCGTACATCGTGCGCGACGACTTCGGCTGGAATGACGGGCTGTTCACCGGCTACAACGAGGAAAAGCGCGACTACGACAAGAAAAGCTGGGACTACGTGATCGGCGAGGACGGCTTCGCGGCGGTCGACCCGACGCTGGAAAACCCGCGCTGCGTGTGGCAGCTGCTGCGCGCCCACGTGGACGCCTACACGCCCGAGATGGTGGAACGCGTCTGCGGCACGCCCGCCGACCGCTTCCTGAAGGTCGCCGAGATGATCGGGGAGTGTTCTTCGCCCACGAAGACCATGACCTCGATGTACGCGCTCGGCTGGACGCAGCATTCCAAGGGCGCTCAGAACATCCGCGGCATGGCGATGCTGCAGCTGATCCTGGGCAACATCGGGGTGCGGGGCGGCGGCATGAACGCGCTGCGGGGCCATTCCAACATCCAGGGCCTGACCGACATCGGGCTGATGTCGAACCTGATCCCCGGCTACCTCAACATCCCGACCGAACAGGAACCCGACTGGGCGTCCTACATGAAGACGCGGGCGTTCAAGCCGCTGCGGCCCGGGCAGACGAGCTACTGGCAGAACTATCCCAAGTTCATGGTCAGCTTCATGAAGGCGATGTGGGGCGACGCGGCAACGGCGGAAAACGACTGGGCCTACCACTACCTGCCCAAGCTCGACGTGCCGGCCTACGACGTGCTGCGCATCTTCGAGATGATGGACCAGGGGCGCTGCAACATCTACTTCTGCCAGGGCTTCAACGGGCTTCTGGCCTTCCCCGACCGGGGCAAGGTCACGCGGGCGCTGTCGAAGCTGAAGCTGCTCGTCACGATCGACCCGCTGGAGACGGAAACGTCGCGGTTCTGGGAAAACCACGGCGACCACAACGACGTGGACACCCCCGCGATCCAGACCGAGGTGATCCAGCTGCCCTCGTCCTGCTTTGCCGAGGACGAAGGCGCGCTCGTGAACTCGGGCCGCTGGCTGCAGTGGCACTGGCCGGGGGCCGAGCCCCCGGGCGAGGCGAAGCTGGACACCTGGATCATGGCCCAGGTGTTCCTGCGGGTGCGCGACCTCTACCTGAAGGAAGGGGGCGTGTTCCCGGACCCGATCGTCAACCTGACGTGGGATTATGCCGACGCGAACGAGCCCACGCCCGAAGAGCTGGCGAAGGAAATGAACGGCCGCGCGCTGAGCGACCTTTCAGACCCCGCCGACCCGTCGAAGACGCTGGTGCAGGCGGGTCAGCAGGTGCTGAACTTCAGCCAGCTGCGCGACGACGGATCCACGGCCTGCGCGTGCTGGATCTATTCCGGCTCGTGGAACGAGAACGGCAACAACATGGCGCGGCGGGACAACTCCGATCCCGACAGCACCGGCGCCTATGCGAACTGGACGTGGAGCTGGCCGCTCAACCGGCGCATCCTCTACAACCGGGCGTCGTCGGACCTGGACGGCAATCCGTGGGACGACAGCCGCCGCCTGGTCTGGTGGGACGGCGCGAAGTGGACGGGCTACGACGTGCCCGACATCTCGCCCACCGCGAAGCCGGGCGAGGTCGGGCCGTTCATCATGAACCAGGAGGGCGTGTCGCGCCTGTTCTCGCGCGGGCTGATGCGGGACGGGCCGTTCCCGACCCACATGGAGCCGTTCGAAAGCCCGATGGCCAACGTGTTCAACCCGGCCATGCGCGGGAACCCGGTGGCGCGCGTCTTCGAATCCGACGTGGCGCGGCTGGGCGACAGCACCGAGTTCCCGTTCGTCGCCACCAGCTACCGCCTGACCGAGCATTTCCACTACTGGACCAAGCACAACGTGGTGAACGCCTCGTTGCAGCCCGAGTTCTTCGTGGAGATCAGCGAACAGCTGGCTGCCGAAAGGGGCATCGCCAAGGGCAGCCGGGTGCGGGTCTGGTCCAAGCGCGGCGAAGTCTGGGCCAAGGCGCTGGTCACCAAGCGCATCAAGCCGCTGATCTGCGACGGCAAGCCCGTCCACGTCGTCGGCATCCCCCTGCACTGGGGTTTTGTCGGCGCCGCGAAGAAGGGCTGGGGGCCGAACAGCCTCACGCCGTTCATCGGTGACGCGAACGTGGAAACGCCCGAGTTCAAGGCGTTCCTCGTCAATATCGAACCCGCCGTGGGGGAGGCCGTCTCGTGACCATCGCAACCAACGTGGACAGCCCCCGCACCGCCACCGCGAACCCGCCCGTGCAGCCGGTCCAGGGCAACCTGGGCCAGGCCGCGGTGGTGCGGTCCTCGGCCGGCGGGCCGGTGGCCGAAAACCCGACCGCGCTGACGCCGGTGGCCAAGCTCATCGACGTCAGCAAGTGCATCGGCTGCAAGGCGTGCCAGTCGGCGTGCGTCGAATGGAACGACACCCATCCCGAGATCGGGGTGAACGTGGGCGTCTACGAGAACCCGCACGACCTCACGCCCGACATGTTCACGCTGATGCGGTTCGCCGAATACGACAACCCGGAAACGGGCGACTTCGAATGGCTGATCCGCAAGGACGGATGCATGCACTGTGCCGATCCGGGCTGCCTGACGGCCTGCCCGGCCCCCGGCGCGATCGTGCAGTATTCCAACGGCATCGTGGACTTCATCCACGAGAACTGCATCGGCTGCGGGTACTGCGTCAGCGGCTGCCCGTTCGACATCCCGCGCATCAGCCAGGTCGATCACCGGTCCTACAAGTGCACGCTGTGTTCCGACCGCGTGGCCGTGGGCCAGGGTCCGGCCTGCGCCAAGGCCTGCCCCACCCACGCGATCACCTTCGGCACCAAGGACGACATGACCGCCCTTGCCGCCGAGCGGGTCGAGGACCTGAAGTCGCGCGGCTACGACAACGCCGGGCTGTACGACCCGCAGGGCGTCGGCGGGACGCACGTGATGTACGTCCTTCACCACGCCGACAAGCCCGGCATCTACAACGACCTGCCCGAGGATCCGCAGATCGCGGGCGTGGTCAAGAGCTGGAAGGGCCCGACCAAGACCGCGGGGCTGGCCGCGATCGGGCTTGCCGCGATCGGCAGCGTGGCGATGGGGCTGTTCAGCCGCGTCTCGGTCGAGCCCGAGGATGAACGCCACGCCGAGGATCTGGTGGACCGCGCCGCCGCGATCCCGGGCGGCGAGGGAAGCGGCGAAGGAAAGGACGCCTGATGGCAGGACGACGCTACTCCGAACCGGGCGACCGCATCCTCAGCCGCGACCCGGTGTCGGTCCGTCGCTACGGCGGGTTCACCCGGCTGAACCACTGGTTCACCGCGACCACGCTGATCCTGCTGGGGCTGTCGGGCTTCGCGCTGTTCGACCCGTCGCTCTACTGGTTGTCGGCGCTGTTCGGCGGCGGCCAGCCGACGCGCTGGGTCCATCCGTTCATCGGCATCGCCCTGTTCATCAGCTTCATGATCCTGTTCGTGCAGCTGGTGCGCCACAACCTGTTCCGGCGCGAGGACGCGGTCTGGGCGCGCAACATCAGGTCCGTGGTCAAGGGCGACGAGGACAAGCTGCCCGAGCTCGGCAAGTACAACTTCGGCCAGAAGTTCGTGTTCTGGGCGATGTTCTGGCTGATCGTGGTCCTGATCGTGACGGGGTTCATGATCTGGTACCAGTTCTTCCCCGACATCGTCTCGGTGGAAACCCGGCGGATCGCGCTGATGGTCCATTCGGTCTCGGCCGTGCTCACGATCCTCACGCTGATCCTGCACGTCTTCGCCGCGATCTGGACCCGCGGCACCCTGTCGGCGATGACCCAGGGCACCGTGACCGGCGGCTGGGCCTTCCGCCACCACCGCAAATGGTTCCGGGAGCTTGCTGGACGCCAGCGCACCGATCCGGCAGAGTGACCCCCTGCGGCCGTGACGAACCGATGACGCCGCGCGAGGGAACATGACGCAGGTCGCAGAACCCGATCCCGGCATGATCGGCGGCGTTCCCACGCCGCCGCTTGCCATCCTGCCCCGCCCCGAGCGGCTGTTCGGCCAGCGCGCGGCGCGCTTCGACGTGCTGGCCGAAGGGTCGAACCTCGGCCCCTACCTGCGTTTTCTCGCGGACCTGGCACGGGTGCAGGCGCGGCTTGCCGCCGACCTGCCCGCGCCGACGCCGGTGCCTTCGGACCGCGTGGCGCTGGCCCGCGCATCGCGCATGCCGCCGATCGACCGGCATGATGCGGGCGCAGAGCCGCTTCTGGACGACACCCTGTCCGCGCTGTGCCGCGAGGCGGCCGGGATCGAAATGCCCGCCGCCGCCCGCCTTGCGCTGGACGCAGTGGCGGCGGCCACGCCCGACGACCGTCGCTGGCTCCTGGGCAACGTGCTGGACGACGCGATCCCCGTCGACAGCCCCGCGCCGCACCTGTTTGCCGCCGCCGCCGTGCAGGTCCATCTTGCGCGGATCGCGGCCACGCTCGACGCCAGGCAGCTGGTTCCGATCCGCACCGGCGTCTGCCCGGCGTGCGGCGGCCGCCCGGCATCCTCTGTCGTGACCGGCGTCCAGGGGGCCGAGGGCACGCGCTACGCGGCCTGTTCCTGCTGCCAGACGCTGTGGAACGAGGTGCGGGTCAAGTGCCTCTGCTGCGGGTCCACCAAGGGGATCGGCCTGCAGTCGGTCGATGACGGCACCGGCGAGGCGACGGTGCGGGCCGAGACCTGCGACGAATGCGGCTCGTGGGTGAAGCAGATGCTGCAGACGAAGAACCCGGCGCTCGACCCGGTGGCGGACGATGTGGGCACGCTCGGCCTCGACGCGCTGATGCGCGGGGGGACGTGGCGGCGCGGCGGCGTGAACCCGTTCCTGATCGGCTACTGATGGGGTCCTTGCGCGACCTGCCGTCCGTGGACCGGCTGCTCGCCGGCGCGGCGCGCGGGCTGGTGGACCATCATGGCCGCGCGGCCGCGACGGACGCGCTGCGGGCGGCGCTGGCGGGCGCGCGCGACGCCGCCCGCGCCGGCGCCGCGGTCCCGGACGCCGATGCGCTGGTCGCGGATGCGGCCTCGCGCCTGGACACGGGCGGCGGCGGCCTGCGCCCGGTCCTGAACCTGACCGGGACGGTCCTGCACACCAATCTGGGCCGCGCGCTGCTGGCCGAAGCCGCGATCGAGGCCGCCGTCGACGCCATGCGGCATCCGGCGGCGCTGGAATACGACCTGTCCACCGGCAGCCGCGGCGAGCGCGACGACCATGTCCGCGACCTCCTGTGCGAACTGACCGGGGCCGAGGCCGCGACCGTCGTCAACAACAACGCGGCCGCCGTGCTGCTGGTCCTGAACGCGCTGGCCGAGGGGCGCGAGGCGATCGTGTCGCGCGGCGAACTGGTGGAAATCGGCGGCGCCTTCCGCATCCCCGACATCATGGCCCGCGCCGGTGTCCGGCTGGTCGAGGTCGGAACGACCAACCGCACCCACCCGCGCGACTACCGGGACGCGGTGTCCGAGCGCACCGCGCTGATGATGAAGGTGCATCCGTCGAACTACCGGATCGAGGGCTTCACCGCCGCCGTCCCCGCAGCCGACCTGGCGGGGATCGCGGGTGCGGCGGGGGTGCCGCTGGTCAACGACCTCGGCTCGGGCACGCTGGTGGACCTGACGCGCTGGGGCCTTCCGGCCGAACCCACGGTGCGGCAGGCGGTGGCCGAGGGTGCGGACCTCGTGACCTTCTCGGGCGACAAGCTTCTGGGCGGGCCGCAGGCGGGCTTCATCGTGGGCCGCGCGGACCTGGTCGGGCGCATCAACCGCAACCCGCTGAAGCGTGCGCTGCGGCTGGACAAGATCCGCCTTGCGGCGGTCGCGGCGACGCTGCGGCTCTACCGTGATCCCGACCGGCTGGCAGAGCGGCTGCCCACGCTGCGGCTGCTGACCCGCACGCGCGACGACATCGCCGCGCAGGCCGCGCGGCTGGTGGCGCCCGTCCGGGCGATGCTGTCCGGCATCCGGGTCGAAGTCGTCGCGTGCGCGAGCCAGATCGGATCCGGCGCGATGCCGGTCGAGGCGCTGCCTTCCGCCGGGCTCGCCCTGTCGGGCGACCGGGGATCGGTGCCCGAGGATCTCGCCGCGCGCCTGCGCGCCCTGCCCGTCCCCGTGATCGGCCGCATCCGCGACGGCGCGCTGATCCTCGACCTGCGCTGCCTGCCGGGCGACGGGGCGCTGCTGGGCAGCCTGTCGCACCTATGATCGTCGGAACGGCGGGTCACATCGACCACGGCAAGACCGCGCTCGTCCGCGCGCTGACCGGCGTGGACACCGACCGGCTCGCGGCCGAAAAGGCGCGCGGCATCACCATCGAGCTGGGCTTCGCCTATGCCGACCTGGGCGGCGGCGCGGTGACCGGCTTCGTGGACGTGCCGGGGCACGAACGCTTCGTCCACACGATGCTGGCGGGCGCGGGCGGCGTCGACCTGGCGCTGCTGGTCGTCGCCGCGGACGACGGGGTGATGCCGCAGACGCGTGAGCATCTGGCAATCCTGCATCTGCTGGGGATCACGCGCGGGATCGTCGCGATGACCAAGGCCGACCTCGCCGGGCCCGGGCGGCGGGCAGAGGTCGAGGACCAGATCAGCGACCTGCTCGCGCCGACGGCACTGGCCGCGGCGCCGGTGATCCCGGTATCGGTCGTGTCCGGCGAAGGGCTGGACGGGCTGCGCGCCGCGCTGGTCGCCGCCGAGGCCGCGACGGGCGCGCGCGGCCTGGACCGGCGCTTCCGCATGGCGATCGACCGCAGCTTCACGCTGAAGGGCACGGGCACGGTCGTGACCGGGACCGTGCAGTCGGGCCGGGTGGCCGTGGGGGACATGGTGACGATCTCTCCCCCGGGGCTCGGGGCGCGGGTGCGGGGGATCCACGCGCAGAACCGCGCGGCAGAGGAAGGGCTGGCCGGGCAGCGCTGCGCGATCAACCTTGCAGGCGGCGGGATCAACCCGGACAGCGTCGGAAGGGGCGACGTGGCGGGTGATCCGGCCCTACACGCGCCGACCGACCGGATCGACGCGATGCTGCACGTCCTGGGGACCGAGCCGAAGCCGATCACCACATGGTTTCCCGCCCGCCTGCACGTGGGCGCGGCCGAGGCAGGGGCGCGGATCGTGCCGCTGGGCGAAAGCCTGCGACCGGGCGGGTCCGGGCCGGTTCAGCTGGTGCTGGACCGGCCGATCGCGGCAACGGTGGGCGAACGCTTCATCCTGCGCGACGTCTCGGCCCGGCGCACCATCGGCGGCGGCACCTTCCGCGACCTGCGCGCCCCCGCCCGCCACCGCCGCACGCCCGCGCGGCTGCAGGTGATCGCGGCGCAGGGCCTGGCCAACGACGACGAGGCGCTGGCCGCGCTTCTCGCCATCCCGCCGGGTCTGGTCGACCTGGCCGCGTTCGCCCGCGACCGCGCGCTGCCTGCAGAGACCGAGGACGCGCTGGCCGGCGGCGTCGCGACGATCGACACCGGCGCGGGCAGGCTCGCGCTGCTTCCGGGCACGCTGCGCGACCTTGAAGCGGCGCTGACCTCCACGCTGGGCGCATTCCATGCCGAAAACCCGGAGCTTCAG
This sequence comes from Paracoccus aeridis, assembly GCF_004923205.2. Lineage (GTDB taxonomy): Bacteria > Pseudomonadota > Alphaproteobacteria > Rhodobacterales > Rhodobacteraceae > Paracoccus > Paracoccus aeridis. The sequence continues at coordinate 199,317 of NZ_SELD02000066.1, forward strand.
GGCATGGGCCGCGAGCGGCTGCGGCTCGCGCTGACGCCGCGCCTGCCGAAGGCGGGCTTTGCCGCATTCCTGGGCACGCAAGTTCTCGCAGGCGCCGTGGTGGTGGAAGGGGGCTTCGTGCGGCTTCCGGGCCATGCCGTCCGGATGACGCCCGCCGAGCAGGCGCTGCTGGACCGGATCCTTCCGCAGCTCGGCGGCGACGACCGCTTCCGCCCGCCCCGCGTCCGCGACTTCGCGACCGCGATGGAGGTGCCCGAGGCCGAGGTCCGCCGGGTCCTGCGGATGGCCGCGCGGCGGGGGCAGCTCGACCAGATCCGGCCCGACCACTTCTTCCTGCGCGACACCACGGCCGAGATGGCCCGAATCATCGCCGAGGTTCAGGCCGCCGCCCCGGATGGCTGGGTCACCGCCGCCGCGTTCCGCGACCGGGTCATGAACGGGCGCAAGGTCGCGATCGAGATCCTCGACTTCTTCGACCGCCAGGGGGTAACAATGCGACGGGCCGACCTGCGCCGCATCAACCCCCACCGGGCGGACATGTTCGCGGACTGACCGCCCCGAGGTGCGACGGCGCGGCGCGTGAGGAGGAGAATCGTCCCCGGTGGGGCGGCCGGACTTCAAATCCGGTTGGGGCAGCGAGCCTGTCCCGGGTGGGTTCGACTCCCATTCTCCTCCGCCACCGCGCCGGCGGGTGCCGTCACGTCAGCCGGTGAGGCCGAGGCCCCGCGCGGTGGGCGGCTGCCACGTCTTCGACTGCGGCACCGCGCCCGAGGGGCTCGTCCCGATCATCGACCCGCCGGTGCCCCCGGACCAGCCGGTGGAGCCGGAGTTGCCCGGCGCGGTCCCGTCGGCCGTGGCGGGCTGCGGTTCCGTCGCGGCGGTCGAGATGCTGTTGCTTGATCCCGGCCGTGCCTGGTCCACGTTGCCGGCCGCGGGTTCCAGCGACTGGCTTGACGCCGGGTTGCCTTCGGGCGTGGTGCGAGGAACGTAAACGGGCTTCAGCGCCGGCGCGGCGGCTACCGCCGCGACTTCCTGGGGCGACAGGGGCTCGCCCACCTGCGACTTGCCCTGCACGGTTCCTGCAAATGCGGCGGCAGCCTGCGACTGCGCGGCGGCCAGCGCCTGCGGGTCGGGCTGTGCCTGCGGATCGGCCTGCGCCGGTGTGGAAGTGCCAGCGGCGGAATTTGGCGCGGCGGCAGCGTTTGGCGCGGCCGCTGCGGCGGCGTTCGGATCGGTAAGGGTCGGGGTCGCCAGCGCGTCCTGCGTCGCGGGCGGGGTCGGCGTCTGCACCGGCTCCATCTGCGCGGCGCCCGGCTGGACGTTGGTTGCCCCGGTCTCCCCCGGCGTGGACGAGACCTGCGGGATCGTGCCGGAATCGGGCGCGGCGTGCGTCGGCGGCGCAACCGTCTGCGCGCCCGACGATACCGCCGTCAGCGACATGGCGGCCAACGCCGCGCAGGCGATCTGGTGAAACCGGGTGCCGGGCATTGCGTTTGTCCCCCTTCTGACGTGCGGCCGCGCCTTCGACGATCGGACCGGCGCGTTAACCAACCTTCGCATCAAAGCATTGCAAGTGAAACGGCTTTGCCGTTTTGACAGTTCCAATCCGCAAGGGTGATGTCAGATTTATGACACATCCCTGATGCCGCCGGCGCTACATTTCGACACCGTCGTATCTACCTGGGCCTGTCGACCTGACGAGGAACCGAACCATGAAGAAGATCGGCTTTCTGTCCTTCGGCCACTGGTCGGCGGCCGCGCAGTCGCAGACCCGGTCGGCGTCCGACAACCTGCTTCAGTCGATCGACCTGTCGGTCGCCGCCGAGGAGCTGGGCCTCGACGGCGCGTATTTCCGGGTCCATCACTTCGCCCGGCAGCACGCCTCGCCGTTCCCGCTGCTGGCGGCCATCGGCGCCCGCACCAGCCGGATCGAGATCGGGACCGGCGTCATCGACATGCGGTACGAAAACCCGTTCTACATGGCCGAGGATGCCGGCGCGGCCGACCTGATCTCTCGCGGGCGGCTGCAGCTGGGTCTCAGCCGCGGGTCGCCCGAGCAGGTGATCGAGGGCTGGCGCCACTTCGGCTACGCGCCTGAGCCGGGCGAGACCGATGCCGACATGGCCCGCCGCCGGACGGAGACGTTTCTCAAGCTGATGGAAGGCGAAGGCTTCGCCGCGCCCTCGCCCCACCCGATGTTCCCGAACCCGCCGGGCCTTCTGCGGCTGGAGCCGTTCTCGGCCGGGCTGCGGGACCGGATCTGGTGGGGCGCCGCATCGGACGCGACCGCCGTCTGGGCGGCGCAGCTGGGAATGCACCTGCAGAGCTCGACCCTGAAGACCGACGAATCGGGCGAGCCGCTGCACATCCAGCAGGCGCGCCAGATCAGGCTGTTCAGGCAGGCGTGGAAGGCCGCGGGGCATGAGGGCCAGCCGCGCGCGTCGGTCAGCCGCAGCATCTTCGCGCTGGTCAACGACAGGGATCGACAGCTGCTGGGGGGCCAGCGCAGCGACCGCGACCAGATCGGGATCATCGACAACACGCGGACGGTGTTCGGACGCAGCTACGCGGCAGAGCCCGAGGAACTGGTCAGGCAGCTTGAAAGGGACGAGGCGATCCGCGAGGCCGACACGCTGCTGCTGACGATCCCGAACCAGCTTGGCGTCGACTACAACATCCACGCGCTGGAAGCGATCCTGACGCAGGTCGCGCCCGCGCTCGGCTGGCGCTGAGGTCGAGGGGACGCGGCGTCCGCGTCGATGGCGATCTGATCGGCCGACGCGCCGGCAGGCCTAGCGGCGATGTTCCAGAACGGTCTTCGCGACCAGGACCACCAGCGCGATCATCGTGAGCACCGTAGCCGCGGCGAAGGCGCCGGCCGCGTTCAGGTCGTTGAACAGCAGCTCGACATGCAGCGGCAGGGTGTTGGTCTTGCCGCGGATGCTGCCCGAAACGATCGCGACACCGCCGTATTCCCCAACCGCGCGCGCTGTCGCCAGCACCGCGCCGTACAGCAGCGCCCAGCGGATGTTGGGCAGCGTCACCCGGCGGAACAGCTGCCAGCCGCTCGCCCCCAGCGTCACGGCCGCCTGTTCCTGGTCCGATCCCTGCGCCTGCATCAGCGGCAGCACCTCGCGCACGACGAAGGGCGTCGTCACGAACATCGTCACCATCACGATGCCCGGCAGCGCGAACAGCACGTCGAGGTCGTGCCGCGCAAGGAAGCCGCCCAGCCAGCCCTGCCGCCCGTACAGGAGCAGGTAGCAGATCCCCGCGATGATCGGGGAAATCGAGAAGGGCAGCTCGATCAGCGTGATCAGCAGGCCGCGGCCGCGAAACTGGAACTTCGACAGAAGCCACGCCGCGCCGATGCCGAAGGCGACGGTGACCGGCACCACGATCACGGCGACGAGCGTCGTCATCCAGATCGCGTGCAGCGTCAGCGGGTGCATGATGTTCGCGGCATAGGCCGACCACCCGGCCCCCAGCGCCTGCACGAAGATGTAGACCAGCGGCACGACGACGAAGATCGCCGTTGTCACCACCGCCAGCCCGATCAGAAGCGCCCGCGTCATGCCGTGACCGCGCCGTAGCGTGCCGCGCGGATCTGGACGAGGTTCGACAGGAACAGCAGCACCAGCGCCAGCACCATCAGGACCAACGCCACGGCGGCCGCGCCTTCGTAGTCGTATTCCTCCAGCCGGATATAGGCGAGAAGTGACGCGATCTCGGTCTTGAAGGGCAGGTTGCCGGCGATGAAGACGACCGCCCCGAATTCGCCCAGCGAGCGGGCGAAGGACGTCGTGACGCCCCCGAGCCACGCCGGCATGATGGCCGGGAAGATCACCCGGCGGAACGTGGTCCAGCCGCTCGCGCCGAGGCTGGAGGCGGCTTCCTCGAGCGCGGGGTCCAGCTTCTCGAGCACCGGCTGCACGGCGCGGACGACGAAGGGGATCGAGGTAAACGACATAGCGAGGATGATGCCGCCCAGCGTGTACACCACCTGAATGCCCATCGGCGCCAGCACCGCCCCGAACCATCCGTTCGCGGAATAGAGCGCGGTCAGCGACAGGCCCGCCACGGCGGTGGGCAGCGCGAAGGGAATGTCCATCAGCGCGTCCAGTAACCCGCGCCCCGGGAAGCGGTAGCGGACCAGCACCCATGCCATCAGCAGGCCGTAGACCGCGTTGATGACGGTCGCCACCGCCGCCGCCGTGATGGTGATCCGCAGCGCCGCGCGGGTGCGCGGGGCCGAGACGATGTCCCACAGCCGCGCCGGGCCGATCCCCGCGCCCTCGATGACAAGGGCGATGATGGGGATCAGCACGATTACCGTCAGGTACAGCAGCGTCGTGCCGAAGGTCAGGCGAAAGCCCGGCAGGACGGCGCGCGCCCGGACCGGCGGGGCAGAGGCGAGGGACATCGGTTGGGCCTTCGGACTGGTCTCAGCGGTTGACGAAGACCTTGTCGAGGATCCCGCCCACGGCCAGGTGCTCGGACTGGATCTTGTCCCAGCCGCCGAACACGTCCTCGACCGTCAGCAGCTCGACCTGCGGGAACTTGTCTGCGAACTCGGCCTTCACCGTCTCGTCGTTTACGCGGTTGCCGTTCTCGGCGAGAATGCGCTGCGCTTCGGGCGAGTAGAGCCAGTTGAGATAGGCGGTTGCCAGCTCGGTGGTGCCGTTCCTGTCGGTGTTCTCGGTCACGACGGCGACCGGGAAGGCCGAGAACAGGCTGACCGGCGGCGTCACCGCGACAAGGCCGCGGTCGGCGTACTGCGCGGCGATCTGGCGGGTCTCGGTCTCGAACGTGACCAGCACGTCGCCGATCTCGCGTTCCACGAAGGTCTGGGTCGCGGCGCGCCCGCCGGTATCGAACACGGGAACGTTCTCCATGATCTTGCGGACGAACGCCTGCGCGGCCTCCGCATCGCCGCCGTTCTCGCGCAGCGCGAAGGCGTAGGCAGCGAGGTAGGTGTAGCGGCCGTTGCCCGAGGTGCGCGGGTTCGGGAACACCACCTGAACGTCATCGCGGGCGAGGTCGGACCAGTTGTTGATGTTCTTCGGGTTGCCCTCGCGGACGAGGAAGGCGGGCATCGAGTAATAGGGCGAGGCGTTGTTGGGGAACGCCGCGCGCCAGTCCTCGGCCACCATGCCGCCCTTGGCCAGCATCTCGACGTCGGTTTCCTGGTTGAAGGTCACGACGTCGGCGGGCAGCCCCTCGAGGATCGACCGCGCCTGCTTGGACGACCCCGCGTGCGACTGCTCGATCGTCACGTCGCGGCCGGACTGGGCCTTCCAGGCTTGCGCGAAAACGGGGTTCAGCTTCTCGAACAGCTCGCGGCTGACGTCGTAGCTGACATTCAGCAGCCGGTCCTGGGCCGAGGCGGGCGACACGGCCAGCACCAGCGCGACGGCGGCGGCCTTGAAGGCGGCGAGTTTCATCGATGGTCCCTTTCAGGCGGTTCAGACGGGAAAGACGGAGGCGGCCTCGGGCCGCAGGTGGACGCGGGCGCCGGGCGACAGGCCCTGGGCTGCCGGGTGACGGCGGCGCAGGTCGGCGGGCACCTCGGCGCCGGACGCGTCGGCCAAGACCAGCCGCAGCTGCGAGCCGGTGTTGGAGATCGAGGCGACGGTCCACGGCCCTGCGGGGTCGGGAACGGGCACGAGATCCTCGGGGCGGACGAACAGACGCGCGGGACCGTCGGGCAGGCCGGGCGCCACGACGCGGGAGGCATCGACGCCCGGGGCGGCGACGCTGCCGCCGCGGACGGTCACGGGCAAGGCGACGGTCGCGCCCATGAAATCGGCGACGAAGGGGGTGGCGGGCGCGTCGTGGATGGTCGCGGCATCGCCGATCTGCTGGATCCGGCCGTGGTCCATCACGACGACGCGGTCGGCAAGCTCGAACGCTTCCTCCTGGTCGTGGGTCACGAAGATCGTCGTGGTGCCGGTCGCGTCGTGGACGCCACGCAGCCAGCGCCGCAGGTCGCGGCGGACCGCGGCGTCGAGCGCGCCGAAGGGTTCGTCGAGCAGCAGGACCGTGGGTTCGATCGCGAGCGCGCGGCCAAGCGCGACACGCTGCCGCTGGCCGCCGGACAACTGCGCGGGGTAGCGGCCGCCGAGCGCCTCGATCTGGAGAAAGCCCAGCAGCTCGTCGACCTTGCGGGCGATCTGCGCGCGTCCCGGGCGCTCGGCGCGCGGGCGCACGGTCAGGCCGAAGGCGATGTTGTCGCGCACGGTCATGTGCGGGAACAGCGCGTAGTTCTGGAACACGAAGCCGATCCGGCGATCCTGCGCCGCAAGCCGCAGCCAGTCCTGCCCGTCAACGTCGAGCCGGCCCGCATCCGGCCAGTCCAGCCCTGCGATGATCTTGAGAAGCGTGGTCTTGCCCGATCCCGAGGGCCCGAGCAGCGCCACCAGCTCGCCATCCGCGACGGTGAGGTCGATCCCGCGCAGCACCTCGGTCTGGCCGAAGCTCTTGTGAAGCTGCGAGATCTGGATGGTCATGGCCGCCTTCTCCGGGTGTCAGGCCCATCTAGAGAGCGGCAGCCGAGGCGGCAAGGAACGGGGGCGGCTCGGGCGCCGCGGGCGGAAAACGTGCTTCCACCAGGGTGCAGGAGCCTTGGAAAGGACGTCGACCAGCCAGCGCGGCTTCGGGAAAAGCTTCCGGTGAAGCCGCGGCGCCAAGGAACGAGGGTCTTTTCCGCTGCAGGGAAGAAGAGCGGACCCGCAGGCCCGCCCTGCCCTGTCACTTCAGGTCGTCCACGGTCCGGATGACCTTGCTCAGCAGGCCGTAGTCGATCGCTTCCTGGGTGTTCAGCCAGAAGTCCCGCTCAGTATCGGCCGCGATCCGCTCGACCGACTGGCCGGTCGCATCGGCGAAGATCTGGTTCAGCCGGTCGCGCATCAGACGCAGCTGTTCCGCCTGGATCATCATGTCCGAGCTCGTCCCGCCGATCCCGCCGGACGGCTGGTGGATCAGGAAGCGCGTGTTGGGCAGGCAGAAGCGGTTTTCCTGCTTCGCGCCAACGAAGATCAGCGCGCCCGCGCTCGCCACCCAGCCCGAGCCGATGGTCCGCACGGTGGGCCGGATGAAGCGGATCACGTCATGGATCATGTCGCCGGATTCGACGTGCCCGCCAGGCGACGAGATCAGGACGTTGATCGGCTTGTCGTTGTCCTCGGCCAGGGCGAGGAGATGCGAGACGGTGCGCTGCGCCAGCTTGTCGTTGATCGTGCCCGCCACGATGACGGTGCGCGACCGGAAGTACAGCTTGTCGATCGCGGGGCTTTGCGGAAGGCCCAGATCCTCGCCCTTCTCGTCGTCCTTCCGCGGCTCGTCCTGTTCCTCGTCGGGATCGTCGTCATCAAGCCTGTGGGGCGGAAGCGGGTGCAGCATCGGGGCATCCTTTCATTGGCGCGGCGGGGGCACGGCGCGAACCGGCCCCGCTGCATGGTTACCTAAGCATCCCTCAAGGATCAGTAAATGACCACCGAGCGGATGGATTCACCCGCGTGCATCAGGTCGAACCCGCGGTTGATGTCGGCCAGCGGCATGGTGTGCGTGATCATGGGGTCGATCTCGATCTTGCCGTCCATGTACCAGTCCACGATCCGCGGCACGTCCGTGCGCCCGCGCGCGCCGCCGAAGGCCGTCCCTTTCCAGATCCGCCCGGTGACAAGCTGGAACGGCCGGGTCGAGATTTCGGCCCCCGAAGGCGCCACGCCGATGATGATCGACTGGCCCCAGCCGCGATGGGTGCATTCCAGCGCGTCGCGCATGACCTTGACGTTGCCCGTCGCGTCGAAGCTGTAATCCGCGCCGCCGATCCGGTCGAACGGGGTCCTGGTCAGCTCCACGATCTCCTGCACGACGTTTTCGACGTTCCGCGGGTTGATGAAGTGGGTCATCCCGAAACGCTCGGCCATCGCGCGCTTGTCGTCGTTCAGGTCGACGCCGATGATCATGTCGGCGCCCGCGAGCCGCAGGCCCTGGATCACGTTGAGGCCGATCCCGCCCAGCCCGAAGACGACGGCCTTCGCCCCGATCTCGACCTTGGCCGTGTTGATGACAGCGCCGATGCCGGTCGTGACGCCGCAGCCGATGTAGCAGATCTTGTCGAACGGCGCGTCCTCGCGGACCTTCGCGACCGCGATTTCCGGCAGCACGGTGAAGTTCGAGAAGGTCGAGCAGCCCATGTAGTGGTGGATGGGGGTGCCATCGAGCATGGAGAAGCGCGAGGTCCCATCCGGCATCATCCCCTGCCCCTGGGTCGCGCGGATCGCGGTGCAGAGGTTGGTCTTGCCCGACAGGCACGACGCGCACTGGCGGCATTCGGGGGTGTAAAGCGGGATGACGTGGTCGCCCGGGCGGACGGAGGTGACGCCGGGGCCGACCTCGACGACGATGCCCGCGCCCTCGTGGCCGAGGATCGCGGGGAACAGCCCCTCGGGGTCGTCGCCCGAGCGGGTGAATTCGTCGGTGTGGCAGATGCCGGTCGCCCTGATCTCGACCATGACCTCGCCGGGCTTGGGCCCATCGAGGTCCACGTCCATCACCTCGAGCGGCTGACCGGCCTGAAGTGCGACTGCGGCGCGAGTTCTCATCCGGCGGCTCCTTACGCGGGTGGCCGCGCCAGACTGGCGCAGCCGCGCGGCAGGTTCAACCGGGGTCAGTTCTGGGCAGGGTCACTTCTGGACGGGTGCGGCGGCTGCCGAGACGGGGGTGGACGACACGCCCACCTGCGCGGCGCGCAGAAGCCGGTCGTGCAGCATGAAGCCGTTCGCCATGACCTGGATGATGTCGCCCGCCCGGGTGCCGGGGACCGGCGCCTCGAACATTGCCTCGTGCAGCTGCGGGTCGAAGCGGTCGCCGGTGCCGGGGCTGATGACGGTGATGCCGTGCTTGGTGAACACGTTGGTGAGTTCACGCAGCGTCAGTTCCACGCCTTCGATCAGCGCGGCGTTCGCATCCGTGCGGTCGGTCGCGGCGGCGAGCGCCCGGCTGAGCGCGTCGTGGACCGGCAGGAGATCGCGCGCGAGGCGCGAGCCGCCATAATTCTCGGCCTCGCGGCGGTCCTTGTCGGCGCGCTTGCGGGCGTTCTCGGCATCCGCGAGCGCGCGCATGAAGCGGTCGCGGTAGTCGTCACGCTCGGCCTCGATCGCGAGGATGCGGTCGTCGTCGGCCGGATGCGTGGCCAGCGGATCCGGGCCGGTGTCGGCATCGGCGGCGAACCCCTCCTCGATCGCGTCAAGGTCGATATGGCCGTTCGGCTTGTCGTTCATCGTCTACCCCTTTCGGCCCGACAATATCCGGCCGATCAGCTGAGCGGTGTAATCCACGATGGGCACGATGCGGCCATAATTCAGCCGCGTCGGGCCGATCACGCCCACAGCACCCACAATTCTTCGATCCGCGTTCATATAGGGCGAAACAACGAGAGAGGAACCCGAAAGTGAAAAAAGCTTGTTTTCGGAGCCGATGAAGATGCGGACGCCGTCGCCGCCCTCGGCCAGTTCCAGAAAGCGGGCGATGTCGCGCTTGCGTTCCAGTTCGTCGAACAGCACCCGCATGCGGTCGAGATCGGCCGCCTCGCTGGGCAGGAGATTCGCGCGGCCCTTCACGATCAGCCGCGGATCGCGCTCGTCCGATTCCCACAGCGCAAGGCCCGCCGCGACCAGTTCCCCGGCCAGCGCGTCGATCTGCTGGCGGTTGGCGTTCACGGCATCCCCGAGGGTCGCGCGCAGTTCCGCGAGCGTCCGCCCCTCGGCCTGGGCGTTGAGGAAGTTCGCGGCCTCGCGCATCGAGCTGGGGGTCTGGCCCACGGGCGGGGTGAAGACGCGGTTTTCGACGCGGCCGTCGGCGAAGACGAGGATCACCAGCGCCCGGTCCGGGGCGAGGCTCACGAACTCGATGTGGCGGACCGGGGCTTCCTGCTTGGGCATCAGCACCAGCGACGCGCCGTGGGTCAGGTGCGACAGCGCGGTGCTGACGCGGTCCAGCATCACCGAGGTGTCGGGGTCGTCGTCGCCCAGCGTCTCCTGGATGCGGGCCCGGTCGGCGGGGGCGACGGGGTCGATCTCCATCAGCCCGTCCACGAACAGGCGGAGGCCGAGTTGCGTCGGCTGTCGCCCGGCCGAGACGTGCGGGCTGTCGAGAAGGCCGAGATATTCCAGATCCTGCATGACGTTGCGGATCGTCGCGGCCGAAACCGCCATCGACCGGGTCAGCGTCCGCGACCCGATCGGCTCGCCCGTTTCAAGGTAACCCTCGACCACGCGGCGGAAAACCTCGCGCGAGCGGTCGTTCAGGTCGGACAGCAGGTCGGGCTGGATCATGAGGATGCCATGGCGCGCGCGGGCCGGGAGGGTTGCGGATGGGGTCGGCGGACCTGTATCTGACGGGCAACACCCTGAAAGGACGATCCATGCGCCCCTCTGGCCGGAATCTAGATGAACTGCGCCCGATTTCAATTGAAACCGGCGTGATGCGGCATGCCGAAGGGTCGTGCCTGATCCGCTGCGGCGACACCCACGTGCTGTGTTCCGCCACCATCGAGGACAAGGCGCCGCCGTTCCTGAAGGGCTCGGGCCAGGGCTGGGTCACGGCCGAATACGGGATGCTGCCGCGCGCCACCACCAGCCGCAACCGGCGCGAGGCGGCGGCCGGCAAGCAGGGCGGGCGCACGGTCGAGATCCAGCGCCTGATCGGGCGCGCGCTGCGGGCGGGCGTCGACCGGCGCGCGCTTGGCGAGCGGCAGATCGTGATCGACTGCGACGTGCTGCAGGCCGATGGCGGCACGCGCTGCGCGTCCATCACCGGCGGCTGGGTCGCGCTGCGGCTGGCGGTCAACAAGCTGATCGCGGCGAAGATGGTGACGACAGACCCGCTGGTCGACCACGTCGCAGCCGTGAGCTGCGGGATCTATGCCGGGCAGCCGGTCGTGGATCTCGACTATCCCGAGGACAGCGTCGCGGGCACGGACGGCAACTTCGTGATGACCGGCGCGGGCCGGCTGATCGAGGTGCAGATGTCGGCGGAAGGGTCCGCCTTCAGCCGGGCCGAGATGGGCCAGTTGCTCGATCTTGCCGAGCTTGGCGTGGGGCGCCTGGTCGAGGCGCAGAAGGCCGCGATCGCATGAGGACGCTGAGCGAGCGGCGGCTGCTGGTCGCGACCCACAACGCGGGCAAGCTGGACGAGATGCGCGCGCTGTTCGCGCCGCACGGGATCGAGGTCGTGGGCGCGGCCGAGATGGGGCTTGCCGAGCCGGAGGAGACGGAGACCTCGTTCGTCGGCAACGCCCGGATCAAGGCGGCGGCGGCGGTGAAGGCGACCGGGCTGCCCGCGCTCGCCGACGACAGCGGCATCTGCATCGACGGGCTGGACGGGGCGCCGGGCGTTCATACTGCGGACTGGGCGGAAACCGGCGCCGGGCGCGACTTCATGCAGGCGATGACCCGGGCGTGGACCGAGCTTGATGCAAGGGGCGCGCCCGAGCCGCGCGCCGCGCAGTTCCGGGCGACGTTCCTGCTGATGTGGCCGGATGGGCACGAAGAGGTGTTCGAGGGGATCGCGCCCGGCCGGCTCGTGTGGCCGGTACGGGGCGCGCTGGGGCACGGGTACGACCCGATGTTCGTCCCGGACGGGCATGACCGGACCTTCGCGGAGATGACGGCCGAGGAAAAGAACCGCATCAGCCACCGTGCCGATGCGTTCGAGAAGCTGCGGGCGGTCCTTGGCTGACGCCGCGCCCATGCCGGCCGAGGACTGGCGGGCGGGCGGCTTCGCGCTGTACGTCCACTGGCCGTTCTGCGCGGCCAAGTGCCCCTATTGCGACTTCAACAGCCATGTCGCGGCCGCGGTCGACCAGCCGCGCTGGCTGGCGGCCTATCGCGCCGAGATCGCGCGGCTGGCGGCCGAGGTGCCGGGGCGCGTGCTGGGCAGTATCTTCTTCGGCGGCGGCACGCCATCGCTGATGGCGCCGGAAACGGTGGCCGGAGTGATCGAGGCCGCGCGCGCCGCCTGGCCGCTTGCCAACGACGTCGAGATCACGCTGGAGGCCAACCCCACCAGCGTCGAGGCGGGGCGGTTCCGCGGCTATGCCGATGCGGGCGTGAACCGGCTGTCGATGGGGGTGCAGGCGCTCAACGACGACGACCTGCGGCGGCTGGGGCGGATGCACAGCGCGGCAGAGGCGCGGGCGGCGTTCGACATCGCGCGCAACGCGTTCGGGCGGGTCAGTTTCGACCTGATCTATGCGCGCCAGCGGCAGGACGCCGCGGCGTGGCGGCGCGAGCTGACCGAGGCGCTGGAGATGGCGGTCGATCATCTGTCGCTGTACCAGCTGACCATCGAGCCGGGCACGGCCTTTGGTGCGCGACACGCGGCGGGCCGGCTGCGCGATATACCGGACGATGATATCGCAGGTGATATGTATCTGGAAACGCAGGACATTTGCAAAAAACACGGATATCCGGGCTATGAAGTCTCAAATCATGCGCGGCCGGGATCGGAAAGCCGTCACAACCTGACGTACTGGCGGCAGGGCGACTGGGCGGCGATCGGACCGGGGGCGCACGGTCGGCTGACCCTGCCCGGAACCCGCGTCGGGACCGAGGCACTGCGCGCCCCTGAGGCGTGGCTCGGGGCGGTCGAGCAGCGGGGTTCGGGCGAGCTTTCGCGGGAGGTACTGGCACGACACGATCAGGCGGTCGAGTACCTGCTGATGTCCATGCGGCTGGTCGAGGGGATGGACATGGCCCGCTTTGCGGCCCTGAACGGCGCCCCGTTGGATGGCGCGGCAGTGGAGTCGCTGTTGGATCTTGCGCTGGTTCAGGTGGACGGTGGGCGGATCAGGGCGACGCGGACCGGGCGGCTCGTCCTCAACGCCATCCTGCGCGAACTGGCGCCGTAGTCGGACCCTGCGTCAGGCCGTGCCGCCGAGCATCTGGCACAGGCGGTCGAGCTGGTCGAGGTCGCGGTAGGTGATCGTCACGCGCCCGCCGTCATGGCCGGCGTGGTCGATCCGCACCCGCATCTTCAATTGCGCCGTCAGGTCGCTTTCGATCGCGCGCGTGTCTGCGTCCTTGGTGCTTTCACGCGGCGGCAACCGCTCGGGCTTCGACGCGGACTGGTCGCGGACGAGTTGTTCCGTCTCGCGTACCGACAGGCCACGTTCGACCACCTTGCGGGCGAGGCCGACGGGGTCATCGGCGGTGATCAGCGCGCGGGCATGACCGGCGCTCAGCGTGCTGTCGCGCAGCATCGCCTGCACAGGTTCGGGCAGGTTCAGCAGGCGCAGCACGTTCGAGATGTGGCTGCGGCTCTTGTTCAGCGCCTCGGCCAGCTTTTCCTGGGTGTGGCCGAAGCGGTCCATCAGCTGGCGGTAGGAGGCAGCTTCTTCGATCGCGTTCAGGTCGGCGCGCTGGATGTTCTCGATGATCGCGACTTCCAGCACCTCGGGGTCGCTGAGATCGCTGACGATCACCGGCAGGTCGTGCAGCTGCGCGATCTGGGCCGCGCGCCAGCGCCGCTCGCCGGCGACGATCTGGTAAAGGCCTCCGCCGTCGGGATGCGGGCGCACGATCAGCGGCTGCAGCACGCCGCGGTTGCGGATGGAGTCCGCGAGTTGCTGCAGGAGTTCGGGCTTGAAATCCCGGCGCGGCTGGTCGGGGTTGGGGATCAGCTGCTCGATCGCGATCCGTTGCGTCTGCGGGGCGGGGCTGTCGGGCGCCAGCGCCACGTCGGCCATGAGGGCCGAAAGACCGCGGCCGAGCCCGCGCTTGTCGATCTTGCGGTCAACCATGTTTCGCCTGCCTTTTCAGTGCCTTGCGTCGCGCCACGAACTCCTTCGCGACGGCGCGGTATGCTGTGCTGCCCTTGGAAGACGGGTCGTAGTGGATCACGGGTCGTCCGAACGAGGGCGATTCCGACACGCGCACATTGCGGGGAATGACCGTCTTGAAGACCAGGTCGCCCAGGGTCTGGCGGGCATCCGCCTCGACCTGGACTGCGAGATTGTTGCGGCTGTCGGACATCGTCAGCAGCACGCCTTCGATCCGAAGGTCGGGATTCGCGGCTTGGCGGACCTGGCGCACGGTGAGGAGGAGTTGCGACAACCCTTCGAGCGCGTAGAACTCGGCCTGCAGGGGGACGAGCACGCTCTCTGCCGCGACCATCGCGTTGAGGGTCAGCAGGCCGAGCGCGGGCGGGCAGTCGATCAGCACGACGTTGGCCCGGGCTTCGCGCACCGCCTGTTTCAGCAGCTGCGTGCGGCTGCTGCGCGCCGAGAGGTCGATATCCGCCGATGACAGGTCGGAATTGGCCGGCACGATGGAAAGCCGCTCGATGCTGGTCGGCCGGGTGGCTTCGGCCACCGTCGTCTCGCCGCTCAGGAGGTCGTAGCTGCTGGGCGTCCGGTCCTTCGGATCGACCCCGACGCCGGTCGAAGCATTCCCCTGCGGGTCGAGATCGATGAGGAGGACCGACTGGCCAAGCTCGGCCAGCGCCGCGCCGAGGTTGATGGCGGTCGTGGTCTTTCCGACGCCCCCCTTCTGGTTGGCAATCGCGACGATGCAGGGATCAGCCATGCCGGATGTCCGTCAGCTCGAGGATCGCGGCGCCGGACTGGGTGCGGCTGGGATGTTCGCGAAGGTCGAAATGCCAGCTTGTGTTCACGGATTCGACCTCTGCCTTCCAGTTTTCGCCCTTCATGAGCCATGCGGTGCCGCCGGGCCGGAGATGCCGCACGACATATGGCATCAGCTTGGGCATCGGGGCAAGGGCGCGGGCGCTGACGTGATCGACGCCGGCGGGGGGATGCCGCTCGATCCGATCGGTCTTCACGCGGCAATTCGGAAGTTGGAGTTCGCGGACGCAGGTGCGCAGGAACGTGGCTTTCCGGGCGTCAGAGTCGAGAAGCGTCACCGCGAGGTCGGGTCGGCAGATCGCCACGACTACCCCCGGAAGACCGCCGCCGGAGCCGATGTCGAGCCAGGTTCCTGCGGCAGGTGCAAGATCCGCAAGCTGCGCGCTGTCGACGATGTGGCGGTTCCACAAGTCATTCAGGGTCGACGGCGCCACAAGGTTGATCGCAGGGTTCCACCGCTGGATCAGGTCGGCGTAACCGCGCAGCTGTGCTTCACATGAAGCATTCATGCGACGGCGCGCTTGCCGCGCCGGACAAGAGCGAGCAACAGCGCGAGCGCCGCGGGGGTCATCCCTTCGATCCGGCCTGCCTGAGCAATCGACTGTGGGCGATGCCGCTCCAGCTTTTGCCGGAGCTCGTTGGACAGGCCTGATACGCCCGCGTAGTCGAAATCGTCCGGGATGACTTCGGCTTCTTCCCGGCGGAGGCTGTCGGCCTCACGCTGCTGCCGGTCGGTGTACTGCGCGTAAAGCGCATCGTTGCGAAGCTGCTGAAGCGTCGCAGGGGTGACGCCGGCGAGGTCGGGATCCAGTGCGGCCACGGCGGACGTGCCGATGTCCGGAAGGCCGAGCAGGCTGAACAGGCTACGGCGCTGCCCGTCCTGGCGAACCGGAATGCCGGCAGCGGCAAGTTCCGTGGGTGACAACAGGCGCTGTTCCGCAATGGTCCGGGCGGCGTCGTAGCGGTCCATCTTGTCGCGATAGACCTGCCAGCGCATGTCGTCCACGAGGCCGAGATCGCGGCCCATCGGGGTCAATCGCTGGTCGGCATTGTCCGCGCGTATCGACAGCCGGAACTCCGCCCGCGAGGTGAACATCCGGTAAGGCTCCGTCACCCCACGCGTGGTCAGGTCGTCGATCATGACGCCGATGTAGCTACTGGCGCGGGAGAAGATGACCGCCTGCTCACCCGTCGCGACCCTGGCCGCGTTGATGCCGGCGACGAGACCCTGCGCCGCCGCTTCCTCGTAGCCCGTGGTGCCGTTGATCTGGCCGGCGAGGAACAGGCCAGGCACCGACTTGACCTGCAGCCCGGCCGTAAGCGCGCGCGGATCGACGAAGTCGTACTCCACCGCGTAGCCCGGCTGCAGGATCACCGCGCCCTCGAGGCCCGGCATGGTCCGCACGTAGGCGAGTTGCACGTCTTCTGGCAGCGAGGTGGAGATGCCGTTCGGATAGACGACGTCGGTGTCCCAGCCCTCGGGTTCAAGGAACACCTGATGTGACTCCTTGTCGGCGAAGCGCACCACCTTGTCTTCGATCGACGGGCAGTAGCGGGGGCCGATCCCGTCGATATGGCCGCCATACATCGCGGACTTCTCGAGATTGTCGCGGATTACCGCGTGGGTCCGGTCGTTCGTGTGGGTGATAGCGCAGCTGATCTGCGGCGCCTGCGTGGCGGTGTTCAGGTAGGAAAACAGCACCGGCTCGTCGTCGCCGGGTTGCTGGTCGAGGGAGTTCCAATCGATACTGGCACGGGACAGACGAGGCGGGGTGCCGGTCTTCAGGCGGCCCATCGGAAGGCCGAGTCCCAGAAGGTCGGCGGCAAGCCCCTGAGACGTCGGGCCGTTCCAACGGCCCGCGGGGCGGCTCACGTCGCCCAAGTGGATCACGCCGTTGAGGAACGTCCCCGACGTGATGACGACGGCCGCCGCGCCCAGCTCCGCCCCGTCGGCAAGCGAGACGCCCGTGACTACGCCGAAGCTGCGACGCAACGCGGCAACCTCGCTCAGCACCACGTCGAGGCCCGGCTGCGCGGCAACAAGCCGCTGTGCCGACGCGCGGTACAGACCGCGGTCCGCCTGGGCGCGGGGCCCTTGCACGGCGGGTCCCTTGCGGCGGTTAAGCAGGCGAAACTGGATCCCGGCGGCATCGGCGGCAAGCCCCATCAACCCGCCTAGCGCATCGACCTCGCGCACCAGATGGCCCTTGCCCAAGCCACCGATCGCCGGGTTGCAGGACATGGTGCCGATGTCGTCCGCCCGCATCGTGACAAGCGCGGTCGCGCGCCCCATCCGGGCTGCGGCTGCGGCGGCCTCGACCCCGGCGTGACCACCGCCGACGACGATGACGTCATAGCTTTGCTTCACGTGAAACTACTTTCCGATGCAGAACGACGAGAATACCTCGTCAAGATAGTCCTCGACACCCACTTCGCCAACCATCTCGCGCAGCGATCGCGTGGCAATGGCAACGGCGTCGGCGATGATCTCCGGCGGGGTGTCTGCGTCGCAAGCAAGTACTTCCGCCGCCCGCCGCAGCGCGTCGGCCTGACGCTGGCGCGATACGATCCCGGCAGGCGCGGCGCGCTCTCGCAGGACGCCGTGAACCTTATCCAGCAACGCGGACACCCCCTGGCCAGAAAGGGCCGACACGTCGCCCCCGCCAAGATCCGCCTTTGACCGGATTACAAGATCGTCGGGCTTCAGCAGGGCATCAACGGGTAAGCCCGCGTCGGACAGATGTATCCGCAGATCGGCAGCCGCTGCCCGCTCGGTTGCACGGGCGACTCCCATCCGCTCGACCACGTCCTGCGTGTCGCGCAGCCCGGCCGTGTCCAGGAACGTCACCGCCAACCCGCGCAGATCCGTCCGTAATTCGATGACGTCGCGCGTCGTGCCCGCGATTTCGGTCACCAATGCCACCTCGCGACGGGCGATGGCGTTCAGGAGCGATGATTTTCCGGCGTTCGGCGGGCCGATCAGCGCAACCTCGAATCCCGCCCTGACCCGCTCGGCAGCAGGAAAGCCGTCCAGCTGATCGGAGATCCGGCCACGGACTTCCAAGAGAATGTCGAACACCTCGCCGGGCACCGCATCCGGCACGTCCTCGTCAGCAAAGTCGATCGACGCCGCGATCAGCGCACCGGCCCTGACCAGTTGCGCCCGAAGGTCCGCCGCCCAGCCGTGCAGCGCCCCGCCGGCCACTTCCATGGCCAGCCGGTGCTGTGCCTCCGTTTCCGCAGCGAGCAGATCCGACAGCGCCTCCGCTTCGGACAGATCGAGCTGGCCGTTCAGGAACCCGCGCTGGGTGAACTCACCGGGCATCGCCGGACGCGAGCCCCGCGCCAGCAAGGCGCCTTGCAGCAGGCGCGATATGATCGGCGCGCCGTGCAGGTGAAACTCCACCACCTCCTCGCCGGTGAAGCTCGCGCCGGCGTCGAACCGCACCAGCAGCGCGCGGTCGATCAGCCGGTCGCCATCTTGGACCGCCCGCAGATAACTGAACCGCGCCCGCGGCAGCGCGCCTGCGAGATCCTCGGCAATGACACGCGCTGCCGGGCCGGTGACCCGAACGACAGAAATGCCGCCCCGTCCCGGCGGTGTCGATTCGGCGTGGATCGTGTCCACGACACCCTCAGGCGTTCATCGAATCGAAGAACTCCGCATTGTTCTTCGTCTGCTTCAGCTTCGAGATCAGGAACTCGATCGCGTCCGTCGTGCCCATCGGGTTCAGGATGCGGCGGAGGAGATAGGTCTTCTGCAGGTCCTTCTGGTCCACCAGGAGCTCTTCCTTCCGGGTGCCGGACTTGAGAATGTCCATTGCCGGGAACACGCGCTTGTCGGCGACCTTGCGGTCCAGCACGATCTCGCTGTTGCCGGTGCCCTTGAACTCCTCGAAGATCACCTCGTCCATCCGCGAGCCGGTGTCGATCAGGGCCGTCGCGATGATGGTCAGCGAACCGCCTTCCTCGATGTTCCGCGCCGCGCCGAAGAAGCGCTTCGGCCGCTGCAGGGCGTTCGCATCGACGCCGCCGGTCAGCACCTTCCCGGAGGAGGGGACGACGGTGTTGAAGGCGCGGCCCAGTCGGGTGATCGAGTCGAGCAGGATCACCACGTCGCGCTTGTGCTCGACCAGGCGCTTGGCCTTCTCGATCACCATCTCCGACACTGCCACGTGACGCGTCGCAGGTTCGTCGAAGGTCGAGGACACGACCTCGCCCTTGACCGACCGCTGCATGTCGGTGACTTCCTCGGGGCGCTCGTCGATCAGCAGCACGATTAGGTAGCATTCCGGGTGGTTGCGCGCGATGGAATGCGCAATATTCTGAAGCAGAACGGTTTTCCCGGTGCGCGGTGGCGCGACGATCAGGCTGCGCTGGCCCTTGCCGATCGGCGACACCAGGTCGATGATCCGGGCCGAGCGGTCCTTCGCGGTCGGATCCTCGAATTCCATCTTCAGCCGTTCGTCGGGATATAGCGGCGTCAAGTTGTCGAAGGCGACCTTGTGGCGCGCCTTCTCCGGGCTCTCGAAGTTGATCTTCTCGACCTTGGTCAGCGCGAAGTAGCGCTCGTTCTCGCCCGGGCCGCGGATCACGCCTTCGACCGTGTCGCCTGTCCGCAAGCTGTGCTGACGGATCATGTCGGGGCTCACGTATATGTCATCCGGGCCGGGCAGGTAGTTCGCCTCGGTCGAGCGCAGGAAGCCGAAACCGTCCTGCACGACTTCCAGCACACCGTCGCCGCCGATTTCGATTCCTTCCTCGGCATGCTCCTTGAGAAGCGAAAACATCATCTCGCCCTTGCGCATAGTCGAGGCGTTCTCGATCTCCCACTCCTCGGCCATGGACAGAAGATCGGCCGGAGTCTTGGCCTTCAGGTCGGACAGGTTAAGCCGTTCGTCGCTCATTTCGGTCACCAATGGGTCGAACGATCCCGCAGGACAGGCGCGCACAGGCGGACGCCGGATCGGACCACAGAATGTGTCATGAAGAACTCCGCCGGACGGCGGGTCAGTCGGCTATAGTCCAGACAAAGCCCTGAGTCAAACAGCGTCAGAACTTCACGATCACCGACAGGACGATGACGACCATCAGAAGCGTGGGCAGCTCGTTCATCATCCGGTAGGTGCGGCCGGACAGGGGCGCAGGCTTCGTCGCCATGATCTTGCGCTGCGAGGCGAGCCAGTGGTGGAACCACGTCATCCCCAGCACCGCCGCGGCCTTGGTCCATGGCCAAATCATCGACCAGTCGACGATTCCCGGCGTGAAGACCAGCGCAAGCCCGGCAACCCATGTGGCGATCATCGCCGGGTTCATGATCAGCCGCAGCAGCTTCTGCTCCATGATCCGGAACGATGCCACCGGCTCGCCCCCGTGGGTACCACGTTCGGCGTGATAGACGAGCAGACGGGGCAGGTAGAACAGCCCGGCCAGCCACGACACGACCGCCATGACATGCAGCGACTTCACCCAGGGATAGGCGATGGCGAGGAAATCGGACACGGGCAGCGCTCCTTCAGGGTCTTCTTAATATGAAGAGAGAAGATAAAGGAAGATGATGTGATAGGGCCTGTGGGAGTCTGGATCATCCTCTCCCGCCCTCTTTCTTCACAAGTTTGTCCGTGTGTGGATAAAATGTGGATAGTTCGGTCGCTTCACGTGAAACAGATTATAAATCAGTACATTAACTCAGAAATGGCCTTGTGCATTATCATCCTTTCCCCGGCCTCGTCTTCTGCGTGATCCAGCTTATCCCGTGGTGCAAAACCGTCACCCGGACCGCCCCGGATTGCCCGTAATCTGGCCGCCAGAACCGCAGGATGCGTTGTCCCGAAGCCTCACAACCGCTTTTCCACAGGGTTGCAGACAGGTCGTGCTTGCCCGCGTGCAAAGCGCCGGGCCATGATTGGGCAGAGAGTTGATCTTCCTGCCAGATGCACGACACGGACACGCACAAACCCATTGCATCGATCCCCCTCGCGGGGGTGATCGGCTGGCCCGTGGCGCAGTCGCGGTCGCCCGCGCTTCACGCGCACTGGCTGCGCCGGTACGGCATCGCCGGCGCCTACGTCCCCATGGCGGTGCTGTCCGAACATCTGGGCCAGGTGCTGCATGCGCTGCCGAAGGCGGGCTTCGTCGGCGTGAATGTCACCATCCCGCACAAGGAATCCGTGCTGGCGCTGGCTGACGTCGTGACCGATCGCGCGGCGCTGATCGGCGCCGCGAACACGCTCATCTTCCGTCCCGACGGGCGGCTTCACGCCGACAATACCGACGGCTACGGCTTCATGGCCAACCTGCGCCAGCGCGCGCCCGACTGGGCCCCCGAACACGGCCCCGCCGCCCTCATCGGCGCCGGCGGTGCCGCCCGCGCGGTGGTGGCCGCGCTGCTCGAGGCGCAGGTGCCCGAAATCCGCATCGCCAACCGCACGCGCCTGCGCGCCGATCAGCTTCGGGCCGAGTTCGGGGCCCGGATCGTCGTCTATGACTGGGCGCAAGCCGGCAACATGCTCGACGGCGCGGTCACCGTAGTCAACGCGACCTCGATGGGCATGGTGGGCAAGCCGCCGCTCCGCGTCCCGCTCGACGCGCTGTCCCCCGGCGCGCTCGTAACCGACCTCGTCTACAACCCGCTCGAAACGGCGTTTCTGGCCGAGGCGCGGGCGCGCGGGTGCCGCACGGTCGACGGCCTCGGCATGCTCCTCCACCAGGCCGCGCCGGGGTTCGAGCGCTGGTTCGGCCGCCGCCCCGACGTGGACGACGACCTGCGCCGTGCCGTGCTCGCGAGCGGCCCGTGAGCACGCGATGAGCTTCGTCCTCGGCCTGACCGGCGGCATCGGGATGGGCAAGTCCACCGCCGCCGCGATGTTCGTCGAACGCGGCCACCCGGTCTGGGACGCCGACGCCGCCGTGCACCGCCTCTATGCCCCCGGTGGCGCGGCGGTGGCTCCGGTCGGTCAGGCCTTCCCGGGTTCTGTCGTGGATGGTGCGATCGACCGCGCCGTACTCAAGGCGGCGCTGATGATCGATCCGACAGGCCTCAAGACGCTGGAAACTATTGTCCACCCGCTGGTTCGGCAGGATCGCGCCGCCTTCCTGCGCGAGAATGCCCGTGCGCCGATCGTCGTCCTCGACATCCCGCTGCTCTACGAAACCGGGGCCGAGGCGCAGATGGACGGCGTCGCCGTCGTCAGCACCGACGAGGCCACGCGCCGCGCCCGCGTCCTGGCCCGCGCCGGCATGACCGACGAAACGCTGGACCTGATCCTGTCGCGCCAGCTTGTCGACCAGGATCGCCGCGCCCGCGCCGACTGGATCATCCCGTCGCACAGTCTTGACGCGGCGGCGGCGGCGGTGGATTCCATCTGCCTCGACATCCTCAGCCGACGGCCGCACGCATGATCCGCGAAATCGTCTTCGACACCGAAACGACGGGCTTCGACCCCGCCACCGGCGACCGCGTGGTCGAGATCGGGGCGATCGAACTGATCAACCACCTGCCGACCGGCGAGCGCTTCCACGTCTACCTGAACCCCGAACGCGCCATGCCGGCCGAGGCGCAGGCGATCCACGGCCTCGGCGACGATTTCCTGCGCGACAAGCCCCGCTTCGCCGAGGTCGCGGACCGTTTCCTCGACTTCGTCGGCCCCGACGCGCGGCTGATCGCGCACAACGCCGACTTCGACATCCGCTTCCTCAACGCCGAGTTGCGCCGCTGCAGGCGGCCCGAGCTGCGGCCCGGCCGCGCGCTCGACACCGCGGCGATGGCGCGGCAGAAGTTTCCGGGCGCCCCCGCGTCGCTCGACGCGCTCTGCCGCCGCTTCGGCGTGGACAATTCCGGCCGCGACCTTCACGGCGCGCTCCTCGACAGCGAGCTTCTGGCCGAAGTCTATCTTGAGCTCATCGGCGGCCGCCAGCCGGACTTGGTGCTGGACGCACCGATGGCCCAGGCGGCGGGCGCGGACGGCGTCATCCTCGTCATGACCCCGCGCCGCGCCCGGCCCGTGCCGCTGCCGCCCCGGCTGACGCAGGCCGAGGCGCAGGCGCACGACGCCTTCGTCGCGCGGATGGGCGACAAGGCGCTCTGGCAGACGCTCGGTCTGCGCCTTTCCGCAGCGTCCGCCTGACCGCCGGTTGCGTCCGGCCGGCAAAGCGGCGATGCTGTCGCATGAACGGATGTGAGCCGTCATGATCGAGCGGATCAAGGATATCTGGGTCTTCATCGGCGCGCTGTTCGAGCGGATGGACAAGATCCACATGAGCTTGATCGCAGCCGGCGTCGCCTTCTACGCGATGTTCGCCGTGTTCCCGGGGCTCGCCGCGATCATCGCGCTGTGGGGGCTTTGGTTCGATCCGACCATCATCACCCAGTACTACGCCGTCATCGACGAATTCCTGCCGCCCGGCGCGGCGCAGATCCTGCACGCGCAGGTGGACGCCCTGACGTCGGGGGGCCGGACGCAACTCGGCTGGGCCTCGCTCATTTCGTTTTTGATCGCGACCATTGCGGCGCGCGCAGGCGTCGATGCGCTGGTCCGCGGCCTCAATGCCGCTTACGGCGTGCGCTCGCACCCAACCATCTTCGGCTTCATCCTGGCCTACGTGCTGACGCTTGCCATCGTGGGGGTTGTGCTGATGGGGCTTGCGACCATCGTGATCGTGCCGCTGGCGCTGAACCTGCTCGAGGTCAGCTATCTTCGAAGCTGGCTGATCAGCGCCGCGCCGTGGGGGGCGATGTTCCTGATCGTGGTGATCGGGATCGGCATCATCTACCGCTACGGCCCCAACGTGCAGACACCCCGGACGCCGATCCTCACCTGGGGCGCGCTGTTCGCGGCGCTCGCCTGGGCGGCGGCGTCCTACGCCTTCTCGGCCTATCTCGGCAGCTTCAACAGCTACAACCGGATCTACGGCTCGATCGGCGCGGTGGTGGCGCTGCTGATGTGGTTCTACCTCGCGGGGTTTTCCATCATGCTGGGCGCGCTCATCAACGTGGAACTGGCGCGGCGCCGGCGCGTGGTGGCGGCCCGCCGCGCCCGAGCGCTGGTCAGCAAGGCGGCCTCGCAGATGCAGGGCTGAACGCCGGCCGCGGAGGTTCCCGCTTCAGTGCTGCGCGCCGCGCCGCGCCGCCGAGGTCAGGACAACCCGCCGCGCGCCGTCATCGCCCGCCGCCGCCACGCTGTCCTGCATCTGGAACGCCAGCTTCATGCGGTAGAAGTCGGGCTCGACCACGGTCGACACCTCGCCGTCGAGCTGCAGCGCGAAGGCCTCGATCAGCTGCCGCCCCAGCCCGCTGGCGTCGGCCGGCGCACGGGTGTGCGGCCCGATGGAGTTCTCGACCAGCAGTTCGGCATGGCCCGACCGCTGCCGGGTCAGCGACACGCAGACCCGGTAGCGCCCGTCCTGCGCAGGCTCTGCGTATTTCAGCGCGTTGGTGAACGCCTCGGTCGTCAGCAGCGTCAGCGGCACGGCCTGGTCGGGCAGCAGCGTGACATGGTCCAGGTGCGTCTCGATCTCCAGCCCCGACCCCGGCGGGACCGAGGCCAGCACCATCTGGTTGATGATGTCGGAAATCAGCTTGTCCGCTTCGACCGAATCCAGGTGCTCGGCTTGGTAGAGGTTGCGGTAGATCGTGGCGAGCGACGCGACGCGGTCCTGCACCGACCGCAGCACCTTCTGCGCGTCGCAGTCGCTGACCATGCGGCTCTGCATGTTGATGATCGACGCGATCAGCTGAAGGTTGTTCTTGACCCGGTGGTGCACCTCTTTCAGAAGCACCGTCTTTTCCTGGACCGAAGCCTCCATCGCCGCCTCGTCCCGGATCAAGATCCGCGCCATGTCGTGGAAGGTGCGGCTCACATCCGCGATCTCGGCCGGCGCTTCGGTCAGGACGGGGGGTGGGCTGCGGCGGTCGCCGATGGCGAAGCGCCGCATCTGCCCGCGCAGTTCGCGGATATGGCGCAGCACCAGCCGGAAGACGGCGAAATAGGCCACCGCCAGCGACACCGCCCACAGGGCCAGCGGAAACAGGACGCCCGTGAAGCGCGACAGCGCGATGTTGCCCACGCCGGCGGACTGCGGATTCCAGCTTCCCAGCGCATAGACCAGCCCCGGCACGACCGTGACCACGGTGAACAGCCGCCGCTCGCCGGTTCCGGCGGTTTCCCTGAACGTCGTGTCGGATCGGCTGGCCAGGGTCTCCAGCGACGAGGACCGGGGCAGCATCTCCTCGACCAGGCCCTGGCTCATGTCGGTCGAGATGACCTGGCCCCGGTTGGTGAACGTCACGATCATGGCCGACGAGGTCCGGTTCATGGGATCGTGCGTCGCCCGCATCATCGCCTGCGATACCGAAGTCGCGATGTAGCCGATCAATTCGTTGTCGTGCAGCAGCGGCTGCGACACGATCACGACCGGAAGGCCCGAAACGATCCCGGATTCAGTGGCCGAGATGGTGGTGCCGGGATTGTCCAGGAACGCGCGATAATGCGGCGACGAGCGGACATCGTGCACCCCGTCGTTTTTTGACGTGCAGTTCGAGATTCCGTTCAGCGGCGTGAACCCGGCGAAGACGAAGCTCGCGCTGTTCTCGACGAAGTTCTCCATCATCCGAGAACAGGCTTCGGGGTCGTCCAGCGTCTCGATCACCGCGGGCCCCAGCGCCTCGGCGGACCCGAGCGCGCTTTGCAGAAGCGTGCGTTCGCCCGCCGCCGCCGAAGAGGTGCGGCCCATCAACGCCAGTTCCGCCGCGCGCTCTGCCGCCTGCGACAGGTTCAGGGTCTGCATGACGGAAATCAGCCCGATCGGCAGGATTGCCACCGACAGCAGCATCCCCAGCCGGAAGCCGAGTCCACGCATGAACTGAAGCTGCTCGGACAGGCGCGTCACCGGACGCTACCGTGAGACGGGGTTGTTCGCCATCACCGCCATGGTGGCGCGGTCCGTCATCTCGAATTCCTCGCCTTCCTTCAGGTGCAGCAGCTCGGCAAGGCGCCGGCGGCCCCGGTTCGCGCGGGACTTCACCGTGCCCACGGCCACGCCGGTCATCTCGGCTGCTTCCTCGTAGGAAAAGCCGGACGCGCCCACCATCACCAGCGCCTCGCGCTGCTCGTCGGGAAGCTTGGCGAAGGCGGTCCGGAAGTCGTTCATCGCCAGCCGACCGTCATGTTCCGGCCGCGTCGCCTGCCGCGCGGCGTGGATGCCGTCGGTGTCGCTGACCTCGCGCCGAGTCTTGCGGCGGGCGGAATAGAAGGTGTTCCGCAGGATCGTGAACAGCCACGCGCGCAGGTTGGTGCCGACCTGGAACTTGTCCATGTTGGTCCATGCCTTGACGATGGTGTCCTGCACCAGGTCGTCGGCGGCTGCGCCTTCGCGAGTCAGCGAAAGCGCGAATGCCTGCAGCGCAGGCAGGTGTTCGACAAGCTCGCCTCTGGGATCGGCGGCCTTGACGACCTCCGTGTCACCAACCACAGGTTTCACCATCGTCACTCCTGCCCGCGAAGCTTTTCGAGAAGCATGAGAAATCTGTCCGGAACCTCTTGTGATTGGTCCTGCTCGTACACCCGCCGCAAATTCTCGTCGATCTGCTTTTCCAAGGCGGCGCGTTTACTGTCTTCACGCCTCATGTTCATTTTTTAGGTTTCTTTCCGGAAATCTTGTGTGCGCGTCTGCCAACAGCTAGTTAGCACCGAAGGTTCCGAGGAACGACCAAAATTTGAGGCGTCAATGTCAGCTGCAGATCTAGCCCAGTCCATCGGTCGCGAACTGCCCTACCTGCGACGCTACGCGCGCGCCCTGACGGGCACCCAGCGCGCAGGGGACAACTATGCCGCCGCGACGCTGGAAGCCATTCTGGCCGATCGCAGCATGATCTCGGGCGAGGATACGCGGATCTCGCTGTTCCGCGCCTTCCACGCGATCTGGCAGAGCTCGGGCCAGCCGGTGGAAACCGACGACCAGACCTCGCGCGAGGCGCGGGCCCAGTCGCACCTGCGCACACTCACGCCGAACTCGCGCGAGGCGCTGCTGCTCCGCACGATCGAGGAACTTCGCTACGACCAGATCGGCGAGGTCATGCAGATCGACCAGGACGAGGCCGAGGAGCTGGTCCAGATCGCGCTGAACGAGATGGGACGCGCGATCCGCGGCCGCGTGATGATCATCGAGGACGAGACCATCATCGCGATGGACCTCAAGGGCATCGTGCAGGCGATGGGGCACGAGGTCACGGGCATCGCCCGCACCCATTCGGCCGCCATCCAGCTTGCCGGCGAGCGCCAGCCGGACCTGATCCTCGCCGACATCCAGCTGGCCGACGGCTCGTCGGGGATCGACGCGGTGAACGAGCTGATGACCAGCCTCGGCAACCTGCCGGTGATCTTCATCACCGCGTTCCCCGAGCGGCTGCTGACCGGCGACCGGCCCGAGCCCGCGTTCCTGATCTCCAAGCCCTACAGCGAGGAGCAGGTGCGTTCGGCCGTCAGCCAGGCGATGTTCTTCGCGTCGAGCGCGGGGATGAACGCGGCCTGACCCGCGCCCTTGCCGACCACACGAAAGAAGCCGGCCGCGATGCGCGCCGGCTTTCTTCGTTGCCGGAACGCTGTCAGACGATCGAGGCGTCCCGCGTCTCGCGCCCGATCAGCAGCGTGACCGCCGCCGCCAGCACCAGCAGCGCCGCGAAGACCCCGATCGCCAGCCCGAAGTCGCGTTCGATTACGCTGCGAAGCAGGCTGGGCGCGGCGATCCCGCCCAGCCGCGCCATGGCGCCCGCCGTGCCCATCCCGGTGCCGCGCAGGGTCGTCGGGTACAACTCGGGCGTAAAGGCGTAAAGCGCGCCCCATGTCCCCAGCAGAGCGAAGCTCATCACGATCAGCGAGGCCGCGATCATGACCGGCGTCCCCGCCAGCACGAAAGCCATGCAGCCCGCGGCCGAGATCAGCAGGAACGCCTGCAGCGTCGCGCGCCGGCCGATCCGCTCCACCCCCCAGGCGGCGAGCGCGTAGCCCGGCAGCTGCGCCAGCGCCAGCACGACCAGGAAGCCGTAGCCGCGCACGAAGCCGAAGCCCTCGGTCGCGAGGCGGGCGGGCAGCCAGACGAACACGCCGTAGTAGGACAGCGACACGAGGAACCACAGCGCCATCACGGCGACGGTCGTGCGCGCCAGCCCGCCGCTGAACAGCCCCTCGCCGGGCGTAGGCACGGGCACCGTCAGCACGGCGTCCGCGCGCATCGGCGCCACGCCGTTCGCGGCCCGCACCCGGTCCAGCACCTGCCGCGCCTCGTCCGCGCGGCCCGTGCGGATCAGGAACATGGGCGATTCCGGCACCCACAGCCGCAGAAAGATCCCGATCAGCGCCGGCAGCGCCGCGACGATGTAGATCAGCCGGTAGGGCGCCGCGACCCCCGACGCGGCCGCGTACCACGCGGTCAGCGCCACGATCAGCGTGCCCACAGCCCAGAACCCCTCCAGCCAGACAAGCCAGCGGCCGCGGTTCTTGGGCGGCAGGAACTCCGCCATCATCGCATAGTCCACGGGCAGCGTGCCGCCGACCGCCATGCCGGTGAGGAAGCGCAGGACCAGGAGCGCCTCGAACGACGGCGCGAAGGCCGAGGCCAGCCCGAAAACCGCGTCGCAGGCGACCGTCAGCAGCAGCACGTTGCGCCGCCCGATCCGGTCGGCGATGCGCCCGAACAGCGCGGCGCCCACGAACATGCCCAGGAAGAACAGCGTCCCGGTCTGCTGCGCCGCCTGCGCCACGCCCAGCCCGAACTGCGCGGCGATGGACGGGGCGGCAAAGCCCACCGCGACAACCTGCATCGCGTCGGCTGCCCAGACCAGGCCGAAGATCATCATCAGCCGGCGCTGGAACCTGCCCGCTCCGGCCTGGGCCAGCACCTCGTCGACGGTCGTGTTCATCCGCGCGTGGCCTTCCTTGCGTTCGCCGGGCAACGCGGCCGGCCGGTGTAAACGAAAAGGGGCCGCGCCAACCGGCACGGCCCCTCGCATGGGACGGTGTGCCCCGGATCAGGCGTTGACGGAATCCTTCAGCGCCTTGGCGATCGTGACCTTCACGACCTTGTCGGCGGGCTTCTGCATCATTTCCTGGGTCTGCGGGTTGCGGACCATGCGCTCGGGGCGGGTGCGGCAGGCGACCTTGCCGATGCCCGGCAGCGCGACAGAGCCGCCCTCGGCGACGACGCGCGCCACGACCGACTGCAGCGCGTCCAGCGCGGCGGTGGCGGTTTTCTTGTCGCCGCCCATTTCGTCGGCCAGCGCGGCGACCAGCTGGGTCTTGGTCATCGGTTTCGCGGCGGCGGTGGTGTTGGCCATCGGTCGTCTCCTGTTGTCCCGCTTCGGGTTTGTCTGGCTTCGGGTTTGTTTGGCTTCGGGTTTGTCTGGCACCGAGGCCCCGGGCCCGGCATTCCCCTGCTACACAGTGTTTTGTCCAGCACTTCAAGCATTTTTCAAGACCTGATCCGCCGGTCGGCTGCAAGCCGCACCTTGCCATGCCTGGCGGCCACATCAAGCGGCGCGCCGAGTTCGCGACCTACAGGAACGCGGTTTCGTGGAACGACCGCAGCTTGCGCGAGTGGATCCGTTCAAGGGGCGTCTCGCGCAACTTTTCCATCGCGCGGACGCCGATCAGCAGGTGGCTGGCGACCTGGGTGCGGTAGAAGTCGGTCGCCATGCCGGGCAGCTTCAGCTCGCCGTGCAGCGGCTTGTCGCTGACGCACAGCAGCGTGCCGTAGGGCACCCGGAAGCGGAAGCCGTTCGCGGCGATGGTGGCGCTTTCCATGTCGAGCGCGACCGCGCGCGACTGCGACAGCCGCTGCACCGGCCCGGACTGGTCGCGCAGTTCCCAGTTGCGGTTGTCGATGGTGGCGACGGTGCCGGTCCGCATGATCCGCTTCAGCTCGTAACCGTCAAGCTGCGTGATCTCGGCCACGGCCTCCTGCAGGGCGACCTGGACCTCGGCCAGCGCGGGGATCGGCACCCAGACGGGCAGGTCGTCGTCCAGCACGTGATCCTCGCGCAGGTAGGCATGGGCGAGGACATAGTCGCCCAGCGACTGGCTGTTCCGCAGCCCCGCGCAGTGGCCCACCATCAGCCAGGCATGGGGGCGCAGCACGGCGATGTGGTCGGTCGCGGTCTTGGCGTTCGAGGGGCCCACGCCGATGTTGACCAGCGTGATCCCTTTCCCGTCCGCCCGCTTGAGGTGATAGGCCGGCATCTGCGGCGTCTTGGCGCCGGTGACGATCACGTCCTCGGGCCGTTCCAGCACGCTGTTGCCGGGGCCGACGAAGGCGGTGTAGCCGCTCTGCGGGTCCGACAGGGCGCGGCGGGCGAAGGCCTCGAACTCGTCCACGTAGAACTGGTAGTTCGTGAACATCACGAAGGCCTGGAAATGCTCGGGCGCGGTTGCGGTGTAGTGCGCCAGCCGCGCCAGAGAGTAATCCACCCGCTGCGCCGTGAAGGGCGCGAGCGGCCAGCTTCCGTCCGGGTTCGGCCCGGCAATCCCGTTCACGATGTCGTCGTTCATGGACCCAAGGTCCGGCACGTCGAACACGTCCCGCAGCGAATAGCCCAGCACGCCTTCCTGCGGCACGTTCAGGTCGCTGCGGGTGGCGACCGCGAAATGCACCGGGATCGGCGTGTCGCTGTCGCCGACCGCGACGCCAACCCCGTGGTTGCGGATCAGAAGGCCGATCTGTTCCTCGAGGTAGTCGCGGAACAGGTCCGGCCGGGTGATCGTCGCCGCATAGCTGCCCGGCATCGCCACATGGCCGAAGGACAGCCGCGTATCCGTCTGGCTGTGGACCGAGGTCGTGAGCCGCACCTCGGGATAGAACGCGCGGTATCGGGCCTGCGGCGGCGCACCCCCCAGCGTCGCCAGGAACCTGTCCAGCAGGAACTGCGAGGCGCGGTCGTAAAGCTCGACCAGCCGGGCGACGGCGGCCTTCGGCTCGTCGAAGAAGGCGCGCTCCACCGGCTCCGGCGTCTCGACCGGCAGCAGACGTGAAATGCCGTTCATGGACAGTCCCCTTCGCGCAAGGCGGTCGCGTCGGGTCGGCCCGCCTGTTGGGTCCGGACTGTCGCACCGGGGCGCGACACTGGCAAGACGACGGCCGCGAACCTATCTGACCTTCAAACGAAGGAGCTTCCATGGACCTCTCGATCCTCGACCTGGCCCCCGTGTCCGAGGGGTCGGACGCCGCGACCTCGATCCGAAACAGCATCCGGCTGGCGCAGGCGGCCGAGGCGCAGGGCTACAAGCGCTACTGGCTGGCCGAACACCACAACATGCCCGGCATCGCCAGCGCCGCGACGGCGGTGCTGATCGGCCACGTCGCCGACCACACCCGGACGATCCGCGTCGGCGCGGGCGGGATCATGCTGCCCAACCACGCGCCCCTGGCGGTGGCCGAGGCGTTCGGCACGCTCGCCACCATCCACGGGCCGCGGATCGACCTCGGCCTGGGGCGGGCGCCCGGCGGGGACGGCGCGGTGATGCAGGCGCTGCGCCGCGGCATGGCGCGCAACGACGACTTCCCCAACGACGTGGTGGAACTGCTGAGCTACCTCGGCCCCGAACGCGCGGGCGCGCCCGTGGCGGCGCATCCGGGACAGGACACCAACGTGCCGGTCTGGATCCTCGGCTCGTCGCTCTACGGGGCGAGCCTCGCCGCGGCGCTGGGGCTGCCCTACGCCTTCGCCTCGCATTTCGCGCCGGGCGACCTGGACCAGGCGGTCCAGCTTTACCGCGACCGCTTCCAGCCGGGGCCGTGGGGCGACGCGCCGCGGTTCATGCTGGCGGTGAACGTCTTTGCCGCCGATACCGACGAGGCGGCGCGGAAGTTGCGGACGAGCCAGCAGCAGAGCTTCTACCGCCTGCGCACCGGCGCGCCGGGGAAGCTGCCGCCGCCGGTCGACGACCTGTCGCAGGTGGTGCCTGCGCAGTATCACCCGACGCTCGACGCCGCCCTGCGGGTCAGCGCCGTCGGATCGCCCGCGTCGGTCAAGCGCCAGCTGGACGAGTTCGCGGCCAGCTACCGCCCCGACGAGATGATCCTGACCGGCATGATCCACGACCCCGAGGCGCGGCTTCGCAGCTTCGCCATCGCCGCCGAGGTCATGGGGTGAACGGCCGAAGGCTCGTCACCATCGGCCACGGCTACAGCGCCGGGTTCCTGACCCGGCGGCTGGTGCGCGAAGGCTGGACCGTCACCGGCACGACCCGCAAGAGCGCGGCGGACGTCGCCGCCGCCGGGGCCGAGCCGCTGGTCTGGCCGGGCGAGGACGACCGCTTGCGGGCGGATCTCGCGCGCGCGGACGCGATCCTCCTCAGCGTACCCCCGGGGGCGGACGGCGATCCGGTGCTGCGCGCGCTGGGGGACGCCATTGCCGCAAGCCCGGCGGGGTGGATCGGGTATCTTTCCACCACGGGCGTTTATGGTGACCGCGCGGGCGGCTGGGTGGACGAAGGCTCCGACCTCGTCCCCACGACCGAACGCGGCCGCCAGCGCGTCGCGGCCGAGGCCGGGTGGCGGGCGTTGGCTACGGCGCGGGGCCTGCCGCTCCACATCTTCCGTCTCGCCGGCATCTACGGACCCGGCAGCGGCCCGTTCGAGAAGATCCGCAAGGGCACCGCCCGCCGGATCGTCAAGCCGGGGCAGGTCTTTTCCCGCATCCATGCCGAGGACATCGCGCAGGTGCTCGCCGCCTCCATCGCGCGGCCGCACCCCGGCGTGGTCTACAATGTCTGCGACGACGACCCCGCGCCGCCGCAGGACGTGATCGCCCACGCGGCCCGGCTGATCGGCGTGCCGGTGCCGCCCGCGCAGGACTACGACACCGCAGAGATGACGCCGATGGCGCGCAGCTTCTATGCCGAAAGCAAGCGGGTGCGAAACGACCGCATCAAGGACGAGCTCGGCGTGCGGCTGCTTCATCCCGACTACCGCGCCGGGCTGGCCGCGATCCTCGCGGCCGAGGCGCCGGCCTAGTTTCCGATCCGGCAGCAGCCGGTCAGCATCGTCGGATCCTGCCGCGCCCCGTCGAAGATCACCGTCGCGGTCAGCCCGTAGGCGCGATCCGACATGCCGTCGGTGCACAGCTGCGGCTGGATCACCGCCGTCATCCGCCCCGCGTCGTCGCCCGCGATCAGCCCGCGCAACGGGCTTCGCGGCACGCCGGTGTCCATCACCGAACGCAACATCATCGCCTGCTCGCCCCCGTCGGGGGATGAGAACACGACCTCGTTGCCCCGCATCTCGATGCCCCAGAACGGCTCGGTCCCGAGGCACCGCAATGTGGGCGGCAGCTGCCCGTCGGCCCAGACATTGGTGCGGTAGCGCAGGAACTTGGCGTTGACCCAGCCCCGGCGCTCGGCCGTGTTGACCTGCGCCCAGCCGGACCGCTCGGCCACGACCTCGACACCCGTCGCATCCGGGGCGAGGGTGCCGATCACCGGGGCCGAGGCGTCGGGGCGTTCGCGGATGTTCAGCCTGTCGCCCGCGGCGACGCCGGTCACGTCGAACAGCGTGGGCAGCGTGTATTCCTGGATCGCCCAGGCCGGGCAAGCGGAAAGGGCCAGCACCGCGGCGAAAAGAACTGCACGCATGATCGGTGTCCCTCGTCAGGCAGCGATGCCGAAAACATGCCCGATCCCGGACGTGATTGCCATCGCCGCACTGCCCCAGACAAGCACCCGGACGATCCCCCGCCCGATCCGGGCGCCCCCCGCGATGGCGCCGATCGCGCCCAGAGCGGCCAGCGCCAGCAGCGTGACCAGCCAGACCACGACCGCCACGCTTCCCTGCGGCGCCAGCAGCGCCGCCGCCAGCGGCACCGAGCCCGCCGCGCTGAACGTCAGCGCCGACGCCAGCGCCGCCTGCATCGGGCGGGCCGCCATGACCTCGGTCAGGCCCAGCTCGTCGCGGACATGCGCGCCGAGCGCGTCGTGTTCGGTCAGTTCCACCGCGACCAGCCGGGCCGTCCCGGGCGCGAGCCCGCGTGCCTCGTAGATGCGCACCAGCTCCTCCAGCTCGATGTCCGGCTGGCTGTGAAGCGAGCGCCTCTCGCGCCGGATGTCGGCCTTCTCGATGTCCATCTGCGAGCTGACGCTGACATATTCGCCCGCCGCCATCGACAGCGCGCCCGCCGCGAGCCCCGCCACCCCCGCGACCACCACGGCACGCGGCTCGGCGCTGGCGTTTGACACGCCCACGATGAGCGACGCGATCGACACGATTCCGTCGTTGGCGCCAAGGACCGCCGCGCGGAGCCAGCCCGTCCGGGTGATCCGGTGCGGGTCGTGCGGATGGGCGAGCGGGTGGGTGTGGATGCTCAAGGACTGGCTCCATCAGCATGACGCGGGCGGGGCAGGGCGCGACCCATGCGCCGCCCGCGCCGGATTTGCAATCCGCGGCGCGACCCCGGGGCCCTGGTCAGGCCCGGCGGGCGACCGCGACGCCCAGCACTTCCAGCACCTTCGCCTCGATCTGCGGGGCGTCCATCGCGGCGGCGCGGTACATCGCCTCGGGCGAGGCGTGGTCGATGAAGGTGTCGGGCAGGACCATGCTGCGGAAGCGCAGCCCGTGGTCGAACACGCCCGCGTCGGCGAGCAGCTGCGCCACGTGGCTGCCGAAGCCGCCGACCGCGCCTTCCTCGATCGTGATCAGCGCCTCGTGGTGGCGGGCGAGTTGCAGGATCAGGTCGCGGTCGAGGGGCTTGGCGAAGCGCGCGTCGGCCACCGTCGGCGCGATGCCGCGCGCGGCCAGCGCCTCGCGCGCGCGCATGACTTCCGACAGGCGCGTGCCGAAGGACAGGATCGCGACCCGCGCCCCTTCGGCAACGATGCGGCCGCGGCCGATTTCCAGCGGCGTGCCGCGCTCGGGCATTTCCACCCCGGTGCCCTCGCCGCGCGGAAAGCGGAAGGCGGATGGCCGGTCGTCCAGCGCGGCGGCGGTCGCGACCATGTGGACCAGCTCCGCCTCGTCGGCGGCGGCCATCACCACGAAGCCGGGCAGGTTGGTCAGGAACCCCACGTCATAGGCGCCCGCGTGGGTTGCGCCGTCCGCGCCGACAAGGCCCGCGCGGTCGATCGCGAAGCGCACCGGCAGCCGCTGGATCGCGACGTCGTGGACCACCTGGTCATAGCCGCGCTGCAGGAACGTGGAATACAGCGCGCAGAACGGCTTCATCCCGCCCGCGGCGAGCCCGGCCGAGAAGGTGACGGCATGCTGTTCCGCGATCCCCACGTCGAAGCAGCGGCGCGGGAAGCGCTCGGCGAACAGGTTGAGCCCGGTCCCGTCCGGCATCGCCGCGGTGATCGCGACGATCCTGTCGTCCGTCTCGGCCAGCTTCACCAGCGACTTGGCGAAGACGCCGGTATAGCTCGGCGCGTTGGACTTCGCCTTCGCCTGCTCGCCCGTGACCACGTCGAACTTGGCCCGCGCGTGGCCCCGGTCGGCGGCGTTCTCGGCCGGGGCGTAGCCCTTGCCCTTCTTCGTGACGGCGTGAATCAGCACCGGACCGGTGGCGCGCGACTTCACGGTGCGCAGCAGC
Organism: Paracoccus aeridis; assembly: GCF_004923205.2. Taxonomy (GTDB): domain Bacteria; phylum Pseudomonadota; class Alphaproteobacteria; order Rhodobacterales; family Rhodobacteraceae; genus Paracoccus; species Paracoccus aeridis. Next base: position 234,533 of record NZ_SELD02000066.1, read on the forward strand.
GGCAGGAGCTGGTCGAGGTCGTGGCCGTCGACGGGGCCGATATAGGAAAAGCCCAGCTCCTCGAACAGCGTGCCGCCGACGGTCATGCCCTTGAGCATTTCCTTCGCGCGCCGCGCGCCTTCCTGCACGGGGGGCGGCAGCAGCCCGACCGCGCCCTTTGCGGCGGCCTTGAGTTCCTGGAACGGGCCCTGGGTATAAAGCCGGGTGAGATAGCTCGACAGCGCCCCGGTCGGCGGCGCGATCGACATCTCGTTGTCGTTCAGCACCACGATCATCCGGGTGCCGAGGTGGCCCGCGTTGTTCAGCGCCTCGAACGCCATCCCCGCGCTCATCGCGCCGTCCCCGATCACCGCGACCGCGTCGCCCGGATCTCCGCCGAGGTCGCGCGCGACCGCGAACCCCAGCGCCGCGCTGATCGAGGTGCTGGAATGCCCCGCCCCGAACGGGTCATAGGCGGACTCGGCGCGCTTGGTGAACCCCGACAGCCCGCCTTCGGTCCGCAGCGTGCGGATGCGGTCGCGCCGCCCGGTGATGATCTTGTGCGGATAACACTGGTGGCCGACGTCCCAGATGATCTTGTCGCGGGGCGCGGTGAAGACGGCGTGCAGCGCCACGGTCAGTTCCACGACGCCGAGCCCCGCGCCCAGGTGCCCGCCGGTCACGCTCACGGCGCTGATCGTCTCGGCCCGCAGCTCGTCGGCGAGCTGGCGCAGTTCGCGGTCCGACAGCGCCTTGAGGTCCGAGGGCAGCGACACGCGGTCGAGGACCGGCGTCGCCGGGCGGTCTGGCATGGGCTGGATGGTGTTGTCGGTCATGTGGCGTGCCCCTTTCGGGTGGCTTCATCCCGCGAAGGTCGCGTCGTCACGTCTGGCGGTGGATAACGAAACGGGCCAGCTGCCGCAAGTTTTCGGCCGCCCGCGTCTGGCCGCCCGCGGCTTGATAAACTTCAAGCGCGGCCTCGGCCCGGTCGACCATGGCCTGCGCCTCGGTCCGTGCGCGGTCGAGGCCCATCCGCGACACGAAGGTCGCCTTGCCCGCCGCCGCGTCCTTTCCGACCCGCTTGCCGGTGGTTTCCTGCGTGCCGGTCACGTCGAGGATGTCGTCGGCGATCTGGAATGCGAGACCCAGGTTCCGGGCGTATTCGCCCAGCGGGGCCGGGTCGGCCTGCGCGATCACGGCGCCCGCGGTCGCGGCGAAGCCGATCAGCGCGCCGGTCTTGCCGTCCTGCAGCGCCACGATCTGATCGAGGCTGAGCGGCGAGGCCGCCGTTTCCGCCGCGATGTCCTGCATCTGTCCCCAGACCATGCCGCGCGCCCCCACGGCCTGCGCGAAGCGGCGCACGAGTTCCACCCGCGCCTCCGCGCCGCCGATGGCGGGATCGGCCAGCCGCTCGAAGGCTAGCGACTGCAGCGCGTCGCCGGCGAGGATCGCGGTCGCCTCGTCGAAGCGGACGTGGCAGGTCGGGCGGCCCCGGCGCAGGTCGTCGTTGTCGATCGCGGGCAGGTCGTCGTGGATCAGGCTGTAGGCGTGCAGCATCTCGACCGCCTCCGCCACCGGCAGCGCGGCGGCGTCGGGGACGCCGTGCAGCTGCGCGGATTCCAGCACCAGGAAGGCGCGGATGCGCTTGCCGCCCTCGCAGGCGTAGCGCATGGCGTCGGTCAGCTCTCCCGGCGGCTGAAGATCCAACGTCGCGTCCAGCGCGGCAGAGACCTGGCCCTGCACTTCGGCCATGCGGGAAGTCAGCGGGGCGGGCAGGCCCGTGTCCATCGGCGGCGTCCTCGTTTGCAGGGTCAAAGCCCTTCGACGGGAACGGTTCCCTGCGGCTCGCCATTTGCCGCCATGGTGATCTTCTCGACCCGCTCCTCGGCCTCGCGCAGGCGGCGGTCGCAATGCGCGCGCAGCTTCGCGCCGCGCTCGTAAAGGGCGATCGACTGTTCCAGCGTCGCCTCGCCGTGTTCCAGCTTGCCGACCGTCGCCTCAAGCTCCTTCATGGCGTCCTCGAACGACATCGCCTCGATTTCGGGATCGGACATGGGCAGTTCCTCAGATGGTCTCGGCGGCCCGAGCGGCCGCGGTTCGGCCGATCATATCCACGTTCCGCAGGCGATGCCACACGACCGCCGCCGTCGGCGGCCGGCGCTCGATCGGCTGGGCGCTCAATCCGCCGGCGCGCCAAGAACGGCGCCCAGAAGGCCCGGGAAGCGGCGGTCCATCTCCTCGCGCCGCAGCTCGTTCATGTGGGCGGGGCCGTCGGTCTGCGTCCGCACCAGTCCCGATTCGCGCAGGACCCGGAAGTGATGCGACATGCTCGACTTCGGCCGTCCGCCGTCCAGCGCCGAGCAGCTGGCAACGCCGTCCCGCGCGAGCGTCCGCACCACGTCAAGGCGGACCGGATCGCTCAGCGCATGCAGCACCTGCGACAGCGCGATGTCGTCGATGGCGGGATGGTTCATCTTGCGCATGCCGGATCATAGCACGGGTTGTGCCCGCTTCAATGTTCGAATATTTTCGAACTATCGAATGACGCGGCTCCGTCCGCGCTCGCAGGACAAGGATTCCAGGATGGCCCCGCTGTTCACGCCCTTCCAGCTGAAGGACACCACGCTTCGCAACCGCATCGTCGTGTCGCCCATGTGCCAGTATTCCGCGGAAGACGGGCTTCCCAACGACTGGCACCGCGCGCATCTTGCGGGGCTTGCCCGCGGCGGCGCGGCGCTGGTGATCGTCGAGGCGACGGCGGTCTCGCCCGAGGGGCGGATCACCCCCGGCTGCACCGGCATCTGGAATGACGAGCAGGCCGGGGCATGGGCCGGCATCGTCCGCCTGATGAAGGACGCTGGCGCGGTGCCCGGCATCCAGATCGCCCATGCAGGGCGCAAGGCCAGCGCCAACCGGCCGTGGGAAGGGGACGACCACATCGCCGACGACGATCCGCGCGGCTGGGAAACCATCGCGCCGTCGGCCGTCGCGCACGGCGCGAACCTGCCCAGGGTGCCCCGCGCGATGACGAAGAACGACATCGCCCGCGTTCAGGCCGACTTCGTCGCCGCCGCCCGCCGCGCGCGCGACGCGGGGTTCGAGTGGCTGGAGCTGCATTTCGCCCACGGCTACCTGGGGCAGAGCTTCTTTTCCACCTGGTCCAACAGGCGCGACGACGACTACGGCGGCGACTTCGACGGCCGCGCCCGGTTCCTTGTGGAAACCGTCGCGGCCGTGCGCGAGGTCTGGCCCGAGAACCTGCCGCTGATCGCCCGCTTCGGCGTGACCGAATTCGACGGATCGGACGATCTCGAGGACGGCATCCGCATGGTGCGCCGCCTCAAGGACGAAGGCATCGACCTGATCGACGTGAGCATGGGCTTCACCACGCCGACCGCGCAGATCCCGTGGGGCCCGGCGCTGATGGCGCCGATCGCGAAGCGGGTGCGCCGCGAGGTCGCGATCCCCACCACGACGAGCTGGTTCATCAGCGGGGCCGCTCAGGCGAACGGGCTGGTCGAGGACGGCACGCTGGACCTCGTGTCGCTGGGCCGTCCGCTGCTGGCGAACCCGCACTGGCCCTATCAGGCGGCACTGGAGCTCGGCGTCGACAAGGCCGCGCCCGCGACGCTGCCCGCCCCTTACGCGCACTGGCTGCAACGCTATCGCAGCTGACCACGGTCGCGGCGGGCGCGTGCCCGGCCCGCCGCGTCTGCCGGCTCGCAAGGAACCCCGCCTTGTCTGCGGGGGGGCGCCGCGACCGCAGCAGAGGCGCGGACCCGCGCGCGAACGGGCGACCTCAGGCCGTCAGCCGCGCCCCGTCGTGACCGGCGATCGTCACGTCGACAAGCGCGCCCTCCGGCATGTCGCGGTCGAACGAGACTTCGGTGAACTGCCCGGTCCGCCCCAGCCGAGGTCCCTCCGTCAGCACGACGTGCCGCGCGCCGACCTGCGCCCGGAGATGCGCCAGCAGCGCATCCCGGCCCACCGCCCGCAGCCGGGCGGCGCGGTCCTTGATCGCGGGGCCGGGCACCCGCGGCATCCGCGCCGCCGGGGTTCCCTTGCGGGCGCTGTAGGGAAAGACGTGCAGGAAGGTCAGCCCGCAGTCGCGGACGAGCTTCACCGAATTGTCGAAATGCGCCTCGGTCTCGGTCGGGAAGCCCGCGATGATGTCGGCGCCGAAGACGATGTCGGGCCGAAGACGGCGCGCGTCCTCGCAGAAGCGGATCGCGTCGTCGCGCAGGTGGCGGCGCTTCATCCGCTTGAGGATCAGGTCGTCGCCATGCTGGAGGCTCAGGTGCAGATGCGGCATCAGCCGGGCTTCCGTCGCGATCGCCTCCATCAGGTCGGGATCGGCCTCGATGCTGTCGATCGACGAGATCCGCAGCCGCGGCAGGTCCGGCACCATCCTGAGGATGCGACGCACGAGGTTGCCGAGCCGCGGCTGGCCCGGCAGGTCCGCGCCCCAGCTCGTCAGGTCCACCCCGGTCAGAACGACCTCGTTGAAGCCGCGGTCACGCAGTCGCCGGATCTGTTCGACCACGACGCCCGCCGGGACCGACCGCGAGTTTCCCCGGCCGAAGGGAATGATGCAGAAGGTGCAGCGGTGGTCGCAGCCGTTCTGCACCTGCACATAGGCGCGGTGGCGGCCGAAGCCGTCGATCAGGTGGCCCGCCGTCTCGCGCACGGACATGATGTCGTCGACCATCACCCGCTCGGTCGCGCCGATCAGGTCGGGGGCCGCGAGCCCGGCCCAGGTGGCGGGCTGCATCTTCTCGGCGTTGCCAACGACGCGGGCGACCTCGGGCATGGCGGCGAAGGTCTCGGGCTCGGTCTGCGCGGCGCAGCCGGTCACGATGACGGGGGCGCCGGGGTTCTCGCGCGCCAGGCGGCGGATCTCCTGGCGGGCCTTGCGGACCGCCTCGGCGGTGACGGCGCAGGTGTTGACGATCACCGCGCCGTCGAGGCCCGCGGCGGTCGCAAGCTCGCGCATCGCCTCGGATTCGTAGGCGTTGAGGCGGCAGCCGAGCGTCGCCAGCACCGGGGGTTTCGGCTGCGCGGTCATGCGCCCGTTCCCGCGATCCAGTCGGCGCGCAGGACCCCGTCCGCGACATGCGCCGTCGGCCCCGCCATCCAGACGCCGTCGTCGCGCCAGTCGATCTGCAGTTCCCCGCCATCCACGATCACGCGGACCGAACGCCCGGTCAGCCCCCGCCGCGCCGCCGCGACGGCCGCCGCGCAGGAACACGACCCCGACGCCCAGGTGACGCCCACGCCCCGTTCCCAGATCCGCACGCGCAGCGTGTCGGGCGCGATCACCTGCGCCACCTCGACATTGGTGCGCCGGGGGTAAAGCGGGTGGTGCTCGTGCGCGGCGCCGAACGCCTCGAACGCGGCGAACCCCTCGGCATCGTCGACGAAGAAGGTGACGTGCGGGTTGCCCATGCCGGTCGCGACCGGGTCGCCGTCGATCGGCAGGTGCAGCAGGTCCACGTCGCGGGAAAGCGGGATCTCCTGCCAGTCCAGCACCGGCGGCCCCATGTTGACTCGGGTGATGCCGCCGCCCGCATCCTCGACCGCCAGCACCCCGTGGTCGGTCCGCAGCCGCAGCGCGGCCTTTCCCGTCTCGTCCAGCAGGAACCGCCCGATGCAGCGGGTGGCGTTGCCGCAGGCCGCCGACACCGACCCGTCCGCGTTGAAGAACGTCAGCTTCGCGTCGGCGTTCCCGTCGGCCTGGATCGTCGCGAGCTGGTCGAACCCGACCCCGAAATGCCGGTCCGCGATCCGCCGCACCAGGGCAGCGTCGGGCAGCGGCCCGCCCGCGCGCAGGTCGACCACGACGAAATCGTTGCCCAGCCCATGCATCTTCATGAAGGGCAGGCCGGAAGCTGACCATGTGTCCATCGCGGCGATATACGCGCCCGCCGGCGATTCCGCCAGCCCCGCGCCACTTTCCGCTTGACCCCCCGGCGCACCCCCACTAAGGAAGCCGCCTGTGATGGGCCCATAGCTCAGTTGGTAGAGCAACTGACTTTTAATCAGTGGGTCACAGGTTCGAATCCTGTTGGGCTCACCACTTTCTCCCATGTCAAGCGACACGTGTAGTTAACTCAAACGACCGTGAAACTATCTCAAACGACACGCGAGATTAACTCAACGCGGCTTTGGCCCCGCTCGGGTGGGGTTCGGCGGGCGTGCGAACGCCCCGCCGAACGCGTCGACGGGGCGGATGCCTTGAGCCGTGATCAGATCGAGATGACCGGGATTACTGCGTCACGCAGATAGATCTTGCTGCAGTGGTCCGGCAGGGGAATCGGCCGCACCGTGGCCTTGTCGAGCCGTGCCGCGACATGCTTCGCCTGTGTTCCCAGTTGATGGGCGATCAGCCCGAGCGGGAGATGTTTCGAAAGAAACCTGCTCAGGTCCGCCGGCTCGACCAGCGTCAGCGGCTGACGCGAGCGGGGATGGCGCACCTCCCGGCTCATGATCATCCCCTCTTTCAACAGCAGGCTCACGGTGGAACTGTTGACATGAAGCCGTGCCTTGAGGTCGGCGCGTGTCAGGCCGGTCAGCGGCTTGCCTTCGAACAGGTCCAGCACTTCGGACAGGTCGAACAGCAGGCCCGGCATCCCGTCAGGATCGCGCAGCCGGCAAGTCTTTCTGAGCCGGCCTGCGATCTGCGCGCGCAGCAGATCACCGCTCGTCACCTTGGCCTTATTGCAGACCAGCCGGATCGGAAAGGACCCTTTGGGCGCGGTGTCGACCACTTGAGCATGAACGCTGACTGCGGAGAAGAAGGCATCGACGTCGTGTGGCAGGAACAGCTTGTCCAGCCCTGGCAGCGCGATTCCGTGCCGCAGCAGCCCGACCTCCGCCAGACCGTCGACTGCCGACGGGTGGACGTCCAGCCTCCGGGCCGCCGCCTTACGGTCGAGGCCGGACGACAGGGCCGTCAGTTCGGCATGATATGCATCCGGCGCCACCCGCCGCAGCGCGTCACCTTCGATCCCGGCGGCGTGCTGAAAGCGGGTGATGCGGCCGGTACTGAGGCCGTAGGCGCGGCCCAGCTCCGACCAAGTGAACCAGCGCCGCTCGGTGGAGGTCTCGCCCAACACCTGCTGACCGGGCGACAGGGGATAGTTGTCGAAGACGAAGGTTCGGAAATGGTCCAGGACGGGTCGATACCGGTCAGGATGGGAAAGCCTCTGTAACCAGCGAGCAAAGAACCCGAAGTCGCTGTAGAACCCGCCGCGGTCGCTCGTCGATCGCCTGCGCACGGTGTCGTAGGCAGCGGACAACGCATCGCTGCCCTGAGCACAGATCGCGAAGCCGCACCCGCCCGCAGTGGCTCGCTCCCTGCCGGACAGGGCCTGCGGCCGCGGATCCGGACCCGAGGTGACCAGAATGCCCAAATTCTCACAGAGGCGGGCAGCCACATCGACAGGAAGGCGATCCAGCAGAGTAAGGCCTGTCCGATTCGTATCCTGACAGAGCCGGGCCCTGATATAGCGTATAAAGTCCGTGGCATCGTGTCCGAATTCCTCTGGCTGGTTGACTGGGCCTGGCGCGCCGAGCGCCCCGAGGCGACCCGCGAAGTCATGCGGACAGCGCGGGTAAGTTGGTGCAGGCAGCACGTCCAGGAGCGTGCCGTGATCCGGACAGACCCTAAGTGGGTCGATCTGCCACAGCGCGCGCCCGTAGCCCCTGCCATGCCGGTCGCTATCGTCGGCCAGGCAGACCGGGCAGTATCTGAGCGCCGAGCGATCGAGGGAGGACAGGGGAAGCTCATGGTCCCGGAACCGGAAGAAGCCATCGCCCACCGGCGCAAAGCTGTGCGCGACGAGGTCCGGCACTGCGATGCCCGTCAGTTCGGACAGGTCCCAAACCGTGTCGGGATCGAGTTGCAGGATTCGCCGCCATGACAGACCCATGTCCTGGGAAAAATCCTGCGCGTGGCAGGACCCGTTCTTGGCGGCGAGGGCTGAGACGAAAGACGGCAGCGTCTCTCCGGGCAGGATGGGCAGGCGAAGACCGAGTCTCATCTGCGCCCTGCCTTCGGCCCGGGGCCAGGCTCGGTCTGCAGCAGCCTGCGCACATCAAGGGCGCGGAAGTCCTCGGCTATGAACGGGTTGAGGCCGTCGGGGACGCCCGCGCGCTTGCCGAAACAGGTCGCGAACGACCGGACAGACAGGCTGTCTGCGTTCGCCAGCAATGCCTCACCGATCGCCTCGCAGATCAGTTCGACGAGGATCCCGAAGCAATGATCCGCCGCATGGATCAGCCGCTTGATGAATCGCGTCTGGGCAAGCTCATCGTCGACGGTGATCCCGGCCACGGATGCGTATTGCCGAAGGGCAGACAGCAGCATCGGCCCGTCGACACTGACGCTGAGTGATCGGTGCGTGATGGGCTTCAGACGCCGGGCGAGCTGAGGGTCCATGTTCACCAGGTCGAGCAGTTCGGGCATCCCGCTGAGGATCAGGCCCACGGGCCATTCCGGCGACTGCATCAGCGATTTGAGTGTGCTGATAACGGCCTGCTGGTCGGCACGGTTGTTGTGCCGACTGAAGTCCTGCGCCTCGTCGAGATGCAGGAACAGTACCTGCCGCTGCGCGAACTGCGCCTTTACCAGCTGCCAGATGATATGGGCAGAGCGATCCCGACGCAGCGGATAGCGGAGCGCCTCGAGCATGCTGAGACCGACTCCCTTTGGTGTCGCCGGCGACGGCACGGCCATGCTCACCACATCCGCACGCTCGTCGTCATCGGTCAGCAGGCGCAGGCCGGACGGATGCTGCCGGAACGCATTCCGGATGAGCGTGGTCTTGCCCGCGCCGGACGGCGCGACGACGAGCAGGCCACGCGCCTCCGGTTGTCGCCCGTCCTCAGCACTGGCCCGGCGCTGAGCCAGCAGGAAGTCGAACTCCTGCTGGAATTCGCGATAGGTGGGCGTCTGAAACAGCCGGCCCTTCAACCCTGTTACGAGCTTGGCAACCTCGGCGATCCGATCGGGGGACGCGGTCATCGGCCGTCCTCCAGAAGCCAGGTGTCGTCAGGTTGGATCGGAGCTTCGTCCTCGTCCTGCCCCTTGTCCGGCAGGCTCAGCGGGATGCTGGTGGCTGATGGTGTCGGCACCTCGATCTCAGTGGCTGGCAGGATCTCCCTGCCGACGCCGTCGGGAGCCTCCTCCAGCCGGGTGTCGATCTCGTCCCGGAAGCGGAACCCTTCGAACAGGGTTTTATGCAGTTTCTGCACGTACTCGACCGAATGGCCAAAGGGGGTCGCCTCTCGACGACGCAACCTCGCCCGGGCGTCCGACGCGATCACCCGGATCGTGCGGGCAGCGTTTGCCCGCAGATGGGCGGACAACTCGGCCTCATGCTTGTAACGTTCGCGGAGTCTGCGACACTCCTCGACCCACTCGGGCAGGCTGATCCCCTCCATGTCCTTCGTGTGCGGCCTGGCGGGCACCCATTTCCCGCCGACCTCCACGGCCACCATGCCCAGGTTGGCGGTATCGATCCGAACCCGCATGCTTCGGTCCATGCCCGTGGCGTAATGGTCTCGCAGCTCTGGACAGCTGTAACGGTTACCAAAGACAGTGACGCCTTGCTTGCCCACGCGCAGCTGAAGCTCGATGCCGAGCGCGGCACAGCGGGTGAGGCGGTCAACCGGGGGCTGGAGGAAACCGGTTTCCTGTTCCAGATCGCGCCACCGCCTGGAGGGCGTTTGCCCTCCCAGCCCGTCGTGAGGCGTATGATGATATTCATCGACGATGTAGCAGACCAGAATCCTGATCAGGTCGTCGTCATCCAGGCAGGCATTCGCCTCGGCATCGTAATCGCCACGCTTTGTCGGGTTGGATTGGGTGTGCCCCGGCAGGCGAGGTGTCAGGGTTCTGTTGAGGGTCCCGAACCAACGTTCGATCATCGCGCGCAGTTCGGCACATTTGACCGCCGCATACTGGAGGGCGGAACCCAGATCGATCACGCGCTCGATTGAGTCACTCGCCACGAAGCTGGCGCCAGTGTCTGTCGCGATGATCACCGGGCGGCCGCATTGATGCCACGTGCCGCTGGCGCCGCAGGCACGCGCCAGCTCGGTCTTGTCAGACACCACCATCTCCAGGAGCTTTCGGAATTCTTCTGCTGACGGGGTCGCAGCAATCCGGATACCCAGGATACACCGCGATGCCCTGTCGATCGCAACGCATACCCATCTCCTGCCGGCGGGAAGCTTCTCGACTATGTCTTCGGAGAGGAGCGAAAGGAGTCCCAAGTCCCTGAACAGGGTGATCAGGTCGACTTCCCAGTCGTCGATCTCCACGGTTTCGAGCACGCACACCGTCGCAGGACCGCTCAGGTATGAGCTGAACCGGTGCCGAGCCTTGTCGATACCTTCCTGGGCGCAGATTCGTTCGAAGGCCGACAACCCGGCGATCATGCGTTGGACCTGTCGCCGACTATAGATGTAGAGCGGCGCTTTCCGGTCTGAGCGGCGTTGACTATTGATCTCCTGCAAGCGGGAGACCACCTCGCGCGAAGGCGCCGATATGCCCCGCGTCTCGGGTGTGAGTGCCTCTCGTATCAACTGGTAGGTTAGCCTGCGGCTCTCTGCACACGCCGCCCGGCGCTTGTGGTGCACCCGGGGCTGCTTGGGCTTGTGTGCCAGCACATCACCCACAGCCTCGCGGAAGATCCGGTAGTGTCTGCGCAGCGTACTCGGGCTCGGAACCGTGAAATCGAATATCCCGCGTCGCAGTTCCTCAGGCGCGAACCGTGCGATCTGCGTAAGCGTCCGGCCTGACTGCCCTGCCGGGTTCAGGGAGTGATCG
>NZ_SELD02000067.1 GCF_004923205.2 Paracoccus aeridis
GGCGGATTCAACTGGTCGTCGCAACACCTTGAGGTGAGAAAGGTGTTCAAGGATGGCGACCAAGGACTGGAGCATGAAGACCAGCGAGGTCCCGGAGGGGATGCGGCGGCAGTGGCGCGCGGACCGGGCGTTGCGGCCAGCAATGCGCTCTCCGGGCAGACCGCAGCCATCGAGGGCGGTGCAGCGACAATTCTGGCGCCTGATCGCGGCCGGGGTCACGACAGCGGAGGCAGCGCTGGCGGTGGGGGTGTCGGTGCCGGTCGGATCACGGTGGTTCCGTCACGCTGGCGGTATGCCACCGCTGACGTTGACGGAGCCAACTGGTCGTTATCTCAGTTTCGAGGAGCGAGAGGAGATCGCGATCTTGCGTGCTCAGGGACGCGGTGTCCGGTCGATCGCGCGTACCCTTGGGCGGGATCCGGGCACGATCAGTCGGGAGTTGCGCCGCAACGCTGCTACCCGCAGCGGGAAGCTGGAGTATCGCGCCACGGTGGCCCAATGGAAAGCCCAAGAGGCCGCGAAACGACCCAAGACCGCGAAGCTGGTGGCCAACCTGCGGCTTCGCGACTATGTCCAGGACAGACTCTCTGGGAAGGTCACTGGCCCGGACGGGACGCCGGTGGAAGGGCCGGTCACGCCGACGTGGAAGGGGTTGAACAAGCCTCGTCGGCAAGATCGACGGTGGGCCACCAGTTGGAGCCCGGAGCAGATCAGTCACCGCTTGAAGCTGGATTTCCCTGATGATGAGTCAATGCGTATCAGTCATGAGGCGATCTACCAGGCGTTGTTCATCGAAGGCCGCGGCGCGCTGAAGCGTGAGCTGGTGGCTTGCCTGCGAACGGGCAGGGCGTTGCGACAGCCCCGTGAGCGTTCCCGGAACAAACCCGGCGGTCATGTCGGCGCCGAGGTCGTGATCAGCCAACGCCCCGCAGAAGCCGCTGATCGCGCTGTTCCAGGACACTGGGAAGGTGACCTGGTCATCGGGACCGGCCGCTCTGCGATCGGGACCTTGGTCGAGCGTCGCAGCCGCGCGACGATCCTGGTCCGCTTGCCCCGCCTCGACGGCTGGGGCGAGCACCCTCCGGTTAAGAACGGCCCCGCGCTGGGCGGCTACGGTGCAGTCGCGATGAACGCGGCTCTGGCCGCTGCGATCACGACCCTGCCCCAGCAGTTACGCAAGACGATCACCTGGGACCGCGGCAAGGAACTATCAGGACATGCCGCGTTCACTCTTGAGACTGGCACCAAGGTGTTCTTCGCTGATCCGCACTCCCCGTGGCAACGGCCCACCAACGAGAACACCAACGGCCTGCTACGTCAGTACTTCCCCAAGGGCACCGACCTGTCCCGCTGGAGCGCAGACGACCTCGAAGCGGTGGCCCACACCCTCAACAACAGACCCCGCAAGACCCTCGGCTGGAAGACCCCCGCCGAAGTCTTCGGTGAAGCACTACAATCCCTGAAACAGGCCGGTGTTGCAACCACCGGTTGAACCTGCC
>NZ_SELD02000008.1 GCF_004923205.2 Paracoccus aeridis
GAAATCAGGCGCCGTCCCGGGTCAGTTCCAAGTGGAAATCAACATCCTGCACTCTCGAGGTCGATGATGTTTAAAACCGCTGACGGCGGCCTGATGAGGCCTGCCGATTACCTGCCCACGGCCCGGCGCGTCCGTCTGAAGTCTTCCCGGACCTGCACCGGGAGCCTTGTGCTCGGCGCCGATTTCGGTCAGCGCCTGGAGTTCGAAAGCAAGCTCGAGCGCGATGCGATCTTGACTTTCTACGCGCGCCCTGATGTCGAGCGTGTTCTCAGCCAATACCCTCGTGTAGCCTACATCGGCGCCGATGGCAAGCCCCACCAATACACCTTCGACCTCCAGGTCACGCTGACCAGCGGCGAGGTCGTCGCCGTGGAAGTCAAGCCCGAGATCTACGTCGAAAAGAGGGACATTCGGGCCCTGCTGGCCCGGATCGCCGCCCAGATGCCGCGATCCGTTGCCGACCGCGTCAGCCTGGTGACGGAGCGCAACCTCGACGCGGTCACGGTCGCCAACGCCGAACTGATCCATACCTCCCGTTTCCATGATCCCCTCGCTGACGAACAGGTGAGCGCGGTGCTCGCCCGCGCCACGGGCACGGTCATCGTCGCTGAGATCGCCCGCCGCAGCGGCCTCGGCCCCCGCACCGTCAGCGCGGTTGCCCGGCTTATCCGGGCCGGCGAGGTGCGGCTGGAACGCCACGAGCACATCGGCATGGGGGCCCGCGTTTGCGCAACTGAGATCAGCCAGGAAAGGAAAGCAGCATGACCAACGTCGTCACCAAGTATCGCTTCAGCGACCAGGACCTGCTCCGCGTCTCGAACGTGCCCTATCGCCCGCTGGGCAAGAGCGCGAACGGCTACCTGATGGTGCGGCACGATCTGCCGGGCGGCCTCACCGAGGAGATGTCCCACGAGCAGATCGCCGAATACGCCCGGCGGGGCCACCTGCAGTTCGAACAGGGGTTCTTCTCCCCGCCCGGTGTCGCCAACCGGGCGCGCGCGCCTGAGCAGATGGTCTGTGGCCTTCCGGCCAGAGACAAGAAGGAGATCAAGCGTCGGGAATGCTACGTCCTCGCCTTCAAGCGGCTCGAGGCGGAGTGCGCAATCCGGCGAACGGAGCGCTCCATCAAAGACGCGGAATTTGCGATCCACGGCCTTGCGAACTCGATCTACCTCGAGGGCGAGAACCCGGGCCGCCGGCGCGCGGGCAAGGAGTTCAAGGGGATTTTGATGCCTTGCGCGCGGACGCTCAAGACCTGGGTCAGGAACTATGAGCGGGAGGGCCTGGCGGGTCTTCGCGACAGGTGGGAGAAGTGTGGCAAGAAAGGTCCCGACTTCAATTCCGTCGAGCAGGGCCTCCTGCATGAGGTTGTCCGCGGCTACGCGACGCCTCAGCGGCCTAACATGAAGATGATCCACCAGGCCCTTCAGGCCCGGTTCATGCAGGAAAACGAGGAGCGTCGCGTCAACGGCCTACCTCCGCTGAGGACGCCGTCCCGGAGCACGGTCGAACGGGCGATCCGGAAGCTTGATCCCCTGCTCGTCTACGCCGGCCGTTACGGCGAAGACGCCGCACTCCGGCACGCGCGCACCGTGGGGCGCGGGAAGACCACCATGCGGCCGTTGCAGATCGTCGAGATGGACGAGTGTGAGATGGATCTCTTGACGATCCTGGCCCTCTCCGGCGGGGACCGGATCGCCACCGAGGACGAGCTGAAAGCCATGGGACTCGACGGCGCCAAGAAGCGCATCTGGGTCACCGCCGCCATCGATCGGGCCACGCGCTGCATCCTGGCGATGCGGATCAGCTTGGCCCCGAGCCATCGCTCGGCGTTGGACGGGCTGCGGATGATCATGGAGGACAAGCGTGAATGGGCGGACAAGGTCGGCGCTCTGCGGCCCTGGTCGATGTGCGGACGCCCGGAGGAGATCGTCTCCGACAACGGTGCGGGCTTCGTCAGCAGCGAGTTTCGGACCGCGGCCGAGGACCTGGGTATTCGGGTGACCCGGACGGTGGCGAAGGTTCCGCAGATGCGGGGCGTGATCGAGAGTCTCTTCGCGACCATCGCGCAGGACCTCGTCGCCCGCCTGACCGGACGGACCTTCGGATCCATCGTCGAACGGGGTGACCACCCCAGCGAGAAGAACGCGGCGCTCACCCTTGATGACCTGGCGTTCGCGCTCGTCCGCTGGGCCGTTGACATCTATCACCGCCGTCCTCACTCCGGCCTCGCCGGCGAGACGCCGGCCGAGGCCTGGGAGCGGCTTACGGACGAGCACCACGTCCTGCCGCCGCCCGGCGCGCGCGAGATGCGGATCGCCTTCGGGGTGCAGCTGGAGCGCACTCTGGCCAAGGACGGTGTCCGCGTCATGCACGTGCGCTATCACGATCTGGCGCTCGCGCAGAAATATGTCCGCAACATGGGCACGAAAGTCACCGTCCGCGTCGATCCGCACAACCTCGGCGCGGTGGAGATCCTGGACAACGGGGTGTGGCGCGAGCTGCCCGCAGTTGACCAGCGGTTCGAAGGCATGAGCGCAGCGGACTGGGCCCGGGCGGTCGAGACCCGCAACCGGCGCCGTCGTGAGACCGAACAGGAGGTTTTCGAGGCGACCTGGGCCACCTACGAGGCCATCCGTGAACGCAATCGTGAGGCCCGCTCCCTGCGCGGGCTGGTGGAGGACGAGTGGAACCAGGATCGGTTCGATCGCACGCAGGAGCGTCTGACCGCCTTCTTCGCCACTCGGGACCGCGAGTTTGATCCGGAAGCTCCCGACCCGCTGGCGGCGGGGATCCCGACCGGGACGGGGCAGCCGCCTGCCCGGCGGTCCAGGCGCGGCGAAAGCGGCATCGGCCGCGTGCGGAAGGAGGACTAAGATGTCAGACCTGCGCAACAGTTATCTTCGGACCAGCCGCGACGACGAGATGGCGAGGAGGATCAAGCGCCTTCTCGCCCGAGACCCGGAGGGCAACGTCCGGCCTGCGACCATGGGCCCTAACGGCGAGACGCGGGGTTTGGTTGTGACCGGCCCCGCCGGCGAAGGGAAGACGACGCTGCTTCAGCGGTCGCTCTCCAATCACGAAGGGCTGCAGTCCAACGGCGACGACCTCCCGGTGCTGCACGTCGACGTTCCGAGCCCGGCAACGATGAAGAGCCTGGCGATCGAGATCGTGCGCGAGTCCGGCTACCCCGTCGTCTCCGAGCGCAAGGAGGGCTGGTTCCTGTGGGATCTGGCCCGCCGCCGCCTCCAGCTTCGCGGTGTGCGCGTCCTGTGGTTGGATGAGGCGCATGACCTCTTCAGGTCGGGAAACCAGGCCAACGTGCTCGCCGTGACCAACACCGTCAAGACGCTCATGAAGAAGGAGACCGGTGTCTCGATCGTGCTTTCCGGGCTCGAGATCCTCGAAGCGCTCGTCCGGAAGGACGACCAGCTCGCGCGGCGGATGTCTTTCCACCGCCTTTGCCCTCTCGACCCGGATGTCGACGTGGAGGCGGTGGAGGACGTTCTGAGGTCCAAGGCCGAGGACGCCGGCCTCGCGCTGAACCTTTCGGGAGATCTCGCCGGCCGTCTGCTCGCGTCGTGCGACGGCCGGTTCGGGATCATGGTGGAGACCGTCACGGAGGCGTGTGAACTGGCCCAGGACGAAGGCTTGACGACGCTGGATGTATCTGTGTTCGCCGACGCTCTGGCAGATCGGCTCGACGTGCTTCCGCCGGCCAACCATTTCCTTGCCCACGACTGGCGCGTGCTGCGCTCCCGGTTCGCCGATCAAGAGGCGACGGGGCCCGAGAGCCGGGGTCGGAAATGATGCGCCTTCAACCTCATGTCGCGATGGATTCCTCCGAGACCCTGTTCTCGTGGCTGGGCCGGCTCGCCGCCATCCACGCCGGTCTCGACCTGGTTCCGTTCCTCAACGATCTGCAGATCAAGTCGCGGGAAATCGAGATCGGCGCCGACGGCACGCACGCCCGCCTCGCCGACCTGACCGGCGTGTCGACCGCGCAGATGGCGCGGCAGCATTACTTCAGTGTCGACAGTCGCCGGCTGCGGTTCCGGGCCGAGACCTTCGCGTCGGAATTTGCTCCCAAGGTTCACCGGATGGTTTGCCCTCTCTGCCTCGAGGAGGACGGAGGGTCGGACCCGGTTCGCGGACCGCGCGGCTGGCGGTGCCGCCTTCTCTGGACGGTGCGCTATTGCGCCGCCTGCCCCAAACATGGCGTGGGCCTGGTCTCGCCGGTGAACAAGGAGATGGGCTACGTGCCCGCCCATGACACGGCGCGCGCGATCGGTGCCCGGCTTCCGGAGCTGATCGCCAAAACCGCTCCGCGCCCCGTCACGTCCCTTCAGCTCTGGGTGGCCCGTCGTATGATGGAGCAGCGCGGCGACGGCTGGCTGGACGGTCAGGACATCGACCAGGCAGCGAAAGCGACCGAGATGCTGGGCGTGGTGCTGGCGCACGGACCGATGCCGAACATGAACCTGATGTCGGCGCAGGACTGGGACCAAGCTTGGGAGGCGGGGTTCGAGGTGACGTCCCGCGGGGCCGAGGCGATCATGGGGGCACTGGAAGGCCTCACCATCCGGGGACGGGCATCCACACTTTCCTTCAAGGGTCCGCAAGCGAACCTCGGTCGGCTTTACCAGTGGCTGGCCTTCAACGAGGCGTCGGGCTGGCGAGCAGGCCCGATCCGGGATCTCGTCCGGGAGCACATCATCGACAATTACAACGTCGGCGCAGGTGACGTTGTGCTGGGTGAGGCTGTTCTGCGCCGCCGCACCCACACTGCGATCAGCCTCCATCGAGCTACAGGGATTAACTCCCGAACCGCTGCGAACCTGATGGAGGACGTCGGACGTCCTGGCGGGGTGATGGACGCCGCAGATGCGGAGAAGCTGGCTGCCGATTACGAGGCCAGCATTCCGCTGTTCCACGTTCCGAAATATCTCAACTGCAGCCGCGTTCATGCCCAGCTGTTGGCTGAGGCGAGGATCATCAGACCAATGGGCAAACCCGGGAAGTGCCGGCTTCATTCCCGTTACCTTCCCACGGAATTGGATTCGTTCCTCGATCAACTGATTGCGCGAACCGTAGACATAGAGATCACTGGTGACTTCGCGGATTTTGCCAAATGCGCCATGAAGGTCTGGGTGCCCAGCCCACGGATCGTTCAGGCTGTGCTGGATGGCACGCTTTCCAAGGTCGCCCTTGCGCCGGGAGTGCCAGGTTACTTGGGCATTCGGGTGTCAGTTTCGGAGGTCAAGGAAAAACTTCGTTCCGATTGACCTCCGGTGTGAATCGGCAGGATAGTGAGAGGGCCCGCGAAAGCGGGCCCTTCTTTGTTGCGGTGTGTGGATCATCAAGGAAAGACTCTCTGAAGATCGGGGCAAAGAAGGTGAAGATGCGGCAGGATTATCGTTTAAAATCAGTTGAAAACAACAAATCTATGTGACGTTAGCCATCGGCCGCCCGTCCGTCCTTGTCCGCCGCGCCCCGTTCCGGCGCGACGCGCGCAACGTCGTCGTGGCCAAGGTGTGCCGGGCGGTGAGGACGATCGCGGTTGCTGCCTGATGCCGGTGTCGGATGATGGCCGGCCCTTAACCCCGCGTTAGGCAGGACCGCGTAGGCAGGGCGGCATGGCGCGTCCTGTCCTTTCCCTCTTTCTGATGCTGCTGGCGCTGATCGCGCCGGTCGTGTCGCGGGCGGCTTCGGCGGCTGGCGACGGCCGCGCCGAAGCCTACGCCTCCGTGTGTGAACAGGCGGCACTGCAGGCCGCGGCCGAAAGCGGCGTGCCGCCCGACATCCTCACCGCGCTGACGCTTACCGAAACCGGCCGCAAGCTGAACGGCCGCCTGCGTCCCTGGGCGTGGAGCGTCAATGCCGAAGGCGCGGGCAACTGGCACGACGATCCCCGGTCCCTGCTGGCCTTCGCCGAAGAGCGGGTGCGGCAGGGTCGCACGAACATGGATCTTGGCTGCTTCCAGATCAACTACCGGTGGCACGGGGACCAGTTCGAGTCCCTGTCCGACATGCTCGACCCGCTGTCGAATGCCCGCTATGCGGCCCGCTTCGTGCGCGAGCTCTACGGGGAAAGCGGCGACTGGCGCGCGGCCGCCGGCGCGTTCCATTCCAAGACGCCGCAATACGCGACGAAGTACCTCGCCCGCTTCGACCAGCTGCGCGCGATGCTGAACCAGCGCGGCCTGCCAGCGGCCGAGCCGGGCGGCGTCCGGACAGCGGGACTTGGGGCGGGGGGCCCCGCCGCGGCGGGGCCGGGGGCGGAGACGGCTGAGCCGCGACGGCGTGGCGTGCGGCGGTTCTGGCGGTCGGACCTGCCGCGCGGCATCCCAGTCCGCGCGGGCACGTCGACCGCCCTGCCTGCGGGCCTGGAAACGGGAATGGAGATGTACGCCGGGTCAGACGGCCGCCGCCTGGCCGCGATTGATCCGGACATCGCGGCGCTCGACCGGTTCGTGGCACGGGCGAACGGCGCCTCAATCGACGACCTGCGCGGGCCGCCGGGCGCCGACTTCGGGAGCGACTTGGGGGCCGACTTCGGGGCCGATGACCTCCCCGGCGGCTGGTCGGGGCAGACGCCGGCCGCGTTGCCGGACGACCTGACAACGGTGGAGGTCGCCGCCCTGCCCGACCAGCCGCACGAGGTCATGATGCTGCTCGGCGCCGCGCCCGGGACCGGCGCGCAGGGCGGCGGGTCGCTTGCGGCGCTGGCGGATGGCAGGGTTTCCCTGCTGGGGCAGCCGCGCGCGCCGATCCTCGCCGGCGGGGCGCAACCGCTGCCGGGGCTGCCCCAGGCTCTTTTCGGGCCGCCTGCGTCGAATTCGTCGCTATGGCAGATGGCGGCGATCGAATGAGGCACAGACCCCGACAAGGCCGCAGGCCGGGTTGCCCGACAGGCTACCTTGCGGAACTGGCGGCATCGGCGCTAGTCGGGGACAGGGCGCGGATCGCCGACCCGCCGCGCCGCCCGTCCGGCCCAGGAACGATCCATGTCCCCGCCCAAGTTCGCGCCCGACTTCGCGCCCGGCTTCTCGCCCCGGTCCGATGTGGCCGTGATCATCGCCTGCGATGCCCGGTACCTGCCCTACGCCGCCGTGCCTGCGCTGCAGCTCGCGGCGCAGCCCGCGCGCGGCTTCGACGTGCTGATCGGATCGCCGCAGCGCGTCGAGTTGCCGCAATCGCTTGCCTCGGCCGGGATCGCGTCGTTCGGAGCGGTCGACCCGGACCTCGCGGGATCGCTGCCGGGGGACGCGCGACGGTCGCTCGCCACCTACATGGACGTGTTCGCGGCCCGCGCGATGGCGGGGGTCTATCGCCGCATCCTCGTCCTCGACGCGGACGTGGTGATCGATGGCGGCGATCCGGCGCGCCTGATGTCGGCCGACATGCGGGGGCGGGCAATCGCGGCCGTCCGCGACAACCGGCAGTGGCGCAATCCCGGCAAGCTCGCGCCCGAGTTCAGGACGATGGGCTGGAAGGCCGCGCCCTATTTCAACGCCGGCGTGGTGATGGCCGATCCTGCGGCCTGGGTCGCGCAGGACCTGCCCGCGCGCTCGGCGGCCTTCGCCCGCGACCATCTCGCGCGGCTCGGGCGCGACCAGGCGCTGCTGAACGGCGTCCTGCGCGGCGACTGGGCCGAGATGAGTCCGCTCTGGAACTGGCAGTTCACCTGGGCGTCATCGCATCTTCTGGGCATGGCGGACCCGTTCGTGGTCCACTTCATCGGCCCCCTGAAGCCCTGGCTTGCCGAGGCGGCCGGCACCGTCCCGACGCGCTACCGCAGCCTTTACGACCGGCTTCCCGGCGACATCCGTCCGGCCGACCTGCCTGCGGGCCTGGGTCGCCGGCACTGGCCGACGCCGCGGGCGCTGCGCCGCACGCTCTGGCGGCAGTGGCGCGCCGCGGGGCCGATGCTGGCCTACCTGGACCGCTTCGCCGACCCCTGCGACCTGCTCGATCCGTCCCGCGCCGCCTGATCGGCCGCCGCACCGCAGTCGGGTGGCTGGCCGATCAGGACGCGGACCTGCGCGGCGAGATCCGAAAGCGCCGCGTCGGGCAGGCCGAGGTGATCCAGGTGCGCCACCGTGTTGAACAGGTAATCGGCGTTCGGCCCCCGCTTTCCACGGGCCGCCGCGATGATCCGCGCCTGCTCGATGCCGCTCAGGCCGCCGGCGTACTGCCAGTGGTCCTGCCGCATGACGTAGGTCAGCGCCTGCACGTGGCGGCCGTCGACCAGCGCGACAGGCACCTCGACCTCGCGATAGGCTTCGGTGACCAGTTCGCGCCTGCGGATCTCGGCCACGGCGCCGGGCCACTGGTCCGGGTCGAACCGCAGCGCGACCCCGCTGCACGAGCCCTCGGCGCAGGGATCAAGGCCCAGCACCAGCCCCGGCGCCTCGACCGTGCCGCGATACTGGACCGAGCGCAGGCAGAAGCTGCGCGCGTAGCCCTCGACCCGCCCGACCACGGTTTCGGCGACGGGCACCTGCGGGTCCCACATCAGCGAGCCATAGGCGAAGATCCAGTATTCGGGCGGCATGGCTTGTCCTTTCACCGGGGGTCAGGTTAGGCGAAGCGGCCCGGCGATGCCAAGGCAGACGAACGGCCGCGGGTGCGGCGAGGGGGACGGCATGCGGATCTTTCTGGTATTGCTCGCGGCGGTCGCGGCGATGGTGGCGGGGGCCTGGCTCGGCGGCGAGACCCTGCTCGCGCGCCGGGCGGCGGCCTGGATCGCCCAGGATCCTGCCCTCGAAGCGGCCACCGTGGCCCCGCTGCGCGAGCCTGACCGGATCGGCCTCGGCCTGACCGGCGCGACGGTCGAGACCGCCGGGGGCCGGGCGGTCTTCCCGACGCTTGCGCTCTGGGCCGCGCCGACCAGGCCCAACCGCTTCCACGCGACGCTGCCGCCGCAGATGACGCTGCCCGTCGCGGGTCGCCCGCAGGAGGTCACGGCAGACGGCGCGGGCCTGTCCACCACGGTGTCACCGCTACATTCCATGTCGGTGACCGAGGCCGCGCTGACCAGCGGGCCGATCACGGTCGCGGGCGCGCCGGCGCTTCAGGGCATCAGCCTGACGGCCGCGATGGTGAAGCTCGGCAACCGTGCGCCGCGCGGCGCCCGGACGGCTTACCTGATCACCGCCGACGTGACCGGGCTCATGCCGGCTGCCTTCACGGCGGCGTCCGGAAATGCGGGCGCCGCGACCCTGTCTGGGCCGCTGGGGACGAAGGGGACGGCGCGGGTCTATCTCGACCGGCCGTGGACGGCGGGTGCGGGCGCGCCCCGGCCGCAGCTTCAGGGGCTGCAGACCGACGGGCTGGAGTTCACCCTGGGCGAGGCGTCGGCAAGGCTGCTGGGACGGGTCGAACGCGATGCGGCGGGCTTCGCCTCGGGCACCGCATACATCTATACCGCCGATGCCCGCGCGTTCCTTGATGCGGCGGCGGCGAGCGGCGCCATGCCTGCGGGGCTGGTGCCGCTGGCGGCGACGATGCTGACGAACCTGGCGGGCCAGCCGGCAGGCCAGTCGCCGGGCCAGTCCGCGGGTCAGCCGGAAGCTGGACCGCAGGCGTCCGCAGCGGCGGAGGCCGGTTCGCAACCTGCCGCCCCGCCCGCGCCCGAGCCGGGCGAGATTCGGCTGCCGCTGGTGTTCGAGAACGGCAAGGCCACCGTCGGCGGGATGCCGGTCGGGCCGGCCCCGCGTCTGGACTGAACCGCCCAGGGGGCGGCCCCTCAGCCCTGCGGCTTGCCGGCCGCCAGCAGCGCGCGGCCGAAATCGGGCGCGGCGGTGTCCTGGCCCGCGTCGATGATGCCGCGGCGGATCGCGCGGGTGCGGCCGAAATAGTCGTGCAGCAGCGGCCCGTCGCCCATCCGGATCGCGCGCTGCAGCATGAACAGCTCTTCCGTGAAGCGGCCGAGGATGTCCAGCGTCGCCTCGCGGTTGTGCAGGAACACGTCGCGCCACATCGTCGGGTCGGACGCCGCGATCCGGGTGAAGTCGCGGAACCCGGCGGCGGAATAGTTGATGACCTCGCTTTCGGTCACGCGGCTCAGGTGGTCGGCGACGCCCACCATCGTGTAGGCGATCAGGTGCGGCGCGTGGCTGGTGACCGCCAGCACGAGGTCGTGGTGAACCGCGTCCATCATGTCGGCCTTCGCGCCCATCCCGCGGATCAGCGCGCGCAGCCGCGACTGTGCCGCCTCGTCCGTGCCGGGCAGCGGCGTGAGAAGCCACCAGCGGTCGCGGAACAGCGTGGCGAAGCCGGATTCGGGCCCTGAATGTTCGGTCCCGGCCAGCGGGTGGCCGGGGATGAAGTGGACGCCCGCGGGAACATGGGGCGCGACCGCATCGATGACCGACTGCTTGACCGATCCCACGTCTGTCAGCACCGCGCCGGGCACGAGATGCGGCGCGATCTCGCGCGCGACCTCGGCCATCGCGCCCACCGGCACGCACAGCACGACGAGATCGGCGCCTTCGACGGCCTCGGCCGCGGTGTCGAAGACCCGGTCGACAAGCCCGATGCGGCGGGCGGTGTCGCGCGTCGCCTCGCTGCGCGCGTGGCCCGTGACCTCGTCCGCAAGGTCGCCCTGGCGGATCGCGTGGGCCATTGACCCCGCGATCAGGCCTAGCCCGATCAGCGCCACGCGGCGGAACGGCCGGTCGGTCATGCGGTCCGCTCCGCCGGGCCGGATGCCGCCCGGTCGGCCATGAAGCGGCCGACGATGTGGGCCACCCGGCGGCATGACGCCTCGTCGCCGACGGTGATGCGCAGGCATTCCGGCAGGCCGTAGCCCGCGACGCGGCGGACGACGATGCCTTCGGCCCGCAGCGCCTCGTCGCAGGCGGCGGCGGTCGGCTCGTCCTCGAAGCGGGCGAGGATGAAGTTCGCGGATGACGGATCGGACGGCACCCCGCGGTCGGCCAGCGCGTCGGCAAGCCAGGCCCGCATCCGCGCGTTCTCGGCCCGCGAGCGGTCCACGTGCTCGCGGTCCATGACCGCCGCCAGCGCCCCGTCGAGCGCGGGGCCGGACAGGTTGAAGGGGCCGCGGATGCGGTTCAACACGTCGATGACCCCGCGCGGGCCGTAGCCCCAGCCGACGCGCAAGCCGCCTAGGCCGTAGATCTTGGAGAAGGTGCGCAGCATGACGACGTTCGGCAGGTCGGTCGCCAGCGCCGCGCCGCCGTCATAGTCGGCGCCCGCGTATTCGGCATAGGCCGCGTCGATGGCGACGATCGCCTGCGGCACCGCGCGGGCCAGCCGTTCCAGGTCGGACAGCGGCACCATCGTCCCGGTCGGGTTGTTGGGGTTGGCCACGAACACCAGCCGCGTCGCGGGCGTCGCACCCTCGATCAGCGCGTCGATGTCGGTCGTGCGCTCGCGTTCCCGGACGCGCACCGGCGTCGCACCCGCGGCCATCGCGCTGATCGGGTACATGAGAAACCCGTGTTCCGTGAACAGGACCTCGGTCCCCGGTCCGGCATAGGCCTGGCAGAGAAAGTGGATGATCTCGTCCGATCCCACCCCGCAGATGATGCGGTCGGGGTCCAGCCGGTGAACCTCGCCGATCGCGCGGCGCAGGGTCGCGTGGTCGGTCGGCGGGTAGCGGTGCATGACGTGGGCGGCGCGGATCACCGCGTCGCGCGCCTTGGGCGACGGCCCGAACGGGTTCTCGTTCGAGCTCAGCTTCAGCACCTCGCTGCGCCCTGCGACCTGCGCCGCGCCGGGTTCGTACAGCGCGATGTCCATGATGCCGGGCTGTGGCTGGATCGTCTGGCTCATCGGCACTCTCCCTCGCGTCGGCGTTTCTTAGGCTTGCGGCGGACGCTTGGAAAGGGCCGCGGGCCGGGGCCGGGCGGCGCATGGCCCGCACGCCACAGGAAAGCCCCGGGCGCGGGGATGCCGCCGCCCGGGGCCCCGGTGCAAGCCCGATCAGAACGGGCTGTCGGGGAAGTAGTAGCGCTCGGCGTTCTCGGGCGTGATCAGCTGGCTGCCGATGATGTAGCGGCCCGCCATCGGCGCGTCCGACACGAAGTGCAGCGCCGTCATCTCGATCGCGGACGAGATCAGCGCCGGCGGGTAGGTCACGTTCACCGGCAGCTGCGGGTCCTTGTCCATGATCCGCTTGACGATGTCCTTCATGCCGGCGCCGCCGACGACGACCATTTCGTCCTCGCGGCCCGCCTGCGCGATCGCTTCCAGGACGCCCACGGCCATGTCGTCGTCGGCCGCCCAGACGGCGTCGATTTCCGGGTACTTGGCGAGGTAGTCCTGCATCACGTTGAAGGCGTCGTCGCGGTTCCAGTTGCCGTGCTGCATGTCGAGGATCTCCTTGTCGGAGCCTTCGAGCGCGGCCTGGAACGCCTCCACCCGCTCGTTGTCGAGCGTGGTCGGGATGCCGCGCAGGACGACGATCTTGCCGCCGGCCTTCAGGTTGTCGCGGAAGTATTCGCCCGCGACGCGGCCGAAGGCGGTGTTGTCGCCCGCGACGTACAGGTCCTCGATCCCCTCTTCCGCGAGGCCGCGGTCCACGACGGTCACGAACTTGCCCGCGGCCTTCACCTGCTTGACCGGGTCGGTCAGCGGCTCGGATTCGAAGGGCAGCACGACCAGCCCGTCGATGTCGCGTGTGGCCAGCATGTCCTCGATGTCCGAGACCTGCTTGGCGGCGTCGCCCGCGGTCGCCAGCACGAAGCTGACGTTCGGGTAGGTCTCGCCCAGCCGGTCGATGGTCTGCTGGGCGTGCCAGTTCAGCCCGCCCATGAAGCCGTGGGTCGCGGACGGGATCGACACCCCGATCACGACCGGCTCGGCGGCCCCGGCGGCGTCCTGCGCGAAGGCGGTCCCCGCCGCCATCGACAGCGCGGCCGCGGCCACGGTGAGTTTCAGCAAGTTGCGACGGATCATTGGTTCCTCCCTAGATTATCCGTTCGGGTCAGGTTGCGTCCTTAGGCATCGGCGGGGCGCTTCTCGCGCTGCAGGACCACGGCAAGCACGATGATGATCCCCTGGATCGCGCCGTTCAGGTACGGGCTGACCAGGTCCGCGAGGTTCAGGATGTTGTCGATCAGGCTGAGGATCAGGACGCCGACCACGGTGCCCCAGACCCGGCCCCGGCCCCCTTTCAGCGCGGTGCCGCCGATGATGACGGCGGCGATCGCCTCGAGTTCCCAAAGGACGCCGGTCGAGCCCGAGGCGGAACCGAGGCGCGGGACGTAGAGGATGGTCGCAAGCCCGACCAGCGCGCCCAGCAGGACGTAGGTCTGCAGGCGCACCCGCTCGACGTCCACCGCAGAGTAGCGGGCGACGCGGTCGTTCGACCCGATCGCCTCGACATGGCGCCCGAAGCGGGTGTGGCGCATCAGCCATTCGCCGAGGATCGCCACGACCGCGAAGATGATGATCGGCCAGGTGATCCAGCCGATCCCCGAGAAATAGACCGGCCGGTAGAGCCCGCGCAGCCCGGAATCGAGGCTCAGCGTGCCGCCGTCGGCCAGCCACGTCACGAGGCTGCGGAAGATCCCCATCGTGCCCAGCGTGACGATGAACGCCTCGATCCGCGCCTTGGTCACCAGCGCGCCGTTGACCCACCCGGCCAGCACCCCGCCCAGCAGCGCGGCGGCCATGCCGATCAGGATCGTGGACCAGTTTTCCCCCGTGATCGGCGCGAGCCAGTTCATCACCATGATCATCGCGCCGGCAAGGAACGCTGCCATCGATCCCACCGACAGGTCGAGGCCCCCCTGCGTGATCACGAAGGTCATGCCCACAGCGATCAGCCCGATGAAGGCCGACCGCGCCAGCACGTTCGACAGGTTCGCGGGCGCGAGAAAGGCGGGATTCAGCAGCGCGCCCAGGATGAACAGGCCGACCAGCGCGACCAGCGGGCCCAGCAGGTGAAAGTCGATGCGTCGCGTCATGCGGGTTCCTTCTGCGTATCACCTTGCTGCGTGTCACCCTGCGCGGCGCCGCCCGCGGCGCCCGCGACACCCATGGCAAGGCGGACGATGTTTTCCTCGGTGATCTGCGGCCCCGCGACCTCGCCCGCGATGCGACCCTGGCGCATGACCAGCACGCGGTCGGCTAGGCCCATCACCTCGGGGAGTTCGGAGGAAATCACGACGACGCCGCGTCCGCCCGCGGCAAGCGCGCGGACGAAGCGGTAGATCTGCTGCTTGGTGCCGACGTCGATCCCGCGCGTGGGTTCGTCGATGATGACGATCCTGGGCTCGGTCAGCATGGTCTTGGCCAGCAGCAGCTTCTGCTGGTTCCCGCCCGACAGCGCACCGGCCGGCATGTCGGGCGACGCGGCGCGGATGTCGAACTCGCGTGTTGCGTCCGCCATGGCGGCGGCTTCGCGCGCGCCGTCGATGCGGAAGCCGAAGCTGCCCAGCGCCGAGAGCGTCAGGTTCTGCGTCAGCGGCTTGTCCAGCAGCAGCCCCGCTTCCTTCCGGTCCTCGGTCAGGTAGGCAATGCCCGCCTGCGCCGCGTCGGCGGGGGTGCGGATCTGCACGGGCGCCCTGCGAACGGAGATCCGGCCCTCGCTGCGGCGCAGGCCCGCGATCGCCTCGGCAAGCTCGGTCCGGCCAGACCCAACCAGGCCCGCGATCCCCAGCACCTCGCCGTGCCGCAATGTCACGGTCGCGTCATGCACCGGCACCGTGCCGGGGACGTTCAGGTGCTCCACCCGCAGCAACTCGTCGCCGAAGCCCGCGGCCTTGGCCGGGAAGATGTCGGCGAGCTCGCGCCCCACCATCGCCGTGGCCATCCCGTCCTCGGTCATGTCGCCCCGGACGGCGCGGGCCACGACCGAACCGTCGCGCAGCACGGTGATGCGGTCGGCGAGCCGCGCGACCTCGTCCAGCCGGTGCGAACAGAACAGCAGCGCCACACCTTCCGCGCGCAGCCGGTCCACCTGCGCGTAGAGCGATTCGACCTCGCGGTGGGTCAGCGCGGCCGAGGGCTCGTCCATGATGAAGACGCGGGCTTGGCGGGACAGGGCCTTGGCGATCTCGACCATCTGCCGGTCGGGGACCGACAGGTCGCGGATCAGCGCCGTCGGGCGGATCGGGGTGTCGAGCCGCGCCAGCAACGCCGCCGCCGCTTCCGCCATCGCCCTGTGATCGAGACGCGGGCCGCGCGTGATCTCGCGCCCCAGAAAGATGTTCGCGGCCACCGACAGGTCGGGAACGAGGTTGAATTCCTGGTGGATCACCACGATCCCGGCCGCTTCCGCCGCCGGGCCGCTGAGATGGGTCGCGGGCTTGCCGTCCAGCAGCACCTGCCCCGTGGTGGGCTGCAGGAAGCCGCCGAGGATCTTCATGATCGTCGACTTGCCGGCGCCGTTCTCGCCGATCAGCGCGTGGACCTCGCCCGCCTGCAGGGGCAGGTCGACGCCGTGCAGCACCTCGATGTCGCCGAAGCGACGGGTGACGCCGGAAAGCGCGAGGACCGGGGTCATGGCCTCACCTCGACCCACGCGCCGTCGCGGGCGCCGGAGGCTTGCGCGGCGGCGATGAACGCCATGCCCGACAGCCCGTCGGACAGGCCGGGGATGCGGTCCTCGTTCCGGCAATCGCCTCCGATCACGTCGGCGATGTCGGCGTAGAGATTGGCGAAGGCTTCCAGGTAGCCTTCCGGGTGGCCCGTGGGCGTGCGCGACGATGCCGAGCGGTCGCGCGCGCGGGTCAGCAGTTGCGCAGGCCCGCCCTTGGGCGTGAAGACCAGCCGCTCGGCATCGTCGAGCCGCCATGCCAGCGCGGCCCTGGTGCCGAACACGCGCAGCGACAGCCCGCCTTCCTGCCCGACGGCGATTTGGCTGCACCACAGCCCGCCCTTCGCGCCCGACGCGTAGCGCAGCGCGATCCGGGCGTCGTCGTCCACCCGCCGCCCCGGCACCATGCTGGACAGATCGGCCGACAGCCGGTCCGGCACCTGCCCGGTCACGAAGGCCGCAAGCTGCCAGGCGTGGGTGCCGATGTCCCCGATCGCGCCCGCGCCGGCCTGCCCCGGGTCGGTGCGCCAGTCGGCCTGCTTGCTGCTGGTGTCGTCGGCCAGCCAGCCCTGCAGGAACTCCGCCTGCACCAGCCGCAGGTCGCCGATCCCGCCTTCGGCCACGATCGCGCGCGCCTCGCGCACCATGGGGTGGGCGCAGTAGTTGTGGGTCAGGAACAGCCGCGCCGTGCTGCGGGCCGCCGCGTCCGCGATGGCGCGGGCCTGGTCCGGCGTCGCGGCCAGCGGCTTGTCGCAGATGACGTGGATGCCTGCGTCGAGGAAGGCGGTCGCGACCGGCGCGTGCAGGTGGTTCGGCGTCACCACCGACACCGCGCGGATACCGTCCTGGCGCGCCGCCTCGGCCCGCGCCATCTCGCGGAAATCGGAATAGCTGCGGTCGAGCCCCACGGCGCGGGCCGATGCCTGCGCGCGGTCGGGATCCGACGACAGCGCCCCCGCGACCAGCCGGAACCGCCCGTCCATTCGCGCCGCGATGCGATGGATCGCGCCGATGAACGCGCCCTCGCCGCCGCCGACCATGCCAAGGGGGATCGCGCCCTTCATGCCAGCCCCAGCGCGGCGGCGACCGCCGCCTTGTCCACCGGCTGCGCGGCGAAGTCGTCGAAGGCGTGCGGGGTGGTGCGGATGATGTGGCGGCGCACGAACGCCGCGCCCTCGCGCGCCCCGTCCTCGGGGTGCTTCAACGCGCATTCCCATTCAACCACCGCCCAGCCGGGGAAGCCGTGCCCCGTCAGCCGCGAGAACACCTGCCCGAAATCCACCTGCCCGTCGCCCGGGCTGCGGAACCGCCCCGCGCGGCCGGCCCACGGCTGGAACCCGCCATAGACGCCCTGCCGCCCCGTCGGCCGGAACTCGGCGTCCTTGACGTGGAACATGCGAATGCGGTCGTGGTAGATGTCGATGTGGTCGAGATAGTCGAGCTGCTGCAGCACGAAGTGCGACGGATCATACAGCAGGTTCGCCCGGGCATGGTTGCCCACGCGGTCAAGGAACATCTCGAACGTGACGCCGTCGTGCAGATCCTCGCCCGGGTGAAGCTCGTAGCAAATGTCGACGCCCTGTTCGTCCGCGAGGTCCAGCAAGGGGCGCCAGCGGGCGGCCAGCGTGTCAAACGCGGTCTCCACCAGCCCCGGCGCCCGCTGCGGCCAGGGGTAGAGATAGGGCCACGCGAGCGCCCCGGAAAAGCTGGCCATCGCGTCGAGGCCCAGAAGGCGGCTTGCGTGGATGGTCTTTGCGACCTGATCCACGGCCCATTCCTGCCGCGCCGTCGCGTTGCCGCGCAGGGCGCCGGGGGCAAAGGCGTTGAACGCCGCATCGTAGGCGGGATGCACGGCGACCAGCTGTCCTTGCAGGTGGCTCGACAGCTCCGTCACGGCGATGCCGTTCGCGCTGGCGATGCCCAGGAACTCGTCGCGCCAGTCCTGCGAGGACACCGCCAGATCCAGATCGAACAGCCGCGTGTCGCCGCTGGGCACCTGCACGCCTTCGTAGCCCAGCGAGGCCGCCCAGGCCGTGATCCCGTGCCAGTCGTCGAACGGCGCGACGTCCGACGCGAACTGCGCCAGAAACAGCGCCGGTCCCTTCATGGTGCGCATGTCCACCCCCTGCCCTCGGCATCACCAATGCACGTCATGAAATCGGTTGCAATGATAATCAACGTACAATGCAATCAATTTCGCTGCCGGGTTGCACGACGGGGCGTCACGGCACTAGCCTGTTGCCATGACCGACGACGCACCCCCGACCGCCACCCGGCTGACCGACGTCGCCCGCCGCGCGGGCGTGTCCACGGCCACCGTCAGCCGCGCCCTGTCGCGCCCCGAGATGGTGTCGCCCGCCGCCCGCGACGCGGTGCAGCGCGCGGTCGCGGCGACGGGCTACCGGATGAACCACGCCGCGCGGAACCTGCGCAAGCAGCGGACCGGCGCCATCGTCGCGCTGGTGCCCAACCTCGGCAACCCGTTCTTCGCCAAGATCCTGTCCGGGATGGGGCAGGAACTGAGCGCCGCGGGCTACGACCTGCTCGTCGGCGACACGATGGAGGCGGGTGGCCGGCACCGTGCGCTGGACCGGTTCCTCGATCCCTCGCGCGCGGACGGGATCATCCTGCTGGACGGGCAGGTCACGCTGGACGACCTGCGCGCCCTTCCCGACGCGCCGCCGGTGGTGATGGCCTGCGAGTGGATCGAGGGCGCGGCCCTGCCCCGCGTCGTGCTGGACAACGCGGCCGGGGCCGGGATGGCCGCGCGGCACCTGTTGGACCTCGGGCACCGGCGGATCGGCTGGATCGGCGGTCCCGAGGGGAACGTGCTGCACCTGTCGCGGCTGGCGGGGCTGCGCCGCGCGCTGCCGGACCTGGCCGAGGGCTACGTGGGCGATTTCTCGCTGCAGGCCGGCGCGCGCGCGGGGGCGGAGTGGCTGGCCCGCGATCCCGCCGCGCGAGCGACCGGGATCGCGGCCTTCAGCGACGAGATGGCCGCGGGCTTCATGGCCGAGCTGCAGCGCGCGGGCGTGTCGATCCCGGCCGAGGTGTCGGTGGTGGGTTTCGACGGGATCGACTGGGTCGCGCACCTGCCGACGCCGCTCACGACCGTGCGCCAGCCCAAGCAGGACCTGGGCCGCACCGCCGCCCGCACCCTGCTGGCGCGGATCCGGGGCGAGACGATCCCGGTCGAGACCGTGCTGCAACCCGAACTGCTCGTCCGCGCCTCGACCGGCCCAGAGCCGGGTTGAGCCGGGTTGAGCCGGGTTGAGCCGGATCAGTCCGCCGGCGGCTCGCCGTCCGGCCCGGGCCCGACGCCGGTGTCGGCATCCGGATCGGCGCCCGTGTCGGCATCCGGATCGTCGCCCGGCTCGAGATCCGTATCGCCGCCGCCGTCCGCAGCGAATTCTTCCGGCGCGGGGCCACCCTCGCCCGCGTCCTCGGGCTGCGGTTCGGTGTCGGGCTCATAGACCAGCTCGGGCTGTGCCGGGTTGGTGCCGTCGTTGCAGGTCACGACCCAGATATCGTAGCGCGCATCGTCCAGCGCCGACAGCGCGGGCGACGACGCGATCATCCACCCCGAAAAGGGCGTGGTCCCGGTTTTGCGGTTGGTGATCGTCATCTGCGCGAAGGCGTCGGAATCGGGGTCGTCCGCGGGTTCCCGGCACTCGCCCAGCCGCACGGTCAGGCGGCCGAAATCGACGCTGTCGCCCACCGCCAGCGGCAGGTCGGTCGTGACGCCCGAAATCTTGTCGAGGCCCCGCAGCAGGGCGCCATCCGCGCGCACGACCCGCGGACCCGCATCCTGCGCCGCGGCTGCCCGGCGGGCGGCGGGCCGGTCGGACGGGGCCTGGGCGAAGGCAGCCTGGGCGAACACGGTCCCACCGGACGCCGGGATCATCGCCCCGATCGCCGTCAGTGCCACGGCACCCGCCGCCACGCGCGCGCCTGCCCGCATCATCCCCGCCATCCGCATGGCGGCCGGTTACTCGGGCCGCCAGGCGTCGTAGTCGCGCCGCTCGATCGGGTCGGCGCGCAGCAGCGAGCCCGCGGGAACGTAGGCGGCGGGGGTGCCGGTCAGGTTCGGGCGATGCGGCGCTTCCCACGGCTTGCGGACCAGCGGCGCGCGGGTTGGCGGCTCGTCATAGGTGTGGTGCAGCCAACCGTGCCATTCGGGGCTGACCCGGCTCGCCTCGGATTCACCGTTGTAGATGACCCAGCGCCGCTTGCCGCCGGCCGTCTGGTAATAGACGTTGCCCTGTTCGTCCTCGCCGACCTTCGCGCCGTTGAGCGCGGTCCAGACCTGCGTGTTGAGCGTCTGCCCGTTCCACCAGGTCAGCAGGCGATGGATGATCGACTTCGACGACATGGGAGATGATCCTTGCGGCAACCTTGCCGGGCGGTATCGCGCAATCCGGGGACGAGGTCCAGCGCCTTGCGGGGACCGTGCGCGCCCCCTTGCGCGGATGAGCGCGGTGCGCCATCGCTGGCGCGGGGCAAGGGGGAGGAGCTTCGGACATGGTCGACGTGCTGATCGCGGGGGGCGCGGTGATGGGCGCATCGGTGGCGTTCTGGCTGAAGCGGCTGGACCCCGCGCTCGACATCGAGGTGGTCGAGCCGGACCCGACCTACGCCACCAGCTCGACCGCGCTTGCCGCCTCGGGGATCCGGATGCAGTTCTCGGACCCTGTAAACGTCGAGATCAGCCGCTTCGGCGTCGACTTCATCCGCGACTTCGCCCGCCACACCGGCCCCGCCGGCGAGGTGCCTGACCTCGGCTTCAAGGAGAACGGCTACCTGTTCCTCGCCTCGACCGACACCGGGGCGGCGACGATGGAAAGCCTTGCCGCCATGCAGCGCGGGCTCGGCGCGGGAACGCGGGTGCTGGGCCGGGGCGAGCTGGCCGAGAAGTTCCCCTGGATGCAGCTCGACGACATCGTGGCGGGGTCGCTGGGGTCGCGGGACGAGGGGTTCTTCGACAACATGGGCCTGCTCTACGGCTTCCGGAACGCGGCCCGCGCCGCGGGCGTCAGGTTCGTGCGCGACCGCGTGGTGGCGCTGGAACGGGACGGCGACCGCGTTGCGGCGGCGGTCCTGGAACAGGGCGGGCCCCGGACGGCGCAGGCTTACGTCAACTGCATCGGCCCGCGCGCGGCGACGCTGATGAGGACCGCGGGCCTCGACCTTCCGGTCGAGCCGCGGAAGCGCACCGTTTTCGTCGTGGACGCGCCGCAGGCCCGCCACCCGGACGCACCGCTGGTGATCGACCCTTCGGGCATCTGGTTCCGGCCCGAACATGGCCAATGGCTCGCCGCGACGGTCCCTGCAACGGACGGCCCCTGCGACGAGAACGACTTCGACCCCGAGCACGCGCTCTTCGAGGACGAGGTCTGGCCCGCGCTCTACAACCGCGCCGAGGGCTTCGGCGAGGCGAAGGTGGTGCGGATGTGGGCCGGGCACTATGCCTTCAACACGCTCGACCAGAACGCGATCCTCGGGCGCAACCCGCAGGTGCCGAACCTCTATCACGCGAACGGCTTCTCCGGGCACGGGCTGCAGCAGGCCCCGGCGGTCGGGCGCGGCATCGCCGAGCAGATCGTGCACGGCGACTGGGTGACGCTGGACCTGTCGCCCCTGTCGCTGCAGCGTGTCCTGGACGGCCGCCCGATGACCGAGGCGGCCGTGGTCTGACCCTCGACCGCTTTCCTGCGCCGCCCGACCGTGGCATGAAGCGGCCACCCTGCGAGAGACGTCACATGCCCTTCACCATCGCCATCGACGGACCCGCCGCGTCGGGAAAGGGGACCATCGCGCGCGCGCTGGCCGCGCATTACGGCTTTGCCCATCTCGATACGGGGCTGCTGTACCGCGCGGTCGGCGCGCGCGGCGGCGATCCCGTCGCGGCCGCGCGGGCGCTGGAGCCTGCGGACCTCGCCCGCCCCGGCCTCCGCACCGCCGAGGCGGGGATCGCGGCCAGCATCGTCGCGGCGATCCCCGAGGTGCGGGCGGCGCTCGTCGACTTCCAGCGCCGCTTCGCCGCGCAGGAGCCGGGGGCGATCCTCGACGGGCGCGACATCGGCACCGCGATCTGCCCGCACGCCGAGGTGAAACTCTACGTCATCGCCGACGACCGCACCCGCGCGCAGCGCCGCGCGGCCGAACTGGACGCCGACGAGGACGAGACCCTCGCCCAGCTGCGCGACCGCGATGCCCGCGACAGCACCCGCGCGACGACACCGCTGCGCCCCGCACCCGACGCGGTGTTCCTCGACACTACCACGCTCACCATCGACGAGGCGATCGCCCGCGCGGTGGCCGAGGTCGAGGCCAGGATGGACGACTGAGGCCGGATCGGCCGGGCGGTCGGGACCCGTGGTCGTCCGGTTCGGCCGCGACCCGGCTTCGAGCGCCCGCCCCCCTCGCCCGGCTTGCGCCGGCGGACGTGGCGCGGTATAGGCGCGCCAGTCTTCCAGGCGACGTGCTTTCAGGCGACATGGCCACAACAGGCCGCTGCAGATCGGGTCGGGCGCACAGCCGCGACCCTTTGTCGTTGCCCGGCCACCGCCGCCTGCGGGACATCACAATCAGACCGGCGGAGCCAACCGCCCGGCCCGTAAAGTGCAACGCAAAGGATATCACCGCCACATGGCGAAAAACGCATCCATGGAGGAGTTCGAGGCCCTCCTGAACGACAGCCTCGAGATCGACACGCCCAGCGAAGGCTCGGTCGTGCGCGGCAAGGTCATCGCCATCGAGGCGGGCCAAGCCATCATCGACGTCGGCTACAAGATGGAAGGCCGCGTCGATCTGAAGGAATTCGCAGGGCCTGGCGAGGAAGCCAGCCTGCAGGTCGGCGACGAAGTCGAAGTGTTCCTCGACCGGGTCGAGAACGCGCGCGGCGAAGCCTCGATCAGCCGCGAGAAGGCCCGCCGCGAAGAGGCGTGGGACCGCCTGGAGCAGGCCTACGCCAAGGAAGAGCGCGTCGACGGCGCCATCTTCGGCCGCGTCAAGGGCGGCTTCACCGTGGACCTGGGCGGCGCTGTCGCGTTCCTGCCGGGTTCGCAGGTCGACGTGCGCCCCGTGCGCGATGCCGGCCCGCTGATGGGCCTGAAGCAGCCGTTCCAGATCCTCAAGATGGACCGCCGCCGCGGCAACATCGTCGTGTCGCGCCGCGCCATTCTTGAAGAGAGCCGCGCCGAGCAGCGCGCCGAGGTCATCGCCAACCTGCACGAAGGTCAGGTCGTCGACGGCGTGGTCAAGAACATCACCGAATACGGCGCGTTCGTCGACCTCGGCGGCGTGGACGGCCTGCTGCACGTCACCGACATGGCGTGGCGCCGCGTGAACCACCCGTCCGAGATCCTGGCGATCGGCGAAACCGTCAAGGTGCAGGTCGTCAAGATCAACAAGGAAACCCACCGCATCAGCCTGGGCATGAAGCAGCTCCAGTCCGATCCGTGGGACACCGTGGCCGACAAGTTCCCGATCGGGTCGGTCCACAAGGGCCGCGTCACCAACATCACCGACTACGGCGCCTTCGTGGAGCTGGAAGCCGGGATCGAGGGCCTGGTCCACGTCTCGGAAATGTCCTGGACCAAGAAGAACGTCCACCCCGGCAAGATCGTCTCGACCTCGCAGGAAGTCGACGTCATGGTGCTGGAGATCGACGAGCAGAAGCGCCGCGTGAGCCTGGGCCTGAAGCAGACCCAGCGTAACCCGTGGGAAGTGTTCGCCGAGACCCACCCCGCCGGCACCCAGATCGAGGGCGAGGTCAAGAACATCACCGAGTTCGGTCTGTTCGTGGGCCTGGAAGGCGACATCGACGGCATGGTCCACCTGTCGGACCTGTCGTGGGACCAGCGCGGCGAGGACGCGATCCAGAACTTCCGCAAGGGCGACGTCGTCCGCGCGGCGGTCCAGGAAGTCGACGTCGAGAAGGAGCGGATCTCGCTCTCGATCAAGGCGCTGGAAAACGACACCATGTCGGAAGCCGTTGACGGCGTGAAGCGTGGCTCGGTCGTGTCGGTCGTCGTGACCGCCGTCGAGGACGGCGGGATCGAGGTGGAATACAACGGCGTGAAGTCGTTCATCCGCCGCTCGGACCTCGCCCGCGACCGCCAGGACCAGCGCCCCGAGCGCTTCCAGGTCGGCGACACCATCGACGCCCGCGTGACCAACATCGACACCAAGACCCGCCGCCTGGGCCTGTCGATCAAGGCCCGCGAGATCGCCGAGGAAAAGGAGGCGATCGACCAGTACGGCTCGTCCGATTCGGGCGCTTCGCTGGGCGACATCCTGGGCGCCGCGCTGAAGAACCGCGGCTGATCCCGGCCCTACATGGCGAAACACGGTGCGCCGCCCCTCGGGGCGGCGTTGCCATTTCCGCGCGGGACCATGTCCAAGGTGTCGCAGGCCGGCGGAAAACTGCGTGCAACCATTTGGCTTTATTCGCGTTCCTCGTGACAGGCTTGGCTGGCCCGCATGGCTCCGGCCCGAGGGTTCTGCCCCCGGACGGGGTCGCCGAGCACGGGGTCGCCGAGCACGGGGCTTGCCGCGCACGCAGGGGTTCAGATGATCCGGTCCGAATTGATCCAGAAGATTGCCGATGAGAACCCCCACCTGGTCCAGCGTGATGTCGAGAAGATCGTGGCGACCGTGTTCGAGGAAGTGATCGCCGCCATGGCGCGCGGTGATCGGGTCGAGCTGCGGGGGTTCGGCGCGTTCTCGGTCAAGAAGCGGGACGCAAGGCAAGGCCGCAATCCGCGCACGGGCGACATGGTGCAGGTAGAACAGAAGCACGTCCCGTTCTTCAAGACCGGCAAGCTGCTGCGGGACCGCCTGAACGCCGGCGAGTGACACCGGCGCCGCCGTCGTGCCCGGACGATTGCTCGTGGTCGGCACCGGACAACGCGGCGCGGCAATGACCGGGTCGCCAGCCCGCCTTTGCGGGCGGCGGTTGCGGGCGGCGGCGCGATGCGCCAGATTGCGGCCAACGCGCACGCCGCCGCGACAGCGCCGCGCAATCCCGACTTCGGCCCGAGGAGCCTGCCCATGCGAACCCTTCGCCTTCTGTTCGTGATCTTGCTGGGGCTCGTGCTGATCTGCGTGGCGCTTGCGAACCGCGCGCCCGTCACCGTAAGCCTGATGCCCCAGAACGTGGCCGACTTCATCGGTGGGCGCTGGTCGCTTTCGATGCCGCTGTTCCTTCTGATCTTCCTGACGCTGGTGATCGGGCTGGTCCTGGGCATCGTCGCCGAATGGATGCGGGAATCGCATTACCGGAACATTGCCGCGCAGCGGCGGCGCGAAGTGGCCGCGCGGACGCGCGGGGGGCCCGTCACCGTGGCCGCGACCGGCGTGGCCGTCCCGCAGGACGACGTGCTGGCGATCCTCGACGCGTCCCGGCCGCAGCCCGCCGGCGCCGCGACCTCCGGCCCGCTCGTTCCCGCCCGCATCCCCGCGACCACGCCCGGCGCCGTCGCCGCCCGCCCGTGATCCGCTGGATGACCGGGCCGTGACCGCCGCCGTCAAGATCTGCGGCCTGAGCCGGGCCGAGGATGTCCGCGCCGCCGCGCAGGCCGGCGCGCGGTACGCGGGCTTCGTTTTCTTCCCCCGCTCGCCCCGCAACGTGTCGCCCGAACAGGCGGCGGCGCTGGCGATTGCCGCGCCCGAGGGGCTCGCGCGGGTCGGGCTGTTCGTTGACCCGGACGACGCCGACCTCGACCGCGTGCTGGCGACCGTACCGCTCGACATCGTGCAGCTGCACGGGGCCGAGACGCCCGCCCGCGTGGCCGCGATCCGCGCCCTGACGGGGCTGCCGGTGATGAAGGCCGTGGGGGTTGCCGAGGCCGCCGACCTGCCCGCGCTGACCGACTACGGTGTCGTGGCCGACATCCTGCTGATCGACGCCAAGGCACCGAAGGACGCGGCGCTGCCGGGCGGAAACGGGCTGTCATTCGACTGGCGGCTTCTGGCGGGGCGACGGATGCTGCGGCCCTGGATGCTGGCGGGCGGCCTGACCCCCGCCAACGTGGCCGAGGCGATCGCCCTGACCGGCGCGGCCGCGGTCGACGTCAGTTCCGGCGTGGAAAGCGCACCCGGCGTGAAGGACGCAGGGCTGATCCGCGGCTTCGTCGCCGCCGCGACCCAAGGCGATCGCGCCCGGTGATCTGGCGCGAGGCCACCCGCCTCGACGTCCCGGCCATCGTGGCGCTGCTCGCCGCCGACTCGCTTGGCCAGTCGCGCGAGATCGCGGACCCGTCCGCCTATCTCGCCGCCTTCGACGCGATGGCGGCCGAGGGCGCGAACCACCAGATCGTGGCCGAGGACGGCGGCCGCGTCGTCGCCTGCTACCAGATCACCTTCATTTCCGGCCTGTCGCTGCAGGGCACCCGCCGCGCGCTGGTCGAGGCCGTCCGGGTTTCCCCGGGGCTGCGCGGGCAGGGCATCGGCGCGCAGATGTTCGCCGATGCCGAGGCGCGCGCCCGCGCCGCGGGTTGCAGGATCATGCAGCTGACCACCAACGCCGCCCGCACCGACGCGCACCGCTTCTACGACCGGCTCGGGTTTACCGCGTCCCATGTCGGGTTTAAGAAAACGCTCTGATCCCGGCCGACAGGAGCGTGCGATGGACGATCTGCTGAACAGCTACATGAGCGGCCCCGACGAGCAGGGCCGTTTCGGCATCTTCGGCGGCCGCTTCGTCAGCGAGACGCTGATGCCGCTGATCCTGGACCTGCAGGCCGAATACGACCGCGCCAAGGCCGACCCCGCCTTCGCCGCCGAGATGGAGGACCTGCAGGTCAACTACGTCGGCCGCCCCTCGCCGCTCTACAAGGCCGAGCGGCTGACCGAACGGCTTGGCGGCGCGACGGTGTATTTCAAGCGCGAGGAGCTGAACCACACCGGCAGCCACAAGGTGAACAACGTGCTGGGGCAGATCCTGCTGGCGCGGCGCATGGGCAAGACCCGGATCATCGCGGAAACCGGCGCGGGCCAGCACGGGGTCGCCACCGCGACCGTCTGCGCGCGGTTCGGGCTGAAATGCGTGGTCTACATGGGCGCGCACGACGTCGAGCGCCAGCAGCCGAACGTGTTCCGCATGCGCCTGCTCGGGGCCGAGGTCGTCGCGGTGAAGTCCGGCCGCGGCACCCTGAAGGACGCGATGAACGACGCGATGCGCGACTGGGTCACGAACGTGCACGACACCTTCTACTGCATCGGCACCGTGGCGGGCCCGCATCCCTACCCCGCAATGGTCCGCGACTTCCAGTCGATCATCGGACGCGAGACAAAGACGCAGATCATGTCCGCCGAAGGGCGCCTGCCCGACACGATCATCGCCGCGATCGGCGGCGGGTCGAACGCCATGGGGCTGTTCCACCCGTTCCTCGACGACCCGTCGGTCCGGATCATCGGGGTCGAGGCCGGCGGCAAGGGCGTTGACGCCCGGATGGAGCACTGCGCGAGCCTGTCGGGCGGCCGCCCGGGCGTCCTTCACGGCAACCGCACCTATCTTCTGCAGGACGACGACGGCCAGATCCTCGAAGGCAGCTCGATCAGCGCGGGCCTCGACTATCCCGGGATCGGTCCGGAACATGCGTGGCTGCACGAGGTGGGCCGCGCCGAATACGTCGCCATCACCGACAACGAGGCGCTCGCGGCCTTCGCGCTCTGCTGCGAGACGGAAGGGATCATCCCCGCGCTCGAGCCCAGCCACGCGCTGGCCCACGTGGCGAAGATCGCCCCCGCGCTGCCGCGCGAGCACCTGATCGTGCTAAACCTGTCGGGCCGGGGCGACAAGGACATCTTCACCGTGGCCCGGCATCTGGGGGTGGAGATCACGGCCTGACGCAGGGGCCGCTCAGCGGGTCAGCGTCAGGACGTTCAGGACCGATTCGCGGTAGGGAAGCGGAAAGGTGATCCGGGCGGTATCGGGCCCGGTGAGTTCCAGCACGCCCACGTCCGGCAGGGTCTCGCCGGTCGAGATGTCCACGACCTCGGGAAAATCCGCGTAGGGCATCGGCTGCTCACCTTCCACGAAGGTCGAGCCGAGATAGACCCAGCGCCCGTCCGACATCTGCAGCGTTCCCCGGGTGCGCTGTGATCCGGTGAGCTTGTCGAAGGTCAGGCGGTCGCCGTCCCTTCCGAGCCGGCAGCGGAACGGCGGGTAGCTCACCGCTGGCAGCAGCCCGCCGATCTTCGTCATGCTGCAATTCCATTCGCCCTCGAGGTCCGCCGCGTCGGCCGGCACGGCGTCGCCCTTCAGCGCCGCCCGTGCCAGCGCCACCTGCGCCGCGTCGCCTTCCACCACGAGCTGCCGCAGGGCAATCCCGGTCGCCGCGTCGAGGTTGGCCAGCCGCTCTGCGTCAGCCTCGCGGATGGGCGGCGCTCCGGGCGCGGGTTGCGGCAGCGCGGCGGTCGGCAGCGTGGCGGTCGGCAGGGCGGCCACCAGCACGGCAGCGACGAGGGCGGTGCGGGTCATCTGCAAGCTCCTTCTGCACGGCCGGACAGCGCGGGAAGATCAGCCCTGACCCGTCCCGTCCCCGTTCCGGGTCGGGGCGTCAACCGCGTGCGCGCGCAGCAGTTCCAGCGGCACCACCCGGGTCGCGGCGCTGTGCGTCGCCGCGAGGACGACGCGGGGCGCCGCAAATTCCTGCGCCGCCTGCAGGAAGCGGCCGGCGCACAGGCACCAGCGATCGCCCGGCTTCAACCCGGCGAAGCGGTACTCGGGGCGCGGCGTCGACAGGTCATTGCCGAGATACTTCGAGAAGGCGAGGAACTCCGCCGTCACCACCACGCAGACGGTATGGTTGCCGCGATCCTCGGGCCCGGTGTCGCAGCAGCCGTTGCGGTAGAACCCGGTCATCGGGTCGGTCGAGCAGCTTTCCAGCGGCCCCCCAAGGACATTGAGCGACGGTTCCATCACGACTTTCCCCCGAACAGCGACCGCAGCGCGTCCAGCTTGCCGGCAAGGTCGGTCGTACGTTCCGCGGGTGCGGGCGCGGGCACGGGTGTGGACCTGGGCGGCGGTTTCGGCCCCGGCGCGTCATTCGGCCGCGCGGTGCCGCTGTTCCGCGCCGGCTGGGTCCGCGCCGCGACGAGGGTGGCGAACCGGACGTCGTCCCGCGCGGCCAGGGCCGGCGCGCCGTCCGAGACGCCCCGGATCACGTCGTCCAGCCAGTCCGCGTCGGCCTTGGCGAAGTCCGACAGCACGTAGCCCGACACCCGGTCCTTGTGCCCCGGATGACCGATCCCCAGCCGCACGCGGCGATACCCCTCGCCCACGTGCTGGTGGATCGACCGCAGCCCGTTATGGCCCGCGTGACCCCCGCCCGTCTTGACCCGGACCTTGCCCGGCGCGAGGTCCAGTTCGTCGTGCAGCACCACGACATCGGCCGGATCGAGCTTCAGGTACCGCATCGCCTCGCCCACCGACTGGCCGCTGGCGTTCATGAAGGTCTGCGGCTTCAGGGCCACGACCTTCTCGCCCCCGAGCCGCCCTTCCGCGGCCAGCCCCTGGAACCGCGCCCGCCAGGGCGAGAAGCCGTGGTCGGCCGCGATCCGATCAACGGCCATCCAGCCGATGTTGTGGCGGTTGCCCGCGTATTGCGCGCCCGGGTTGCCCAGTCCGACGATCAGCTGCACCGGCCCACCTTTCCCTGCAATTCGACCCATACCTTGCAGGTGGCGTCGCGCGTTACTAAGACTCTGTCAACCTTTCGCCCGTAAAGACGGTGGACGGGCAGGACCGCGGGCGGGTGTGCCCGCGACGGACGATCACAGGGGCTGAGATGCACGATCCGCAAGAATTCTACATGAACAACCTTGTCCCGATGGTAGTGGAACAGACCAGCCGGGGCGAACGCGCCTACGACATCTTCTCGCGCCTGCTCAAGGAACGCATCATCTTCGTGGCGGGGCCCGTCCACGACGGCATGGCCACGCTGATCTCGGCCCAGCTGCTGTTCCTCGAGGCGGAGAACCCGTCCAAGGACATCAGCATCTACATCAACAGCCCGGGCGGCGTGGTGACGGCGGGCCTGTCGATCTACGACACCATGCAGTACGTCCGCCCGCGGATTTCCACCCTGGTGATCGGGCAGGCCGCCTCGATGGGCGCGCTGCTGCTGATGGGCGGCGAGAAGGGGGCGCGCTATTCGCTTCCGAACAGCCGGATCATGGTGCACCAGCCCTCGGGCGGGTTCCGCGGCAACACCTCGGACCTGCTGATCCACGCCGAGGAAACGCACAAGCTGAAGCACCGGATGAACGAAATCTACGTCGAACATACCGGCCGCTCCCTGGAAGAGGTGGAACGCGCGCTCGACCGCGACCGCTTCATGTCGCCCGAGGAGGCGAGGGAGTTCGGGTTGATCGACGAGATTCTGCAGAACCGCGGCAAGGCGGTCCCCGACAGCTGAGCAGGGACGGAGCGGCGGAGGCTGCCTGCCGCTGCCCCGCCCCTCACAACATTTCCATGATCCGTTTTGGGATTGTGACAACATGGCGGCGTCCCTAGATTGGGACGACGAGCGGAGCCGGCGCTTCTGCCGCCTCCGGCATCTGCCGGCGCTATCAGCCCGCAGCGACGAAGGACAAGGAACTGACCATGGCGAACCAGCCCGGCAGCGACAGCAAGAACACGCTCTATTGCAGCTTCTGCGGCAAGAGCCAGCACGAGGTCCGCAAGCTGATCGCGGGCCCGACGGTGTTCATCTGCGACGAATGCGTCGAGCTGTGCATGGACATCATCCGCGAGGAAACCAAGTCGTCGGGCCTGAAATCCGGCGAGGGCGTGCCGACCCCGCGCGAGCTGATGGCGGTCCTCGACGACTACGTGATCGGCCAGGAACACGCCAAGCGCGTGCTGTCGGTCGCCGTCCACAACCACTACAAGCGGCTGAACCACGGCTCGAAGGCCGATATCGAGCTGGCGAAGTCGAACATCCTGCTGATCGGCCCGACCGGCTGCGGCAAGACGCTGCTGGCGCAGACGCTCGCCCGGATCCTCGACGTGCCGTTCACCATGGCCGACGCGACGACGCTGACCGAGGCGGGCTACGTCGGCGAGGACGTCGAGAACATCATCCTCAAGCTGCTGCAGGCGTCGGAATACAACGTCGAGCGGGCGCAGCGCGGCATCGTCTACATCGACGAGGTCGACAAGATCACCCGCAAGTCCGACAACCCCTCGATCACCCGCGACGTCTCGGGCGAGGGCGTGCAGCAGGCGCTGCTGAAGATCATGGAAGGGACGGTCGCGTCCGTGCCGCCGCAGGGTGGCCGCAAGCATCCGCAGCAGGAATTCCTGCAGGTGGACACGACCAACATCCTGTTCATCTGCGGCGGCGCCTTCGCGGGGCTGGAACGCATCATCGCGCAGCGCAACAAGGGCACGGCGATGGGCTTCGGCGCCACCGTCAAGGACAACGACGACCGCGGCGTGGGCGAGATGTTCAAGGAACTCGAGCCCGAGGACCTGCTGAAGTTCGGCCTGATCCCCGAGTTCGTCGGCCGCCTGCCGGTGATCGCAACGCTGACCGACCTCGACGAAGAGGCGCTGATCATCATCCTGACCCAGCCCAAGAACGCGCTGGTGAAGCAGTACCAGCGGCTCTTCGACCTGGAAGACGTGAAGCTGACCTTCACCGACGATGCGCTGAAGGCGATCGCGCGGCGCGCGATCAAGCGCAAGACCGGCGCCCGCGGCCTGCGTTCGATCATGGAAGACATCCTGCTCGACACCATGTTCGAACTGCCGGGGCTGGGCAGCGTGGACGAGGTCGTCGTGAACGAGGAAGCGGTGGACAACCCCGCAGCGAAGCCGCTGCTGATCCACGCCGAGCCGAAGAAGGAAGTCTCGGCCGGCTGATCGGCAGCCAAGTCGAAGTAACGAACCGCCGCCCTCCGGGGCGGCGTTGTTCTGTCGCCGCCGGAAGATCCACTCGCAGCCGACGCCGTTCCCCTACCCGCCGGCGACGAACGGCAACCGGTACCCCAGCGCCTCGGCCAGGTGCGGCGCGCGCACGTCGGGCGACGCATCGAGATCCGCGATGGTGCGCGCGGTCCGCAGCACCCGATGATAGCCCCGCGCGGTCAGGCCCAGCCGCTCGGCGGCGCGGTGGATCAGGTCGCGCCCCTCGGCGTCGGGGCGGGCGATCTCGTCCAGAACGGCGCCGGAGGCGTCGGCATTGACGCGCATCCGCGGCTGATCCGCGAAGCGGTCGGCCTGCACGGCGCGCGCCGCCCGAACGCGCGCGGCGACCTCGGCCGAGCTTTCCGCGGACGCAGGCCGTTCGAGGTCGGCGACCGACACCGCCGGCACCTCGATCCTCAGGTCGAAGCGGTCCAACAGCGGACCCGAGATGCGGCCCATGTAGTCCGACCCGCAGGCCGGCGCCTTGGCGCAGGCGCGCGCCGCATCGGCAAGCTGCCCGCAGCGGCAGGGGTTCGCGGCCGCGACGAGCAGGAAGCGGCAGGGATAGCGGACATGGGCGTTGGCGCGGGCGACCACGACCTCTCCCGTCTCGATCGGCTGGCGCAGGGTTTCCAGAACCGGACGCGAGAACTCGGGCAGCTCATCGAGGAACAGGACGCCGTTATGGGCCAGGCTGATCTGGCCGGGTTTCGCGCCGCGCCCGCCGCCGACGATCGCGGCCATCGACGCGGTGTGGTGCGGCTCGCAGAACGGCGCCTCGCGCGAGATGCCGCCATCGGCCAGCACGCCCGCGAGCGAATGGATCATCGAGGTTTCCAGCGCCTCGGCCGGGCTGA
Organism: Paracoccus aeridis; assembly: GCF_004923205.2. Lineage (GTDB taxonomy): Bacteria > Pseudomonadota > Alphaproteobacteria > Rhodobacterales > Rhodobacteraceae > Paracoccus > Paracoccus aeridis. The sequence continues at coordinate 32,294 of NZ_SELD02000008.1, forward strand.
GCGGCGGCATGATGCCGGGCAGGCAGGCGGCGAGCATCGACTTGCCGGTGCCGGGCGGGCCGGTCATCAGCAGGTGGTGGCGGCCGGCGGCGGCGATCTCCAGCGCGCGGCGGGCGCGTTCCTGCCCGCGCACGTGGGCAAGGTCGCGCAGGCACGGGGCGGCGGCGACCTCGCCCGGTTTCGCGCGGGCCAGCGGCGCGCGCCCCGTCAGGTGATCCAGCGCCTGCTTCAGCGTCGCGGGCGCCAGCACGGGGACCGAGGCGACCCACGCCGCTTCCGCGCCGCAGGGCGCGGGGCAGATCAGGGTCCGGTCGTCCTCGGCCGCGGCCATGGCGGCGGGCAGCGCGCCCGCGACCGCGACCAGCCGCCCGTCGAGCGCCAGTTCCCCCAGCGACACGACCCCCGCGAGTTCGTCCGGCGGCACGATGTCCAGCGCCGCCAGCACCGCAAGCGCGATCGGCAGGTCGAAATGCGACCCCTCCTTCGGCAGGTCGGCCGGCGACAGGTTCACCGTCACGCGCCGCGACGGCATGGCGATCGACAGCGCGTTGAAGGCGGCGCGGACGCGGTCGCGCGCCTCGCTCACCGCCTTGTCGGGCAGGCCCACGATGCCGAAGGACGGCATGCCCGCGCTGACCGAGGCCTGCACCTCGACCAGCCGCGCCTCGACCCCCTCGAACGCCACCGTGAAGGCGATCGCGACCATTCCTGCCTCCTGCTGCCCGCGGAATGGCTAACGGCGCGCCGTTAACGCGGGGTTAACGGCGGCTTCCTTGTCGATCGGATCGCCCGCGCCTAGGTTCCGGGCAACGGACGAAGCTGGAGGGGCACGGACATGCAGGGCAAGCGGATCTTGCTGGTGGTGGGGGGCGGCGTCGCCGCCTTCAAGGCGCCGGAACTCGTGCGCCTGATCCGCAAGGCGGGCGCGTCGGTCACGCCGGTCCTGACCCGGGGCGGCGCCGAGTTCGTGACCCCGCTGACGCTGTCGGCGCTGGCGGGCGCGCCCTGCCACACCGATCTGTTCGACCTGACGCGCGAGGCCGAGATGGGGCATATCCAGCTGTCCCGCGCGGCCGATCTCGTGGTGGTCGTGCCGGCAACGGCCGACCTGATGGCGAAGATGGCGAACGGGCACGCGGACGACCTCGCTTCGACGCTGCTGATGGCGACCGACAAGCGGGTGCTGATCGCGCCCGCGATGAACGTGCGGATGTGGGACCACGCCGCGACCCGCCGCAACCGCGCCACGCTGGAGGGCGACGGCATCCTGTTCGTCGGCCCGGACGAGGGCGAGATGGCATGCGGCGAGTGGGGCGAGGGCCGCATGGCCGAGCCCGACCAGATCCTGGCCGCGATCCGCGCCGCGCTGTCGCCGCTGCCGACGCTACCGGCCGGCATGCCGTCCCTGCGCCTGCCGCCCGAGACGCTGGTGACGCCCCCTGCCCCGCAGCCGCTGAAGGGCCGCCACGTGATCGTGACCTCGGGCCCCACCTACGAGCCGATCGATCCCGTCCGCTACATCGCCAACCGCTCGTCTGGCGCGCAGGGGACCGCCATTGCCACGGCGCTGCGCGACCTCGGCGCGCGTGTGAGCTTCGTCACCGGCCCCGCGACCGTGCCCCCGCCCGAACGGGTGGACGTGATCCGGGTGGAGACCGCGCGCGAGATGCGCGACGCGGTGGAGGCCGCGCTGCCCGCTGACGCCGCGGTCATGGCGGCGGCGGTGGCCGACTGGCAGGTGGTGAATGCCTCCGCCCGCAAGATGAAGAAGGACGGGTCGGGCCGGCCGCCCGCGCTGGAGATGGCGGAGAACCCGGACATCCTCGCCTGGATCGGGTCAGATGCGCGGCGGCCGGCGCTGGTCGTGGGGTTCGCGGCCGAAACGCACGACGTGGTCGCCAACGCCACCTCGAAGCGGCAGCGCAAGAACGCCGACTGGATCGTGGCGAACGACGTGAGCGACGGGACCGGGATCATGGGCGGAACCGAGAACGAGATCACGCTGGTGACGTCGGACGGTGCCGAGCCGTGGCCGCGCCTCGCAAAGGCCGAGGTCGCGCGCAGGCTTGCGGCGCGGATCGCCGAGGCGCTGCAGGACGCGGGGGTGGCGGCCTCATGAGCCGCGTCTATCTCGACTGGAACGCGACGGCCCCGCTGCGGCCCGAGGCGCGGGCGGCCATGGCCGATGCGATGGACCTGATCGGCAACCCGTCCAGCGTCCATGCCGAAGGGCGCGCGGCGAAGATGCTGCTGGAACGCGCGCGCGAGGCGGTGGCGCAGGCGGCGGGCGCGCAGGCGGCGGACGTGATCTTCACCTCGGGCGCGACGGAAGCCGCGGCGCTGGTCATGGCGGGTCGCGGCCTCGCCTGTTCGGCGATCGAGCATGACGTGGTCCGGGCGTGGTCCGACGACAGCCTGCCCGCCGACGCGGGCGGCCGCGTCGCGGTTCCCGACCCGGCGCGCGCGTCGCTGCAGATGGCGAACAGCGAAACGGGCGTGCTTCAGGACCTGCCCGAAGGCCTTGCCGTCAGCGATTTGACGCAGGCCTTCGGCAAGGTGCCGCTCGCCTTCGACTGGCTGGGGATCGAGGCGGGGTTCGTCAGCGCCCACAAGCTGGGCGGCCCCAAGGGCATCGGCGCGCTGATCGTGAAGCGCGGAACCGACATCGAGGCGCGGATCCGCGGCGGCGGGCAGGAACAGGGCCGCCGCGCCGGGACGGAAAACCTGATCGGGATCGCGGGCTTCGCCGCCGCCGCCGCCGCCGCGCAGGACGACCTGGCGGCGGGATCGGCCGAAAAACAGGCCGAACTGCGGGACCGGTTGCAGAACGCTCTGGATATTGATGACGAAAACACTATGTATCCCGGGCGCGCGTCACGCAGGTTGCCGCAGACGCTGTCCATCCTGACGCCGGGGTGGAAGGGCGAGACGCAGGTGATGCAGATGGACCTGGCGGGCTTCGCGGTTTCGGCCGGGTCGGCCTGTTCGTCCGGGAAGGTCAGGCCAAGCGGCGTGCTGCGCGCGATGGGCGTGCCCGAGGCGGATGCCGCATGCGCGCTGCGCGTGTCGTTCGGCCGGGCCACGACCGCCGGGGAATTGGATCGCTTCGCCGACGCCTGGCTTACCGCCCGGTCGCGCTGGCAGAGCAAGCAGGGAAAGACAGGTTGATGGCCGCACTCGACGCAACCGAACTGGAAGTCCGCGAAGGCGTGGACCGCGAGACGGTCGAGACCGTCGCGAACATGGGGTCCTACAAGTACGGCTGGGACACCGAGATCGAGATGGAATACGCCCCCAGGGGCATCAACGAGGACATCGTCCGCCTCATCTCGGAAAAGAACGGCGAGCCGGAGTGGATGACCGACTGGCGGCTGGCCGCGTTCCGCCGCTGGGAAGGCATGACCGAGCCCCGCTGGGCGATGCTGAACTATCCCCACATCGACTACCAGGACCAGTTCTACTACGCCCGCCCGAAAAGCATGGCGGTAAAGCCGAAGTCGCTGGACGAGGTCGATCCCAAGCTGCTGGCGACGTACGCCAAGCTGGGGATCCCGCTGAAGGAACAGGCGATCCTCGCCGGGGTCGAGGGCGCCGACGCGTCCCCCATCCAGGCCCCCGGCGACGAGCGGCGCGTGGCCGTCGATGCCGTGTTCGACAGCGTCAGCGTGGGCACGACCTTCAAGGACGAGCTGGCAAAGGCCGGCGTGATCTTCTGCTCGATCAGCGAGGCGATCCGCAACCACCCCGAGCTGGTTAAGAAGTACCTCGGCTCGGTCGTGCCGCCCTCCGACAACTTCTTCGCGACGCTGAACAGCGCGGTCTTTTCGGACGGGTCGTTCGTCTACATCCCGCCGGGCGTCCGCTGCCCGATGGAGCTGTCGACCTATTTCCGCATCAATGCGGAAAACACCGGCCAGTTCGAGCGCACGCTCATCATCGCCGACAAGGGCAGCTACGTCAGCTACCTGGAAGGCTGCACCGCGCCCAAGCGCGACACCGCGCAACTGCACGCCGCCGTGGTCGAGATCGTCGTCCTCGAGGACGCCGAGGTGAAGTATTCCACCGTCCAGAACTGGTTCCCCGGCGACGAGGACGGCAAGGGCGGGATCTACAACTTCGTGACCAAGCGCGCCGACTGCCGCGAGGCGCGGGCCAAGGTCATGTGGACGCAGGTCGAGACCGGCTCGGCGATCACCTGGAAATACCCGTCCTGCATCCTGCGCGGCGAGGAAAGCCAGGGCGAGTTCTACTCCATCGCCATCGCCAACAACCTCCAGCAGGCCGATACCGGCACGAAGATGGTGCACCTGGGCAAGAACACCCGGTCGCGCATCGTGTCCAAGGGGATTTCGGCGGGCCGCGCGCAGAACACCTATCGCGGGCTCGTGTCCATGCACCCGCGCGCAACGAACAGCCGCAACTACACCCAGTGCGACAGCCTGCTGATCGGCGACAAGTGCGGCGCGCATACCGTGCCCTACATCGAGGTCAAGAACACCTCGTCGCGCGTCGAGCACGAGGCGACTACGTCCAAGGTGGACGACGACCAGCTGTTCTACTGCCGCGCCCGCGGCATGGACGAGGAAGAGGCGGTGGCGCTCGTCGTCAACGGCTTCTGCCGCGAGGTGCTGCAGGCGCTGCCGATGGAGTTCGCGATGGAAGCGCAGAGCCTCGTCGCGATCAGCCTTGAAGGGTCGGTCGGATGAGCCAGCCCTGGGGCGGCGCAGCGCGCGGGAACGTCGGCAGTGATGCGGGGGCGATGGTCGTCACCACGACGCCGACGGTCGAGGGCCGACCGGTGCGCGCCTATCACGGCATCGTCACCGGCGAGACGATCCTGGGCGCCAACATCTTCCGCGACGTGTTCGCCGGGATCCGCGACATCGTGGGCGGCCGCTCCGCCGCCTACGAGCAATCGCTGGCGCAGGCACGCGAGACCGCGATCGGCGAGATGATGGCCCGGGCGCGTGACCTCGGCGGCAACGCCATCGTGGGCGTGGACCTCGATTACGAGGTCATCAACAACATGCTGATGGTGTCGGCGTCCGGCACCGCGGTCACGATCGCCGAGGCGGGGTGAAGGCATCGTGCGGGACGAAGTGGTGAAGCCCATCAAGGTCTTTCACTGGCGCGGCGAGAACTTCGGCGACGCCCTGTCCCTTGACGTGGTGGCGCATGTCAGCGGCCGGCAGGCGGTCTGGGCCGGTCCGCTCGAATGCGACCTGTTCGCGGTCGGCTCCGTCATCAGCCTGATCGGCGAACGCTTCAGCGAGGCGCCGGAAAACGGCCACCTCCCGTTCATGTGGGGCAGCGGGATCCTGTCGCCTCGCCCCTCGCCCTTCATGTCGCGGATCGAGGTCGTGGCGCTGCGCGGGCCGATCACCGCCGCGCTGACCAACCAAGCTCCTGCACTGCCCTACGGCGATCCGGGGCTTTTCGCCGACGAGCTGCTGGACGAGCGCCCCGAACAGGCCGACCGCATCGGTCTCGTCCCGCATTGGCAGCTGGTGGACACGCCCGAGATGCGGGACCTTGCCCGCGACCCGCGGATCGACCTGATCGACCCGCGCACCACGGACGCGCTGTCGGTCGTGCGCCGGATCGCGGCGTGCCGGTTCGTCCTGTCCTCGTCGCTCCACGGCCTCATCGTCGCGGACGCGCTGGGGATCCCGAACCACTGGCTCACGCCCATCGGGGCGCATGCCACGCCGACGCTCAAGTTCATCGACTACGCCGCCGCCATCGGCCGCCTTCTGGGCGCGCCGCTGGACCCCGACCAGGTGCCGGGCTATCTGTCCGCGCTCCGGTCTGAAACGATGCCCGAGACACTGCCCTACGCCGACGGGATCGCTGCCGCCAAGCAGGCGCTACGCGACAGCTTCCCGGCCGAGCTTCGGGCGAACTGAATGGATGTGACGATATGCTCGAAGTGACCAACCTGCAGGTGAAGCTGGAAGACGAGGACAAGCAGATCCTCAAGGGCCTGACGCTGACCGTCCCCGCGGGCGAAGTGCACGCGATCATGGGCCCGAACGGGTCGGGCAAGTCCACGCTGTCCTACGTCCTGTCCGGCCGCGACGGCTACGAGGTGACGGGCGGCAGCGCGACGCTGGACGGCGAGAACCTGCTGGAGATGGAGCCGGAAGAACGCGCCGCCGCGGGCCTGTTCCTGGCCTTCCAGTACCCGGTGGAAATCCCCGGCGTCGGCAACATGACCTTCCTGCGGACCGCCGTGAACGCGCAGCGGAAGGCGCGCGGCGAGGACGAACTGTCCTCGGGCGACTTCCTGCGGGTGGTGCGAGAGCGCGCCAAGGCGCTTCACATCGACGCCGACATGCTGAAGCGCCCGGTCAACGTGGGCTTTTCGGGCGGCGAGAAGAAGCGCAACGAGATCCTGCAGATGGCGATGCTGCAGCCGCGCATGTGCATCATGGACGAGACCGACAGCGGCCTTGACGTGGACGCGATGCGGCTGGTCGCGGACGGGGTGAACGCGCTCCGCTCGCCCGACCGCGCCTTCCTCGTCATCACCCACTACCAGCGCCTGCTGGACCACATCCGCCCCGACGTCGTCCACATCATGGCCGACGGCCGGATCGTGCGGACGGGCGGCCCCGACCTGGCGCTGGAGGTCGAGCGCAACGGCTATGCCGGCATCGTTGCGGAGGGAACGTGATGACCGACACCGCCGCCCGCACGGCCCCGGCCGAAATACAGGCCCAGGCCCAGACTCAGGCCCAGACCCAGACCCGGGCCGACGCGCCGCAGAAGTCGCGCGGCATCCAGACGCCCGAGGTCGTGGGCGGCACCCAGCCCGCCCCCGCGCCGCGCCTCGAGGCGCTGCAGGCGCCGCAGGACGGCTGCACCGCGGCCGCGCGGCGCGACGCGATGCAGCGGCTCGTCGCTGCGGGCCTGCCGAAGCCCCGCGACGAATACTGGCGCTACACCGATCCGAAGCTGCTGAACGCCGACACCCCGGCCCCCCTCGCCATCGGCGACGAGGAGCCGCAGATGTTCGGCTCGCTCGACCGGCTGCGGCTGGTGTTCGTGGACGGCGTGTTCGACCCCGCGGCCTCGGACGCGCCGGACGCGGACGGCGTGCGGATCGAGACGCTGCAGGCCGCCGACGCGCAGCCGGGCCACTGGATCGCGCAAAGCTACGGCGCGCTGGAGGCGGCGGGGCAGAAGCCCGTCGTCCGGCCCTTCGCCGCGCTGAACACGGCGGTCGCGACGAACGGCCTTGCGATTCACGTCTCGGCCCGGGTCGCGCGCCCGGTCCACATCATCCACCGCCGCCGGGACGAGGCTGCCGACGTCGTCCTGCACCACGTCATCAGGCTGGACGCGGGCGCCGAACTCACGCTGATCGAGACCGGCATGGCCGGCGCGCGCGAGAACACCGTGATCGAGGCCGATCTGGCCCCGGGCGCGCGGCTGCACCACATCGCGGCGATCCGCGCGGCCGGCACCCGGATCGGCGCGCGCCACATCTTCGCCTGCGTGGACGAGGATGCGGCCTTCAAGTCCTTCACCCTGTCGCTCAACGGCACGCTGATGCGGCATGAATCCGTCATCGACATCGCCGGCGACGACAGCGTGGCGCACGTCGCGGGCGCGGTGCTGGGCGACGGCGCGCAGGGTCCGTTCCACCACGACGACACCGTCTTCGTGACCCACGGGGCCGAGCGCTGCGAAAGCCGGCAGGTCTTCAAGAAGGTGCTGAAGAACGGCGCCGTCGGCGTGTTCCAGGGCAAGATCCTCGTGAAGCCCGGCGCGCAGAAGACGGACGGCTACCAGATCAGCCAGGCCCTGCTGCTGGACGACGACAGCCAGTTCCTCGCCAAGCCCGAGCTGGAAATCTACGCCGACGACGTGCGTTGCAGCCACGGCTCGACCACCGGCGCGATCGATCCTGTCGCGCTCTACTACCTGCGCTCGCGCGGGGTGCCGAAGGACAGGGCGATCGTGATGCTGGTCCTGTCGTTCCTGGCCGAGGCGCTGGCCGAGGTCGAGGATGACGACCTGCGAGCCGAGATCGGCGACCGGCTGGAGCTGTGGCTGAACCGTCACGCGACGGCGGACAGCCACCGCGCAGGGTCGGCCTGATGATGGCTGCGCCGGGCCTGATCCCGCGGCTGGCGATGGGGTGGCGCGCGCCTGCGCGCACCGTCCGCGGCCTGCGGGGCATGCGCGACCCGGCGCTGCTGGCGCTGCTGCTGGGCACGCTGGCGATGTATTTCGTAGCCCAGTGGCCCGCCCATGTGCGCGCGGCGGAGGTCGATCCGTCGATCCCGCTGGGCGCGCGGCTGGGCGGCGCGCTGATGGCGACGATGTTCCTGATGCCGCTGGTGGTCTATCTTCTGGCCGCGCTGTCGGGCGTCATCGCGCGCGCGTTCGGCTGGACGGGCACAGGCGCGGACGCGCGGCTCGCGCTGATCTGGACGATGGCGGTGGTCACGCCCCTGATGCTGCTCGCCGGCCTGACGCAGGGGATCGTCGGCCCCGGACCGACTGCGGACCTGGCGCAGGGCATCGCCGGGGCGGCCTTCCTGGTCCTGTGGTTCGTCAACCTGCGCGCGCTGGACGACCGCGCGCCCGATCCGCGCGGCGCGCCATGATCGGCCGGATCATCGACCTGATTGGCGTCAGCGTACGCGACCCCGGCGCCGCCATTGCCGCGCTGAAGGGCCTGGGGGTGGGCCGGCGCGAAAGCTGGCTCACGATCTTCCTTGCCGCATCGGTCGGCGCGATCATGTCGTGCCTCCTGATGCGGACGCTGCCCGGGGCCGAGGCGGGGATGGATCGCCTCGCCTCGCAGCCGATGGGCATGGCGCTGCTGCAGGTCGGGGCAGCTGCGCTTTTCGCCGCGCTCGTCGACCGCGTGGGCCGCCTGTTCGGCGGCACCGGCCGCTTCGACGACGCGCTGCTGGTCACCGCGTGGATCGAAGTCGCGATGCTCGTCGTGCAGATCCCGCAGATCCTGATCAGCATCGCCCTTCCCGCGATCGGCGGCATCCTCAGCCTGCTGTCCTTCGCGCTTTATTTCGTCCTTGCCGTGCAACTGATCCGTGCCGTCCACGGCTTCCGCAATCCGCTGCTGGTGGCGCTCGGCATCGTCGGCACGGTGTTCGTGGCCGGCTTCGCGCTGAGCCTGCTGGCCGCGTCGCTCGGCATCATGCCGGAGGTGTTCGCATGAACTTCGACGCAAGCCGCGTCCGCGCCGATTTCCCGATCCTGTCGCGGCAGGTGAACGGGCGGCCGCTGGTCTATCTGGACAGCGGCGCCAGCGCGCAGAAGCCGCAGGTCGTCATCGACGCGATCAGCGCCGCCTATGCCGGCGAATACGCCAATGTCCACCGCGGGCTGCACTTCCTGTCGAACCTCGCGACCGACAACTACGAACGCGTGCGCGCCACCATCGCCCGGTTCCTGAACGCGCCGCATGAGGACGAGGTGATCTTCACCACCGGCACGACCGAGGCGATCAACCTGGTCAGCTATGCCTGGGCCGCGCCGCGGCTGCAGGCGGGCGACGAGATCGTGCTGAGCGTGCTGGAACACCACGCCAACATCGTCCCCTGGCACTTCCTGCGCGAACGGCAGGGGGTGGTCCTGAAATGGGTCGAGCCCGAGCCGGACGGCAGCCTGCCACCCGAAAAGGTGCTGGCCGCGATCGGGCCGCGCACCCGGCTGGTCGCCGTCACCCACATGTCGAACGTGACCGGCACCATCGTCGATGTCGCCGCGATCGCGCGCGGGACTGACGTGCCGGTCCTGGTCGACGGCAGCCAGGCGGCGGTCCACATGCCGGTGGACGTGGCCGGGATCGGCTGCGACTTCTACGCGATCACCGGGCACAAGCTCTATGGCCCGTCCGGGTCCGGCGCGATCTGGATCTCGCGCGAGCGGCAGGCCGAGATGCGCCCCTTCCTCGGCGGCGGCGACATGATCCGCGACGTCACCCGCGACGCCGTCACCTACGCCGACCCGCCCCTGAAGTTCGAGGCGGGCACCCCTGGCATCGTCAACCAGATCGGCCTCGGCGTCGCGCTGGACTACCTGATGAGCCTGGGGATGGAGAACATCGCCGCCTACGAGGCGACCTTGCGCGACTACACCCGCGGCCGCCTGCGCGAGCTGGACTGGATCGACGTCCAGGGGGACGCGCCGCACAAGGGCGCGATCTTCTCGCTGACGATGGAGGGCGCGCATGCGCACGACATCTCGACCGTGCTCGACAAGCGCGGCATCGCGGTGCGCGCGGGCACGCACTGCGCGATGCCGCTGATGCAGCATTACGGCCTGTCCGCGACGGCGCGGGCGAGCTTTGCGATGTACAACACCACCCGCGACGCCGACGCGCTCATCGACGGGCTGGTGTTCTGCCGCGAGCTGTTCGGGTAAGGCGCCGCGATCCGGGGCGCTGCCCGTGGATGGGCCGACGCCCATCCATCCGGATATTCATCGACAGAAGATGCCGGTTGTTGCGGAAATGCGCGTCCTCACGCCCGGCTTCGAACCGGGAAGCCCGAAGGCGGCGGATTTTCGTCCCACTTCGGCTTCCGCCGCCGCCGCTGTCCGCGGCGTTCGTGGGCTGGACTATCCCTTCAGCAGGGCCGCCCCGAAAGGCTGCCGGAAGCTGCGGCCCGTCTAGTCTCTACACCTTCCCCGACCCGCAGGCCGTGCCGGGGCTTGGCTCGGGATTGCCACCGGCGCGACCCGTGAGGTTTCCCCGAATTTGAGCCGTTCTACGCCGCGCGTTTCCGCGCGGGCACTCCGTTGAAGTCCGCTGCGTTTACCAGTTTCGCCACGTGAGGCGACGCGGGATCCCTTGTGCCGGAACCCGGGCGCGCGGGCAAGGTGCTGGCGGCCCTTCGCGAGTCTGGCGGGTCGTTTGCGCGCGGGATAGATTGCCGGCCATGAACACGCGACTGCGATCCGCCGCCCCGTTCTGGATGTCGCTGGGGCTGGTGCCCCTGGCCATCCTGGCCGCCATGCGCGGCGGCTGGTGGTTTGTGCTGATGCCGGTCTACGCGTGGTACCTGGTGACGGCGCTCGACGCGCTTCTGGGCCTGAACGGCGACAACCCGGACCCCGAAACGCCGACGGCGCAGCTGTTCTGGCACCGCGCGATCACGGTGATCTGGTTCCCGGTGCAGGCGGCGGTGATCTTTGGCGCGATCTGGTATGTGGCGCACACCGGCCATCTCGGCGGATGGGAAAAGATCGGGCTGTTCTTCGGAATCGGGGTCATGTCAGGCACGATCGGGATGGTCTACGCCCACGAGCTGCTGCACCAGAAGCCGGGGCACGAACGCTGGCTGGGCGACCTCCTGCTGGCCTCGACGCTGTATTCGCATTTCCGGACCGAGCATCTGCTGGTGCACCACTCCTGGGTCGCGACGCCCGCCGATGCGGTGTCGGCGCGCTACAACGAGGGGTTCTTCCGCTACTTCCTGCGCGTCCTCTGGACCTGCCCGCGATCGGCGTGGCGGGCAGAGACGCGGCTTCTCGCCCGCGCCGGGCGCAAGGTGCACGACCGGCGCAACCCCTTCTGGCGCTACGCCGCGCTGCAGCTGGGGATGCTGGCGCTCGCGGGAGCCCTGGGCGGGTGGCAGGGTGTCCTGCTGTTCGCCTGGCAGGCCTTCGTCGCGATCTGGCAGCTCGAACTCACGAACTACGTCGAACATTACGGGCTCACGCGCCGGCATCTCGGCGCGGGGCGGTACGAGCATGTCCTGCCGCGGCACAGCTGGAACGCCAGCCACACCGCGTCGAACTGGCTGCTCATCAATCTCCAGCGCCATTCGGACCACCACTACAAGCCCGACCGGCGCTTCCCGCTTCTTCAGACCTACGAGGCGGACGAGGCGCCGCAACTGCCCTTCGGCTATCCGGCGATGACCTTCGTCGCGATGGTGCCGCCCTGGTGGCGGCGGCGGATGAACCCGCGCGTGCGCGCCTGGCGGCGGCAGTTCTATCCCGACATCGAGGACTGGCGCCCCTACACCACCGGCGCCAACCCCCGGCCGCGCGGGGCCTTGTAGCGGCGTCGCCTGCGAGAGGGCCTGCCTTCGTGACCTGGCATGGCATCAGCGACCACGCGATGCATCGCGGCCACCTGCCCGCGTGAGCCGCGCCGCCGCTGACATGAAAAAGCCCCGCCGTGCGTCACCGCGCGGCGGGGCGAGTTTGTCCCCCGGACCCCGTGACGGAACCACGGGCAGGGGGACACCGGCGAGCCGGTCAGGCGAGGTCGCTCTGCGACATCTCGGCCCGGATCTGCTGGCGCAGAAGGTCGATCGGAACCATCCGACCCTCGCGCCTGAAGTGCCAGTAGGTCCATCCGTTGCAGCTGGGCGCGCCTTCCAGCGCCGCGCCGACCTGGTGGATGGACCCCTTCACGTCGTTCCCGATCAGCGAGCCGTCCGCCCGCACCCGCGCCTTGTGGCGCGCGTTGATCGACCACAATTCCTCGCCCGGGCGCAGCATCCCGCGCTCGACCACCTGCCCGAACGGCACACGCGGCTCGGCCCGCTTGCCGGTGGTGGTGCCGAGCGCGCTCATGTCGAGCCGGCGCACGCGCGAAAGGCGGCGCTCCGCGACGTCGCGGTACGCGGCCTCGCGCTCGATCCCGATGAAGTCGCGGCCCAGCATCTTGGCGACCGCGCCGGTGGTGCCGGTGCCGAAGAACGGGTCGAGGATCACGTCGCCGGGGTTGGTCGTCCCCACGATGACGCGGTGAAGCAGGCTTTCGGGCTTCTGGGTCGGGTGCGCCTTGCCGCCGTCCTCGCCCTTGATCCGCTCGGACCCGGTGCAGATCGGCAGCGTCCAGTCCGAGCGCATCTGGATGCCGTCATTGAGCGACTTCAGCGCCTCGTAGTTGAAGGTGTACCTGCCGCCCTCGCTGCGCGAGGCCCAGATCAGCGTCTCGTGCGCGTTGGTCAGGCGCTTGCCGCGAAAGTTCGGCATCGGGTTCGACTTGCGCCAGATCACGTCGTTCAGAAGCCAGTAGCCCTGGTTCTGCATTTCCGCGCCCACGCGGAAGATGTTGTGATAGCTGCCGATCACCCAGATCGCCCCGTCGGGCTTCAACAGCCGGCGGGCCGCGGCGAGCCAGTCGCGGGTGAAGGCGTCGTAGGCCGCGAAGCTGCCGAACTGGTCCCACGCGTCGTCCACCGCGGCGACCTTGGAGTTGTCGGGGCGGTGCAGGTCGCCGCGCAGCTGCAGGTTGTAGGGCGGGTCGGCGAAGATCAGGTCGACGCTCGCCTCGGGCAGCGCGCGCATCTGTTCGACGCAGTCGCCCGCGAGAATGCTGTTCAGGGGCAGCGCGGCGCCCGTGCGGGTCTGGTCGGCCGGCGCGCGTGGCGCGCGGCGGGTCGGGATGGTCTGCGTCATGGACTGCCTCAGGGGTCGCCGGCTGGTGCCGATCTTTCTGCCCCGGATGATGAGTCAGGACCGATTCGCGGTCAAATAGTATTTTGAATCAAGCACTTGCCTTTTCGTCTTTACACAAGATGTTGTGCACCGGCGCAAAGTCGCGCCTATGGAACGGGGTTGCGCCCAGTTCCCGCAGCGCCTTCTTGTGCGCGGGCGTGGGATAGCCCGCGTTGATGTCCCAGCCATAGCCGGGGTGCTGTTGCGCCAAATCCACCATCACCCGGTCGCGCGTCACCTTGGCAATGATCGAGGCGGCCGCGATCGACGCCGACTGCGCGTCGCCGCCGATGATGGCGCGGCCGGCGACCGACAGCCCACTCGGGATACGGTTGCCGTCGATCAGGGCGACGCAGGGGCGGGCCCTCAGCGCCTCGACCGCGCGGCACATGGCCAGGTGCGCGGCGTGGTAGATGTTGATCGCGTCGATCTCCTCCACCGTGGCGTGGGCCACGGCCCAGTCGGCGCAGGCCATGATCCGGAGCGCGAGGCGTTCGCGGTCGGCGGCGTTCAGCTTTTTCGAGTCGTTGAGACCGCGGGGGATGCCACGAGCGGGCAGGATCACCGCCGCCGCCGTCACGGGTCCGGCAAGGGGGCCGCGCCCCGCCTCGTCCACGCCGCAGACGAGGATCGCGCCGTCGGCCACGGCCTCGCGTTCGTGGCGCATGCCGCAGGGCGCGCCCGGCCGCGCGCGGGGGCGCGGGCGCGGGTCGTGCAACTGTGGTCCGAAAAGATCCTTCATGCGCCCTGTCCCTTTTCCCGGGACAATAGCGCAGGCGGCGCCGGCGGTGAAACCCCGCCGGCGCCGGTTCGTCAGCGCGAGAGCGCGGTCGTGATCGCGTCCACGAAGTCCGGGATGTCGGCGGGCTTGCGGCTGGTGATGTAGTTGCCGTCCACGACGACGCTTTCGTCCTGCACGTCGGCGCCGGCGTTCTTCATGTCGGTGCGGATGCTTTCGTAGCTCGTCATGCGCTTGCCGTTGACCAGCCCCGCCTCGATCAGAAGCCACGGCGCGTGGCAGATCGCGGCGACGGTCTTGTTCGCGGCGGCGAAGTTGCGGACGAGATCGACGGCGGACTTCTCGACCCGCAGCAGGTCCGGGTTGATCTGCCCGCCGGGCAGCACCAGCGCATCCCATTCATCGACCTTCACGTCGTCGATGGCGAGGCCCGCCTTCACCGTCTTGCCCCAGTCGGTCTTGTCCCAGCCTCGGATCTTGCCGGTCTTGAGCGAGGCGATCTCGACCGTCGCGCCGGCCTTTTCCAGCTGCTTCATCGGCTCGGTCAGCTCGGATTCCTCGAACCCGTCGGTGGCCATGATGAGCACGCGCTTGCCGGTGATGTCCTGTGCCATGCGGCATTCCTTTCCGTTTCGTCCCATCGGCAACGTCGGGCCCGGGCGGGCCGTTCCGCCTCATGTTTGATGGATCAGAACGGGAAGGTCGCGGGCGGCAGCGTCTCGGCCACGGCCCGCATCATCGCAAGCTGCCCGCCGCGGTCCGACAGCATCCGCACGGCGGCGCGTGCGGCGGCCGTCATGTCCCGGCAGGCGGCGGGATTGGTGCGGGCCCAGTCCAGCCGCTCGGGCAGGTCGGGGCAGCCGGGTTCAAGCGGGATGTAGTGTTCCCAAGGGCGGAACAGGGCGGAGTAGTAGACCTCCCACCCCGCCTCTTCCTTCAGGACGACGGAGTTCGAGTTCGCGGCCCAGATGAAGTTGGTGCCCACGTCGAAGCCCGACAGGCAAAGCTGGTAGCGATAGGCCAGCATCTGCGCGCGCGACAGCCGCGGACGTGCAAGGCGGGCCAGCGGGTCGCGGTCGGCGTAGGGCTGCAGAACCATCGCGGGGACAAGGCCCAGGTCCATGTCGGGCCGGTCCGCGTACCGCGCCAGGATCGCCGCGCGGGGGATGGTCGCGGCGGCATCGCCCGCCGCCTGCCACGCGGCGGGGTCGCCCGGCGTGCGCGCGGCGCGGCCGAACAGGGTGTGCGCGGCGGGACCGATGGTCCCGTCCGGCTGGCGGCTGTTCCCCGACAGGCTGCCGCGCCACACCACGGCATCCTGCTTGTCCGCGAAGTCGCGGTCGTCGGGGCTTTCCGGCAGTGCGAAGCTGGTGTTGCCAATCGCATGAAGGCCGGGCAGCGGCCACAGGACGACGTTCTGCGCCCCGTCGCGGCGGTTGTAGGCCAGCACCGGCTCGGCCAGCGGCTCGCCCTCGTCCGACCCGATCCGGCGGCCGTCCTGCATGTCGATGTGGAAGGGCTTGCCGAAGGCCACCGCGCGCAGGTCGTTCGCCACCCCCTCGATCCGTTCGATCTTGTGGGGACCGGGCCGCGCGACCAGCCGGCGCGGCTCGGCGGTGGTGAGCGCCAACGGCCAACGCGACCCGTCGCGCCGCCATGCTCCCTGCCTGCCGTTGAACCAGGCATAGACCCCGGACACCGCCTGCGTCACGCCGCCCGGCCCCGGCTCGATCCGGCCGACGCAATGCGCGACCAGCCGGTCGATCGTGGCCGCGTCGATCAGCCCGCGAGCGCGGTTCACCGGCGCGCGGTCATCGTCGATGAGCGCGAGCGCGCGGGCGGGATCGGCAGGCTCGACCCGCATCGGCAGGCCCGCCGCCTTCAGTCCCGGCACATGGGGCGCCAGCGCGCGGCGCAACCCCTCTTCGTCCAGCCGGTCGATCGCCAGCTCAACGTAGCGCCCGGTCGCGCCGAAGCGCGCGCGCACGGCGTTCAGGTGTTCGTTCCAGTCGGCCGTCCAGAGTTGCGGCAGGTCCGCCACCGCGCAGCCCCGGTGCAGGGCCGTCATCGGCGCCGACCGGCCGAGATCGGTCGCGGTCAGTCGCTCGGCCAGCCAAGGCTCGATCTCGCGCGTCGTCATCACGATCAGCGCGCCGGGAAAGTGCCGGTCGATCCAGTCGAGTTCGCGGAACGCCTCGACCGGCGGCCGTTCGGGACCGGCATGGCTGTGGAGTTCAGCGATCAGGGACAGGCCGCGCCACGCCTCGACAGGGGGGCGGTTCGCGGCGGCGAGATACGCGATCTCGCGCGCGGCATGGCCCCGGTCCCAGCACAGCACGGGCAGCCCGTTGCGACGGAACAGACGCGCGAGCGCCTGCCCGCCGCAACTGTCGAAGCCCACGTGGATCACCTGCCGCGACGGCGCGGCGGGCCGGGCAGCTTCCGTCATCAGGCCTTCAGCGATGCTTCGCGCGGCAGCAGGATCGTGGTCAGACCCAGCACCGGCAGGAACGAGCAGACGAGGTACACGAACTCGATCCCGCGCGCGTCGGCCACCTGCCCGAGGAATGCCGCCGCGACCCCGCCCATGCCGAAGGCGAAGCCGAAGAACAGCCCGGCGATCATGCCGGTGCGGCCCGGCACCAGCTCCTGCGCGTAGACGACGATCGCCGGGAAGGCCGAGGCGAGGATCAGCCCGATCAGCACCGAGAGGATCGCGGTCGGGACCAGCCCGACATGCGGCAGCAGCAGCGTCAGCGGCAGGACGCCCAGGATCGACACCCAGATTACCGTGAGCGGGCCGACCCGGTCGCCGATGATCCCGCCCAGCATGACACCCGCCGCCATGCCGCCGAGGAACAGAAACAGCATGACCTGGCTCATCTGGGTGCTGATGCCGAACTTCTCGATCAGGAAGAAGGTGTAGTAGCTCGACAGGCTCGCGGTGTAGAAGTTCTTGGTCATCACCAGGAGCGCCAGCACCGCGATCGCGCCCACGACCCGGCCGCGCGGCAGGGTCGGCGCGGGGGCGTGAAGCACCTTGGCGGCGCGGCGGCGCCCTTCGGCCCAGGTGCCCACGCGCCAGAGCGTCGCGGCCCCGGCCAGGGCGAACAGCGCGACCCAGCCGATCACCGGGCGGCCCAGCGGCACGACCAGGAACGCCGCCAGAAGCGGCCCGAGCGCCTGCCCGAAGTTCCCGCCGAGCTGGAACAGCGACTGCGCCGTCCCGAAGCGCCCGCCCGACGCGATCCGCGCCACCCGCGAGCTTTCGGGGTGGAACACCGACGACCCGATCCCGATCAGCATCGCGCCGACCAGCAGCCAGCTGTAGCCGGGCGCGCGCGACAGCAGCGCGACCCCGGCGAACGTAGCGAGCATGCCCACCGCGAGCGACCTCGGCATCGGCCGCTTGTCGGTCACCATGCCGATGAGCGGCTGCAGGATCGACGCGGTCACCTGGAACGCGAAGGTCATCAGCCCGATCTGCGCGTAGGTCAGCGCGAACTCGTCCTGCAGCAGGGGGTAGATCGCCGACAGCAGCGACTGCATGACGTCGTTGATCATGTGGCACAGGCTGAGCGTGGCGAGGACGGACCATGCCGTGACGGATGCGGCCGAGGCAAGGGGCGCGGCCGAGGCAAGGGGCGCGGCGGATGCGGTCGTTCTGGCGGCGGACTGGCTCACGGTGCGACTTCCCGGGACGGCGATGAGGGTATCTGCCGGAAAGGGCGCCTGCGGCCGCCGATTGTCAACGTCCCGCAGGCGCTTCGCTGGTCGATCCGGCATTGCGCCGGGCGCATCACTCGGGCGCTGCGTCGCCCCGGGCGCCGGCGCGAAGGGCTGCGTAGTCGGGCGGCCGCTTGCCGAGGAAGGCGGCCATCCCCTCGCGAGCCTCGGGGCTGCCGATGGCGCGCGCCATCAGGGGGGTCTCGGCGGCAAGCTGGCGCTCCATCAACTGCTCGCGGGCGCTGGTCAGCAGCGACTTGATCGCCTGCTGGCCGCCGCCGGGCCCGGCGGCGAGCCGGTCTGCCAGCACGTCCGCAGCGGCCAGGGCCTGCCCCGGTTCGGCCAGCGCGTTGATCGCGCCCAGGTGGTGCAGCCGCTCGGCCCCGATCGGCTGGCCCAGCAGCAGCAGTTCGGCGGCCAGCGCGGGCGGCAGCGCGGCCGAAACGCTGGCCGACAGGCCGCCGTCGGGGACGAGGCCCGCGTTGACGTAGGCCGCCGTGAACTTCGCATCGCGCGCCGCCACGATCAGGTCGCAGGCGAAGGCGATCGAGAAGCCCGCCCCTGCCGCGCCGCCGTCGACGGCGGCGATCACCGGGCAGGGGCAGCGCATGATGTCGCGGATGAGGTTCGCGAGGTTGTCGATGCCCTCGCGGCGGCGGTCCTCGCTGAGGCCGGCGGCCTTCATCAGCTTGTTAAGGTCTCCGCCCGCGCAGAAGAACCCGCCTTCGCCCACCAGTATCACGGCCGCGATCCGCGGCTCTGCCGCAGCCTGCGCGAAGGCCCGGCGCATCCCGGCGGTCCATTCCGGCGACATGGCGTTGCGGCGCGCGGCGTTGCGGTTGACGACGACCAGCCGGTCGCCCTTGTCGATGATCTCACATCCAGCGGTCATGCGCGCCCCTTCCCTGTTCGCGTCGCGTGCGGCCGTGCCGCCCTGCGCCCCGGGGCCGCACTTCACGGCATCCGCCCCGCCGCCGCAAGGGGGCGCGCCCGGCCACGTTGCGGCGCGCGCCCTCGATTCAAGCATTCTTGACCGCCTCCGCCCCGCGGCGGCCTTGCCCGCGCCCCCGTTCCCGCCGACAAGCAAAAGGAGCCAACAAGAACCCCGTCCGGAGGTCACATGCCCCTGCCCCGCCCCACCATCCTCCGATCCTCCCTCGCTGCCTGCCTGCTGCTGACAACCGCGCTTCCCGCTGCCGCGCAGACGGCGCGGGTGGCGATGACCTCGCAGGACATCGAGATGGCGGAATACACTGGCGGCGACCTGCCCGCCGGGCAGTCGGCGCTGACGGCGCGGGTGCAGATCCTGCTGGACAGGTCGGGGGTGTCGCCGGGCGTCGTGGACGGCTTCAAGGGGGGCATGAGCCAAAGCGCGATCCTCGCGTTCGAGCGCGGGCACGGCCTGCCGCAGGACGGGATCATGGACGCGGAGATCTGGAACCTTCTCCACGCCTATGCCGCCGCGCCCGTGACGATGGACTACACCATCGTCGACGCGGACGCCGAGGGGCTGGTGGACAGCATCCCCGCTGATTACGCCGAAAAGGCCGCCATGACCTCGCAGGGCTATACCTCGGTGGTCGAGAAGCTGGGCGAGCGGTTCCACATGGACGACAAGTTCCTCGCGCAGCTGAACCCCGGCGCGGCGTTCGTGCCCGGCGAAACGATCCGCGTCACGGTCCCCGCCAAGCCGATCAAGGCCAAGGTCGCACGGATCATCGTGGACAAGCAGACGAGCCGGGTCGCGGCCTATGACGCGAACGGGCGCATGGTCGCGGACTATCCCGCGACCGTCGGGTCGGGCGAGACGCCGTCTCCGCACGGCGTCCACAAGGTCACGGCGGTCGCGCTGGACCCGACCTACACCTACGATCCGTCCAAGAACTTCAAGCAGGGCGACAACGACAAGGTGCTGGTCGTGCCGCCCGGTCCCAACGCGCCGGTCGGCAACGTGTGGATCGACCTCAGCGAGCCGACCTACGGGTTGCACGGCACGCCGACGCCGTCGCGACTGTTCGTGCAGCAGTCGCATGGCTGCGTGCGCCTGACCAACTGGGATGCGCGCGAGCTTGCGCACATGGTCCAGCCCGGCAGCACCGAGGTCGAGTTCCTGGCGCCCGGCGTCACCATCGCGGACGCGGCGGGCGCGAACGCGACGATGGCCGGCAGCCGCCCACCGGTCCCGTCGGTGGCGCGCACGGCGGGCGACCTTGCGCTGCCCGGCGCGGGCGCGCTGGACGCGGCCGTGGCGCAGGCGATCGGCGCCGCCGCCGCGCCGGTGACGCTGGTGGAATCGCAGCGCCCCGGCGTCAATCCGCTGCGGGGCGCGGCGACGGCCAGCACGCCGCTGCCCGACATGGCCGCCGCCGAAACGGCTCCGCTGCCCGCCGACATGCCGCAGCAGGCGGCCGGGACCGAGCCGATGCCCCTGCCCGGCAACGTCGCGTCCGGCCAGGCGGTCCCGTTCGAGCTGCCGCCGGTCGGTGCGCCGCAGGCGGGTGTGCAGGTGCCGCAGGCGGGTGTGCAGGTGCCGCAGGCAAGTGCGCCGGCTCCGGCGGCGCCCCAGCCCGCGACGCAGGTTCCGCAGATGGCGCCGGGTCAGCTCGTGATCGATCCTTTCGCCACCCCCGTCGCCGTTCCGCAAGCGCCGCAGGCCGTGCCGCCCGCCGACGCCGGTGGCCTGACCCTGCCGCCGTCCATGTCGGATCGCTGAGTGACCCCCGCGCGCCTTCTGGCGGTCGGGGCGCTGTGCGCGCTGCCGCTTTCGGCGGGCTTGTCCCAGGCGCAGGCTCCGCCGCCCGAGCGGCCGGAAAGCGCGGCACTGGCTGGCGTTGGGCCGGCGGAGGGGGGACCAGCGGAAGTGGGGCCGGAAGACCGTCCGGCCGAGCGGCCCGACGCGCCCGCGCCCCAGCCGCAGCCGCAAGGCAGCCTCATCCCGCCCGAAGCCGATCCGCCGGAATCTCCTCCGCCCGCGACCGATCAGCCCGCCACGCACGGCCGGCTGATCCCGCCCGAGGAGATGCCCCCGATCGAGCCGCTGGCCCCCGCCGGCCCGCCCGCCCCCGAACTGCTGCGCGAAAGCGACTTTGACCTTGCCGCCTGCAAGCTGGAACTGACGGTGCTTGGCGCCACCTACGAGGACGCGGACCCGATCACCGACCCGCAGGACCGCGACTGCGGCATCGCGCGGCCGCTGAGGGTCACGCAAATCCTGCCAGGGGTGGAACTGGAAGGCGGCGCCGACATGCGGTGCGATACCGCCCGCGCCCTCGCCCACTGGACCCGCGACTTCGTGCTGCCGGCCACCTCGCGCCTGCCCAACGCGCCGCGGCTTGCGGGCATGACGCTGGGCACGACGTATTTCTGCCGCCCGGTCGTGGGCGGGGCCAGCACGTCGCGCCTGTCGGAACACGCGCTCGGCAACGCGATCGACATTGCATCGTTCCGGTTCGACGACGGGACCGAGATCGTCGTCGCGCCGCGCGAGGACAGCGGCGACCTGCTCGAATCTTTCCAGGCGGCGGTCCGCAGCAGCGCCTGCATGGATTTCACGACGGTGCTGGGCCCGGGATCGAACGACGCGCATTCCGACCACCTGCACCTCGACATCAAGGCGCGCGGCAGCGGCTATCGCCTGTGCCAGTGATCGATCGCAAGGTTGGCCGGAACGGTCAGCGGGGCCGCCGCTCGACCTCGATATAGGTCGGATCGAACCGGGCGAGTTGAGTCAGCCCGTGCCACGACAGGATCTCGACCTCGGCCGCCTGCCAGCGGACCAGCTTGCGGTCCCGCAGGTCGCGGACCGCGCGGTTGATGTGGATCGGCGAATACCCGAGGATGTCGGCCAGCTCGCGCTGCAGAAGCGGCAGCGTCATGGTGTAGTCGCGGGCGACGCCCACCATCTCCATTCGGAGGTACATTTCGCACAGCAGGTGCGCGAGATGCGCGCTCGACCGCAGGACCGAGCTGGCGAACAGCCACTGGCGATGGATTGCCGCGTCGATGGCCGTGGTCATCCAGAACAGGCGTGTCAGGTGCGGGAAGCTTTCGGTCATCCGCACGAGATCGGCATGCTCGACGAACTCGACCTCTACCTGGCCGAAGGCCACGACCGAGTGGTTCAGCTTCTTCAGGACGAAGGCGTGCAGGTCGACGAAGTCACCGGGCACGTGCAGCGCCGTGATGGCGCGCGCATCGGCCTTGCCGACGATCCTGTTAACGCGTCCGGTCAAGCCGCGGACCATCAGGCAACTGCGCGTATGCGCGCCGACAGACACGACCTCCTCGCCCGAATCGTAGGTTCGCACGGTGGTCGGAATCTCGCGCAGAAGCTCCAGGTCGCGTGCGGACAATTCGTCGCGCAGCTGCAGGAAGCGTGTGAAGTAGTCGCTGATGGCCATGTCTGTCCGGGGGCAAGCTGCGCGGAAAAGCGCGGTCAAGATGTCGCAGGCACGCGCCCGGCACAAGCCTGTGCACCGCGCAAAAGGGCAGCCCCTGAAGGGGCTGCCCGATTGGTCCCGAACTGGACGCCCGGCTTAGCGGAAGGTGTCGTCGCGGTCCGTGATGCCGCGATCGACGGTGCGGTCTGCCGTCCGTTCGTCCTCGATCTCCACTTCCGTCTTGCGGACGGTGTCGCGGACGGTTTCGGTGTGGCTTTCCACGTTCTTGCTCAGGTCGACTTCCTCGACCACGCGGGCGTCCTTGTGGACGACCGGGGTCTCGCGGTACTCGCGGGCCTCGATCGTACGCTCCTGGAACGCCGAGGCGTCGGCGGGGCGGTCGACGGGACGACGCTCGACCTGCACCGTCTCGCTGCGGAGCTGGACTTCTTCCTCGACCGGGATCTCGCGGACGTAGGAGCGGACGCGGACGCGGCCGGCATCGGTTTCACGCTTGGCGACGTTCAGCCGCTCTTCGACGATGTCGATCTTCTCGTTGCCGGTCAGGTCGCGATCGACGCCACGGTCGGCGTAGTCGGCCCCGGTCGCGGCACCCGCAGCGGCGCCCGTCGCCGCACCCGTCGCGCCGGTGTAGCCGGTCCAGCCCTGGCTGCGCCATTCGCTTTCGCGGGCGTCAAGGTCGACAGCGCCTTCATCGTCGAGGATGTCGAGCGCGCGGTCGTACATGTTTTCGGGCACGTTCGACACGGTGACTAGGTAGCCGCCGCGGTTCAGGCCCTCGGCATAGGCGTAGCGGTCTTCCTCGGGGAAGAAGAAGTCGCCGATCGATTCGAAGAAGCCGCGGTCACGATCCGAGACGCTGGGCGCCGTCTCGACCGAGTAACCGCCGTTCTCCTCGCCGGTCAGGACGACGTCCGCGATCCCGGCTTCCTTCAGCCGCGTCACGGCGCGGTCGGCGTCGTCGCGGGTGTCGAACATGGCAGAGAGGCTGCGCGCCGAGCCGGCTTGATAGTTCTGTTCCATGGCCATCGTGAAAATCCTATCGCTCAAGGTGAAGTTGATGGAGAGGTTGCTGACGAGTGCAGTCTACCGGGTTCCGGAAACCGGGGGTCCTAAGCAGGAAAACCAGGGTTCGTGCCAGCCGCGCCGTCCCGGTCAGGCAGCACGCGCCCTTCGGCGTCGACGCGTTCGACGACGACCCGCTGGCGGCGCAGGCTGACCGGCAGTTCGGTCGGTTCTTCCGTGACCTTGCGCCGGACATGGATCTCCTCGGTGACGAAGAGGCGGGTCACGACGACCGCGCGTTCCTCGACGACGGGGATGATGGTCACGTCGCCTTCCGTCCGGGGTTCGGGGGCGGTGTCGACCTCGCGATCCACCGGGTGGCGGGTCACCTCGACCATTTCGCCCCGCACGGTCGCGGAAACGACGTCGTCGATGGAATCCGTCACCGTCCGCACCCGGACGAGGCCAAGCTCCTCGCGAACGATCTCGACGCTCGCGAACTCCTCGGCCAGCTCCAGCGTCTGGCGGGAGCCTTCCAGATCGGCGCGGTCGTGGATCCTTGCCGGGCTGTCCAGCCCCGTAGGAGTGGCCGTGTCCGCTACGCCTTGACGTGGATCGCGGGTAAGATCGGACATGGCCACCCCTTTGGGTAAAACTGTGATCGTCAACGTACCGGGCGCTGGTCCCGGTGTGCGCTTCCCAACCCCTTGAGCGGGTGAAAGTTCCGCCCGTCCGAAGGGTCGCGCGTGACTGCCCCCAGCGCATCAGCTTCGGGTCGCGGGCGGGGGACGCCGGCCGCCCTCCAGCGCCTGCGCGAGAAGGCGGAAGCTGTCGTCGGTGCCCGCCGCCGTCCGCGCGACGAAGGCATCGAGGGCGGGATAGAGCCGAACCGCCTCGTCCAAGGCCGCGTCGGTTCCCTGCGCGTAAAGACCCGCGCGGATCATCAGCTCGGATTCCGCATAGGCTCCCAGCGCCGCGCGGGCGCGGCCGATCAGCGCGTTCTCGGCCGGGGTGGCGGCGTGCGGCAGCGATCGCGACACCGACCGCAGCACGTCCACCGCGGGAAACCTGCCGCGTTCGGCGATCTTGCGGTCCAGGACGACGTGCCCGTCCAGGACGCCGCGCAGGATGTCGGCGACCGGCTCCTCCATGTCCGACCCCGCGACCAGCACGCTGAAGATCGCGGTGATGTCGCCCGACCTCTCCGGTCCCGGTCCCGACCGCTCGGCCAGGGCCATGATCATCTGCGAGGTCGAGGGCGGGAAACCGCGATAGCTCGGCGCCTCGCCCGCGGCGAGCGCGATTTCCCGGTGCGCCTCGGCAAAGCGGGTGATCGAATCGGCCAGGAACAGGACGTGGCGGCCCTGGTCGCGGAAATGCTCGGCCACCGCCATCGCCGCCCAGGCGCAGCGGCGGCGGATCAGCGGCGGCTGGTCCGAGGTCGCGGCGACCACGACCGCGCGCGCCATCCCCTGGGGGCCGAGCGTGGTTTCCACGAACTCGCGCAGCTCGCGGCCGCGCTCGCCGACCATGGCGATGACGACCACGTCCGCCTCCACCCCGCGCGCGAGGGCCGACAGGAGCGTCGACTTGCCCACGCCCGACCCGGCGAACAGCCCGATCCTCTGCCCCCGGACAAGCGGCAGCAGCGTGTCGAAGACGGCGAGGCCGGTCGACAGGCGACGGCCCAGCCGGTTGCGCCGGGCGGCAGGGGGTGGCGGGGTCTGGAACGCCCGCTCGACCCGGCCCGGCGGCAGCGGGCGGCCATCGAGGGGCCGCCCGAACGGATCGACGATGCGCCCGACCCACGCATCTGACGGCGCGATCGCGGGCGCGAACAGAAGCTCCGCCGCGGCGCCCACCGACAACCCGTCCGCCGCGCCCTCGGGCAGCACCTCGGCGTGATCGGATCCCAGCCCCACGATTTCGCCGCCCAGGGCCCCGTCCCCCATGCTCACCCGGTCGCCGATCGAGGCGTGGCGGCCGAGCCCGGTCACGACCACGATGCCCGCCCGGATCGCGCTGACCTGCCCGAAGACGCGCGCCACACGCAGGCGGCGGATGCGGGCGGCGACGGCTTCGGCTGCGTCCATGATCTGTCCTCTGGTTCGTGAATCCTGCGTCTCTCAACCGTTTGTAAACCATCCGCGGTTAAGACCCGGTTTATCGGACAAGAGGAGAAGCCCTTGCTGGACAGAATCGGGATCATGCGGATGGCGGGCCAGATGAGCGCCCATGCCGCCGCGCGCCAGGCGTCCGTCGCCCGCAACGTGGCGAACGCCGACACGCCCGGATACCGGGCGAAGGACCTTCGCGACTTCACCGAAAGCTACACCGCGCCCGGCGCGGCGATGCGCGCCACCCGGCCCCTGCACCTTGCGTCGGGTTCGGACGTCGGCGCGGGCCGCGCGCTGGTCGACGCGGGCGGCGAGCCCTCGCCCAACGGCAACACCGTCTCGATCGAGGACGAGCTCGTCCGCCAGGCCGACGCCAAACGCCAGTTCGACCTCTCGCTCTCCGTCTACCAGTCCGGGCTGTCGCTGTTGCGCACCAGCCTCGGCCGGCGCTGAGGCAGGTCATGGCCGAACTGACCGCCACCGCCATCGCCGCGTCTGGGATGAAGGCGCAGTCCGTGCGCCTGCGCCACATCTCGGAAAACATCGCCAACGCCGACACGCCCGGCTACCGCCGCAAGCTGGTCGAGTTCGAGCCCCAGCGCGCCCACGGCCGCGACACCGGCGCCGTGGCCGCCGGCCGCAGCCAGCACGACCGCGCCGCCCTGCCCGAGATCTACGATCCGGGCAACCCGATGGCGGGCGAGGACGGCTACTACCTCGGCTCGAACGTGGACCTCGTGGTCGAGATCGCCGATTCGCGCGAGGCGAGCCGCAGCTACGAGGCCAACCTCAAGGTGTTCGAGCAGTCGCGCCAGATGTCGTCCGCCCTTCTTGACCTGATCCGCCGCTGAGGAGCGTTGCCATGATCCAGAACGCCGTTTCCGCCTACACCGCCGCCCGCCCCGCCGTGGCACCCTCCGCGACGCCCGGCACCGGCCTGGGCCAGGCCTTGTCGGGGGCCGCCGCCGACTTCACCCAGGTCATGGCGCAGACCGACATCGCCGCGGAGGGCGCGATGACGGGGGCCACGGACACCCACCAGCTGGTCCAGTCCATCGCCGAGGCGCAGCTGGCGCTCGAGACGGCGGTGGCCATCCGCGACAAGGTGGTCGAGGCCTACCAGGACATCCTGCGGATGCCGGTCTGACGATCATGGACGAAACGCAGATCTTCGACATGATGCGGCAGGCGCTGTGGATTTCGGTGCAGATGTCGGCCCCGCTGCTGACGGTGGCGCTGGTCGCGGGGGTGGTGATCGGCCTGTTCCAGGCGCTGACCTCGGTGCAGGAGATGACGCTGACCTTCGTGCCCAAGGTCGGCCTGATGCTCGCCGTCTTCTGGGTCACGATGAGCTTCATGACGACGCTGCTGTCGGGGTTCTTCACCGACCAGATCCTGCCGCTGGTCGGGGGCGGCTGAGATGGACAACGCGATCTACGCCACGCTGACCCGGCAGTCCGGCCTCATGCGCGAACTGCGCGCGGTCGCCAACAACGTCGCCAACGCCGACACCACCGGCTTCCGGCGCGAGGGGGTGGTGTTTTCCGAGCACATGACCCCGCTCGACCGGCAGGGCGCGACGCTGTCGATGGCGAACGCGCGCGGCCGCGACGTGGACCTGCGCCCCGGCTCGCTGGCCGGGACCGGCGGAACCTGGGACCTCGGGCTCGAGGGCGAGGGCTTCTTCATGGTGGCGACGCCGCAGGGAAACCGGCTGACCCGCGCCGGGGCCTTCATGCCCTCGGCCGACGGGCAGGTCGTGAACGGCGACGGCCATCCCCTGCTCGACGACGGCCAGGCGCCGATCGCGATCCCGCCCGGCGCGCGCGCCGTCTCGGTCGCGCCCGACGGCACGGTCGCGGCGGACGGCGAGCCGGTGGGCCGGGTCGGCATCTTCGCCCCCGGCGCCGCCCGGGACATGCGCCACTACGGCGGCACGCTGTTCGGCGCGGACGGCGCCCGGCCCCTGCCCGAAGCGAAGCTGCGCCAGGGCTTCCTTGAAGGATCGAACGTCGATCCGATGCTGGAAATCGCCCGCATGGTCGAGGTCCAGCGCGCCTACGAACTCGGCCAGTCCTTCCTCGACGCCGAGGACCAGCGCATCCGCGCCGCCATCTCCTCGCTGACGCGATGACCCCGAACGCCCCCGATCAACCCGAAAGGTGACAGGATGAAGGCCCTTCACATCGCCGCCACCGGCATGAGCGCGCAACAGACGCGGGTCGAGGTGATCTCGAACAACCTCGCCAACATGTCGACCACCGGCTACAACGCCCGCCGCGCGGAATTCGCGGACCTCGCCTACCAGCAGGCCACCCGCCCCGGCACGATCACGGGCGCCGAGGGGACGATGGTCCCGGCCGGCGTCCAGCTCGGCTTGGGCGTGCGCCCGACCTCGGTCACGATCACGCTCGCGCAGGGCTCGCTCGCGCAGACCGGGGGCGATCTCGACATCGCGATGGACGGGCCGGGCTACCTGGAGGTGACGCTGCCCTCGGGCGGGTCGGCCTACACCCGCGACGGCGCGCTGAAACGCTCGGCCGACGGGCAGATCGTGACCTCGGACGGCTTCCCGCTCGCCCCCGGCATCACCATCCCGGCCGAGGCGCGCAGCATCTCGATCAGCGCCACGGGCGAGGTCAACGCCTTCTTCGACGGCCGGGTCGAGCCGGAGAACCTCGGCCAGATCACCCTCGCCGGCTTCGTCAACGAGAAGGGGCTGGAGGCGACGGGGTCGAACCTCTTCGTCGAAACGACCGCCTCGGGCGCCCCCACGATCGGGCTGCCGGGCGAACAGGGCCTCGGCACGCTGCGGCAGGGCTACCTGGAGGACAGCGCGGTGGACCCGGTGCGCGAGATCTCCGAGCTCATCAAGGCGCAGCGCGGCTACGAGCTGAACGCCAAGGTCATCACCGCCGCCGACCAGATGATGGGCGCAACGGTGCAGGTGCGCTGATGCTGCGTCTTGCGATCCTGCTGTCCCTCGCGCCTCTCGCCGTCCAGGCGGGCGGCACCATCGCCGGCCGGAACCTTCCCGCGGGCACGGTCCTGTCGGCCGCCGACATCGCGCTGGACCCTGCCGCGACCGGGATCGACCCGGCGCTCGCCGTGGGCCAGCAGACCCGCGTCGCCGTCTATGCCGGCCGACCCATCGGCGCGGGGCAGCTCGCGCCCCCGACCCTCGTCTCCCGCAACCAGGTCGTCACCCTGCGCTACGAGCGCGCGGGCCTGTCGATCGAGACCGAGGGCCGCGCCCTCGGCGCCGGGGGCGAGGGCGAGGTGATCCGGGTCATGAACCTGTCCTCGCGCGCCACGCTCAACGCGCGCGTCAACGCGGACGGAACCCTGTCCGTCGCCGAACGCCCGAACTGAAGGAAACTGCCATGCCCTGTCCCCGTACCCGCGCCGCCGCCCGGCTGCCGGTCCTGATCCTCTGCGCCGCGGCGGCCCTGTCGGGCTGCGCCCGCGTCGCCAATGTCGGCCAGCCGCCGCGCATGTCCGAGCCGCGCGCGACCGAGGAATTCCAGGCGATGACCGAACCGCAGATCATCTTCCCCGACCAGCCGGTCCGGCCCGACGCCTCGGCCTCGCTCTGGACCAACCAGCCCATGTCGCTGGTGGGCGACCGCCGCGCCTCGACCCGGGGCGACATCCTGACCGTGGTGATCGAGATCGACGACCGCGCCGAGATGTCGAACTCGAGCGGCCGCCAGCGCGCGGCGGGCGAGAAGGTCTCCATCCCCTCGCTCGCCGGCCTGCCGCAGCGGATCGACGAGATCCTGCCCGAAGGCGCCAGCATGGAGGAGCTGGCCGAGGCGAAGTCGTCGTCGTCCTACAAGGGCAGCGGCTCGATCTCGCGCCGTGACAAGCTGACGCTGCGGGTCGCCGCGACCATCGTGGACACGCTGCCGAACGGCATCCTGCGCATCCAGGGCACGCAGGAGGTGCGGGTGAACTACGAGATGCGTGAACTGACCGTGAGCGGCTTCGTCCGCCCCTCGGACGTCGACCGCCGGAACGAGATCGCCTACGACCGGATCGCGGGCGCGCGCATCTCCTATGGCGGGCGCGGCCAGATCAGCGACGTCCAGCAGCCGCGCTACGGCCAGCAGCTGGCCGACATCGCGCTGCCCTACTGAGGGCGCGGCGATGATCCGCAAGGTGATGGGCCTGGCGCTTCCCGTGGTCGCCTTCCTCGTCGGCGCGGGCGCCGGCGACTTCCTGAAGGGTGACGATGACGCCGGCGCCTCGGCCGGCGCGCATGCCACGGCCGAAGGGCCGGGGGGGCATGGACCGGGAGCGGCAGAAGCTGGCGGTGGCGGAAAGGACGAGGCGGCGGCCAACGCGCATGGGACCGCCGCGGAAACCCCTGAGGACGGCGGGGCCGAACCCGCCGGGGCAGAGGGTGGCCACGGCGGCAAGGCATCGGGGCACGGCGCGTCGGATGGCGGCGGGTCGCATGACGGGGCGTCGCACGGCGGCGGGTCGCATGGGGGCGGGTCGGCTGCGACCGGCGACACGACCTGGTTCCAGTTCCCGCAGCAGTTCTTCGTGCCGGTGATGAGGAACGGCCGCCTCGAGTCGACGATGGTGCTGAGCCTGTCGCTCGAGATTCCCGCGGCTGCCGCCGAGACGGCCTATGCTCACGAGATCAAGCTCCGCGACGCGATGCTGCGGCAGCTGCTGATCCACGCCAACACCGGCGGCTTCGACGGCAACTTCACCGCCGAGCCGCAGCTGCGGACGCTGCGGGCCGACCTCGTGAAGACGGCGCAGGCGACGATCCCCGAGGTCGGGGCCGTGCTGATCGGCGACATCGCGCGGCAGGACGCGCGCTAGGCGGCGGGTCGGCAGCCCGGCACGGCGGGGATGACGCGATCCGCCGCTGGCATGTTGCCCGGCCATTGGGTAGCGGGGCGTCATGGACAGAGGTTCGACCGATCCCGCCCAAGACCGCCGCTGCGCCCCGCACCGGCCGGCGGCGTCGACCGCCGTCACCGCGGCCGGCCTCGGCCGGGGCGAGGACGGGCCGGCAGCTGCGACGGTCGCCATCCTGCTCGCCTCGTTCAACGGGGCGCGCTACCTGCCGCGGCAGCTCGACAGCATCGCGGCGCAGGACTGGCCGGCGTGGCGGCTCGTCGTGTCGGACGACGGCTCGACCGACGCGACCCGCGACGTGGTGCGGGACTTCGCGAAGGCTCATCCGGGGCGCTGCATCGAACTGATCGAGGGACCGAGGCGGGGGGCCACGCAGAACTTCCTGTCGCTCATCGCGCAGGTGCGCCCGGGCGAATGGCTGGCGTTCTGCGACCAGGACGACGCATGGCTGCCGCATCGCCTGTCGCGGGGGATGCAGGTGATCGGAGGGTGTCCGGCCGGTGCAGGCGAGAACGAGGACGGGCCCGGCGCGGGGGACGGGGGGGAACGCGTCAATGCCGGTCCCGCCGCGACCTCGTCGCGGACGATCATCTGCGACGACGACCTTCGCCCCCTGACGCCTGCGCCGCTGTTCCGGCGGCCCCCGTCGTTTCGCAACGCCCTGGTGCAGGCCTGCATGCCGGGCAACACCTTTCTCGCCAACCCGGCGGCCGCGGCGCTGCTGCAGCAGGGCGCGGCGGCGGCCGCCCGGGCCGGCGTCGTCTCGCATGACTGGTGGGCCTACCAGCTTCTCGCCGGCGCCGGGGCGCGGCTCATCCGCGACCCCGAGCCGACGGTGCTCTACCGCCAGCACCGCGGCAACGTCATGGGGCGCAACGACACCCTGCGGGCGCGGCTCAGGCGCGTGGCGATGCTGGGGGCGGGCGATTTCGGCGGCTGGGTGCGCGACAACGTGACCGCCCTGCAGGGGGCGCGGCACCTGCTGACGGACGCCAACCTTGCGGCACTCGACGGGTTCGAGGCGGCGCTGCGCGCGCCGGGCCCCATCGCGGCGACGCGGCTGGCGCGGTTGGGAATGTACCGACAGACCAAGGCGGGAACGGCGGCGCTGCTGGCGGCAGCCGCGGCGGGGCGGCTGCGACCGATCGGTCCGCGTCAGGTGTAAAGCCACCGCGCCACATGATTCCGGCCGACGCGGCAAAGCCGGAACGGGCGAAGGGGAGAGGTCTGTTTCAAACCGTCTTCCTGCTGCCTTCCCGCTGCCGTCGCAGGCTGGCCGCTCCGCGCGGAGCGGGGCCGGGAAAACCCGGCCCCTTCCCCTCAGGCCAGACGGCCGTGGCAGTTCTTGAACCGCTCGCCCGAGCCGCACGGGCACGGGTCGTTGCGGGACGGGTTGCCCCAGGTCGCCGGGTCGCTCTCGTCGAAGCCGGGGGCGCGGGCCGATGGCTCGCCGCCGTCCGCGTCGGCGTGCTCGGGGCGCATGTCCGCCTGCGCCTGCGCGCGCTGGTCCTGGTACTGGCGCATCATCGCCTCGCGCTCGGCGTCCGTCAGCGGGCGGATCCGGGCGAGGTTCTGCGTCACGTCGCCGCGGAGCCCGTCGAGCAGCCCCTCGAACAGCTGGAACGCCTCGGTCTTGTATTCCGACAGCGGGTCGCGCTGCGCGTAGCCCCGGAAGCCCACGACCGAGCGCAGGTGCTCGAGCGTCACGAGGTGCTCGCGCCACTTGGCGTCGATCTGCTGCAGCAGCACCTGCTTTTCGATCTGGGCCATGCTCTCGGCCCCGAACTGCTCGGCCTTGCGGGCCATGTACGCGTCGGTCGCCTCGACGATGCGGGTCCGGATGGCGTCCTGGTCCACCCCCTCCTCGGCGCCCCACTCCATCACCGGCAGGTCCATGTTCAGCCGCTCGGCCAGCGCCGCCTTGAGACCGGCGAGGTCCCATTGCTCGGGGTAGCTGCGCGCGGGCATGTGATCGTCGATCAGGTCGTCGATGACCTGGGCGCGCATGTCGGCCGCGATGTCGCCCACGTCGCCCGATTCCATGATCTCGCGGCGCTGCGAGAAGATCGCCTTGCGCTGGTCGTTCATCACGTCGTCGAACTTCAGGAGCTGCTTGCGGATGTCGAAGTTGCGCCCCTCGACCTTGGCCTGCGCGCGCTCCAGCGACTTGTTCACCCACGGGTGGACGATCGCCTCGCCGTCCTTCATCCCGAGCGTCGACAGCACCTTGTCCAGCCGCTCGGACCCGAAGATCCGCATCAGGTCGTCTTCGAGGCTCAGGAAGAACAGTGACCGGCCGGGGTCGCCCTGACGGCCCGACCGGCCGCGCAGCTGGTTGTCGATCCGGCGGCTTTCGTGGCGTTCGGTGGCCAGCACGAACAGCCCGCCCGCGTTCAGGACCGCCTGCTTGTCGGCGGCGTGCTCGGCCTCGATCCGGGCGCGCAGCTCGTCGGGGTTGGCCTCGGGGTTCTCGGCCAGCGCCTGCATCACCTTCATCTCGACGTTGCCGCCAAGCTGGATGTCGGTGCCGCGCCCGGCCATGTTGGTCGCGATGGTGACCGCGCCGGGCTTGCCGGCCTCGGCCACGATATAGGCTTCCTGCTCGTGCTGGCGCGCGTTCAGGACGTTGTGCGCGATCCCCTCGCGCTTGAGCATGTCGGACAGCATCTCCGACTTCTCGATCGAGGTCGTGCCGACCAGCAGCGGCTGCCCGCGGCCGTGCGCCTCGCGGATCGCCTCGATCACGGCGGCGTATTTCTCGGCCGCGGTGCGATAGACGCGGTCGTGTTCGTCGACCCGCTGGATCGGGCGGTTGGTCGGCACCTCGACCACGCCCAGCTTGTAGATCTCGGCGAACTCGTCCGCCTCGGTCGCCGCCGTCCCGGTCATCCCGGCGAGCTTCTCGTACAGGCGGAAGTAGTTCTGGAACGTCACGCTGGCGAGCGTCACGTTCTCGGGCTGGATCTCGACGCCCTCCTTGGCCTCGATCGCCTGGTGAAGGCCGTCCGACAGCCGCCGCCCTGCCATCATCCGGCCGGTGAACTCGTCGATCAGCACCACCTCGCCGTCCTTGACGATGTAGTTCTGGTCCCGGTGGAACAGCTTGTGCGCACGCAGGCCCTGGTTGGCGTGGTGCACGATCGTGGTCGATTCCGGGTCATAGAGGGTCTGACCCTGGGGCAGGACGCCGGCCGCCTGCAGGCGGCGTTCCAGGAACTCGTTGCCTTCCTCGGTGAAGGTCGCGTTCCGGGTCTTCTCGTCGACCTTGTAATGCTCGGGCGCGAGTTCCGGCATGAAGGCGTCGAGCACGCGGTAAAGTTCGCTGCGATCCTGGCTCGGGCCCGAGATGATGAGCGGCGTCCGCGCCTCGTCGATGAGGATCGAGTCGACCTCGTCCACGATCGCGAAGAAATGGCCGCGCTGGCTCATCTCCTCGATCGAGCCCTTCATGTTGTCGCGAAGGTAGTCGAAGCCCAGTTCGTTGTTGGTGGCGTAGGTCACGTCGGCGCGATAGGCCGCGCGCTTTTCCGCCTCGTCCTGGAACGGGTAGACGACGCCGGTGGTCATGCCCAGCTGCGCGAAGACCTTGCCCATCCATTCGGCGTCGCGTTTCGCGAGGTAGTCGTTGACGGTGACGACGTGGACGCCCTTGCCCGCCAGCGCGTTGAGATAGGCCGGGAAGGTCGCGACCAGCGTCTTGCCCTCGCCCGTCTTCATCTCGGCGATGTTGCCTTCGTGCAGGAAGATCCCGCCCATCAGCTGGGTGTCGAAGGCGCGCAGGCCGAGCGCCCGGCGCGCGCCCTCGCGGCAGTTGGCGAAGGCTTCCGGCAGCAGCCGGTCGAGGCTTTCGCCCGACTGGGCGCGGCCCTGCAGCTCGCGCGTCTTGCCGATCAGGTCGTCGTCCAACATGGCCTGGAACCGGGGCTCGAGCGCGTTGACCTGCGCGACCAGCGGGCGCACCGATTTCACCTTGCGGTCGTTGGGAGTGCCAAAGACCTTCTTCGCCAGATTGCCGATGCCGAGCATGTTGTCCTTCGTGAGGGGAAGCGCAGGTGTTGCCACTTGCCCGCACCGATGGCCTTGCCCTATCAGAGGGCCGGAAAAAGCGGCGGCGGGCGCGCATGATTTCGGTTGCGCCGGATGTAGGCCCGCCCCGCCCCACTGTCAACGCCGCCGCCCGTGGCGGCCATCCGTGCGCCCGCGGGTTTCGTGATCGTCTCGTGATCCGCGGCCGTGCCTGAAAGGAAGACCCATGATCCGTCCGCTCCTTGCCGCGCTGGCCCTGTCCACCGCGATGATCGTCGCCCCCGCCGGCGCGCAGGACGCCGCGACCGTCGTCGCCACCGTGAACGGCGAGGCGATCACGCTGGGACAGATGGTCGCGATGAAGGATTCGCTCGACGAGCAGTCGAAGGCCGGGCTGGACGATGCCGCGCTGTGGAACCTGATGCTGGACCAGATGGTCCGCCAGACCGCCGTGGCGCAGGAAGGCGCGAAGGCCATGACCCCGCGCGACACCGCCGTCCTGGAACTGGAACGCCGCGGCTATCTGTCGACCGCCGCGCTGCAGCGCGTGGCCGAGGCCGAGCCGTCCGAGGCGGATCTGAAGGCCGCCTACGACAAGGCGTTCGGCGCAAGCGTCGCGCCCAAGACCGAATACAACGCGGCCCACATCCTCGTCGCGACCGAGGACGAGGCCAAGGCGATCGTGGCCGAGCTGGAAGGCGGCGCCGACTTCGGCACCGTCGCCGAGGAAAAGTCGTCCGACAACTCGTCGGCGAACAAGGGCGACCTCGGCTGGTTCACCCCCGACATGATGGTCGAGCCGTTCGCCAACGCCGTCGTCGCGCTGGAAAAGGGCCAGGTTTCGGCCCCCGTCCAGTCGCAGTTCGGCTGGCACGTCATCAAGCTGCTGGACGAGCGCACCCAGGCCGCCCCCGCCTTCGACGAGGTCCGCGACCAGCTGGCGACGCAGGTCCGCCGCGACCGCGTGGCGGCCGAGATCGACCGCCTGGCGGGCGCGGCCAAGGTCGAGAAGACCGAGGGGCTGGACCCCGCGCTTCTCGGCTCGACCGACATCACCGGGAACTGAGGCGGGCACGCGATGGCGAAGGACGGGAAGAAAGCCGACAAGAAGGCCGAGAAGGCCGCCCGGAAGGCTGCCGAGAAGGCCGCGAAGGTCGCGGCCGCAGCTGGCGGCAAGAAGGGCGGGTCAGGCAAGAAGGGCAAGTCGGGCGACAAGAACCGGGCGGGCAGCAAGGGCGGCGACGGGACGCCCGCCGCCAAGCAGGTCATCGTCTCGCCGCTCGACCCGGCCGTCTTCCCCGAGCTTCCCGTGATCGACGGGGTCGAGTTCGCCGCCGGCGCCGCCGGGGTGAAGTACCAGGGGCGCACGGACGTGATGCTCGTGCGGCTGGCGCCCGGCACCGCCATCGCGGGCGCGTTCACGAAGTCGTCGACCCGCGCCGCCTCGATCCTCGACTGCCAGGCCAAGCTGAAGGGTATCGCCGACAGCAGCACCGGGGCCGCGATCATCGTGAACTCGGGCAATGCCAATGCCTTCACCGGCGCCCAGGGGCAGAATGCCGTGGACACCGTCACCGCCGCCGTGGCCGAGGCGCTGAAGGTGCCCGCGAAGCGCGTCTTCTCCAGCTCGACCGGCGTGATCGGCGAGCCGCTGCCCGCCGCCCGCATCGCCGGGATCGTGGGCGACCTCGCGAAGGCGCTCGACGACGAGGGCATCGCCGCGGCCGCGCGCGCGATCATGACCACCGACACCTTTCCCAAGGGCGCCTCGGCCGAGATCGAGGGCGACGGCGGCATGATCCGCATCGCCGGCATCGCCAAGGGGTCGGGCATGATCGCGCCCGACATGGCGACGATGCTCGTCTACATCTTCACTGACGCGGCCGTCCCGGCGAACCTTCTGCAGCGGATGCTGTCGAACCAGCTGGACACGACCTTCAACGCGATCACGGTGGACAGCGACACCTCGACCTCGGACGCGCTGATCCTGGCGGCGACGGGGCGCTCGGCCGCGAAGCCCATCACCGACATGCGCGAAAAGCCCGCCCGCGACTTCCAGGCGGCGCTGCACGGCGTGATGCTGGACCTCGCGCAGCAGGTGGTGCGGGACGGCGAGGGCGCGACCAAGTTCGTCGAGGTGCAGGTCACGGGCGCGATGACGCAGGACGACGCGCACAAGGTCGCGATGGCGGTGGCGAACTCGCCGCTGGTCAAGACGGCGATCGCGGGCGAGGACGCGAACTGGGGCCGCGTGGTGGCGGCGGTCGGGAAATCCGGCGCGCAGGCCGAACGCGACAAGCTGTCGATCCGGTTCGGGGACATGGTGCTGGCGGAGAAGGGCTGGCGCTCGCCGTCCTACGACGAAGCCGAGGCAAGCGCCTACATGAAGCAGGATCGGCTGGTGATCGGCGTGGACCTGGGGCTCGGGCGGTTCCGGCGGACGGTGTGGACCTGCGACCTGACGCACCGCTACATCGACATCAACGCCGACTACCGGTCCTGACCCGATGGCGGACGCGCCTTTTCCGCGGCGGCTGCTGCTCGTCGCCGCCGTCGCGCTGATCGACGCCGACGGGCGGGTGCTTCTGGCGCAGCGCCCGGCGGGCAAGCAGCTGGCGGGGCTGTGGGAGTTTCCGGGCGGCAAGGTCGATCCGGGCGAGACGCCCGAGGCCGCGCTGATCCGCGAACTGGACGAGGAGCTGGGGATCGAGACGTGGAACTCGTGCCTCGCCCCCCTGACGTTCGCCAGCCACGCCTATGATGACTTCCACCTGCTGATGCCGCTGTTCGCCTGCCGGCGATGGTCGGGGGTGCCGCAGGGGCGCGAAGGGCAGGCGCTGGCCTGGGTGCCGGCGCGCAGGCTGGCCGAGTACCCCATGCCGCCCGCGGACCTGCCGCTGATCCCGATCCTGCGCGACTGGCTTTGAGCCGGCGTTGGGGGCTGTGCCCCCCGTGCAACATTTGTGCGAAGGCCGCGAGAAAAATTCACAGGAAGGTCGGCCAACCCGCCAGAAAGTAATTTGTTCCTCATCATATCGCGTCATAGTGGTGTCACACGAAGGAGGAGGACCGCCGTGATTCGAACCATAACCGTGGGCAGCTGCATTTCGGTACAGGGCCAGTTTGAAAGCGATCTTGGCGACGGCCGGATCGCCGTGCGGGTCGGCCAGCAGACCTACCTCGGCAAGCCCGTCCAGCGCTGAAGGCGCGCAAGCGCCAGGGCCTGAAAGACATAGTGTGGGGGCCGGACAATTGTCCGGCCTTCATGCGTTTCACAGCGTGCGGCCCCCGGTCGGAGATTCGCCCTGCCCCGCCGCTTGCGGGACGGATCTCGACCGCGAAGCCCTTGTGCAGCCCGCGGCGCGCCCATCCGCGCGGCCCGCGCCTGCTCCGCCCCGCCTCGCCCCGATGCCCGCAAACCAGGCCGCAGCCGTTCTGCCCGCGGCTTCCGCCAGATTGCCTGCCGAGCCCGCTTGACAGAAACCCGTCCCACCGCGGTAAGCTCGGATCCTGCGGCAGACGTTTCAATGGGGAGGGGAACGCTTTGACTTCCAAGTGGATTTCGCGCAGGTGAGCGTCGCGACGCTGGCCTTGAGGAACGGGCGCGTGTGGTGCGGCTACGGGCTTCCCATCGCGCAGGCGGTCGCCATCCACGGCAACCGGATCCTCGCAACCGGCAGCGATGACGAGATCGCGGCCCTGACCGGACCCGACACGAAAGTCGTCGATCTGGGCGGCAGGCTGGCAACGCCGGGGCTGAACGACGCCCACCTGCACCTGATCTCCACCGGGCTGATCCAGGGCTGGGTCGATGCGACCGCCGCCGCGGCGCCGACGCGGGATGCGCTTTACGACGCGCTGCGGAAGCGCGCGGCCGAGACCCCCAAGGGGGCTTGGGTGCTGGGGCGCGGCTTCGACCAGACCCGCTGGCCGGACGGGCAGATGCCCACCGCGGACGAACTGGACGCGGCCCTGCCCGACCACCCGGTCGCGCTGGTGCGGGCCTGCGGGCACATCACCATCGGGAACTCGGCGGCGCTGGCGCTGGCCGGGATCACCGCCGACACGCCCGACCCGGACGGCGGCGTGATCGGGCGCGCGGGCGGGCGCCTGACCGGGCTTCTGGCGGAAAACGCGGCCGACGCGCTGCGCGCCGCCCGCCCCGCGCCGACGCTCGAGGAAATCATCCGGGCGATCGAGGCCGGCGGGCAGCTGCTCGCCCGGTTCGGCATCACCTCGTGCATGGACGCCGCCGTCGGCCAGATCGACGGCATGACCGAAATCCGCGCCTATCACCTGGCAAGCCGTGACGGGCGGCTTCCGGTCCGCGTGTGGGCCACGCTGCTGGGCGATCCCGGATCGTCGATCGTGGAGCCGTGCCACGACGCGGGCCTCGTCACCGGGGTCGGCAACGACATGTTCCGCATCGGCGGGGTGAAGATCTTCACCGACGGATCGGCCGGCGGCCGCACCGCATGGATGACCAGGCCCTACGCCGGGCAGCCCGACAACTACGGCGTTCAGATGCTGCCGGATGACGAGCTGTTCGCGCTGGTCGACCGCTATCACGGCATGGGCTACACGCTCGTCTGCCACGGGATCGGGGACGCGGCGATCGATCAGCTGGTGCGCGCCTACGAACGGGTCCGCGCGGCCGATCCGGACCACGGCTTCCGCCACCGGATCGAGCATTGCGGCTATGTCGACGACGCGCTGAACCGGCGGATGATCGCGGCGGGCATCCTGCCCGCGCCGCAGCAGGTCTTCATCCACGATTTCGGCGACGGCTACGTTGCCGTGCTGGGGCCGGAGCGTGCGCTCAACAGCTATCCGATCGGGACCTGGGACCGGCTGGGGATGAAGCCGTCGACCGGCAGCGATTCCCCGGTGTGTTCCCCCGACCCGTTCCCGAACCTGCACGCGATGCTGACGCGGCAGACGATCAACGGGACCGTGCTGAACCCGGACGAGGCGCTGACCGCCGAGGCGGCGCTGCGCGCCTATACCGAGCACGGCGCCTATTCGACGGGCGACGAGGACGTGAAGGGGCGGCTTCTGCCGGGCATGCTCGCCGACATCGCCGTGTTCTCGCGCGACCTGCTGACCGCCCACCCCGGCGATATCCTCAACGACACGCGCTGCGAGCTGACCGTCCTCGACGGCCGGATCGTCCACGACCTGCTGGAGGGCGCCGCCTGAAGCCGGGGCCGGCCCACGGACCAACGTCAACGGGGACGCAAGGCCCCAACAGGGAGAGTATCGGACATGCTGAACAGACTGAGCCTCGCGGCCGCGCTGACACTGGCCACCGCGCTTGCCTCTGCGACCTCGGCGCTGGCGCAGGCGGACACGCCGCAGCCCGGCGGCAAGCTGGTCTTCGTGGCGCCCTACGGCGGGTCGATCACCTCGCTCGACATCACGGCGACCCCCCACGCCCAGGACGAGATCGTCGCCAAGGCGATGAACGCCTCGCTCTACAGCTGGAACGCGGACACGAACCAGCCCGAGCTCGAGCTGGCCGAGTCAGTCGAGAAGTCGGCGGATGGCAAGACCTACACCTACAAGCTGCGCGACGCGACCTTCCACAACGGCGCGAAGCTGACCGCCGACGACGTGATCTACAGCTACAACCGGCTGGGCGACCCCAAGCGCGCGCTGCCGGGCGCTGAGCAGATCCTGCGCATCGCGGGGGCCGCGGAGTACCAGGCCGGGACGGCGGACTCGATCTCGGGCCTGAAGAAGATCGACGACCGCACGGTCGAGATCACGATGACCGACATCAACGATCCGGGCTGGCAGCTGATGTCGAACTTCGCCCCCATCTACAGCAAGGACTACCCCGAGGATCAGCTGGCGTCGAAGCCGAACGGCCTGGGGCCGTTCAAGCTCGCGAACTACGTCCCCGGCGCCAAGGTCGAGCTGGAGAAGTTCGACGGCTACTACGAAGAGGGCAAGCCCTACCTCGACAGGCTCGACATCATGCTGATGGAGGAAGCGGCGGCCCGCGACGTGGCCTTCCGCAACGGCGAGATCGACGTGAACGTGCTGGGGCCGACGCAGTACGCGGCCTATCGGGCAGAGCCCGCGCTGGCCGAGAATCTGCTGGAGGTGGCCGAGGTCTATACCCGCAACATCGGCTTCAACCCCAAGGTCGAGGCGTTCAAGGACAAGCGCGTCCGGCAGGCGATCAACTACGCGATCGACAAGGACCTGATCGTCACGAAGCTTTTGAAGGACAAGGCCTATCCGGCCGTGTCGTGGCTGCCGGTGTCGTCGCCGGCCTTCGACAAGGACGCCAGGCCCTATCCGTTCGACCCCGAAAAGGCCAAGGCGCTGCTGGCCGAGGCGGGCTATGCCGACAACCTGTCGTTCTCGGTCACGGCGCAGCCCAACGAAAGCTGGGGGATCCCGATCGTCGAGGCGATCATCCCGATGCTGGCCCGCGTGGGGGTCACCGTGACGACCGACCCGGTGGACGGCTCTGTCTTCAGCGACAAGCTGCTGGCGGACGACTTCCAGGCCTACATCTGGTCGAACTCCTCGGGGCCCGACCCGCTGCACTACCTGCGCTGCTTCCATTCCAAGACGCCGCAGAGCGCCTGCAACTACGTCAAGTTCTCGAACCCCGAGTTCGACGCCCTGCTGGATCAGGCCGGGGCCGAGCCCGACCACGACAAGCAGACCGCGCTGCTGAAGCAGGCCAACAACATGCTGCAGGACGAAGCACCGGTCTGGTTCTTCAACTACAACAAGGCGGTGATGGGCGTGCAGCCGTGGGTGCACGGGCTCAAGCCGAACTCGGTCGAGCTGGCGATCCAGGACTACCAGGACGTCTGGATCGACGACACCGCGCCCGCGTCGCGCCGGCAGTGAGGGGCCGGCCCACCCTGCCGATGTCGGGGGCCGCTTGCCGGCCCCCTTCTGCCGATCGGCGCGCCCCGGCCCGGCACGCCGGGGGGAGTGACGGGCGATGATGGGGTTCGTCCTGCGCCGGGTACTGCAGATGATCCCGACGATCCTCGCGGTCGTGCTGATCATCTTCTTCATCTTCAGCGTCGTGCCCGGCAGCTTCCTCACCAGCCTGATGGCCGAGGGCCGCAACATGACGAACGCGGACGTGCTGGCGCAGATGAACGCGCAGTTCGGCCTGGACGACCCGATCCCGGTCCGGCTGTGGAACTATGTTTCGGGCCTGCTGCAGTTCGACCTCGGGATCTCGTACCGCACGCGCGAGCCGGTGACGTCGGTGCTTGGTCCCCGGCTCTGGCCCTCGGTCCAGCTGGCGATCGCCGCGATGACCTTTGCGGCCGCGGTGGGCATCCCGCTGGGCTTCATGGCCGCGCTGCGGCCGGGAAGCCTGTTCGACAGCCTGACGATGGTGACGGCCGTGTCCGGCCTGTCGGTGCCGGAGTTCTGGCTGGGCCTGCTTCTGATGTATGTCTTCGCGCTGCAGCTGGGCTGGCTGCCGAGCTTCGGCTACCAGGAAAACAGCCTGCGCCACCTGGTCCTGCCCGCCATCGCGCTGGGGGTGTCGCCGATGGCGCTGCTGGCGCGGACGACGCGGGCGGGCGTCCTCGACGTGATGAACGCCGACTTCGTCCGCACCGCGCGGGCCAAGGGCGTGAGCGAGCCGCGCCTCGTCCGCGCCCACATCACCCGCAACGTCCTCGTGCTGGTGCTGACGACGATGGGGCTGCAGATCGGGTCGCTGATGGGGCAGGCCATCGTGATCGAGAAGCTATTCTCGTGGCCCGGCATCGGGTCGCTGCTGGTCGATAGCGTGTCGGTCCGCGACATCCCGGTGGTGCAGGGCGCGGTGCTGGTGATCGTGCTGTGGTTCCTCGTGATCAACATGCTGGTGGACATCGCCTATGCGCTGATCGATCCGCGCATCAAGGTGGCCTGACGCATGCGCTTCAACTTCGTGTTCGGCCTTTTCCTGGTGTCCGTCGTGGTCCTCGCCGCACTGCTCGCCGGGCTGCTGGCGCCGTTCCATCCGATCATGGACGCGGACCTGATGTCGTCCGAGCTGCCCCCCGGCGCCCCGCACTGGATGGGCACCGACGCGCAGGGGCGCGACGTGCTATCGCGCATCCTCTACGGCGCGCGGGTGTCGCTGATGGTGGGGGTCGTGTCGCAGATCATCAATTCCACCATCGGCGCGGCGCTGGGGATCTCGGCGGGGTATTTCGGCGGCGTCTGGGACGATTTCGTCAACGGGCTGACGAACGTGATGCTGGCGATCCCGTCCCTGGTGTTCGCGCTGGCGATCATGGCGGTGCTGGGGCCGGGGCTGCCGAGCCTGCTGATCGCGCTTGGCCTCACCAACTGGTCCTGGACCTGCCGGATCGCCCGCGGGTCCACCCTGTCGCTGAAGTCGCAGAGCTTCGTGCTGGCGGCAAAGGCCGCGGGCTTCAGCGACTGGAACATCATGCGCACGCAGATCCTGCCCAACATCGTAGGGCCCCTGCTGGTCATCGGCACGCTGGGGATCGGCAGCGCCGTGCTGGCCGAGGCGGCGCTGTCGTTCCTGGGCATCGGCATCCGCCCGCCGACGCCCAGCTGGGGCAACATGCTGACCGACGCGCGCGAATTGCTGCGGACCGCGCCCTGGGCCGCGATCTTTCCCGGCCTTGCCATCTTCGTGACGGTGCTGGGCTTCAACCTGCTGGGGGACGGCCTGCGCGACATGCTGGACCCGCACATGCGGACCCGCCGGGAATGAGGGGGCGGCGATGAAGGCAGCGACAAGG
Source organism: Paracoccus aeridis (assembly GCF_004923205.2). Taxonomy (GTDB): domain Bacteria; phylum Pseudomonadota; class Alphaproteobacteria; order Rhodobacterales; family Rhodobacteraceae; genus Paracoccus; species Paracoccus aeridis. The sequence goes on from NZ_SELD02000008.1 coordinate 75,375, forward strand.
ACGAAGGACGGGCACATGCCCAACCCCGACCCGCTTCTGTCGGTGCGCGACCTGCGGGTGCAGGTCGGCCGGCGCGGGCCGCAGATCCTGCACGGCATCAACCTCGACATCCTGCCGGGCGAGACGTACGGCCTCGTCGGGGAATCCGGCAGCGGGAAAAGCGTCACTGGCCTGTCGATCATGGGGCTTCTGAAGCGGCCCCTGAACGTCAGCGCAGGCTCAATCCACTACCAGGACCAGAACCTGCTGAAGCTCGCGCCACGCGCGCGCAGGCGGCTGCGCGGCGACCGGATCGCGATGATCTTCCAGGAACCGATGACGGCGCTGAACCCGGTCGCGTCCATCGGCACCCAGATCGCCGAGATGTTCGTGATCCACCGCGGCCTGGACTGGCCCGCGGCCCGCAGGCGCGCGGTCGAGGCGCTGGACAGCGTGCAGGTCCCCTCGCCCGAGGAACGGGCCCGCGCCTATCCGCACCAGCTGTCGGGCGGCATGCGCCAGCGGGTGATGATCGCGATCGCGCTGGCCTGCCGCCCGGACCTCCTGATCGCGGACGAGCCGACGACGGCGCTCGACGTGACCGTGCAGGCGGGGGTCCTGAAGCTCATCGACGAACTGTGCCGGGCCGAGGGGACGGCGGTGCTGCTGGTCAGCCACGACCTTGGCGTGATCGCCAACATGTGCCAGCGCGTGGGCGTCATGGATCGCGGCCGGCTGATCGAGGAACAGGACACCGTCGCGCTGTTCTCGAACCCGCTCCACCCCTATACGCGCGGGCTGCTGGCGGCGCGCCCGCGCCTTGGCTCGCGGGTCGAGGGCGGGCGCAAGCGCCTGACCGAACTGGAGGAGATCGTGCCGCCGAACGCCCGCGGCCACGACGCGCCGACGCTGGTCACCCCCCGCGGCGTCAGGGCCGCGCGGGCGGAGGCGACGGCATGACCGGACCCGCCCCGCTGCTGGAGATCCGCGACCTGTCGGTCCACTTCGCCCGGCCCCGTCCGACGATCTTCCACCCGGCCGAGATGCTGCGCGCCGTCGACCATGTCGACCTGACGCTGCACGAGGGCGAGTGCCTCAGCATCGTGGGCGAATCCGGCTGCGGCAAGTCCACCACCGCGCTGGCGGTGATGGGGCTGCAGGAACCGACCGCCGGCACCGTCCTTTACCGCGGCAAGCCCCTGAACGGCCCCGGCGCGCCCGGCCGGAAGGAACGCGCGCGGATCGCGCAGATGGTGTTCCAGGACCCCTTCGCCTCGCTCAACCCGCGCATCAGCATCGGCCGGATGCTCCTGGCGCAGCTGTCGCTACACGGCATCGCCTCGGGGTCCGAGGCGCGCGACCGCGTCGCCGAGATGCTGACCCGCGTCGGCCTGTCGCCCGACCACGCCCGGCGCTTCCCGCACGAGTTTTCCGGCGGCCAGCGCCAGCGCATCGGGATCGCCCGCGCGCTGATGCTCGACCCGCGCATCCTCGTCCTTGACGAGCCGCTGTCGGCGCTCGACGTGTCGATCCAGGCGCAGATCATCAACCTGCTGATGGAACTGCAGGAACGGCTGAAGCTGTCCTACATCATGATCTCGCACGACCTCAGCGTGGTGGAACACGTGAGCGACCGCGTGGCCGTCATGTATTTCGGCCGCGTGGTCGAGGAAGGCGGCTGGAAGCAGGTCTTCACGACCCCGACCCACCCCTATACCCGCCGCCTGATCGACAGCGTGCCCGACATGGACGCGGTGCTGGCCCAGCGGCGCGAGCTGCCCCCGCCCGCGCCGGTCCCGGACGGGGCGCGCTTCTCGCCCGACATCTCGGCCCGGCCCGACCCGCGCACGATGCCGGAGCCGAGCCACCTCGCCACGATCGGCCCGGACCACCGGGTGCGGCTTGCGGGAAAGGCGCCGTGACCTTCACCGTCCTCACCGCCGAGTTCATGCACGAAAGCAACACCTTCTCGCGCCTGCCCACGGCCCTGGGGATGTTCCGCGCCGACACCCTGCTGATGGGCGACGAGGCGATCGCGGTGCGGCGGGAAGCGAACACCGAGCTTGCCGGCTTCCTGGACGTGGGCCGCGCGCGCGGCTGGTCGGTGATCCACGCGGTATCCGCCCACGCGACGCCCGGCGGTCGTGTGACGAAGGACGCCTATGACCACATCGCCGGCGCGATCCTGGCAGCGGCGCGGAACAACCGCGACCGGCTGGACGGGATCGCGCTGGGTCTGCACGGCGCGATGGTGCCGGATTTCACCGACGACGGCGAAGGCTGGCTGCTCGCCCGCCTGCGCGAGATCGTCGGCCCCGATCTGCCCATCGCGGTGACGCTGGACCTGCACGCGATGGTGTCGGCGGACATGGTGCGCGACGCGCAGATCCTCGTGTCCTATCGCACCTATCCGCACATCGACATGCGCGAGACCGGCGCCAAGGCGGCAGCGCTGCTGCACCGGACGATGGCGGGAAAGATCGCGCCCCGCACCTTGCGCGCCCATGTCCCGATGCTGGACGAAGCGAACGCGGGCCGTACCGACATCCCCGCGACACGCGCGCTGTATGACCGCGCCGCCGCGGCAGAGACGGGCGGCGTGCTGGCGGTGTCGGTCAATGCGGGCTTCACCGGCGCCGACGTCGCCTGTGTCGGGCCGACGGTTCTGGCGGTCCACGACAGGAACGACCCCTCCGCCGAGGCAAGGGCGCGCGAGGTGGCGCGCGATCTTGCGGCGCGGATCTGGGACGGGCGGCGCGCGGGCGGCAACGTGTTCCTGGACGTGGAACAGGCGGTCGCCGAGGCGGTCGCGTGGAACGGGGACGGCCCGCTGGTGATCGCCGACTACGCCGACAATCCCGGCGCGGGCGCCTATGGCGATGCCACCGCGCTGCTGGAAGGGCTGCTGGACGCGGGCGTCGATGGCGCGGTGTTCGCCCCCATGGTCGACGCGCAGGCGGCGGCGGAGCTGCACCGGCACGCCGAAGGCGACAGCGTGACGATCGACCTGGGCGGGAAGAACGATCCCGCCTTCGGCGGCGGGCCGCTGCGGCTGACGGGGGTGATCGAGCGTCTCTCCGATGGGGCCTACATCGGCGACGGCCCGATCCAGGGCGGTCTGCCGCACAGCTTCGGGCCGACCGCCGTCCTGCGGGTGGACGGCGTGCGGGTGCTGGTCGTGACCGAGACGATGCAGATGGTCGATCTTCAGCAGCTGCGCGCCTTCGGGATCGAGCCGGCGCAAGCGCGCGTGCTGGTCCTGAAGTCCATGCAGCATTTCCGCGCGGCGTATCAGCCGATCGCCAGTCGCGTGATCGTCTGCGACGCGGGCGGTCTTGCGACCCCGCAGGCAAGCCGCCGTTCCTATGTCCGCGCCCCGCGCCCGCTGTGGCCGCTGGACCGGGACTTCGACTTCACCGCGGCGACCGACCCCTGAGCCGGCATGAAAAAAGGGCCGCAACCGCGGCCCCTTTCGCTGTCTGGCGTGCGGGATCAGAGCTTCCGCTCGACCTCCTCGCGTTCGAAGATCTCGATGATGTCGCCCTTGCGGATGTCGTCGTAGTTCTCGAACGCCATGCCGCATTCCTGGCCGGACTGGACTTCCTTGACCTCGTCCTTGAAGCGCTTGAGCGTCTTCAGCGTGCCCTCGTGGATCACGACGTTGTCGCGCAGCAGGCGCACGCCCGCCGAACGGCGCGCCACGCCTTCGGTCACGAGACAGCCGGCGACGTTGCCGACGCCCGAGACGCGGAACACTTCGCGGATCTCGGCATAGCCGATGAAGTTCTCGCGCACCTCGGCCTTGAGCATCCCCGACGCCGCCGCCTTGATGTCGTCCACCAGGTCGTAGATGATCGAGTAGTAGCGGATCTCGACCCCCTTCTGGTTGGCGGAGTTGCGGGCCGGGGCGTTGGCGCGGACGTTGAAGCCGATGACCGGCGCGTTCGACGCCTCGGCCAGGCCCACGTCGCTCTCGGTGATCGCGCCGACGCCCGAGTGCAGCACGCGGACGCGCACCTCCTCGTTGCCGACCTTTTCCAGCGCCTGCACGATGGCCTCGGCCGAGCCCTGCACGTCGGCCTTCACGACCACGCCCAGTTCGGCCACGTTCAGGTCCGCCTTAGCCTTGGCCATCAGCTGTTCCAGCGTGGTCGCGGCACCGGCGGCGGCGCGCTTGTCCTTGGCGGCCGAGATCCGGTAGTCCGCGATCTCGCGGGCCTGCGCCTCGGTTTCCACGACGTTCAGCACGTCACCGGCCTCGGGCGTGCCGTTCAGGCCCAGCACCTCGACCGGGGCCGAGGGGCCGGCGGTCGGGACGCGCTCGCCCTTGTCGTTGATGAGCGCGCGGACCTTGCCCCACTGCTCGCCCACGACGAAGATGTCGCCCTGCTTCAGCGTCCCGTTCTGGACCAGGACCGTCGCGACCGGGCCGCGGCCGACGTCGAGCTTGGCCTCGATCACCGCGCCCATGGCGGCGCGATCGGGGTTGGCGCGCAGTTCCAGGATCTCGGCCTGCAGCGCGATCGCTTCCAGCAGTTCGTCCAGGCCCTGCCCGGTATGGGCCGACACCTCGACGTCCTGCACGTCGCCCGACATCTCCTCGACCACGACCTCGTGCTGCAGCAGGTCCGTGCGGACCTTCTGCGGGTTGGCCGAGGGCTTGTCGATCTTGTTGATCGCGACGATCATCGGGACGTTCGCGGCCTTGGCGTGGTTGATCGCCTCGACCGTCTGCGGCATCACCGCGTCGTCGGCGGCCACGACCAGGACGACGATGTCGGTCACGTTCGCGCCGCGCGCGCGCATCGAGGTGAAGGCCGCGTGGCCCGGCGTGTCGAGGAAGGTGAGCGTCGATCCCGAATCCGTCGCCACCTGGTAGGCGCCGATGTGCTGGGTGATCCCGCCCGCCTCGCCCGACACGACGTTCGCCTGCCGGATCTTGTCCAGAAGCGAGGTCTTGCCGTGGTCGACATGGCCCATGATCGTGACGATCGGGGCGCGCGGCTGCAGGTCGCCCGGCGCGTCGTCCTGGGTGTGCAGCGCCTGTTCGACGTCGGCGTCGCTGACGCGCACGGTCTTGTGGCCGAATTCCTCGATCACGAGTTCCGCGGTGTCCGCGTCGATGGTCTGGTTGGCCGTGACCATCATGCCCATCTTCATCAGCGACTTGATCACGTCGGCCACGCGCTCGGCCATCCGGTTCGCAAGCTCGCTGACCACGATCGTCTCGGGCAGCTGCACGTCGCGCACCTGCTTTTCGGCGCGCATCGACTGGCCCATCGCCTTGGCGCGGGCCTTTTCCTGCTTGCGCTTCATCGCGGCGAGCGACCGGGTGCGGCCCCCCTCGCCGCCGGCCAGCGCCTGCGTGAGCGACAGGCGGCCGGTGCGGCGGTTGTCGTCGGCCTTGGCCTTGGCCTTGGCGTCGCTGTCGCCACCCGCGTCGCGGCGGTCGCGATCGGTCTTGCGCGGCGCGGCCAAGGCCACGCCCTTGGTTTCCGCGCGCGAGGCGGCAGCCTCGGCCGCGGCACGGTCGGCGGGCGCGTCGGTGGCGGGCTTGGCCGTCACCTCGGCCTTCTTCTGGGCGCGCAGGCGGGCTTCCTCGGCCTTGCGGGCCTCTTCCTCTTCCTTGGCGCGCAGCGCCTCGACGCGCTCGCGCTCCTCGCGCTCCTTCGCCTCGATCTCGGCGCGGCGGCGTTCGCGTTCCTCTTCGCGGGCACGCTCCTCGGCGGCGCGGGCGGCGGCTTCGCCGGCCTCGCGGGCCTTGGCCGCGGCAAGCGCCTTGAGCCGGCGCTCCATCTCCGCCTCGGAGATCCCGGCCGGGCGCTTCGAGGGGTCGGAGGCCACGGCGGCGGGAGAGTTCGGACGCGGTGCCGCGCCCCCCGCGGCAGCTGCAGCGGACGGCTTGGGCACGACGACCCGCTTGCGCTTGGTCTCGACCACCACGTTGTGGGTGCGGCCGTGGCTGAAGCTCTGCTTCACCTGGCCCGGGCGCCCACCGCCAAGACCGCCACCAACACCCAGGGGTTTCTTTCCGTCTTTATCGCTCATCCGTTCTCGAATCCTTCCCGGCAACCGAATTGCCGTCATGCCCGCGCAGACCGTTCAGTCGTGCGGCGTCCCGTATCACCTTTTCGGTCAGGCCCCCCGGCGCAAGCGCGCTGTGTATGACATGCGCGCGGCCGAAAGCCAAACCCAATTCTGAAGCGGTGAGGCAGCCGAACCAGCGCCCGCCGGTCGGCGTCCACAGCTTGCCCTTGCCCCGGTCGGAGCCGTCGCTTGCCTGGAACAGCACCTTCGCCCGCCCGCCGGCGAGCCATTCCTTGACCTTCTCGAAGCCCGCCACGGCATTGCCCGACTTGCGCGTGAGCGAGATCAGCTCGACCACCCGCCGCGCAAGCGCGGCCTCGATCCCCGCGACCAGATCGGCCGGAGCAGTAACATGGGCCTTCGCCCCGCGCGAAAAAAGACCCTTGGCGGCAGCTTTGTGCAGCGCCGCCGGGTCGGCGGTGACCCAGAAGCCCCGGCCCGGCAGCTTTTCCGCGAGGTCCGGCACCACCATCCCGTCGGGGCCGGCGACGAAGCGGATGAGCTCCGCCTTCGGCTGCACCTCGCCGGTGACGAGGCACCGCCGTTCGGCGATCTCGCGGTCCTTGTCGCGACCCCCGCGTGTCAAGAGCGGTCCGGGGCGTTACACCCCGGCCTCCTTGGTCGCAGCGGTCTCGTCGTCGCCTTCGTCGGCGGCCGCATCCTCGTCGCCCTCGGCGACCGGGTGCAGCTCGTCGGGATCGACCCAGCCCAGCATGACGCGGGCGGTCATCACCATGTCCTGCGCCTCTTCCAGCGACACGTCGAACTTCTCCAGGATCCCGTCATCCTTGACGCGCTGGCCGTTCTGCGTGGTCCAGCCGCCGGCCAGTTCCCAGTCGGCGCAGGTCGCGAAGTCCTCCAGCGTCTTGACGCCGTCCTTCGCCAGCGCCTCGAGCATCTGCGGCGTCAGCCCCTCGAAGCCCACCAGCGTGTCGTCGATGCCGAGCGCGCGGGCGCTTTCCAGCGCCTTGGCGTTCTGCGCCTCGAGATAGTCGCGGGCGCGGGCCTGCAGCTCGTCCGCGGTCCCCTCGTCCACGCCGTCGATCGCCAGCAGCTCGCCCTGCTCGACATAGGCCACTTCCTCGAGGTTGGTGAAGCCTTCGGCGACCAGCAGCTGGGCGAAGAACTCGTCCAGGTCGAGGCTGTCCATGAACAGTTGCGTCCGGGCGTTGAACTCGGCCTGGCGGCGCTTGGATTCCTCTTCCTCGGTGAGGATGTCGATGTCGAGCCCGGTGAGCTGGCTCGCCAGCCGCACGTTCTGGCCGCGGCGGCCGATCGCGAGCGACAGCTGCTCCTCGGGCACCACGACCTCGATCCGGGTCGCCTCGGGGTCGAACACGACCTTGGCGACCTCGGCCGGCTGCAGCGCGTTCACGAGGAACGTCGCCTGCTCTTCCGACCACGGGATGATGTCGATCTTCTCGCCCTGCAGCTCGCCTACGACGGCCTGCACGCGGCTGCCGCGCATGCCGACGCAGGCGCCGACCGGGTCGATCGAGCTGTCGTAGCTGATGACGGCGATCTTGGCGCGGCTGCCCGGGTCGCGGGCCACGGCCTTGATCTCGATCACGCCGTCATAGATTTCCGGCACTTCCATCTTGAAGAGCTCGGCCATGAACTGCGGATCGGTGCGCGACAGGAAGATCTGCGGGCCGCGCGTCTCGCGGCGCACGTCCTTGACGTAGCAGCGGATGCGGTCGTTCGGGCGGTAGCTTTCGCGGCCGATCTTCTCGTTGCGGCGCAGGATCGCCTCGCCGCGGCCCACGTCCACGATGATGTTGCCGTATTCCTCGCGCTTGACGATGCCGTTGATGATCGTGCCGGCGCGGTCCTTGAACTCCTCGTACTGGCGGTCGCGCTCGGCCTCGCGGACGCGCTGCAGGATGACCTGCTTGGCCGACTGCGCGGCGATCCGGCCCAGTTCGACGGGCGGGACCTCGTCGATGATCTGGTCGCCCACGGCGGGGTTGTCGAGATAGGGGCGCGCCTGTTCGACCGTCAGTTCCGCCTGGTAGTTCTCGACCGCGTCGTCCTCGACCACGGTGCGGACGCGGGTGAACCTGGCATTGCCGGTCTTGCGGTCGATGCTGACGCGGATGTCCATCTCGGCGCCATAGCGGGACTTCGCGGCGCGGGCGAGGCTGTCCTCCATCGCCTCGATCACCAGACCGGGGTCGATCATCTTTTCGCGCGCGACCGCCTCGGCGGTCTGCAGCAGCTCAAGCTGGTTGGCAGAGGTGATGGCCATCAATCACTCCTTCGGCAGGTCGGCGCGGGTAGCGCCGTCGGTTTCGTTCGTGTCGGTGTCGTCGCCGTCATCGAAAGCCTCCTCGGTCTCGATGTCGTCGAATTCCTCGGGGTCGGCCATCTGTCCGTCGGCCAGCTGTCCCCGGACCACGCGCCCGTCGCCGATCCCGGCGCCGGCTTCCGCCCCTTCGGGCAGCGTGCCCGCTTCCTTGCGTTCCTTCAGCATCAGGGCGATCAGCTCGTCCGTCAGCAAAAGCTTCGCGTCGCTGAGCAGGTCGAAGGTCAGGCCGATGGTCTGCACCTCGCCCCCCTCCTCGATGTTCAGCAGCACCTCGTCGCCCTCGACGCCGGCGAGGACGCCCTTGAAGCGCCTGCGCCCGTCGATGGGCTGCGCGGTCTCCAGCCGGGCGTCATAGCCCTCGAACGTGGCGAAGTCCTTCAGCCGCGTCAGCGGCCGGTCGATGCCCGGGCTGGAAACCTCGAGATGGTAGGCGTCCTCCAGCGGGTCCTCGACGTCCAGCGCGGCGCTGACGGCGGTGGAGATCACGGCGCAGTCGTCGACGTTGATCCCGCCCTCGGGACGGTCGGCCATGATCTGCAGCGTGGCGGTGCGCCCGCCCTGCAGGCGCAGGCGGACCAGCTCGAACCCCAGATCCTCGATCACGGGCGTGATGATCCCGGAAAGGCGCTGGTCGATGGGTGTCTTGGCGATGAGGTCGGTCATGTCCGATCCCTGAAAATGAAAAACGGGCCCTGTGGCGGCCCGTGCGAGTTCGTCCGGTGGGCAGGGGGTGGAAGCCTGCGCCGCTGTCGGAGGGTATATAGATCGCAGAAATCGGAATGGCAAGGGCGTCAGGCAGGCCCTGCTTCGCCCCGGGAAAGACGTCGCAGGCGGCGCGGGGTATGGCCGGGCGTGGCGCCCCTCGTCACGCCGGGTTGGGCGGGTCGGGGTCGTCCCGCCCGCGACCGTGGCCCAGCCCCGTGCCCATGCCCATTCCGCCGCCGCCCATTCCGCCACCCATGCCGCCGCCGCCACCGCCGCCCCCGCGAGCGCCGCCGCCCCGGCCGCCGTCGCCCTTGCCGCCGCCTGACGGGCGCGCGGGTCCCTGGCGGGGGATCGCGAGGTTCGCCGGGATCGGGTCGAGGTCGAGCGCCGCCCGGATGAAATCACGAAGCGAGACGACCAGCGCGTCCATGTGGACCTCGCGCCCCGCGACCATGTCGCGCGCGGCGCGTTCGGCGAGCCGCACCTGCTCCTCGGTCCCCAGCAGCAGGATGTCGGACAGCGCCGCCTCGACCGCGTCGCGGATGCGGCGCCGGCGCTCGGCCGAGGGCGGTTCCGGGCGCGGCGCGGACGGGTCCGCGACAGCCTCGCCCGCCTCGGCTGCCGCCAGCTGGCGCAGGTCGCGCAGGTGCAGCGGGCTTACGCCCAGCTCGCCGGTGAACGACCCGCCCAGCACCTTGTAGGCGGCAATCAGGACCTTCAGCCGCTCGTTGATCTGCCGGTTCTGGCGTTCGCGGCGCTGCTGGTAGCGCATCATCACGATCAGCCGGATGCCGATCCCCACCAGCGCGAACAGGGCGATTCCCGCGAGCGTCGACAGGAGGCTCTGCCACGAGCTGAAGTCGATCATCCTCATGCCCCGTCCACGCCCCGGCCGGGCACCGACGCGATCATTCCTGCACGCTCAGGTCCGCGACGGCCCGCACCAGCTCGGCCGCGATCCGCGGCTCGCTCATGGCGTGGCCCGATGCGGGGACCATCCGCAGCTCGCAGCGGTGCCAGCCGTCGGCAAGCTCCCACGCGGCCCTGGGCGGGCAGACCATGTCGTAGCGGCCCTGCACCACGACCGCCGGAAGGTGGTGGATCCGGTGCCGGTCGCGCAGCAACTGGCCTTCGTCCAGGAAGCAGCCGTTGACGAAGTAGTGGCTTTCCAGCCGGGCGAAGGCGCGGGCGTAGTTCGGCGCGGACATGCCGCTCGACCCTGTCTCCAACGCCGCCAGCACGTTTTCCCAGGCGACCCAAGGCAGCGCGAAGCGGGTCTCGGTGTCCAGGTCGCCGCAGAACAGGCGGCGGTGATAGGCCGCGATCAGGTCGCCCTGCTCGTCCTTGGGGATCGGCCCCCGGAAACGGTTCCAGAGCTCCGGCCAGAACCGCCCCGCGCCGCCGCCGTAGAACCAGTCGAGTTCCTCCTGCCGGGCCAGGAACACGCCGCGCAGCACCAGCCCGCTGACGCGTCCGGGCCGCGCCTGCGCGTAGGCCAGCGCCAGCGTCGATCCCCAGCTGCCCCCGAACAGAAGCGCGGGGCCGAGGTCCAGCCGGTCCGCGATCAGGTCGATGTCGGCGATCAGGTGCTGGGTGGTGTTGTGGGCGATGTCCGCGTGCGGCCGCGACCGCCCGCAGCCGCGCTGGTCGAACAGGACCACGCGCCAGTGGTCGGGGTCGAAGAAGCGCCGCATGACCGGGCTGCAGCCGCCGCCCGGGCCCCCGTGCAGCACGATCGCGGGCCGGCCCTGCGGATTGCCGCATTGCTCGACATAGATCTGGTGGCCGTCGGGCGTGGACAGCATCTCGCGCGCGAACGGCTCGACCATCGGATAAAGCTGCCCCGAAGCCGATGCCGCGCCGATTTGCCCTGCCCGATGGTTCATGTTGCCGGTATACACGCGCCCGACAGGGCAGGCCAGAAGGGGCGAGACGATGACCATTTCAGGCATGGGCGCACGATCCAGCATCGATCCGGCCGAGATCGAGAAGTTCGAGGCGATGGCCGCCGAGTGGTGGGACATGGAGGGCAAGTTCAAGCCCCTGCACATGCTGAACCCGACCCGGCTCGACTACGTCACCGGCCAGATCGCGGCGGAGTTCTCGCGCGACCTGTCGGGCCCGCGCCCGTTCGAGGGGCTGCGGATCCTCGACATCGGCTGCGGCGGCGGGCTGATGGCGGAACCGATGGCGCGGCTCGGGGCCGAGGTCACGGGCGCGGACGCCGCCGACGGCAACATCGCGGTCGCGCGGCTTCACGCCGGGCAGTCGGGGCTTTCGATCGACTACCGCGCGACCACGGCCGAGGCGCTGGTGGACGAGAACCTGACCTTCGACGTCGTGATGGCGCTGGAGATCGTGGAACACGTCGCCGACCCGCAGGACTTCGTCGCGACCTGCACCCGGCTGTTGCGGCCGGGGGGCGTCCTGGTCATGTCCACGCTGAACCGCACCCCGCAGAGCTTCGGCGCGGCGATCATCGGGGCGGAGTGGGTGATGCGCTGGCTGCCGCGCGGCACCCACGACTGGAACCGCTTCATCAAGCCGGGCGAGCTTGCGGCAATGTTCGACGCGGCCGGGGCCAAGGTCGTGGACCGCGCGGGCATGGTGTTCAACCCGGTCCGCTGGTCATGGTCGCTGTCGCGGCGCGACCTGTCGGTGAACTACCTGATGACCGGCATCCGGTCCTGACGCGCCGGCCTGACACGCAGGCCCGACATCCGGGCAGAGGCTTGCGGCGGAAGCCGTCAGACCTCGTCCTCCAGCCTTTCGCGCAGGCGGCGCATCACCGGCATCATGGTCCGGACCTCGTCCACGCCGATGTCGCGCACGACGCATGCCAGGCGCGGCAGAAGCGACGCAAGCGCCGCGTCGCGCGCGGCGCGCCCAGCCGGGCTGATCGACACGAACTTGCGGCGCGCGTCGTCCCAGTCGGGGCGGATATGGATGTGCCCGGCCCATTCCAGCCGCGCCAGCGTGTTCGTCATCGCCCCGCGCGTCACGCGGAACGCCTGCGCGAGCTCCGCCGGTGTCCGCTCGCCGTTCAGATGCGCGAGCAGGTTCAGAACCGAGAAATGCGACAGCTGCATCCCCCGCGGCAGCGCGCGGGAAGCCATGCTGCGGGCCAGCTGCTCGCTGTTCATCAGCTCGGCGAACAGGGCAGCCGCCAGCGCCTTGGTGGCCGGGGCGTCGGTCACCGCGCGACGTCCGGCCCGGACAAGGCCGGCCCCCGGATCACCGGGTCGTGCCGCCACGCCGGCACCCGCCCCCGCGCGTCCGCCACGCGCGCGAGGTCGAGCCGGACCAGCGTCACCCCCGGTTCGGTCCCGCCATCGGCCAGCACCTCGCCCCACGGCGCCACGGCGAGCGAGTGGCCGTAACTCCGCCGGGGCCGCGCTTCGGGCGAATGGGGCGCGGCGTGCGTGCCGCACTGCGCGGCGGCGAGGACGAAGCACCCCGTCTCGATCGCGCGGGCGCGCAGCAGCACCTCCCAGTGCGCGGCTCCGGTGGTGTCGTTGAAGGCCGCGGGAACCAGGAGGATGCGCGCGCCCGCCACCGCGAGCCGGCGGTAGAGATGGGGAAAGCGGACGTCGTAGCAGACCGTCATCCCGATCGGCAGGTCATCCGGGCCGCGGGCGACGACGGCCGTGTCGCCGGCACGGAAGGCCGCGCTTTCGCGGTAGGATTCGTGTTCGGACACGGTCGCGTCGAACATGTGGATCTTGTCGTAGCAGCCTGCGATCCGCCCGTCGGGGCCGATCAGGAAACTGCGATTGACGAAACGGGTATCGGCCGGATCGTCGCCCTTGAGCGAGATCGACCCGATCGACAGCCACACCCGCAGCCGCGCCGCGTCCTCGCGCAGCGCCGCAAGCGTCGGGTCGTCGGCCTGGCAATGCAGCAGGCGGGCCTGCCGGGCGCGGTCGGGGGTCAGAAGGTTCGTGACCTCGGGCGTGCAGACCAGGGTCGCGCCCTGCCGTGCCGCCTCGGCCACCAGCCCGCGCGTCACGGGCAGGTTCGCGGCCGGGTCGTCGCCGACGCTCAGTTGCACCAGCGCGGCGGTCAGCACCCCGCCTTCGTCGTTCCCTGCCGCCTGCGCCATCTATTGCGCCAGCAACGCGTCCAGCTTGCCCTGCCGGTCAAGCGCGTGGATGTCGTCGGACCCGCCCATCGACTTCCCGTCGATGAAGATCTGCGGCACCGTGCGGCGGCCGTTGGCGCGCTGCGTCATCTCGGCCCGGCGCTCCGGCTCGGCCCCCACGTCGATGACGTCGTAGGTGACGCCCTTGCGGTCCAGAAGCCCGCGCGCGGCATGGCAGTAGGGGCAGCTGCGGGTAAGATAGACTTCGACCTTGGCCATGTCGTTTCCTCTGTTGCGGTTGTCATCAAACCTATGCACGGCGCCGGGGTTCCGCCAGTGCGCGGCAGGGCGGCGGGTCAGGCCAGCCTGAGGGCGAGGCTCAGCGCGCCGTCGAGCGGCGTTCCCTTCGGCGCGGAAAGCGGCCAGCGCCCGCCGCTGCGCGCCGCGAACAGGGGGCCGAGGCCGCCGGTGAAGGTGACCGGCAGCGGCTCGCCCGGCGGTTGCAGGCGCGCGACGTAGGCCGCGACGTGGCGATCGGCCCGATCCAGGACCGCCATCGCGGCGGGGTCGGCCGGGTTGTCTGCGAGGATCCGCGCACGGGCCGCGAAGTCGGCGCCGCTGGCGGTCCGGGCAAAGGCGATGATGCCGCCGACGCCCCCCATCCCGGCCAGAAGGGCGCGCGTGAGCGGGCTGTGATCCTCGACCCCGTCGGCGGCGCGCAGGGTCAGCGCCAGCAGCCGCTTGCCCAGCCAGGCGCCGCTCGCCTCGTCGCCCAGCACGGCGCCGCGGCCGCCGACGACCGTGACCTGCCCCTGCAGGCGACGCATGAACACCGACCCCGTCCCGATCGCCGCAACGATCCCGTCGGCATCGCCCAGCGCCCCCTGCAGGGCCGTCTGCGCGTCCTGCACGACCATAGCCCGCGCGAAGGGAAGGAAGGGCGGCAGCCACACGCCCGCGTCCGCCACCTCGGCCCCGGCAAGGCCGAGGCAGGCCACGCAGTCGGCCGGATCGCGCTCGGCCAGCGCCGCCTGCGTCACGCCGAGGATCGTCCGCACCGCCTCGTCCCGGTCGGACATGACGTTGGCGGGGCCGCCGTCGGCCCGCCCGATCACGCGGCCCGCGACATCGGCCAGCACGGCGCGGCAGCCGGTGCCGCCGCCGTCGATCCCCATCACCCAAGACGCCACGCATGCCTCCCCACCCCGTCTTGCGCGATATGCGGGCAAGCGCGGTCGGACGACAAGGGGCGCGGCTGCGGCGCAACTGTGGCGCCGCCGCAAGGGATCGGCCGATCAGCCCTTCAGGTCGATCGAACCGTTGCCGATGCGGCCCCACGCCTCGGCTTCCTGCGCGCTGACCTGGATCAGCGTCAGGCCCGGCGTGTCGATCCCCTCAGGGAACCAGCGGTCGAGGTCCTTGGTCCAGTGCTGCCTGAACAGCGCCTTGTCGCCCTGGTGCAACGTCGCCCGGCCGCGGAGCGAGATCCAGCTGTCCTTCGACTGGAAGTCCAGCGTCACCGCCGGATGGGCGCGAAGCTGGGCGACCTTGCGGGTGTCTCCGTTCGAGAAGAACCAGTTGTCGCCGTCCCAGTCGACTTGCGCGTTGTTCGACATCGGGCGGCTGCACATCCCGTCGTCCTCGCGGGTGACCATGATGCACAGGTCCATGTCGGCCATCGCGCGGGCCAGTTCCTCGCGCGTCGGCGGATCGTCGTGGTCGGTCTTGTTGCCAAACAGCATGCTGCCCCTCGTCCGGGTTCGGGTTTCCGGGGGCGAACGCCGCGACGGCGGCTGCCGTTCCGTCACCCTTCCGTCACGGCCGGTTGCCTAGGATGGTGCCCGGCCCTATATGCCGTTCTTCGCTTTTCGCCCGTCCGCCCCGGAGCTTACGCCCATGCAAGCCACCACCGCTGGCCCGCAGACGCCGTTCTACCTGATTGACCGCCGGAAACTGCAGGCGAACATGGACAAGATGGCGCGGCTGCGCGAACGGTCGGGCGCGAAGGTGCTGCTCGCGCTCAAGTGCTTCGCGACCTGGGGCGTGTTCGACCAGATGGCGCGATCCATGGACGGCACCACCTCGTCCTCGCTCTACGAGCTGCGACTGGGGCGCGAAAAGTTCGGGGGCGAGACGCACGCCTATTCCGTCGCCTGGGCCGACCACGAGATCGACGAGGCGGTGGGCCATGCCGACAAGATCATCTTCAACTCGCTTGGCCAGCTCGACCGCTTCGCCGACCGCGCGGCGGGGATCGCGCGCGGGCTGCGGCTGAACCCGCGCTTCTCCACCAGCGGCTTCGACCTCGCCGACCCGGCGCGCAAGTTCTCGCGCCTGGGCGAATGGGACATGGCGCGGCTGGAAAGCGCGCTCGACCGGATCAGCGGCGTGATGATCCACTACAACTGCGAGAACCGGGACTACCCGCTGTTCGCGGGCCAGCTGGACCGGATCGAGGCGGAGTTCGGCGGCTTCCTGGAAAAGCTGGACTGGGTGTCGCTCGGGGGCGGGATCCACTTCACGGGCGACGGCTATCCGCTGGACGACCTTGCCGACCGGCTCAGGGCGTTCTCGGACAGGTTCGGCGTGCAGGTCTACCTCGAGCCCGGCGAGGCCAGCATCACCGGCACGACGACGCTGGAGGTGTCGGTCCTCGACATCCTCGACAACGGCAAGAAGGTCGCGGTCGTGGATTCCAGCATCGAGGCGCACATGCTCGACCTGCTGATCTACCGCGAGAACGCCAAGCTGCCGCAGGCGGGCGCGCACGAATACCAGATCGCGGGAAAGTCCTGCCTCGCGGGCGACATCTTCGGCGACGCGCGCTTCGACCGGCCGCTGGCCGTGGGCGACCGGATCAGCGTCCAGGACGCAGCCGGCTATACCATGGTCAAGAAGAACTGGTTCAACGGCGTCGCGATGCCCGCCATCTGCATCCGCGAGCCGGACGGAACGATCACCGTCCAGCGGACCTTCGACTACGACGATTACCGCGACTCGCTGTCCTGATCGCGGCGACATCCCTGACCAGACCCTGAAAAGGAGACCGCTGCGGTGGAAAAACCCAACGTCCTCATCATCGGCGCCGGCGGCGTGGCGCAGGTCGTGGCCCACAAGGTCGCGGAATGGGCCGATGAATTCGGCGACATCCACATGGCGAACCGGACCCAGGCAAAGGCCGACGCCATCGTCGATTCGGTCAGGGACAAGGGGCGCGCCCACGGCCGCACGATCACGACCCACGCGCTGGACGGCATGGACACGGGCGCGGTCGCGGAGCTGATTCGCCGCACGGGGGCGCGCATCGTCATCAACGTCGGCTCGCCCTTCATCAACATGACCGTCCTGCAGGGCTGCATCGAAACCGGCGCGGCCTATATCGACACCGCGATCCACGAGGACCCGGCCAAGGTCTGCGAGACGCCGCCGTGGTACGGCAACTACGAATGGAAGCGGCGCGAGGCCTGCGCGGCCGCTGGCGTGACCGCGATCCTGGGCGCGGGCTTCGATCCGGGCGTCGTCAACGCCTATGCGCGGCTGGCCGAGGACGAGTACTTCGACAGGATCGAATCGATCGACATCGTCGACATCAACGCGGGCTCGCACGGGCGCTACTTCGCGACCAACTTCGACCCCGAGATCAACTTCCGCGAATTCACCGGCACCGTCTATTCCTGGCAGGGCGGCCAGTGGCGCGAGAACGAGATGTTCGAGGTCGGGCGCGAATGGGATCTGCCCGTCGTCGGCAAGCAGACCGCCTACCTGTCGGGCCATGACGAGGTTCACAGCCTGTCGGCGCGCTACCGGGACGCGGACGTGCGGTTCTGGATGGGCTTCGGCGCGCACTACATCAACGTGTTCAGCGTGCTGAAGAACCTCGGGCTGCTGTCCGAACATCCGGTCAGCGTCGAAGGGCAGCAGGTCGTGCCGCTGAAGCTGGTGAAGGCCGTGCTGCCCGATCCGGCGACGCTCGCCCCGGACTACACCGGCAAGACCTGCATCGGCGATCTGGTCAAGGGAACCCGCGACGGCAAGCCGGGCGAGGTCTTCATCTACAACGTGGCCGACCATGCCGAGGCGTTCGCGGAAGTCGGCAGCCAGGGCATCAGCTACACCGCGGGCGTGCCGCCGGTCGCGGCCGCGATCCTGATCGCGCGGGGCGACTGGGACGTGAAGCGGATGGCCAATGTCGAAGACCTGCCCGCGCGGCCGTTCCTTGAACTGCTGGGCGACATGGGCCTGCCCACGCGGGTGATCGACGCGAAGGGCGACCGCCCGATCTGACGAGGCGGGACGGCGCCGGGCGCTGCCCGTCCGGACGAGCCCGCGCGGAACTGCCACCGCAGGGGGCGCGTTCTGCAGCGGCCTCGTCACGGAAGGAACGCAGTTGCCCCCGTCCTCCCCGCCCGGCCGCAAGCCCCAGGACCCGCCCCGGCGGACATTCGGCGCCGGCGCGGGCTGGCCCGTGATCGGGATCTTCCTGATCCTCGCCTTCGGGTTCGTGGCAGAGGCGCGCGCCTTTCTCATGCCGGCGACGCTGGCGATGCTGCTGTTCTTCGTCTTCGTCCCGTTTCGCCGGGTGATGGCCCGGATCGGCATCGGTCCGGGCTGGTCGGCGGGGATCGTCAGCCTCGGGCTGGTCGCGGCGGTGCTGGGGCTCGGCTATGCGCTGTGGAGCCCGGTCAGCTCGCTCATCGCCAACAGCGACACGATCGGCGCGCAGGTCGAGCGCCGCTACGACGAGATCCGTGAAAGCTTTCGCGGCCTCGAGAAGGCGACTGCGCGCATCGACGAGCTGGCCGAGGGCGCGGCGACCGCGACGTCTTCGCCCGCGCCGGGCGATGCCACCCCCGCCACCCCCGCCACCGTCGGCGTCGCGCCGGACCCTGCGGACGCCGCGGCGGGCGCGCCCCAGCCGATCACCGTCCAGGTGGAACCCCAGAACGGCCCCGGCATGCTGCGGCAGGCGCTGACGCTGGGCCCCGAAATCGTCAGCCAGATCGTCTTCACGCTGGTCCTGCTGTTCTTCCTGCTCAGCTCGGGCGATCTGATGTACCTCAAGATCGTGCAAAGCTTCAATTCCATCACCGACAAGCGGGCGGCCTACCTGACGCTGCGCGAGATCGAGGACAGTCTCGGCCGCTATCTCGGCTCCATCACCATCATCAACGTGGGGCTGGGGGTCGCGATCGGGCTGGCGATGTGGGCGTGGGGGATGCCCGGCCCGCTGCTGTGGGGCGTGGCGGGGTTCGTCCTGAACTACATCCCCTATATCGGCGCGATGATGGGGACGATCGGGGGGATGCTGGTCGCGCTTCTGGTGTTCGACGACCTGCAGCGCCCGGTGCTCGTCGGGCTCACCTTCCTCGCGCTGACGTCGCTCGAAGGGCAGTTCGTGACGCCGCGGTTCGTCTCGAAGCGTCTGCAGCTGAACGAGGTCGTGGTATTCCTGACCGTCGCGCTGTGGGCGTGGCTGTGGTCGGTGCTGGGCATGATCGTCGCGGTGCCGACGCTGGTCGTGCTGCGCGTCCTCTGCGACCACATTCCGCAACTGGAGAAGCTCGGCAACTTCCTCGCCGGCGAAGCGCCGCCGCAGCTCGAGGACGAGTCCGAGGATCAGGCCCGCGAGATCGTCGAGGCGGGCGAGGAAGCCCCCGCCCCGGAAGATGCGGTCGTGGCAACGGCCGAGGTCGTCGTCGAGCACGCGCAGGCGGAACCCGCGCCGAAGCCCTGAGCGGCCGTCGGCGGGCGTTTGCATCGTCGCGCCCCCATGGCCTACGCTGCGCGGCAGACCGGCAGCACGAGAAACGCAGCCCATGACCGCGAAGGACTGGAAGACCGAAGGCATCCGGGTCGTCACCCCGATGGGGCGGACGCTCGACACGCCCGACACGCGCGGCATGAACCGTCAGGCCGCGATATCCGGCAACCGCACCGGATCGCAGGCGCTGTGGGCAGGCACGAACCATATCCGCCCCGGCACGATCACCGGGCCGCACCACCACGGCCCGCTGGAAAGCGTGATCTACGTCGTCAGCGGCACCGCGCTGATGCGCTGGGGCGAGCGGCTCGAGTTCATCACCAAGGCCGGTCCCGGATCGTTCCTGCTGGTCCCGCCCTTCATGCCGCACCAGGAACTGAACGCATCCGACAGCGAGAATCTTCACTGCGCGCTGGTCCGCAGCGGGCCCGAGGAGATCGTGGTCAACCTGCCCGACATCGAGATCGAGCCCGACCCCGAGTGGATCGAGTTCTGACGCTCAGCCCGCCGTCGCGGCGTCCCGGATCGCGCGCATGTTCCGGCCATAGACCTCGGGCGCGTCCGCGGACCCGCCGCTGAACACGGCCGATCCCGCGACCAGCACGTCGGCCCCCGCCGCCACGACCAGCGGCGCGGTCACCGGATCGACGCCGCCGTCCACCTGGATGTGGATCGGCCGGTCGCCGATCATCGCGCGGAGCGCGGCGATCTTTTCCACCTGCGAATGGATGAACTTCTGCCCGCCGAAGCCGGGGTTCACGCTCATCACCACGACCATGTCGCAGAGATCGAGCACGTGGCGCACCGCCTCGGCGGGCGTGCCGGGGTTCAGCGCGACCCCCGACATCCTGCCGGTGGCGCGGATCGCCTGCAGCGTGCGGTGGATATGCGGCCCGGCCTCGACGTGGGCCGAGATCAGGTCGGCCCCCGCGTCGGCATAGGCCTGGATGAACGGATCGACCGGCGCGATCATCAGGTGCACGTCCATGAAGGTCGTGACGTGGCGGCGGAACGCCTTCACCGCCGGGGGGCCGAAGGTCAGGTTCGGGACGAAATGCCCGTCCATCACGTCGACATGCACCCAGTCGGCGCCCTGCTCCTCGATCGCGCGGATCTCGCGCCCGAAATCGGCGAAGTCGGCGGACAGGATCGACGGCGCGATCCGGATGCGGCGGTCGAAGGTCATGGCCGGGTCCTTTCAGCGGCAGCGCGGCCTCGCGATAGGACGGTCCGGCCGGAAACGGAAGCCCGGAAACCAAGGATCCGAAACCTGAACCTCATGGACGGCAGCCCGGCCGGACCGGGATCGCGAAAGGCGGCCGCCCGTCTCAGGCCTTCGCCTTCTCGTTCCGTTTCTGCTCCAGCTCCTCGTGCATGGCGACGGTCGGATCCTCGAGCACGTCCTCGACGTAGATCATCCGCACCAGGATCATCAGCACCAGCAGCAGGGGCGTCGCGACAAGGATGCCCGCGAAGCCGAACAGCACCCCGAAGGCGATCACCGAAAGGACCGTCAGCACCGGCGGCATGGAATTGGCGCGCTTCTGGATGATGGGCTGCAGGACGTTGCCTTCGAGCTGCTGGATGATGACGAACAGGATGGCGGTGTAGACGGCGGTCTGCGGGCCTTCCGAAAACGCCAGCAGCACCGCGGGCGCGGCCCCCAGCCACGGACCGACATAGGGGATGAAGTCGGCAATGCCCGCGATGACGCCGAGCGTCAGCCACAGCGGGATGCCCAGCATCCACAGCCCCCCGGCGGTCAGCAGCGCCACGAACAGCATCGACAGCCCCTGCCCCAGCAGCCAGCGCCACAGCCCGTTCCCCAGCGCGTCCATGATCTCGACGGCGCGCGGGCGCTTGTCCATCGGGATCAGGTGCAGGACGCCGCGGCGGTAGAGCTGCGGATCGCCCGCAAGGAAGATCGCGATCGTCGCCACCACGACCACGTTGGCCAGGATGCCGATGGCGATCGACACGGTGCCCCGCAGCGCGCCGAAGATGTTCCATTCCGGCGCCGCATCCTGGACCGGCATCATCTCGAGCAGCCTCTGGATCAGCGCCTGCCCTTCCAGCGCGACCCTCACGTTCTCGACCGCGAGGGGCAATGAATCGGCAAGCAGGCTGATCTGGCCCGCGATCTGCGCGCCCAGGTAGTAGATCCCGAGGCCGATAAGCGTCAGCAGCGCCAGCACCACGATCCCCAGCGCCGCACTGGCCGACAGCGAGGTGTGCCCGGAAATCATCAGCGCCATGTGCCGCAGCAGGACGGCGATCAGCAGTCCGAAGAAGGCGAGCAGCAGAACGAACGACAGGTGCCAAAGCGCGAGCGCCAGCGCGAGCATCACGAGGGTAACGAAGATGACGGCGGGAATGGCTCTGGGCATGGCTGGCCTTCGATCGGGTTGCCGGACGGCGCGGACGCGAGAGGGTGACGGGCCGCAACCGCACAAATCGCTGCGAGCAGGACGACACCTCACGCGGGCGCGAGACAGAACACCTATGCCTGCGTGAGCCCGCAAGTTCCTCGAATGGCAGGAAATCCCCGGGCCGCGCCGCCGCGGGCGCCGGCCTGTGTCTATTCTGCCGCGCCGGCCGCCAGTTCCCGCGCGAAGGTCTCGACCAGCCGGGTCTTGAGGATCTTTCCCGTCGGCGCCGCGGGCAGCAGGGCCGCGACGATGATCCGCGACGGAAGCTTGTAGGGCGACAGCCGTTCGGCCGCGAAGGCACGCAGCTGGGCCTCGTCGACGCCGGCCGGGTCGCGGACCTGGCAGAAGGCCAGCACCTCCTCGTTCCCGGCCTCGACCGTGCGGCCGATCACGGCCGTCTGCACGACCGCCGGATGCTCATTCAGCGCGGCCTCGACCTCGGGCGGGTAGACGTTGAAGCCGCCGCGGATGATCAGCTCGCGCGCGCGGCCCGCAATGTGCAGGTTTCCGTCCGCGTCGAGCCGGCCCAGGTCGCCGGTGCAGAAGAACCCGTCGGGATCGAAGGCGGCGGCGGTCGCCTCGGCGTTGCGGAAGTACCCCGGCGTGATGTTGGGCCCGCGAACGATGATCTCGCCCACCGCGTCCGCGCCGACGTTGCGCAGCCGCACCTCGACGCCGGGCAGCGGGCGTCCGACGCTCACGTCCGGGACGCCCGGCGCGTTGGTGGTCAGCGTGACGCCGGCCGTCGTCTCGGTCAGGCCGTAGCCGTTCTGCAGCGCGGTGCCGTAGAACGCCTCGGCCCGCCGCTTCCACTCGGGATCCAGCGGCGCGGCGCCCGACGAGACGTAGCGCAGAAGGCCGTTTTCCAGGCGCGGGATGCCCCGTGCCGTCGCCTCGGCCATGATGAGCGCGTGCATCTGCGGGACGGCCGGCAGCACCGTCACGCCCTCGCCCAGCGCCGCGACGACGGCGGCGGCGGAAAAGCGCGGCGACAGGCGCAACTCGGCCCCGGCCACCAGCCCCGCGACCATCATCGAGGTCAGGCCGAACACATGGGTCATCGGCAGCACGCCCAGGATCACGTCGGCGGACGTCATCTCGCGCATCCGGGCAGAGGAATTGCCGCCGAACAGCAGGTTCGCGTGGCTCAGCATGACGCCCTTGGGCGTCCCCGTCGTGCCGGTGGTATAAAGGATCACGGCGGTCTGGCCCGCGTCCGCCCGCACCGGGTCCGCCACGGATTGCGGGCGGGGACCGGCGAGGTGCAGGGCCCCGAGAGGCGTGGCCCACGGCTCGGCCCCTGCAGCGGCGGCGTGTTCCGCCGCCTGCGGCGAGACGTTCGACAGGTAGACCGTCAGCCGCGGATCGGCGTGGGCGGCGATGCGGGCGAGTTCGTGTTCGGTCATCCGCGCGTTGATCGGGACCGCGACCGCGTCCAGCCGGGACGCGGCGAGGATCAGCCCGACCAGCGCCGCCGCGTTCTCCGACAGGACCAGCAGCCGGTCGCCCGGCCCCAGGCCGCGCGCCGACAGGTCGGCGGCCAGCGCATCGACCGCCGCCGCCAGCGCGCCGAAGGTCACGCGGGTGCCGTCGTGATCGCGCAGCGCGGGGTCGTCGGGTCGTGCGCCCCGCTGGACGTCCAGCACCTCGTGGACGCGGGTCATGGTCATGCTTCGGTCCTTTCCGGCGCGCGCGGCGACGACGCGCCGTCGGGCACGCGCTTGAACACGCCCGACGCGGTCGCGATCAGCGTGCCGTCGTCGTGAAGAAGCTCGCCCGCGACGAACAGAAGGCTGCGCCCGCCGCCGGTGACGCGTCCCGTGGCGGTGACGCCGCCCGCCCGCCCCGCCGCGATGAAGTCGATGGTAAGCGAGATGGTCAGGAACGGCCGCAGCCCGGTGTCGTCCACCGTCAGGCTCGCGGTCGCCCCGCAGGCGCTGTCGAGAAGCGTCGCGGCGATGCCGCCGTGCAGGACGCCGTGGCGGTTGGTGTGGCGGTCGTCCAGGACGAGCCGGCAGCGGGCGCGGCGGTCGGGCTGGCCCACGTCGAGGCGATAGCCGATCAGCCGCTGGGTGCCGGTCTCGTTCTCGATCAAGCCGGCCGCCATGCTGTCCGTCATACCGCCAGTCATACCGCCAGTCATCCCGCCCGTCATGCCGCCGTCAGCGCGATGAAGCGTTCCAGGTGGTGGTCGCTGTCGCCGAAGCGCGCATCCGCGGCGATCAGGCGGCGGGCCATCGGGGCAAGCTCGTATTCCTCGGTCATGCCGATGCCGCCGTGCAGCTGGATGGTTTCCTCGGCCACGTACAGCGCGACCCGGCCCACCAGCGACTTCGTCGCGGCGACGTGCCGGTCGCGGTCGGGGGTGTCGAGGTTGCCGGCCAGGTTCCACACGGCCGAACGCGCCTGCTCGACCTCTGTCAACAGATCCGCCATCCGGTGCTGGATCGCCTGGAACGACCCGATCGGGCGGCCGAACTGCTTGCGGGTCTTGAGGTATTCGGTCGTCAGCTCGACGCTGCGTTCCATCACCCCCAGCGCGTCGGCGCACAGGGCGAGCATCGCGGCGGCGCGAGGCGCGTCCAGGAGGGACGCATCCCCGATCCGGCGGGCGGGGGTGCCGGCAAGGATCACCTCGGCCGCGCGCCCGCCGTCCATCAGGGGATAGCCGCGCATGGCCAGCCCGTCTGCGGGCACGTCCACCAGGTACAGCCCGTCGGTCGCCAGCACGATCAGGTGGGTCGCATCCTCGGCCCCCGCGACCACGGTCTTTTCGCCGGTCAGCAGCCCGTCCCGCGCCGTGGTCCGCACGGTGCCGTCGAACCGCTGCCCGGGCTCGTCCAGCGCGACCGCGATCCGGGCGGCGCCGGTGGACGCAGCCTCGGCAAGATCGCCCTCGCCCGCCGCGGCAAGGATGCCCGCACCCAGCACGACGCCATCCAGGAGCGGCGTCACCGCCACGGCGCGGCCCAGCGTGCGGAACACCATCAGGATGTCCGGCCCGGTGCCCCCGAAGCCGCCCGCATCCTCGGGCAGAAGCGCGGCGCCCGCGCCCAGTTCGAACAGCGCGGCGGCGTCGCTGCCGCGGTCCAGCGTGCGCGCCAGGCTTTCGCCCAGCATCGCCTGTTCCTCGGTGAATGCAAAATCCATGGCCGGCGGTCCCTTCAAAGCCCCAGCAGGGATTTCGCGATGATCCCCCGCTGGATTTCGTTCGAGCCGCCATAGATCGACAGCTTGCGGTTGTTGAGATAGGCGCGGGTCGCCCCCGCAGCCTCGGCGGGGCCCGGAGCGGCGTCGTCGTTGGCGCCCTCGACCGCCTCGGACGGGAAGGCGAGCGCCCAGGGACCGACGGCGCGGCGCGCGAGGTCGTTGATCGCCTGCCGGATCTGCGTGCCCTTCAGCTTCAGCATCGAGCTTTCGGCGCCGGGCGCCTGGCCGGCCGCCGCCTGCGCCAGCATCCGCAGGTTGGTCGTCGACATGGCCATCAGGTCGATCTCGACCGCGGCCATCCGTGCCGCGAACAGCGGGTTTTCCGACAGCGGCCGCCCG
Organism: Paracoccus aeridis; assembly: GCF_004923205.2. Classification (GTDB taxonomy): domain Bacteria; phylum Pseudomonadota; class Alphaproteobacteria; order Rhodobacterales; family Rhodobacteraceae; genus Paracoccus; species Paracoccus aeridis. The sequence goes on from NZ_SELD02000008.1 coordinate 100,274, forward strand.
TTCGCCACCTGCGCCCGCGCGATCCGCTTAAGCGACGCCATCGCCGCCGTCGCGAAGCCCACGCCCGCGATGTTGGTCCGTTCATGCGTCAGCAGGTACTTGGCGTAGGTCCAGCCCTTGTTCTCCTCGCCCACGAGGTTCTCGACCGGCACCCTCACGTCGTCGAAGAACACCTCGTTCACCTCGGGCGTGCCTTCCAGCAGCACGATGGGGCGCACGGTGATGCCGGGGCTGTTCATGTCGATCAGAAGGAAGCTGATGCCCTCCTGCGCCTTGGCGGCCGGGTCGGTGCGGACGAGGCAGAAGATCCAGTTCGCGTGCTGGCCGAGCGTCGTCCAGGTCTTCTGCCCGTTGACGACGTACGTGTCGCCGTCGCGGACCGCCGTCGTCTTGACCGATGCGAGATCGGACCCCGCGCCCGGTTCCGAATAGCCCTGGCACCACCAGTCCTGCCCGTTCAGGATCCGCGGCAGGAATCGGTCCTGCTGTTCCTTCGACCCGAACTTCTGCAGCACCGGCCCCAGCATGGCGATGCCGAAGGGCAGGACGCGGGGGGCGTGGGCAAGCGCGCTTTCCTCTTCGAAGATGTGGCGCTGGATCGCGGTCCAGCCGGCGCCGCCGAACTGGACCGGCCAGTTCCCGGCAAGCCAGCTGCGTTCGTTGAGTATGGCGTGCCATTCCTCGATCTCGGCCTTGGTCAGTTCCTCGTGCAGGCGGACCTTCTCGGACAGGCGCGCGGGCAGGCGGTCGTGCAGGAACTTGCGGACGTCGGCGCGGAACGCCTCGTCCTCGGGGGTGAAGCTCATGTCCATGACGGACCCTTTCAGAAGATTTCGATGAGGCCCGCGGCACCCTGGCCGCCGCCGATGCACATGGTCACGACGCCCCACTTCGCGCCGCGCCGCCTGCCTTCCAGCAGCAGGTGCCCGGCCATCCGCGCGCCCGTCATGCCGAACGGGTGGCCGATCGCGATGGAGCCGCCGTTGACGTTGTATTTCTCGGGATCGATCCCCAGCCGGTCGCGGCAATAGAGCGCCTGGCTCGCGAACGCCTCGTTCAGTTCCCACAGGTCGATGTCGTCCACCGTCAGCCCCGCGCGTTCCAGCAGGCGCGGGACGGCGAAGACGGGGCCGATCCCCATCTCGTCGGGCTCGCAGCCGGCGACGGCGAAGCCGCGGAAGGCGCCGAGCGGGGCCAGCCCCTCGCGCGCGGCGCGGTCCCCGTCCATGACGACCAGCGCGGCGGCGCCGTCGGAAAGCTGGCTCGCGTTGCCCGCGGTGATGAACTTGTCCTCGCCCTTGACCGGCTTCAGCGCGGCCAGCCCCTCGAGCGTCGTCGAGGGCCGGTTGCATTCGTCGCCGGTCAGGGTGAAGTCCTCGGGCGTCGTCTCGTTCGTCGCCTTGTCGATCACGGCGCGGGTGACGTCGATCGGCACGATCTCGTCGGCGAACTTGCCCGCCTGCTGCGCCGCCGCGATCCGCTGCTGGGACCGCAGCGCATATTCGTCCTGCGCCTCGCGGCTGACGCCGTAGCGCGCCGCCACGATGTCGGCGGTGTCGATCATCGGCAGGTACAGGTCGGGCTTGTGCTCCTCGATCCACGCCTCGCGCGAGTTGCGCGGCGGCGGCTGCACCAGGCTGATGGATTCCACCCCGCCCGCGAGGATCGCCTGCGCGCCCTCGACCCGGACCATGTGCGCGGCCATCGCGAGCGCCTGCAGGCCCGAGGCGCAGAAGCGGTTGACCGTCACGCCGGCGATGCCGATGGGCAGGCCCGCGCGGACGACAATCTGGCGGGCGATGTTCCCGCCGGTGACGTATTCGGGATAGCCGCAGCCCCAGACCGAATCCTCGACCAGCGCGGGGTCGATGCCCGCGCGCTCGACCGCGATGCGGGCGACGTGGCCGCCCATCGTGGCGCCGTGGGTCAGGTTCAGGCTGCCGCGCCCGGCCTTGCCGATGCCGGTGCGGGCGGTGGAAACGATGACGGCGTCGGTCATTTGGCGTCCTTTCCAAGATCGGCGAAGCGGCCGCCCTGCTGGGCGAGCCGGGTCAGCAGCGGGGCTGCCTGCCAGAAATACGGGTCTTCCTCGCCGTAGCGCGCGATGTCGGCGGAGATGGCGGCCGCGCCCTGGGCGTCCGCCCAGTGCATCGGCCCGCCCTTCCCGCGCGGGAAGCCGTAGCCGTGCAGCAGCACCACGTCGATGTCCGAGGCGCGGGCGGCGATCCCCTCGTCCAGGATCTTCGCGCCCTCGTTCACCATCGCGGCCATGTAGCGCGAGCGGATCTCGTCGTCGGTGAAGTCGCGCGGCGTGATCCCGAGATCGGCGCGGATCGCGTCCAGCATCGGCTCAAGCTCGGGGTCGGGGCGGCCCTGCGGCGACTGCTCGTCGTAGATGTAGTAGCCGCGCCCGGTCTTGCGGCCAAGCCGCCCGGCCTCGGCCAGCCGGTCGGCGAAGACCGGCACCCGCTCGCGGGCATCCCGCGTCGCCGCCTTGCGCTGCCGGGTGGCGTAGCCGATGTCGAGCCCGGCGAGGTCGCCGACCTGGTACGGTCCCATCGGAAAGCCGAAGCCCGCGATCGCGCGGTCCACCTGGTAGGGCGAGGCGCCGTCCAGCACCATGTGGTCGGCGGCGGTGCGATAGGCCGAAAGCATGCGGTTGCCGATGAAGCCGTCGCAGACACCCGAGCGGACGCCGATCTTGCCCATGCGCTTCGCCAAGGCGAAGGCGGTCGCCACAACATCGGGGGCGGTGCGGTCCGCGACCACGATCTCGAGCAGCCGCATGACGTTCGCGGGCGAGAAGAAGTGAAGCCCGATCACGTCCTCGGGCCGGCTGGTCGCGGCCGCGATCTCGTTCACGTCGAGATAGGAGGTGTTCGTCGCCAGCACCGCGCCGGGGCGGCAGATGCCGCCGAGCCTGGCGAAGACCTCGCGCTTCACGTCCATGCTCTCGAACACCGCCTCGATCACCAGATCGGCGTCGGCGAGCGCCTGGTAGTCCGTCACGGCGCGGAAGCGATCGGCCATCATCGTGTCACGGTCGGCCTGGGACAGCTTGCCGCGCTTTACCGCGCCGTCCTGCATCCGGGCGATACCGGCGGCGGCCTTGGCGGCGGCCGCGTCGTCGCGTTCGACCAGCGTCACGTCGAGGCCCGCGCTCAGCGCCGACGCCGCGATGCCCTGGCCCATCGTGCCCCCGCCGATCACGCCGATCCGGTTCACCTCGCGCGGGGTCACGCCCTTCAGGTCGTCCTGCTGCGCCGCGCGGCGTTCCGAGAAGAAGGCGTGGATCATCGCCGCGCGCTCGGGCGTCTGCATCAGGTCCATGAAGGCGCGGCGTTCCAGCGCCAGGCCTTCGGCGAAGGGCAGCGCCAGCCCCTTTGCGATGGTGTCGAGCGCGCGAAGCGGCGCGACCTGCCCGCGCGAGGACCGCGCGACCTTCGCGCGCCAGCTTTCCACGACCTGCGGATCGACCGCGGGCGCCTCGGCGTCCGACAGCCGCCGCCCGGCATGGCCTTGGGCCAACAGCTCGCGCGCATGGGCGATCCCCGCCTCGCGCGGGTCGCCGCCATCGGCCAGCGCGTCGATCAGGTTCATCCGCAGCGCCTCGTCCGCGCCGATCTGGCGTCCGGACGTCACCATGTCGATCGCCGCCTCCAGCCCCACCGCGCGCGGCAGGCGCTGCGTCCCGCCCGCGCCGGGCAGCAGGCCCAGCGTCACCTCGGGCAGGCCCATGCGCGTCCCCGCGACGGCGACGCGGGCATGGGCGCCGAGCGCCACCTCCAGCCCGCCGCCCAGCACCGTGCCGTGCAGCGCGGCGACGACCGGCTTTTCGGACGCCTCGATGGCATTGATGACGTCCGGCAGGAACGGCGGGACGGGCGGCTTTCCGAATTCGGATATGTCGGCGCCGGCGATGAAGGTGCGGCCGGCGCAGCAGAGGACCGCGATCCGCGCATCCGCGTCGGCGTCGAACCGCGCCATCGCCTCTGACAGGCCCTGCCGCACCGCTGCGGAGAGCGCGTTCACGGGCGGGTTGTCGATTTCGATCACGGCGATCTCGCCCTCGCGGTCGTAGCACACGGGATTGTCGACGGTCATGGTCATGCCTCTCTGCGGGACAGGGTGGACGCGCGCCCGGTCATGGTTTCCAGCGAACGGACGGCGGCGGCAAGGCGCGGCCCCACCTCGGTCTGCATCCGCAGGGCGTCCGCGGCGTCGGGCAGCGCGCCGCAGGTGAAGATCACCGGCTCGGCCAGGTCAGGACCGCGGAACGGGACCGACACGGCGTTGTAGGGCGCGGCCTCGTCCGGCCCGCCGGGGGTGAAGACGAAGCCGCGCGCCACCAGCTCGGCATGGGCGCGGTCGCGAAGCTCGCCCAGGTTGCCGAACTGCGCCGTGTCGGACGGCGGCAGCAGCGCGGCGAGCGCGCCCAGTTCGGCCGGCGTGATGGCCGCGACGAAGGCGCGCGCCGACGAAAACCCCTTCAGCCCCAGCCGCTGCCCGACGTCGAGCCAGATGGAACTGACATTGCGGGGCCGCCAGGTGCGGATCAGCACCAGCCGGGTTCCGTCGCGCACGGCCAGCACGACCAGCGTGCCGGTCTCGTCCGCGAGCCGCGCCATGAGATCGTGCGCGGGCACGAGGAACGACAGCGAGGCCGCCGCGACGTGCCCCACCGCGACCAGCGTCGGACCGGGGCGGAAGCGGTCGTCCCGGTCCGACTGCGCGAGATAGCCAAGCGCGCCCAGCGTCCAGGTCAGCCGCGACACGGTCGACTTGGGCAGCCCCGTCCGCTGCGCGATCTCGGCGTTGCTCAGGCCGTCGTCGCTGGTGCGGAAGGCGCGCAGCACCGACAGCCCCCGGGCGAGCGTGGTGGCGTAGCGCGGATCGTGCTCGGGCCGGGACATGCGCGTGTCCTCACATGCCGTTCGGGATGAAGGTCGAGATGGCGGGCACCAGCACCAGGATCGCCAGCACCACGATATCCATCGCGAGGAACCGCATCACGCCCACGAAGATCTGGTCCACCGTGATCCCGCGCCCGGCGACGTTGCCGATCACGAACACGTTGAGCCCGACAGGGGGCGTGATGAGCCCGATCTCCAGCAGCTTGACGACGATCACCCCGAACCAGATCAGGTCCATGCCCATGCTGTCGACCAGCGGGATGACGAACGGCAGCGTCAGCACGATGATGCCGATGGGGTCGAGGAACATCCCGAGGAACAGGTACAGGACCACGATCGCCAGCATCAGCATCATCGGCGGCAGCCCGGCGTCGGCCACGAAGGATGCCACCGCCCCCGCCGCCCCGGTCAGCGCCACGAACGACACGAAGATCTTGGCGCAGGCGGCGATCAGGAAGATGGCCGAGGTCTGGACCAGGCTCTCCCTCACGGCGATCCACACCTTGCCCAGCGTAAGCGTGCGCTGCAGGAAGCCGATCACGATGGTCGCGACGACGCTGATCGCGGCGGCTTCGGTCGCGGTGAACAGGCCCCCGTAGATGCCGCCGATGATGATGGCGAACAGGACCAGCGCGGGCCAGGACGCCAGCGCCGCCGCGAGCCGCGCGCCCTTGGGCAGCGGCGTCGGATCGGTCGGCGCGGCCGAGGGATCGCGCGCCACCCACCACAGGATGACGAGGATGTAGCCCGCGAGGCTCAGAAGCCCCGGCAGGATTCCCGCGAGGAACAGCTTGCTGATCGAGGTCTCGGTGAAGATGCCGTAGAGGATGAACAGCACAGACGGCGGGATCAGCGATCCGAGCGTCCCGCCCGCGGCCACGCTCGCCGTGGCAAGGCGCGGGTTGTAGCCCAGGCGCAGCATCTCGGGCACGCAGATGCGGCCCATCGTGGACGCGCAGGCGATCGACGATCCCGAGATCGCCGAAAAGCCGCCGCAGCCCATGACGGACGCCACGCCGACGCCGCCCGGCACCCGCCGAAGCCAGACGTTCGCCGCATCGTAGATGCGGGTGGTGATGCCGGCTTGGAAGGCGATGTTGCCCAGCGCCACGAACAGCGGGATCATCGACAGGTCGTAGGAATGGATCAGCTCGAAGAAGCTGTTCACCACCAGCGAGGTTGTGGGGTTGATCGCCCGTTCCGGCGAGAAGGTGCCGGAGCGCAGCGCATAGACGAAGAAGGTGCCGACGCTCGCGACCGCCGCAAGGACGAAGGCGATCGGAACCCGCAGCGCCAGCAGCAGGATGACGAGGCCGAAGGCGATGATGCCAATGGTGGATGCGTCCATCTCAGACGGCCTCCTCTTCGGCGTGGGAGCGGTTGAGTACGGTGCCGGTGCGGCGAAGCTCGGCCATGTCGTGCGCGGCGACCATCGCCAGGCGCACCCACATCGCGACGAGGCCCAGCAGGAACACCAGCCGCATCGGCCAGCGCGGGATGCCCAGCAGACCGTCGTAGAACTCGCCCGACGACCAGGCCGCGGACAGGTCGCGCCAGCTCGCGTAGAGCAGCGGCAGCACGGCGATGAGCCCGACGATCCAGCCAAGCACGATCATCCGCCCGCGCCAGCCGGGCGACATCCGGTCGGTGACGAACGTCACCGCGATATGCGCGCGGTTCGCCGTCGCCGCCGCCAGCGGCAGCATGATCGTGGGGATCATCAGCTCGCGCACGAGCACCACGACATCGGGGATGGTCCAGCCGAACACTTGCCGGCCGATGACGTTGACGGTGATCATCAGCGCAAGCGCGAGGGCGGCCACGACCGCCAGTTCCAGCATGATGCGTTCGATGGCCTTCATGGCCCGGCCCCTCCCAAGGCTGCGTCCCGATGCACGGGGCGCGCCCGTGCATCCGATGTCGGCAACGGCACGGCGCGATCGGGCGCCGTGCCGGTCATCCCGTGGCGTCAGCCCTTGGGCGCCCAGGGATACCCCTTCTCGTCGCGCTCCCGGGTGTACTCGACGACGAGCGCCTTGTACTCGTCCACCATCGCCTGCCCGTCGAGGCCCGCGGCGTCGGCGCGGGTGATCCATTCCTGGACGTAGGGCTCGCCGGCCGCGATCAGCTTCTCGCGGTCCGCGTCCGAGATCGTGTTGATCTCCTTGTTCTCGTCCTTGAGGATCTGGACCGACTCCTCGTTGGCGGCCCCCAGGATGCGGCCGAACTCGTCCGCCAGCCCCTCGCCCGCGGTCATCAGCGCCTGCTGTTCCTCGGGCGAAAGCGCGTCGAAGCTGTCCTTGTTCATCAGGATGCCCAGCGCGCCGATCTGGCCCCAGTCCAGCACGGTGTAGCTGTCGAACACCTCGTCGAACTTCAGCGCCTTCACGAGATAGGGATAGGTCTGGGTGCAGTCGATCAGCCCGGTCTCGAGGCCCTGGTAGGCTTCGTAGACGCTCATGTCGACGGGCGTGGCGCCGAGGTCGTTGAAGACCTTGCCGTAGGCGCCGACGCCCCGGACCTTGAGACCCTTCAGGTCGTCCAGCGTCTTGATCGACTTGCCCTTGCAGCCGACCTGCACGGCCGAGGTCGTGTAGGTGCCGACATAGACGAGGTTCTGGTCGGCCAGGTTCTTGGTCACGGCGGGGTTCGTCCGCATGATCCGGTCGATGGCCTTCATCCCGACCCACGGGTCAGGGTTCGGGATCGGCAGGTCGGCCAGGCCGTAGGCGATCATGTCCTGCGGGAAATAGACACCGATGACGCTGCCCATGTCAGCCACGCCGTCGCGCAGCGACTGCACCGCCGCCTTTTCCGAGAACAGCGCCCCGCCCCAGTTCACGTCGATGACGAGCTCGCCATTCGTCAGCTTCTCGACTTCGTCGACGAGCCACTGCGTCCCTTCGGCGCGAACGCCTCGGTTCGGCCCGGCCTCGCCGTAGATGAGCGTGGTCGCGGCGCCCGCGCCGGTTGCCGCCGCCGCGCAGACCGCCGCAGCCATGAGTGACGTGGTGATGAGATTACGCATGATGATTCCCCCTCTGTTCCAGAGAGTGGCACAGCATGCCGTATGTTGGAACACTTAATGTCGCCGAGCGCGACTTGCCGCCGGCGGATGGGTGAGCCGCCGCATTGCTGCCAGACCAGCAACGCCGGTGCGGGGCGTTCCGCGGTCCACCACCCTGCGGGGCTGGATCGGGACGGCGCGATCGGGCATCCTCGTCCTCGACGCCCCCGAACGAAGGTCGCACATGCCCGATTTCACGATCACCCGCGAAGACCCTGACCCGCGGCGCGGCCGCTACGTCGCCCGCATCGACGGGCAGGAAGCCGAGCTGGTCTACACCCGCGAGGGCGACGTCGTCAGCGCCGACCACACCGGCGTCCCGAAGGAACTGGAAGGCCGGGGCATCGGCTCGGCCCTGCTCGACGCCCTTCTGGAGGACGCGCGGACGCTGGGCTTCCGCATCCTGCCGCGCTGCCGGTTCGTTGCCGTGCAGGCCGGGCGTCACCCCGAATGGGCGAACCTGTTCGTGCAGGGGTCGGATTGAAGCGGCGACGCATTTTTGGTGACCGGCTGGCCTTCGGCTGAAGGCCTCGGGCCGCTGGGCCGTCGGTGTCGGCAGCCCTCAAGCCGCCAGCCCGCGTCAGTACATCGCGGTGAACAGCGTGATGCTGATGTCGCCAGCGGGGTCGATCTCCGCGCTTCCGCGCGCAAGCAGCCAGCCGTCCTCGCGTTCCAGCCGGGCGACGATCTCGGCGGGCGACGCCGCCCGCGCCGTTTGCGAAGCCTGCGGCGGAAGGACGAAGTCCAGGGACTTCGATTTCCCGTCGCTTTCGATGCCGGTCCCGGCGGCGGTGCGCTGAACCTCGTTCTTGGCGGCGGGATCGTCGATATAGACCTGGATCCGGCCCTTCGGGATCACCGCGCCGTTCTCGAACCGGATGGTGCCGCGCATGTCCATCGTCTCCGCGAATGCCGGGGCTGCGAAAGCGGCGAAGGCCGCCGTTCCGGCGGCCAGCAGGGTCGTGCGGCGAATGGCAGGACGCTTCATCACGCTTTCCCTTCGATGCAGTGCCGTGGGTGGAAGGGGCGCCGCGAAGCGCCCCTTCCGGTTCGTCAGATCAGGTAGAAGTCGGCAGCCGAGATGGACAGCCCCGCGCTCAGCTGCGCGAAGCGCACCGCCGCACCCGCGCCCGACCCGTCCGCGTCATAGAACAGGTCGCCGCTGTCGGTGTCGTAGATGATGCGGTCGTTCGCGTCCTGGGCCGTGCCCGCCGCACTTCTGTGGAACGCGCCGAGCGACAGGGCGCCGGCCCCGCCGATGTCGGTGAACACGTCCCGGTCGAGCAGGATCGTGTCGTCCTGGACCCGGAAGTCGAGGATCCGGTCGACGTTGCCGTTACCCAGCGCCGTGGAGAAGACGAAGAAGTCGTCCCCGCCGCCCCCGGTCAGCGCGTCGGCCCCGAGGCCGCCGTCCAGCCGGTCGTTGCCCGCGCCCCCCGCGAGCCAGTCGGAACCGGCCACGCCGGGCCGGACCGGCGGCGGCGGGAACTCGACCGACACGTTCAGCTCGTAGGTGGACCCCGCCGGCACCTCGTCCACGAAGCCGTCGCCCGGAGCGGTTTCCGACCAGCGGCCTTCCTGGATGTAGTAGGTTCCGGTTTCGAGGACCGTGAAGACGAGGCTCGAGTCGCGGCTGGTGGACGAGCCGGGATCGCTGCCGCCGTCGTCGTTCTGGGCGACGATCGCGCCGCTGGCGTCGAGCAGCCGGACCCAGCTGTCATGGACGTTCGGGTCGGCGATGTGGTCGATGTCGATCGTGATCACCGTCCCGGCCGCCAGCTCGATCCCGTAGTATCCGCCCTGCCCGTTCCCCGTCGCGTTGACCGTGGTGTGAAGCACGGTCGTCGAGTCGAAGATGTCGGGGTCGGCGGTGAGCGAGAAGTTGTCCGAGATGTCGAACGCGGTCGCGATCGAGTTGTTGGTCGCATCCGCCCCCAGCGTGGCGTAGCCGGTCCCCATCCCCGGGCGCGGCGGGGTGCCGGCCCGCTCGTCGAAGTCGCCCATCAGCGTGTCGTCGCCGGCACCGCCCAGGATCGTGTCGTTCCCGCCCTGCCCGATCAGCAGGTTGGCGCTGCGGTCGCCGGTCATGATGTCCGCGTAGCCCGACCCGGCGAGGTTCTCGATCGAGTTGTAGGTGTCACCCTCGGACCCGCGCGCGGCCAGGACCAGCGTGACCGCGCTGGTGCTGTTGCTGTAGTCCGCGGTGTCGCTGCCGGCGCCGCCATACAGCGCGTCGGTGCCGCGGCCGCCAGTCAGGGTGTCGTTGCCGGCGCCTCCGTAAAGCTGGTTGGACTGGTGGTTCCCGATCAGGTGGTCGTCGTTGTACGACCCGACGACGTTCTCGAAGCCCACGAGGATGTCGTGGCGGATGACCGTGCCGCGTCCGACGATCTGCACCGGCCCGTCCGCATCGCCGCCCCTCGCCGTCCCGCTGGACAGGTCGACCGTCACCCCGGCCGAGCTGTTGGTGTAGTCGACCGTGTCGTTGCCGGCACCGCCGTTCATGTAGTCCTGGCCGGCGCCGCCGATGATCGTGTCGTTGCCGCCTTCGCCATACAGGATGTCGCCGTCCCGGCCGCCATCGAGGATGTCGTTGCCGCCGCGGCCGTTGAAGTAGTCGCCGCCGCCCTGGCCCCAGAAGTGGTTCGCCGCCGAGGTGCCGATGAAGCGGTCGATGCGGTCGTCCGATCCGATCAGGTTCTCGATGCTGTAGAACGTGTCGCCCGACGCAGTACCGCCGTTGGCCACGTTGGTCTGCAGGTTGACGAGCAGCTGGAACGGGCTTTCCTGGCTGTAGTCGACCGTGTCGATCCCCGCCCCGCCCCGGAAGACGTCGACGCCGTCCTGGCCGCGCAGCAGGTCGTTGCCGTCGCCTCCATCCACCGTGTCGTCGCCGGCGCCGCCGTTGATGGTGTCGTCGCCGCGCCCGCCGTAGAGCGCGTCGTTGCCGTCGTCGCTCTCGGTCTGGTCCTCGAGGTTCGCGATCGGGATCGTGTTGTTGATGTCGCGGCTGGCCAGCGAGTCGCGGCCGCCGATGATCAGGTCGTCCCCGTCAAGGCCGAGGATCGTCTGCCCGCCGCCGCCGCCGTCGAGCGTGTTGTTGCCGGCGTCGCCGACGATGATCTCGGACGGGGCCGCGGTGCCCGGCGCGGGCCCCGCGACAGGGGGCGGCGGCAGGGCGGAGCCGCCTGCGTAGATGACGTTCTCGACGTTGGCGACGGTGCCGATGTTGATGCCGCTGGTCAGCACGATGATCGTGTCGTTGCCGCCGTCCGCCGTCTCGCGCACGACGTCGTCGACGGAATCGACGAAATAGGTGTCGTCGCCGCCGTTGCCGGCCATGCTGTCATTGCCGCCGCGACCGTCCAGCACGTTGCCGCCATCGTTGCCGATCAGCACGTCGTTGTAGGCGCTGCCGATCCCGTTCTCGATGTAGTACTCGGTCTGGTCGGCGTTGTGCCCGGCAAAGATCGAGACGTTGTTGCTGTGCCCGTTCACGCTGGAGAACTGGCCGGCCCGCAGGTCGAGGATCGTGCCGGCGGTCGAGCCGGAGAAGTCGATCGTGTCGTTGCCGCCGGTGTCGTGGATCAGGAAGCCGATGTCGTGCTGCATGCCCGACGAGGTCAGCCGCTGGTTCGCGAAGGTGCCGTTGAACCCGTAGACGTCGTCGCCCGTGTTCAGGTCGATCGTCTGGTAGGTCCGCTCGCCGTTCGCGTCGACGGTCGAGAAGAAGCGGCGGATCACCGCCTCGACATCGGCCATCAGCGGGGTCGTGGCGGACCAGCGGCTGGTCTCACCGACGTCGATGCCGTCGAAATACGACATGACGCTGTACTGCTGGCGGTCGTAGATCCAGGTCGCGTTGTTCAGGTAGTTGATCTGGACGCCGCCGGGGCCGCTGTAGTTGTAGAGGCCGGGGTGGTTCAGGCCGAACTCGTGCCCGAATTCGTGGATGAACGAATCAAACACGTAGCCGCCGATGTCGGTCAGGTTCGGCTCGCTGTCGTGGAAGCGCTGGCCGATGCTGACGTAGCGGTTGCTGGAATAGGCGCTGCCGTCGTCCTCCTCGCCGATCTCGGGGCTGACCACTTCCATCCAGTCGGTGGCGGGGTCGAACGGCGCGTCGTCCACGACTTCGAACTTCAGCGGCGTGACATGGGCCCACGCCTCGAGCGCGCCGATCGCGGCGGCCTTGTAGTCCGGATGATCGTTGAGTTCGTAGAGGTTGATCCGCAGCGTCCCCGCCGCGATCGCGGGGGTGAGGCTGCGGTTCAGCGCGCCCACGTAGTTGAGAAAGGCTTCGTAATCATCGCTTTTCCCAAAAGGGTTGTCGGGCGTCTGATCGTTCACCCACCATTGCGTCGGAGAAGGCATGACTTGGCACTCCCTGTAACAAAAATCGGCTGAACGAGCCCATGCAGATCCGGCGCCGCAAATCGCGGCTGAAGTCTCGTTCGGCGTCTGGATTTCTCTTCGTGGAGTGATGATGCTGCCGCCCGTTCGGCTTTGTCCATGAATATCTTGTGCAGACAAATCAGACGGATAAGGGGCGTCGGCCCTATGATCGGCCATATTCCGCCTATTGGCCAAATCTACAGGCAGGCTGCTGCCGGCCGCGGGCCGGAGCGCCGGTTAGAAACGCGGACACCGGGTCGGAATCCGCGCCCCATCGCGCGTAGGTCAAGGATGATCTGGTGACCCCGGCAGGACTTGAACCTGCAACCTGCCCCTTAGGAGGGGGCTGCTCTATCCAGTTGAGCCACGGGGCCGCCGCCGGATTAGTGCCTGTCTCCGCAGCGTTTGGCAAGCTTGCCGGTCCGGCTGTCATGCGCTAACGCCGGGGAAAGCGAAACGACGGCAGCGCGCATGACCTTGCAGAGACCCCGCCGAACCCTGACGCTCCGCGACGTGTCCGATGCCGCCGGCGTCAGCGAGATGACGGTCAGCCGGGTGCTGCGGAACCGGGGCGACGTGTCGCCCGCCACGCGCGAGAAGGTGCTGACGGCCGCGCGGTCGCTGGGCTACGTCCCCAACAAGATCGCCGGCGGGCTGGCGAGCCAGCGCGTGAACCTGGTGGCGGTCGTCATCCCGTCGCTGTCGAACCTCGTCTTTCCCGACGTGCTGGGCGGGGTTTCGGCGGAGCTCGAGGACACCGGGCTTCAGCCCGTCGTGGGCGTCACCAACTACGCCCCCGCGCGCGAGGAGGCGGTGCTTTACGACATGCTGAGCTGGCGTCCGTCCGGCGTGATCCTCGCGGGGCTGGAACACAGCGCGGCGTCGCGCGCGATGCTCGCCAACGCCCGGATCCCGATCGTCGAGATCATGGACGTCGACGGCGACCCGATCGACACCGCCGTCGGCATCAGCCACGACCGCGCCGGGCGCGAGATGGCGGCCGAGATCCTGCGCGCGGGCTATCGCCGGATCGGCTTCATCGGCACCCACATGCCCGAGGATCACCGCGCCCGCAAACGCCTCGCCGGGTTCGAGGCGGCGCTGGCGGACGCGGGCGTCCCGCTTGCCGCGCGCGAGTTCTATCAGGGCGGATCGTCGCTGGCGAAGGGGCGCGAGCAGACCCAGCGCATCCTCGCGCGCGAGCCGGACCTGGACTTCCTCTACTATTCGAACGACGTGATCGGCGCGGGCGGGCTGATCTGGGCGCGCGAGAACGGGCTCGACATTCCCGGGCGGCTCGGCCTCGCCGGCTTCAACGGGGTGGACCTGCTGGACGGGCTGCCGGTGCGGCTGGCCACGACCGACGCGCGGCGGCTGGACATCGGGCGGCGCGCGGCGCGGATCGTCGCGGGCAAGGACGCACGCCCCGACAACGGGATCGTCGCGCTGTCGCCCACGTTCCTGCCGGGCGACACGATCCGGCGGGCGCGCTAGGCGCCGCTCAGCCCTCGCACGCGCCAGCCCTCGCGCATCAGCCCTCGCGCGTATCAGTCCTCGCGCGTATCAGTCCTCGCGCGTGATCGTCACGCGGGTCTCGCGGATCACCCGGCGCAGGCGGGCGCGGGTCTCGGGCTCCTCGGCCGCGACGGCCTGCAGCATGGCCCGCATGTCGCCGCGCAGGCCGTTCAGCTGGTCGATCAGCGACATGACCAGGGCCAGCCTCTCGCCGTCGAGCGCGTAGAAATCCTCGAGCTCCAGGATCAGCCGAAGCCGCGCGACGTCGATGCCGCGGAACAGCGGCCCCGCGGCCGAGGCGACCGGCAGGACAGCGCCGGTGCGGATCAGGGCGTCGAGTTCCTCGTCGGTGAGGTCGGGCAGCGCCTCGAGGATCTCGGCGCGGGTCATCGGGTGTTCGGCACGTGCGGTCATTGCTGCCCCCGGCGCGGGTCGTAGGCGTTGTCGGCGCGCCAGTTGGCGATGAACTCGGCCAGCGCGTCGTCGATCCGGGGCGGCATGACGATCTTCAGCTCGACATGCTGGTCGCCCCGCGTGCCGTTCGCGCGCTTCAGCCCGCGCCCCCGCAGCCGCAGGCGCTGCCCGCTGCTGGCCCCCCTGGGGACCGTCAACATGACCGGACCGTCGATCGTCTGCGCCTCGACCTTGCCGCCCAGCACCGCCTCGTCCAGCGTGATCGGCAGCGTGGTCACCACGTCGTCGCCGTTCCTGCGCCAGTCGGGATCGTCGGCCACGGTGATCGTCAGCAGCGCATCGCCGGCGTCGGCGTTCCCCATGCCGGGACCGCCCTGGCCGCGCAGGCGGATGGTCTGGCCATCGCGGGTGCCGGCGGGGATCTGCACGTCCAGCGCGTGCCCGTCGGGCAACGTGATCCGCGTGGTGCCGCCCCGCGCGGCGGTCATGAAGTCCACCTCGAGCGTGTAGCGGTGGTCCGACCCGCGCATGTCGAAGCTGCCCGCGCCGCCGCCCTGGAAGCCGCGCGGGCCCCCGGCGCCGGGACGAGCGCGGCCGCCGAACAGATCCTCGAACACGTCCGAGAAATCGCCGTAGTTCGACTGCCCGCGATAGGGGTTGTCGCCCGCCTCGGCGAAGTCGCGGTAGTAGCGCCGCTGCGGGCGTTCCTGGCCCTGTGCGTCGATCTCTCCGCGGTCGAAGCGGGCGCGCTGCTCGGGGTCCTTCAGCAGGTCGTAGGCGGCGGAGGCGGCCTTGAAGCGGTCATGCGCGGCGGTGTCGGCGGTCAGGTCCGGGTGATCGGTCTTGGCGATCCGCCGGTAGGCCTTCTTGATGTCCGCCTCCGATGCCGTCTTCGGCACCCCCAGCGCGGCATAGGGATCGTCCGCCATCTTGTCCTCGCGTGATGTCCCGATGAACGTAGTCGAGCCGGGGACGGTTGCAAGCGTGCTGCGGAACCGCCTCGGTCCGGCGTCGCTTGAACTGGGTGGGAGCCGGCCGCACGTTCGTCGCGGAGGGAGCGCAAGGGTGCCGAGAACGTCGGCGCCGTGCGCCTCCTCAACCAGTCGGTCGTGATCCGTGACGCGGCTGAAGATGGCGGCAAAGGCAAATCGTCGGTACAATCGCGGCGCTAAGGCATAAATCGGCATCACTATCCGGGACGGCTGGAGCATGGTTACCCGAGAACATTGGGGGGAAAGGGGCACCTGCTCGCACCCGCCCCTCCGAACAGCGACGGTCTTTTCAACAGCTATGGACATTTTCCGGGCGACTTAGTCTCGTTCACCAACACGCGCCATATCCCAAGCATTCAGGACGTCAGGCACCTGGGACCGCAACTCGATCGAACGCTGCACGACCCGGAGGGGAGGGGATTTGAGCGAAGTCGTGTCAAGGATCGACGGCGCCATCAGCCCCGGCCGGCCGACGGCTTGTAAGCGGACGGGTATCAGTCCTGAGGGTCCGGGCCATGCAGCAGGCCGGACGCCGTTCCTTATCGCCATGTCGAAAGGCGGCGAAAAATCGAGCACATGGCCGTGTCGGCCAGGGGCAACGAAAACCTGATCCGGATCTACATGGTCACGAGACGGAACAGCACGCTACACTGCATCTGTTTCGTGAGTTGCCGCTCAAACCGGTCGAGAACTGGATTTGCAGCAGGCCGGCCCGGATCAGTTGCTCAGGCGCGATCAAGGGCAGCTGTGATTGACACAGAGACGCTCAGAGCCCTCACCCAATTCAACAAGCGCGTCATGCACTACCGGTCGGGCCTTGCGCATTGGGTGTCCGGCACGGATGCGGTCCTCAAGCTCAACATAGCTGAACACCGGCCCTCTGGTCTCGTCAGTCCTCCAAGGTTCACCCGGCGCAGGGGGCGTCCCTGCCCGAGCGGCCAGCGCGGCTGTCTTCAACGCTATGCCTCCCTGAATGCGCAGCACGAACGGCTAGGACGATCCACCGAGTTCCACGTGCTCGAGCAGATCGAGACGAAATCTCCGGAGGTCCTTGAGGCTTGGCTGGTGGAGGCGACCGCCCATCTATCGCCCATGATCGGCATGCTCGAGAACATCCTCATCCGGAAACAATCATTCTTCGAACGCGCAGAGTTCCAATCGTTGAAGGACGAGTTCGCAAGTGAACCGCCTGAGGTAAAGCCCGGTACCCCATTCGCGGGCCATCGAAGGCTTTCGGAACGATCTGCATGATCTAGTCCCGATCAGAGATGCAAGTGCCCGAGGCGAAACCTGCCAGCGCAGCGCGGACAGCGAAGCCGTACCCTGCAGCGCAGAATGCGTCAGGCATCCCGGCACCGGGTTTTTCAACAGGATCCGGACATAGCAGCCCGTCAGCTTACTATCGAATCGAGTCGGCGCCGGCCTCTGAATGGCCTGCCCCCCTGAGGTGGTCCGTTTGTAATCTTAGTGCATGA
>NZ_SELD02000009.1 GCF_004923205.2 Paracoccus aeridis
ACCCCTGCTCCATCTGTTCACCGGGAACATTCGGATCAAGTGATTCAATGCGGTAAACCTCATAGTCCCGATCTGACAGGCCATCGACAAACTCATAAAGCATGACCTCGGTAACACCGTCACTTTGATCAACATAGACGACGCGCGGCCCGCCACTGGAAGAGCGCAGCATGCCGACGGTCGCCCATCTTCCCGCCTCGGCATGACGGATCAGTTCATCCAGGTCGTTTACACCGTTTCGGAAGATCAGGTCGCCGGGGTGCCAATCCCACTCGGCTTCCTTCATGGCCTCATAATGGCCAGGCTGGCCGAGTTCCGGCCCAGCGAGGGAATCATCCTCTTGCGCCCATGTCGGCACGCCGAAGGCGAGAACCGCAGCAGCGGCAAAAATCGTTCGTTTCATATTCATTCTGTCGTTGATCCTGCCTGCGTCACCGTAGGTCGATCCCTGAGTGACCGCAAAGGGCTCAAACTGCTCCAACTTAGAGGCCATAATCGTCGCCTCGATCCCGGCTCCGGTGACGTTCTGCCCGCTCCCGCACCTCGCGTTCCTGCATCACCTCCGCAACTCGCGTAGCAATGCGTTCACCTGCTGCACCAAGGTCTCGGACTGCGCCCGCCAAGCCTCGGTGAGCTTCGTTTGCTCGTCCAAGGCTTGCGCCAACCTCCGCTCCCTCTCGCCCATTTCCCTGAATCGCTTCTCGGTGGCCGAGGAAAGAAGTTCCAAACGCCTTGAGACGGTCTCCAAGCCCTTCAAAGCCTGCTCGGAGGCGGTCGCCAATGGCTCGAATTGAGCCAGCAAGGCCCGCTCGAACATGGTCAGCTTGTCGCTCATCCTCTATCACTCCCCTCTCGGCAGCAGGACGCAGCCCACCGTCTGGCCGCTCTGGGTGCAGTTCGCTGGCTCGCTGCCGATTGGCACGATCAGATATTTCCTGCCCTCGTGGGTGAAGGTCTGGTAGTCGCTCAGGCTCAGTTGCCCTGGACTGCTGCCGCTCCCGCTCATTGAGTGCCAGGTCAACAAGCCGCCCCCGATCAGCCAGGTCAAAATCAGCGCGATCCACCAATACCGGCTGGCCCATTTCAACGCGGTCAGGTCCGTGCTGATGTGCAGGCTCGTTGCGGTGATATCGCTCTGAATTCTGGATAGCTCGCCGGTCAACTGCTGCCTGATACCGCTCGTAAGCTTCGAGAGTTCGGCTTTCACTATCTGCTCGGTCTCGGCTGTCTGTGAGGCCGCGCGCTGGCGCAATCGCTCGGTCAAGCTCTCGGTCATAGGTCCAATCCTTTTCGTAGATCCTGCCCTTCATCCTGAACCGCTCGTCATTCGCAGGATCTTGGACGGTGATGTAATCCTTGCCCTCCCGCGTGACCTCGAGGCCGGCCTCGCGGATCGCCTGCACCATGCTGGCGCGATCCGTGACACTCTGGGACGCCACAAGGCCCGTGAGATACTCGTGAATGCCCTCCCGACCCTCTCGCAGCCTGTAGCCCTCCTGCGCCCTCTCTGGGGCCTGTGTAAGCTCTCTGGCGCGTTCCGGGTCGTCTGGCCGCGCCCAGCCGTGGGTGAGGTTCAGGGCGTCCCTGAGAGGCGCATAAGTGCTTTCCCAGCCGGGGGGCGCGATGTTCAGCGCCCGACCGCTGCAAAGCTCCATGCGCGGCGTCACGAAGTGAAGCTCTGTGCGCCCGCTCTCCGTGTGGCTGTGGCGGACCCATGTGATGTCATATTGCTCTAGGTCCAGCCCGGCGAAGGCCAGACGCTCGAAAGCATCCATTGCCTCGCGCTGTTGGTCCTCGGTGGGCGCATCCTCGGCCGCGAAGGACAGAACGCCGTGGGTGTAGGTCCACTGGCGGTCAATACTGTCGATCAGATCGCGGGTCCGGTCCATGTCACCCCGGATCACCTCGGGCAGCGCGTGGCCCCGACCTTCTTCGCGGGTCAGATACTCCGCGACCTGACGCCCGCCGCCGCGCCCGCCACCTGTGAATTTAATCAGCATCTGCGGGCCTCTCATGCGCGGCCCGGATCGCGGCAAGTTCCCGGTCGATCTCGATCAGACGCACCAGCAAGGCCACGCTCTCAAGCGGCTGGCGGCGGTTCGCGGCATGGGCAAGCTGGTTCAGGTTATTCCCGATCCGCGCAAGCTCCCGCAGCAGTTCGGGCGCTACCCTTGGAGCTTCCCGCCGCTTCCGTAGGCGCAAACCGCCAAGGGATGAGCGCACCAGTTCCGACAGAGATACCCCCTTATTCTCAGCAATTTCCTGCCAGTGCCGCTTTTCCTCCGGGGTGGTTCGTATCTCGATCCGCATGGGCTGGGCCTTTTCAGGGGGTGCAGGGGACAAAGTCCCCGCCGGGGTTTGGGGCTGGTCCCTTCGGCGCAGCCGATCGGGGGGATTGAAGGGGGGCAACGCACCCTTCACGAGCGCGAGTCCGGAACACAAAGTGTCCGGACGAGAGTATGCTCGCGATATAACCTAATAGCAAATGTCGGAAAGGGTTGGATAGCGCGATACGCTTCCCGGATTTTTTCTGATGTTCTGGACTGCTTTCCTCGGGGGAGGTGGACAGGAACTGGAAGCCTGACGCTTCACCACCTCCAGCCCTGTCCCTACGGCCCTTTTTGGTGAGAGCGGGACAGGGCTGGAGGCCCTTGCACGGATACGAATGCCCTAAGACTCTTAGGATATATGGATACGCTAGTGCATTTTGGCCGTTTTTCCCTTGCTACGTTGGAAAAAACGAAGATTGACAGTTATCCACCAGATAACTAAAGTTATCCACCAGATAACTATCGAGGCGAGGCATGAGCAGGATTCCGATTCAAGAACTGCGCCGCATGGGGGTGTCCGCAGAAGACATCGAGACGGCGAAGCTCACCCAACTGGCGCAGCGGCGGAACGGCTCCCCCGTCCAGTCCATTGGTGTTATCGTCGGAGCGGTCGAACCGCGACGGCGCACCAACCCGAACCCACCCGCCGATCTGACCGAACGTGCCATGCGTAAGCGCGGCGCCTATGATCAAGCCGCACTCTTGGCGGATCAGGCCGCGCTACGGGAAAGAAGTCCTGAACGGGCTATGATGGCACGGCAGGCATCAAAAACGCTGAAGGAACTCAGCGCAGCGCAGCAACTCGAATTTGACTTCTTCGGAGGTGGCAACGTGTCCATTGCATTCCAGTATCAGGACGCCGTGACGGAACGCCTGTTCGCGGCGGCAAAGACCCCCGCGCAAGCCTTCCACGCACAGGCCGTCCTCTGGCAAATCTGCCGGAACCTCGGCTGGCAGACATACGAATGCACCAAGACTGCCGCCGATCTGTGCGAGATCATGAGGACGAAGGCTCCTAATATGGCCGTAGCCCTCGATCTGCTGGAACAGGTGGGGGCCATTCACCGGGTGAAGCGGGGTCGAGTGAAGGTCATCACCGTGACCCCGGAAGGGGCCTTCCGGGGCAATGTGAACAACCACGCACAGGCCGTAGAGCGGTTCAAGCTGGACGTGATCGAGGGCGGAAAGTCCAGCGAGGCACCCCAATGAGCACAGCATTGTCCCCTCTGGTCTCGGAGTTTGAGACCACCGAACAGGAAGTCAGCTACACAGCATGGCTGCGGGCCAAGGTCGCGGCCAGTCTGGCCGATCCGCGCCCCGCTATCCCTCATGACGAGGTAGAGCGGCGCATGGCCGAACGCTTCGCGAAGATGCGCCAGAGGCAAAGCAAGTCCTGATGCTGCCAATCTTCTGGCTCGAAAGCGCTGACTCCGATCTCGATGAAATCACGGATTACATCGGGCAATACGACATTGGCGCAGCAGAACGCATGTGGCACCTGCTGCGATCCAGCGTCTTGCCCTTGTCTGAACACCCCTACCTGTATCGGCAGAGCGACCGGGTTCCGGGCCTGCGTCAGATCGTGGCGCATCCGAATTACATCATCCTGTATCGGGTTGCCGCTGACCGCATTGAGGTCGTGAACGTCGTCCATGCCCGCCGCCAGTTCCCCGGACAGTCCAGTTTCGGGGAAGAGCTGGTGCAGAGCGCCCGCGAGGCGCTGGACATTGCCGAGGGCAAAGCCCCGCCTGCCGCCAAGTTTCCGAGCGACGACTAGCCCCGCCGCCCGCTCGGGTCAGATCGGGCTGTAGGGCGGCGGGGCGGGTTAAAGACCGTAACCGTCAGCCATGCGGGACGAAGCTGCCACCGCCTTAGTTCGGGAAAATTCGGGTTACGGCGTCAGACGATATGATCTGACCCGGCGTCACCACCGATATTTCCTTGATCTCATTCCAACACTCTTCCTGAGACGCTGCGACAACACAGAATGGGTGCGCTTCCCAGTTCAATAACAGCGCATCCCGCAGCATCTGACTCTTCGTCACAAGCTTCTCCAGCGGAGTTGGAACACCCAAAATCACACCAAAATTCAGGGCAGCAACATATGGCAATTCTGCATTATAGTAGCCATCATTGCCCAAAAGCATCAAACTGTCGTAGGCCGCCCCGTAGGCGATGAACAGGGCGAACCTAGGCGTCGACCCCTGCTCCATCTGTTCACCGGGAACATTCGGATCAAGTGATTC
>NZ_SELD02000010.1 GCF_004923205.2 Paracoccus aeridis
GTGGCAACCTCGGAAGAAGTAGGCGCCTACGCCGGACGCTTACGATCAAGGTGCTGTTCAAGCTGCCGCTCAGGCAGACCGCCGGGATGGTCGCAAGCCTGCTGCACCTGGCGGGGCTGGACTGGCCCGTTCCGGACTACTCGACGCTGTGCCGCAGACAGAAGACCCTGAAGGTGCAGATCCCTTATCGCCGTGCAGACGGGCCGGTGAACCTGCTGGTGGACAGCACCGGCATCAAGTTCTTGGGCGATGGGGAATGGCAGGCCCGCAAGCATGGCGTTCAGGGCCGCCGTCAATGGCGCAAGGTGCATCTGGCCATGGACACCGCCACCTCGGACATTCGCGCGGTAGAATTCACCCCCAGCCGGGAGGGCGACAGCCCCGTCCTGCCGGACCTGCTTGGCCAGATCCCGCAGGACGAGGACATCGGCACCGTGACCGCGGACGGCGCCTACGATACCCGCCGTTGCCACAGCGCCATCATCGCACGCGGTGGCACGGCTATCATCCCGATCCGCAAGAACGGTCGCCCGTGGAAGGAGGACTGTCCAGCCGCCCGGGCCCGCAACGAAACCCTGCGCGCCACACGTCACTACGGCCGGGCGTTCTGGAAACGCTGGGCAGGATACCACGCCCGCAGCCGCGCCGAGGCCAAGATGCGCTGCCTCAAGTCCTTCGGCGAGCGCATCGCCGCGAGAGACCCCGACCGCCAGACCGCCGAAATCCACATCCGCGTCGCACTCATCAACCGCTTCAATGCCCTCGGCTCCGCCGAGATCGTCCGCGCGGCCTGAGCTTGAAGGGGAAGGGGGCATTCAAGCCTCAAGCCGCCATTCTGCAACATGTGTAACCGCCCCAAGCGCAAGGGGGCTTTTTGGAGCTGGTGTTGGCGCGGTGTCGGGTGCTGACATGTGTCCGGCCTCTGGTGCGGCCATTGTCATGCCGCGGGCCCGTATGGTGTTCGCGGATCAGGTCCCAAATCAACGCCGCGTGCTCGGAGGCACTCTGTTGCAGGCTGGTTCCTCTGACCCCGTCTCACGACCGTTGCGCCAAACTGCTCCTTGCCCTCTTCCGCTCCGACGCCCTCGCGACCCCGGTGGCTTACGCCGCTGCGACCGGAGACTGGTAGATGCCACCCCGAGCCATCAAGGCCCAGACGATCCGCGCCATCTTGTTGGCCAGCGCCACCCGCACCAGCAGCGGTGGCTTGCGCATCAGCAGGCTGCCCAGCCATGTTCCGGGCTGCGCTTCCTTGTGAACGTTACGTTTGATCACCACGCTGTTGGCGCCAATGATCAGCAGGCGTCGCAGGGATCGTTCGCCCATCTTCGTCGTTGCCCCGAGCCGCTGCTTGCCGCCGGTCGAATGCTGCCGAGGCACAAGACCAAGCCAGGCGGCAAAGTCGCGTGCCTTGCGGAACGTCTCGGGTGGCGGCGCCAGAACAGCGATGGCCGTGGCAATCAGCGGCCCGATGCCCGGCACCGTCATCAGTCGCCGGGCGACGTCATTCTCCTTGGCGCGCCGGGCGATCTCGGCATCGAGCTTCCTGATCTCTGCCTCCAGATGCGTGAGTGCCGCGATCAAAGCCTTCAGCGTGGGGACGGCATCAGCAGGGAGAGCGCCATCCGGATCCTCCACGATCGCGATCAGCCGCGCAGCGTTGGCCGCTCCCTGTGGCACGATCTGACCGAACTCGGTCAGATGGCCGCGCAATGCGTTGATCGCCTGCGTGCGCTGCCGGATCAGCAACTCCCGGACCCGGAAGACCATTGCCGCGCCCTGCGTCTCTTCGCTCTTGACCGGAACAAAGCGCATGGTGGGTCGCATAGCCGCCTCGCAGATGGCCTCGGCGTCCGCCATGTCGTTCTTCTGGCGCTTCACAAACGGCTTCACATAGGCCGGCGGGATCAGCCGCACCTCATGCCCCAGCTTGCCAATTTCCCGGCCCCAGAAGTGAGCGCCGCCACAGGCTTCCATCGCCACGACGCAAGAGGGCAGCTGGCTGAAAAACTCCAGCACCTGCCCTCGCCGTATCTTCTTGCGCAGAACGGCTCGTCCTGCGCCGTCAGTTCCATGCACCTGGAATACATTCTTCGCCAGATCGAGCCCGACCGTGATAATCTCCGACATGACCGCTCCCCTTTGTGGATCGTTGCAGACCCACCTTGGCACATCAGATGCCGTCGGGGGGCGGTCACATCATCAATGCCCATTCGGTTCCAGAACGATGTTCGCTGATCCCTCCGGGCTGTCGAAAAACCGCCAGCCAGCTGCTTGAAGGCAGTGGTTGATCTTGATGCGTGCCGTCGCCTCTTTGGGGGCCAATGAAGTCTCCTCCAACGACTCGCTTAGTCGTAATCTGTCTTAGACCAGCCCAGTCGACCCGCCGGCAAGCTGCAGCACTGCTTTGCGGGCCTAACGGCGCTGGCTCTCCTTGTCGAATCGCTGCTGCCTTCTCCATTAGGCCCTTTAGCGCGACGCTGGGCGCTGGAAGGTGCAACCAGTACTTCGCCCGTTTGACAGCGCGCCCAGGTTCTTCGCCGACATCGAGACGCGCGGCTGCACACCGCTGCACAAGGCGAAGGACGGCAAGACGGCTGGTGACCTGTTCGCCCCTTTCTCACAACGGAGTAGACGAATGCCGCGTTGCGCGGCGTCCATCCCACACGCATGCGAGTGCTGCCCACCCGTCTCGATGCGGCATCTTCGTTTCAGCCCTTGCGGCACACTGACGAGCCGCCAAGCAGCCGCTATAGGGTGGTCTAGAAGGGGGACCGGGCTTTCGCCACTCCCCCTAAGGCCTAGATTTTCTTGAAGAAATCTCGAAAATTTGGTGCCGCAGAAGGGACTCGAACCCCCGACCCCATCATTACGAATGATGTGCTCTACCAGCTGAGCTACTGCGGCGTGCGGCGGAGTTAGCAGCTAACCCCGCCCATGAAAAGGGGTCAGTCGCGTCTGATCGACACCGTTTTTTCGGAAGGCTCCACGTCCGGGCGGACGAAGCTGTCGGCGGGGCCGTCGACGGGGCGGATCTCGACCACGACGGGCTCGCGGGCCGGCGGGACCTGCGCTTCGGCTGCCGGCGGCGTCGGGCCGTTCGTCGCGGCGCGCGGCCCCGGGTGGATCGGCTCGGGGGCGGGCGGGGCGACGAGTTCCGGATCGGTCACGGTGACCGAGGGTTCGTAGTCGCTTTCCCGCGGGACCATGCCGGGCGCCACATGCGCGATCGGGGCGGGGGGCGTGACCGGCGCAGCCTCGCGTTCCTCGCGCTGCTGGCGCGGGCGCGGGCGCGGGTCGGGTTCGTCGCCGATCATGCCGGGCAGGTCGTCAGCCGCTTCGTCCCGCTGCACCGGCTCTGCCGGCGGCGCGTCCGCCTGCGGGTCGCGGCCCACCAGCAGCGGCAGCATCGTGACGGCGTTCCCGGCCGATGCCATCCGCAGGTCGGCGGGCGGTTCGCGCCAGGTCAGCGTGTCGAAGCCGCCGCAGCTGTCGCAGACCGGGGACCAGTCGGCCATGACGTTGTGGCACTTGTCGCAGACCCATTGCGGCCCCCGGCTGGCGGTCAGCGCGCGTGCCAGCCACGCGCGCACGACGCTGTCGTCCGCGCCTTCGCCACGCTCGATCGCGGCCATGATCGACAGCGACCGCACGGTCGGGCGCGTCTGGGCAAGGTCGCCCAAGGCGCGGCGCGCGCCGGGGAAATCCTCGGCCGCGAGCATCAGTTCGGCCTGCAGCAGCCGCGATTCCTCGTGCGTAGGCGCTTGCCTGATCAGTTCCTCGAACCGGCGCAGGCGCTGCGCGGGGGATTCGTCCGGCACGATCTCGGCATAGGCCGCGGCGAGCGAGGGGTGGGGCTGGACCGACCAGGTCTTCTGCAGCACCCGCGTCGCGTTGCGGGTGTCGCGCCGGGCGATGTAGCTGCGCGCCGCCAGCACCGCCGCCGGCACGAGGTCCGGCGAGGCGCGGTTGGCGCTGATCGCCGCCTCGCGCGCGCTGATCGAGTTGCCGTGCGCCAGCACCTCGCGCGCCTCCTGCAGCGCCAGCACGGCGTCGCGGCGCATGTGGACGTCCTGCGGCAGCGCCCCCTGCCTGCGCTTGTCCTTCAGGACCGCGCGCGCGCCCTTCCAGTCATGCTCGCGCGTCTGCAGCGACAGAAGGGTGTCCTGCACCTCGGTATGCGCCGGGCGCAGCGCATAGGCCTTTTGCGCCAGCAGCAGCGCGGTGTGGGTGTCCCCCAGCGCAAGCCGCTGCTGCATCAGCCCCCGCACTGCGACGAAGCGGGTGCGGTTGTCGGCCAGCATGGTGCGATAGGCGTCCTCGGCCGCGCGGGCGTCGCCCGCGACCTCGGCCGCCTGCGCCGCCAGCAGGTTCGTGACATGCGGCTGGTGCAGGTACTTCGCGGCGCGGCGCGCCTGGTCCTGCGCCAGCTTCCCCTCGCCCGAGGCGACCGCGAGCATCCCCTCGGCCAGCGCGTGGTAGCCCTTGCGTTCCCGCCTGCGCGCAAAATAGAGGTCGATCGCGGTCTCGTCCCCGGCGATGAAGCGGATGAAGGCCAGCCCGAGGCGCAGCAGCTGGACGATCAGCCAGCCCGCGACGACGACCAGCAGGCCGAGCGCCAGCACCTGCAGCGGCTCGAGCGTGTATTCCACGCCGTCGAACACCACGCGCAGCACCCGGTCCGTCTCGGCCAGGCGCATCGCGCCCAGTGCTGCGGCCAGCACGACGCTGAAGAAGAACAGGACCTTCAGAAGCGAAAGCAGCATGTCAAAAGATCCTCAGTTCGAAGGCTGCGCCGATGCGGCGGGGCTGGACCCGGCAGACGCGGCGGGCGCGGCTGTCGTCACCGGAACGGTGGTCGTGGTCAAGCCCGCCACCGCGCCGCTCGCATCGACCCAGGCGCGGGCGCGGGCGGTCCAGTCGGCCATCGCCGCCTGTCCGCGCTCGGGCAGCTCTGCGATCTCGGCCAGCGCGGCGGCGATGTCGCCGCGGGCGACGGCGGCGTCGGCGCGCGACAGGACCGCGTCGGGATCGCTGCCTTCGCGCGGGACCACCGACCGTGCCCCGGTCTGCGCGCGCAGGAAGTTGCCGAGCGCGCTGCCGCCCGTCGTGCCGGCCGCGAGCGATGCGGCCAGCGCCGCTCGCGCCGCATCCGGGAAGTCGGCCTGAAGCTGGCCAAGCGGCACGACGTCGGCGGTCAGCGCCTGCGGCACGTCGACGCCGGCCTCCTGCAGCTGCGCCACCGCCGCGCCGCGGTCGACGGGCTCTGCGCCGTTGAGGGCCGACGACAGGCTTGCCGCGGCGGCCGCGGTCTGCGCGCGCCGCGCCGCGTCGGCGGCGGCATCCTGCAGCCTGGCGGCCTCGTCCCGGACCCGCGCGAGTTCCGCCGTCGCGGTGTCGGTCGCCTCGCGCAGCTGCGCCTGCGTCTCGGCGACGCTGTCGGCCACCTGCTGCAGCCGCGCGGCCGCGTCGGCGTCGAGCGTCGGTCGGGCGGCGAGTTCGTCCAGCGCGGCCTGCTGGCTGTCGAGCCGCGCGGCAAGGTCCGCCGGAACGGCGGCGCGCAGGGTATCGACCGCCTGGCGCAGCGTGGCGATCTGCTGCGCCTGCGCGGACAGCGTCGCGTTCAGGTTCGCGGGCGTGTCCGAGGCGGGCGACTCGGCGATGATCCGGCGCGCGGCGTCGGCGCCGGCGGCGGCGGCGGCCTGCGACAGGGATTGCATCGCGTCCTGCCCGATCCCGGGTGCGGGAAGCTCGGCGAGCGCCGCGCGCACCGCCGGATCGGCCGCGGCGGTCGCCGCCTCGGCGGCGCGGGCGGCGATGCTTTCGGCCTGCGCGGCGAGTTCGCCCTGCGCGGCCGCGATCGCCGCCGCGGCGGCGTCGGTGCGCATGTTCGCGAGCGCGGCGTCCAGCGTGGCCTGCGTCTCGGCCCGCAGGCCGGCGCTGATCGCCGCCGTGTCGACGGCCGGCGCGGGCGGGACCGGTTGCCATGCCTCCGGCATCCGTGGCACGGCCCACCACGCCGCCCCCGCGCCGAGCGCCGCCGCGATCATCCCGCCGAGGACAAGCCCGCCGAACCCGCCCGACCGGCGCGCGCGGGGCGACGGGTCGGACGGGGCCGGAGCAGACGCGACCGCCGGGATCGCGGACGGCTGCGGCTCGGCGGTGCTGTCGGTGCGCCAGTCGTCGTTGCCGTCATGGGCATGGACCCGGTCGGACCGGGCCGCGGGCGCGGTGTCGTCGCCGAAGGCGGCCGCGATTTCCGCATCGGTCAGCCTGCCGTTCGCGAACCCTTCGTCGCCCGCGCGTGCCGGGCCTGTGGCGTCGTCGCGCCGATCGTCGGTCCGGTCGCCGGTCGGGGCGCCGAGATCGTCGCGCGGCCCGGCCGCGGGCAGCCCGCCCGCGCCCGCACCCACAAGCGTCGAGCCGATCGGCTGGACCGGGGCGGCGTCCGCTGGCTCGATCCCCGCCGGCTCCGCGTCGCGGACGTGCAGGACCGGCGGCTCGGCCGGGACGGGACGATCGTCCGCGGACACCGCCACGTCCTGCCCGGGGCGGGATTCGGCGCCCGCATCCTCGTCGAAGGCCGGGCGTTTTTCGTCGCGGCGGGTGGCGTCGTCGTCAGGGGTCATCTCGATCGTCCCAGGCATCCAAGGGTGGCAGAGCGGCATGAGCGCCGGTCCGGCAGGGCAGGTTCGCTGCAATGCCGGGCATGCGCCGCGTCCATGCGCGTCGGCTCAAGCCTATGCCGGGCGGGACGGCGGCTCAACCCACGCCGGCGCGGAAGTTTCAGCCCGCGAGCGACCGGATCGCCGCGATGACGCCGGGCTCGTCCGGCGTTTCGGCCACCGCGAGCATGGCGGGCGGCGGCGTCCAGGCGTCGGCGGCGGCGGCGCTGATCGCGGCGACGCGCAGGGGGGCGCGCGCGCCCTGCATGGCAGCGGCGGCGAGCCGGGCCGAGCGGGGCGAGAACGCGGGCACGATCACCGGCGCGGGCGCGTCCAGCAGCGCGCGGGCGGCGTCGGGCAACGGCAGCGCCTGCTGGTCGTAGACGACGACGCCCGGCACCGGCAGGACGGCGGCGACGTGGGTGCCGCGCGGGTGCAGCCAGCCGTCGAGGCCCGTCAGGAGGGGCAGCAGCCCCGCCGCATCGCCGGGCCCCACGGTGACGCGGAATCCCGCCGCGCGTGCGGCGTCAGCCGTGGCCGGTCCCACGCACATGGCGGGCCGGTCCAGCCCGGGGCCCGCCATCGCCACGGCATGCGCCGAGGTGAAGACGAGGCCGGGCGCCCGCGCCAGGGCCGCCGCGTCATGGGCCACCGGCACGATCCGCATCAGCGGCGCCACCTGCACGGACAGGCCGTGCCCGCGCAGCCGCCCTGCCAGCCGGTCCGCCGCGGGTTGCGGGCGGGTGACGAGCACGGCGGCGCGATGGGACAGAGGGGGCTGGGACGGAGGGGGCTGGGATGGGGGCATGGTGCAGGGACACCGGCGGTGATAACCGTGCCTTGCCTAGGCCCCTTCACACGACGGCACAAGATGACGCTGACCTTTCTGGGCATCGAGAGCAGTTGCGACGACAGCGCCGCCGCCGTGGTCCGTGCGGGCGGCGGTAATGGTAGCGCCGGCGGCGCGCCGGTGATCCTGTCCTCGGTCGTCGCGGGCCAGTCGGCGCTGCACGCCGATTTCGGCGGCGTGGTGCCGGAAATCGCGGCCCGCGCCCATGCCGAGCGACTCGACCTCTGCGTCGAACAGGCGCTTGCCGGGGCGGGCATCGCGCTTTCGGACCTCGACGGGGTGGCGGTGACGGCCGGGCCGGGGCTGATCGGCGGCGTCATGGCGGGGGTGATGCTGGCCAAGGGGATCGCGGCCGGGACCGGGCTGCCGCTGGTGGGCGTGAACCACCTCGCCGGCCACGCGCTGACGCCGCGGCTGACCGACGCCGTCCCGTTCCCCTATCTCATGCTGCTCGTGTCGGGCGGGCACTGCCAGTTCCTGCGCGTGGACGGGCCCGAGGATTTCACCCGCCTCGGCGGCACCATCGACGACGCGCCGGGCGAGGCGTTCGACAAGGTCGCGAAGATCCTCGGCCTCGGCCAGCCCGGCGGCCCGGCGGTCGAGGTCGAGGCGGCGCAGGGCAATCCGTCCCGCGTCCCGCTGCCGCGTCCGCTGCTGGACCGGCCCGGCTTCGACATGAGCTTTTCGGGGCTGAAGACCGCCGTGCTGCGCGCCCGGGACGCGGCGGTGGCGGCGCACGGCGGCCTGCGCCGGGCCGACCGCGCCGACATCTGCGCGGCCTTCCAGCAGGCGGTTGCCGAGGTGCTGTCCGAAAAGACCCGGCGCGCGCTCGCCGACCATCCGGTGCCGACGCTCGCCGTCGCCGGCGGGGTGGCGGCGAACGCCACGATCCGGGCGGGGCTCGATGCGGTGGCGCGGGAAGCGGGGGTCGCCTTCGTCGCCCCGCCGCTCGCGCTTTGCACCGACAACGGCGCGATGATCGCCTGGGCGGGGATCGAGCGGTTCCGCCTCGGCCACCGCGACGGCATGGACCTGGCCGCCCGCCCGCGCTGGCCGCTGGACAGCCGCGCGGCGCCGATGCTGGGCGCGGGCAAGCGCGGGGCGAAGGCATGAGTGCGATAGGCATCCTTGGCGCGGGCGCGTTCGGCACCGCGCTTGCGGTCGCGCTGTCGGCGAACGGGCCCGTCACGCTGTGGGGCCGCGACGTGGCGTTCGGGCGCGAGAACCCGCGCCTGCCCGGCGTCACGCTGCCCGAGGCAGTCCGGCCGACCGGCGAACTGGACCGCGCGCTCGCCCCGATCGTCCTTCTCGCGATACCGGCACAGGCGCTGTCCACGTTCCTTCGGGACCACGCCGCCGCGCTGGACGGCCGCGCCATCGTCAGCTGCGCCAAGGGCATCGACCTGGCGACGGGCCGGTCGCCCGCGCGGCTGATCGCGGAAGTCTGCCCTGCCGCGACCCCCGCCGTCCTGACCGGCCCCAGCTTCGCCGCCGACATCGCCCGCGGCCTTCCCACCGCCCTGACGCTTGCCTGCGCCGACCCGGCCGCGGGCCACCGGATGCAGCACGCCCTGTCCACCGCCGCGCTGCGGCTCTACCGGACCGAGGACGTGACGGGGGCCGAGCTTGGCGGCGCGCTGAAGAACGTGATCGCCATCGCCGCGGGCGCCGCCATCGGCGCGGGCTTCGGCGACAGCGCCCGCGCCGCGATCGTGACGCGCGGCTTTGCCGAGATGACGCGGCTCGCCGTCGCGATGGGGGCGCAGGCCGACACGCTTTCGGGCCTGTCCGGTCTCGGCGACCTGATCCTGACCACCACGTCGGACCAGTCGCGCAACTTCCGCTTCGGCCTGTCGCTGGGCCGGGGCGAGCCGTTCGCCGCCGGGGTCACCGTGGAAGGCGCGGCCACCGCCCGCGCCGTGGCCGCGCTTGCGGCAGGGAAGGGGATCGAGATGCCGATCTCCGCCCAGGTCGCGGCGCTTGCCGAAGGGCGGCGCGGCGTGGAAGAAGCCGTTGAAGCCCTGCTCGCCCGCCCCCTGAAGGAGGAATGATGCCCCTGTTCGCCGTGATCTGCCGGGACCATCCCGGCGCGCTCCAGACCCGCATGGACACCCGCCCCGCCCATGTCGAATGGCTGAAGGCGGGCCCGGTGCAGCTGGCCGGGCCGCTGATCGAGGACGGCGAGATGCGCGGCTCGCTGCTGGTGATCGAAGCGGACAGCCTCGGGTCCGCGACCGCCTGGGCCGCGGGCGATCCCTACAAGGCGGCGGGGCTGTTCGCCTCGGTCGAGGTGATCGAATGGAAGAAGTTCATCGGATGAGGCGCTGGCTCTTCAAGTCGGAACCCGACGTGTTCGGCTGGGACGACCTCGTCGCCAAGGGCGACAAGGGCGAGGAATGGAACGGCGTGCGTTCCTTTCAGGCCCGCAACATCATGCGCGAGATGAAGGTCGGCGACCGCGGCTTCTTCTACCATTCCAACATCGGCAAGGAAGTCGTGGGCATCGTCGAGGTGATCGCCGAGGCGCACCCGGATTCGACCGCGGACGATCCGAAATGGGAATGCGTGGACGTGAAGGCGGCCGGGCCGCTGCCCGCGCCGGTGACGCTGGCGCGGATCAAGGACGATCCGCGGCTGGCCGGGATGGTGCTGGTCCGGAACTCGCGCCTGTCGGTGCAGCCGGTGACGGACGAGGAGTGGGAGATCGTGCTGGAACTCGCGCGGGAGGCGGCGGAGGGCTGAGGCGCGCGCCACCGTGACGCAGCCCGCGCGGGTTGTCCTTGCCCGGCCCGGGCACTAGATGGCCCGCAGGACAGGAGAAGACATGGCGCAGGCCCCGAGCCTCAGACCGACCACCGCCGCCCGCCCGGCCCCCCGCGCCGCAGCGCCTGCGGGGTCGGTCGGCCCCGCCGTCCGGGTCGGGGCGGACCGGCCGGCGACGAAGCGGGTCGGCGCGCTGTCGGCGCTGTGGCCGTTCCTCAGGCCCTACCGCGTGCTGATGGCTGCCGCACTGGTGGCGCTGGTCGTCACCGCCTCGATCAGCCTGATCCTGCCGGTCGCCGTGCGCCGGATCGTGGACGGCTTCGACCAGGGCGCGCAGCTTCTCGACAAGTATTTCCTCGCCGCGATCGGGATCACCACGCTGCTCGCGGTCGGCACCGCGCTGCGCTACGCGCTGGTGACGCGGCTGGGCGAGCGGGTCGTGGCCGACATCCGCAAGGCCGTGTTCGACCGCGTGATCGGCCTGTCGCCCGGCTTCTTCGAGAAGGTGATGACCGGCGAGATCATCAGCCGCATCACCACCGACACCACGCTGATCCTGTCGGTGATCGGGTCGTCCGTGTCGCTGGCGCTGCGGCAGGTGCTGGTTGCCGTCGGCGGGCTGGTGATGCTGCTGCTGACCTCGGCCAAGCTGACGGGCCTTCTGCTGCTGCTGGTCCCGGTCGTCGTCGCGCCGATCTTCCTGCTGGGCCGCCGCCTGCGGGTGCTCGCGCGCGAGAACCAGGACTGGATCGCCAGCTCGTCCGGCACCGCGTCCGAAAGCCTGCTGGCCGCGCAGACCGTGCAGGCCTTCACCCACGAGACGCTGACGAGGGCCGAGTTCGCCGACGTGACCGAACGGTCGTTCGTGTCGGCCCGCAAGCGCATCGACACCCGCGCGGTCATGACGGCGGTCGTCATCTTCCTGATCTTCGCGGGCGTGACCGGGGTCCTGTGGATCGGCGCGCGCGACGTGCGGGGCGGGCTGATGACGGTGGGCGAGCTGGTGCAGTTCGTCATCTACTCGATCATGGTCGCGGGCTCGGTCGGCGCGCTGTCCGAGGTCTGGGGCGAGCTGCAGCGCGCCGCCGGCGCGACCGAGCGGCTGGGCGAGCTGCTCGCGACCGAGGACCCGATCCGCGACCCCGTTGACCCCGTGGCGCTGCCGCAGCCGGTCGCGGGCCGGATCGAGTTCAAGGGCGTGTCCTTCCGCTATCCCGCGCGCCCGGACGCCGCCGCGCTCGACGACATCGACCTGGCGATCGAACCGGGCGAGACGGTGGCGCTGGTCGGCCCGTCGGGCGCGGGCAAGACGACCGTGATCCAGCTCGTCCAGCGGTTCCGCGACCCCGACGCGGGCGCGATCGCCATCGACGGCGTGGACCTGCGCCACATGGCGCGGGCCGATTTCCGCCGCGCCATCGCACTGGTCCCGCAGGACCCCGTGATCTTCGGCACCACCGCGCGCGAGAACATCCGCTTCGGCCGCCCCGACGCCACCGACGACGAGATCGTGGCGGCAGCAAAGGCCGCCCGCGCCGACGATTTCCTGCGGGCGCTGCCCGACGGCTACGACAGCCAGGTGGGCGAGCGCGGGGTGATGCTGTCGGGCGGGCAGAAGCAGCGCATCGCCATCGCCCGCGCGATCCTCCGGGATGCGCCGATCCTGCTGCTGGACGAGGCGACGAGCGCGCTCGATTCCGAATCCGAGCATCTGGTGCAGGAAGCGGTGGAGCGGCTGGCGCGCGGGCGCACCACCATCGTGATCGCGCACCGCCTGTCGACGGTGAAGAACGCCGACCGCATCGTCGTGATGGACCACGGCCGGATCGTGCAGCAGGGCACCCACGACGAGCTGATGGCGCAGGGCGGGCTTTACGCGCGGCTCGCGCGGCTGCAGTTCTCGCACGGGATCGCGGCCTGACGCGTGGCATGACGCGCTTCTGAATACGCGCACCCCCTTGCCCCCCGCGGCCGCATTTGGCACGGGGTCGATCATGTCAGCACCCGTATCCGTCACAGACCTCTACGATGCCGGCGTCCGCGACGGGCGCATCAAGGACGACGCCGCGCAGCGCCGCGTCCTGCCCGCGCTCGACGCGATCGTGAGGGGGCTCGCGCAGGCACCCGCGCCGCAGCCCCAGGGGGGTGGCTGGCTCGGCCGCATCTTCGGCGGGCAGACCGTCGCGCCCGCGCCGCAGGGGCCGCGCGGGCTTTATCTCTGGGGCGGGGTCGGGCGCGGCAAGTCGATGCTGATGGACCTGACGGTCGCCGCCGCCCCCATCGCCGCCAAGCGCCGGGTCCACTTCCACGAGTTCATGCAGGAAGTGCAGGCGGGGCTGGCAGAGGCGCGCAAGACCGGCGCGCAGGACGTGGTGCGCCCGGTGGCCGAACGCATCGCGGCGCGGACGCGGCTTTTCTGCTTCGACGAGATGCAGATCACGGACATCGCCGACGCGATGATCGTGGGGCGGCTGTTCCAGCTTCTGTTCGACGCCGGCGTCACCGTGGTCACGACCTCGAACCGGGTGCCCGAGGATCTCTACAAGGACGGGCTGAACCGGCAGCTGTTCCTGCCCTTCATCGCGCTGATCCGGCAGCGGCTGGACGTGGTCAAGCTCGACAGCGACCGCGACTTCCGCCAGGGCCGCGTGGGCGGCGAGCAGGTGTGGTTCGCGCCGCTGGATGCGTTGGCGGCGCGCGGGATGGACGCGGCGTGGGACGACCTGACCGACTGCGCCGCCCCCGCGCCGCTGCGGCTGGCCGTGAACGGGCGCGCGGTCGAACTGCCGCAGTCCTGCGGGCGGGTGGCGCGGGCCGGGTTCGACGATCTCTGCGGCAAGCCGCTGGGGCCGGCCGACTACCTCGCCCTGGCCGAGGCGGTGGACGTGCTGATGATCGACGGGGTGCCCCGGCTCGGGCCGCAGAACTTCGACAAGGCGAAGCGTTTCGTCACGCTGGTCGATGCGCTCTACGAGGCGAAGGTGCGCCTGTTCGCCAGCGCCGCAGAGGAGCCGGAGCGGCTCTATCCCACCGGCACAGGCAGCTTCGAGTTCGAGCGCACGGCGAGCCGCCTGCGCGAGATGCGCGCGGCGACATGGGGCCGGGCCGAGGCCGAAGCGGACGCCGCGACCGGGGCCTGAGCCTCAGCCGTTTTCCCGCAGCACCCGGCCTGCCAGATACAGCGAGCCGCAGATGAGGATGCGCGCGCCCGGCTCGCCCGCGGCGAGCGTCGCCACCGCCGTCCGGACGTCGTCGGAGGTGCTCGCGACGAGGCCCGCGCGCGCGGCGGCAAGGGCGGTCTCGCTGGCGGGCAGGGTGTTCTGCTCGCCCGGGATCGGTACGGCGGCAAGGCTCGCCGCGATCCCGGCCAGCGGGCGCATGTAGCCCACCACGTCCTTGGTGTTCAGCATCCCGCAGACCAGATGCGTGGGCTTGCGGGGCATCGCCGCCAGCGTCGCGGCCACCGCCGCGCCGCCCGCCGGGTTGTGCCCGCCGTCCAGCCACAACTCGCAGCCATGCGCGGCCGCCGCATCCACCAGCGGCCCGCGCACGAGCCGCTGCATCCGCGCGGGCCAGACCGCGCGGGTCGTGGCGGCGGCGGCCTCGGCCTGGCCGAAGCCAAGCTCGCGCAGCGCGGCGATGGCAGTACCGGCGTTGTCGACCTGGTGCGGGCCGGGCAGGACGGGCAGCGGCACGTCCACCAGACCGCGTTCGTCCTGGAACACCAGCGCATCCCCTTCGCGCGCGGCGGTCCAGTGCTGGCCCTGCGCCGACAGGCGGCAGCCCAGCCGTGCGGCGGCAAGCTCGATCACCTGCATGGCGTCGTCCTGCTGGCGGGCGACGACGCAGGGAACGCCGCGTTTCAGGATCCCGGCCTTCTCGGCCGCGATCTTCGCTAGCGTGTCGCCGAGATACTGCGTGTGGTCGATGCTGACCGGGGTGATCACCGTCAGGCGCGGCGCCGCGATCACGTTCGTCGCGTCGAGCCGCCCGCCGAGACCCACTTCCAGCAGCGTGAAATCCGCCTCGGCGCGGGAGAAGGCGAGGAAGGCGGCGGCGGTCGTCACCTCGAAGAAGGTGATGGGCCGGCCCGCGTTCACCCGCTCGACCTCGGCCAGAACGGCGGCGAGGTCCGCATCCGCGATGTCGCCGCCGGGCAGGCGGATGCGTTCGTTGAACCGCGCGAGGTGGGGCGAGGTATAGGCGTTCACCCGCAGCCCCGCCGCTTCCAGCCCCGCCCGGATCATCGCCTGGGTCGAGCCCTTGCCGTTCGTCCCCGCGATATGGATGACCGGCGCAATGCTGCGTTCAGGGTTGCCGAGGTCGGCCAGCAGCACCCGCAGCCGGTCCAGCGACATGTCGATGACCTTGGGGTGCAGCCGCGTCAGCCGGTCGAGAGCCGCGTCGGAACTGTCGGACAAGGCCGCAGCCCGCTCAGGTCGTCTGCGGAACGGGCGGGGTCACGGCGGGCTGTTCCTCCTCGGCGGCCAGAGCCGACGGGATCACGCCCGGCGCGGGCAGGTCGGCCACCACCGGCGCGGACTGCCGGGTCAGCATCCGCAGGATCGACACCAGCTCCTCGCGCAACTTCTTGCGGTGCGTCACCCGGTCCAGCATGCCGTGTTCCAGCAGGTACTCGGCGCGCT
Source organism: Paracoccus aeridis (assembly GCF_004923205.2). Classification (GTDB taxonomy): domain Bacteria; phylum Pseudomonadota; class Alphaproteobacteria; order Rhodobacterales; family Rhodobacteraceae; genus Paracoccus; species Paracoccus aeridis. Next base: position 14,925 of record NZ_SELD02000010.1, read on the forward strand.
GGAACCCCTCGGGCAGCTTCTCGCGGATGGTCTGTTCGATCACGCGGGGACCGGCAAAGCAGATCAGCGCGTTCGGTTCGGCGATCTGCACGTCGCCCAGCATCGCGTAGGATGCGGTGACGCCCCCCGTCGTGGGGTGGGTCAGCACGACGACATAGGGCAGGCGCGCTTCCTTCAGCATCTGCACCGCGACCGTGGAACGCGGCATCTGCATCAGCGACAGGATCCCTTCCTGCATCCGCGCGCCCCCTGCGGCCGAGAACAGGACCAGCGGCCGCTTCAGCTCGACCGCGCGCTGGGCGGCGGCGATGATGGCGTTGCCGACATACATCCCCATCGACCCGGCCATGAAGCTGAAGTCCTGGGCCGCCGCGACGATGGGCGTGCGCCCCATCTCGCCTTCGGCCACCAGCATCGCTTCCTTCTCGCCCGTCGCCTTCTGCGCGGCCTTCATCCGGTCGGGGTATTTCTTCTGGTCCTTGAAGCCCAGCGGGTCGGCCACCGGGTCGGGCACCCGCACCTCGTTGAAGACGCCCCCGTCGAACAGCGCGGTGAAGCGTGCACGCGGGCTGATGGCCAGGTGGTGGTCGCAGCTGGTGCAGACATTCAAATTGTCGGCCAGTTCGCGGTGGAACAGCATGGTCCCGCACTCGGGGCACTTCGTCCACAGGTTCTCGGGAACTTCGCGCCGCGAGAACAGTGAGTTGATGCGCGGGCGAACATAGTTCGAGATCCAGTTCATCCGGGGCACCTTTCGAGCGGTCGGCAGATCGGGTCTGGCGTGAGATAGGCCGCGCGGCGGCAGATTGCAATTCCGCCCCGCCAGCCGTTACCTGCGCCGATGGGAACGGGCCTTCAGATCATCGCCTACAACGCGGTCATGCTGGCGCTTTGCGCGCGCGTGCTGATGCAGCCGCGGCTGGAGCCGTCGGCGCGGCTCGCCTGGGTGCTGGTGATCGCCGTCCTGCCGTTCGTGGGCATCCTCGGCTACGTCCTGTTCGGAGAGATCCGCGTGGGCCGGGCCGAGATGCGGGCGCGGCGCGGCGCGCGGCTGCACGTCTCTCGGATCTACGACCGCACCGCGCCGCCGTGGCCGGACCTGCCGCCCTGGGCCGAGCCGGTCGCGCTATCGGGTCAGGCCGTGGGCGGCCTGCCGATCGCGGACGGCAACCGGCTGACGCTGCTGCCCGAGGGTGACTGCGCCTTCGATCCCATCGTCCGGGCGATCGACGGGGCCACCCACCACGTCCACCTGATGTTCTACATCTGGCTTGCGGACGCGTCGGGCGGGCGCATCGCCGCCGCCGCGATCCGGGCGGCCGGGCGCGGCGTCGCGGTGCGGGTGATCGTGGACGAGGTCGGATCGCGCCCCTTCATGCGCTCGCCCTGGTGGGCGCGGATGGTCGAGGCGGGGGTGGAGTGCCGCGCGGCGCTGCCGGTGGGGTTTCCGCTTCTGCGCGCGCTGGAACAGCGGCTCGACCTGAGGAACCACCGCAAGATCGTGCTGATCGACGGCCGCATCGCCTTCACCGGCAGCCGCAACTGTTCCGACCTCGCCTTCCGCCACAAGCCTCGCTTCGCCCCCTGGATCGACATCATGATCGAGTGCGAAGGCCCGGTCGTGCGCCAGATGCAGACCGCGTTCATCGTGGACTGGGTCGATGCGGGCGGCGAATACCTGCCCGACCTGCTCGCGTCGGGCGATGCGCCCTGCGACGGCAGCGTGCTTGCGCAGATGATCCCGACCGGGCCGGACCGCAGCTTCGGGTCGATGTCGGAAACCTTCGCCACGCTGGTCCACGGCTCGCGCGAGCGGGTCGTGATCTGCACGCCCTACTATGTCCCGGACGAACCGCTGGATTCGGCCATCCGGTCGGCCGCGCGGCGCGGCGTCGATGTCCACCTGATCCTGCCCGAGCGGAACGATTCCATGATCGTCGCCGCGGCCAGCCAGGGGTTCTGGAGCGGGCTCGTCCGCGCGGGCGTCAGGCTGCACCTGTTCCAGGGCGGGCTTCTTCATTCCAAGGTCATCACCGTCGACAGCCGCATGGCGATCATCGGCAGCGCGAACCTCGACCGGCGCAGCTTCGAGCTGAACTACGAACTCAACATGTTCCTGGCCGATCCGATCACCGTTGCCGCGCTGGACATCCGGCTGCGGAGCTATCTCGACCGCTCGCGCAGCGTCGGCGTGGACGAGGTGCGGGGGTGGCCGTGGTACCAGCGCCTGCGCAACAACATCCTGGCGCTGGCGTCGCCGCTGCTGTGACGCCGCTGCCGTGACGCCGTGCCGTGATTGCGTGCCGTGATGAACCGGAAACCATGACCGACCTCACCCGGCAGACCTGCACCCCCTGGGCCCCCGGCACCCCGCCGATGGATGCCGACGCCGTCCGCGCCGGGCTGGCGGCGCTGCCCGACTGGACGCTGTCGGACGACGGCCGCGCGATCGTCCGCCGGATCGAGGTCAAGGGCTTCGCCCGCGCGTTGCAGCTTGCCAACGTGGCCGCGTGGCTGGGCGAGCGGCAGGGCCACCATCCCGACATCCGCTTCGGCTGGGGCTACTGCGAGGTGGCCATCACGACCCATGCCGCGGGCGGGCTGACCCGCAACGATCTGATCTGCGCGGCAAGGCTCGACGCGCTGCTTGGCCCCTGACGGCCCGCGATTTCGCGGCAACGCGCCCGGCGCGGCTTGCCCCTCTCAACCGGCGGCACTATTCCCGTTGGCAGCCAGGGGGACGCGCCATGAAGAACACCCGCTTCGACAAGTCGAAACTGCCCAGCCGCCACGTGACCGAGGGTCCGGCGCGCGCCGCGCATCGCAGCTATCTCTACGCCATGGGGATCACCGAGGAGGAGATCCACCAGCCGCTGGTCGGCGTCGCGACCTGCTGGAACGAGGCCGCGCCCTGCAACATCGCCCTGAACCGGCAGGCGCAGTCGGCCAAGATGGGCGTGAAGAAGGCGGGCGGCACGCCGCGCGAGTTCACGACCATCACCGTCACCGACGGGATCGCGATGGGCCACGAGGGGATGCGGTCCTCGCTCGCATCGCGCGATGCGATCGCGGACACGGTCGAGCTGACCATGCGCGGGCACTGCTACGACGCGCTCGTCGGCCTCGCGGGCTGCGACAAGAGCCTGCCGGGGATGATGATGGCGATGGTGCGGCTGAACGTGCCGTCGGTGTTCGTCTATGGCGGCTCGATCCTGCCGGGCAAGTACAAGGGCCGCGACATCGTGGTGCAGGACATGTTCGAGGCGGCGGGCCAACACGCCGCGGGCCTGATCTCGGATGCGGAGCTTGCGATCATGGAACGGCTCGCCTGCCCCTCGGCCGGGGCCTGCGGCGGGCAGTACACGGCGAACACCATGGCCTGCGTCAGCGAGGCGATCGGGCTTGCGCTGCTCAACTCCTCGGGCGCGCCGGCGCCCTACGAATCGCGCGACGCGTTCTGCGATGCCTCGGGCGTCGCGGTGATGCACCTTCTGGAACGCAACATCCGCGCCCGTGACATCGTCACGCGGAAATCGCTGGAAAACGCCGCCCGCGTCGTCGCCTGCACCGGCGGGTCCACCAACGCAGGGCTGCACCTTCCCGCCATCGCGCACGAGGCGGGGATCGACTTCGACCTGTTCGACGTCTGCGACATCTTCCACGACACGCCCTACTTCGTGAACCTGCGCCCCGGCGGCGACTACGTCGCCAAGGACCTGTTCGAGGCGGGTGGCATCCCGGTCGTGATGAAGGAACTCGCGCGCGAGGGGCTGCTGCATCTCGACTGCATGACCGCGTCCGGCCGCACGTTGGGCGAGGAGCTCGAGACGATCACCGGCGAGCCGGACGGCAAGGTGATCCACCCGATCGCAACGCCGATCACCCGGACGGGGGGCGTCGTCGGCCTGCGCGGGAACCTCGCCCCCGACGGGGCGATCGTGAAGGTCGCCGGCATGTCCGAGGCGGACCAGGTCTTCACCGGCCCCGCGCTCGTCTTCGAATGCGAGGAGGACGCGTTCGAGGCCGTGCAGGCGCGCAACTACGAGGAAGGCTGCGTCTTCGTGATCCGCAACGAAGGACCGGCGGGCGGGCCGGGGATGCGCGAGATGCTGGCGACCACCGCCGCCCTGTCCGGGCAGGGCATGGGCAAGAAGGTCGCGCTGATCACCGACGGCCGCTTCTCCGGCGCGACGCGCGGGTTCTGCGTGGGCCATGTCGGGCCGGAAACGGCGCATGGCGGCCCCATCGCGCTGCTGCGGAACGGCGACATGATCACGATCAACGCGATCACGGGCGAAATCTCGGTCGCGCTCGACGATGCGGAACTGGCCTCGCGCAAGGCCGCGTGGACCGGCGCGCGCAAGACCGACTACGCCAGCGGCGCGCTATGGAAATACGCCCAGCTCGTGGGCGGCGCGCGTCACGGCGCCGTCACCCATCCGGGTGCGAAGGTCGAGACGCACGTCTACATGGACCAATAAGGGACATCCGTGCCGCGCCTGACCCGCCGCCTGATCCGCGACCTCGTCCGCGCCCGCTCGGTGCGGCGCTGGGAACGGCTTGCCGACGACATCGACCGCATGCCGCTTGCGAACCTGCGCGGCCTCGACGACGAGGCGCGGACCCTGCGCCGCAGCCTCAACCGCATCGTCGCGCGGTCGAACGCGCGGCTCGACCTGCACCGGCCGGGGGCGGAGCCGCTGGACCTGCCTTCGGGCACGACCTGGCGCTGGCGGCCGCAGCTGATGGCCGCCCGCACCTCGCCCCGCGGGATCGCCGCGCCGGAAAGCGGCACCCGGCTGGCGGAAGAGGCGGCGATCTGGCACGACTGCCCCGAACGCGCGCTGGTCCTGCGCCAAATGAGGAACAGCCGGTCGGCGGAGCTGTCGCCCTACGGCCTTCTGCTCGAGATCCTGGGCTTCTCGGGCAGCTTCCTGTCGATCTCGATCGACCTGCCGCAGGCGGCGCTGAACGGCCTGACGCGCAGCCGGATCGTGCGGCTTGCCTCGGTCATGTCGGTCGAGCGGCCGATGAACATCTATGCCCGCCTCAATGTGGGCCACGGCCCGAACACCGACCAGCTGCTGCGCCACCTGGGCGACCTGCAGCCGGGCCGGACGACGTCCCTCGTGACCGAGTTCGACATGTTCAGGATCGAGATGAACGAGAAGCGGCTGGAGAAGATCTGGCTCGACCTGATCTTCGAATCGCCTCACATGAACGCGGTGAGAATCGGCGACCTGTTCCTGTCGCACCACCCGCGCGCGGAGGTCTGACGATGCGACCCACCTTCACCCATGGCGGCCTGCGCGGCGGGATCTGGCAGGGAATCCTGCACGCCGACAAGCCGCCCGTGCGGGTGGCGCTGGTCCAGAACGGCGTCACGGCCGGGGTGGCCAGGGTGACGCCCGCGGGGAACGACAGCTTCCACGTCTCGGTCCCCCTGCCGGCGGACCGCCTGTCGGACGGGGTCCATACCTTCATCCTGGTCGCCGACAGCGGGCAGGGCGACGACGGACCCGAGCCGGGGGCCGAGCGGCTGAGCGTGCTGCCGATCGTCGCGGGCCACGTGCTGGAGGAAGACCTGCGCGCGCAGATGGAATTGCTGCGAGCGGAAGTGGACCTTCTGAAGCGCGAGCTGCGGCGACTGGCGCAGCGCTGAGCGCGCCTCAGCCCGCGTCCGTGAAGTAGCGGTAGCCCGCCGCCTCGACGAAGCCGAGCCGGGCGTACAGCGCCAGCGCGCCGTCGTTGGCCCGCGTCACCGCGAGCGCCAGACGGTCCGCGCCGTGTTCCGCCGCGACGTGGGCCGCGCGCCGCATCATCCACGCGGCCACGCCCATGCGCCGGAACTCTGGTGCGACCGCGAGCGCGTGGACCATCGCGACCGGGCCGCTGATCGCGACGAACCCGACCCCCGCGGCACGGTCCCTGACCCGGCCCAGAAGCGCGGTCTTCGGCGCCGCGGCGCGGTCCATCGCGGCGAGGCGGGCGGAGCCGATCCCGGCCTCGGCCCACAGGTCCAGCTGGATCGCGAGCGGCGGCCAGATCGCAAGCGCGGTGACGGGCGGGACCGGCGGTTCCAGCAGCGCCGCGACCGGCGCGTGCAGGACGACCGTCCGGTCCGCCTCGACGAGGCCGCGCCGGGCGAGCGCTTCGGCCAGCGCCGTGTCGCCGTCGGGGACGAGGAACCGCGCCGCCCCGCCGCGCCCCCGCTGAAGCGCGGCCGCCGCGTCGATGTCGGCCCCGGTCCACGGGCCGGCGGCCCGGGCCGAGTTCAACCGCCCGCCGCCCCCCGGCGACCGTGCGACCCGGAACCCGCCCGCGTCGGCCTGCTCCGCGGGCGGCCACGTCGCGTCGAATGCCCGCGCAAGGTCGGCATCCATCCCGCCCGCGCCAATGCCGGCCACGGTCATGCCGCGATCCCAAGCGCCCGCCTGAGGTCGGCGACCGCCCGCGCGACCGCGTCGCCGTCCAGTCCCCGGATCACGAGGTTCGTGCCGAACCCCCGCGGGCCGCGGAACGGGTAGCTGCCGAGCGACAGGGACGGATAGGCCCGCGCGACCTCCAGCAGCTCGTCGGCCACGTCGGATTCGGGGCGCATGACCTCGATCGTCTCGCTCACGGGCGGGCGGCCGGTGGGCAGGCGCGGCACCAGCCAGTCCACCATCGCCCGGAACACGGACGGCACCCCTGCCATCACATGCGTGCCGCCGATGGAAAAGCCGGGCGCCGCCGACACCGCGTTGTCGATCAGCGTCGCGCCGACGGGGATCCGCGCCATCCGCAGGCGGTTGGGCGTGATCTCGACGCCCCGGTCGGCCCAGTGGCGGGCCAGGACCGCCCGCGCGTCGTCGTTGATGACCAGGTCCACGCCGAACGCCGCCGCCACCGCGTCCGCCGTGATGTCGTCGTGCGTGGGCCCGATCCCGCCCGAGGTGAAGACGATGTCCCAGGCGCCCCCCAGGCTGCGGTCCAGCGCCTTCAGCGCCGCCACGATGGCGGCCGTGTCGTCCGCGACCACCCGCACCTCGCGCAGGTCGATCCCGATCGCCGTCAGCACACCCGCGAGGTGGTGGGAGTTGCTGTCCTGCGTGCGGCCTGACAGGATTTCGTCGCCGATGACCAGGATCGCGGCGGTTGGGTTGTCCGACTGCATGGGGCTCACTCCTTTTGCCGCCATAATGCGCGGGCGCGGGTCTGGAACAAGGGGCGCGCGGGGGCTATCTGGGGGGCAAGCTGAAAGGACTGACGATGAACGAAGCGCGCGTGACCCGCGAAGGCATCCGCATCCACGGCCCCGAGGATTTCGCGGGCATGCACGAAGCCGGGCGCGTCGCCGCGACGATCCTCGACGAGGTCGGGCCGCTGGTCGTCCCGGGCGTCACGACCGGCGCGCTCGACGACTTCATCCGCCGCCGGGTCGAGGAAACCGGATCGACCAGCGCCACCATCGGCTATCGCGGCTACCAGCATGCCAGCTGCATCAGCGTCAACCACGTCGTCTGCCACGGCATCCCCGGCGACAAGATGCTGGCTGACGGCGACATCCTGAACATCGACGTGACGGTGATCGTGGACGGCTGGTACGGCGACAGCTCGCGCATGTACGTCGCGGGCAGCCCCGGCGTGAAGGCGCGCCGCCTGATCGAGGTGACGCACGACAGCCTGATGAAGGGGATCGAGGCGGTGCGCCCCGGCGCCACCTTCGGCGACATCGGCCACGCGATCCAGTCCTATGCGGAATCCCACCGCATGTCGGTCGTGCGCGATTTCTGCGGCCACGGGCTCGGCCGCGTGTTCCACGCGCCGCCGAACGTCTTGCACTACGGCCGCCCCGGCAAGGGCCCGGTGCTGGAGGAGGGGATGTTCTTCACCATCGAGCCGATGATCAACCTTGGCGGGCCGGACACGAAGGTGCTGGCCGACGACTGGACCGCCGTCACGCGCGACAAGTCCCTGTCGGCGCAGTTCGAGCATTCGATCGGCGTCACCTCTGACGGGTGCGAGATCTTCACGCTGTCGCCCGGCGGCGTGTATTTCCCGAAGATGTAGGTTTCGCCGTGAGGTGACGTTGCGGCAGCGACGCGCTGCGCAGGCGTGCAATCACCGGGCGGCGGTCGCTTCAGACCGGAACGAAGATCGAAAACATGGTGGTCGGCGCGGATCGCCGGGCGCGGCGCTTGCCGCGCGAGGATACGCGGCGCGGGTCTTTCCGGGCCGCCGCATGACAAGGGGCGCGTCCGTCGCCGGCCGCGCCCCCCGGGTCATCGCAAGCTCAGGACCGTCTCAGGGCGTCATCACGCACTTGAAGCAGTCCGAGCGGTTGTCGCGGAACGTCTCGTAGAAGCCGGGGCCGTCTTCCAGCGTGCCGCGATGGGTGATGATGTGGCTCGGGTCGATCTCGCCCGCCTCGATCCGCTTCAGCAGCCGCTCCATGTAGGCGCGGGTGTGGGTCTGCCCGCCGCGCAGCATCAGGCCCTTGCCGAACGCGGCCCCGATCGGGAACTTGTCGGCCACGCCCGCATAGACGCCGGGGATCGACACCGCGCCGCCCTTGCGGCAGCACATGATCGCATCCCGCAGCGCGTTCGGGCGGTCGGTTTCCAGCCCGATCTTGGCCTTGGTCTTGTCGTAGAGATCGCCGATGACCGACGCGCCGTGCGCTTCCAGCCCCACCGCATCGACGCAGCGGTTCGGAAGCTTGCCGTTCGTCAGTTCCAGCAGCGTCTTGTAGCTGTCCTGCTTGGACAGGTCGATCGTCTCGGCACCCGATTGGCGGGCAAGCTCCAGCCGGCCTTCCTCGAAGTCCAGCGCGAACACCCGTTCCGCGCCCAGCATGAAGGCGGAGTGGATCGCGAACTGCCCGACCGGGCCCGCGCCCCAGATCGCGACGATGTCGCCCGGCCCGGTCCCGATCTGTTCCACCGCCTGGTAGCCCGTGGGGAAGATGTCGGTCAGGAACAGCACCTTTTCGTCGGGCAGGCTTTCGGGGACGGCCAGCAACCCCACGTCGGCGTGGGGGACGCGCACCAGTTCCGCCTGGCCGCCCGCATAGCCGCCGAAGAGGTGGGAATAGCCGAACATCCCGCCACCCGACTGGCCGTAGACCGCCTCGACCTTCTCGTGGTCGGGGTTGGTGTTGTCGCACAGCGAAAAGGCGTCCACGCGGCAGAAGTCGCAGTGCCCGCAGGCGATGTTGAAGGGCACGAGCACCCGGTCGCCGACCTTGTGCTTGCCGACGCCGCGGCCGGTCGCGACGATCTCGCCCATGAATTCGTGGCCGAGGATGTCGCCCTTGCGCATTTCCGGAATGAAGCCGTCGTACAGGTGCAGGTCGGACCCGCAGATGGCGGTGCTGGTGACGCGGATCACGACGTCGCCGTCATCCTCGATCGTGGGATCGTCCACGTTGTCCACCTGGACCTTGCCTTTGCCTTGGAAAGTGATCGCGCGCATGGTGTGCTCCCCGCTGGCCCCCTTCGGGGCGGTTCGGGTGGGGAAGCCGGCCGGGGTCGGGTGGGTTCCCCTAATCTTTGTTGGCCGTTGCTGAGAACCCGCTCAGGTCGCGGCGCCGAGGCGGTCCATGACCGCCTGCCGCTCGGCCGGGTGCATGGACGTCCAGCGGGCGATCTCGTCCAGCGTGCGGCCGCAGCCGGTGCAGATGCGGGTGGCCGGGTCCAGCGCGCAGAGCTGGCGGCAGGGAGAGGGGACCGGCGCGATCACGCCCGGCCCAGGTGGCGCAGCCGGTCCAGCGCGCCCTGCAGTATGTAGCCCGCCGCGACCTGGTCGATGACCTGCGCCCGGCGCGCGCGCGAGGTGTCGGCCTCGAGCAGCGCGCGCTCGGCGGCGACGGTGGACAGGCGCTCGTCCCAGTAGCCGATCGGCAGGTCGGTGAGGTTCCGCAGGTTCCGCGCGAAGGCACGGGTCGACTGCGCCCGCGGCCCTTCCGATCCGTCCATGTTGCGCGGCAGGCCCAGGATCAGCCCGGCAAGTCCCCGGTCGGCCACGATCGCCAGCAAGGCCTGCGCGTCGGTCGTGAACTTGACCCGACGGATGGTGGACAGGGGCGAGGCGACCTGCCGCAGCCCGTCGCTGACCGCGACGCCGATGGTCTTGGTCCCGAGGTCCAGCCCGGCGAGCCCGCCGGTGCGGGGCAGGGCTTCGGCGAAATCGGCAATGTCCTCGAAGATCATTCCAGCCCCGCCCGTGCGGCCGCCGCGTCCAGCGCGGCAAGCCCGTCCGCGTCGCCCGCGAGCGCGCCCCGCCCGCGCGCCAGCATCTCGCTCGCGCCCTCACCGTCGCCCTGAACCGACAAAGCGGCGACCAGCCGCGCCCATTCGGCGCCGCTGCCGCCTTGCGTGGTCAGCCGGTCGCGCAATCGCTGCACCATGCCGGCGATCATCTCCGCGCGTTCCTCGTCGGTCATCCGTTCCGCCGCCTCGACGGCGGCGGCGTCGGGCCCCGGCAGGCCGGGCGCAACCGCCGCGTTATCCGCAAGACCCGCCCTGCGGGCCGCATCGGTCACGGTCGCCAGCCCCGGCGGGTTGGCCGCGAAGCGCGCCTGCGCCTCGGTCCAGATCTCGCGCGCATGGTCGATGTCGCCCATGACCACGACGGCGGAAATCAGCCGCGCCCACTCCTCGGGCGTCCCGCCCTGCGCGGCGAGGCGGCTTTCCAGCCGCGACACCATGTCGCCGACCAGCAGCTGCCGCTCCTCTGGCGACAGCGCCTCGGCGTCGGCGATCGCGGCGGCGTCGGGACCGGGCATCGGCGCCGGGGCGGTGCCCGCTTCGGGCGGGACGTAGTCGGGCTGGCCCGCGAGCCAGGCGAGGTCCGCGATCGTCGTCCGCACGACCTGCATCCACGGCAGGTCCGCCGGCGCGGTCGCCAGCAGGTCGGCCCAGATCGGGAAAGTCCGGTCGGGCCGCCCGTTCTGCGCCAGCAGGAGGCCGCGCAGGAAGCGCGCGTCCGGGTTGGCCGGGTCGAGTTGCAGGGCACGGTCGATCTCTGCCTCGGCGTCGCGGGTGATGATGCCGCCCGCCGCCTGCGCCATCAGCCCCGCCAGCGCCGCGTGATCGGCGGCGGTCGCCCCGTTGCCGCGGACGGCGATCAGCCGTTCCTGCGCGGCCCTCGCGGCCGAGAGATTGCCCAGCGTCGCCTCGTGCTGCGCAAGAAGGGCGAGGCCCTGCACGTCGTCCGGCCGTTCAGCCACGGTGGCGCGCAGTTGCTCGACGAGCCGCGCATAGCCGGGCTCGGCCGGGGGAACCTGCGGTGCCGGTGCGGCCGCTTCCGCCGCGGCCTGCGTGGGACGGTTGTCGTAGCGCGCGGCGGCGGCGGCGATGCGGGCCGCCAGCGGATCGTCGGGCCGCGCGGGCGCGCCGAGCATCAGGGCGTAAAGCGCGGCCGAGCCGAGGATGGCCGCCGCCAGCAGCACCAGCGCCCCGGCGTTGCCCGCCCGGACGCCCCCCGGCCCGCCCCCCGGACCACCCGCCGGACCGCCCGACCGACCTTGCCCCGCGCCAGCCGCGCCGGCGGCAAGCGCCCGATCGGCCTCCAGCACCTTGCGGCCGATTTCCGTCCGCAGCCGGTCGGCGTCCTCGGCGGTCAGCACCCCGCGGGCGCGGTCGCGGTCCACCTCGCGCAGCTGGTCGCGATAGACCTGCAGGTCGAAGGCGGCGGCCGGTCGCGCGGTCGCGCCGCCGCGCAGGAAGGGAAGCGCGATCGCCGACCCCACCACCGCCATCATCGCCGCCACCACGATCCAGAACATCCGCGCCCCCTTGTGCCGGGCGAGAGATAGGGCTTCTGCGCCCGCAGCGAAAGCGGGGCGGGGCGACGTGTCGCGGCTTCGCCCTTTCGGGATCGCCGGTTCCGCGGCAAGCTGCCCCGGCGACCGGCGACAAGGCCGCCCGACGACCCGCGACCCCGACCCTGAAGGGAACGCCCGATGCGCAGGCCGCCATGCCGGGGATCGGCACGAAGCCGATGTTCGGGGGCCTTGGGATCATGCGCGACGGCAACCTGCCGGCGGGGGTGCGGACCGGCAGGCTCATGCTGCGGCTGGGGCCGGACGGCCGACGATGCGCTTCCCGGCGTGACGCCGATGGTCCACGGCACCCGCACCATGCGCGGCCACGTCTTCGTCCACGTCGAGGAGGTGGGCGAGGGCACCCGCCACACACTCGTCCGGCGCGCCATCATGCCCGGCGAGACGTGGCCGCCGACACACGCGGCGCCGGGCGGACGCCCTGGCGGCCCGCCTCAGCCCTCGGCCTGCGTTCCCGCGCGAACCTGCTCGATCACGGACCCAAGACCCGAAGGCGGGGCGCCGCGCAGCATCTCGCCGCCGATGATGAAGGTCGGGGTGCCCATCACCCGCATCCGTTCGGCCAGCTGGGCCGTGGACCGGATCTCGGCGCTGACCTCCTCGGTGTTCATGCGGTTGATCAGCGGCTCCGCCTCAAGCCCCATGTCGCGGGCCAGCGCGCTGAGCGAGTCCACGGTCACCGACCCGCGCATCGTGATCAGCCGGTCGTGCGCGTCCTTGTACCGGTCGCCGCCGTGCAGCTGCTTGACCGCGATCGCGAAGCGCGCGGCGAGGTCGCTTTCCTGCCCGAGGATCGGGAATTCCTTCAGGATGAAGCGGATGTTGCCGTCGTTCTTGACGACCTGCTCCAGATCCGCCGACACCTTCCGGCAGACGCCGCAGCGGTAGTCCACGAACTCGACCAGCGTCAGGTCGCCGTCCGGGTTGCCGCCGACCCAGCTGTGCCCGTCCGCGAAGATCGCGTCCTTGTTGGCCTGCACCAGCAGCCGGTCGTTCGCGACCTCGTCGGCCATGCGCCGGGCCTCGAGGCCGTTCACGGCCTCGATCAGCACCTCGGGGTTTTGCATGATGTAGTCGCGGACGGCCTCTCCGAAGGCGGCCTTCTCGGCGTCGGTCATCTGCGCAGGGTCGAACGCGGCGGCGGGCTGCGCGGTGAGGGGCAGCACGGCCAGGGGCAGGGCGGCCGCGGCCAGCAGCGCCGCTGCCTTGAGCAAGGGGGACATCTGCGGGCGGGGCATGGTGCGATCCTTTCACGGCTTGCGGCGGGTTCTGGCGCGGACCGGCGCGCAACGCAACCCGAAGCCTGGGCGAGCTTGACCCAAACCCCGCCCACGGGCAACAAGCGGCCGCAGCCGGAAGGGTGGCAAGGGGGCGGGAAAGATGCGGAACTCCGTGCGCGGGCAGGTCGATCCGTTCATCGTCATGGACGTGATGGAGGCCGCGCGGCTGGCCGAGGAATCGGGGCGCCACGTCATCCACATGGAGGTGGGCCAGCCTTCCGTCGGCGCGCCGAAGGGCGCGCGCGAGGCGCTGGCGGCGGCGCTGGCGCAGCCCTTGGGCTACACCGTCGCGCTGGGCCTGCCCGAGCTTCGGCGCGGCATCGCGGGTCTTTACCGGCGCTGGTACGGGGTCGATCTGGACCCCGCGCGGGTGGTGGTGACGGCGGGGTCGTCGGGGGCGTTCATCCTCGCCTTCTCGGCGCTGTTCGATGCGGGCGACCGGGTCGCGCTGGGCGAGCCGGGCTATCCGAGCTACCGCCAGATCCTGCGGGCGATGTCGGTCGAGCCGGTGGGGATGCAGACCCGGCCGGAAAACCGCTACCAGCCGGTGCTGTCGGACATTCCCGAGGGGGTGCAGGGCGTGATCCTCGCCTCGCCCGGCAACCCGTCCGGGACGATGCTGGGGCGGGCGGAGCTTGCGGCGCTTGCGTCCGCCGCGACCGCGCGCGGCGCCGCGCTGGTGTCGGACGAGATCTACCACGGCCTGAGCTACGGCGAACGCGCCGTCACCGCGCTGGAGGTCACGGACGAGGTCGTCGTCGTTAACAGCTTCTCCAAGTTCTTCGGCATGACCGGCTGGCGGGTCGGCTGGATGGTCGTGCCGGAGGGCATGATCCGCACGGTCGAGCGGCTGGCGCAGAACCTGTTCATCTGCCCGCCGCACGCAAGCCAGGTGGCGGCGCTGGCCGCGCTTGGCTGCGAGGACGAGGCGCGCGCGAACCTCGCCGTCTATGCCGAGAACCGCCGGATGATGCTGGACCGGCTGCCGGGGATCGGACTTTCCCGCATCGCCCCGCCGGACGGGGCGTTCTACGTCTATGCCGACGTGTCCGACCTGACCCGCGACAGCCGCGCGCTGGCCGCGGAGATCCTTGAACATGCGGGCGTCGCCGTCACGCCGGGACTGGACTTCGATCCCGTGCGGGGCGCCGGGACGCTGCGCTTTTCCTATGCCCGCAGCAGCGAGGACGTCGCCGAGGGGCTGGACCGGCTGGCCCGGTTCATGTCGCGGCGGTGAGGCGCCTCGCGCCCCGCTTCAAGGCCGCCGCTGCCGCCGTCGCCGTCGTTGCCGCCGCCGTGATGGCGTCGGCCTGCCTTCACGCGGGCACGGGCACGGATACAGACGCGGGTACAGGCGGCGCGCAACTGGCGCAGGCCGAGGGCGCGCAGCCCGCGGCCCGCGCCGGGGACCCGCTGTTCGATCCGTCCCGGTCCACCGTCACCGCCGAAGGCCGCGACCGGGGCAAGCCCCGCCCGCTGCACCTGCACCTGGCTGTCGGCGCCCGCGCGCCGTTCCGCGCCTACCTGCTGGACCAGCCGCCCCGGCTCGTGGTCGAGATGGAGGGGCTGGACCTTCCCGCCGGGCCCGCGGCGGTGCAGGGGGCCGACCTGCTCGCTGGCCTGCGCTGGGGTCCGGGGCTGCCCGGCTGGGGCCGCATCATCGCGGCGCTGCCCGGCCCCTACGCCGTCGCCGCCGCAACCATCACCGGCAGGGACGGCGAAGCAGCCGCGATCGAGCTGTCGCTGGTCCCGGTCGGGCCCGAGGACTTCGCCCCCCGCGCCGACGCGATGACGGCGCTGAAGGGTTTGCCCGAGCCTTCGGAGCTGCCGCCCGCCGTGGCCGATGACGGCCGGCTGCGGGTGGTTCTCGACCCCGGCCACGGGGGCTTCGACCCCGGCGCGCAGGTGGACGGCGTGTCCGAGGCCGCGCTGATGCTGCAATTCTCGACCGAACTCGCGGCGGCGCTGAACGCGGCCGGGATCGATGCGCGCCTGACCCGGGGCGAGGACCGCTTCGTCCCGCTGGAACAGCGGACCACCGCGGCGCGGGCCGTGGACGCCGACCTGTTCATCTCGCTTCATGCCGACATGCTGCCCAAGGCGCAGGCGGCGGGGGCCACGATCTATGTCTGGAACCCGGCCTCGAACGACCGCGCGGCGCAGGAACTCGCGGCCCGGCACGACCGGGACGACATGCTGGCGGGCGTGGACCTGGACGGCACCGACGACCGGGTCGCGCGGGCGCTGATCGACCTCGCCCGCACCCGCACCCAGCCCGCGAGCGAGGCGTTTGCAAGCCACCTGTCGAGCGAGCTCGCGCTGTCGGACATCGGGATGCACCGCAGGCCGGTGCAGGGGGCCGCCTTCTCGGTCCTGAAATCGCCCGACATTCCGTCGGTGCTGGTCGAGCTGGGGTTCCTGTCGGACCCGGTCGACCGCGCCAACCTTCTCAACCCCGCGTGGCGGGCGCAGATGGCGGGCGCGATCACCCGCGCGGTGACGAACTGGCGCGCCGACCAGGCGGCCGCAGGCACCCTGCGCGGCGTGGTGCCGCCAGCACGCTGAACCGCCGGTGCGCTGAAGGCGCGCGGCCGGGCCTTGGCGCGGATCACGCCCGGCACACGATCCTGACACAAGGTTGTTTTGACGCCCTGCGGGGGTGCGTCTATAGAAGCCACCTGCGCGGCCGGCCAAAAGGGGTCTTTGTGGTTCGTTTCGTCCTCTCCTTCTTCGGCAGCATCTTTTCCTGGGTCGTGACCGGGCTGGTGTTCATCGCCCTGATCCTAGGCGGGGTGTTCTGGATCTACGGCCGCGACCTGCCCAGCCACGAACAGCTCGCCGCCTATGCGCCCAAGACCATCAGCCGGATCTATTCGGGCGAGGGCAAGCTCATCGACGAGTTCGCGCAGGAACGCCGCCTGTTCCAGCCGGTGTCGGAAATCCCCGACCTCGTGAAGCAGGCCTTCGTCAGCGCCGAGGACAAGAACTTCTACAACCACCACGGCTTCGACCCGATGGGGATGGCCAGCGCCGCGGTGCAGGCGGTGAAGTCGCGCGGCGCGAACGTGCGCGGCGCATCCACCATCACGCAGCAGGTGATGAAGAACTTCCTGCTGTCGTCCGACCGCAGCGTGGAACGCAAGGTCAAGGAACTGATCCTCGCGACGCGGCTGGAACAGACGCTGTCCAAGGACAAGATCCTCGAACTGTACCTGAACGAGATCTTCCTGGGCCAGAACAGCTACGGGGTGGCGGCGGCCGCGCAGACCTATTTCAACAAGCAGCTGTCGGACCTCGCCCCGCACGAGGCGGCGATGCTGGCGGCCATGCCGCAGGCGCCGTCGCGATCCACCGTGGCCGACAAGGACCACATCACCGAGCGGCGGAACTACGTCCTGCGCGAGATGTGGCAGAACGGATATCTCGACGAGGCGACCTTCCGCAGCGAGGCGGCGCTGCCGCTGCGCACCGTGCAGAACGGCGACTTCCCGTCCTTCCGCCAGCAGCTGCCGCCGCGCGACTACTTCACCGACGAGATCCGCCGCCAGCTCAGCCGCGAATTCGGCGAGGAGGAGTTCTTCACCGGCGGCCTCGCCATCCGCGCCACGGTCGAGCCGCAATTGCAGCAGATCGCCGCCAAGGCGCTGCAGGACGCGCTCGAGAAATACGATCGCGGCATCGGCATCTGGCGCGGCACCGGCGTGACGATCCCTGAAGCCGAGCTGGGGTCCGAGAAATCGTGGCGCGCCGCGCTCGCCAAGGCCGATGTGCCGCGCGACATCGCCGGCTGGTATCCGGCCGTCGTGCTGGAGATCGGCCAGACCGACGCCCGGATCGGGATCGAGCGGGTGGCAGAAGACGCCGAGGAAGCCGGACCCGAAGGCCACCGGATCCCCGCCGAGGACGTGACCTGGGCGAGGAAGCTGATGCCCGGCCGCCAGCGCGCGCCGCAGGCGAAGAAGGCGGGCGACCTCGTCGCGGTGGGCGACGTCGTGCTGGTGCGGCGGATGACGAGCGACGACACCGGCAAATTCATCCGCTGGACGCTGAGGCAGGTGCCCGCGATCGAGGGCGGGTTCATGGCGATGGACGTGAATACCGGCCGCGTGGTGGCGATGCAGGGGGGCTTTTCCTACCAGTCCTCGGTCTTCAACCGCGCGACGCAGGCGATGCGCCAGCCGGGGTCGTCGTTCAAGCCGTTCGTCTATGCCGCGGCGCTCGACAACAACTACACCCCCGCCACGATCGTCGCGGACGAGCCGATCACCGTGAACACGCCGCAGGGGTTGTGGACGCCCAAGAACTCGGGCGGCGGCTTCTACGGTCCCGTGCCGCTGCGCACCGGGATCGAGCAGTCGCGCAACCTGATGACGATCCGCATCGCGCAGGACATCGGGATGGAGACGGTCGCGAAATACGCCGAGCGCTTCGGCGTCTACGACCACCTGTCGCCCTATCTCGCCAACAGCCTCGGCGCGCAGGAAACGACGCTGATCAAGATGGTGGCCGCCTACGCGATGTTCGCCAACGGCGGCGAGCGGGTGGAGCCGACGCTGGTGGACCGGGTGCAGGACCGCTTCGGCCGCACGATCTACCGCCACGACAAGCGCGTGTGCGAGACCTGCGGGCAGGCGGCGATGCCGGCGAGCCTGGGGCCGCGCATCACGTCCGACCGCGAGCGGGTGATGGACGCCGTTACCGCCTACCAGTTGACCTCGATGATGGAGGGGGTGGTCAAGCGCGGGTCGGGCAAGGGCGTGAACGTGCCGGTGCCGATCGCGGGCAAGACCGGGACGACCAACGACGCCAAGGATGTGTGGTTCATCGGCTTCAGCTCGAACCTCGTGGCGGGGTGCTACCTCGGCTACGACCAGCCGCGGACCCTGGGCGAGCACGCCTTCGGCGGCACGCTGTGCGTCCCGGTGTTCAACGCCTTCATGCGGCAGGCGGTCAAGGAATACGGCGGGACGGAGTTCAAGGTGCCCCCGGGCGGACATTTCCGCGACGTGCCCTATGGCAACGGCATCGTCGCCGAATACTTCCGCGACGGCACCGGCCCCGGCACCGGCGGTCCGGTGGTCGTCGTCGATGGCGGCTTCGGCCGGGTCGATCCCGACAAGCTGCCCCGCATCGCGGTCGGGCGCGAGGCCGCGCAGACCGTCACCACCTCGACCGGGCGCAAGAAGGTCATCCCGAAGAAGGCCGACACCTCGACGATCTCCTCGGGCGGGCTCTACTGACGCGGCCCGCCCCGGCCTCGACCGCTTGCCCCGGGGCGGGGCTGGCTGTATCACCGCTGACTTGTTGGCGGTCGCCTGTCCGAAGGGGTGGCCGCATGCCGACCGAGGAACCCGAAAGCCATGCGCGCCGAGACCCAGAACACCATCGATGCCATCCGCAAGTCGCTGCGCCTGCTTGCGCAGCGGATGGACTGGGAAACCGCGCCGCACCGGCTGGAAGAAATGAACGCGATGATCGAGGACGGCGACCTGTGGTCCGACCCGGCCCGCGCGCAGAAGCTGATGCGGGACCGGCAGGTGCTGTCGGACGCCGTGGAAACCTACAAGCGGCTGTCCAATGACCTCGACGCCAACGCCGAGATGGTCGAGCTGGCCGAGGCCGAGGGCGATCCCGACCTTGTGTCGGAAGCCGAGGCGAACCTGAAGGCGATCGCGGCAGAGGCCGCCCAGAAGGAGCTGGAGGCGCTGCTGAACGGCGAGGCCGACGGCAACGACACCTTCCTTGAAATCAACGCGGGCGCGGGCGGCACCGAAAGCTGCGACTGGGCGTCGATGCTGGCGCGCATGTACACCCGCTGGGCCGAGAAGAAGGGCTACACGGTCGAGCTTCAGTCGGAAACCGACGGCGACGAGGCGGGCATCCGCAGCGCCGCCTACAAGATCAGCGGGCCGAACGCCTATGGCTGGCTGAAGTCGGAATCGGGCGTCCACCGGCTGGTCCGCATCAGCCCCTACGATTCGGCGGCGCGGCGGCACACTTCGTTCTCGTCGGTCTGGGTCTACCCGGTCGTGGACGACAACATCGAGATCGACATCCCCGACCGCGACATCCGCATCGACACCTATCGTTCGTCCGGCGCGGGCGGGCAGCACGTCAACACCACGGATTCGGCCGTGCGGATCACCCACCTGCCCAGCGGGATCGTGGTGACCAGTTCGATGAAGTCGCAGCACCAGAACCGCGAGGCGGCGATGAACGCGCTGCGCGCGCGGCTGTACCAGCTGGAACTGGACAAGCGGAACGCCGAGATCAACGCCCAGCACGAGGCGAAGGGCGAGGCCGGCTGGGGCAACCAGATCCGCAGCTACGTCCTGCAACCCTACCAGATGGTGAAGGACCTGCGGACGGGGGTGGAGACCAGCGACACCGGCGGCGTGCTGGACGGCGACCTGGACGCGTTCATGGCCGCGACGCTGGCGATGGACGTGGCCGGGAAAAGCCGGGCCGAGGCGAACGTCGAGGACTGAGCGGGGTCAGGGGGACCAGACCGCCACCGCTTGCGTTCCGATCACCCGCCAGCACGTGGTCGAAATCTTGCGCTCGCGCCGTGGCGCGCACCTCGGCGAGAATATCCTCGAGCAGACGGCGGGCAGATGTTGTGGTCGGCCCGCAGCGCCATCACCTCAACCCCGTTCTGCGATCACCCCAGGTAAGGCGCGCCGCCGCCAATGTTCCAGCGCCCGACATCGCGCGCAGCACCGACGAAAGCTTATGCCGAGCCGAAGCATATCCAGCGGCCGGCCCGCACGCGGAAGCTGCGGATAACGGCCTTGGTGCCGGTGCCGCTGATGTTGTCCGTAGCAGTCCAGCAAGCGTTCCCGCGTGTCGCGCTGGAAGCGGCGCAGTTCGTCCCTCGCGTAGCGACAGGCCTTCCGCTCGTTCGGACCCGCGCAGCATCCCCGTGTTGTTGCAGGCGCGATCCCCTGTCTAAGCTGCAGCACAGGGAACGACGCGCGGGGTGGACGATGGGACGACAGATCAACCTCGCGCTGCAGGGCGGCGGCGCGCATGGCGCGTTCGCGTGGGGCGTCCTCGACCGCCTGCTGGAAGGCGACGAGATCGACATCGCCGCGATCAGCGGCACCTCCGCCGGGGCGCTGAACGGCGCGGCGGTGAAGGCGGGGCTTGCCGCGGCGCCGGGCCGTCCGGGGCGGCAGGCCGCGCGCGAGAACCTGCGCCATGTCTGGACCGAGGCGACGCGATCCAGCGACAACAGCGTCGTCCGCTGGATGACGAGCTTCATGCCGGTGCCGCCGCGGTTCCAGCGCATGACCGAACTCATGTCGCCGATGGCGTGGCTGGAAGGCGTGGCGCGGGTCTTCAGCCCCTATGACTACGGCCCGTTCTACCACAACCCGCTGGGGCCGATCATCCGCCGGATGCCGCATCCGCGGCTGGACGGCGAGGCGGGGCCGCGCCTGTTCGTAACCGCTACGAACGTCCGCACCGGGCGGGTGCGGATATTTTCCGGGGCCGAGGTGACGGCGGACGCGATCATGGCGTCCGGCTGCCTGCCGACGCTGTTCCGCGCGGTGGAAATCACCGACCCCGCGACCGGCCGGCGCGAGGCGTTCTGGGACGGCGGCTATTCCGGCAACCCGGCGATCTTCCCGCTGTTCGCGCCCGACCTGCCCCGCGACATCCTGATCGTCGCGATCAATCCCATGGAACGCGACGGCATCCCGCGCACGCCCGTGGCGATCCAGGACCGCATCAACGAGATCAGCTTCAATTCCTCGCTGCTGCGCGAGCTGCGCGCGATCCAGTTCGTCAAGCGCCTGTCGGAAGAAGGGCGGCTGACCGGGCGCAACATGAAGGAGCCGCTGCTCCACATGATCTTCGACGACGAGCTGATGACCTCGCTCGGGTCGCGCAGCAAGATGCTGCCGCCGCCGGGGCTGGTTGCGCGGATGTTCGACGCCGGGCGTGCCGCCGCGCAAGGCTTCGTCGACGGCAGTCTGGCCGACCTGGGCGAGCGTGACACCGTCGACCTGCCGGCGCTTTACGGCTGATCGCTTCAGGGCTGATCGGCCCGGACGTGCGGGTCACGCCCCCGCGGCGGCGATCCGGGCGGCGAGGCGGGCGTTGTTCAGCACCAGCGCGGTGTTGGCAACAAGCGACCGCCCCTCGGTCAGCGCATAGATCCGGTCGAGCAGGAACGGCGTCACGTCCTTGGCGGCGATCCCTTTCGCAGTCGCGTCGGCCAGCGCCTGTTCGACGACCGGCATGATCTCGGCGCGGGCGATCTCGGCGTCGGCCGGGATCGGGTTCACGACCAGCTGACCGCCGGGCAGGCCCATGGCGCGGCGCATACGGGCCGACGCGGCGATCTGGGCGGGATCGTCCATCCGCAAGGGCGCGGGCAGACCCGAATCGCGGCTCCAGAAGGCGGGCAGGGCGTCCTGGCCCACGGCGATGACCGGGACGCCCAGGGTTTCCAGCACCTCGAGCGTGCGGGGCAGGTCGAGGATCGCCTTGGCGCCCGCCGACACGACCGTCACCGCCGTCTGCGCCAGCTCGTTCAGGTCCGCCGACACGTCCATCGTGTCCTCGACCCCGCGATGGACGCCGCCGATGCCGCCGGTGGCGAAGACGCGAATCCCCGCCAGCGCCGCGCAGATCATGGTGGCGGCCACGGTGGTGGCGCCGGTGCGCCCGGTCGCCACGCAGGCGGCGAGGTCGGCCCGGCTGAGCTTCATCACCGTGCCTTCGGGCGAGCGGGCGAAGGATTGCAGCGTCTCGTCGTCCAGCCCGATGCGGATGGTGCCCCCGATCACGGCGATGGTGGCGGGGGTGGCGCCGCCCGCGCGGATCGCGTCCTCGACCTCGCGCGCCATCTCCAAGTTCTGCGGGAACGGCATCCCGTGGGTGATGATGGTGGATTCCAGCGCCACGACCGGGCGGCCCTCGTCCAGCGCGGCGCGGACCTCGGGGGTGAAGACGATCGGCAGGTGGGCAGATGGCAGGTCAGTCATGCGAAGGCTCCTGAAACGTGGGCGGCCGCCGCCGCGACGGCGGCTTCCAGCGCGCGGGCGGGGTCGGCGCCGTTGCGTTCGGCGACGAGGTGGGCGGCCATGAAGCAGTCGCCGGCGCCGGTCACGCGGGCAATGGTGACGCGCGGCGGGGCGGCGGTCAGCGCGGTGCCGTCGGCGCCGGCCAGCGCCACCGGGCGCGCGCCGTCGGTCACCAGCACCCGCTGCGCGCCGCGCGCGACGACCAGCGCGGCAGCCTCGGCCGCGCTCGTGCAGGGCCGGCCCGCCAGCGTCTGCGCCTCGGCCAGGTTCAGGTACAACGTGGCGTGCCCGGTGGTGATGAGGGGGGCGAGGCGTTCGGCCTTGCCGGGGCTCGCCGGGATCACCCGCAGGTCGGCCGCCCGCAGCGCCGGATCGGCCGCGATCGTCGCCAGCAGGTCCTGCGTCAGGTTCCCGTCCAGCACGACCGGCCCGGTCCAGGGATCGTCCGCCGACCCGAGACGGCCGTCGCGCAGGGGGGCCAGGACGCGTTCGCCCGCCGCTTCCAGCGAATGCGCGTCGGCGATGGCCGCGATCAGGCCGCCCGCGTCCTCGATCGCCATGTAGATGTCGGTGGGCATCCCGTGGTCGCGCACCAGCCAGTCGGGCAGGATGCCGAGCGCCCGGATTTCCGTCACCAGCGCAGAGCCATCCGGCTCGTCCCCGACCGCGCCCAGCACGGCAGGGCGCATGCCGCGGCGCGCGAGCTCGGCGGCGGCGTTCAGCGCGACGCCGCCAGGGATGTGGGCGATGCGGCCGGGCACGTCGTCGCCGGCCTTCATGTGACCCGGCGTGCGGCCGATCACGTCCCACAGGACCGCGCCGATGCAGAGCACGTCGGGGCGGGCCGCGTCAGCCAAGGCGCAGCATCCGGTGCTTCTTGCGCCCGATCGAGACCTTGATGCCCGCTTCCACCTGCGCCGCCGTCAGCGGCGCCTGCGGGTCGGTCACCGGCTCGTTGTCCAGCCGCAGGCCACCCTCGGCGATCAGTCGCTTGGCTTCCTTCCCCGATCCGGTCAGCCCCGCCTGCACCAGCACGTGGCTGACGCTCAGCGCGCCGCCGTCGAAGGCGGACCGGGGCAGGGTGGCCGTTTCCAGCTCGCCCCCCGCGCCGCCCTGCTCGAACACCTCGCGCGCGGTCGCCTCGGCCCGCGCGGCGGCGTCGGCGCCATGCAGCAGCGTCGTGACCTCGTTGGCGAGGATCACCTTGGCCTCGTTGATCCCGGCCCCCGAGAGCGCGCCGAGGCGGTCGCATTCCTCGACCGGAAGCTCGGTATAGAGCTTCAGGAACCGGCCCACGTCGGCATCGGTGGTGTTGCGCCAGAACTGCCAGAACTCGTAGGGGCTCAGCAGGTCGCCCGACAGCCACACCGCGCCGCCCTGGCTCTTGCCCATCTTGCGCCCGTCGCTGGTGGTCAGCAGCGGCGAGGTCAGCCCGAACACCTGCGCGTCCAGCACCCGCCGGGTCAGGTCGATCCCGTTGACGATGTTGCCCCACTGGTCCGACCCGCCCATCTGCAGCAGGCAGCCGTGGCGGCGGTTCAGCTCGAGGAAGTCGTAGGCCTGCAGGATCATGTAGTTGAACTCGAGGAAGCTCAGCGACTGTTCCCGGTCCAGCCGCGACTTGACGGACTCGAACGACAGCATCCGGTTGATGCTGAAGTGGCGCCCGATGTCGCGCAGGAAGTCGAGGTAGTTGAGGCTGTCGAGCCACTCGGCGTTGTCCAGCATCAACGCGCGGCCTTCGCCGTAGTCGAGATAGCGCGCGAACACCCGCTGCATCCCGTCGATGTTCGACCGGATCTGCTCGGGCGCCAGCAGCGGGCGCTCGTCCGAGCGGAAGCTGGGATCGCCCACCTTGGTCGTCCCGCCGCCCATCAGCGTGATCGGCCGGTGCCCGGTCTTCTGCAGCCAGCGCAGCATCATGATGTTCAGAAGATGGCCCACGTGCAGCGACGCGGCCGTGGCGTCGTAGCCGATATACGCGGTGACCGGCCCTGCGATCAGCGCGTCGTCGAGGCCCTGCAGGTCGGTGCAGTCCGCGAGGTAGCCGCGCCGGATCATCGTGTCCAGGAACTCGGATCGGGGCTTCAGGGTCATCGGCGTTTTCCTTCTGTCCGACCCGGCTATACAGAGCGGCAGGGACGAGGAAAAGCGGGACGGGACAGCAGAGAGGGCGGGCCATGCTGGCGCTTGGGATGATGTCGGGCACGTCGCTCGACGGGGTGGACGCGGCGCTGATCGACACCGACGGCGAAAGCATCGCGGGCTTCGGACGCTCGGCCTACCGCGCCTATGCCGGGAACGAGGCCGGGGTGCTGCACGCCGCGCTCGGCCGCTGGCCGGGCGAGGATGGCGTGGCCGATGCGGCGGTGCTGTCGGTGGCGGCGCACGCGGCGCTCGCGGCCGAGTTCCCCGAGGCGGGGGTGATCGGCTTTCACGGCCAGACCCTGGCGCATGATCCGGGCGGCCGCGGCACCCACCAGGCGGGGCTGGGATGGGAGCTTGCGCGCCGGACCGGGCGCCCCGTCGTCTGGGATTTCCGCACCGAGGACGTGCGCCGGGGCGGGCAGGGCGCGCCGCTGGCGCCGTTCTTCCACCATGCCCTTGCCCGCTGGGCCGTGGCCGCGGGCCAGCTGGAGCCGGCGCCGGTCGCGTTCCTGAACCTGGGCGGCGTCGGCAACCTGACCTGGACCGATCCCCGGGTCACGCAGCCCGAGGATGCCTGCATCGCCTTCGATACCGGCCCCGCCAACGCGCCGGTGAACGACTTTATGCGCGCGCGGCGGGGGGTAGCGCGCGACGATGGCGGCGCGCTGGCGGCGGCGGGAACGCCCGACGAAGCCCTGATCGCGCGTTTCCTGGAGCATCCGTTCTTCGCCCGAAGGCCCCCCAAGTCGCTCGACCGCGACAGCTTCGCGGGGCTGCTGCCTGCGGTCGGGAAAGCGTCCGACGCCGATGCGGCGGCGACGCTGGTCCACGCGGCGGCGGCGGCGGTGGCGGCGGGGCTGGCCTGGCTGCCGGACCGGCCCGCGGCGCTTCTGGTCTGCGGCGGCGGGCGTCACAACGCCGCGCTGATGGCGGCGCTTGCCGCCCGCAGCGGGGCCCGCGTGCAGCCGGTCGAGGCGATCGGGCTGGATGGCGACATGATCGAGGCGCAGGCCTTCGGCTGGCTTGCCGTCCGGGTGCTGCGCGGGCTGCCCACGTCGGGGCCGGGCACCACCGGCGCACCGGGCCCCGTCTGCGGCGGCCGGATCAGCGTGCCGCCTGGCCTGGGGCTGGAACGCGGTTCCCGCTGAAGCGTGAAGGATCCCCGGGCCAGGTTTCACGAGGGCGTCAGGGAAGGAACGATTGCCGGGCGCCCGTGTTGTGTCCCCGATGCGGGCGGCGACGCCTGTCCGCGCAGCAGTTTATCGAAAGGGACCGACCCATGAAAGCTCTGCTTCTTGCAGCAACCTCGTCGCTGGCGCTGACCGGCTTCGCGATGGCGCAGACCTCGACGGCGCCTGCGGCGCCCGATGCGTCCGCATCGCCCATGACCTCGACCGACGTCGACGCGAACGCGAGCGGCATGGGCACGGACACCACCGCGACGACCGGCACCGACTCGGCCGGCACCGCTGCCACCGGCACGGATGCGGCCGGCACGACCACCACCACGGACGGCATGTCGTCCGACACGACGACGGCGGCGCCGATGGGCACCGACACGGCGACCGGCTCCGCCACGGCGACCGGCTCCGACACGGGGACGCCGACCGCCCCCGCCGCGACCGCGGTTGACGGCGCGACCGACGTCGACGTGGTCGACAACCCGACCGACAGCGTCGGCACCACGGACACCGCGACCGGGATGACCGGCACGGACACGACCGGCGCGACCACCACCACGACGGACGTGGCCACCACGACCGGCTCGGCCGCCACGACCGAACAGGTCGTCGAGGCGCCCGACGTCGCTGCCCCGATCCTGAGCGCCGAGAACCCCGGCATGCTCGCCTCGGCTGTGATCGGCACCCGCGTCTACACCACGAACCAGCCCTCCACGGCCGTGTTCACCGAAACCGAGATGACCGAGCGCCCGGCCGATTGGGCGGACATCGCGCAGGTTGACGACATCGTCTTCAACTCGAACGGCGACGTCGTGGGCTACATCGCCGACATCGGCGGCTTCCTCGGGATCGGCGCGAAGAAGGTCCTGCTGGGCGTTGACGCGCTGCACATGACCCGCGTGGGCAACGACGTGTTCTACGCGACGAACTTCACGGAAGAAGAACTGCGCGCGCTGCCCGACTTCGACAACGCGACGGTCATGCGCTGATTTTCTCTAGTCTGGTCAACGATTAACGAGGGCGCCTCCGGGCGCCCTTTTTCGTCGTCGCGGGAACGATTCCGCGAGCAGCCCGTTTGGTCGCGAGGCACGAATCTCCTCCAGCTCCGTCATTGAAGAAAGGGTTTAGCAATGCTCAAGCAGCTTCTCGGCACCGCCGCGGTCATCTCGTTCGTGGCCACCGGCGCCTTCGCCCAGGCCACCCCGCCCGCGGGCGCTCCTGCCCCCGACGCTGCCGCGACCGGCAGTGCCACGGCCACGGCCCCGGTGACGGGTGCGGATGCGACCGCGACGCCCGGTGCCACCGCGACCCCCGATGCGACCGCGACCCCGGATGCAACCGCGAACGTCGATGCGACCGCAACCACTGCGCCCGCCGACGCGACTGCTGCCGGCGCGACCGCTGCCGTTCCCGGCGGCGGGCAGGTTGTCGTCCAGCAGGCGGAGCCGGTGGTCAACGTCGAAGTCCCGAACCCGGAAGTCACGGTGACCCAAGCCGCGCCGCAGGTCACGGTGGAACAGCCGCAGCCCACCGTCACTGTCACGCAGGCCCCGCCGACCGTCACCGTCGAGCAGTGCGCCCCGGTCATCAACGTGACCCAGGCCGAGCCGACCGTCACCGTCAACATCCCGCAGCCGGTCGTGTCGGTCGCGCTGGCCGACCCGGAGGTCCGCGTGGGCGAGACCCAGCCCGTCGTGACCGTCGAGACGCCCGAGCCGGTCGTCAGCTTCGTCACGCCCGAGCCGCAGGTTTCGGTGCAGAGCGCCGAGGCCCAGGTCAACGTGACCGAATCCGAGCCGACCGTGAACGTCCAGCGCGCCGACGAGGCCGTGGTCCAGATCGAACAGGCCGACGCGGCCGTGAACGTCGAGCAGGCGGGCGAAGCCCAGGTCAACGTCGCCCCGGCCGCCGAGCCGCAGGTGAACGTGACCCCGGCGGGCCAGGCGGACGTCACCGTGAACGCGGCTGACGCGGCCGTCGACGTGACCGGCGCGGGCACGACCGCCGCAGCCACCACCGGCGCCGCGACCGGCGCGGCCGTAGCCCCCGTCATGGGCAGCGACGTCGCGCTTCGTGAAGGCTACGAGCTGGTCCCGGCCGGCGGCGTTGCCAGCGATGAACTGACCGGCGCCGACGTGTACGCCGCGGGCGACGAGGACATCGGCGAGGTCAAGACCGTCGTCGCGGACCCCTCGGGCCAGATCCAGCAGGTGATCGTCAGCGTCGGCGGCTTCCTGGGGATCGGCGAGCGTGACGTGGCCTACCCGTTCGACCAGGTTTCGCTGCAGCGCAACCCCGACGGGTCGGACCTGCGCGTCTATGTCGGCACCCCCGCCGACCAGGTCCAGAACCTGCCCGCCTACACCGCGCCGGCCAACTGATCCCGCGCGGCGCAATCTAAGCCGCGACATGTGAGCGACGACGGGGCCCCGCTTTAGCGGGGCCCCTGTTCATTCTGCAACGCCGCGCGAGCGCGCTTCGCGCGGACCGGAGGAGAGCTTTCCATGCGCGTCTACCTGGCAGGCCCCGAGGTCTTTCTTCCCGACGCCCGCGAGATCCTCGCCACGAAAGCGGCCCTCTCGCGCGCGCGGGGCTTCCAGCCCGTCACCCCGCTCGACAATGACCTGCCGCCCGGCGGCGACCGCTTCGCGACGGGGATGAGGATCTACCGCTCGAACATCGCGCTCATGAACGGGTGCGACGCGATCGTGGCGAACCTGACCCCGTTCCGCGGCGTCGGCGCCGATCCCGGCACCTGCTTTGAACTGGGCTACATGGTCGCGCGGGGCGCCCGCATCGCGGCCTACAGCAACGATCCGCGCGGCCACTTCGACCGCCTTCAGGCCGGATTCTACCACGGCGCGGCCCGCCCCGACGCCGGGGGAGAGCATCGCGGTCCCGACGGGCTGGCGCTGGAGAACTTCGACATGTTCGACAACCTCATGCTGCATGGCGCGGCCGCAACGCCGGGCGCGGTCCTGGTCGTCGCGCCGCCGGGCGCCGCGGTCGACGCGGACCGGCTTTCCCGCGGCATGGAGACGTTCGTCGCGTGCCTTGCGCGGCTCGCCGAGGCCGGCGCCTGATAGAGCGCCCGGATGACCGTCGCGCCGACGGCCCGCGCGACTTTCTTCGGCGGCATGCACGCAAGCGGCTTGACGCCGCGATGCGCGCCTCGTAAACCCCGCCCACTCCGATCGGATCGGGGTGGTCTGCGCGGTTGTAGCTCAGTTGGTTAGAGTACCGGCCTGTCACGCCGGGGGTCGCGGGTTCGAGCCCCGTCAACCGCGCCATCACCACCCCGCCGCTCGCAGGAATGCGCGGTTGTAGCTCAGTTGGTTAGAGTACCGGCCTGTCACGCCGGGGGTCGCGGGTTCGAGCCCCGTCAACCGCGCCATTTCCTGAATATCCCCCTGCGATCACCGATCCGGGCCGAAGGGCCTGCCGCCCGTGGCGGGCCGTCGACCCGCCCCCGTCCCGCACGCCCTTTTCAACCCCGCCCCAATCCCTATGCTGGCGCCTGAGAAGGAACGAGGTCCGCGATGTCTGAAATCGAATATGGCGCGATGATGCACCGTGCGATGCAGGGGCTGATCGCGGATGTGCTGCAGGGTGTCGCCGAGAACGGGCTGCCCGGCGAACACCACTTCTTCATCACCTTCGACACGCGCGAGGAGGGGGTCGAGATGGCCTCGTGGCTGCGCGACCGCTATCCCGACGAGATGACGATCGTCATCCAGCACTGGTTCGACAACCTGACGGTCACGGACGAGGGGTTCTCGATCACGCTGAACTTCGGCAACTCGCCCGAGCCGATGGTGATCCCGTTCGACGCGATCCGCACCTTCGTGGACCCGTCGGTCGAATTCGGCCTGCGGTTCGAGACGCAGGACAGCGACGATGACGATGACGATGGCGACGACGACGGCGGCGAGGGCGGGGACGACGATGCCGACGACGCGTCCCGCGACACGCCTGCCGAAAGCCCCGGCGGCGCCGAGGTCGTGAGCCTGGACAAGTGGCGCAAGTGACGCATCCGCCTGCGGCGCAGGTCGCGGGCGCGCCGGTGTGCGACGGCATGCCGATTGCCATTCCCCGGACGCTTGCCTAGAACGCGGCCAATCGCACGAAGGCCCCCGACCCGGGCCGCCGTCCTGGAGGATTGCCCGTGAACGACGCCCAGAACCACACCCCGAATCAGACCGGAACCGAGGCCCGGGATCAGGCCCGGACCCGCACCGAGACCGACAGCTTCGGCCCGCTCGAGGTGCCCGGCGACAAGTTCTGGGGCGCCCAGACCCAGCGCTCGATCCAGAACTTCCCGATCGGCTGGGAACGGCAACCCGTCGCCATCGTCCGCGCGCTGGGCGTGGTGAAGCAGGCGGCGGCGCAGGTGAACATGGCCACCGGCAAGCTGGACAAGAGCCTGGGCGACGCGATGGTGCAGGCCGCGTCCGAGGTGGTCGCCGGCAAGTTCGACGACAACTTCCCGCTGGTCGTCTGGCAGACGGGGTCCGGCACGCAGTCGAACATGAACGCGAACGAGGTCATCTCGAACCGCGCGATCCAGATCCTGGGCGGCGAGATCGGGTCCAAGACCCCGGTCCACCCCAATGACCACGTCAACATGGGCCAGTCGTCCAACGACACCTTCCCGACCGCGATGCACGTGGCAATCGGCATGGTCGCCCGCGACGTGCTGCTGCCGGGGCTGGAAAAGCTCGCCGCCGCGCTGGAAGCCAAGCAGGACGAGTTCAAGGACATCATCAAGATCGGCCGCACCCATACCCAGGACGCGACGCCGCTGACGCTGGGCCAGGAATTCTCGGGCTACGCCCACCAGGTCCGCATGGGGATCGCGCGGGTGAAGCTCTGCCTGCCGCAGATCTACGAGCTGGCGCAGGGCGGCACCGCCGTCGGCACCGGGCTGAACACGAAGAAGGGCTGGGACACGGCGATCGCGGCGGAAATCGCCAAGATCACCGGGCTGCCGTTCGTGACGGCCCCCAACAAGTTCGAGGCGCTGGCCGCCCATGACGCGATGGTGTTCTTCCACGGGGCGCTGAAGACCGTGGCGGCATCGCTGTTCAAGATCGCGAACGACCTGCGGCTGCTGGGTTCCGGCCCGCGCTCGGGCCTGGGCGAGCTGATCCTGCCGGAAAACGAGCCGGGCTCGTCGATCATGCCGGGCAAGGTGAACCCGACCCAGGCCGAGGCGCTGACGATGGTCTGCGCGCACGTCATGGGGAACGACGCGGCGGTCGGCTTCGCCGGATCGCAGGGGCATTTCGAGCTGAACGTCTACAACCCGATGATGGCCTACAACGTGCTGCAGTCCATGCAGCTTCTGGGCGACGCGGCGTCGTCCTTCACCGACAACATGGTTGTCGGCACGCAGGCCAACACGGCGCGGATCGAGAAGCTGATGAAGGAATCGCTGATGCTGGTGACGGCGCTTGCGCCGACCATCGGCTACGACGCCGCCACGAAGGTCGCCAAGACTGCCCACAAGAACGGCACCACCTTGCGGGAAGAGGCCGTCGCGCTGGGTTACGTGGACGAGGAAACCTTCGACCGCGTCGTGCGCCCCGAACTGATGGTCGGCCCCGAAGACTGATCCTTCCCCGGGGCGGAAACGACAGGCGCGCGGCAATGCCGCGCGCCTTTTTCGTTCAGGCCCGTCAGTGGGCCATCATCTCGGCCACGACCTGCTCGGCCGTCAGCCCGGCGGGGTAGTAGGTCGGCCAGTGGGTGATCTCGTCCAGCAGCGCCGCGCGGTCCTCGCCCCAGTACAGGTGGTAGTGATCGGACTTTTCCGGCGCGATGCGGTGGTCGCTGAACTGGATGAAGGCCGGGGCTTCGGCATCGCCCTCGGTCTTGCGGAAGACGTAGCGCACGCCGCGGTTGCCCTTGGGGTAGGTCAGCACCTCGTGGCCGTCGTCGGCGTAGGTGCCCGAGACCGCCTTGTCGCCGCGGTGGAAGGTCACCCGGTCGTCCTTGATCTCGATCCGGTCCACGTCCGTCTTGTAGCCGGCCTCGTAGTAGCTGCGGTACTCGGCGGCGCTCTTGTCGCCGTGCTGGGCCTTGTGCGCCATCACGGGGTCCAGCGCGCCCGAGGTCAGGTAGGGATAGACGGACTGCCAGTCGCCCTGCCAGTCGGCAAGCGTGCGGGCCTGCACCTGGGCATCCTCGAAATAGCCCTTTGCGATCGGGTCGTCGGCGTGATCGTGGGCGTGGCTGTGGCCATGCGCATGGTCATGGGCGTGGTCATGGGCCGCATCGGTCGTCGCGGCGGCGGTCTGCGCGGATGCCTGGACTCCCACGGAAAGGGCAGCGCCGAGGGCAAGCGCGCCGAGCAGGCTGAGCGGATTTTGCATGAGGAAGCTCCTTTGACGATCCGGGGCGTCGATGCCCCAACTATTTGTTACGGTATAACGTAGCAGATTGTCGAGACGTCACCGCCATTCCCCCGAACCCTCCGGCCCGCTATGATCGCCGCATGGCCGAGATCACCAACCTCAACCGCTTCCGCAAGCAGCAGGCCCGGGCCGAGGCGCGCCGGACGGCCGATGCGAACGCCGCGAAGCACGGCCGCACCAAGGCGCAGCGGCTTGCCGAGAAGGCGCAGGCCGAACGCGCCGCCCAGCATCTCGACCAGCACCGCAAGGATGATTGAGCTTCCGCCCCTTGCCCCGCCGGTCAAGCGTTCGTTGACGATCGACGGGCACGCGACCAGCGTCAGCCTGGAAGAAGCGTTCTGGCGCGCGGCCGCCGAGGCTGCGGCGGCGCGGGGGATGACGCGCGCCCAGCTGATCGCCGCGATCGACCACGCGCGACCCGCGCCGGTGGGGCTTGCCACCGCGATCCGCCTGTTCCTGCTGGCCGAGGCGCAGCTTGCGCGGCCCCCCGGGCGCGACTAGAACCCGGCCACACAGGCGGGCGGGCCATCCGGGCACCCCGCACCCGATGACGGACGCCCCCGCCGGCGTCCCCGAGCCGAGGATCCACCGATGGCAGGCCATTCCAAATGGGCCAACATCCAGCATCGCAAGGGCAAGCAGGACAAGCTGCGCTCCAAGCTCTTCTCGAAGCTGGCGAAGGAAATCACCGTCGCCGCCAAGATGGGCGACCCCGACCCAGACAAGAACCCGCGGCTGCGGCTGGCGGTCAAGGAAGCCAAGTCGAACTCGGTCCCCAAGGACGTGATCGACCGCGCGATCAAGAAATCGCAGGGCGGCGACGCCGAGAATTACGACGAGATCCGCTACGAGGGCTACGGCCCCAACGGCATCGCGATCATCGTCGAGGCGATGACCGACAATCGCAACCGCACCGCGTCGAACGTGCGGTCCTACTTCACCAAGCACGGCGGCGACATGGGCCAGACCGGCAGCGTGGCGTTCATGTTCGACCGGGTGGGCGAGATCATGTATCCGCCGTCTGCCGGCGACGCCGACACGGTGATGATGGCGGCGCTGGAAGCGGGCGCGGACGACGTGGAATCGGACGACGAGGGCCACTGGATCTACTGCGCCGACACCGACCTGAACGAGGTGTCGATCGCGCTGGAAGCATCGCTGGGCGAATCCGAATCCGCGAAGCTGGTCTGGAGGCCGCAGGCCGCGACCGAGGTCACCGACCTCGAGACGGCGACCAAGCTCATGAAGCTGATCGACACGCTGGAAGATGACGACGATGTCCAGAACGTGACGGGCAACTTCGACATCTCCGAAGCGGTCGCGACGCAGCTCTGATCTGACCGGCACCCGGTCGTGCTGAACACTGGCGCGTTGCTTTCGGGGCTCGGCACTGGGCTGTCGCTGATCGTGGCGATCGGCGCGCAGAACGCCTTCGTGCTGAAGCAGGGGCTGCTGCGGCACCATGTCTTCGCCGTCTGCGCCTTCTGCGCGCTGTCCGACGCGATCCTGATCGCCGCGGGCGTCGCGGGGGCGGGGGCGATTGCCGCCCGCGCGCCGTGGTTCCTGTCCGCCATGCGCTGGGGCGGGGCCGCGTTCCTGATCTGGTACGGGCTGAAGTCGTTCCGCGCCGCCGCGCGGGGCGGCGAGGCGCTGCGCCCCGAAGGCGCCGCCCCGCCGTCGCTGGCCGCGACGCTCGGCACCATCGCGGCGCTGACCTGGCTGAACCCGCATGTCTGGCTCGACACGGTGGTGCTGCTGGGGTCGGTGTCGGCAGTGTCGAGCGACCGGCTCGCCTTCGCGATCGGGGCGATGACGGGGTCGTTCCTGTTCTTCTTCTCGCTCGGTTACGGGGCGCGGCTGATCGCGCCGCTGTTCGCCAGGCCCGTGGCGTGGCGCATCCTCGATGCCGCCGTGGGCGTGGTCATGTGGACCATCGCGGCGACGCTGATCCTCGCGGGCTGACCCGCGGGCGCCCTTGCAACCCGGGCCGGCAACGGCCAACAGGGGGCGATGGACGTGTCAGCCGTTTCCGCGCCTCGGCAGGACCGATCGAACCTCGCCGGCATCGCGTGGATGCTGCTGGCGGGACTGTTCTTCGTCGCCGTGAACGGGACCGTGCGCTGGGTGGGGGACGACCTGCCCGCGGCGCAGTCGGCCTTCCTGCGCTTCGTGTTCGGGATCCTGTTTCTGGTGCTGCCGCTGGCGCAGGCCCTGCGGACGGGCTTTCCCGCCCCGGTCTGGCGCAAGTTCATCCTGCGCGGCGCGATCCATGTCTGCGCGGTCGTGCTGTGGTTCTTCGCGATGGCGCGCATCCCCGTGGCCGAGGTCACGGCGATCGGCTTCATCAACCCCATCGTGGTCACCGCCGGCGCCGCCCTGTTCCTGGGCGAGCCGCTGGGCTGGCGCCGCATGCTTGCGATCGCGGTCGCGCTTGCCGGGGCGCTGATCGTCCTGCGCCCGGGCGTGCGCGCGCTGGAGCCGGGCCATCTGGCGCAGCTTTGCGCGGCGGTGTGCTTCGGGACCTCGTACCTGATCGCCAAGCAGCTGACCCGCGTGGCACCCGCCGGGGCGGTCGTGGCGATGATGTCGCTCACCGTGACGATCGGGCTGGCGCCCCTGGCGGCGCTGTCGTGGGTGCCGCCGTCCGCCCCGCAGCTTGCCGCGCTGGCGCTGGCGGCGCTGTTCGGGACGGCCGGGCATTACAGCATGACCCGCGCCTTCCAGGCGGCGCCTATGACCGTGACCCAGCCCGTGGTGTTCCTGCAGCTGATCTGGGCCAGCCTGCTCGGCACGTTCGCGTTCGGCGAAGGCGTGGACGTGTGGGTGATCGTCGGCGGCGCGGTGATGATCGGCGCGATCAGCTGGATCACCTGGCGGGAATCGCAGCAGCCGCGGCGCGGGACGGTCAGCCCTGGGGATCGACCAGCCGCGCCAGCACGCTGGAACGGCTGACCCGGCCACCGCCTTCGACCGGCAGCATGTCGGCCGCGGCCAGCGCCTGCATCACCTCGCGCGCCGGCAGTTCGCGGGGCAGGGGCGTGCCCGCCGCATCGCCCGGCTCGGCCAGGTCGGCCGCCGTCAGCACCCCGATGGGGTTCATGTGCCGGACGAAGTCCTGCACGTAGTCGCTGGCCGGGTTCTGGATGATCTCGCGCGCGGTGCCGATCTGGACGAGGCGCCCCCCCTCCATCAACGCGATCCGGTTGCCCAGCTTGAACGCCTCGTCCAGGTCGTGGCTGACGAAGATGATCGTGCGGCGCTGGGTGCGCTGCATCGCCAGCAGATCGTCCTGGAGCCGGGTGCGGATCAGCGGATCGAGGGCCGAGAACGGCTCGTCCATCAGAAGGATCGGCGCCTGGGTGGCGAAGGCGCGGGCAAGGCCCACGCGCTGCTGCATCCCGCCCGAAAGGTCGCCCACCTTGCGGTCGGCCCAGTCGGCAAGGCCGACCAGCCGCAGCTGTTCGTCCACCCGCGCCCGGCGCTCGGCCCGGCCCATGCCCGCAAGCTCCAGCCCCAGCCCCACGTTCTCGCGCACGCTGCGCCAGGGCAGAAGGCCGAACTGCTGGAACACCATCGCCACGTCGTTCAGGCGGATGCGGCGCAGCGCGTCGGGCCTGGCGGCGCTGACGCTCTGCATCCCGTGCGCCGTCCGCAGCCCCACATCGCCGCGCACCACGGGCGCGAGCGCGTTCACCGTCCGCAGCAGCGTTGACTTGCCGGAGCCCGACAGGCCCATGAGGACGAGGATCTCGCCCTCGGCGACGCGCAGCGAGCAGTCGTGGACACCCAGCACCTGCCCCGTCGCCTCGCGGATCGCCGCGCGGTCCAGCCCCTGGTCCATCAGCGGCAGCGCCCGTTCGGGCGCGTCGCCGAAGACCACCGACACCCGGTCGAACACCACCGCATCCCTTGCGCGATCGCTCATGGCGTGCGCCTGACGCTGAGCACGCGGTCGAGGATCACGGCCACGACCACGATGACGATGCCGGATTCGAAGCCGAGCGCCGTGTTCACGCTGTTCAGCGCGCGCACCACGGGCACGCCCAGGCCCGACGCGCCGACCAGCGCCGCGACCACCACCATCGACAGCGACAGCATGATCGTCTGGTTGAGGCCCGCCATGATCTGCGACAACGCGCTGGGCAGTTCGACCTTCCACAACAGCTGGCGGCGGGTGGCGCCGAAGGCGCGGCCGGCCTCGACCAGCGCCTCGGGCGTGGACGAGATGCCCAGATGCGTCAGCCGGATGGGTGCGGGCAGGACGAAGATCACCGTCGCGATCAGCCCCGGCACCATGCCGATCCCGAAGAACACGATCGCCGGGATCAGGTACACGAAGCTCGGCAGCGTCTGCATGAGGTCGAGGATCGGCTTCATCACCCGGTACAGCTTGGGCCGGTGCGCCGCGGCGATGCCGATCGGCACGCCGACCGCCATGCAGACGAAGGCGGCCGACAGGACCAGCGTCAGGGACTGCATCGTCTCGTCCCAGTAGCCCTGGTTCAGGATGAACAGGAACCCCAGCCCCACGCCCGCGCACACCCACGGGCTGCGCCGGGTGAACCAGGCCAGGAGCATGGCCAGCGCGGTGAAGACCAGCGGATGCGGGACTTCCAGCGCCGTCTGGAAGCCGGCGATCAGCGTTTCCAGCACCGCCGCCACGGCGTCGAACAGCGGCGAGGCGTTGGCGCGCAGCCAGTCGAAGCCCAGCCGCGCGGTCCGGCCGACCGGGATCTTGTGCTCGGTCAGCGCCGTGGTCAGCCAGTCCAGGGTCATCCGTTCACTCCGCCAGCGCCTCGGTCACGGCTGCGGCCGCGTCGCCGCCATCGGCGGTCGTCACCCCCTGAAGCCAGCCGGTCACGGCCTCGGGGTTTTCACGAAGCCAATCCCCGGCGGCGCGGCGGGGTTCCTGCGCGTCGTTCAGGATCCGGCCCATGACCTCGTTCTCCATCGGCAGGGTGAACGTCAGGTTGGCGAGGAAGCGGCCCAGGTTCGGGCATTCGGCCGACAGCCCGGCGCGGGTGGCGGTCAGCACCTCGGCCCCGCCGAGGTTGGGGCCGAACACCTCGTCGCCGCCGGTCAGATAGGTCAGCTGGAACTGGCTGTTCATCGGGTGCGGCTCCCACCCCAGGAACACGACCGGCCTGCCTGCGCCGTCCGCGCGCGCGACCTGCGCCAGCATCCCCTGTTCGGACGATTCCACCACCTCGAACGTCCCGAGCCCGAACTTGTCGGTCGCGACCATGTCCAGCAGCAGGCGGTTGCCGTCGTTCCCCGGCTCGATCCCGTAGATCTTGCCGTCCAGCGCCTCGCGCTGCGCGGCCACCGCGTCGAACGAGGTGATGCCGAGGTCCGCGCCCGCCTTGTTGGTGGCAAGGGTGTATTTTGCGCCGGTGAGATTGGTGCCGACGAGATCGACGGTGCCCGCGTCGCGGTAGGGGGCGACGTCCGCCTCCATCGTCGGCAGCCAGGTGCCCAGGAACACGTCCAGGTCGTCGGTCGAAAGGCCGCTGAACGTCACCGGCACCGACAGGACCTGCGTCGTCGTCTCGTATCCCAGCGCGTCGAGCACGGTCGTCGTCAGCGCGGTGGTTGCGGTGATGTCGGTCCAGCCCACGTCCGAGAAGCTGATCTTCCGGCAGG
Source organism: Paracoccus aeridis (assembly GCF_004923205.2). Lineage (GTDB taxonomy): Bacteria > Pseudomonadota > Alphaproteobacteria > Rhodobacterales > Rhodobacteraceae > Paracoccus > Paracoccus aeridis. The sequence continues at coordinate 52,455 of NZ_SELD02000010.1, forward strand.
CGGCGGGTTCGGCCGTCTGCGCCAGCGCCAGGGTCGGGGCGGCAAGCGCGGCGCAGGCGGTCAGGGCGGCAAGGGTCGTGCGGATCATGGCGATTTCTTTTCTTGATTGACGCGTCAATGAACTTGGGGCTAGATGAACGCGCGCGTGATTCTGGCGAGGGTTCCCTCATGCCCAAGGTTGGGGCCGAACCTACCCGAAAGGCCGCGCTGATCAATGCCACAATCGAAACCGTGGGGCGATCGGGGTCGCTCGACGTGACCGTCGCGCAAATCGCGCGCGAGGCTGGGATGTCGCCTGCGCTGGCGCATCACTACTTCGGATCGAAGGGCGACATCTTCCTCGCGGCGATGCGGCACATCCTGTCACGATATGGTGAGGGCGTGCGGGCGGCGCTGAAGGCGGCCCCGGATCCGCAGGAGCGGCTGCGCGCGATCGTGGACGAGAGCCTCGCGGGCGGGAACTTCGACCTTGCGGCGATGTCGGCCTGGCTGAACTTCTATGCGCTGGCGCCGACCGACCCGCAAGCGGCGCGGCTGCTGCGGGTCTATCACAGGCGGCTCAGGTCGAACCTGGTCCATGCCCTGCGGCCGCTGGTGGGAAAGGGCCGTGCGCTGGCGCAGGCGGACCGGCTGGCCGCGCTGATCGACGGCGCCTACCTGCGCGCGGTGCTGGACCCCGACATGCCGCCGGACCGGGCCCGGGCGCTGCTGATGGACGAGGTCCGGCGGATCACGGGGTGAGCCCCTGATATCGGTGCAGCGGTGGCCCTTCGTCCTGGCTGCTTCGATGGACTGCGGAAACGGGACGATGATCCGTTCTCAAGGCAGCATCCTCATCGGTCAACACTGAGGGCGTGTTCTTCCACGATCCTTCGATCCACCCCCGGTCTGCCCAAAGCAGACCGGAACGCGCCCGCCCGCCCCCAGGCGGGTGCGTTCGCACCCACCCGGACGGGCGCGTCCCTCCGGAGTGCCGGCTTCATCGGATGGCCGGGAACGGGCTTGTGGCCCGTTCCCTTCAGCGGGTCCGCCTCGCGAACCGATGCCGTCCGCCGCCCGCGGTAAGAGACGGCGCCTACCGCCCCAGCTTCCGATGCACCTCGTCCAGGTCCACCTCGCCCTTCGGCATCCTGTTGTCGGGGTTGTCGAAGTCATACCGGAACAGCTGGAAATCCTTCTTGTAGATTTCCCACATGAGATGCCGCGACAGGTCGTCGAAATACTCGCTGACCTTGTGCGCCCGCTTCGGCCCGTGGCCCTCGCTCTCGTTGAAGCGCGGCACCGTCTCCAGGTCCAAGTCGTGGCGGACATGGGCGCGGTCCAGCACCTTGCGCATGCCCGTGTTGAAGTCCTCGGTCGAGAAGATGCTGTCGTAGCGGCCGCCGTTCACGATGAACGTGGCGACATGGCCGGACATGGCGGACCAGTGGATGTCGGGCTCCATCGGGCGGCGCCAGCGGATGGTGTCGCGCGCGAACAGAAGGAAGCGGCGGAACGACCTGACCTGGTCGAAGTCGAAGTTGTCTTCCGGGCTGCCGACCTCGATGCCGTAGCGCTGGATCAGCTGCGGGACGAGGTTCCCGCGGTAGCGCTTGCCGTTGCGCTGGATGCCGCAGATCTTGTCGAAGAACGACGACAGGATCCGCGCATAGGGGTTGCGCACGACCGTGAAGTTCAGCGCCGTGTGATTGGCGGCGGCGGCGCGGATCGGGTCCTGGCTCTCGGGCTGGTTCCACTTGTGCAGGCCCGACGTGGCATCGTGGATGTCGCCGTCGAAGTAGCGGCCGTGGTCGGAATGGAACATGATCTGGCCGATGGTCGAGCAGGCGCATTTCGGCACGACCCGGTAAAGCATGCTGCCGCTTTCGGTCATCCAGGTGCCGGGAAAGTTCATCGCCAATCAGTCCTCTGCCCGGAAACGCGGGTTGCTCCCGCGCCGGAAATCGCTATGCACACAAAGCAGATCGCCGCGGTTTCAGCAACGTCTTCACGGCTTTTTTCGACCGCTCGCCCGCGCTCGCAAGAGGCTGTCCGTCCATGGCAAAGATCGCCTTCATCCTGCTGACCCACAAGGATCCCAAGGGCCTGATCGCGCAGGCGCGCCGACTGACGGACACGGGCGACTACGTCTCGATCCACTTCGACGCGCGGGCGAGCGACGCCGACTTCGCGATGATCCGCGCGGCGCTGAAGGACAACCCCGGCGTCACCTTCGCCGCGCGCCGGCTGAAATGCGGCTGGGGCGAATGGTCGCTGGTCGCCGCAAGCCTTCTGGCGGTGCGCGCCGCGGTCGAGGCGTTCCCGCGCGCCACCCACTTCTACATGCTGTCGGGCGACTGCATGCCGATCAAGACGGCGGTCTACGCCCACGAGTTCCTCGATGACCGCGACGTCGACTACATCGAGAACTTCGACTTCTTCCACAGCGACTGGATCAAGACCGGCTTCAAGGAGGAACGGCTCCACTACCGCCACTGGTTCAACGAGCGCACCCGGCCCAAGCTCTTCTACGCCAGCTACGCGATCCAGAAGCGCCTTGGCCTGACCCGCGAGGTGCCGGCCGACATCCAGGTCATGATCGGGTCGCAATGGTGGTGCCTGCGCCGCCAGACGATCGAGAAGGTGCTGGAGTTCTGCGACAAGCGCCCCGACGTGATCCGCTTCTTCTCGACGACGTGGATCCCGGACGAGACGTTCTTCCAGACCATCGTTCCCCACGTCGTCCCGAAGAACGAGATCCGGGCGCGCACCCTGACCTTCCTGATGTTCACCGACTACGGGATGCCGGTCACGTTCTACAACGACCACTACGACCTGCTGCTGGGGCAGGACTTCCTGTTCGCGCGCAAGATCAGCACCGACGCGATCGAGCTGCGCCAGCGTCTGGGCGCGCTCTGGCAGGCGGACCAGCGCGCGTTCTCGATCTCGAACGAGGCGGTGGGGCTGCACCGCTTCCTCACCCAGCGGGGCCGGATCGGCCGCCGCTTCGGCGAACGCTTCTGGGAGGTCGAGGGCAATCTCGGCCGGGGCCGCACGCTGCTGATGATCGTCTGCAAGAAATGGCACGTCGCCAAGCGCCTGACCCGCGCCATGCGCGACCTGACCGACATCCCGGCGGTGGACTACCTGTTCAACGAACAGGAGGCCGCGCTTCCCGACATGGGCGGGGTGGAAAAGACGGTCGAGAAGCGCGAGCGCCATCGCAAGGCGCTGGTGCGCATCCTGTTCGACCAGTTCGGCAGCAGGAAGCTGGCCATCTGCCTTGATCCGGCGGCGCTGGGGCTGGTGCAGGACTTCGCCGACGACAAGGCCGAGGTCCGGGCGCTGCTCATCGAATCCGACTTCGACGAGGACTACGTGCGTGGCCATATCGGGCGCACCGGGCTGGCCCGGTCGGACGCGGCGGAAAGCACGATAAGCCGGCTGGTGCCGTCGGTCCGCAACGCGCTGGAACACGAGGCCGAACGCATCCGCGACCTGGAACTGCAGTCCTTCCACACCATCGCGGCCGACCGACCCGCCGAAGACAACGCAGCCGCCCTGGCCCAGTTCATGGGGATCGACATGGACACGGCGCGGCGGCTGGCGCAGACCGAACACCTGTTCGCCGACTGATCCTGCAACCGCCCGAGGAAGAAATGCCCATGCGCGCCGCCTATGACGACCAGAACATCTTCGCCCGAATCCTGCGCGGCGAGATCCCCAGCGACAGGGTCGCCGAGAACGACCACGCCATCGCGTTCCGCGACATCCGCCCGCAGGCCCAGGTCCACCTGCTGGTGATCCCGAAGGGGGCTTACGTCAGCTACGACGACTTCGCCGCCAACGCGTCCGACGCCGAGATCGTGGGCTTCAACCGGCTGGTGGCGCAGGTCGCCAGGGACCAGGGCCTTTCGCTTGCGGAAGGCGGCAAGGGGTTCCGGGCGATCACGAACTCGGGCGAGCACGGCGTGCAGGAGGTCCCGCATTTCCACCTGCACCTGATGGGCGGGCACGACATGGGCCGGATGGTGTCGCCGCGCTGACGGACGCCGTCAGCCGGTGAGCTGGCGGAACACGTCCTCGAGGTCCGGCTGCTCGGTCTGCAGGTCGAGCATCGGGACGCCCGCGGCGCGCAGGCGGTCGACGATCTGGTCGGCCTGCATCCGCGTCGGCGCGTAGCTCAGCGCCAGCATCCGGTCGGGGCGGCGCTGCGCGGTGACGCCGTCGGGCAGCGCTGGCAGGTCGCCCGCCCAGTCGCCGGGGTCGATCACCAGCGTCTTGCTGTCCGTCCGCCCCAGCAGCCGCGCGGTGCTGTCGTGCGCGACCACCTGCCCGTGGTTGATGATCGCGATCTCGTCGCACATCTGCTGTGCTTCCTCGAGGTAATGCGTCGTCAGGATCACGGTCATGCCGCGTTCGTTCAGGCGGCGCACGTTCGTCCACAGCATCTCGCGCAGCGCGATGTCCACGCCCGCGGTCGGCTCATCCAGCACGAGGATCCGGGGCTTGTGGACCAGCGCCTTGGCCAGCAGAAGCCGCCGCTTCATCCCGCCCGACAGCTGCCGGGTATAGCTTTCCGCCTGCGCGGTCAGGCCCACGAGGTCGAGGATCTCGTCCGTCCACCGGTCGGCCTTCGGCACGCCGTAAAGCCCGGCCTGCACTTCCAGGCTGGCGCGGGGCGTGAAGAACGGGTCGATGTTCAGTTCCTGCGGCATCACCCCGATCGCGGCGCGCGACTGGCGCGGGTTCACGTCCTGGTCAAAGCCCCAGATCTCGACCTTGCCCGAGGTCTTGTTCACGAGCCCGGCCATGATGTTGATGGTCGTGGACTTTCCCGCACCGTTCGGCCCCAGCAGGCCGAAGATCGACCCCGCCGGGATGGCGAGGTCGATCCCGTTGAGCGCGTGCTTGACGGGCGAGTTGCCGGCCGCGGCATAGGCCTTGCGCAGCGCGGTCAGGCGGATCGCGTCGCGGGGCGGGCGGGATGTCTCGGGCATGGTGTTCCGTTCCGGGCGCGGGCTTGTGGGACCGTGCGCGATGGCTAGAATGGCTGCACCCTTAAACCGGGCTCCGCCCGTCTGCACAAGAGAGCCGCCGCCGATGCCGCACCCTAGCCCGACCCAGGAGTCGCTGTCCACCAACCAGGACCCGGCCGCCGAGCCGCTGCCCGCGCCGGTGACAGAGATGGTGACGTCCTGGCGCGTCAGCTGCGCGGGGGACGAGGCGTTCGGGCTGGGCCATCCGCTCGTCTGGCTCGCGATCTCGCCCGACGTCGGGTTCGTCGATTGCGGCTACTGCGACAAGCGGTTCGTGTTCGACCGCGCGAACGCCGGGCACGGGCACTGACGTCCGCTTTCGACCGGGGCAGGCGCCCCGGTCAGTGGCGATGGCCGGTCATTCCGTAGTGCGGGTGGGCGTCATGGTCGTGGGCGTCATGGTCGTGACCGTGCGCGTGGCCCGCGTCCAGCGCCCCGCCCGGCCCGGCGCAGGACGGATCGGCGCAGCCGGTGTTCGGCGTCTCGATCTCGACCGTCGAGTGGGCGATGTCGAACCGCTCGGCAAGCCGCGCCTTGATGCGGTGGCGGATCGGGTGCGGATCGTCCCCGTCCGCGACGACGAGGTGCAGTTCGGCCGACATCCGCCGCTCGTCGATCTGCCAGACATGCAGGTGGTGCACGCCCACGACGCCCGGCTGCGCCGCAAGGTCGGCGCGGATCGCGTCGGTGTCCACGCTTGCGGGCGCGCCCAGCATCAGCATCCGCAGGACCGGCCCCATGTCGCCCCGGACGTGCCACAGGATCACGACCGAGATCGCGATCGTCAGCACCGGGTCGGCGATGCGCCAGCCGAACGCCCAGATCAGCGCCCCGCCGATCAGCACCGCGACCGAGACCCCGGCGTCGGCGAGGTTGTGCAGGAACGCCGCGCGGATGTTCACGCTTTCCTTCGCAAGCCGCATCGTCAGCCATGCGGTGCCAAGATCGACCACCAGCGCAAAGGCCGCGAGCGCCATGACCAGCCCGCCCTCGACCTGCGGCGGGTCCAGCAGGCGGCCGAACGCCTCGACCATCAGCCACAGCGACACGGCGATCAGCGCGATGTAGTTGACGAACGCGGCAAGGATTTCCGTCCGGCTCCACCCGAAGCTCCATTCCGGCGTGGCCGGGCGCCGCGCGAGACGGCGGGCGCCGAACGCCAGCACCAGCGCCATCGCGTCGCTGAGGTTGTGGACGCCGTCCGCGACCAGCGCGACCGATCCGGCGACCGAGCCGCCCACGATCTGCGCCGCCGTCAGCGCGAGGTTGATCGCGACCGCCCACAACAGCGCGCGGTCGCCAAGGCCCGCGCCGTGGGAAGGGCCGTGGGAATGGCCATGCGGGTGCCCGTCGGGATGGCCGCCGGCACCGCCGTGGGCGTGATGGCTTCCCATCAGTGCGCCTGGGCCCAGTTGCTCCCCTGGCCCGCGTCGACCACCAGCGGCACCGACAGGCTTACGGCGGGGGCGGCCGCACCTTCCATCACCTCGCGGGCGCGGGCGATCAGGTCGTCCACGGCGCCCTCGTCGGCCTCGAACACCAGTTCGTCGTGGACCTGCAACAGCATCTTCGCGGGCAGCCCCTCGATCGCGGCGTCCATGCGGATCATCGCGCGGCGGATGATGTCGGCGGCCGTCCCCTGGATCGGCGCGTTGATCGCCGCGCGCTTCGCGCCGCCCGCCGCGGGGCCGGTCTGGTTGATGCCGGGCGTGTTGATGCGGCGGCCGAACAGGGTGCGCACGAACCCGTCGCGCTTGGCGTTGCGGACCGTGTCGTCCATGTAGGCGCGGATTTCGGGAAAACGCTTGAAGTAGGTGTCGATGAATTCCTGCGCCTCGGCCCGCGGGATCCGCAGGTTCCGGGCAAGGCCGAAGCCCGAGATGCCGTAGATCACGCCGAAGTTGATCGCCTTGGCCTGCCGCCGGATCATCGGGTCCATGCCTTCGACGGGCACCCCGAACATCTGGCTCGCGGTCATCGCATGGATGTCGATGTTGTCGCGGAAGGCCTGCTTCAGCGCCGGGATGTCGGCCGTGTGGGCGAGGATCCTGAGCTCGATCTGCGAATAGTCGAGCGACACGATCTTCCGCCCCGGCGCGGCGATGAACGCCTCGCGGATGCGGCGGCCTTCCTCGGTCCGGACGGGGATGTTCTGCAGGTTCGGGTCGGTCGAGGCGAGGCGGCCGGTGCTCGCCCCGGCGATCGAGTAGCTGGTGTGGACGCGGCCCGTTTCCGGGTTGACGTAGGTCGGCAGCGCGTCGGTGTAGGTCGATTTCAGCTTCGACATCGCCCGCCAGTCGAGGATCCTGGCGGGCAGCTCGTGCCCCTCGGCGGCCAGGTCCTCCAGCACGTCGACGGCGGTGGACAGCGCCCCCGACTTGCCCGACCGGCCCGCGGTCATCCCCATCTGCCGGAACAGGATCTCGCCCAGCTGCTTGGGCGAGCCCAGGTTGAACTTGCCCCCCGCAAGCCCGTAGGCCTCGTCCTCGATCTGCGCCATTTTCTGCGCGAAGGCGCCCGACATCGCCCGCAGATGCGCGGGGTCGATCAGGACGCCCGCCATCTCCATCCCCGCGAGCACCGGGATCATCGGGCGTTCCAGCGTCTCGTAGACTGTCGTCACGGCCGCCGCGGGCAGTTGCGGGCGGAAGATGCGCCACAACCGCAGCGTGATCTCCGCGTCCTCGCCAGCGTAGGCCGTGGCCTTGTCGATCGGCACCTGCGCGAAGGTTTTCTGGCTCCGCCCCGTGCCGATCAGGTCCTTGATCGGCTGGCAGCGGTGGCCGACGTAACGCTCGGCCAGCTCGTCCATGCCGTGGTTGTGCAGCGCCGCGTTCAGCGCGTAGCTCATCAGCATGGTATCCTCGACCGGCGCGACCGCGATGCCGTGGCGGGCGAGCAGCTTCCAGTCGTACTTGGCGTTGTGCAGGATCTTGAGGATCGCGGGATCCTCGAGCAGCGGCTTCAGCATCGCCAGCGCCTCGTCCATGTCCATCTGCCCCGCGGCGCGGGCACCGCCGCCGAACAGGTCCGCTTCCCCGGCGACATGGCCCAAGGGAATGTAGGCCGCCATCCCGATGTCCGGGCAGATCGAGATCCCGACCAGTTCCGCCTGCATCTCGTCGAGGCTCGTCGTCTCGGTATCCAGCGCGACCGACCCCTGCTGGCGGATCGCGTCGACCCAGGTCCGCAGCGTCGCCGCGTCGCGGATGGTGACGTAGGCGGCGCAGTCCACCGGCGGAAACTCGGGCGCGGCGGGGGCGTCGGCCACCGGGGCAGGGGGCACGACCTCGGGCAGGGGGGCCTTGAAGCGTTCGGCCACCCGGCTGGTGAGCGTGCGGAACTCCATCAGGTTCAGGAAGTCGATCAGCGTCGGCGCGTCGGGGCGGCGGACCTCGAGGCTGCCCAGCGTGAAGTCCAGCGCCATGTCGCAGTCGAGCTTGACCAGCCGCTTCGAGATGCGGATCTGCTCGGCATGGTCGATCAGCGTCTGGCGGCGCTTGGGCTGCCTGATCTCGCTTGCGCGGTCCAGAAGCGTTTCCAGGTCGCCGTATTCCTGGATCAGCTGGGCCGCGGTCTTGATCCCGATGCCCGGCGCGCCGGGGACGTTGTCGATCGGGTCGCCGGCAAGGGCCTGCACGTCCACGACGCGCTCGGGGTAGACGCCGAACTTCTCGAACACCTCGTCGCGGCCGATCGCCTTGTTCTTGATCGGGTCCAGCATCTCGACCCCGTCGCCCACGAGCTGCATCAGGTCCTTGTCCGAGCTGATGATCGTGACGCGCCCGCCCGCATCGCGCGCCTGGCAGGACAGGGCGGCGATGATGTCGTCGGCCTCGAACCCCTCGATCTCGATGCAGGGCAGGTTGAAGGCGCGGGTCGCGTCGCGGGTCAGCGGGAACTGCGGCTTCAGCTCCTCGGGCAGGTCGGGGCGGTTGCCCTTGTAGTCGCCGTAGATGTCGTTGCGGAAGGTGCGGGCGGAGTGGTCGAAGATGACCGCGGCATGGGTCGGCGCCTCGGTCCCGCGCGCCTCCTCGATGTATTTCCACAGCATGTTGCAGAACCCCGCGACCGCGCCGATCGGCAGGCCGTCGGACTTGCGGGTCAGCGGCGGAAGCGCGTGGTAGGCGCGGAAGATGAAGGCCGAGCCGTCGATCAGGTGCAGATGACTACCCTTGCCGAAGGCGCCCGCTTCGTCGTCGGCCGCGCGGCCCGCGTTGCTGCTGCTGCCCGAGGCGGTGTCGCTGGTCATGCCGGTCGTCCCCTGCGTCTGCGTCGCCGCCCGTCGCTGCCGTCCCCGACTGCTGCTGGCAGTCGCGCGCGGGGCGCGGGCGGCGCCTGTTCGTGGCGCCCGTTCTGCCACGCCGGGGCGACGCGCGCAAACGGCCCGGGATGCGGGGATCGGGGATCCGGCGTCCGCTTCGAAGGGGCGCCTTGCCGGGCGGATCGCAGGCGGCGGTCGGTCACGTGCCCGCCCTGCGGAATCGAGGCGGGAATCGGAAAAGGCGCGGCCCTGCGGCCACGCCTTTTCGGTCATTCGTCGGTCTCCGGGCGCCTCGTCCTGCCGGGCTCCGCCTCGCTCGGCCTCGTCTTGCCCGGCCTCGTCCTGCCCGACTCCGCCTTGCCCGGTTCCGTGTTGCCCCGCCTCGGCCGTTACGGCCGCACGGAGCATTCCTGGCGGCGCGCGTTCAGCTTGCCGCACACCAGTTCGGCCGCCGTCTTGCTGAGGCCGACGAAATGCGCCTCGAAGCCGCGCTTGGTGTCGGCGATGCCGCGGGTGGCGTTGTCGAGCGCGGCGCTTTCCTGCAGCGCGGTCTTCAGCAGCCGCTGTTCCGCCTCGCTGCGCGACTTGTAGTGGCCGAGCGACACCCCGTACTTGCCCTTGCCCGACCCTGCGCGCGACACGACCTCCAGTTTCGCGGGGGCGTCCTCGGGCGCCTCCATCGCGGCGAGGATGATGGTGTCGGACCGGCGCGCGGGCTTCTGCGACCGGCTCAGCGCGATGCTGTCGTCGCTGCTGTCGCCTTCCTCGACGACTTCGCCGTCCTCGATCACCGGCGCCTCGGCGCTGGCGACGTGGATCGTCGCCGCCGTGGCCGGCGCCGCGTCGGCGCGCTTGCGGGCCCGGGGCGGACGCGCGGAATCGGCAAGGCCGGAGGTCGAGGCGGCCGCAGCGGGCGGCGGCGCGTCCGCGCGGGCTTCCGCCCCGGCGTCCACCTCGTCGCGGGCGAGCGCGATGGCGACGGCATCGTCGGTCGAGCCCGCCCTGGCCTTGGCGACGGCGGTGCCGCCGCGGCTGCCGCGCGGCTTCGGACGCTCGCTCGCCGTCAGGCCGAAGGCGCTGGTGTCGGGCGATTTCGCCCTCGCCACGACGCCGCTCGCGGGAGCGCCTGCCGCCACGACGCGCGCGGCCGGGGCGCCGGCTGCGGCGACCGCCGCCTGCGGGACGGTGCTGGCGCGCGCCGCGGGGCGGACGCCCACCGGGATCGCGACCGGCGCGACCGGCTTGACGTCTGCCCGCGCCACCTGGACGACGCGCTTCTTCTCAACGGTCAGGACGGGACCGGCGGGCCGTATCTCCCGCACCTGTGAAGGAACGGCGCCGAAGCCCGTATCCAGCAGCTGCGCCATCGTCGCGTTCCGCATCGCGGTCGAGGTTCCGCCCAGCACGGTCGCGATGATGCGCTTGTTGCCGCGCTGCGCCGAGGCGGTCAGGTTGAAGCCGGCGGCGCGGGTGTAGCCCGTCTTGATCCCGTCCGCGCCCTGGTAGCTGTCGAGGAAGCGGCGGTTCGTGCTGGACACCGTGGCGATCCCCGCATCCGCCGTGCGGCGCGAGAAGATGTTGTAGTACTGCGGGAAGTCGTAGAACAGCCGCCGCCCGAGCGTGGTCAGGTCGCGGGCGGAGCTGTAGTGGCCTTCGACCGTCAGCCCGTTGGCATTGCGGAACGTCGTGTTCCGCATCCCCAAAGCGCGCGCCGTCGCGGTCATCTGCGCCGCGAACTTTGCCTCGGACCCGCCGAGACCCTCGCCGATCGCGGTCGCGGCGTCGTTGGCGGACTTCACGGCGGCGGCGCGGATCAGGTAGCGCAGCTCGATCTTCTGGCCGGGGCGCAGGCCGACGCGCGAGGGCGGCTGGGCCGCCGCGTGCGACGACACCGTGACCTTGGAGTCCAGCCGGACCTTGCCCTGCTCGATGGCGGCGAACGCCATGTACAGGGTCATCATCTTGGTCAGCGACGCGGGGTGCAGCCGGGCATCCGCGTTCTTGCTGTAGATTTCCTTGCCGGTCCGCGCATCCATCACGAAAGCCGCGAATGGGGCCGCGCCGGCGGCATGGGGGGCAACGGCGCCAAACAGCGCGATGCACCCCAACAGAAGGGTCTGGATAAACTGCTTCACTGTCCCGGTCTTCCTGCCTGTGGGCGCGTTCTTTGTTGCACGCCATTCTTTAATACTCAGACAATAGCACCGAAGAGGGGGCCGGAAAACCCGACACGTGCAATCATTTTTCAACCGCCGCGCGAAGGGCGGCGCCGTGCTGCCGCGCGCCATGCCCGGGGTGCCCTTTCATTGCCGGTCCCGTGCGCTATATTCAGGCCAAGCCCCCGACAGCCCCAGGACGCCTTTCGCCGTGACCGATCAACGCCTGAACAGCACGCCCGACGGACCTGACAACGGCCGGGACGACGCCGATCTCGCGGTCAAGACCAAGCCGAAGACGCAGCGCCCGCCGATGTACAAGGTGCTGCTTCTCAACGACGATTTCACCCCGATGGAGTTCGTGGTCCACGTCCTCGAGCGGTTGTTCATGATGACCCACGCGCAGGCGATCGAGATCATGCTGACGGTCCACCGCAAGGGCATCGCCGTGGTCGGCGTCTTCAGCCACGAGGTTGCTGAAACCAAGGTCGCGCAGGTGATGGAGCTTGCGCGCCGCCAGCAGCACCCGCTGCAGTGCACGATGGAAAAGGAATAGCGTGGCAGGTTCCCGTCTCGACCTGATCGCGCCCGAGGCCCCGGCGCTGCTCATCGGTGCGCGCGCCGACAGCGACCTGTCGGGCTTCGATCCTGCCAGCACCACCATCGTTCAGGCGATGCGCACCGACCATGACGCGCTGGCCGCGCGCGGGTTCGCGCTGGTGCCCACGCTCGCCGATCTGTCGCGGAACGCCCCGGCGCCGCGGTCGGCCGTGGTGTTCCTGCCGCGCGCACGGGCGCTTGCGCGCGCGCGGATCGCGGCCGCCGCCGCGGCGCTGCCGGCCGGCGCCTTCCTGTGGATCGACGGGCAGAAGACGGACGGCATCGATTCGATGCTGAAGGAATTGCGCGGCCTCGCGCCGGTGGACGACGTGCAGTCGCGCGCGCACGGCAAGATCTTTCGCGTGACCGTGCCGGGCGGCGGCTGGCTTCCCGCGGACTGGACCGCGACGGACATGGAACTGCCCGGCGGTTTCGTGACCCGGCCCGGCGTGTTTTCCGCCGACGGGGTCGATCCGGCGTCGGAACTGCTCGCTGCGCATCTGCCCGCGAAGATGCCCACCCGCGTCGTGGACCTTGGCGCGGGCTGGGGCTGGCTCGCCGCCCAGGTGCTCGCGCGCCCCGGCGTCGAGGCGCTGCACCTGGTCGAGGCGGACGCCGACGCGCTCGCCTGCGCGCGGCGCAACGTCGCCGACGCCCGGGCGCGGTTCCACTGGGCCGACGCCACCAGCTTCACCCTGCCCGAGCCGGTGAACGGCGTCGTCATGAACCCGCCCTTTCACGACGGTCGCGCGGCGGACCCGAAGCTCGGCGCGCGCTTCATCCGCGCGGCGGCGGGGCTGCTGACCGGGGCGGGGCGGCTGTGGATGGTCGCGAACCGGCACCTGCCCTACGAGGCGGCGCTGGCCGAGCATTTCGCCGACGTGGCCGAAATCGGCGGCGACAATCGCTTCAAGATCATCAGCGCGACCGGCGCCCGCCGGGCTGCCCCGGCCAGGCCGCGTCTGCGCCGGCGCTGACGCCTACTGCCGTTCGGGATAGGCGGCGCGGCAGGCGCGGACGGCGCTTTGCGCCCCCGCCGACAGCGACGCCGCGCGCGCGGCCAGGTTGTCGCGCTTGCGCGTCTCTGCCGCGGGGTCGATCGGGACGCGATAACGCTCGATCTCGGTCACGTCGCGGAAGCAGGTGCGATAGGTCGGCACCACCCTCCCGTCCTTGCTGCGGACGAAGTCGCGGCAATGGCCCACGCCCAGCCGCGTCACCGGCCGCTCCGCCCAGGCATAGCCGCGGGCGAGGTTCCCCTCGACCTCGGCCAGCAGGCTCGACACCGTGCGGTATTCGCGAGTGTTGCGCGAGATGCACTGTTCCTGGGGCGTGCCGCAGGCTGCGACAATCAGGCACGCCAGCGCGGTCAGGGTGATGTTGCGGGTCATGCCGGGCGCCTTTACGAAGTGTTCGCTTTCAGCGTAGCGCCGCGACCGGCGGACGCGCAACTCACGAAGGGGTGCCCCATGGAAATGCTGTCGGAACGGGCCGAGGCGGCCGGGTGGTTCCACGCGCTGCGCGACCGGATCGTCGCGGCCTTCGAGGCGCTAGAGGATCGCGCGGGCGGCGACGGCGCCCCCGGCCGGTTCGAGGTCACCCCGACGCGGCGCGGCGAGGCCGGCGAGGGCGGCGGCGGCATCATGTCGGTCATGCGCGGCGGCCGGGTGTTCGAGAAGGTCGGCGTGAACTGGTCCGAGGTGCACGGCACGCTCGCCCCCCGCGCGCAGGCCGCGATGGCCGCGCGCGGCGTTCCGGGGATGGAAAGCGACCCGCGCTTCTGGGCGTCCGGCATCAGCCTCGTCGCGCATATGCGCAACCCGCACGCGCCCGCCGTGCACATGAACACGCGCATGTTCTGGACCCCCGCTGCCTGGTGGTTCGGCGGCGGGTCGGACCTGAACCCCTGCATCGAGTACGGCGAGGACACCGCGCATTTCCACGACACCCTGCGCGCCGCCTGCGCCGCCCACGGCGCGGACTATTACGACCGCTTCAAGGCTTGGGCGGACGAGTATTTCTTCATCCCCCACCGGGGCCGCGCCCGCGGCGTCGGCGGCATCTTCTACGACGACCTGAACACCGGCGGCTGGGCCGCGGACTTCGCCTTCACCAAGGCAGTGGGCGAGGCGTTCCTGCCCGCCTTCCTGCCCCTGGCGGAGCGGCGCGCGCGCCAGCCCTGGTCCGAGGCCGACCGCGACGCGCAGCTGGTCCATCGCGGGCTCTATGCCGAATACAACCTTGTCTACGATCGCGGCACGAAGTTCGGGCTGGAAACCGGCCACAACGCCGACGCCGTGCTGATGAGCCTGCCGCCGCTGGCGAAGTGGGTCTGAGCTAGCGCGCCGTCCACAGAAGCCAGCCGACTCCCGCGACGATCAGCGCCATCCCCGCCGCCTGACGGGGAGAGAGGGGTTCGGACCGGCGGCGGCCGACGAGGGCGGCGAACGGCACCTCGATCAGCGCGAGCGTGCGGACGTTGGCGGCCGGGGCGAGCGCGAAGGCGATGAACCAGAACTGCGAGGCGAGCGCGCCAAGGAACCCCGCGCCCAGCGACTGCCGCCACGCCGCGGCCATGCCCCTGAGCGCGGCGGGATCGCGCAGGCCGAGCCACGCGCCGACCATCGCCGTCTGCAGCGTCAGCGACAGGACCAGCGTGGTGGTCGCCCGCGCCACATAGCCGCCATCGCCGAGGGCGATTATGCCGCCGCGGAAGCCGATCGCGGACAGCCCGAACAGCGTCCCCGCGAGCACCGCGATCAGGATGGGCAGCGCGCCCGCCCGCCGCCACGCGGTGCCCGACGTGACGAGCACCCCCACGGTGGCCAGCGCGATCGCCGCCAGCCGGGCGGGCGTCAGGGCGTCCCCGAGAAGCGCCGCGCCCATGATGGCAAGGCTCACCGGTTCGGTCTTGATGAGCGCGGTGGCGACAGCGAAGCCGCGCTGCTGCATCGCCGTCAGCATCAGCGCGGTGGCCGCCACCTGCGCCGCCGCGCCGGCCGCGGCGCAGGCCACGGCCGTTTCGTTCAGCGCGGGCAGGGGGTGCAGCGATCCGACGATGGCCAGAAACAGCGCGGCGAAGGGCAGGCCGAAGAGGAACCGCACACCGGTCGCGCCCATCGTCCCGATCCGGGCGGTCAGGTCGGCCTGCGCGGCGTTGCGGCCCGTCTGCGCGATCGACGCGATCAGCGTGGCCGCGATCCACATGCGCTCAGCGGCCCTCGCCGGCCTCGCAACCCTCGCGGGCCTCGCGCACCGTGCGGACCATCAGGGCCACGTTCTCGGGGTCGGCGTCCGGGGTGATGCCGTGGCCGAGGTTGAAGATGTGCGGCCCGCCCGAGAACGCCCGGACGATCCGCCGCGTCTCGTCCACCAGCGCCTGGCCGCCCGTCACCATGTGCTGCGGCGCGAGATTGCCCTGCACGCATCCGTCGCGCTGCACGTTCTGCGCGGCCCAGGTCGCGTCGACCGAGTTGTCCAGGGCCACGCAGTCGGCCCCGGTCGCGCGGGCAAAGCCGGCGTAGCGCGGCCCCGCCTCGCGCGGGAAGGCGATCACGGGGACGGCGGGGTGGCGGGCCTTGAGCGCGGCGATGATCTTCGCGGCCGGGGCGACGGCAAAGTCGTCGAAATCCGGCCCGCGCAGGCTACCCGCCCAGCTGTCGAACAGCTTCACGACCTCGGCCCCGGCCTCGATCTGGGCGGACAGGTATTCGATCGTCGCGTCCGTCACGCGGTCGATCAGCGCCGCGAAGGTGGCGCGGTCCGCCGTCAACAGCGCACGCGCCGGGCCCTGGTCTTTGGTGCCGCGGCCCGCGATCATGTAGGTGGCGACGGTCCAGGGCGCGCCCGCGAACCCGATCAGCGTCGTCTCGGCGGGAAGTTCCCGGCGCAGGATGCGGACGGTTTCATAGATCGGCGACAGCGTGTCGTGGATCGCCGGGGTGGGTTTCAGCGCGGCGACCTCGGCCGGCGTCGTGGCGGTGGAAAGCAGCGGTCCCTCGCCGGTGACGAACCACAGGTCGAGGCCGAGCGCTTGCGGCACCAGCAGGATGTCGGCGAACAGGATCGCCGCGTCGAAACCGTAGCGGCGGATCGGCTGCAGCGTGACCTCGGCCGCGAGATCGGGGTTGTAGCAGAGCGACAGGAAGTCGCCCGCCTGCGCCCGCGTTGCGCGGTATTCGGGCAGGTAGCGGCCGGCCTGCCGCATCATCCAGATCGGCGGGACCGGCTGCGTCTCGCCCGCGAGGGCGCGCAGGATGGTCTTGGCGGGGCGGGGGCCGGGGGGGGCGGCGCCGGCGGGCGGCGGTCGGTTGATGTCCATGACCCTTCATCGCCACGCCCGCCCCGTTGTCAAGGCGCGCCCGCGGGCGTAACCGGGGTCGATGATCACCAGCTTTCCCGACCCCACCCGCCCGCTGCGGATCGGCACCCGCGGCTCGGCGCTCGCGCTGGCGCAGGCGCACGAGACCCGCGCCCGCCTGATGGCCGCCCACGCCCTGCCCGAGGACGCGTTCCGCATCGTCGTCATCAAGACCACCGGCGACCGGATCACCGACCGGCCCCTGAAGGAGATCGGCGGCAAGGGCCTGTTCACGCGCGAGATCGAGGACGCGCTGCTCGACGGCGAGATCGACCTTGCGGTCCATTCGATGAAGGACATGCCGGTGCTGCAGCCCGACGGGCTGGTCATCGACTGCTACCTGCCGCGCGAGGATCCGCGCGACGCCTTCGTCAGCCGGCTCTACGGCTCGATCGCCGAGATGCCGGCGGGGGCGCGGGTGGGATCGTCCAGCCTGCGGCGGCGCGCGCAGCTGATGCACGCGCGCCCGGACCTGCAGGTGGTCGAGTTCCGGGGCAACGTCCAGACCCGCCTGCGCAAGCTGGACGACGGCGTGGCCGACGCGACGTTCCTTGCGATGGCGGGATTGTCGCGGCTGGACATGGCGGGGATCGCGCGGCCGATCGGGACCGGCGAGATGCTGCCCGCGATCGCCCAGGGCGCGATCGGGATCGAGCGGCGGGCGGACGATCCGGTCGCCGCAGCGCTGGTCGCGGCGGTGTCGGACCTTGCCACCGCGCTGCGGGTCGGGGCGGAACGCGCGCTGCTCGCGGGGCTTGACGGATCCTGCGAGACGCCGATCGCGGGGCTGGCGGAGCTGGAGTCAGGCGGAACCCTGCGCCTGCGCGGGCAGATCCTTCTGCCGGACGGGTCGCTGTGCCTGTCGGGTGAACGCGAGGGACAGCCGGGCGACGGCCCCGCGATGGGCGCCGACCTCGCCGACGAACTGCTGCGCCGCGCCCCGCCCGCGTTCTTCGAGCTGACCGGCATCAGCACCGATAGAGGCTCGCCGCCGAAGTCCTGATCGGCGCGTAGGGGTTTCCCGGGCTGTTCGTGCGATGGGCTTGATGGATTTGCGGCCGGGTTGACTACGCTTGCCTGTCCTGGCCGCGAGTGCCGAGCCTTCTCCGTATGCCCGGCTTGCGGAGAAGGACATCCATACGCAACGCGGCAGAGCGCGCCCGTTGCCCTTGCTGCCTGCTGAACTCGCGCAGGGGCGGGAGGCGTCCGGGTTGCCGCCGAGAAGGACGGACTTGCCTGCCACGTCGAAGAA
Source organism: Paracoccus aeridis (assembly GCF_004923205.2). GTDB lineage: Bacteria > Pseudomonadota > Alphaproteobacteria > Rhodobacterales > Rhodobacteraceae > Paracoccus > Paracoccus aeridis. Next base: position 70,105 of record NZ_SELD02000010.1, read on the forward strand.
AGCAGCGCCGAGGACCGGAGTGTTCCTCAGGATCCCTGAGCCGATCTGGTCCACGATATCGAAACGAAACTTCCGCTGGCCTGCCTGCCAGGTGCGTTCCGGATCGAGGCGCGCCGGTCGGCCGTCAGTAGCTGCGGATCAGACCCACCAGCCGGCCCTGCAGGCGGACCTTGTCCTCGGGCAGGACGCGGGTCTCGTAAGCCGGGTTCGCCGCTTCCAGCGCGATCATGCCGCCGCGACGGCGATAGCGTTTCAGCGTCGCTTCCGCCCCTTCGATCAGCGCCACCACGATGTCGCCGTTGTCGGCGTGATCCTGTTCGCGGATCACCACCACGTCGCCGTCGTTGATGCCCGCGTCGATCATGGAATCGCCGCGCACTTCCAGCGCGTAGTGATGCTCGCGCCCCGACAGCATCGAGCTGGGGACCGCGATGTGGTGCGACACTTCCGAGATCGCCTCGATCGGAACGCCCGCGGCGATCCGGCCCATCACCGGAAGCTCGGTGGCCGGGCTGTCGACGATCGTCCGCGCGCCGCGCGGCAGCGGCGGACGGAAGCTGGCGCCCCGGGCCGTGTCGCGCGCGGGCTTGTCGCCGTCGATCACCTGCGGGGTGAAGCCGGTCACCCCATCGTCGAGCCCGCCACCGCCATCTGTCACCAAGTCGTCCGTAGCTTGGTTGTCCGCCGTCAGGTCGCCCTTGATCCCCGCGCGCAGGTTTTCCGGCAGGCGCACGATTTCCAGCGCCCGCGCGCGGTGCGGCAGGCGGCGGATGAAGCCGCGCTCTTCCAGCGCGGTGACGAGGCGGTGGATGCCCGACTTCGACCGCAGGTCCAGCGCCAGCTTCATTTCATCGAACGAAGGCGGGACGCCGTCGCGGGCCATCCGCACCTGGATGAATTCGAGAAGCTGGATCTGTTTGCGCGTCAGCATGGTCCGCCGCCTGTCCTGTTGTCGTCGAAATGGTCGATGTTCGAGGATTGTTCTAGGCGCAATCCCCTGTCCGGTCAACGACTAAGCTGATTCGCTGAAGAATTGGTTAAGCGCGGTCAAGCGGAATGAACGCGACCTGCTCGCCCGCCTTGCGCGCCGGATCGTCGGCCGGCCGCACGAGCAGCGCGTCCGCCTGAGCCATCAGCGACAGCCGCGCCGAGTCCTGGTCGGCGAAGGGCGTCACGACGGTTCCCCCGACGCCGTGCTCCAGCGTCGCGCGCAGATAGTGGGTGCGCTCGCCCTCCTCCGGAAGGTCGCGGCCCAGCACTCCGTGACGCACAGGCGGCGCGGCCTCCGTTCCCTGCATCTGACGGATGAGGGGTTGCATGAACAGGACCGCGCAAACCGCGGCAGATACTGGATTTCCCGGCAGGCCCAGCATGGCCGAGCCACCCAGCCGCCCGGCCATCAGCGGCTTTCCGGGCCGCATCCGCACCTTGTAGAACGCCTGATCCACCCCGAGATCGGCGGCCACCCGGCCGATCAGGTCATGGTCGCCCACGGACGCGCCGCCGATCGTGACGACGATATCGGCATCGGCCGCGTCCGTCAGGATCGCGCGCAGGCTTTCCTCGCTGTCGCGGGCAAGCGGCATGATCCGGACCTGCGCGCCCGCCTGCGTCGCGAGCGCCGCGACCGTCAGGTCGTTCGAGCTGATGATCTGCCCCTCGCCGGGGGTGGTGCCAGGGGGCACGAGCTCGTCGCCGCCGGCGACGATGGCCACGGTGGGCGCGCGGGCCACGGTCAGGCGAGGCACGTTCATCGCGGCCAGCAGGCCCAGGTCGGCGGGACCCAGGCGGCGCCCGGCGGGCAGGCTGTCGCCTTCGGCGAAGTCGTTGCCGCGGGCGCGGATGTGCGGTCCTGTCGCGCCTGCCGCCACGGTGATCGCGTCGCCGTCGCGGGCGACGTGTTCCTGCATGACGACCCGGTCGAAGCCGGGCGGCACCGGCGCGCCGGTGAAGATGCGGATGCTGGTGCCGGGCCTGGGCGTGCCTGTCCAGGGACGGCCGGCCGCCGCCTCTCCCACGACGGGCAGGGGGCCAGGCAGGTCGGCCGAGCGGACCGCGTAGCCGTCCATCGCGGCGGCATCGAACGGAGGCTGCGTCATCCGCGACACCGCAGGTTCCAGCAGCACCCGGCCGAGCGCGTCGGCAAGGTCGACGTCCTCGGGCTGCGGCGCCGGGGCGAGCGAAAGGACCCGCGCGAGCGCCTCGTCGACCGGGATCACGGCGCGGCCCGGAAGGTGCCGGACTTGCCGCCGGTCTTCTGAAGCAGGCGCACCCCTTCGATCCGCATGTCCTTCTGCGCGGCCTTGAGCATGTCGTAGACGGTCAGCGCGGCGACGGTGGCGGCTGTCAGCGCCTCCATCTCGACGCCGGTGCGTCCGGTGGTCCGGGCCGTCGCGGTGATGCGGATGCCGGGGAGCGTCGGGTCGGGCGCCAAATCCAGCGCGACCTTGTCCAAGGGAAGCGGATGGCACAGCGGGATCAGGTCGGCGGTGCGCTTGGCCCCCATGATCCCGGCGAGGCGGGCGACGCCCAGCACGTCGCCCTTGGCCGCGCCGCCCTGTGCCAGCGCGAGGGTTCCGGGCGACATGACGACCAGCGCCTCTGCGATCGCCTCGCGCGCCGTCGGTTCCTTGCCCGACACGTCGACCATGTGGGCCTGGCCCGCGCCGTCGAAATGGGTCAGCGTCATGGCCGGTCCACCGGCGCGGCGCCGAGGATCGTGCGGGTCGCGCCCGTCACGTCGTCCTGCCGCATCAGGCTTTCGCCGATCAGGAACCGGCGCACACCCGCGTCCATCATCCGCGCGAGGTCGTCGTGCGTGAAAAGCCCGCTTTCGCAGACCACGTCGCGCCCCTCGGTGATCCGCGGCGCGAGTTGAAGCGTCGTATCAAGATCGACGTCGAACGTCTTGAGGTTGCGATTGTTTATTCCGATCAGCTGCGACTTAAGTCGGAGCGCGCGGTCGAGTTCGCCCTCGTCGTGCACTTCGATCAGCGCGTCCATGCCCCAGTGGGTCGCGGCGTCTTCAAGCTCGGCGGCGAGGGTGTCGTCGACCGACGCCATGATAATCAGGATGCAGTCCGCGCCCCAGGCGCGCGCCTCGGCGACCTGATAGGGGTCGTGCAGGAAATCCTTGCGCAGCACCGGCAGGTCGCAGGCGGCTCGGGCGGAGATCAGGAACTCGGGCGCGCCCTGGAAGCTCGGGCCGTCGGTCAGGATCGACAGGCACGCCGCGCCGCCGTTCTCGTAGGCGCGGGCGAGCGCGGGCGGGTCGAAGTCGGGGCGGATCAGGCCCTTCGAGGGGCTGGCCTTCTTGATCTCGGCGATCAGCGCCGGGCCGGTTGCCGCGGCGCCGGTCAGGGCAGCGGCGAAGCCACGGACGGGCGGGGCGGCGCGCGCCGCATCCTCGACCGCCGCGAGCGGCCGGGCGGCCTTGGCCGCGGCGATTTCCTCAAGCTTGTAGGCCTTGATGCGGTCGAGAATGTTCATGAGCCGGTGATAGCTGCCGCGACAGGCGATGCGCAACCGCTGTCGGGGGCGCCTGCCCAGTCGATCGGCGCGCCCCCTTGGGCCGCCAGCCAGTCGTTCGTGCGGCTGAACGGGCGCGAGCCGAAGAAGCCGCGCCGGGCCGAGAGTGGCGACGGGTGGGCGGATTCGATCACCAGGTCGCCCGCGCGGGGAAGGCCCGCGGCCGCCTTCTGGGCGTGACCGCCCCACAGGATGAAGGCGACGGGGCCGTGGCGCTGCGCCTCGGCAATGGCCTCGCGGGCAAGGCGGTCCCAGCCCCAGCGGGCGTGGGCGCCCGCGCCACCCGGCGGCACGGAAAGCGAGGTGTTCAGCAGCAGGACGCCCTGCCGGGCCCAGTGCGACAGGTCGCCGCCGGCGGGTGCACACCCCGTGTCGGCCCGCAATTCGGCCATGATGTTGGCCAGCGAGCGCGGCAGCGGCACGCCGGGGCCGACCGAGAAGGCGAGGCCGTTGGCGTGGCCCGGCGTGGGGTAGGGGTCCTGGCCGAGGATGACCACGCGGACGTCCTTCGGCGCGACGGCGTCGAGGGCGGCGAAGACGCGGCTGGGGCCGGGGAGCCAGTCGATGGCGGCGAGCCGGCCCCGAATCGCGGGCCAGTCTTGCCGGAAGAAGGGCAGGTGCGCCCAGGCGTCCGGGATGCGGGGTCCAGGCGCGGGGCCGGGCTGCGCGGTCAAGCCGCGGGCGTCCCGACCGCCGCGACGAGGCGCGAGAGCCGGTCCTTCGCCGCGCCGGAATCGATCGAGGCGCGCGCGATCTCCGTCCCCTCGCGCAGGTCGGCGGCCCGGCCCGCGACCAGCAGCGCCGCCGCTGCGTTCAAGAGAACCGCGTCGCGGTAGGCCCCCGGCTCTCCGTTCAGCAGGCGGCGCAGGGCGGCGGCGTTGTGCGCGGGCTCGCCGCCGACGATGTCGTCGAAGGGATGGACGGGCAGGCCAGCATCCTCGGGCGAGATCTCGAACTCCGTCACCGCGCCGTCCTTCAGCTGCGCGACGCGGCTGGGGGCGGCGATCGACAGCTCGTCGGTGCCGTCGCCGCCGTGGACGATCCACACCGAGCGCGAGCCGAGTTCGCGCAGCACCTCGGCCATCGGGCGCAGCCAGTCGGTCGAGAAGGTGCCGGTCAGCTGCCGGGTCACGCCCGCGGGATTGGTCAGCGGGCCCAGCAGGTTGAAGATCGTGCGGGTGCCGAGTTCGGCCCGCGCGGGCCCCACGTTGCGCATCGAGGGGTGGTGCATCGTCGCCATCATGAAGCAGATGCCGCAGCTCTCGATCGCGCGCTGCGACGCGTCGGGCGCGCCCATGACGTTGAGCCCGAGATGCGTCAGCGCGTCGGCGCTGCCCGATTTCGACGACAGGTTCCGGTTGCCGTGCTTGGCGACCGGAACGCCCGCCCCGGCCACCACGAAGGCCGTTGCGGTCGAGATGTTCAGCGTCCCCTTGCCGTCGCCCCCGGTGCCGACGATGTCGATCGCGCCTTCGGGCGCGGTGATGCGGTTCATCCGCGCGCGCATGGCGGCGGCGGCGGCGGTGATCTCCTCCACCGTCTCGCCGCGGACGCGCATGGCCATCAGCAGCCCGCCCATCTGCGCGGGGGTGGCCGCGCCGTCGAACAGCGCGGCGAAGGCGGCACCCGCCTCGTCCGCCGTCAGCGGGCGCGATGCTGCAAGCCCGATCAGCGGGCGGATGTCGGTCGCGGTGTCGGTCATGCCGCAGCCGCGCCCGCGCCCGCCCCTGCGCCAGCGTTGCCGCAGCGGCGCAGGAAGTTCCCGATCATCTCGTGCCCGTGTTCGGAGCGGATGCTTTCGGGGTGGAACTGCACGCCCTCGATCGGCAGCGTCCGGTGGGCAAGGCCCATGATGGTGCCGTCGGCCGCCGTCGCGGTTACGCGCAGGCAATCGGGCAGGCTGCCCGGGCAGACCGTCAGCGAATGGTAGCGCGTCGCGCGGAGCGGCGAGGGCAGGCCGGCGAAAAGGCCGGTGCCGTCGTGGCCGACGTCGTCGACCTTGCCGTGGACGATGCGGTCCGCGCGCACGACGCGGCCCCCGAACGCCTCGCCGATGGCCTGGTGGCCAAGGCAGACGCCCATGACGGGCAGGCCCGTCTCGGCCGCGCGGCGGATCAGGGGGACGATGATGCCGGCCTGCGCGGGCGCGCAGGGACCGGGGGACACGACGATCCCGGCGGCGCCGCGCGCCAGCGCCTGCTCGACCGTCAGGGCGTCGTTGCGGACGACCTCGACCTCGGCGCCCGCTTCGCCCAGGTAGTGGACGAGGTTCCAGGTGAAGCTGTCGTAGTTGTCGATCATCAGGACCCTTGTGGTTCCTGGAACGGCGGGCTGCGACAGCCTTGGGGCGAGGTCCGGCATGGGGGTGGCTCCGCTTGAACGGTGGGCTATAGATGGGCCAAAGCTCCGTCAGGGGCAAGACGGCCGCGGCCGCCGGGGCGCGGGCGCCGGTGAGGCGGCAACGGTGAAGGCGGGGACATGACGGGCGCATTTCTGAAGGGGCTGGTGCACGGCACGCTGCTGTGCGGGGCGGCGCTGGCGGCCCTGTCTCTGGCGATGCCGCTTGCCGGGCGGGACGGGACAGGTGAGGTCGGGGCGGGGCAGGTGATGACGGAACGGGCCGAAAGGCCGGCGCCAGCGGGGACCGAGCCCGCCGATCCGGCCCGCGTTTCGGTCGGGGCTGCGGGCGAGCCTTCGGCCGAGGCTTCGGTCGCGGCAGCGGCCGGGCCCGATGACGCGCCGGTCGAAGACGTGGTCCCCGCGGACAGCGTCTCGATCACCATGCAGTCCGGGTCGTCCCCCGGCGATCCGCCCGCCGCCACGTCGCTGCCGCTGCCCGCAGGGTCGGAGTTCGCGCGCGGCACCGACCTGCAACCCTCGGCCCCGCGCCCGCTCGACGCGCGCGCCGCCCCCGCCACGGCCGCGCCGCCGGTCACCGTGCTGCCCGCGGACGAACCCAGCCCGTCGCCCGCGTCCCTCGCCGCCGAACCGCCCGCCGCGCCCCCGGCGGAGGCGCCTGCGCCCTCGGCCCCCGCGGCGCCCGCGCCCGTCGCCGACGAGCCGGACCTGCCGCCGGCGCCTGTAGCCGAGGTCGCGATCCCCGTGCCGCCGCCCGGCAAGGTTATGACCCCCGTCCCTGATCGCCGGCCGGAACTGGCCGGGGCGCCGGATATCCCGGCAGGCGATGCCGCGCCCCTGCAAGCCGCTGCCGACAGGATCGCCACGACCGTCCCGCTCGCCCCGGACCCCGCCGCGCGGGCGGGCTCGCCGAGTGCCGCGCCGAGTGCTGCATCGGGCGACGCCGCGCCCGCAGGCGGCATCGCCGCCGCGCGTCCCTCCGCCGCCCGCACCCCGTCCATGCCCGCGCCGGGGCCGGACCTGTCCACGCCGCCCGACCTTTCGGACCTTCGCGCGATCGAACGGAACTGACATGCTGCCGCTGAACCCCGCGCTCGCCGCAACCTTCCGCCCCCCCGTGATGGAGGCGCGGCGCTGGCTGGACGGCGTGACCTTTCCTCCCGACCGCCCGCTCATCAACGTGAGCCAGGCGGCGCCCGTCGATCCGCCGCCGCAGGATCTGCGCCGCGCGATGGCCGACGCCGCGCTGCACCGCGCGGACGCGCATCTCTACGGCCCCGTCCTCGGCAACGCCGACCTGCGCGAGGAGGTGGCGGCGCAGTGGACCACGGCCTATGGCGGCGCGGTCGATCCCGCCTGCGTCGCGATCACGCAGGGCTGCAACCAGGCCTTCTGCGCGGCGCTGGCGACGCTCGCGGGGCCGGGGGACGAGGTGATCGTGCCGGTGCCGTGGTACTTCAACCACAAGATGTGGCTGGACATGCAGGGGGTGACCACGGTGCCGCTGTCCTGCGGGCAGGGGATGGTGCCCGACGTGGACCAGGCGGCGGCGCTCGTCACGCCCCGCACCCGCGCGATCGTGCTGGTCAGCCCCAACAACCCGTCGGGCGCGGAATACCCGGCCGAGGTCATCCGCGCCTTCTTCGACCTGTGCCGCGCCCGCGGGCTGGCGCTTGTCATCGACGAGACCTACCGCGACTTCGATTCGCGGTCCGGCGCGCCGCACGACCTGTTCGGCGATCCCGGCTGGGGCGACACCCTGATCCAGCTCTACTCCTTCTCCAAGGCCTACCGCCTGACCGGGCACCGCGTCGGCGCGCTGGTGGCGAGCCGCGAACGGCTGGTCGAGGTCGAGAAGTTCCTCGACACGGTCGCGATCTCGACCGGGCAGCTGGGGCAGATCGGCGCGGTCTGGGGGATGCGGAACCTGCGCGGCTGGATCGCGGGTGAGCGGGTCGAGATCCTGCGCCGCCGCGCCGCGATGGAGGCGGGAATGGCGGGGCTGGACGGGTGGCGGCTGAAGGGGTGCGGCGCGTATTTCGCATGGGTGGAACATCCGTTCGCGCTGTCCTCGGACGACCTCGCCCGCCGCCTGGTGGCCGAGGCGGGGGTCCTGCTTCTGCCCGGCACGATGTTCATGCCGGACGGCGACCCGGACGCCGCGCGCCATGTCCGCATCGCCTTCGCCAACGCGGACGAAGCCGGGATCGCCGCGTTGATGGACCGCCTCGCCGCGTTCCGGCCCTGACGCCCCGGCTCGCGCAGGACTGACGCCCGAAGCCTTGCCGGGCGGGGGCGGGGGCCATAAAGACTGCGTCCATCGAACCATGGCCGCCGGACGGGGGCCGCCAGACGGGGACAGGAACCACATGACCAGCATGCGCACCAGGGGCAAGTCCACGATCGTCTGGCTGCTGATGGGAATGCTGCTGCTGGGCCTGGGCGGTTTCGGCGTCACCAACTTCGCCGGCGGCGGGGCCGGAGAGCTGGGCGAGGTCGGGAACACGCCGGTGGAGACCAACGACTACCTGCGCGCCATCGATCAGGAGATGCGGGCGTTCGAGGCGCAGACCGGCCAGAACCTCACCGCCGAGCAGGCGCGCCAGCTTGGCCTCCCGCAGGTCGTGCAGGCTCGCCTGTTCGCCGCCGCCGCGCTGGAGGACGAGGCGAACCGGCTCGGCGTCTCGGTGGGCGACCAGATGGTGGCGGAACAGATCCGCAACGCCGATGCCTTCCGGGGCCTGACCGGGCAGTTCGACGCCGACCGCTACAACCAGGTGCTGCGGAGCCAGGGCCTGACCCCTGCCTCGTTCGAGCATAACGTCCGAATGGACCAGGCCCGCCTGATCCTGCAATCCGCCGTGACGGACGGCGTCACGGCGCCCCAGGTGGTGGCCGAACGCACCGCGGGCTGGCTTCTGGAAACGCGCGACCTCGCCTGGCAGGAACTGACCGACGCCGACCTGGCCGCGCCGATCATGCCCCCCGACGAAGCCACGCTCCGCGCCTGGCACGAGGCGAACGGCCCCCGCTTCACCGCGCCCGAGACGCGCCAGATCACCTACGCCTGGCTCACGCCCGAGATGCTGGCCGACACGGTCCAGCTGGACGACCAGGCGCTGCGGGGCATCTACGAGCAGAACATCGCGCAGTATCAGCAGCCCGAGCGCCGCATGGTCGAGCGGCTGGTCTATCCGGACGAGGTCGAGGCGCAGGCCGCCAGGGCGCGGCTGGACGCGGGCCAGGCGTCCTTCGAGCAGCTGGCGAACGAACGCGGGCTGCAACTGACCGACATCGACCTGGGCGAGGTGGCAGAGGCCGATCTGGGCGCGGCGGGCGCGGCTGTGTTCGCGCTGGACCAGCCGGGCGTCGTCGGGCCGGTCCAGACCGACCTCGGGCCCGCGCTCGTGTCGATGAACGCGATCCTCGACCCGGTGAACATCACCTTCGAACAGGCGCTGCCCGACCTCCGCGCCGAGGCCGCGGCCGACGCGGCCCGCCGCCAGATCGACGACAACACCGCCGCATACGAGGATCTTCTTGCCGGCGGCGCCGAGCTGGAAGCTCTGGCCGAGGAAACGCCGATGGAGATCGGCAAGATCGACTGGACCGCCGGGGCCGAGCAGGCACACGGCAGCATCGCCGCCTACCCGGAGTTCCGCCAGCGCGCCGCGGCCATCACGCAGAGCGACTTTCCGGAACTCGTCCCGCTGGAGGATGGCGGGATCTTCGCGATGCGGCTCGACAACGTCGTCGCCCCGGCGCTGATCCCGTTCGAGGACGCGCGCGAGGCGGTGCTGGCCGACTGGACGGCCGCCGAACGGCTGCGCCGGCTTCAGGCGGTTGCGGACGAACGCAAGCTGGCGACGATGGCGCCGTCCACCGCGCCGGTGCCGGCGGCACCCGCCGCCCCGCAGCCCGGAACGCAACCCGGAACGCAGCTTGGAGCAACGTCTGGAACTCAGCCAGCCGCGCAGACCGTCGCGACCGGCGCGGGCGCCGCGGCCCCGCCCGCGCCGGGACAGCCAGCAGCGGGACAGCCAGCGCCGGGACAGCCCGCGGCGCCCGCCCCGGTCGCCGCGCCGCAGCTCATCGCTGCCACGAACGTGACCCGCGACACCGTGCTGGACGGGGCCGAGCCCGAGCTCGTCACCGCGGCCTTCGAGCTGACCCGGCCCGGCGAGGCCGAGGTCGTGACCGCCAACGACCGCGTCTTCCTGGTGCGGCTCGACGGGATCAACCCCGCCGACCTGACCGCCGAGGACGCAAAGGCCACGACCGAGGCCGTATCGCGCCGGCTCACGGATTCGCTGCGGGGCGATCTCTTCGACTATTATACCCGTGCGCTGCAGGCGGCGCGCGGCGTGCAGATCAACGCGGCCGCGATCGCCGCCGCAAACGCGCGGATTCAATAGTGGACCTCTCGCCTGACTTTCCCCCGTTCGAGGCGGGCTGGGCGCAGGGGCGCAGCCAGCTGGTGACCGTAAGCCTGCCCGCCGACCTCGACACGCCGGTCAGCCTGATGCTGAAGCTCGCGGCCGCGCAGCCAAACAGCTTCGTGCTGGAAAGCGTCACCGGCGGCGAGATCCGCGGCCGGTATTCCATGGTCGGCATGAAGCCGGACCTCGTCTGGGAATGCCGCGACGGGCGCGCGCGCATCAACCGGCAGGCGCTGTGGTCGGAAACCTTCGAGCCCGACGCGCGCCCCGCGCTCGACAGCCTGCGGGCGCTGATCGCGGAAAGCCGGATCGACATGCCCGACGGCATCCCGGCGGGCGCGGCGGGGCTCTACGGCTATCTCGGCTACGACATGATCCGGCTGGTCGAGCACCTGCCCGACGTGAACCCCGATCCGATCGGCGCCCCCGACGCGATGCTGATCCGGCCTTCGGTCGTGGCGGTGCTGGACGGCGTGAAGGGCGAGGTGACGCTGTGCGCGCCCGCCTGGCACGACGCGGGCCTGCCCGCGCGCGCCGCCTACGCGCAGGCGGCCGAACGGGTGATGGAGGCGCTGCGCAGCCTCGACCACCTGCCCGTGACGCATCGCCCGCTGGGCGAAAGCGGCCGCGCGGGCGAGCCGCGCTCGAACTTTTCGCGCGACGACTACCTTGCCGCGGTCGAGCGGGCCAAGGACTACATCCGGGCGGGCGACATCTTCCAGGTCGTGCCGTCGCAGCGCTGGGCGCTGGACTTCCCGCTGCCGCCCTTCGCGCTGTACCGCTCGCTCCGCCGCACCAACCCGTCACCGTTCATGTTCTTCCTGAACATGAAGCCGGACGCCGCGCGGCAGGGCACGGGCAGCTTCCAGATCGTCGGCGCCAGCCCGGAAATCCTCGTCCGCCTGCGCGGCGGCGAGGTGACGATCCGTCCCATCGCCGGCACCCGCCCGCGCGGCGCGACCGAGGAGGAGGACCGCGCCAACGAGGCCGACCTGCTGGCCGACGAAAAGGAGCTGGCCGAGCACCTGATGCTGCTGGACCTTGGCCGCAACGACGTGGGCCGGGTCGCGCGGACGGGCACGGTGCGCCCGACCGAGCAGTTCATCATCGAACGCTACAGCCACGTCATGCATATCGTCTCGAACGTGGTGGGCGAACTGCGCGAGGGCGAGGATGCGCTGTCGGCGCTGCTGGCGGGGATGCCCGCGGGCACCGTCAGCGGCGCGCCCAAGGTCCGCGCCATGCAGATCATCGACGAGCTGGAGCCGGAGAAGCGCGGCGTCTATGGCGGCGCGGTCGGCTATTTCGCCGCGAACGGCGAGATGGACATGTGCATCGCGCTGAGAACCGGGGTGGTCAAGGACGGCACGCTTTACATCCAGGCGGGCGGCGGCGTGGTCTACGACAGCGATCCGGCATCCGAGTTCACCGAGACGGTGAACAAGTCCCGCGCCCTGATCCGCGCGGCCGAAGGCGCGGCGCGCTTCGTTCCGGGGAACGGCTGACCTCTCCCTTCGCGGAACCCCCGCGCCGCGCCGACCGTTGGACCAGTCCAATGGAAGGAGAGTGCGATGAGACCCGAACAGGTCCGCGACCCCAACAAGAAGCCGTCCGAGGGCGGGATCCTGCAGGATTCCGGCGAAGGCGACGCAGTGCGCGACGGAATCCCCGCGAACGGCACCCGCTCGACCGAACCACAGGGCCCCGAAGACATGACAGGCGGCGCGACGCCTCCGGTCGGCTGAATACGGCGGCTTACAGCCGCATCGCCGGGACACCCGGCACCGCAGAAAGGACAACCCATGGGCAACCTTCCCTTCGAACGCACGCGCTACAACCCTGTGCAGGACGTCACCGGCGAGGAAGCCGAGCGCAACAAGCAGCAGATGAACACCGCCGAGGCCTCGCGCGAGCAGAAGCAGGCCGTTCCCGGGCAGGGTCCGGACAATCATGGCGGCGACGAGAACCTGAAGGCCGGCGTCCAGGAAGGCAGCGCCGAGGCGGACGCCACGCCATCGGGCACGGGGCAACCGGGGAACGCAAGCTCCGGGACCGGCGGATCGGGCACGGGCCAGACCGGCCGCAACGGCTGACCCGGAATCAGGGCATCTGATTTACGAAAGCGACGGCGGCGGCTCACCGCCGCTTTTGTGGCGGTGAACATGCATGGCGGTCGGCGTAGACCAGTTGCTGGCCGCACCGCTTACATGCGATTCCGGGACTAGCGGACGCTTGGCTATCTATGTCGTGAGGTCATGAAAAGCGGTTCCGACGACGGCAAAAGCAAACGGCGTTACAGCCCTGTAACGCATCTATCGCGATGGTCGGGGCGAGAGGATTCGAACCTCCGGCCTACGGTACCCAAAACCGTCGCGCTACCAGGCTGCGCCACGCCCCGAACGCCGGACTTGTAGCCGCAGCGCGGGGGCGGCGAAAGGGGCAACCTCGGGCGGCGGCGCGGTTTGTGGCGGCATTTCCGCCCGGAGATTGTGCGGCGTGTCCGCTCAGGGGCAGGGGGCCGCGGCCGTCGCTTGGGGCAGGCGCGGGTGGCGCAGGACGGCGCCGGTCCTGAGCCCCAGCCGCGCGGCTTCGCCCCCGCCGATCTCCAGCACCATCAGGCGGTCGGGATCAGGATCGCCGGGGGCCGCGCCGGGCAGGGGCGTCAGGTCCAGCGGGCGGGCGTCCGGGTGGATGTGACGCACGACGCCGGCCTCGTCCATGAACAGAATGTCCAGGGGGACGAGCGTGTTCTTCATCCAGAAGGATTGCGGGCGGGCCTCGTCGAACACGAACAGCATGCCGGTGCCGGGCTTCAGCGCCGGGCGGTTCATCAGCCCGGTCGCGCGCTCGGCCGGATCGTCCGCGATCTCGACGGCGAACGGCACCTCGCGGGTGCCGACGATCAGCGTGGCGAGATGGTCGCGGCACACCGGCGCAGGAGCGGTCTGCGCCGATGCCGGCGCTGCGCCGGACAGCAGCGCGGCGAGCGCCGCCGGCAGCGCCGTCCGCACGCGAAAGCGCTTCAATCGGTGCTACCTTCGCGCAAGCTGGGGAAAGCTCGCCGCCGCCCGCAACGGGTCCTGCCTTTCCTCAAGGGCGCGGTCGGGCACGCGGCGGTTCCAGTGATCGGGCAGGTTCAGGTCGTCGAGGTCGTCGCCGAGCAGGGTCTCGGGGCGGTAGGTGTGCGGCAGCAGCGGCTCCGCCAGGGGCGCGGCGGCGGCCGAATCCTCGGCGGCCCGGTCCCAGCTGAACATCTGCGCCGCCATCAGGCCACGCCGGCCCTCGACGACGCGCATGCCCACGGCTTCGCCCTGCACCAGGTCCGCGAAACCGGAATGGCGCACGACCTCGATGTGCAGGAACACGTCGTCGCGGCGGCCGAACACGTTGGCGAAGCCGAAGCCCTTGGCGCGATCGAACCACTTCACCCGCGCGGGCAGCGGCGGCAGGCGCATCAGGTCGTCGTGCGAGATGTTGCACAGGTCGGCGATGGGGGCGGTGGAAACCTCGGACGCGGTGTCGATGCCGATGATGCGCGCCGCCTGCCGGCCGCGATCGGCGCTGATGGCGTCGACGACGATCCGCGTCCCCTCGGCGACCGAGCCCTGCCCGAACTTGCGCAGGACGTTGCCGTGGATCAGGACATACGCCCCTCCGGCGTCGTCCACCAGAAAGCCGAAGCCGCGATTCGCATCGAACCATTTGACGTAACCGGACACGCGCTGGGCGTGTTCCGACGTTTCTTCATGCACCCTGAGCCACCATCCTGCAATCATCTGACAGACGGCACGTGATGAACCGAAAGTGAAGCTGGATCAAGTCACCTGCTCTTCCAACGTAGTTTACCTTAGGCGACTCTGCCAGTGGTTGTGTCAGAGATTGATCACCTCAGTTTGATCGCAGCCATATGTAACATTTATGCGACACCGCGTCGTCGGAGTTGATCTTCACGGGTTCAGCCGGTCGACGGTCCAGCCGTCGCCCGTGCGGGTCCAGCGGAATCGGTCGTGCAGGCGGAAGGCGCCGTCGGCCCAGAACTCGATCTGGGTGGGTGCGATGCGGAAGCCGCCCCAGAAGGGCGGGCGGTCCGGGTCGGGGCCGAGCCGGGCTTCGTGCGCCGCGACCTCGTCCAGCAGCGCCTGCCGGTTTTCCAGCGGGCGGCTCTGCCTGCTGGCCCAGGCGCCCACGCGGGATTGAAGCGGGCGGCTGCGATAATAGGCGTCCGCCACCGCTCCGTCCTCGCGCGTGACGGTGCCGCGGACCCGGATCTGCCGGCGCAGCGACTTCCAGTGCATCACGAAGGCGGCCTTGCCGGTGGCGGCGATCTGCGCGCCCTTGGCGCTGTCGTAGTTGGTGTAGAAGACGAAGGCCTCGGCCTCGATGTCCTTCAGAAGGACGATCCGCGCGTCGGGCATTCCGTCCGCGTCCACGGTCGCAAGCGCGATCGCGTTGGGATCGTTCGGCTCGGTCGCCGACGCTTCGGCCAGCCAGGCGCGCGCCAGCGCGAACGGATCGTCGCCTGCGAAGATGCCGTCGCGGTCGCTCATGCTTGCTGCCCTTCCGGCTTTGTCCTAATCCTCACGCAAGGTTGAAAACGCGGGGAGAGTGCCATGTCAAGCGATGCCGCGGGGGCGCAGGTGAACGGGGCCACGGCCGGGCTGATGGCAAGCAAGCGCGGGCTCGTCATGGGGCTTGCCAATGACAAGTCGATCGCCTGGGGCATTGCGCGGGCGCTCGCGGGGGCGGGGGCGCAGCTTGCGTTCTCGTACCAGGGAGAGGCGCTGAAGAAGCGCGTCGTGCCGCTGGCCGAGCAGCTGGGATCCTCGCTCGTCATCCCCTGCGACGTCGGCGACATGGAATCGGTCGACGAGTTGTTCGCGACGCTGGAACGCGAGTGGGGCACCCTCGACTTCGTGGTCCACGCGATCGGATTTTCCGACAAGGAGGAACTCCGCGGCCGCTACGCCGACACCAGCCGCGAGAACTTCCTGATGACGATGGACATCTCGGTCTATTCGTTCACCGCCGTCACGCGGCGGGCGACGGCGATGATGCCGAACGGCGGCAGCCTGGTGACGCTGACCTATTACGGGGCCGAGCGGGTGATGCCGCACTACAACGTCATGGGCGTGGCCAAGGCCGCGCTGGAGGCGTCGGTCCGCTATCTCGCCGAGGATCTGGGCAAGGACCGCATCCGGGTCAACGCGATCAGCGCGGGGCCGATCAAGACGCTCGCCGCCTCGGGGATCGGCGACTTCCGCTACATCCTGAAATGGAACGAACTGAACTCGCCCCTGCGCCGCAACACCACGATCGAGGACGTGGGGAACTCGGCGCTCTACCTGCTGTCGGATCTCGGCTCGGGGGTGACGGGGGAAACCCACCACGTCGATTCGGGCTACCACGTCGTCGGCATGAAGGCGGTGGACGCGCCCGACATCGACGCCACCGTGAACCGCAAGGCGGCCGAGTGATGACCGCCCCTGCCGGCCTTCCGGCGGTCGGGTGATGGACGGGGTTTCCGCGGCGCTGGGCGCGGGCATCACGGCGGGGCAGCTTTCACTGTTCGTGGGGACGATGGCGCTTGCCATCCTGTCGCCCGGCCCCGCGATCATCGCGGCGAGCCGGTCCGCCGCATCGCGCGGGCGCCACGCCTCGATGCCCTACGCGATGGGACTGGCGTTCGGCGCATCGCTCTGGTGCGCGTTCGCGCTGTTCGGGCTGACCATCGCGTTCCGGAACTTCCCATCGCTCTATACCGCGTTCAAGGTCGCGGGCGGCGCCTACCTGGTCTGGATCGCCGTCCAGATGGTCCGCCACGCGGCCGACCCCCTCGCGATGGAGGGCGAGACGGTCGCCGGCCCGGGCTTCGCTCAGGGCATGGCGCTGAACCTGTCGAACCCCAAGCCCGCCCTGTTCTACGCCGGCGTCATCATGTCGATCTTCCCCGCGCTCCACGGCCCGTCGGCCGGGATGATCTATGCCGTCGCGCTGTCGGTCGAGGTGACGTTCTACGCCGTCGTCACCTTCCTGATGGCGACCGCGCCGGTGCGCCGCGGCTACGGCCTTGCCAGGACGTGGATCGACAGGGTCGCGGGCGGGCTGATCGGTGTGCTAGGACTGTCGCTCATCATCCGCCATTGACCACGCCATCGACCACGCTTCACGAGACCGAGGATCCGCATGTCCCGCGCCAACATGACCGACCGCCTGCCGCACGAACGGGGTTTCCACGTCAGCTGGGACCAGCTGCACCGCGACGCGCGCGCGCTCGCCTGGCGGCTTCAGGACACCGCGCCCGAGGGCGGGGGCGACTGGCGCGCGGTCGTGGCGATCACGCGCGGTGGCATGGTTCCGGCGATGATCGTGGCGCGGGAGCTGGACATCCGCATCGTCGACACGATCAGCGTCAAGTCCTATCTCAAGGGCGAGCAGGGCGACATGGCGGTGCTGAAATCGCCCGACGCCGGGCTGATGGGCGATGGCGAGGGCGTGCTGATCGTCGATGACCTCGTGGACAGCGGCCGCACGCTGGAACTGGTTCGCAAGATGTATCCCAAGGCGCATTTCGCCACAATCTACGCCAAGCCCAAGGGCCAGCCGATGGTCCAGACCTACATCACCGAGGTGAGCCAGGACACGTGGATCTTCTTCCCGTGGGACCTCGCGCTGCAATATGTCGAGCCCTACCGCGGCAGCGACTGAGGGGCTGCACCCGCGCGGGAACGGGGCGGTAGCCGCGCGCGTTCACTGCCACGGCTCCGGGCCCCGGACGCCGATCCTCATGCTTGGGACGACATGACCGACCTGACTTTCGCGCCGGGACACAACGTCTGGCGCCATGCCCGGGCTGACCGGTTCACGCTCATCGTCGACGCGGCCGACTACTTCGTCGCGCTGCGCCGGGCGATGATCGAGGCGCGCGACCAGGTGCTGATGATCGGCTGGGATTTCGACTTCGAGATCGAGATGCTGCCGGGGCAGAGCGACGGGGACGGCCTTGCTCCCGACGGGCTTCCCAACCGCGTGGGCCCGTTCATTGAGGCGCTGGTCGACCGCTCGCCGCGGCTCGACATCTACCTTCTGAAGTGGAGCGGCGGCGTCCTGATCGCGCCCGCGCGGATCATCCCGGGGCTGCGCGTCAAGCTGCTGAGCCCGAGCCAGATCCACCTTGGCCTGGACGGCCGCCACCCGGTCGGGGCGTGCCACCACCAGAAGATCGTGGTCGTGGACGACTCGCTCGCCTTCTGCGGCGGGATCGACGTGACCGACGGGCGCTGGGACACGCGCGAGCATCGGCCGGGGGACCAGCGGCGCAGGCTGAAGTCGGGCGAGATCGCGCAGCCCTGGCACGACGCCTCCGCCATGTTCGACGGCCCCGCGGTCCGCGACCTGGGCGATCTTGCCCGCGCGCGCTGGCTTCGCGCCACCGACGAAGAACTGGCGCCGCCCCGCGCCGACACCCGCGACATGTGGCTGCAGGGCTTCGCGCCGGACTTCGAGAACGTCAGGATCGGGATTTCCCGGACCGAGGCGCCGGACCGCGACACGGTTCCGGTCGTCGAGATCGAGACGATGTATCTCGACGCGATCCGGTCCGCGAAGCGCAGCATCTACATCGAATCGCAGTACTTCTCGTCCGGCAGCATCGCCCGCGCCATCGCCGCGCGGCTGAGGGAGCGGGACGGGCCCGAGGTCGTCGTCATCAACCCGCGCGCGGCGCAGGGTGCGATCGAGGACATGGCGATGCACGTGCCGCGCAGCCGCATCATCCGGCAGATGGTGCGCCACGACCGCCACCGCCGCTTTCGCATCCTCTACCCCGTGAACGCTGCGGGCGAGCCGATCTACATCCACGCCAAGGTGATGATCGTGGACGACACCATGCTGCGGGTCGGGTCCAGCAACATCGACCGTCGCTCGATGGGGTTCGACAGCGAGCTGGACGTGACGCTGATCGCATCCACCCCCGCGCACCGCGACTGCATCCGCCGCCTCCGCGCCTCGCTTCTGGCCGAGCATCTGGGCCGGCCCGAGGACCAGGTCGCGCGCGTCATCGAGAAGCGGGGCATGCTTGCCGCGATCCGGACGTTCAATCACCGGCGCCGTCGCGGGCTTCGCAAGGTGCCGCGCAGGCGGGCGGGGGTCTTCGCCCGCTGGCTGGCCGACACCCGCATCTTCGACCCGCGCTACGACCGCGGGGCCCCGCGCCGGACCGGGTTCACGGGCCGCCACCTGACGATCGGCGCGGCGGCGGTGGGGCTGGGCGTCCTGGCCTGGCGGCGGCGGTCCGGGAAAGCGCCCGGTTCCTCCCCGACCGACCGGCGGGGCCATTGACCGCCCGCCACTCGCACGGATATGTGAGCGCGTCCGAGTTCCGGGACTGCCCCGGATGAAAAGGGAACGCGCAACGGCCCGACGCCCGTCCGGCCCGATCCGCGGCTGCCCCCGCAACTGTAAGCGGTGAGCGGCGTCGACATGCCACTGGGGGCCGCGCGCGCGGACCTGGGAAGGCCGGCGCCGCGCTGATCCGCCAGCCAGGAGACCTGCTTGGACGCCACCCTTTCCGCGGCGCGGGGCGCGCCGGGGAAGCGGCATGCCGCAGCGGTGACTTCACTGTCTGCGGGCCCGCCGAGCATCCCCCCTGCGCGCGTTCCCCGGACCAAGGCCAACCGGCGGGCGACGATCCGCCACGCACCGCAAGGAACCGGGACATGACCTCGCGCACGACCCCCACGCCGACCAGACGCCTTCGCCTGTGCCGCATCGCCCTTGCGATCGGTGCCGCGATGCCCGCCGCCGCGCTGGCGCAGGAATCAGCAAGCCCCCTCGTGCCCGACGCGATCACGCTGGACCCGGTTGTCCTGTCGGCCGGGTTCTCGCCGCTCGAGAGCCTGTCCTACGGCCGCGCCTCGACCACGCTTCAGGGCGAGGACCTGCGCGAGCGCGGGATCCTGTCGGTCCGCGACGCGCTCCGCACCGTGCCGGGCATCGCCGTCACCGCGACCGGCCCCGGCTTCACCGAGATCCGCACCCGCGGGGCCGAGGCGAACCACACCATGATCCTGATCGACGGGATCGAGGCGGGCGCGGGCGACGGGCAGTACATCCTGTCCGGCCTCGACACCGCCACTGTCGAGCGGATCGAGGTGCTGCGCGGCCCGCAGTCGGTCTTCTACGGCGCGAGCGCCGCCGCCGGCGTCATCAACATCATCACCGAACGCCGGGGGCAGGGCACCCGCGCCGGGTTCGAGGTCGGGAACGGCGCCGCGACGTGGCTGTCAACGGGCATCTCGGGCGAGCGCGGGCGGCTGTCCTTCAGCGGATCGGCCCGCCACGACCGCGGCTTCGACGTGTCCGGCGACGGCGGTGAGGACGATGCGATCCGCCGCAACAGCGCGACGCTGTCGGGCGACCTGAACGTGACCCCCGACACGACGCTGGGCTTCAGCGTGCGCCGCGCCGACGAGCACTACAACTACGATGCCACGGCGTTTCCCGCCGCGGATGCGGCCGGATATGTCGTGGACAGCGACGACTACGCGGACCGCGACGAGCTGGGCGCGGAAATCTTTGCCCAGGCGACCACCTTCGACGGCCGCATGGCCAGCCGCCTGAGCTGGGAGGAGACGCGCCTCGATTTGAGCCAGAACGGCGCAGATGCGACCGAGGCGAAAACCCGCGCCCTGCGCTGGCGCGGCATCGTCGGGATCGACGGCACCGCCGCGGACGCCACCCGGACGCTCGCCCTCGCGCTGGACCGGCGGAAGGACGAAAACAGCCTGTCGCACGACAACGAGCGCCGCAACACCTCGGCCGCTATCGAATACCGCGCGGCGCTGGCGAACGGCGTGGACCTGCAGTTCGGCCTGCGCCACGACGACAACGACGTGTTCGGGTCGAAGACGAGCTACGCCCTCGCCGGGTCGTGGCGCGCCCCCGGGACGCCGTGGCGGCTGCATGCCTCGGCCGGCACCGGTATCGTCAACCCAGACTACTTCGAGCTGCTGGGCGGCTTCGGCTATGTCGGCAACCCGAACCTGGAACCCGAGGAGAACCGCGCCTTCGACATCGGCGTCGAGGCGACGCTGGCGGGCGGGCGCGGCAGGATCGACCTCACCTACTTCAACGAGCGGCTGAAGAACGAGATCACCTTCTCGGGCGCAGCCCTGCCGGACGGGACCAACTTCTTCAACGAGGACGGCACCAGCACCCGCGAGGGGGTGGAGATCGCGGGCAGCTACGACGCGACCGGCGCCGTGTCCCTGGGCGCGACCTACACCTATCTGGAAGCGTTCAACGCCGACGGCACGGTCGAGGCGCGCCGGCCGCAGCACAAGCTGGCGCTGAACGCGACGGCGCGGCTGCTGGACGGTCGCGCGACGGTCTCGGGCGACGTGCTGCACGTCCGCGACAGCTACGACCAGACGTTCTTCGGCAGCTACGGCGTCGAGGAACTGCCCGACTACACGGTCGTCAACATCGCCGGCACCTACGACCTGAACGACCGCGCCCGCGTGACCGCCCGGGTCGAGAACCTGTTCGACGAGGACTATTCCAGCTCGTGGGGCTACGCGAACCAGGGTCGGGCGGGCTGGATCGGGCTCGAATCGCGGTGGTGAGATGCTGATCCGCTGGGCCTTCGCCGCCGCCGTCGCGCTCGCGCCCCTCGGCGCGGCGGCGGGCGCAGCGGCGGGCGCGGAGGTGCCCCGGCGGGTGGTGTCGATCAATCTCTGCACCGACCAGCTGGCCATGGCGCTTGCCGCGCCGGGGCAGCTGCTGTCCGTGTCCGCGCTGGCCCATGACCCGCGCACGTCGCTGATGGCGGAGCAAGCGGGCGACTTCCCCGCCAATCACGGCCGGGCCGAGGAGATCTATCTCATGCGGCCGGACCTGGTGCTCGCCAGCACCTTCACCACCCCCGCGACCCTGTCGATGCTGCGACGGCTGAACGTGCCGGTCGTGACGTTCGAGCCGGAAGTCTCGCTCGACGGCATCACCGCGTCGATCCTGCAGATGGGCGACGCGCTGGGCCGGGCGGATCAGGCGGCCGCGATGGCACGGGACTTCCGGCGCGACCTCGCGGCGTTGCGGCGGGCGGCGGGCGACGATGCGCCCGTGGCGGCGACCTGGGCCGCGAACGGCTACATGACCGGCACCCGGACGCTGTCGTCCGACGTGCTGCGCGCGGCGGGGTTCTCGCTTCTCGCCGAGCGGCTGGGGCTCGAGGTCGGCGCGATGATCCCGCTTGAGCTTCTGCTCATGGCCGATCCCGACGCGGTCGTCGTCGGCCCGTCCGGCAGCGCCCCCGCGCGGGCCGACGACGTGGTCCACCACCCCGCGCTCGCCCGGTCGGGGGCCGAGCGGATCGAGGTCGACGACCGCGAATGGATCTGCGGCCTGCCCGCCGTGCTGGACCTCGCGCGCGAACTAGGCAGCACCCGCGCCCGCCTGTCCGGCCAGACCGGGGAGCCGTCGCGGTGAGCAACCGCGCCCTCCTTGCGGCGCTGGCGCTTCTTTGCGCGGTGCTGTTCGCGGCCTCGGTCCTGACCGGCCCGGCCGACGCCGGCATCCGCGACAGCCTCGTCGCGCTGTTTCACGACGACGGCGGCCCGCTGACGCTGGTGATGCGCGAGATCAGGCTGCCGCGCGCGGTGCTGGGCCTCATGGCCGGGGCGAGCCTGGGACTGGCCGGCGCCGCGATCCAGGGGTTCCTGCGCAACCCGCTGGCCGAGCCGGGGCTGATCGGCGTCTCTGCCTCGGCCGCGCTGGGGGCGGTGCTGGCGATCCACACCGGGCTTGCCGCGACGGCGGTGCTGGCGCTGCCGCTCTCGGGCCTCGCCGGCGCGCTGGTGGCGGTGGCGCTGATCCTCGGGATCGCGGGCGGCGCGGGGCAGGGCGGGCTGGAACACGGGCGCGGCGGCAGCTTCGGCCTGATCCTGGCCGGGGTCGCGGTGTCGGCCTTCGCGGGCGCGCTGACCTCGCTGGTCCTGAACCTGTCGCCCAACCCCTTCGCCGCCAGCGAGATCGTGTTCTGGCTGATGGGCTCGCTCGCCGACCGCAGCTGGGCCGAGGTCTGGACCGCGCTGCCGGTCATGGCCGCGGGCTGGGCGCTGCTGGTCTTCGCCGCGCGCGACCTGGACGCCCTGACGCTGGGCGAGGAGGCGGCGTCGTCCCTTGGCGTCAACCTTTCGCGCCTGCGGCTGACGATCGTGCTTGGCGTCGCCGCGGCCGTGGGCGCGACGACCGCCGTCGCGGGCGCCATCGGCTTCGTGGGGCTGGTGGTGCCGCACCTGCTGCGCAGCGCGGTGGGCGGGCTGCCGTCCCGGCTTCTTCCCGCGTCGGCGCTGGGCGGCGCGGCGCTTGTGCTCGCCGCCGACATCGCGGTGCGCCTGATCCTGCCGGAGCGCGACCTGAAGCTCGGGGTGATGATGGCGCTGGTCGGCACGCCGGTGTTCCTGCACCTCATCCACCGCATCAGGCGGGGCGCATGACGCCCGCGCTCGCCATCGAGCGCCTGAGCGTCCGGCGGGGCGAGGCGCTGGCGCTGGACGCGGTGTCGCTGCGGATCGAGCCGGGCAGCTTCGTCGGCCTGATCGGCCCGAACGGCGCGGGCAAGACCACGCTGATCCGCGCGGCGCTGGGGCTGATCCCGGCGCAGGGGCGCTGCGACCTTGCCGCGCTGCCGCCCGCCGCCCGCGCGCGCCGCGCCGCCTACCTGCCGCAGACGCGCGACGTGGCGTGGCCGGTCACGGTGGAAACGCTGGTCCGCCTTGGCCGTCGCCCGCATCACGACCGCCGCGCGGGCGACGCCGCCGTGCGCGCGGCGCTGGACCGGATGGACCTCGCGCATCTCGCGCAGCGCCCGGCCACCCGCCTGTCGGGGGGCGAGCTTGCCCGCGCGCTGATCGCCCGCGTGCTCGCGCAGGACACGCCCCTGATCCTCGCGGACGAGCCGACGGCCGCCCTCGACCCCGCGCACGAGATCGCGGCGATGCGGGTCTTTTCCGACCTCGCGCGGCAGGGACGGGCGGTCGTGGCCTCGATGCACGACCTTGGCCAGGCGGCCCGCTGGTGCGACCGGCTGGTGCTTCTGGACCGGGGCCGCATCGCCGCGGACGGCCGGCCGGCCGAGGTGCTGACCCCCGAGAACCTGCGCGCGAGCTTCGGCGTGTCGGGGGCGTTCCTCGACGGCCCGGACGGGCCGGTATTCGTGACGCTGCCCGGCTGACGGCGGTCGGAACGGTCTTTGATTTCATCCGCCCTTCGGCTAGCAAGCGGCAACGCTTGACAGAAGGGATGACCCATGACCCAGCAGCGGCTTCACCTCGTCTTCGGGGGCGAGCTGGTCGACACCGACGGCCAGGAATTCGTCGACCCCGCCGCGATCCACGTCGTCGGCGTGTTCCCCGACTACGAATCGGCCTTTTCCGCGTGGAAGGCGAACGCGCAGCGCACCGTGGACAGTGCCCAGACCCGCTACTTCATCGCCCACCTGCACCGCCTCTACGACGAGAAGCGCGAGGCGAGCCCCACGGGCGAGCTCGTCCCCTGAGACATGACGGCCCACCGATGCCGATGATGCCCGACCTTGCGCTGTGGCGGCGGCTGCGCCCGCAGCCGTCCGAGGGCACGGCGCAGGTTCCGGTCCTGCCGCCGGGCGACGGGCCGCTGGTGCTGCTGCATGGCGGTGGCAGCGCGGCCGGGCCGGTCGCAGGCGCGATCGCGGCGCGGCGAACGGACGTGCGGCTCGGCACGCTGGGGCAGGCCGCGGCCGCCGACCTGCCGGACCTCGTGCAGCTGATCGCGAAGGTGCCCGCCGACGCGGGCGCGGCGCGCACGCTGATCGCGCAGGCCGCGCCATCGGCCATCGTGCTGCTGGACGCGGACCTGCCCCGCGCGCTGCTGGCCGCCGCCGACGAGGCGGGCGTTCCCGTCACGCTGATCCAGTCGGCGCCGCTCACGCGCGCGCATGATCCGTGGTGGCGCGGAAACCTGTCGCGCGGCGCGCTCAGCCGCGTCTCGCGGCTTCTGGTGCCCGATACCGCGTCCCGGATCGAGGCGCTGCGGCAGGGCATCGCCCCCGCGCGGATCGAGGTGACGGGCCAGCTTGCCCCCATCCGCCGCGTCCTGCCCTGCAACGGCCGTGAATACGAAGCACTCCTGGCGCAGCTTCGCAACCGCCACATCTGGCTTGCCGCGGGCATACCCCTGGCCGAGGCGCAGGCGGTCATCGACGCGCATCTGGCGGTGCTCGCCTACCGCCACCGCTCGCTTCTGATCGTGGCGCCGCTGCGGCCTTTGGAAGAGCCCGCGCTTTCGGGCATGATCGAGGATGCGGGGCTGACCGTCGCCCGCCGCGCGATGGACGACGAGCCGACCGCCGACATGCAGGTGCTGGTGGCCGAGGACCAGTCGGAGCTCGGCCTGTGGTACCGCCTCGCCTCGGTCACCTACATGGGCGGAACGCTTGCGCCCGACGCGGGCGTGGCGCCGCGCCACCCGTTCGAGCCCGCGGCGCTGGGGTCCGCGATCATCCACGGGCCGGAAATCGCGGCCCATGTCGCCGAGTGGCGGCAACTGGGATCGGCAGGTGCCGCGCGCCTGGTCGATTCGCCCGCGGCGCTGGCGGCGGCGGCATCCGACCTGACCGCGCCCGACGTGGCCGCGCGGATGGCGCAGGCGGCCTGGGGCGTCGAGACCAGCGGGGCCGCGGTCGCGAACCAGGTCGCGGCGGTGATCCTGTCGGACATCGACGGCGTCGTGTCCTGATGGGCAGCAAGGCCTGATGGCGCGCGCGCCCGGTTTCTGGTTCCGGCAGCCGGGCCCGTGGTCCGCGGCGCTGGCGCCCCTGGGCGCGATCTACGCGGCGGGCACCGCGCGCAGGCTGTCGCGGGGCGGGCGCGCCCGGGTCGGCGTGCCGGTGATCTGCGTCGGCAACCTCAACGCGGGCGGAACCGGCAAGACGCCGACGGTGATCGCGCTGGTCCAGCGTCTGTCGGACCGCGGCATCCGCGCCCATGTCGTGAGCCGCGGCCATGGCGGCACCGAAAAGGGACCGCTGCGGGTCGATCCGCTGCGCCACGCCGCCGCCCGGGTGGGCGACGAGCCGCGGCTGATGGCTGCCTTCGGGCCGGTCTGGGTCGCGGACGACCGCGTGACAGGCGCGCGCGCGGCCAGCGATACGGGCGCGCAGGCGGTTATCCTTGACGACGGCTTCCAGGACCCGGCCTTGGCGCACGACCTGTCCATCGTCGTGGTCGACGCCGCGAAGGGCTGGGGCAACGGCCGCTGCCTGCCCGCCGGCCCCTTGCGCGAGCCGGTGGCCACCGGCCTCGCCCGCGCCGACATGGTGCTGAGCATCGGCGGCGGGCACGCGCAGCGTCAGTTCGCGGCGCGCTGGCCGGCCTTGCCGGTGCCGCACCTGACGGCGCGCCTGCAACCGCTGAAAACGGGGATGGACTGGACCGGCCTCCGCGCGCTCGCCTTCGCCGGCATCGGCCATCCGGAAAAGTTCTTCGCCACGCTCGCCCGCGAAGGCGTCGAGATCGTGCGCGCCGAGGCGCTGGCCGACCACCAGCCGTTCTCGCCCCGGCTGCTGACCCGGCTCGAGGGCGAGGCGCGGATGCTCGGCGCGCAGCTCGTCACCACGGAAAAGGACGCGGCGCGGCTGCCCGACGATTTCCGGGGCAAGGTGCTGACGCTTCCCGCGCGGCTTCGGTTCGACGACCCGGCCGAACTCGACCGCCGGCTCGACGCGCTGTTCGACTGACGCTCAACGCGCCAGCGCCCACACCTTCCGCATCAGGCCAGGCAGCGCGGCCGGGTCGAAGTCGCGCCGCGCGACCCACGCGCCCCGCGCCGGGTTGCCCCCGGCCGCCCCCCGCCTGACCCGCAAGCGCAATTCGAAATGGGTGAAGACGTGGCGGACCTCGCCCACCTCCTCCCACGCCGCATCCAGGGGCGGGGGCAGGTCGGTCCCGTCCCAGCCGGTCGTTGGAAAGGCGAGCGTGCCGCCCAGAAGCCCGCGCGGCGGCCGCCGTTCCACCAGCACGCGGGCGTCATCCAGCGCCACCCACACGACGCCGTCGCGCACGGGCCTGGCGGTCTTCGCCGTCCGGCGCGGCAGCTCGGCCTGGACCCCGGCCGCGCGCGCCGCGCACGGTTCCATCAAGGGGCAGATCCCGCAGGCCGGGTTGCGCGGGGTGCAGATCGTCGCGCCAAGGTCCATCATCGCCTGCGCGAAATCCCCCGGCCGCGCCGCGGGCGTCAGCGTTCCGGCGAGCGCCGTCAGTTCCCGCTTTGCGGCGGGCAGCGGCGTTTCCACTGCGAAAAGCCGCGCCACCACCCGCTCGACGTTGCCATCGACGACCGTTTCGGCCCGGTCGAAGGCAATCGCCGCGATCGCGGCCGAGGTGTAGGGGCCGATCCCCGGCAGCGCCTGCAAGCCGTCGCGCGTGTCCGGAAAGCCGCCGGCCGCCGCGACCGCGCGCGCCGTCGCCAGCAGGTTGCGGGCGCGCGCGTAGTAACCGAGCCCCGCCCACGCCGCCATCACCTCGGCGTCGCCGGCCGCAGCCAGCGCCTCGACCGTGGGCCAGCGCGCGGTGAAGCGGTGGAAGTAGTCGCGCACCGCCGCGACCGTCGTCTGCTGCAGCATGATCTCGGACAGCCAGACGCGATAGGGGTCCATCGCGGGCGTTCCGGGGGCGGCGCGCCAGGGCAGGTCGCGCGCGTGGCGGTCATACCAGGCGAGCAGCAGGGGCGCGACCGGGGCCGGCGTGGCGGGTGACGGGCGACTCACGCAAACTTTCCCCTTCGTTGGCCCCGGCGGTCTGGCATCCCGGCGCGCATGCGTCCAGATTGTGCGCGACCTGCCACCCACGCGAAGGCGCCATGGCCCGTTCCACCAGACCGCGCAACGCCGGCGCCGACGCGCCCCCCCGCCGGCGGATGCGGGGGTTCGAGCCGGCCGCGTCGCTCGTGGCGTCCCGCATCCGCAGCGGCGCCGAGGGGCGCGGCTTCGCGATGACGCGCCTGCTCACCCAATGGGCCGAGGTCGTGGGCGAGGACATCGCCCGCTGCACCCGGCCGGTCCGCATCTCGCACGGCAAGGGCTTCGGCGGGACGCTGACGGTGCTCACGACTGGCCCGCAGGCGCCGCTGGTGCAGATGCAGCTGCCGATGATCCGCGACAAGGTGAACGCCTGCTACGGCTTCAACGCCATCGCGCGGGTGACGATCACCCAGACCGCGCCCCAAGGCTTTGCCGAGGGGCAGGCCGTGTTCGCGCCCGCGAAGGCCGCGCCGCCGGCCCCGCCCGCGCCCGCGACCCTCGCCGCGTGCGACCGCATCGCCTGCGATTTCGACGACCCCCGGCTTGCCGCCGCGATGCGGCAGCTGGCGCTGAACATCCTGTCCCGCCGGGACGCAACCGACCGAAAGGCCACGCCATGACCCCGAACCTCCGCGCCTTGGCATCCGCCGCCGCGCTGTCGCTTGCCGCGCTGCCGGCGCTTGCCCAGACGCAGGCCACCCCGGCGGCCCCGGCCGACGCCGCCGCCACGACTGCGCCCGCCGCCGCCGCTGCCGCCGCCCCGGTGCAGGTGCTGCCCGACGTGGTCCTTGGCGAGGCGTCGGCCCCCGTCACCGTGGTTGAATACGCAAGCTTCACCTGCCCCCACTGCGCGGCCTTCCACGACGAGAACTTTCCCAAGCTCAAGGCCGAATACATCGACACCGGCAAGGTCCGGTTCATCCAGCGCGACGTCTATTTCGACCAGGTCGGCCTGTGGGCCGGGGTGCTGGCGCGCTGTGGCGGCGACGACAAGTACTACGCCGTCTCGGGCATGCTGTTCGGCCAGCAGAAGTCGTGGATGAACGCCAAGACCGGGGACGATCTGGTTGCCAACCTCCGCAAGACGGGGGCGGCCGCCGGGTTCTCGGACGCGCAGATGGACGCGTGCTGGGCCGACCAGGCCAAGGTCGAACAGCTGGTGGCGACGTTCCAGCAGAACGCCACCGCCGACGGCATCGAGGGTACGCCCACCTTCATTATCGGCGGCGAGAAGGTCGCGAACGGCCCCTGGGACGAGCTGAAGGCCAAGATCGACGAAAAGCTCGCCGCGACCTCGCAACCCGCGACGAACTGAGGCCGCCCGTGGCACCCCTGTCCGGGCTGAAGGTCGTCGAGCTTGCGCGCATCCTCGCCGGTCCCTGGGCCGGGCAGGTGCTGGCGGACCTCGGCGCCGAAGTCATCAAGGTCGAGGCCCCGGAGGGCGACGACACCCGCCGCTGGGGCCCGCCCTTCGTGGAACGGGACGGCGACCGCTCGGCCGCCTATTTCCACGCGGCGAACCGCGGCAAGCGGTCGGTCGTGGCCGACTTCCGCACGCCCGAGGGGCAGGCGGCCGTCCGCGACCTCGTCCGCGGCGCGGATGTGCTGATCGAGAACTTCAAGGTCGGCGGCCTTGCGAAATACGGGCTCGACTGGGACAGCCTGCGGGCGGTGAACCCGCGCCTCGTCTACTGCTCGATCACGGGTTTCGGACAGGACGGCCCCTATGCGTCGCGCGCCGGATACGACTACATCATCCAGGGCATGTCAGGGATGATGAGCGTGACGGGCGACCCGTCCGGCCAGCCGCAGAAGGTCGGCGTCGCGGTCGTGGACCTGTTCACGGGAATATACGGCGTCGCGGGGATCCTCGCGGCGCTCCATCAGCGCGAGCGGACCGGGCAGGGGCAGCATGTCGACATGGCGCTGCTGGACGTGGCGACGGCCGTGATGGCGAACCAGGCCATGAACTACCTCGTGTCCGGCAAGACGCCGGGGATGCTGGGGAACGCGCATCCCAACATCGTGCCCTACGCGGTCTTCGACTGCGCCGACGGCTGGATCATCATCGCGTCGGGGAACGACGGCCAGTACCGCCGGCTGGTCGAGGTGCTGGGCCTTCCCGCGCTGGCCCAGGCGCCGGACTACCTGACGAACGCCGACCGGGTTGCGAACCGCGACCGGCTGACGGAAACACTGACCGCCGTGACCCGCGGCTGGCGCCGGGACGACCTGCTGGCGGCGCTGGAACGCGCGGGCGTGCCGGCGGGACCGATCAACGACATGGCGGACGTGTTCGCGGACCCGCAGGTGATCGCCCGCGGCATGCGGATCGACCCCGAGGGGATCCCCGGCGTCCGCACCCCGATCCGGTTTTCCGACGCCGACCTCGCGCTCGACCGCGCCTCGCCCCGGCTGGGCTCGAGCGAGGGGTAGGCGGGCTGGATCTTTGCCCGCGCGGCTTGGATCGTCCGGGCCGGGCGGGGCCGGTGGCATCATACGACGGCAGGTGCGGGGTCCGTCGGCAATCGTGCGATGCTCGACGGTGGCGGGGCGACGCATCGCGCCGAGGTCAAGATGCACGTCGCCGTCGCAGCCGGATCGTCAGCCGCTCTTGGAGCACGAAAACGGAGGCGCCGGCATCGGCATGGCGCGGCAGTTGATGTCGCCCTTCAGGGGCGATCACGTTGTCGCCGAAGCCCACCGCCGTTCGCGGCGGCCAGTGGCAGCTGGCCTTCGCGAACCTTCCTTCAAGACTGACCCTCGCCTCCGCACGCCCGCCGCTTTTCGCCGTAATCACCGGCAGGTGCCCGTCGATGGGCGCGCGGCCCCGGTCTTCCCGTCACATGCCGAGGCACCAGCGCATCACCGCCTTCTGGGCGTGCAGCCGGTTCTCCGCCTCGTCCCAGATCACGCTGTTCGGGCCGTCCATCACCTCGGACGTGACCTCGTCGTCGCGGTGCGCGGGCAGGCAGTGCATGAACAGCGCGTCGGGCCGGGCCCGTCCCATCAGCGCCGCGTTGACCTGGTAGCCGCGCAACTGGTTGTGGCGGCGTTCCCTGGCCGATTGCGGGTCGTGCATGCTGACCCAGGTGTCGGTCACGACCAGGTCGGCGCCCTCGACCGCTTTCGCGGGATCGCGCACGATCTCGGCCTTGACGCCCTGCGCGCGGGCGAAGTCGAGCCACTCGCGCTCGGGGTCCAGCGGCGGCGGGCCGGTGAAGGTGAAGTCGAAGCCGAACTGCCCCGCCGCGTGGATCATCGAAGCGCAGACGTTGTTGCCGTCGCCCGACCAGACGACCTTCTTGCCCGCGATCGGGCCGCGATGTTCCTCGAACGTCATCACGTCGGCCATGATCTGGCAGGGATGGGTGCGGTTCGTCAGCCCGTTGATGACCGGGACGCTGGCGTGTTCCGCCATCTCCTGCAGCGTCGCCTCTTCGAAGGTGCGGATCATGATGAGATCGACGTAGCGCGACATGACCCGCGCGGTGTCGGCGATCGTCTCGCCGTGGCCAAGCTGCATTTCAGCGCCCGACAGCACCATCGTCTGACCGCCCATCTGCCGCACGCCCAGGTCGAAGCTGACGCGGGTGCGGGTCGATGGCTTCTCGAAGATCAGCGCGACCATGCGGTTCGCGAGCGGCTGCTCGGCGTCCGGGGTGCCCTTGGGGGCGCCGTTGCGGGCGTCCTTCATCCGGCGGGCGCCGTCGATGATGGACCTGAGATCCTGCTTAGAGGTGGTGTGGATGTCGAGGAAGCTCTGCATGTCGTGATCCTGGGCGAGCGCGTTCGGGCGTGGCGGCGAAAGGGCGCGGGCCTATCGTCGGTGCGCGCGATGGGCGCGTTCGGTCACGGCACAGCCGGGATTGGGGCCGGGAACGATGCCCGTGTGGGGACCGGGGAAAACGGCAAGGCCGGCAGGGACTGCCGGCGGGGCGTAAGGCTTGGCACACATGACCGACGCACTTCACAGGCGCGGCGGGGCGGGGTCAAGCCCCGACGTCCGGCCCCCGTCAGGCCGAGCGGGTGGGACGGTCGAACACCTTGCGCCCCATCAGGCTGCCCACGAGGTCCACCATCATCTTCGCGGTCTGCCCGCGCTCGTCGAGGAACGGGTTCAGCTCCACCAGGTCGAGCGAGGTCATCAGCCCGCTCTCGTGGATCAGCTCGCAGACCAGATGCGCCTCGCGGAAGGTCGCGCCGCCCGGCACCGTGGTGCCGACCGCAGGCGCGATGGTGGGGTCGAGGAAGTCGACGTCGAGGCTGACATGCAGCAGCCCGTTCGCCGCCCGCACCTGGTCGAGGAAGGCGCGCATGGGCACGGCAAAGCCGAACTCGTCCAGCACCCGCATGTCGTTGACGGTGATGTCGGATGCTTCCAGCGCCGCGTGCTCCGCCGGGTCCACGCTGCGGATCCCGAACAGGCAGATGTTCGCTTCCGGCACCGGCGCGGGGAAGGCGGGGAAGTGATCGAAGCCCGGCCGCCCGGCGAGATAGGCGAGCGGCGTTCCGTGCAGGTTTCCCGACTGCGTCGTCACCGGCGTGTGGATGTCGGAATGGGCGTCGAGCCACAGGACGAACAGCGGCCGCCCGACCGATTGCGCGTGCGCGGCGACGCCCGAGACACTGCCCAGCGACAGCGAATGGTCCCCGCCAAGGAAGATCGGCAGCCCCGACCCGCAGGCATCGCGCCCCGCGCGGGCAATCTCTCGGGTCCAGCCCAGCGTCTCGGACAGGTGGTGGACGGCGGGGTTCGCGACCGTCTCGGACCCGAGTTCGCCGGGCGTCAGGTCGCCCCGGTCCTCGACCGTGTGGCCGAGCGCTGCGAGCGTGTCCGGCAGGCGCGCCACCCGGTAGGCGGCGGGTCCCATGAGGCAGCCGGGGCGCTGCTGGCCGCTGTCGACCGGCGCGCCGATCAGGATGCAATGGGTCATCGTTCCCGCCTGTGTTCGTTGTCGCGCGCAACTTGCGGGCAGGGGCCGGGTTCGTCAACCGGCCCGCTGCGACAGCGCCAGCGCCGCCGTGACGATCAGCGCGATGCCGGACAGAAGCAGCAGCCCCAGCGCGACGCGGCGGATCGTCAACGTCGTGACCGGCGGCGGGAACCTTCGGGCGGCCCAGGTGCCCGCCCCGGTCGCGGCCATTGCACCGATGCCGGCGATCACGGCAAGGCGGCTCACGCTCTGGTCCGCGACCGACAGCCCCAGCCGCCATGCCTGCGTCACCACGAAGAAGCTGACCAGCGTCACCCGCACCGACTGCAGGGGCAGGGGCTGGCGATAAAGGAGCCAGATGACCGGCGGCCCCGAAGTGGCAAACAGCCCGCCCATGATCCCGCCCGCGGCCCCGGCGGCGACGAACCCGCCCGGTCCCGACCGCTCGGGCCACGGATGGGGCTTGCCCACCAGTTGCAGCGCCGCAGCGGTGATGAAGACGCCCAGGATCAGCCGCAGCCAGTTTAGCGCCCCCGTCGCCATCAGGCCGAGAAGCCAGTAGCCGAGCGCGATCGTGGGCAGCGCGCCCAGCAACGACGCGATCAGCGCGGGCCGGTCCGCCGCGCGGTGGTCGCGCGACAGCACCATCGCCCCGTTCACCAGCACCAGCACCGACACGATCTGGGCCGTGACCTGCACCGGCAGCAGGTGAAACAGCGTCGCGCCGCTGACCACGAGCAGCCCCAGCGCGAAGCCGGTCAGCGTCTGCGTCCATGCGCCGGCGGCGGCCAGCAGCCAGAACGCGGCAAGCTGGATCCAGCCGGGATCAGCCATTCCGGCGATCGGTGGCCATCAGTCCCGGACGCCCCTGAACCGCTCCTGCCATTCCTCGCGGCTCTCGTCGGAAATCTTGGCGAACATCACCTCGGGCACGTCGAAGGCGTGGCCTGGGGGCAGGGCGCGAAGCGCAGCCTCCGCGTCGTCGGGCCAGCTGCGGTCGCTCGTCCTCATCGCCGCCAGCATCGTGTCGGACGCAAAGGGAATGAACGGCTGCGACAGCACGGCGTAAAGCCGGATCAGGTTCAGCCCCAGCCGGACCTGCATCGCGGCCTTCGCCTCGTCGGTCTTGAAGGTCGACCACGGCGCGGCCGCCTGCAGGTATTCGTTCCCCAAGACCCAGATCGCGCGCAGCTCGGCCGCGGCCTTGCGGATCTCCATCGCTTCCATGAACCCGGCATAGGCGCCGATGCGGACCTGCAGCGCGTCGATCAGCGCGGTCTCGTCGGGCCCGTGATCGCCGCCTTCCGGGACGACCTCGCCGAACTTCGAGCGGCAGAACTTGGTGATCCGGCTCACGAAGTTGCCGAGCACGTCGGCCAGGTCCTTGTTCACCGAGGCCTGGAAGTTGTCCCAGGTGAACTCGCTGTCCGAACCCTCGGGCGCGTGGCTCAGCAGCCACCAGCGCCAGTAGTCGGCGGGCAGGATCGACAGCGCCTGGTCCATGAACACGCCGCGGCCCTGGCTGGTCGAGAACTGGCCGCCGTCATAGGTCAGGTAGTTGAAGGACTTGATGTAGTCGACGAGCTTCCACGGCTCGCCCGACCCGATGATCGTCGCGGGGAACGACAGCGTGTGGAAGGGCACGTTGTCCTTGCCCATGAACTGGGTGTAGCGCACGTCGTCCGCGCCTTCGTCCAGCCGCCACCAGCGCCGCCATTGGGCTGCGGGCAGGCCGCGCGCGTCGGCCCATTCGGCGGTCGCGGCGATGTATTCGACGGGCGCGTCGAACCAGACGTAGAAGACCTTCCCTTCCATCCCGGGCCAGGGCTCGTCGCCCTTGCGGACGGGGATGCCCCAGTCGAGGTCGCGGGTGATGCCGCGGTCGCGAAGCCCGTCGCCGTCGTTGAGCCATTTCTTGGCGATCGAGGTCGTCAGGACCGGCCAGTCGGTCTTGCTGTCGATCCAGTCCGACAGTTCCTGCCGCAGCGCGGACTGGCGCAGGTACAGGTGCTTCGTCTCGCGCACCTCGAGGTCGCTCGACCCCGAGATCGCGCTGCGGGGCTCGATGAGGTCGGTCGGGTCCAGCTGCTTGGTGCAGTTCTCGCACTGGTCGCCCCGCGCCTTGTCGTAGCCGCAGTTGGGGCAGGTGCCCTCGATATAGCGGTCGGGCAGGAAGCGGCCGTCGGCGTTGGAATAGACCTGCCGCTCGCTCACCTCGGCGATCAGGCCGTTGTCGGCCAGCCTGCCCGCGAAATGCTGTGTGAGCCGGTGGTTCTGCGGGCTGGAGGAGCGGCCGAAATGGTCGAACGACAGCCCGAAGCGGCGGGCGATGTCGGCCTGGACTTCATGCATTTCGGCGCAGAACTCGGCGACCGGCAGCCCGGCCTTGGCGGCCGCCAGCTCGGCCGGGGTGCCGTGTTCGTCGGTGGCGCAGACGAACATCACCTCGGCCCCGCGCGCGCGCTGGTAGCGGGCGAACAGGTCGGCGGGCAGCTGGCTGCCGACGAGATTGCCCAGATGCTTGATGCCGTTGATATAAGGGATGGCAGAGGTGATGAGATGGCGCGCCATTGTCAGCCTGTATCGTGTGTCCGGCGCTTATAGCTGCCGCTTTTTGAAAGGAGAAGCCGCACCCCATGAGCTTCGTCCACCCGGCCCGCGCCCTGCTTCCCCGTCCCCTGCTCGTGGCGCTGACCGGCGCCTCCGGTGCGGGCAAGACAACCGTCGCGCAGCATGTCCGCAGGCTGAGGCCGGCGCTTCCGGTATTCGGCTTCGACGACATCGGCATCCCGGACTTCGAGACGATGCGGCGCGAACACGGCTCGGAACTGGGTTGGCAGCGCGCCACGATCGGGCGCTGGATGCGCCGTCTGCGCGAGAGCAGTCATCCCGTCGCGGTGCTGGAAGGCCAGATGATGGTGCCGTTCCTGGCCGAGGTTGCCGGCGAAAGGGGCGCGCCCGGCGTCGTCGCGCTGATGCTGGACTGCGACGATGCGATGCGGTTCGAGCGGTTGAGGGTGCGCGGCACCCCGCACCAGATCGGCAACGCCGTCGTCGCCCGCGCCGAGCAGTTCCGCCAGCATGCCGCGGCGGCGGGCGTGCCGGTCCTGAACACCTGCCGCATGCCCTTCGGATCGGTGGTCCGCACCGTGCTGGCACATTGCGAACACGGGCCGCGGCCGATCCTGCACCGCAAGGCCTTCCATTCCCGCCATCGCGCGGCCTTCGCGTGGCTGTTCTAGCCGCAGGCGGCCCGCGGGTGCCTACCGCCGCCGGTCGCGCCGTGCGCTCATCGGCTGGAAGGCGACGCCGACATGGGCCTCGCAGTAGGGCTTGCCGGGCTGGCTCGGCAGGCCGCAGAACCAGAACTTGTCGGTCGCGGGGTCGCCGATCGGCCATTTGCAGGTGCGCTCGGTCAGTTCCATCAGCGTGAGCTTGCGCGCCTTCTTCTCGACCTCGCGGACCGAAGCGAGCGCCTCGGGCGAGATCTCGTTGGCCGAGGGCTGGGGCGGCAGCGGCTGCCCGGCGGGGACGATGGGGCGGCGCGGCGGGTTGAAGGCCAGCACGGGCGCGTCGTCCTCGTCCTCCGCATCTTCGACCTCGATCCGGTCGGGGCCGGTCGCGGGATCGTCGCGTTCGTCCGGTTCCTCGACGGCGGGTTCGGGGCGGTCGACGTCGGGTTCGGGTTCGGGCTGCGGACCGGGCTCGTCCGGGGCGGGGCGGCCAGGGTCGCGGCCAGGATCGGCGGCGGCGGCATCGGGGCGGGACGCGCGGTTCGCGGCCGGCCTGGCGCGCGCGGCCGCGGGTGCCGGCGCCGCAGGCTGCTGTTCGGCCGCCGGGGCCGGGGCCGAAGCCGGGGCCGGGGCGGCGGCGCCCGGCGCCTCGCCGCCCTCGGTCCGGTTCGACAGGCCCAGCCGGTGCACCTTGCCGATCACCGCGTTGCGGGTCACGCCGCCCAAGTCCTTGGCGATCTGGCTGGCCGACAGGCCTTCGGCCCACATGCGTTTCAGGGTCTCGACGCGTTCATCCGTCCAGGACATGGATAGCCTTCCTTGGTGACCGGCCGGATCGCACGGGCTTGCACATCCGCCGAGGGCCGTCTTTAAACCGGGATGCTTGGGAATAAGCCCTGACCCCCCGGAATTCAAGGATGACGCGCAAGATGACCCGGCGTTCCACCGACCTCGATCGCGAGCTTCTGGGCGAGATGGGCGTGCGCCGCTTCGGCCGCGTCAACTGGCTGGGGCTGCGGACCCTGATCGAGCGCGAGGTGCGCCGCTTCATGGCCGTCTGGCAGCAGACGATCTTCGCGCCCCTGATCACGGCGGGGCTGTTCATCGTCGTGTTCGTGCTGGCGCTCGGCCGCGACCGGGGCGAGATCATGGGGATGCCCTACGTGGCCTTCCTGGGACCGGGCATCCTGATGATGACGGTGATCCAGAACGCCTTTGCCAACAGCTCGTCCTCGATGATCTCGGCCAAGATGCAGGGCAACATCGTCGACACGCTGATGCCGCCCCTGTCGGCGGGCGAGATCCTGACGGGCTATCTCGTCGGCTCGCTGTTCCGCGCGGGGCTGGTGGCGCTGGTGATCGCGTCGGGGCTGGCGCTGACGCTGGGCCTCGTGCCCGCGCGGCCGCTGTGGGCGGTGGCCTTCGTCGTCCTGGGGGCGCTGATCATGGGGGGCCTTGGGCTTCTGGCCGGGATCATTGCCCAGAAGTTCGACCAGATGGCGGCGATCACCAACTTCATCGTGACGCCGCTGTCCTACCTGTCGGGCACGTTCTACTCGGTCGAGGCGCTGCCCGAGCCGTTCCGCACGCTGTCGCACTGGAACCCGATCTTCTACCTGATCGACGGCGCCCGCTACGGCTTCGCCGGCGTCAGCGACGCGCCGCCGTGGCGCGGGCTGGCGGTGTGCCTCGTGGCCTCGGTCGTGGTGAACTGGATCGGCTGGCGCTGGCTGAGGACCGGCTACCGGATGAAGCCCTGAGGGCTTCCTGACCGGCAGCCGCTCCCTTCCGGGGCCGCGTCGTCCGTCACCATCGGGCGCGCGCCGCGAGGCTTTCACCGCGGGCCGGGCGTGCCTGGACTCGCCCGCATCAAAAACGCGGGCGTCCGCCGCGTCCTCAGGCGCGGGTCGCGCCCTCGGGCCAGGTCTCGCCCGCGCTGATCCAGCCGTCGCCCCGCGCCCAGAACCGGCGCAGAAGCAGCGCGGCGGCCGCGGTCAGGCCCACGCACAGCCCCGCCCACAGCCCCTGCGGTCCCATCCCGCCGTGGAGCGCCAGAAAGTAGGCGGCCGGCATCCCGATCAGCCAGTAGCTGACGATCGTCAGGACCAGCGGCACCCGCGTGTCCTGCACCCCGCGCAGCAGGCCCAGCCCGACCACCTGCATCGCATCGACGATCTGGAACGCGCCGGCATAGACCATCAGGACCGCCGCCATCGCCACGATCCGCGGCGCCGCCGGATCCGCGGGGTTGAGGTAAAGCCACGCGAGCGGCCCCGGCGTCAGGATGAAGAATGCCATCGTCAGCGCGGCGAAGGCCACGGACATCAGCATCACCGTCGCCGCCGCGGCCCGCAGCCCTTCGCGGTCGCCCGCGCCGCGGGCCGCGCCGATGCGGATCGTGCCCGCGTTCGACAGGCCGATATGGACCATGAACGCGATCGAGGCGAGCTGCAGGGCGATGCCGTGGGCGGCCAGCGCCTCGGGGCCGAACCAGCCCATCATCAGGTTGGTGCCGGCGAACATCCCGATCTCGGCCACGGTCGTCAGCCCGATCGGCAGGCCGAGCACGAAGATCTCGCGCATCGCGGTCCAGTCGGGCTTCCAGAAGCGGCGGAACAGATCGAAGCGCCGCGCCGCGGGCAGCCAGGCCGCGAACAGGGCGAGCGCGCCGAACTGAAGCCAGTTCACGACGAGCGACGCGATCCCCGCGCCGGTGATGCCCCAGGCGGGGAAGGGGCCGGGACCGAAGATCAGGAGCCAGTTGAACAGCGCGTTCAAGGGCAGGCCCAGCACGGTGATCCACATCACGATCCCCGCGCGGCCGAGCGCGGCAAGGTAGCTGTTCAGCGTCATCGCGCAGAGCACCGGCGCCATCGCGAACAGCATGACCCGCAGCCATTCCTGCGCCAGCGCGGCGACCTGCGGCTCCTGCTCGAAGGCCGTCAGCACCGCGCCCGAATGCCACATCAGCGGCGCCATCACGGCGGAATGCAGGATCGACAGCCACAGCGCCATGCGGGTGGCGCGGCGGACCTCGGTGTCGTCGCCCCGCGCCAGGGCGTCCGCAACCCGCGCCATCAGGCCCATCGCGTAGCCGCTGCCCGCCATGTAGACGACGAGGAACAGCGAGGTGGCAAGCACCAGCGCGGCCAGCGAATCCACGCCCAGCCGGGCGACCAGCAGCGTGTCGGTCACGCCGATGGCCATGCGCGCGAGATGGCTGCCGATCAGCGGCAAGGCCAGCATCAGCGTCGGCGCGACGTGGGGACGGATCGGGGCCATGCGCCCCCATCGCATGGCGCCGTGAACGAGACAAGACGGGCGGATCGGGCGCCCCGCCCCGCGTCAGTCCAGCCGGGTGGGGAGGGTCAGGCCGCGCAGCACCTCGGCGGCAGGCATCGGGCGCTTGCCCTGGCGCTGCGCCTCCAGCACCTCGACCGCGCCGGGCCTGCTGTCGCCGCCCGTCCCGTTTGCACCGCCGCAGGCGACAACGAAGCCGCCCAGCACCTCGCCGGGGGCGCCTTTGCCCGGCACGAGGCGGGACCGCAAGAGCTTCACCCGCTCGCCCGCGATCTCGCACCAGGCGCCGGGGAAGGGCGACAGGCCGCGGATCAGCCGGTCCACCTCGGGCGCGGGGCGGGTCCAGTCGATCCGCGCCTCGGCCTTGTCGATCTTGGCGGCGTAGGTGACGCCCGCGTCCGGCTGCGGCACGGCGGGAAGGGGCAGGCGGGCCAGCGTCCCGACGATCAGCGCCGCGCCCATGCGGGCCAGGCGGTCGTGCAGGTCGCCGGTGGTGTCGGTCGGGCCGATGGGCGTCCGCGCTTCGGCCAGCACGGGGCCGGTGTCCAGCCCCGCCTCCATCTGCATGATCGCGACACCGGTCTCTGCGTCCCCCGCCATCACCGCCCGGTGGATCGGCGCGGCCCCGCGCCAGCGCGGCAGGATCGAGGCGTGGATGTTGAGGCAGCCGAGCCGGGGCGCGTCCAGGACCGGCTGCGGCAGGATCAGCCCGTAGGCGACGACCACGGCGACGTCCGCGCGCAGGTCGGCGAAGGCCGCCTGATCCTCGGGCGCGCGAAGCCGTTCGGGGACGCGCACGGGTATGCCAAGGACCTCCGCGGCCTCCTGCACGGGCGAGGGGCGGGGCTTCTGCCCGCGTCCGGCGGCGCGCGGCGGCTGGGAATAGACCGCGACGACCTCGTGCGTGGCGGCGATGGCCTGAAGCGCAGGCACGGAAAACGCGGGCGTTCCCATGAACACGACACGCATCGGCAGTCCCCCTGTCAGCGTTTGCGGACTGGTAGCGCGAAGCGCGGGGCGCCGGAAGCCGGGACGTCAGCGCCGCGACAGCTTCGCCGATTTCGCGACCAGCATCCTGCGCTTCAGCGTGGACAGGTGATCGACATACATCCGCCCATCCAGATGGTCGATCTGGTGCTGGACGCTTGTCGCCCACAGACCGACGAAGTCGCGCTCCTCGACCTCGCCCCGCTCGTTCAGGAACCGCACCGTCACGGCGCGGGCGCGCTCGATCCGGGCGAAGACGCCGGGCAGGTTGGGGCTCGCCTCGTCATGGGCGCGCAGCTGGACGGAGGCGTGCAGGACCTCGGGGTTCGCCATCCGCACCGCCTGCCCGCGCTGGTCCGAGGCGTCGACGACCGCCAGCCGCAGCGTGACCCCGATCTGCGGCGCGGCAAGGCCCACGCCGGGCATCGCGTCCATCGTGTCGATCATGTCGGCCCAGATGCCGCGCACCTCGTCGGTGATCGCCTCCACCGCCGCGGCGGGCGTGTGCAGGCGGCGGTCGCCGTAGGGCACGAAGGGGCGGACCGGCACGGCGTTCAGCCCCCGCTGCGGACGTCGTCCACGATCAGGATCCCGTCGAGATGGTCGAATTCGTGCTGCGCGATCCGCGCCTCGGCGCCGGTCAGTTCGTCCTCGAACGCGCGGCCCGACAGATCGAACCAGCGCATCCGCACGGCCGCCGGGCGCGCCACCCGCACCGGCGTGTCCGGTATCGAGAGGCATTGTTCCTCGGCCGTCTCGATCCGGTCCGAGCGCGACAGGACATGCGGGTCTAGCATGATCAGGGGCGACGGCGCCCCGGACTTCCAGTCCGCGTCCATGACGAACATCCGCACCGCCCGTCCGACCTGCGGCGCGGCAAGGCCGCGTCCCTTCGCGGCGTACATGGTCGCCAGCATGTCGGCGGCCAGGCGCTCGCGTTCGGGCGGCGGCATCAGCGCGGCAGGCCCGCACGCCTCGCGCAGGCGCGGGTCGGGGTGGCGGACGATCGCCAGCACGTCGCCGGGGGCGGTCAGCGCGGGGGTCCGGTCAGGCACGTTCACGGTCCAGTTCGCGCTTCAGCTTGACCATCTTGCGGGTGATCATCTGCCGCTTCATGGGGCCGATATGGTCGATGAACAGCTTGCCGTTCAGGTGGTCCAGCTCGTGCTGCGCGCAGGTGGCCCACAGCCCCGCGAAGTCGCGTTCATGCAGCTTGCCGTCGAGGCCGGTCCAGCGCATCCGCACCTCGGCCGGGCGCGTCACCTCGGCGTAGATGTCGGGGAAGGACAGGCAGCCCTCGTCATAGGTGTTCAACGCCTCGGAGGTGCTGACGATCTCGGGGTTGACCAGCACCAGCGGCTCGGCGTCGGCATCGGGATCCTTGCTGCAGTCCATCACGAACATCCGCTGCAGCACGCCCAGCTGCGGCGCGGCGAGGCCCACGCCCGGCGCGTGGTACATCGTGGCCAGCATGTCGGCGGCCAGCGTTTCCACGTCCGGGGTGATGCGGGCGACCGGGTCGCAGGCGCGCTTCAGCCGCGGATCGGGGTGCAGGAGGATATCTCTGATCGTCATCCGCGCCATGTAGGCCAAGGCTTTCCGCCGCGCAACAGATCGGTATGCTGCGCGCGAAAGCGCAGGGGCAGGGGACTGATGATGGCCGACATCGACTTCGACACGCTGATCGACCGCCGCGGCACGATGTGCAGCAAGTGGGACGACGTGCAGGCCCTGTTCGGCATCGACGATCCCGACGCGCTGGCGATGTGGGTCGCGGACATGGACTTCAAGGCGCCCGACGCGGTCCGCCGCGCGCTGGAGGAGACGGTCGCCCACGGCATCTACGGCTATCCCGGGCAGAACCTTCCCTATCTCGACGCGATCCGCTGGTGGATGGCCGAGCGGCACGGCTGGCAGATCCAGCGCGACGACATCCTGTCGGCGCACGGCCTGGTCAACGGCACGGCACTGGCGATCGACGCCTGCACCCGGCCGGGCGACGGCGTGATCCTGATGACCCCGGTCTACCACGCGTTCGCCCGCGTGATCCGCGCGGCGGGACGCGAGGTGGTGGAGCTGCCGCTCGCGCTCACCGACGGGCAGTACGAGATGGACTGGGACGCCTGGGCGTCGCGGCTGACCGGGCGCGAGCGGATGCTGATCCTGTGCTCGCCCCACAACCCCGGCGGCCGGGTCTGGACCGTGGAGGAGCTGCGCCGGGTCGCCGCCTTCTGCCGCGAGCGCGACCTGGTGCTGGTGTCCGACGAGATCCACCACGACCTTGTCCTGCCGGGCGCGCCCGCGCACACCCCGACGGCGGTCGCCGCGCCCGACTTCGCCGACCGGCTGGTGACGCTGACCGCCGCGACCAAGACCTTCAACATCGCCGGCGCGCATATCGGCAACGCGATCATCACCGACCCCGCGCTCCGCGACCGGTACAAGGGGCGGCTGATGGCGCTGGGGATCTCGCCCGGCCTCTTCGGATTGCCGATGGTGACGGCGGCCTATTCGCCCGAAGGGGCGGAATGGGTGGACGCGCTGCGGACCTATGTCGGCAAGAACGCCCGCATCTTCGACGACGGGCTGGCGCGCATCCCCGGCGCAAAGTCGATGAAGCTGCAGTCGACCTACCTCGCCTGGGTCGATTTCAGCGGCATGGGGCTGTCGGCCGAGGACCTGCATCGCCGGATCGAGGGGCAGGCCCGGATCGCGGCCAACCATGGCGAAAGCTTCGGCCTGGGCGGGGAGTGCTGGATGCGCTTCAACCTCGCCACGCCGAGCGCGCGGGTGCACGAGGCGGTCGCGCGGCTGAGGGACGCGTTCAAGGACCTTCAGTGACGGATGCCGCCCGGCGGCGCCGGAAAGGGCAGGGACGGAAAGGACAGGGCGGGCGATGATCGCGCGGCTGTTCGCCGCCCTGTCGGTGGCGGCGGTGCTCGCCGGCGGCGCGATCCTGTGGTGGCCGGGGCTGGTGCCGCTGCCGGTCCCGGTGCCGCCGCCGGTCATCCGGCTGCCGTTCCCGCGCCTGCCGCTGCCCCCGCGGCCCGAGCCGAAGATCGCAAGCCCCGTCCAGCGCATTCTGATCGAGAAATCCGCCCGCCGCATGACCGTCTGGCAGGCCGAGGGGCCGCGCAAGACCTACGCCATCGCGCTGGGGTTCGCGCCCGAGGGGGACAAGGCCGTGCAGGGCGACGGCCGCACCCCCGAGGGCGTCTTCAGGATCGACCGCCGCAACGATCGAAGCGCCTACCACCTGTCGCTGGGGCTCGACTATCCGCAGCCGCACCACCGCGCGGCGGCCCGCAGGCTCGGCCGCGATCCTGGCGGCGACATCATGATCCACGGGCAGCCGAACCAGGTTCCGCCCGGCACCCGCGTCCCCGGCGACTGGACCGCGGGCTGCATCGCCGTCACCGACGCGCAGATCGAGGAACTGTTCGCCCACACCGCCATCGGCACCGAGGTCGAGATCAGGCCCTGAGCGGCAGGCCGGCAGCGTGATCCGTCGGACCGGACCGCTTCCGTTCGCGAAATGCCGCGCCGTTTTGCCTTCCGCGCCGGGCCGTCAGTCCAGCAGCCGCCCCAGGTAGCCCCCGTATTCGTTCTTGCCGAACAGCCTTGCCCGCGCCCGCAGGTCGTCGTCGCCGATCCAGCCGTGCTCGTGTGCGATCTCGTCGGGGCTGCCCGACTGCATCCCCTGCCGCTGTTCCAGCGTGCGGACGAAGTTGCCCGCGTCGAGCAGGCTCGCATGGGTCCCGGTGTCGAGCCATGCGTAGCCGCGCCCCATCCGCTCGACGTTCAGCCGCCCCTCGTGGAGGTAGGTTTCCAGCAGCGTGGTGATTTCCAGCTCGCCCCGCGCCGACGGCTTCACCGACCGGGCCCGCGCAGGCGCGTCGGCGTCGAGGAAGTAAAGCCCCGTCACCGCGTAGTTCGACGGCGGCACCTCGGGCTTCTCGATGATCTGCACGGCCCGGCCTTCGCCGTCGAAGGCGACCACGCCGTAGCGTTCAGGGTCGGCCACGTGATAGCCGAAGACGGTCGCGTCCGCGCGCGCGTCGGCCTGCCGCAGAAGCTCGGTCAGGCCGTGACCGAAGAAGATGTTGTCGCCCAGCACCATGGCCGAGGGCGCGCCGGCCAGGAAGTCCTCGGCCAGGATATAGGCCTGCGCCAGCCCGTCGGGCCGCGGCTGCACGATCCATGCGAACCTCAGGCCCCACTGGCTGCCGTCGCCCAGCAGGCGCTGGAACTGGGTCTGGTCGTCGGGGGTGGTGATGATCGCGATCTCGCGGATGCCCGCCAGCATCAGCACGCTGATCGGATAGTAGATCATCGGCTTGTCGTAGATCGGCAGCAGCTGCTTCGACACGCCCATCGTGATCGGATAGAGCCGCGTTCCAGACCCTCCGGCCAGGATGATCCCCTTCCGCTGGGCGGGCGTCGCTTGGGTCATGCGGAAAGTCCCTCGATCACGGGTTTCAGGCTGTCGCGCCAGTCGGGGCGCGGGATGTCGAAGTCGCGGGTGATGGCCGCGCAGTGAAGGCGCGAGTTCAGCGGCCGCCGCGCGGGCGTGGGATAGTCGCTGGACGGAATGTCCGCGACCTCGGGCGACAGGCCGGACTGCGCGAAGATCTCGCGCGCGAAGTCGGCCCAGCTCACGTCGGGGGCGCCCGCGAAATGGTAGATGCCGCCCTTCGCGGGGTCGGCCGCCATCGCCGTCGCCATCGCCAGCACCGCGCGCGCGATGTCGGCGGCGGCGGTCGGGCCGCCGATCTGGTCCGCGACGATGGTCAGGCGCGGACGCTCGGCACCCAGCCTGCGCATCGTCTTCACGAAGTTCGTGCCGTGCGCCGAAAACACCCAGCTCGTCCGCAGCACGGCCCACTGCCCGCCGGCGGCGGCGATGGCACGCTCGCCCGCAAGCTTGGTCGCGCCGTAGACGCCGAGCGGTCCGGTTTCCGCGTCCTCGGCCCGCGGCTGGTCGCCCGAGCCGTCGAACACGTAGTCGGTCGAGATGTGGACGAACGGCACGCCCAGTTCCGCGCAGGCGGCGGCCATGGCGCCGGGCGCGTCGGCGTTCACCAGCCGCGCGGTGTCCGCGTCGGATTCCGCCTTGTCGACGGCGGTATAGGCGGCGGCGTTGATGACCGCGCGCGGGCGCGCGTCACGGATCAGCGCGGCGCAGGCGGCGGGGTCGGTCAGGTCCGCCTCGTCCCGCCCCACGAACCGTGCGCCCGGCGCGATCCGCGCCAGTTCCAGCGCGACCTGCCCGGTCTTTCCGAAGATCAGCAGCCCGTCCATCCGCGCCCCCTCAGCCGGTCCCGAGCCGCTTGCCCACGCCCTCGCGGTCCAGCAGCGGCTGCCACC
This sequence comes from Paracoccus aeridis, assembly GCF_004923205.2. Classification (GTDB taxonomy): domain Bacteria; phylum Pseudomonadota; class Alphaproteobacteria; order Rhodobacterales; family Rhodobacteraceae; genus Paracoccus; species Paracoccus aeridis. The sequence goes on from NZ_SELD02000010.1 coordinate 115,088, forward strand.
AGTCCTGGTTGGCGAGATACCACTCGACCGTGCGGCGCAGCCCTTCCTCGACCGTGACCGAGGGGCGCCAGCCCAGTTCGGTGCGGATCCGCGTGGGGTCGATCGCGTAGCGGCGGTCATGGCCCGGCCGGTCGGTCACGAAGGTGATGAGCCGGTCGTGGGGGGCGGCGTCGGGGCGCAGGTCGTCCAGGTGCGCGCAGATCGTGCGGACGAGGTCTATGTTCCTCGCCTCGTTCTCGCCGCCGATGTTGTAGCTGCGCCCGTTCTCGCCCCGTTCGAGGCACAGGAGCAGCGCGTCGGCGTGATCCTCGACATAGAGCCAGTCGCGCACGTTGCCGCCGTCGCCGTAGACCGGGATCGGCTGGCCCGCCAGCGCGCGCAGGATCACCACCGGCACCAGCTTTTCCGGGAAGTGGTAGGGGCCGTAGTTGTTGGAGCAGTTCGTCAGCACCACGGGAAGGCCGTAGGTTTCGTGCCACGCGCGCACGAGGTGGTCGGACGCGGCCTTGGACGCCGAGTAGGGGCTGCGCGGGTCGTAGGGCGTGTCCTCGGTGAACTGCCCGGTCTCGCCGAGCGAGCCGAACACCTCGTCGGTCGAGATGTGGTGGAAGCGGAAGCCTTCGGGCCTGCCCTCGCGGGTCCACCAGGCGCGCGCGGCCTCGAGCATGTTGTAGGTGCCGTTCACGTTCGTTTCCACGAACGCGCCGGGGCCGTCGATCGACCGGTCCACGTGGCTTTCGGCGGCAAGGTGCATCACCGCGTCGGGCCTGTGCGCCGCGAAGATGCGGTCCAGCGCCGCGCGGTCGCGGATGTCGGCGTGTTCGAACGCGTAGCGCGGGCTGTCCGCGACCGGCGCCACGTTCGCCGCGTTGGCCGCGTAGGTCATCGCATCGAGGTTCACCACCTCGTGCCCCCGCGCCACCGCAAGCCGCACCACGGCGGAGCCGATGAAGCCCGCCCCGCCCGTCACCAGTATCTTCATGCCTCGACCTTGAAAGGGGATTTCCAGTCCTGGAACGGGGTCGCCGCCCGGTCCTTGTCCGACAGCACCGGGTCGCTCACCCCCCAGTCCACGTCGACGCTGTCCCAGCGCACCGCGCCGTCGCTGTCGCGGTCATAGTAGTCGGTGCACTTGTAGACGATCTCGGTGTCATCCTCGCGCGTGACGAAGCCGTGCAGGAACCCCGCGGGCACCCACAGCTGGCGCCCGTTCTCGGCGCTGAGTTCGACGCCGACGGCGCGGCCCCAGTTCGGGCTGCCGACTCGGCCATCCACGGCCACGTCGAACAGACGCCCGCGCCCGCAGCGCACGAGCTTGCCCTGCGCGTGCGGCGGCGCCTGGTAGTGCAGGCCGCGCAGCGTCCCCGCGCGCGCCGACAGCGAATGGTTGTCCTGCACGAATTCGGGCAGGTGGACGCCCGCCCGTTCCAGCGTGCGCCGGTTCCAGCTTTCGGAAAAGAAGCCGCGTGCGTCCCCGTGCCGGGCAGGGGTCAGGATCAGCACGCCGGGAAGCGCGGTTTCTTCGATCTGCATGGCTCGTGCCGCTTTGTTTCGGTCGCGATGTCATTGCCACTAAACGCTTGCGGCGAAAACCCCCCGACGCTTGGCAAGGTTACCGCTCAGCGGGTAAGCCCCGCGAATGCGGACGAGGGTGTGACATGCGGATCGTGGGTGGCAGGTTGCGCGGGCTGAAGCTCGCGGAAGTGGGTGACGGCGACCCGGCGGCGCACCTGCGCCCGACCACCGACCGGGTGCGCGAGGCGATGTTCAACCTGATCGAGAACAGCGCCGGGATCCCGCTGGACGGCAAGCGGGTGCTCGACCTCTTCGCGGGCACCGGCGCGCTGGGGCTTGAGGCGCTGTCGCGCGGCGCGGCGCGGGTCGCGTTCGTGGACGACGGCGCGGCGGCCCGGGCGCTGCTGCGGGTGAACGTGGAAAAGGCCCGCGCGATGGGCGTGACCGACATCTGGCGGCGCGACGCCACCGACCTCGGCCCGAACCGCGGGCCGGGCTACGACGTGGTGTTCCTCGACCCGCCCTATGGCCAGAGGCTGGGAGAGGCCGCGCTCGCCTCGGCCCTCGCGGGCGACTGGCTCGCCCCCGGTGCACTCGTCGCGTGGGAGGAGGACACCGCCCCGGTCCCGCCGCCCGGCCTGACACGGATCGACCAGCGCCGCTACGGCTCGACGCTGGTGACGCTCCTCCGCGCGGCGGGCTGAGCGCTTCTTCATCGGCGGAACATCCCGTGGACCGGGGCGGCCCCGGTCTGGCGCAAGCCGCCGGTTCAGCCCTTCGGCCGGAACGCCTTCACCCGTCCCTCGTCCGTCTCGATCCGCGCGGCGCCGATCAGGTCGAGGCAATAGGGAACCGCCGCGAACACCGCATCAAGGCAGGTGGCGATCGCCGCGGGCTTGCCGGGCAGGGTGATCATCAGGCAGGCGTCGCGGATGCCCGCCGTCTGTCGCGACAGGATCGCGGTCGGCACCCCTTCCGCCAGCGACGCGCGGCGCATCTCCTCGCCGAAGCCGGGCAGTTCCTTCTCGATCACGTCGGCCAGCGCCTCGGGCGTCTCGTCGCGGGGGGCGGGGCCGGTGCCGCCGGTGATCAGGATCAGGTCGGCGCCTTCGCCATCGGCCAGCTTGCGCAGCGTGGCCGCGACGCCTTCGCGGCCGTCGGGGACGATCTCGCGCGTGATCTCGAGGGGCGAGGTGATCACTTCTCGCAGCCAGTCCTCTGCCGCGGGGCCGCCCTTGTCCTCGTACTCGCCGCGGCTCGCGCGGTCCGACACCGTGACGATGGCGATTCGGGCGGTGGTGCGCTGATCGGCGCGCGGGTTCGGGCTTTCGGCCATGGCAGGCTCCTTGGTGGCGCGGCCATCCTGCCGGGGATCGGGGCCGATGTGAACCGACGAAAAGGCCCGCGCGAACGCGGGCCCTTGATCGTGCTTGCAAAGGGATCAGCCGCGCCTGTTCCGCTGCGCGACCAGCTTCAGCCGCAGGGCGTTCAGGCGGATGAAGCCTGCCGCGTCCTTCTGGTCGTAGGCGCCGGCGTCGTCCTCGAAGGTGACGTGCGCCTCGGAATACAGCGACTGGTCCGACCAGCGGCCGACGCAAGCGACCGAGCCCTTGTAGAGCTTCAGCCGCACCGTGCCCGACACGTGCTCCTGGCTCTTGTCGATCAGCGCCTGCAGCATTTCGCGTTCGGGGCTGAACCAGAAGCCGTTGTAGATCAGTTCCGCATAGCGCGGCATCAGGCTGTCCTTGAGATGGCCGGAGCCCGCGTCCAGCGTGATCTGTTCGATCCCGCGATGCGCTTCCAGCAGGACGGTGCCGCCGGGGGTCTCGTAGATGCCGCGCGACTTCATGCCGACGAAGCGGTTCTCGACGAAGTCCAGGCGGCCGATGCCGTGCCTGCCGCCAAGCTCGTTCAGGCGGGTCAGCACCGTCGCGGGCGACATCGCCTCGCCGTTGATCGCGGTCGCATCGCCGCGTTCGAAGGTGATCTCGACGTATTCGGGCGCGTCCGGCGCCTCTTCCGGGCTCACGGTGCGCTGATAGACGTAGTCCGGCGCCTCGTCGGCCGGGTTTTCCAGCGCCTTGCCTTCGGACGAGGTGTGCAGCAGGTTCGCGTCCACGCTGAACGGGGCCTCGCCGCGCTTGTCCCTGGCGATCGGGATCTGGTTGGCTTCGGCGAACTCGATCAGCTTCGTGCGGCTGGTCAGGTCCCACAGCCGCCACGGCGCGATCACCTTGATCGCGGGATCCAGCGCATAGGCCGACAGTTCGAACCGGACCTGGTCGTTGCCCTTGCCGGTCGCGCCGTGCGCCACCGCGTCGGCGCCGTGCTGGTGCGCGAGTTCCACCAGCCGCTTCGCGATCAGCGGCCGCGCGATGGACGTGCCGAGAAGGTAGAGCCCCTCGTAGACCGCGTTGGCGCGGAACATCGGGAACACGTAGTCGCGCACGAACTCCTCGCGGACGTCCTCGATGTGGATGTTCTCGGGCCTGATGCCCAGCAGCTCGGCCTTCGCGCGCGCGGGCTCCAGCTCCTCGCCCTGGCCCAGGTCGGCGGTGAAGGTCACGACCTCGCAGCCGTATTCGGTCTGCAGCCACTTGAGGATGATCGACGTGTCGAGCCCGCCGGAATAGGCAAGAACGACTTTCTTCGGCGCGGCTGCGTTCATCGGTCGGATCCCTCGTCCATGGTTTTCGCGCGGGATAGTGCGAAAGAACGGGTGCGACAAGGGATTCTGGGGGATTGCGGGGGATTCCGGCCCCGCGGACCCGCGCGCGCTTGCCAACGGGTGCCGTTCGCGCGATGGCAGGTGCCATGACCGAGTTCACCGATAGCGTCGCCCGCGCCGAAACTGCCATCCGGGCGCTGTTCGACCCGACCCCCCTGCAGCGCAACGACCACCTGTCCGCGCGGCACGGCGCCGACATCTGGCTCAAGCGCGAGGACCTGACGCCCGTGCGCAGCTACAAGCTGCGGGGCGCGTTCAACGCCATGCGGCTGTCGGGGGCGACGAAGGGGGGTGACGCGCATTTCGTCTGCGCCAGCGCCGGCAACCACGCGCAGGGCGTGGCATTCGCCTGCCGGCATTTCGGGGCGAAGGGCACGATCTTCATGCCGGTGACGACGCCCCAGCAGAAGATCGCGAAGACGCGGATGTTCGGCGGCGACGCGGTGCGGATCGTGCTGACGGGCGACTATTTCGACCACACGCTGAAGGCCGCGCAGGACTTCGCGTCGACCAAGGGGGCGGTGTTCCTGTCCCCCTTCGACGACCCCCGCGTGATCGAGGGGCAGGCGACCGTCGCGCAGGAGATCGCCGCGCAGATCGCGGGCGGCGCGCCGGATCTGGTCGTGCTGCCGGTGGGCGGCGGCGGGCTTGCCGCGGGCGTCACGCGCTGGATGGCCGACGCGCTGCCCGGCACGCGCTTCGCCTTTGCCGAGCCTGCGGGCGGCGCGAGCCTGCTTGCCGCGCTGAAGGCCGGACACCCCGTTTCCCTGCCGCGCGTGGACAGCTTCGTGGACGGCGCGGCCGTCGCGCGGCTGGGCGACCTGCCGTTCCAGGCGCTGGCGGGGTTTTCGCCCGACCAGGTCCATCTCGCCCCCGAGGACCGGATCAGCGCGACGATGCTCGACATGCTGAACGTCGAGGGGATCGTGCTGGAACCCGCGGGGGCGCTGTCGATTGACGTGCTGGGCGATCTTGCCGACGCGGGGCTGCTCGCGGGGCGGCGCGTCGTCTGCGTCTGCTCGGGCGGCAACTTCGACTTCGAGCGCCTGCCCGAGGTGAAGGAGCGCGCGCAGCGGTTCCGCGGCGTCAAGCGCTACTACATCCTGCGGATGCCGCAGCGGCCCGGCGCGCTGCGCGAGTTCCTGACGCTCCTCGGCCCCGACGACGACATCGCGCGGTTCGAATACCTCAAGAAATCCGCCCGCAACTTCGGGTCGGTGCTGATCGGGATCGAAACCTCCGCGCCCGGCAACCTCGACGCGCTGTCGGACCGGCTGGCGCAGGCGGGCTTCGACTGGCGCGACATTACCGGTGACACGGTGCTGGCGGAATTTCTGGTGTGACCGCCGCTTAACCGCGGCTTTACCCCCGGCTGCTACCCCTCGGGGCATGACGCAGCCGAATCGATTGCAGCCCTTGCGGGATCCCATGGTGACCGACGCGACCCGGCGTCAGTCCCGCCGCGTGGTGCTGCTTGTCGATGACAGCCGCAGCTTCAGCGACCTGCTCGCGCTGCAGCTTCGGCAGGCGGGCTACGTCGTCAGGCAGGCCGGATCGGGGGAACGCGCGCTCGCCATGTGCGCGGAACAGCGGCCCGACATCCTGCTGACCGACTGGGAAATGCCGGGCATGTCGGGGCCGGACCTGTGCCGCGCCTTCCGCCAGCTGCCGGCCACGACCTACGGCTACGTGATCCTGCTGACGGGGCGGCGCGCGGAAGGGGACGCGATCCACGCGCTGTCGGCGGGCGCGGACGATTTCCTGACCAAGCCTGCAAATAGGGGCGAGCTTCTGGCCCGCATGGCGGTGGGCGAACGCGTGCTGACGATGCAGGAACGGCTGCTGGCCACCAACGCGCGGCTGCAGTCGGCGCTGGACGAGCTGCACCAGACGCAGGAGGAGATGGAGGCCGACCTGCGCGAGGCGCGCAAGATCCAGCAGGGGCTGGTGCGCGAACGGCAGGCGCGGATCGGCGGGTTCGACCTGTCGCTTCTGATGCGGCCGTCGGGGCATCTCGGCGGCGATCTCGTGGGGTTCCGCCCGGCCGGGCCGGGGCGCTTTGCCGCCTATGCCATCGACGTGTCGGGCAGCGGGGTCACGGCGGCGCTGCTGACGGCGCGGCTGGCATCCTACCTGTCGGGCGCGGACGCGGAGCTGCCCGGGCGCGGCATCCTGCCGGAGCCGCGGCAGGTCGTCCACGCCCTCAACCGCCTGATGATCGACGAGGTGCGGTCGGACGCCTATCTCACGATGATCCACGCCGACATCGACGCCGCGAGCGGCCGGATGCGGCTGGTGCAGGCGGGCCATCCCCACCCGATGCTGCAGCGCGCCGACGGCCATGTCGAGCCGGTGGGCAGCGGCGGCATGCCGGTGGGCATCTTCCCCGACGCCGAGTTCGAGGAGATCGAGCTGCAGCTGTCGCCGGGCGAGCGGCTGTTCATCGCCTCGGACGGGGTGACCGAGGCGGCGAGCCCGCAGGGCGAGCAGCTCGGCGACGAGGGGCTGATCGCTGTCATGCGGACCAACGCCCCGCTGCGCGGGCCGGTGTTCCTGGAATCGCTCTGCTGGTCCCTGTCCGAGTTCAGCGGCGGCAGCCGCATGGACGACATGTCGGCGGTGCTGCTGGAATACGGGCCAGAGGTGAAGGCGCAGGAATGACGACCGTTGGTCCCGGCCTTCCCCCCGAAAGGAAAACGGCGGCCCGCTGCATCGCAGGGGCCGCCGCCGAGGGAACTTCAGGATGCCGCGTCCTAGATCAGCAGCACCTGGGTGCCGACCGTCGTCAGGGTGAACAGTTCCTTGATGTGCTCGTTGTAAAGCCCGATGCATCCGTTCGACGACTTGCGCCCGATCTTGCGGGTGTCGTGCGTCCCGTGGATCCGGTAGTACTGCCAGCTCAGCCACAGCGCGTGGGTGCCCAGCGGGTTGTCCGGCCCGGGCGGCACGAAGTCCGGCCATTCGGGGTTGCGCTGCTTCATCTCGGGCGTGGGGGACCAGGACGGGCCCTCGACCTTCTTGATGATCTCGGTCCGGCCGCGGCGGGTCAGGTCCTCGCTCACCGGGATCGAGGTCGGGTACAGGCGGAAGACCGACTCGTCCTCGGACCAGTAGGTGAGCGCGCGCGAGGTCAGGTCCACCAGCACCGCGCCGTTGGTCAGGTTGTCGAAATAGGGGCGCCAGTCCGCGTGCATCCGGAAGCTGGAAATGTTGCGGCGGCTGTCCTGCGCGCTGTCGTACTGGACCACGCCCGCGTCGGGGGTTGCGCCAGCGGGCGCGCCCTGCAGCGGCTGGCCGGTATAGGGGTCGATGGCCTGCGCGAGCGCGGGCGCGGCAAGCCCGGCCGCGCCGACGCCCAGGGCCGCGCCCGAAGCGAGAAAGCTGCGCCGGCTGAAGGAAGATGCCGGTTTCGTGGTCATTGCTCCACTCCTCATTGAGCGGCCGCTCTGCGGGCGGCCCTGTCGTCATTCGCCTGCATTTCGCATAAGGCGCGCGCGCGCCGCGGAGCAATTCACCGAAGCGTCATCGACCGCGGCTGTTGCATGGTTGCACAGGTGCAACGATGCATCGGGCGATGGGCCGCGCGGGCAGGCTCACGCAATCTTGCGTTTCGGGCGCGTCGGGCCGGGTCTATCTGCACGGGAAAAAGCACGAAATTATCGAGGGATCGCGATGAAAAAGCTTCCGTACCTGGCCCTGGCCGCCATGCTGGCGCTGGCCGCCTGCCAGACCGCCCCGCAGCCGACGCTCGGCCCCGACGGAAAGCCGATCCCGGTCGCCTACCGGATCACCCCCAAGGAAGAGGCGCAGATCCCCGTCCGCCTGCTGGGGCAGGTCAACATCCTGCGCCAGCAGTCGGGCCTCGCCCCCCTTGCGCTCAGCCCGCAGCTGAACGCGGCCTCGATGGCGCATGCCCGCGACATGGCCGCGCAGAACCGCGCCTGGCATTTCGGGTCGGACGGGTCCTCGCCGCTCGACCGCGCCAAGCGGCAGGGCTACTTCGGTCCGCTGATCGGCGAGAACATCTCCGAAACCTACGAGAACGAGATCTCGACCCTGTCGGCGTGGATGCAGGCGCGCGACACTCGCGACGTCATCATGGACCCGTCGGCGACGCAGCTGGGCATCGGCTGGCTGCAGGAGCCCACGAACAAGATCTGGTGGGTGCTCAACATCGGCGGCTGACACCGGCGTGGCACGGCGGCCCGGCCCGCGGCACCTGACGGAGCGGGCAGGGGCCTTCCCCGCGGTCAGCGGGGCGCCCGCCCGGCCGCCGCCTTCAATCCGGGACCAGCATGTAGCCCGCGCCGCGCACCGTCTGCAGGTAGCGCGGTTCGCGCGGGTCGCGTTCCAGCTTGCGGCGCAGGCGCGTCATCTGCACGTCGATCGCGCGTTCGGAGTTCTCGCCGCCGTCGTCGGGGCTGCGGCCCAGGTCCTCGATCAGCTGCGCGCGGCTGACGGGCTCGCCCGGCGTCTCGGCCAGGCGCCGCAGCAGGGTCTGCTCGCTTCCCGTGAGGCGGACATGGGTGTCGCCGTGCATCAGCTCGCCCTTTGCGGTGTCGTAGCGCAGCTGCCCCAGCGACATGAAATGCGGCAGCCGCGTCTCGGGCGCGGGCGCGCGGCGCAGGATCGCGGCGATCCTGAGCAACAGCTCGCGCGGCTCGAACGGCTTGGGAAGATAGTCGTCGGCGCCCGATTCCAGCCCCTCGATCCGGTCCTCGGTCTCGCCCTTCGCGGTCAGCAGCAGGATCGGCGTCTGCATCCGGCGGCGCAGGTCGCGGGTCAGCGAGAACCCGTCCTCGCCCGGCATCATCACATCCACGACGAGCAGGTCGAACTCCAGCCCCGCCAGCAGCCGCCGCGCCTGCGCCGCATCGCGCGCCGTCGTCACGAGGTAGCCGCTGCGGACGAGAAAGCGCCGTAAGAGGGACCGGATGCGTTCGTCGTCGTCCACGACCATGACATGCGCCTCGGGCGGGCGCGGGGCGTCGGCGGCGCGGGCGGGCCCTTGCCCCTCGCCGGCCGTTCCGGCGGCGTCCGGGTCGGTCATCGCCGGTCCTCGGGCAGGTCGCGCAGCGCCTGGAACTGGCGCAGCGTGTCGCGGTCCATCATCGCCTCCAGCACCTGGCGGAAGCCCGCAACCGCCTGCGGCCCGGTAGCCCGGAAGGCCGCCCGCATCCGCGCGCGCTGGCTTTCCGACAGCCGCCGTTCCAGCGCCGCGCCCTTGTGGGTCAGGTACAGCTCGCGCTCGCGCCGGTCGCGGCGCCCGACGCGGCTTTCGACCAGCCCTTCCTCGATCAGTGTCCTGAGCACCCGGTTGAGCGACTGCTTGGTCACGCCCAGCACGTCGAGAAGCGCGGTCACGGTCAGGCCAGGATCGCGGTGGATGAAGTGCATGGCGCGGTGGTGGGCGCGGCCGAACCCGATCTCGTCCAGGATCATGTCGGGGTCCGAGGTGAAGGCGCGATAGGCGAAGTACATCGCCTCGATCCCCCGCCGCAGCTGCTCGTCGGTGAGAAACAGAAGGCCTTCGCCCCCGTCGGGGACCGAACTCGCGGCGCGACCGACCGCTACTCGTCTCGACATCTGCATCGCCGTCTCCGCGCTGGGGGCCTTGCGCCTTACATTATGGCAGGCTTGTTGACTTTCCAAGAATCGATCACATACGATCACGGCACCAAAACGCAATTATATGACGCGTGCCAACCGGTTGCGCGAAACATTGCGAAGTCGAGATGAGGGTGTGATGAGCGCGAGCTACGAGGATCGTGACGGCAAGATCTGGATGGACGGTGAGCTGGTGGACTGGCGCGACGCCAGGGTCCACGTGCTGACGCACGCGCTGCACTACGCGAGCGCCGTGTTCGAGGGCGAGCGCTGCTACAACGGCAAGATCTTCAAGGGTCACGAACATTCCGAGCGGCTGCTGAAGTCCGGCGAGCTGATCGAGATGGAGATCCCCTACACCGCCGACCAGATCGACGCGGCCAAGCGCGCGGTGCTGGACGCGAACGGGTTCACCAACGCCTATCTGCGCGTGCTCGCGTTCCGTGGCGCCGGTCCCGACATGGGCGTGGCGGCCAGCCGCAACCCGGTCCGCGTGGCGGTCTGCGCCTGGGAATGGGGCAGCTACTACGGCGACGCCAAGTGGCAGGGCGCGAAGCTCGACATCGCCCGGTGGAAGCGCCCGAGCCCCGAGACGATCCCGTCGGAGGCGAAGGCCGCGGGTCTCTACATGATCTGCACCATGTCCAAGCACGCAGCCGAGAAGAAGGGCTGTTCGGACGCGCTGTTCATGGACTTCCGCGGCTACGTGGCCGAAGCCACCGGCGCGAACGTGTTCTTCGTCAAGGACGGCGAGATCCACACCCCCATCGCCGACGTGTTCCTGAACGGCCTGACCCGCCAGACCATCATCAAGATGTGCCGCGACCAGGGCCTGACGGTCCACGAGCGCCACATCCTTCCCGAGGAGGTCGCCGACTTCCAGGAATGCTTCCTCACCGGATCCGCCGCCGAGGTGACCCCGGTCGCGCAGATCGGCGACGACTGGCATTTCCAGGTCGGCCCGACCACCCGCAAGATCGCCGAGGACTACGACGCCCTCGTGCGCGCCTGATCGGGGCGAGGTCCGGGCCAAGTCCGGGCCTGATCCGGGCCTGATCCGGCCGTGACCCCCGGCATCGCCCACGTTCCGCTGGTCGGGGGCGACCACCAAGGGGGCACGATCGCCTGGCTTGGCCGCGCGCCGGGCTCGGGGACCGCGAGGGGCCGGAGCGTCGCGGGCGCTGGCGCGCGAGCGGCGCCGCGCTAGCTGTCGAGATTGGAAACCAGACCGGCCGGCGCGTCTTCCTGTTCCCCGAACCCGACGCCATCTCCGCTGACCTGTCGCGCTTGCGGGCGGATGACCGTCGACCATGGCGCCGCCACGATATCCGACCTTCGCGGCAGTCCTTCGGACCGGATCGGGCGGCCGCGCCGAACACCGCGCGCATGTGGCCCGCGCGTGGTTGCGTTTCCCCGCGCGCCGCCTATCTGATCGGGCATGACCGAGCTCACCGTTTCCGTCCTGCCCCGGATCGACGCCATTCCAGCCGGGGACTGGGACGGCTGCGGCGACGGCGGCGATCCCTTCACCACCCACCGCTTCCTGCTGGCGCTGGAACAGTCCGGCTCGGTCGGGGGACGGACGGGCTGGCACCCGTCGCATCTCGTCGCGCGGGTGGATGGCGCGGTGGCGGGCGTGTCGCCGGTCTATCTCAAGACCCACAGCCAGGGCGAATACATCTTCGACCACGCCTGGGCCGACGCATGGGCCCGCGCCGGCGGTCAGTATTACCCCAAGCTGCAATGCGCGGTCCCCTTCACGCCGGCGACCGGCCCGCGCCTGATCGCGCGCGATCCCGCCGTGCAGGCCGCGCTGCTGGCGGCGATGGCGCAGGTCGCGGGCCAGGCGGAGCTTTCGTCGGCGCACGTCACCTTCTGCACGCAGGCAGAGCGGGACCTGGGCGAGGCGCAGGGCTGGCTCGGCCGCACGACCACGCAGTATCACTGGGAAAACCGCGGCTACGGCAGCTTCGAGGATTTCCTGGGCGACCTCAGCAGCCGCAAGCGCAAGGCGATCCGCAAGGAACGCGAGCGCGCGAACGCCTTCGGCGGTACCATCCGCAGCCTGACGGGGGACGAGCTGCGCCCCGGGCACTGGGACGCCTTCTGGCGGTTTTACCAGGACACCGGCAGCCGCAAGTGGGGCCGCCCCTACCTGACGCGCGACTTCTTCGACCGGCTGCACGAGACGATGCGCGACGACGTGCTGCTGGTCCTCGCCGAGCGCGAGGGCCGCCCGGTCGCGGGGGCGCTGAACCTGATCGGGCGCGACATCCTCTTCGGCCGCTACTGGGGCTGCGTCGAGGATCACCCCTACCTGCATTTCGAGCTGTGCTACCACCGCGCCATCGACTGGGCGATCGCGCACGGGCTTTCCCGCGTCGAGGCGGGGGCGCAGGGCGAACACAAGCTCGCCCGCGGCTACCTGCCGAGCCAGATCCACTCGCTCCACTGGGTCGCCGACGCGGGCTTCCGCCGCGCGCTCGCCGACCACCTGGAACAGGAAGGGCAGGCGGTCGGCGACGACATGGCCGAGACGGCGGCGTTCGGCCCCTTCAAGCGCGGCTGACCATCCGGTTCCCTGCGATTTGCCTACACTTGTCGGCGTTTCGCGGGCCGCGGGCGGGGCTGCGGAAAGCCCCTGTTAAACCCCCGGTGCCTAGTTTCGACCCATTGCGCGGCAGGTTCTGCGTCCGGCCCGGACGCGGTCCTTCACCCCCGAGGGTTGGACGATGGTCGGTTTTTCTCATGTCGGAACGTACAGGCACCCGCAATCGGTGTTCTCGACCAACCTGACCGCCGTCGAACTGGGGGTCTTCGACGGCGGGCTGGTCCTCTACACGCTGAGCCATCTCGGCGGCGGCCTCGCGCGCTGGGTCCCGGACGCGAGCGGACGGTTCGTCCCGTCCGGCGAGGTGGCGCATCCGCCGCGTTTGCGGCACGTCGCGACCCCCGACATCGTGCTGCTGGAAGGGCCCGGCGGGCGCGCCTCGCTCGTGACGACCGGCATGGTCGGCGGGCCTGCCGCCCGGACGGTGGGGCAGGGGGGCGAGATCGGGGCCCCCGACCTCGGCTTCGGCGCCGGCGGGGACGCGCGGGCCGCAGGCGGCGGACTGCCGCCGGATCTCGCGGGGATCGCGCGCGCGACGACGGCCGCCGGGATCGAGTGTCTCGTCACCGCGCGCCCGGGCGACACCCAGATCAGCGTCTGGCGGGTCGCCGCGGATGGCAGGGTCACGCTGTCGGCGCAGTCCGGCCGCCCCAGCGGGATTGAGGGGGCGCAGGTCGACGCGCTGATCGCCGTCCGCATCAACGACGCAATCGTGATCGTGTCCTCGTCCCTGCGCGGCAACTACGTCGCCACCCACAGCCTTGCCGACAACGGGACGCTGCTGGCGGGCGAGTACATCGGCAGCGCCAGCGGCACCGGCTTCAACCAGCCCCGCGACCTCGTCCATGCCGAGGTGGGCGGGCGCCACTTCATCATCGTCAGCTCGGCGCAAAGCTCGTCCCTCACGGTCGTCAGCCTGTCGGCGGATGGGCGAATGATGCCCATCGACCACGTCATCGACGAGCTGGGAACGCGGTTCCAGGGCGTGACGGCGATGGAAGCGGTCAGCATCGACGGGCGCAGCTTCATCATCGTCGGCGGGGCGGATGACGGGCTCAGCCTGCTCACGCTGACCACCGACGGGCGGCTGCTGCACCTAGCGGCCATCGCCGACGCAGCGCAACTGGCCCTGGCCGACGTGTCCTCGATCTCGGCCGAGGTGGTGAACGGCCGGATCGTCGTCGTGGCCGCGTCCGCGACCGAGCACGCGTTCTCGCAATTCATCGTCGATCCGGGCCCGATCGGGCGCACCGTCGCCGCTGGCAGCGGCAGCTACACCGGCACCGCGGGCGGCGACCTGATCCAGGGCACCGACGAAACGACGGTGATCCGGGGCGGGGCGGGCGGCGACATCCTGATCTCGGGGACGCGGTCGATCGCGCTGTGGGGCGGCGCCGGGGCCGACGTCTTCGTCGCCAGCGATCCCGGCGGACGCATCGCGATCCGCGACTACGACCCGGCCGAGGACCAGCTGGATCTCAGCCTCCTCGGCATGATCCGCAGCACCGCGCAGCTGATCTTCCGGCCGCAGAGCGACGGCATCCGCATCGTCTTCAACGACACGGTGCTGGACATCACCTCCGCCGACGGCCGGACCCTGCTGCCGTGGCAGTTCACCAACGCGATGTTCCCGATCGCGCACTACACGCCGCCGCAGGTCGCCACCCGGATCGTCGGCACGCCCGGCGACGACGCGCTCGTGGCCCCGCATGTGGGCGCGCAGATCGAGGGCGGCGGCGGGCGCGACACGATCATCGGCAGCGTCGCCGTCGACACCCTGTTCGGCGGCGCGGGCAACGACCTGATCGCGGGCGGGCGCGACAGCGACCTTCTTTACGGCAACGACGGCAACGACACGCTGCAGGGCGAGGATGGCGACGACACGATCGCCGGCGGCGCCGGGAACGACCACATCCACGGCCATCGCGGCGCTGACGTGCTCAGCGCCGAGGATGGCGACGACCTCGTGCTGGGGGGGGACGATGCCGACCGGGTCGAGGGGGGGCAGGGCAACGACACCATCTACGGCGAGGCCGGGCACGACACGCTGCTGGGCCAATGGGGCAACGACTGGGTCGCGGGCGGCGATGGCGACGACCTGATCGTGGACCAGGCCGGGTCGAACGCGCTGCTGGGCGGGGCGGGGAACGACACGATCCTGTCCGGGGCGGGCCACGACACGCTGCTGGGCCACGCGGGCGACGACCGCATCTCCGCGGATGCGGGCGACGACAGCGTGACCGGCGGCGCGGGCAACGATTCGATCGCGGGCGGGGCAGGGGCCGACACGTTGCAGGGCGGCGCCGGCGACGACCAGATCGACGGCGGTATCGGGGATGACTGGCTCGTCGGCCACGATGGCGACGACCAGCTGGGCGGATCGGCCGGCAACGACAACCTGCACGGCGGCAAGGGCAACGACCTGCTCGCCGGCGACACGGGCGCCGACACCATGAACGGCGAGGCGGGCGACGACCGGCTGAGCGGGGGCGACGGCAACGACCTCATGATCGGGGGCGCGGGCGCCGACACGCTGGTCGGGGGCGCCGGGGCCGACACGCTGATCGGCGACGGGGGCCGCGACCTGATCCAGGGCGGTGACGGCAACGACGTGATCCTCGACGGCTGGGGCGACGACACCGTCGATGCGGGCGCGGGCAACGACACCATCTACGGCAAGGACGGCGACGACCTGCTGGCCGGGGGGGACGGCGAGGACCGGGTGATCGGCGGTCTGGGCGACGATCACCTGTTCGGTGGGGGCGGTTCCGACTGGCTGAACGGGATGGCGGGCGCGGACCGTCTGGACGGCGGCGCGGGCGACGACACGCTGCACGGCATGCTCGACGACGACACGCTGGTCGGCGGCGACGGCCGCGACATGCTGGTCGGCGGGTATGGCAACGACGTGCTGGTGGGCGGCGGGTCGGGCGGGCTGGACACGCTGGTGGGAGGCCATGGGGCGGACGACTTCGTGCTGGTGCCCGGGCGGCCCGGCGCGGGCACCTTCGCCCGGGTGCAGGACTTCGTTCGCGGCACCGACCGGCTCGGGATCGACGCACCAGGACTGACCGTGGTGGGCAACGGGGGCTTCACCGGCGCGCCGCAGCTGCGGATGACGCGCTATGAGGATGCGGCGGGCGGGGGGATGCTGCTGCTGGCGGATCTCGACGGCGACCGCGCCGCCGACGCCGGGCTGTTCGTGCCCGGCATCCACGACCTGAGCCTGTCGGACCTGCTGGTCTTCCCGCCCGACGATCCGTTCTTCTGACGCCGGCTCAACGCTCCATCAGGTCGCGGTAGTGGCGCAGCAGCAGGAACAGGCCCGTGACCAGCATGACGAGCGACAGCGACGTCACGAGCAGCGGGCTCGCGAAGGTGGCGTCGTAGGTCAGGTACACGCCCTGCCGGGTCATCGCGACGACGTGGACGATCGGGTTGTACCACAGCACGTCGCGGGTTTCGGGCGGCATGGTTTCCCACAGGAAGAAGATGCCCGAGATCATGAACAGCGGCCGCGTGATGATCTGCCAGGTCCTTTCCCAAAGCGGAAACCGTGTCATGAGATAGCAGTTCAGCACCCCCACCGACGCCCCCAGCAGGACGGTGAGGCCCAGACCCTCGGCCAGCCGCGCGATGTCGATGACCAGCGGCATGTCGTAGATCAGGACGATGCTGATCAGCACGATCGCGAACACCACAAGGTGAACGCCCGCGTTCAGCAGAAGCCGCGCGAACAGCACGTCGAAGAACGTGACCGCCGGGTAGGACAGGAACGGCCCCGAGTAGCGCAGCGACACGGCCATCTTGTTGGCGATGTCGTTGAACATCATGAACGGCAGGTAGCCGGTCGCGTAGAACAGCGGGAAGTTGGTGCCGAGCGCCGGGACGGCGAAGAACTGCGAGAACACAAGCGTCAGCAGCCCGATGCCCAGGATCGGGTCCAGCAGCGCCCACAGGTAGCCACCGGCGGAGTTGCCGTAGGTCGTCGAGATTTCCCTGAGCATCAGGGCGCTGACGGACCGCCACGTCTGCACCAGCAGGCCGCCGCCCGGACGCCGGGGGACCAGCCGCAGCCCGGGCCGGCGCAGCACGCGCATCCGCCGCGCGGGCATCGTTGCCGGCAGCGCCGGGACGGGGGCGGAGGGCGGCGCTTGCGGAAGGGATCGCGGCTGAGCTGCGGTATCGGACATGTGAAAGCACCCGCTGGCCTTGTCTTGCGCGTGTATGTAACAAGTGCGCCGGTAAGCACAACGAAAAGGCGTGCAATTGAACCAGAGCTCACAGCAGCCCGCCGAGCCGCGGTCTGCGAACCCTTCCAGCCCGGACAGCCAGCGCCCGGACGTCTCCCACCCGGGCGCGGCGGCAGGCAGGCCGGGACCCGCGGCCGGGCATGCGCCGCAATTCGCGGGGATGCCGCAAGCGCCCGCCGGGGCGCCGCCGCAAGCGGGCGCGCCCGGCGCAGCCGCAGGCCCGGCCACGCCTGCCCAAGCCGCCCCCGCGCACGCCAACCCTGCGCACGCCAACCCTGCACACGCCAACCCTGCTCAGGCGACCCCGCAGGGCACGGGCGGGGCGCCGCAAGCCCAGCCCCAGCCGCAAGCCCCTCAGCAGCCGCTGCTCCAGCAGGTTCCCGACCAGCAGCCTGCGCCCCAGCAGCCTGCGCCGACGCCGGGCCGGCTGACCCCGGCCGATCCCGCGACCGCCGCCGCGGTCGCCGCGGCCCAGGC
>NZ_SELD02000068.1 GCF_004923205.2 Paracoccus aeridis
CCTATCTGCTGCAGACCCACGAGATGCTGTTCGACGCCCATTGGCATGGGTTCCGGGTGTTCGGTGGCGTGCCGGAGCGTGGGATCTACGACAACATGCGGACGGCGGTGGACCGCATCGGCAGGGGCAAGGAGCGCCAGATCAACATGCGCTTTCTTGCCATGGCCAACCACTATGTCTTCGAGCCGGAGTTCTGCAATCCCGCCTCGGGCTGGGAGAAGGGACAGGTCGAGAAGAACGTGCAGGACGCGCGGCCGCGCCTGTGGCAACCGATGCCGAACTTCCCTGACCTCGCTGCGCTGAACGCCTGGCTCGAGCGGCGCTGCCTGGAGTTGTGGCGCGAGATCCCGCACGGGGTTCTGCCCGGAACCCTCGCCGACGCCTGGGCCGAGGAGCAAACTGCGCTGATGCCGCTGCCGCCTGCCTTCGACGGCTTCGTCGAGCGGAGCAAGCGTGTCTCACCCACCTGCCTGATCAGCTTCGAACGCAATCGCTACAGCGTGCCAGCGTCCTTCGCCAACCGGCCCGTCAGCCTGAGGGTCTACCCGGATCGGCTGGTGGTTGCCGCAGAAGGGCAGGTTCTCTGTGAGCATGAACGGCTGATCCAGCGCTCCCATCATCTGCCACCCCGCACGATCTATGACTGGCGCCACTATCTGACGGTGATCCAGCGCAAGCCTGGAGCGTTGCGGAACGGGGCCCCCTTTGTGGAGCTGCCGTCAGGCTTCAGGCGATTGCAGGACCAGATGCTGCGACGACCCGGCGGAGATCGGGAGATGGTCGATATCCTCGCCCTGGTCCTGCAGCATGACGAGCAGGCGGTGCTGACCGCGGTCGAGCTGGCCCTGTCCGATGGGGTGGCGACCAAGACCCATGTGCTGAACATCCTGCACCGGCTGATCGACGGCAGGGTAACCGACAGCCCGACCATCGATACGCCACAGGCGTTGCTCCTGCGCCGCGAACCGAAGGCCAATGTCGAGCGCTACGACGACCTGCGCGCCCGCAGCAGCGGAGGCCGTCATGCGTCATGATCCCGCCAGCGGCGCCGTCGTCATCATGCTGCGCAGCCTGAAGATGCATGGCATGGCTCAGGCCGTCACCGACCTCATCGAGCAAGGCGCGCCAGTCTTCGAGGCGGCCGTGCCGATCCTGACGCAGCTCCTGAAGGCCGAGTTGGCCGAGCGCGAGGTGCGCTCCATCGCCTATCACATGAAGGCCGCGCGCTTCCCGGCCT
>NZ_SELD02000011.1 GCF_004923205.2 Paracoccus aeridis
CCACTGTCTTCCTGCCAGCGATGAATCATGTTCTGCAAACTACGTCCAGAGCCGACTATTTCAGCGGCCTGTTAAGCTTCCGCGCTCACGGACGGCGTTTGCTTTTTCACGGCCCGTAGAAGCGTTGTGGAGGCAAGAGGGGGAAAATTCGTTGCAATCGGACGGTCCGGCATGAATGGCTACTCGTCTGTATTCGAACGACAGGTCGAGCGTCGCGGCAAGAGGCTCGGCAAGGGATGCGCTAGCTCGGGCGGCGCTCCGTTCTGACTGTCGAGAAGCAGTTCGACCGCCAGAGTCGCAACCTGCGCCAGATGCAGATCCACGGTTGTCAGGGGCGGCGAGGACAGCTTTGCGCGGATGCTGTCCAGCGCCCAAGCGTCATCCGCCGCTGCCGCCCGGCATGGCGGTAATCCAGCGTGAAGGCCCGGTTGCCGGAGCGGTAGATGCAGATCGCAAATCCCCGCACTTCGCTGTCAAAGATCTGATAGTCCCGACCAGGTTCCGGCGCCGCCTCCCGCACCGATTTTTCGTTCAGTCTCAATCGCTTCACCATGCCCAGCACCTCCTTCTTGCACCCCACGCAAGGCTCAGCCTCGCGCGCATAGCAAGTCATACATCGCCAGTCAGACCGGCAGGGAGGCGGAAGGTGGCGGAACCTAGGGGGAGGCGTGCCGGTCAATGGCTCAGAAGGGAAAAACCTACACCCTCTGTTGATTGCTCCGTGAATTGCAACGAGAGCCTGTCCTGCTTATTGTCAAGCTAGTTTCATAGGTTCCAACTCAACCATATGATGTGCCGCGCGATATGTTCTCTGCTTGTTGTCCTGCTCGTGTTGGCGGGCGCGACGCAGCATGGGCAAAGTGCTGGCCCAGCCGGACTGCCGACCGATCACGTTGTCGCTTCGATCAGCCATCCCGGCGACACAGCCGGGCATGAGCACGGTTATTCGGGAGAGCCTTCTCGGCACGATATGACCGATGCCTGTGCGATTGTATGTGTCGGCACACCTACGCCCTGGCTTGCTGCCGCACAACTTGCGCCTGTTGAGACCGAGCATTCGCTGAAATGGCACTCTATAGCAGTGACACGTGAGGGCCGTCTGGTCAGCCCCGGATACCGCCCTCCGAAATCCATCTGAACACTTGCTTGCCGCACCTTTCAAGGTGCCGAACATGGTTCGCCCTACGGGGTCTGATGGATTATTCATATGACTTGCACACTGAATCGCCGCGGCTTTCTGACCGCATCCGCTGCCATGGCCGCAGCTTTTGTCATCCCTCGCGCGGGCTTTGCGCAGCCAGCCGCGCTGGCATTGCAGGCAACGACGCGCACGCTTGACATCAATGGCCGCGCCGCGACTGTTTTTGGCCTGATCAACGGCAACGGAACCCCTGGGCTGACGCTGGATCCGGGCCAGCGTTTCCTGCTGGACCTGACCAATGATCTGACCGAGCCGACGATCATTCATTGGCATGGACAGATCCCGCCGAACGCGCAGGACGGTGTTCCCGACATGCCGCTGCCGCTGCTGCAGCAAGGAGAGACGCGTGCCTATGATTTTGAGGCCGCAGCAGGCACGCACTGGATGCACAGCCATGTGCCCATCCAGGAGATGCAGTTGCTGGCCGCACCCCTGATCGTCCGCCGCCCCGAGGATCTGCGAGCTGATCGGCAAGAGGTCACCATGTTCCTTCACGACTTTTCCTTCCGCCCGCCGGAAGAGGTGCTGGACGAAATCCGCTCGGGAAAGGGGCATGACGAGGCCGCCGAAGCCGATATGTCGCAACCAGCCGATCCCCATGCGGGCCATGACATGGGTGGCGGTATGGCCATGAACGGGATGTCGGAAATGAGCGGCATGTCCATGCCCGGTATGGCCGGGATGCAGATGGACCTGAACGACTTCGATTTCGATGCCTATCTGGTGAATGACCGCACCTTGGGCGACCCGGAAGTTGTGTGGGTAGAAAAGGGTGGCCGGGTCCTGCTGCGGGTCATCAACGGGGCTGCTGCCACGGTGTTCTGGCTCGATAGCGGCGAGGTTTCGGGTCGGCTTGTCGCTGTGGATGGCCAGCCGGTGCAGCCCTTGTCGGGAACGCGCTTCGGTCTGGCCATGGGTCAGCGCCTGGATATCGAACTTGACCTGCCCGCCGGAGGCGGCGCATGGCCGATCCTTGCTCTGCGCGAAGGCGCGCATGAGCGCACCGGCCTTATCCTTGCCACTTCCGGCGCCAACGTGCCGGTCATTCTCGGAATGGCGGACGATGCGGCACCTGCATTCGATATCGACCTTGCGCAGGAAGCCGCCTTGCGGGCCGTTGCTCCGCTGACGGAACGAGCTGCCGATGCCTCACCCATGGTGATGTTGGGCGGGCAGATGCAGCCCTATCGCTGGACCATCAACGACCGCGTGTTCGAGGATCGGATTCCGGTTACGGCCAAAACAGGCCAGCGGGTCGAGATCATGTTTCACAACATGTCGATGATGGGCCATCCCATGCATCTGCACGGCCATCATTTCCAGGTCGTCGCGATCAATGGCAAGCGGTTCGTCGGCGCTTTGCGTGACACGGTCTATGTGCCGCCCATGTCAATGGTCACGGTGGCGCTGGATGCGGGCGAGGCGGCGGAATGGATGCTGCATTGTCACCATATGCCGCATCTTGCCAGCGGCATGATGACGACGTTCGCGGTCTCGGCGTGAAGGGAGTGACATGATGTTTCAGCGACGCATGATCCTGACCCTGGCCCTTACCGCACCGGCGATGGCCATCGCACCGCGCCTATCTTGGGCTGGTCATTCGCTTCCACCCGAATTCCGCAGGCAGCTTGAGCACGACGCGAATGCACCGATCTTCGGTAATCCAGACGGCGACGCATCTCTGATCGAGTTCTTCGACTATAACTGCCAATTCTGCCGAGCGATGATGCCGGTGGTGGATGCCGTGTTAGGAGCCGATTCCGGCTTGCGGATGGTGATGCGGGAATGGCCGGTCTTCGGCGAGGGTTCGGTTTTCGCGGCCCGCGCGGCGCTGGCGTCGCGCAAGCAGGACCGCTACGCCGACTTTCATCGCGCCCTGATGAGTCAGAAACCCCGGGCCGAAAGGGCCAGCGTCCTGCGTGTTGCGCGATCCATGGGTTTAGACACGCAGCAATTGCAGCGCGATATGAACGGCCCGGAGATTGCTCAGCATATCCAGCAGTCCAATACGCTGGCCGAGGCGATGGGGCTTGTCGGCACGCCCACCTTCATCGCCGGATCGGATTCACGCTTTGGCGCCATTTCTTCATCCGAATTGGCCGAACTGGTCGCGGCCTCGCGCCGGAACTGACAAATTTCAAGAAAGGACAATGCTATGGATCATTCTGATCGACACAAGAGCCACGGAAGCATGAGCGGCGGAAGCTATGGCCGTTTCGCGGCGATGATCGCTACCTCGACGATGATCATGTTCGGGCTGATGTATCTGAACACCTGGGCGATGGATCATGTCTTTTTCAGCCAGACCCGGATGTGGATGGCGCTGTATATGGGCGGCGCCATGGCTCTGATCATGTTGGCCTTCATGCTGGGGATGTACCGCAATCCGCGTGCCAATTTGATCGTCGCGGGCCTTTCAATTCTGGCATTTGCCCTCGGCCTGTTTCTGGTTCGCAGTCAGGCAACGGTCGACGACACCGCCTGGATGAAGGCGATGATTCCGCATCACTCGATTGCGATCCTGACATCCACCCGTGCCGATATCTCGGATCCTCGTGTGCGGGCGCTGGCGGACAGCATCATCGAGGCCCAGACGCTGGAAATCGCCGAGATGAAGGCGCTGATCGCCGATCTGGAAGGCGGACCTGCGGCGACGCCAGAGGTCGATGGGCGCTGAACTCGCTGCATTTACCACATTCTCTCAAGTTAGAAATAAATGAGGAGCAATCACATGCTGACACGCAGACATTTCATTCGGACGACAACCGCCCTGTTCTCGGCTGCCGCTGCCAATCCGTTAATGGCATCGACCTGGCCCGACGCGACGCAGAAGGCCGCCTGGGATGCCGAGGTGGAAGCCGGTGGCCCCAATCCCTGGGGTCTGCATCCGCGCTTCCTGCCGCAGCGGATCGTCGCGAATGATGGTCTGGTGCCGGGCGATATTCATGTCGATGCCGTGGCAAGATACCTTTACCACATCGAAGAGGGTGGCACGGCGATGCGCTACGGCGTCGCTATCGGCCGGGGCGATCTGTATGAGCCGGGCACCTATACGATCAAGCGCAAGGTCGAATGGCCGCACTGGACCCCGACACGGAACATGATCAAGCGCGAGCCCGAGATCTATGCGCAATTTGAGGGTGGCGTCGAGCCCGGCCCCCAGAACGCGCTGGGTTCGCGCGCGCTTTACCTCTACCTCGGCGACCGCGATACCTATCTGCGCATTCACGGTACGCCGTTTCCGACCTCGATCGGCAGCCGCGCCAGTTCCGGCTGCGTCCGCATGGTCATGGCCCATATCAACGGGCTCTACCCGCGGGTCCAGATCGGTTCGACCGCCTATCTCTATTCACCGGAAGGCAGCGTGACGGCGATAAGCTAGTCTGCTGCCCTCCGGCGATCCTGATAGGTCAGACCGGTTTTGCGTTGCAGATTTGGTTGCCATTCGCGGCCCGCAGCGGCACCAGCGTCGTTTCGACCGGACCTGCGTGGTAGTACCAATAGCAGTCATCCGCCGGGTCGAAGCGCGCCGTGGTCAGGTCCTGGTTAGGGCCGGCAATGGCGACGACCTCGTTCGGGATCGGATAGGGCGAGGCTTCCTCGGCGGCGATATCGGGCCTCTGGGCCGCGCATCCGGCAAGGACAAGCAGCGTCAGGGCGATTGCGGCGGTTCTTATCTGCATTGGGAAACTCCTAGGCTATGGTGGTGACGCGCCGGGAGGTCATGGCGCGCTGTCCTTGGTGATGCGGCTCTGGATCGCGCGCTCGCGTTCCGGCCAGGTGGATTTGATATAGGCCAGAACGGCGGTAATCTCGGCATCGCTCATGACATCAGTAAAGCCGGGCATGTCGCTTTCATAGCCATCGCCGACCACGGCGGCGGTGCCGTCGCGGATGATGCGTTCCAGAAGCGCGTCGGCATGATGCCATGTGTGGCCGGTCTCGTCATGCGGTGGCGCCGGATAGCGGCCATTTGCGAGCGGGGTCTGCCAGTCCGGCTGGCCCTCCAGATCGGCGCCGTGGCATGTGGCGCAGTTTTCAGCGTAGAGCCGCTGGCCAAGCGCGATCACGGCCTGATCCTGCACGGCTGCCTCCGTCGCCGCGCTGCCGCGCCAGAGGATCAGGATCGCAGCGGCCAGACCGACCGCCGCGATGAGGATGAGTGCGTTGCGCGTCATCTGTTACCCGTCCAGCGGGAAGGCGCGTCCGTCGCCGGCAATGCCACCCCAGGCGATGACCTCGGCGGTGGCCTCGACCCCGCCGCCCATGCCCGGCGAGCCGGCGGGCATCCCCGGCACGGCGATCCCGTTAATGTCGGGGCGCTGTTCCAGAAGCTGCCTTATGGCCGCGAAGGGCACATGGCCCTCGATGATATAGCCGCTGATCCGGGTCGTGTGGCAGGACCACAGGTTTTCGGGCACAGCGGCGTCGCGCTTCATGCCGACATAGTCGCTGGCCTCAGTGATCTCCACCTCGAACCCCGCCTCGATGGCCAGATCGGCCCAGGCGCCGCAGCAGCCGCAGCCGGGGTCCTTGGTGATGCTCAGCAGGTTCGGCTTTTCGTCCGAGCCGGTGGCGGCAAAGGCAAGGGTAGAGGTTGTCGACAGCATCGCCGCGACCGCCAGGATCGCCCCGCGACGCGAGAAATTGGGATTGCTCATATCTGATGTCCTTCAGGATATTGCGCGCCGTAGGGGCATTCGCCCCTCTCGTGGCGCAATTGATCAGCTTGCAGGCCCATCGGGCCAGGCGGCGTCAGAGAGCAACGGGTCGCGGAGGGGGCAGCGGCAAACGCGGCCTGGCGGATTTCATATCCTGCAACGCGGGAATGTGCCGGATGCGGCGTGGCAAACGGGCCGCGTTCGGCGTGACTTCGGCATGGCCGATGGCGGCACAGGCTGTGCAGTCGCCATGCTGAGAGTCCGGCTGTGGGGTACAGCATTCATGCGCGGCCGGCGGCACGGATGTTTCGGCTATCGAGGCCGTCTGCGACGCTTCCGCCGTTGCGGCGCCGGTCAGGGCCAGCGGCATCGTCACCGCCAGCATGACAGCAAGCAGGGCCGACAGCAGGAACCGCATCAGTCGCGCACCTTGTCCATCAATTCAACCACCTCACGGAACATCACCCTCTGCCGGTCCTGATCGCCAGATTGGATCGCGTCTTCCATGCAGCTTCGCGCATGATCCTCGATCAACAGGCGCTCGACCCCGCGCAGGGCCGAGCGGATGGCGGCGGTCTGGTTCAGGATATCGACGCAATAGCGCCCGTCCTCGACCATGCGCGACACGCCCTGCACCTGACCGTTCAGGCGGGAAAGCCGCTTCAGGATCGCGTCTCGGTTCTGCTTGTCATGCGCCAAGGAGGGCTCCGAACTTCAACATCTGCAGCTTGTGCTATACCCTCAAGGGGTATAGAGCAAGTCTGATATACCCCCTATAGGTATCTGCCGGGAGAGATTCATGGACCACAAGCACGATCATTCGCATAGGCAGCACGATCACGGGACACACGGTGGCGCACCGGCACAGGCTGATCCCGGTAAGGCCATCGACCCGGTTTGCGGCATGCAGGTGACGATCAAGCCCGAGGCACGCCAGCGCGACTATGAGGGACAGACCTTCTATTTCTGCTCGGACGGTTGCCAGTCGAAGTTCGACGGCGATCCGTGGTTCTACGCCTCGGGCGCGGCGGTCAAGGTCGAAAAATCCGCCCCGGCAGGCACGCAGTGGACCTGCCCGATGCATCCCGAGATCGTCCGCGACGAACCTGGCGCCTGCCCGATCTGCGGCATGGCCTTGGAGCCGATGATTCCCTCGGACGAGCCCAGCCATGAACTGACCGATTTTACCCGGCGGCTCTGGGTCAGCGTGGCCGCCGCCGTGCCGCTGTTGATCCTGACCATGGGCGAGATGGTGGGCATTCCGGTCCGCGACTGGATCGGGCACCGCACCGCCGCTTGGCTGGAATTCCTGCTGGCTACGCCCATCGTGCTGTGGGCGGCGCGGCCCTTCTTTCAGCGCGGGCTGGATTCCTTCAAAAACCGCTCGCCGAACATGTGGACGCTGATCTCGCTGGGGGTCGGCGCGGCCTATCTCTATTCGCTGTTTGCGACCTTCCTGCCGGGCATCTTTCCCGAAGAATACCGGATGGGCGGCATGGTCGGCACCTATTACGAGGCTGCCGTGGTCATCGTTGCCCTGGTCTTTGTCGGACAGGTTCTGGAACTCAGGGCGCGGGAACGCACCGGCGATGCGATCCGGGCGCTGATGGATCTGGCACCCAAGACGGCGCGGCGCATCCTGCCCGATGGCAGCGAATATGACGCGCCGCTGGAAAACATCGTGGCCGGGGATCTCTTGCGCGTGCGTCCCGGAGACAGCGTGCCGGTGGATGGCGAGGTGGTCGAGGGGCGGTCGTCCTTAGACGAAAGCATGATCACGGGCGAGCCGGTGCCGGTCGAGAAGGTGCAGGGCGATCGCGTGACCGGCGGCACGATCAACAAGAACGGGACGCTGGCGATCCGCGCCACAGATGTCGGCGCCGATACGGTTCTGTCGCAGATCGTCCAGATGGTGGCCGGGGCGCGGCGGTCCAAGGCGCCGATTCAGGGGCTGGCTGATCGGGTCTCGGCAATCTTCGTGCCGGCGGTGGTGGTGATCGCCATCGCGGCCTTTGTCGTCTGGCTGATCTTCGGTCCCAGCCCGTCCTATGTCTTTGCCGTCGCATCTGCGGTCTCGGTGCTGATCATTGCCTGTCCCTGTGCGCTTGGGCTGGCGACGCCGATTTCCATCACCACGGCAGCGGGACGCGGCGCGCAGGCCGGCGTGCTGGTCAAGAATGCCGAGGCGCTGGAACTGATGGCCGATGTCGATACGCTGATCGTCGACAAGACCGGCACGCTGACCGAAGGCAAGCCTGCACTGACCGATGTGACCAGCTTCGGCGATGTGCCCGAGGATGAGTTGCTGGCCGCCGCCGCCGCGCTGGAACGCGCCTCCGAACACCCGCTGGCCGAGGCAATCGTCGAGGGTGCCAAGGCGCGTGGGCTGAGCCTTGGCAATGGCGAGGAGTTCGAGGCCGTAACCGGCAAGGGGGTGATTGGCAAGGTCGATGGACGCGATGTGGCGCTTGGCAATAACGCGCTGATGACGTCGCTTGGCATCGACTGCGACACGGGCGAGGAGACCGCCGACCGCCTGCGCGGCGAGGGCAAGACGGCGATGTTCGTGGCGCTGGATGGCAGGCTGGCGGGGCTTGTCGCCGTTGCCGACCCGATCAAGCCAACGGCCGAGGCGGCGATACGTGACCTGCATGATCTGGGAATCAAGGTGATCATGGCAACCGGCGACAATGAACGCACGGCGCTGGCCGTGGCCAGCCGGTTGGGCATCGACGAGGTCCGCGCCGGGATGCTGCCCGAGGGTAAGAAGGACCTGATCGACGGGCTGCGCGGCAAGGGGGACAAGGTCGCCATGGCGGGCGACGGGGTGAATGATGCGCCAGCCCTTGCGGCGGCGGATGTGGGCATCGCAATGGGCACCGGCGCCGATGTGGCGGTCGAAAGCGCCGGGCTGACCCTGCTGGGCGGCGATCTGACCGGCATCGTCCGCGCCCGCAAGCTTGCCGTGGCCACCATGCGCAATATCCGCCAGAACCTGTTCTTCGCCTTCATCTACAACGCCGCCGGCATCCCGGTGGCGGCGGGGCTGCTCTATCCGATCTTTGGCCTTCTTCTGTCGCCGATGATCGCGGCGGCGGCCATGTCGCTGTCCTCGGTGTCCGTCATCGCCAACGCGCTACGGCTGAAACGGGTCGATCTGTGACACAGCAGGCCATGTAACATTGCAAAGACAGCATTGCGAAGATCTGAAACTCCCACCATCAGTGGCGCCTATGCTCGACATAGTTGCAATACTCGGCCTTTGACCAAGGTTTCCCCCTCCCCGTTGAGTTCATGTGTCGCGCTCGATTTGGGCGGCGCCGATTGCAATGAAGCCGTTCCCGCCTCACTTGAGGGGACTTGATCCCGGTACTGGCCGCCATCCCGTTCGCCTGCCGCTGTGGCTGGAGGAGTTGATGAAGTTCACCCTGCTGACCCGCGACCGGGCTGACTATCCTGTTGATCGCTTCTCCGAGCGCAAGGAAAGCGCGGAGGCCCTGACGCGGCGGGTCAATCTCTCGGCCTCGACCTAGTGCACACTGCGACCGGTGGACGCAGAAGTCCGCAGGGGTGAGCCTGCGCGAATGGATGGAGTGGCCCGATCAGGCTGCGTCATAAAAACTTCACTGGACAGCATTGTTAATTCCTGTATTCCGGAATTATGGAAAAAAACAGCGCCGCCCATGCATTCGCCACCCTCGGTCACCCTGACCGCCTCGCCGTCTTCAGGCTGCTGATGCGCTTTGCCCCGCGTGGCGTGCGCCCGACCGAGATTGCCGAGGCGCTAGGTCTGAAGGCCAATACGCTGTCGCACCATCTCTCGGACCTTGCGTCGGCAGGGCTCGCGAGTGTCGAACGGCGAGGGCGGTCACTCTTCTACTCCGCGAACCGCCAACTCACCGAGGCGCTGATCGACTATCTCGCGCTAGACGTAGGCCGCGCCCGACCTGACCTCATTTCTCCCTCCCTGTCGGCTCAGAAGGATCCCGCCATGGACGATACCGACTTCGACGTGCTCTTCATCTGTTCAGGAAATTCCGCCCGCTCGATCTTTGCCGAGGCCCTGTTGCGCGATCTTGGCAAAGGGAAGTTTCAGGCCTTTTCGGCCGGCACCCGCCCCAATACTGCGCTGAATCCCTTCGCGCTGGAGGTGCTTGAGCGAAATGGCCATGACACCTCAAGCTTGCGATCCAAGCATGTGTCCGAGTTCCAGCAGCCTGACTCCATCGTCATGGATTTCGTATTTACAGTTTGCGACACATCCGCCGCCGAGGAATGCCCGCCATGGCCCGGCCAGCCGATTACCGGCCATTGGGGCCTGCCGGACCCGGTAAAAGCCATGGGTACCGACGCCGAAAAGGCACTGGTATTCGCCCAGACCTATGGTGCGCTGCGTCGCAGGATCGAAACGTTCATTTCCTTGCCCTTCGCAACCCTTAACCGGCTATCGCTGCAAAACCGCGTCGACGACATAGACACCGAAGCCCTCAAGGAAGACTGAGATCATGCCCCGTATCGCCCTCAACGGCCTTGGCCGGATCGGCAAACTTGTCTTGCGCGACCTTATCGATACAGGCGCAGGTGGCGACATCGTCCTGCTGAACGATCCTGTCGGCGACGCCGAACAGCACGCGTTGCTGATGGAGTTCGACTCGGTCCATGGTCGCTGGCGCACGCCGGTTGCCGCCGCCGAGGGTGCGCTGGAGTTGAACGGAAAACGCATCAGGCTGACCCATGAGAAGACCATCGAGGCTTTGCTGCTGGCAGAGCTTGGTGTCGATCTGGTGATCGATTGCACAGGCGTCTTCAAGACAGCGGCCAAGGTCGCGCCTTATTATGCCGCCGGGGTGAAGAAGGTCGTCGTCTCTGCCCCGGTCAAGGACGGCGGGGCGCTGAACCTTGTCTACGGTGTCAACCATGATCTTTACGACGGATCGCAGAACCTTGTGACGGCGGCCTCCTGCACGACGAACTGCCTCGCGCCGGTAGTCAAGGTGATCCACGAGAACCTTGGGATCAGGCATGGCTCGATCACCACGATCCACGACGTGACCAACACCCAGACCATCGTCGACCGCCCTGCCAAGGACATGCGCCGCGCGCGGTCCGCCCTGATGAACCTGATCCCGACAACCACAGGTTCGGCCACCGCGATCACGCTGATCTATCCCGAACTGAAAGGCCGCCTGAACGGCCATGCCGTGCGCGTGCCGCTGCTGAACGCGTCACTGACCGACTGCGTGTTCGAGGTTGAGCGCGAAACAACCGCCGAAGAGGTCAACGCCCTGTTCAAAACCGCCGCCGAAGGGCCGCTGAAGGGCATTCTGGGGTTCGAGACGCGGCCGCTGGTGTCCTGCGATTTCACCAATGATCCTCGCTCGTCAATCATCGACGGGCCGTCGACCATGGTGATCAATGACACGCAGGTGAAAATCTACGCCTGGTATGACAACGAATGGGGCTATTCCTGCCGACTGGCCGATATCGCCCGCATGGTTGCGGGAGCGATGTGAGCGACGTGACTGCCTCTGCGAACCCCTTGCGCGCCTATGCGGCGGTGACGGCGGCCTATTGGGCCTTCATGCTGTCGGATGGCGCGCTGCGGATGCTGGTCCTGTTGCATTTCAACGCGCTTGGCTTTTCGCCCGTGCAACTGGCCTGGCTTTTCCTACTTTATGAGGTCGCGGGCATCGTGACCAACCTTGCCGCAGGCTGGCTGGCGGCGCGGTTCGGCTTGGCGGCGACGCTTTACGGCGGGCTGTCGCTGCAGATCGGGGCGCTGGTCGCCCTGGCGCAGCTTGACCCGGCCTGGTCGGTTGCGGCCTCGGTCGCCTTCGTCATGGCGGTGCAGGGCGTCTCGGGCGTGGCCAAGGATCTGGCCAAGATGTCGTCGAAATCTGCGGTGAAACTGCTGGCCCCGACCGAGGACGGGGGGCTGTTCCGCTGGGTCGCGGCTCTGACCGGATCGAAGAATGCCGTCAAGGGTTTCGGCTTCTTCCTGGGTGCGGCGCTGCTTGGCCTTGCAGGGTTCGACGCCGCCGTCTGGGGCATGGCGGCGGTACTGGCGGTGATCTTGCTCGCGGTCGTGCTGTTTCTGCCTGCGGGTCTGCCCGGGCGGATGAAATCCGACGAAAGCTGGTCCGGCTGGCGGTCGAAGGACATCCGCGTGAACCGCCTGTCGCTGGCGCGCATGTTCCTGTTCGGGGCGCGCGATGTGTGGTTCGTCGTGGGCATCCCGGTCTATTTCCAGGCGGTGCTGTCGGACGGGACCGCCGAGGGACGGCGCGAGGCCTTTTTCCTTGTCGGCGGCTTCATGGCGCTCTGGATCATCGCCTATGGCGTTGTGCAGGGTTTCGCACCGCGCCTGTTGGGGGGCAAAGGACAACCCGAGGCTGAGACGGTCAACAAGGCGGTCTTCTGGTCCGGTCTCCTCGTGCCGGTGCCGTTCGTGCTGGCCCTTGCCGCGTTGGTCGCGGGTGGACCCGCCCCTTGGCTTACAATTCTTCTGGTCGTGGGGCTTCTGGTCTTCGGCTTTATCTTCGCGGTGAATTCCTCCGTACATTCCTACCTGATCCTCGCCTTCGGATCGGCCGAGCGGATCACACGCGACGTGGGGTTCTATTATATGGCCAACGCTGCGGGCCGCTTGATCGGGACTTTACTCTCGGGCGTCAGTTTTCAGCTTGGTGGGCTGCCGCTCTGCCTTGCGACCGCCGGGGTAATGGCGCTTGCCAGTTGGCTTGCCGCGCGTCGCCTCAGGCTCGTTTGATTGCTTGGAGCGCGCGCGTGGCCAGCGCGCCGATCCCGGCGGTCACATATAGCGCCCCGAGCCCCCAGACCGAAAGCGCCGTCCCGAAGATCAGCGGGGCGGCGGCCTGCAACAGTCGAGCCGGGGTCTTGAGCCAGCCGAGTCTCTGCCCGCACTCTGAGGCGTCGAACAGCGCCAACCAGCCCGAAAGCCGAGCGCGGCATAACAGTCGCGCCGTTTCGCCCACGAGAACAGCCAGACCGGCCGACCGGCCGCTTGCGCCGCCATGGCATTGCCGGAAAAAAAAAGCATGAGATAGGCGGAAAGCAGGGTCAGCGCCGCCCAACCGAAAGCGGAAATCACGGCGTCACGCCTCGCGCTCGGGATCGAAGCGCAACAGGCGCAAAGCGTTCAGCGTGACCAGAACCGTCGCCCCGGTATCGGCCATGATGGCGATCCACAGACCGGTAATCCCCAGAACCGAGGTCACAAGAAACACCGCCTTCAGCCCAAGCGCGATGGTGATGTTCTGGCGGTGACCTGCCACTGGTTTTTCATCCAGCCGCGATCGGAGCCGGTAGCTGATTTACGCCTTTTGGCGCGGGTTGAGCAATCGCCCGCGGCGCGGAGCTTTCATCCCGCGCAGCGTGGCGGGCGATTGCGGTGGTCAGGTGCAGGGCGAAGCCTTCGGGGGTTTGGTAGCCGAGGGCCGAGTGGGGCCGCTCGGTATTGTAGTCGGTGACCCAGGCCGCGATCAGATCGCGGGCGTGGGCCAGATTGCGGAACAGCGTCTCGTTCAGAAACTCGTCCCGCATCCTGCCGTTGAAGCTTTCGACAAAGCCGTTCTGCATTGGTTTGCCCGGCGCGATGTAGTGCCATTCGACCTTGTGCTCGGCGCACCACTTCAGAATGGCGTTCGAGGTCAGTTCGGTGCCGTTGTCCGACACGATCATCCCCGGCTTGCCGCGCCGCTCGATCAGCGCCGTCAGCTCCCGCGCCACGCGGCGGCCTGAAATCGATGTGTCGGGGATCGCGGCGAGACATTCGCGCGTGACGTCATCGACCACGTTCAGCACCCGGAAGCGCCGCCCGCAGGCGAACTGGTCGTGAACAAAATCCAGCGACCAGCGCGCGTTGGCCCGCGCCGCCATCAGGATCGGGGCCCTGGTACCGATGGCCTTGCGGCGTGCTTTGCGCTTACGGACAGTCAGCCCTTCCTCGCGGTAGAGCCGGTAAATGCGGTTGATCCCCGACGCCTCGCCTTCCCGCCTGAGCAGGACGAAGAGCCGTCGGTAGCCGAACCTGCGCCGCTCATTGGCCAGATCCCGCAGCCGACCGCGCAGCGCCTTGTCCGGCGCGCGTTGCGACTGGTAGCGCACCATCTTGCGGTCCGCCCCGGCAATCTTGCACGCCCGCCGTTCCGACAGCCCGAGATGGGCCTTCAGATGCGCGACAGCCTCGCGCTTCACGGCGGGCGTCAGAATTTTTTTGACAGTAGTTCCTTCATCGCCGCCATGTCGAGCATCTGCTCTGCCAGCAGCTTCTTGAGCTTCGCGTTCTCCTCCTCCAGCGCCCTCAGCCGCTTCGCCTCGGACACCGTCATCCCGGAATACTTCGCCTTCCAGGCATAGAACGTGCCTTCCGACATCCCGTGCTTGCGGCAGA
The DNA here is from genome assembly GCF_004923205.2 of Paracoccus aeridis. Classification (GTDB taxonomy): domain Bacteria; phylum Pseudomonadota; class Alphaproteobacteria; order Rhodobacterales; family Rhodobacteraceae; genus Paracoccus; species Paracoccus aeridis. Next base: position 14,276 of record NZ_SELD02000011.1, read on the forward strand.
GGTCAGCGCACTTCGCGCCTGCCTCATGCTCCTGCAGGATCCCGATAATCTGTTCCTCGGTCCGTCGTGCCTTCTTCATCCTCGTCCGTCCTCTCCATGGGCCGGACTCTAATCGTAGATGGAGGAAAAAGCCCGTGGCAGGTCACATTGCATACAAGCATGTCGGCCCCTTTGATCAGGCCTCGCTTGAGGAGGACATTCTGCCGGTCGTGCGCCGGTTGCAGGCTGAGAGCGACCCGTGAGGCGACGTGACGTCCTTGCCGGAGTCTTGGCGCTTGCGGCAAGCCCTGCCTCCGCCCGACCACCGATCCCTAATCACGGGACTCCGCGTGATCTCCTGTCGCCGCCTTTCGTGGATGGAGATGGACGGAATCTGACGCTGGCGGACTTCGAGGGACGTGTCGTGCTTCTGAACATTTGGGCGACCTGGTGCCCGCCTTGTCGCGAGGAGATGCCGACGCTCGACGCGCTGCAAGCGCGCCTCGGCGGATCGGATTTTCATGTTCTGCCGCTGTCGATCGATCGGGCCGGTCTCGAACCTGTGCGCCGCTTCTACCGAGAGACCGGCATTCGCAACCTCGATCTCTATATCGCGGAGGATACGCGCGCGATGCTGGCCTTGGCCGTGGTGGGCCTGCCGACAACGATTCTGATCGACCGCATTGGGCGCGAGCGCGGGCGCCTCGCAGGCCCGGCCGAATGGAACAGCCCCGAAGCCGTTGCGCAGATAAGCGCTCTTATTGACGAACGTAAGCAATAGGACATGGAAAAGCACGACGACCGCGCCAGCCGTTCCGCTCCGTGCGCACACGTGGTGGCGGTCTACCGATCAGTTTGGAGATGTGGATTTGATTGAACTTTCCGCTCTTGGACTAATGGCGGCATTGCTGGCCGGTGCCGTTTCCTTTCTGTCGCCCTGCGTGCTGCCGCTCGTGCCCGGCTACGTATCCTACGTTGCCGGACGTACGGTCACCGGCAGTGCAGCGCCTTCGAAGGGGCGGGCCGTCTGGCTCAGCTTCTGTTTCGTCCTTGGCTTCTCCACGATATTTATCGCGCTTGGGGCCTCTGCCACCGCGCTCGGTCAGGCGCTGCTGCAGTGGCGCTACGAACTCAACCTCGTCGGCGGCGCGATCGTGATCCTGTTCGGTCTGTTCATGATCGGGGCAGCGCGCCTGTCGGCCATGGAGCGCGACCTGCGTTTTCATCTCGACCTGCCGGGCGGGCAACCGGTCGCCTCCTACGTGCTCGGACTCGCCTTCGGTTTCGGCTGGACACCGTGCATCGGGCCGATCCTCGGCGCCATCCTAACCGCCAGCGCGACAAGCGCGACGATTGGCGAGGGCGTCGCATTGCTTGCCTTCTACTCGGCCGGCCTTGGGATCCCGTTTCTGGTCGTCGCGGGGTTCACCGACAGTATTGCCGGCAGGCTGCGCGGCATCGGTCGTTGGGGTCGCCGCCTGCATCAGGCTGCGGGCGGCGTCATGATCCTGATGGGTTTGGCGATGATGACCGGGCGGTTGAGCGCACTGGCCTACTGGCTGCTGGACACCTTCCCTGTCCTTGCGCGGATCGGGTGAACAGATGCGACTGTACGAGAAACATATCCTCCCTCGGCTGACGCATCTGGCGATGGGCCAGGATCAACTTCTTCCCTACCGGCGCCGCGCCGCCTCCGGGCTGCATGGACGTGTGCTGGAGATCGGGATCGGCTCGGGCCTGAACATTGCGCTCTACCCCGAGGCCGTGCGTCAGATCATCGGTGTTGACCCGTCGCCCGAACTCCTCTCTCGGGCCGCGCAAACCTCCCATGGCCTGATGCCCGCGGCCGAGATGATCGAGGGCGTGGCCGAAGCATTGCCGCTGGAGGATCGCAGCGCGCCAGACGCGCACCCCAGTGCTTCCAGCCGACCGCCCCGGCGTCTTGGAAGAGCGCCGTCATCTGCGCCGTCCGCGTCTCGACCTCCGCTTCGGGAAGCGGCACGCCCGACCAGGCGCAGGCAGCTCTGGTGAGGATTTCGCGCACTTCGTCGTAGAGAACGACCTTCTCCGCCGCTTGCCAGTCCCGTGCGTAGCGGTCCAACAGGTCCCGCGTCGTGTTTTCGAGAGCTTCGATCCGCTCCGACGCCATGAGTGACATAAACATCCGCTTCCGATGACGGTGGGCCTCGCCATCGAGCCCCTGGATGCCCTTTTCGCCGAGCAGGGTTCTCTGGATACGCTTCGGCATCGAGCCTGCGCGCACGAGCCCATCCTCGGAATAGAAGACCTCCGCAGCTGCGGCACCAGTCATGCAGATCGTCTTTTGAAAGAGGATGCGGGTCTCGAACAGGTCGCCCTCAAGATCGCGGCATGTGTCCGGAATGAACTCATATGGGTTGCGCAGCAGGGCAAGCGTGCTGTCGATGCCCTTTGCGGATGGAATGCTGGACATCGATTATTTCCCCGTAACGTTTTCTTCTCGGTGGTTACGTTCGGGCTTGTTCTGCGCCGAGCGGAAGCTGTCCCAGAACAGCAGGGCCGCACCGCAGAAAATCGCCACATCCGCAAGATTGAAGGACGGCCAGTGGTATGTTCCGTAATGGAAATCCAGAAAATCCGGGACGGCCTGATAACGCAGCCGGTCGAGGACATTGCCGAGCGCGCCGCCGATGATCAGACCGAGAGCGGCAGCCGTCAGCCTGTCCGGCGCGCGCCACAACCAGATCAGCAGCCATGCCACGATCACGCCAGCAAGCGCGATGAGACCCCACCAAGGCACGATCCTGCCCAGCATACCGAAGCTGACTCCATCGTTCAGAACCCGCACGAGATTGAGAAAGGGTAGAACCTCGACGCCGCGCTCAAGCGCCGGTGTGTTCAGCGCAAGCGCCTTGGTACCCTGATCGAGGCCGAACGCCGCGATCGCGCAGAGCCCGCCCAGAACGCGGCTGTTCATGCCGCTGCCTTCAGATCGGCCCGCGCATCGCGGATGATTGCCCAAGACGAGTGCAGGAACAGTCCGGCGATGCCGAAGGCGACGATGAGGTCCGGCCAGGCGCTGCCCAGCCACGCCACGAGACCGGCGGCAACGACAACCGCCGCATTGCCGATGGCGTCGTTGCGCGAGAATAGCCAGACGGCCCGCATGTTCGCGTCGCCCTTGCGGAACCGCAGCAGCGGCAGAACGGAGATGACGTTGACGACAAGGGCGATCATGCCAAGCAGGCCCATTAGACCTGCATCCGGCGTCGTCCGTTCGAAGACTCGCACGATGGTCGTGCCGAGGACGCCAAGGCCGAGCAGGCCGAGGAAGATGCCTTGGATCAAGGCCGACCGTGCCCGCCAGGCGAGGCTCCAGCCGATGGCCAGCAGGCCAAGGAAGGTGATCGCGCCGTCGCCGATGAAATCGAGCGCATCGGCCTTCACGGCCTGCGATCCGGAAATGAAACCGCCGATCATTTCGAGGACCCCGTATCCCACGTTCAGGATCACGACGATCCAGAGGGCACGGCGGTAGGCCGGGTCCTGATGGGCGGGATTCGGCGGAATGTCTTCATCGCCCTCGATCCGGTCGAAGCCATAGCCTGTCACCGCGACTGCCTTTTCGATGTCCGGCAGGCGCACTTCGGGTGCAGTCAGTGTCATGATGTGCGTCGCGGCCGACACTTTCACATCGCCGGGCGCGACCCCGGCTGCCTGTGCCGCCCGCTCGATCTGCGCGGCATCCTTGGCGCAATCCATACCGGAAACCCGGTAACGGACGGGCGGGACATCTGCCGTCGATCCGGCATTTTCGGTGTTGGCCATGGTCGCGCTATTCCTGCTAGGATGAATCGAAGAACGACGTATCAGCGAGGAGTGATATGGCCCAAATCGTCGATGACCGCAAGAGCGCGACCATCGAGCGACGGGCGAAGCTGTTCCGCGGCTTCGCGGACCCGAGCCGCCTGGCCATCCTCGGTGCACTTTGCAACGAGCCATTGGCCGTTCACGAGATCGTCGAGCGGACCGAACTATCGCAACCCAACGTCTCCAACCATCTGAGGTGCCTGCTGGACTGCGGGCTTGTCGCCAGCGACCGCGAAGGGCGCTTCATCCGTTACCGTATCAGCAACCCGCGCATCACGGTCCTTCTGAACGATGTGGACGCACTTCTCGACGTGGTCGCAAAGGGTGTTGAGGCGTGTGACAATTATCGTGAGGCGTGAGTCAGAACGGACGGCCGGTCGACTCGGCGCAGATCGGTTGGAAAGATGTTGTCCGTGTGCAGGGTCCGACCGGAATCCTGCTGAGGTTCGACAAGCTGGCTTCGGAAGAGACACCATTCATGTATCACTGCCACATCCTCGAACACGAGGATGCGGGCATGATGGGGCAGTTTACGGTCACATAACAGGACCCCACCCGCTCGACACCGGGCGTCGTCAAGAGCTTACGTCTTCTTGCGGCGTTCTATCAGGTGCCGGTGTCGCCTTGTTGAAACGCATTACGGAGTATGTCTAGCAGGCCGCTGAAATAGTCGGCTCTCGACGTAGTTTGCAGAACATGA
>NZ_SELD02000012.1 GCF_004923205.2 Paracoccus aeridis
AAGCATGGACCGGGTCAGTCGTACACAGAAGACCGGACACTCTCCCACGTTCCGCGAGGCAAACCGCCGCACGTAAGGCAGGTGCTCGCGGATAAGGCGTTCGGTAGCGGATTCGGAGATCAGGATTTCGACTTCCAGCTGACTGGCCTCGGCTTGGCACGCTGGGAACAGCGCCAGTCTGCGAACCAACTCCTTGTGGAATGCGAGAGAGAGTTCCAATGCCTCGAGCGCAGCAAGTGCCTCTCTTCGTCGTTTGCCGTCCATTACCCGGCCAGTAGTATACCACGACCTCAGGGCGTCCGCGGCGGCCATTACTTCGGCCGTCTCCGCATGGCCCGGTCGCGAGGGAACAATGGTTCTCAGGGAGACCGAGCCGGGGTCTCGCGAACCGTCGCGGATGCGGTCCATGGCGTCGAGGATCATTTCGACGGCTGTCTCGGAGGCCAGGATACCCAGCTAGAGTTCCTGCTTGGCCCGCATCATTGGCTCCAGCAGTTGCAGCTCTTCTGATTTGTCCATGACGAAGCGCTGTGTGCCGGGAAGCCGCGTCCGACGCGTAAGGGCTGCCTCTATCGCGCCAGCAAGGTCTTCGGACGATGTGTCCGAGACGGCGTCCCAGATGTCAGCATCATGCCCCGTCGCCTGAGCGAGATCGAAGCCAGCTGCTTCCAGGTTGCGCTGGAGATTGATGCGCAGTTCCTCGAGATCACCATTTCCTTCGCAATGGGCGACCAGGCGGTCGATATCGTCGAGGGAGCACTGACCCTTTGCCAGAATCTCCTCTGCCCAGGTGACGCAGAGCTCTGGGTCGATCGACATCCGCGTGCCGCTCTGGACGACCGCTCGTTTGACCGATTGTCGGCCGCGGTTCCGGACTTTCAGGAAGTCGTTCTCTGCACCATGATCGGCCGTCACCGCGGCGCTGGAGGCGATGGCTTCTCCAGCAATCGGCGCCGCTGAAAGGTCGAGATCCCAATCCCCATCCTCGCTATCCGAAATCACTGGTGACGAACTGATGAGCGCTACGAATGTCCCCGATGCCGTATCGCCCGCGTGCTGATCGAAGAATTCCTCTGGTTCTGCCTCAGCTTCGAAAGTCAGCAGGTCATCCAGGTCGTCGGTCCTGTCGGTTGGATCTATCTCCTGAAAAACGGCGACACGACGCTCCGGAACTCTATCGGGCCCGGTGACGACATCCCCGACCACAAGTGAGAACTCGCGCTCGCCAACCGTCTCCATTTCCGTCTCCGAAGACTCCGCAACAAGCGAAGACAGAAGCTGGGCGGCGAGACCGTGACCTTCGGCGAATGCCACATCTGCAGGTTTCTGTCGGCCGTGGTTCAATGCGCTGGGGTCGGCACCTGAGCGAATGAAGAGATCGCAGACGGCCAGATTGCCCATGCGCGCGGCAAGGTGGAGTGGTGTATCTCCTTTCGGGTCGGCGGCAAGGAGGCGAGAAGATGCCGCAAATTCGGCAAGCCTCTCGAGCTTCCCTTCGGCGATCAGCCGGATCTCGAAAGGCCCAAGAACATGGCTGTCCGGTTCGCTCGCCGCTGGGTCGGGGCTGCCGAGAATGCGGGACAGTCTATCCATGATCTTCATGAATGACCTCCCTGTTGAGAAGCACGATCTGCTGGTCCTGCGGCTTCCTCGCGCCGGGATCAGTATCAAGCCCGAGCCGCCTGAGCGCGTAGTACAGCAGCGCGCGCCGGAGCTTGATCTTCGCCTTGCCGCCACGCATCCCGTAGTCGAGCGCGATGACCTTGGCCTGAGTTTCGGAAAGGGCGGGGTGGAGGCCGATTTCCAGATTGGCTTCAGTATTCCAGTCGCGGTCGTCCGTCGCGGACACATGGCTTTCCCGACACTCTCGAATCTCGAGCATTCGCGAGAGCAGGAGGTCCTTGAAGGTTCCGTCGGTCAGGCAGAACGCCCGTGTGTGCCAGCGGAACCCGTCGAACCCGATGGCGTCCGGAGCGATCCATCGCCAGCGCGGCTCCGGACTGGACAGGGACTGGTACTTCACCTCGATCGCCTCGGACCGGCGTATGGCGCCGACCACGGAGCGGAGCGTCACCGGATCGACGCCGCGCACCGGGGTCGGGGCTGAGGCGTAGGGTGGGAGATCGGCGATCCAAGAGTCCTTGCGGTCGAGGATCCCGTTCGCCACCGATCGAAGCTGGGCGAGGTAGCGGCTTGCGTCGGGTTCGAGGAACCGGGGCTTGAACTCGGGGCCACGGACGTAGGTCCGCGTGCTCTTGTCGTAGACCATGTTGTCGGGTGCGAAGCCGATGTAGCGGTTCAGGTCGGTGGACGCCTGGTTCACCGAGACTCCGAACGGGTTCATCAGGTCGCTGCGGTTCACATGTCTTTCCCAGAACAGGCGGAACTCTATGGACTCGAGACGCTGCTCGACCCCCCAGCGAAGTTCGGACCTCTCGTTTTATACCTTGGCCTCCCAGCCCCCTGATGCGCACGGTAATTATGCGCGCCCATTTCCTGGGTTGTTGTGAGGCTAGCCAGGGGATGATGATCTGGCAATGGAAATGCTTCTCAGTAGCCCCAGCCAGAGCTGACGAGGGGATCGCCAAGCGGATCTTCAAGCTCGTCGACTGCCGGGAACAGATCGCATTCGCCCGCAAAGGATTTCGCAGCGGTTTGCTCCAGACAAGGTCGTAGAGGTCCCCACGGCTAGTATCTGTGAAGGCGACAATTCTTGAACTCTCCGCAATACAGATTCACGCGGAAGCAATATCCCGCAGCGCCGCTTTAGCTGTCATCGCGACCCGGGTGAAACGTGGAGAAGGGTGGGAGACCAGCAGGCAGGGCAGGACACGGACCGCGGTGCAGATGGCCTCACGAGATTTAGCGCGGCTGAAGCCCAATTGCGACAGGTCCGGGGCAGGTCGGACAGTTGACAGCCGCGATCGCGACCGGCCCGCCAGAGGCGGGGACGTTCAAGCTTTCGCGGATCAGCATTCGGCTGCGGTAGCCTTGAAGCCACCGATAACCGGCTGCCCCCCGCGCGTGGTCGTGATCCAGTCGGTTGCCGGAGACAGCTTGCCGTTCTCGCGCACGATCCACAGGGCTTCGCTGGTAAGGGCGAGCGAGCGGGCGCTCATCGCCAGTTCCGCCGGGCCGAACAGGACCGTGCCGTCCACGTCCGCGATTGCGACCGTTCTCCCATAGGCTCACGCAGGCCTGACCATGGCCGTCAGTTCCGCGACGTTCGAGCGCCCGCCTGCCGCTAAACAGGCTTGCATCCTGCCGGTCCCCGCCCTATCTGGACACTGAGAGGTTGGCGCGGGCGAGCGCCTCGCCAACCCGGTCAGGTCCGGAAGGAAGCAGCCGTAACGAGCCCCGCTTGGGTCGTTGTCCAGCCTCTCACCTCTTTTCCCTGCATCGATGTCACCCGCGCTGCCCGGGCGTACGCGCCGGCCATACGGCGCCGGTCAGCCGCCGAGGGTCACCCGCGACATTCCAGACCGACTTCGACAGGGTTCGGCACCAATTCCAGCATGGCGCCGGTGCTTGCGTCGACACCTGCGCCGATGATGCCGCCCACCAGCACGTTCCCGGCCATCGCGGCGCCGCCGCTGCCGGACACGCGGTTCGTGACCCGGATCTGCTGCGGCTTGCAGTTCTCCTTGGACACGAGCACGTTCAGCTCCGACTTGCGCGGAAGCTTGAAGGTGCAGGGCGTGCCGGTGCAGGACTGGCCGTTGCTCATCTTCACCTGGGCACCCGACGGCGTCGAGTTCACGACAAGGACGTCGTTCGTCCCGCGGGTCACGGTGGCGCAGCCGGCAACCGAGAGCGCGGCGCAGAGTGCGAAGAACCTGGAAAGCATGTCGAACCTCACTTGAATGCAAGATTCGTGTAGGCTGCCCTGAGGATTCGGACAATCCGTCTACTTACTTCGTAGTAAACGGGAAATTAATCCAGATCCGCGTCCTTGCCGGCCAGCCACCGCGAGATCAGCCACCCTGCGATCGGGCCCTTGCGCGGCTGCCGGATGCGGGGGTGCGTTCCCTCCATCACCTGCCGGACCTCCGCGCGGGGCAGCCACAGGGCGTCGTCGAGTTCCACCTCGTCCAGCGTGATCGCGTCGGTCTCGGCCACAGCCGTGCAGCCGATCATCAGGGATGCGGGGAACGGCCACGGCTGGCTGCCGGCATAGGCGACCGCGCCGACGACGACGCCGGTTTCCTCGGCCACCTCGCGGCGGACGGCGGCCTCGATCGTCTCGCCCGGCTCCACGAAGCCCGCGAGGCAGGAATACATCCCCTCGGGCCAGCCGGGGGACCGGCCCAGCAGCAGCCTGCCATCGCGTTCCACCAGCATGATGACGACCGGATCGGTGCGGGGGAAATGCGCGGTCCGGCACGACGGGCACACGCGCTGCCAGCCCGATTGCGCGGGCGCCGAGTCATGGCCGCAGGCGGCGCAGAAGCGGTGCGAGACGTGCCAGCCGGTCAGCGCCCGCGCCACGGCGGCCAGCGCGCCGTCGGCGGCATCCAGCGCCGGCATCGCGCCGCGAAGGTCCACGAAGCGGGCGCCCGCGATCTCGGGGTGCCGCTGCTCGGTCGGATCGAGGAAAAGCTGCGCCTCGGCGAGGCTCGGCGGGCTCCAGGCAGAGATGTCCTGCGCGGCGACCGGCGCACCGTCCAGAAGGCCCAGCAGGATCGGATCGCCCGCCCCCAGCGCAGCGTGCCCGGGCGGCAGCCATGCCAGCGCGCCGTCGTCGCCCAGCAGCACCTTGCCGCGCCAGACGGGGGTGATCCGCGCGCCCTCGCGCCACGCGCCGTCCTGGCGCAGATGCGCCGCGCGGTCGATCCTCCCTGCCCCGCCGTCGCCGCCCGTGAAGGCCAGCATCCACCCGTCCGCCTGCATCGCGATCCCCCGCCCAAGCCCTGCGAGGGCAACCTGCCGCGGGCGCCGTTCGCCGGCAAGCGGCGGTTTACCTTGGACCCGCGCGCACCTAGATTGCCGCTGTCATGGAGTTCCCGATGCCCGACGACCCTTCCGCCGCGCCTTCGACCGACCCGGCGGCCGCCCCCGCATACCAGGTGCTGGCCCGGAAATACCGGCCCGAGACCTTTGCCGACCTGGTGGGGCAGGACGCGATGGTCCGCACGCTCAAGAACGCCTTCGCCGCCGACCGGATCGCGCAGGCGTTCATCATGACCGGCATCCGCGGCACGGGAAAGACCACGACGGCGCGGATCATCGCCAAGGGCATGAACTGCATCGGCCCCGACGGGACCGGCGGCCCCACGACCGAGCCTTGCGGCGTCTGCGAGCACTGCCGCGCCATCATGGAAGGCCGCCACGTCGACGTGCTGGAAATGGACGCGGCCTCTCGCACCGGGGTCGGCGACATCCGCGAGATCATCGAGAGCGTCCATTACCGGGCGGCCTCGGCGCGCTACAAGATCTACATCATCGACGAGGTCCACATGCTGTCGACCAGCGCGTTCAACGCGCTGCTCAAGACGCTCGAGGAGCCGCCGCCACACGTGAAGTTCATCTTCGCCACCACGGAAATCCGCAAGGTGCCGGTCACGGTCCTGTCGCGCTGCCAGCGCTTCGACCTGCGCCGGATCGAGCCCGAGGTGATGATCGCGCTGCTGCGCCGGATCGCCGCCGCCGAAGGGGCCGAGATCTCGGACGACGCGCTCGCGCTCATCACCCGGGCGGCGGAAGGGTCGGCGCGGGACGGGACCAGCCTGCTGGACCAGGCGATCAGCCACGGCGCGGGCGAGACCACCGCGCCCCAGGTCCGGGCGATGCTGGGTCTGGCGGACCGGGGCCGCGTTCTCGACCTGTTCGACATGATCCTGCGCGGTTCGGCCGCCGAGGCGCTGGCTGAACTGCAGAGCCAGTATGCCGAGGGCGCGGACCCGCTCGCGATACTGCGCGACCTGGCCGAGATCACCCACTGGATCAGCGTGGTGAAGATCACGCCCGACGCCGCCGACGACCCGACCGTCGGCCCGGACGAGCGCGAGCGCGGCCGCGACATGGCCGCGCGGCTTCCCATGCGTGCGCTCAGCCGGATGTGGCAGATGCTGCTCAAGGCGCTGGAGGAGGTGTCGGCCGCCCCCAACGCCATGATGGCGGCCGAGATGGCGGTCATCCGCCTGACGCACGTGGCCGACCTGCCGGACCCGGAGGCGCTGATCCGCAAGGTGCAGGCGGCGCAGGCGGCAGGCGACTTCAGCCGGCCGGCGATGCCCGCCCCTTCGCAGGCGGGGAACGGTGCGGGCAGCGCGCCGGTGATGCAGGCCGCACGGTCGGGCGGGGGCGCCGCGCGCCAGCCCCGACCGGTGGATGCCGTGGCGGTCGATGCCGTGGCCGTCGATGCCGTGGCGCAGGCCGGGGCCGAGATTCTGGCCAGCTATCCCGACTTCGACACGGTGGTCGACCTGATCCGGCGGATGCGCGACATGGCCTTGCTGCTCGATGTCGAGAAATCCGTGCGCCTCGTCCGCTACGCCCCCGGCCGGATCGAGTTCCAGCCGACGCCGGACGCACCGCCGAGCCTTGCCGCGCGCCTGTCGGACCGCCTTCGCGGCTGGACCGGGGGAACGCGCTGGACCGTCTCGGTCGTGGACCAGGGCGGCGGCCCGACCATCGCGGAACGCCGCGCCGAGCGCGAGGCCGCCGAGATCGAGACCGCGCGCCGGAATCCCGTCGTGCAGGCAATCCTTTCGGTGGTGCCCGGCGCGCCCATCAGCGTGCGCCACGAGGCCCCACCGGCCCCGCCCGCGGACGCGGATGGCGAGGTGGCGGCCGAGGATCTGCACGGCCCCTCGGACGGACCCGTCGCGGCGGTCGAGGAATGGGACCCGTTCGAGGATGAGGAGTGAGACGATGAAGAACCCCTTTGGCGGCATGGGCGACCTGTCGAAGATGATGCAGGCCGCGCGCGAGATGCAGGACAAGGTGGAGAACCTGCAGAAGTCTCTCGACGCCATCACCGTGACCGGCGAGGCCGGTGCGGGGCTGGTCCGCGCGACCGCCACGGCGAAGGGCGACCTGACGGCGCTCGACATCGATCCCTCGATCTTCGTCGCCAGCGAAAAGCAGGTGGTCGAGGACCTGATCCTCGCCGCCATCAAGGACACGCAGCGCCGCGCGCAGGACCGCGCGAAGCAGGAAACCGAGCGGCTGGCCGGCGACATGGGCCTGCCGCCCGGCATGAAGCTGCCGTTCTGACGCGGGCGCGGACTTGGGGCTGAAGGGGCCATGACGCGCGAGGGCAGCGACGATATCCAGGCGCTGATCGCGCAGATCGCGCGGCTGCCGGGGCTCGGCCCCCGGTCGGCCCGCCGCGTCGTGCTGGCGCTGATCCGGCGCCGGTCGACCCAGATGACCCAGCTTGCCGCGCTGATGGCGCGGGTGGCCGAGACCTCGCGCGAGTGCGTCCGCTGCGGCAACATCGCCGAGGCCGAGCTGTGCCCGATCTGCGCCGACCCGGCCCGCGCCACTGGCGAGCTGTGCGTCGTGGAAGGCGTCGCCGACCTGTGGGCGATGGAACGTGGCCGCGCGTTCCCCGGCCGCTATCACGTTCTCGGCGGGACGCTATCGGCGCTGGACGAGGTGGGCCCCGAGGATCTCGGCATCCCGCGCCTGCTTGGCCGGATCGCGGACGAGAACGTGACCGAGGTGATCCTCGCCCTCAATGCCACCGTCGAGGGGCAGACGACCGCGCACTACATCGCCGAGGCGCTGGAAGGCAGTTCCGTGGCGGTGACGGGCCTCGCCCACGGCGTCCCGATCGGCGGCGAGCTCGACTTCCTCGACGACGGCACGATCAGCGCGGCCCTGCGCGCGCGGCGGCGGCTGTAGGCGGAGAGGTATTTCCGCGGCGCCTCGGCGTTACGGCCACGAACGGCTTTACCGAAGCGGCGGGGTGTCCCGGACCTCCGCGGAACGTGGCTGAGATCGGCCGAGGTCACCTGCGGGCTTGAGGGATCTACAGCCCTGAACACCGCCTGACCGGCCGACGCTTCCTGAGGGTTCACCGCCCACTCCGTCCTGGCGCAGGCAACCGCACGCGGCAGCGGAACACGCCAGACTGAGAGCAGGATCGACGGCGTGTTGGCCGGGGAAATGGCCGTTTCGGCTTGGCGTTCGCGCTGAGGCCGCGTTAACCGCGCATTAGGCAGACGGATACTAAGGTCTGGACAGGGCCGATTCGAGGCTGCTCACAGGGGGACGCGCCGATGGACGACTGCAAGAATCCGATCACCCGCGACGACACCGCGCCGCTGTGGCGCGCCGCGCTGCCCGGACGGCCGCTGACCGGCCTGACCGTGCTGGTGGTCGAGGACTCGCGCATCGCGTCCGAAGCGGTCCGGCTTCTGTGCCTGCGCTCGGGCGCCCGCATCCGCCGCGCCGACAGCCTGCGCGCGGCCTCAAGGCACATGGCGGCCTATCGTCCGGCGGTGGTGATCGTGGACCTGGGCCTGCCCGACGGGAACGGGGCGGAACTGATCGCCGCGATCGCCAGCACGACGCCGCGCGTGCCGGTGCTGCTGGGAATGTCGGGCGATCCCGACAACGAAGGCGCGGCGCTGCAGGCCGGGGCCGACGCGTTTCTCGCGAAACCGGTCGAAAGCCTTGCGGTGTTCCAGCACGCGATCCTGTCGAACCTTCCCGCCGACGCCCGCCCGACCGGGCTGCGGCTGGTCGTCGACGACACCATCATCCCCGACAGCGGCGCGCTGCGCGACGACCTCGTCCACGTGGCCGAGGTGCTGGCGGCGGCGGAAAGCACCGACTGCATCGACTACATCGCCCGCTTCCTCGCGGGCGTCGCCCGGTCCTCGCACGATCCGCGGCTCGAGGATGCGGCGACGGCGCTGGCCCGCGACCACTCTGCCGGCCGGGCGCTGGCCGCCGATCTCGCGCGGATCAGCGGGCTGGTGCAGGACCGCCTGGCAGCCGCGGGGGCCTGACGACGCGGGGCCGCGGCGTCAGGCGCGCCGCAGGTCCCCGCGCAGCTCGGTCATCGAGCGGCGCTGGCGGCCATCCGCGTCGAAGTTGTCCAGGGCAAGCCACGCCTCGTAAACCTTGCGGACCTCGGGCCAGTCATCGTCCGTCATCGCCCACCAGGCCGTGTCGCGGTTCCGCCCCTTGACGATCATGTGGTTGCGAAAGGTGCCCTCGAAGGTGAAGCCGAACCGGTCCGCGGCCCGCATGGAGGGAGCGTTCAGGTCGTTGCACTTCCACTCGACACGGCGGTAGCCGGCGTCGAACGCCCAGCGGATCATCAGCATGATCGCCTCTGACGAGGCGGAGGTGCGCTGCAGGACCGGCGCAATCTGGATGTGGCCGATCTCGATCACGCCGTTCGCGCGGTCGATCCGCAGGAACGAGGCGACGCCGCCCACCTTGCCGGTCGCGGTGTCGCGCAGCGCGTAGAACAGCGGATCCGCCGATGCGGCCATCGCCGCCTGCCAGGCGCGATAGTCGTCCAGCGCGGCAAATGGGCCGTAGCCGAGATAATCCCAGACCTCGCCGCGGCCGAGATTCGCGTCGAACAGGTCGGCGGCATGGCGGTCCGGGTCCAGCCGCTCCAGCGTGACGAAGCGGCCGGCGATGGCGTCCGGACCCGGCGCGGGCGGAGCGGTGAAGTCCGGGACGAGCCGCCCGAGGCGGGATGACGCGTCCTCCCCTGGAACCGACGGGGCGGGAACGGATCTGCCGTTGGTCATCGCCTCAATCCCCTTCTCAAGCGTCCTTCGGCAGCGCCCGCAGGCGAAGCTCGCGCATCTGCTCGTTCGTGGGCTCGCTGGGCGCGCCCATCATCAGGTCCTCGGCGCGCTGGTTCATCGGGAACATGATGACCTCGCGGATGTTCTGCTCGTCCGCCAGCAGCATCACGATCCGGTCGATCCCCGCCGCGCAGCCGCCGTGGGGCGGCGCGCCATAGCGGAACGCCTTGACCATGCCGCCGAAGCGTTTCTCCACCTCGGAGGCCGGGTAGCCCGCGATCTCGAACGCCTTGAACATGATCTCGGGCGTGTGGTTGCGGATCCCGCCCGAGATCAGCTCGTAGCCGTTGCAGGCGAGGTCGTACTGGTAGGCATGGACCTTCAGCGGGTCGCCCGACAGCGCTTCCATCCCGCCCTGCGGCATCGAGAAGGGGTTGTGGCTGAAGTCGATCCTGCCGTCGTCGGTCTTCTCGAACATCGGGAAATCGACGATCCAGGCGAACTTGAACTGGTCTTCGTCGATCAGGCCCAACTCGCGCCCGATCTCGGTCCGGGCGCGGCCGGCCACGGCCTCGAAGTCAGCGGGTTTGCCGCCGAGGAAGAAGACGGCGTCGCCTTCGCCCAGGCCAAGCTGGCTGCGGATCGCCTCGGTCGGGCCCTCGCCCAGAGCCTTGGCGATTGGGCCCGCCGCCTCCATCCCGTCGCCTTCCGCCTTGCGCCAGAAGATATACCCCATCCCCGGCAGCCCCTGCTGCTGGGCAAAAGCATTCATCCTGTCCGCGAACTTGCGCGACCCGCCGGTCGGCGCAGGGATGGCGCGGACCTCGGTCCCCTCCTGCTCCAGCAGACGCGCGAAGATGCCGAAGCCCGAGCCGCGGAAGTGGTCGGAGACGTCCTGCATCTCGATCGGGTTGCGCAGGTCGGGCTTGTCGGTGCCGTATTTCCGCAGGCTCTCGACATAGGGGATCAGGGGCCAGTCGCTGTCCACGCGGCGGCCGCCGCCGAACTCCTCGAACAGGCCCTGGATGACCGGCTGGACAGCCGCGAAAACGTCCTTCTGCTCGACAAACGACATTTCCACGTCGAGCTGGTAGAAGTCGGTGGGCGAGCGGTCGGCGCGCGGGTCCTCGTCGCGGAAGCAGGGCGCGATCTGGAAATAGCGGTCGAAGCCCGCGACCATGATCAGCTGCTTGAACTGTTGGGGCGCCTGCGGCAGCGCGTAGAACTTGCCCGGATGCAGGCGCGAGGGCACGAGGAAGTCGCGTGCCCCCTCGGGCGACGAGGCGGTGATGATCGGCGTCTGGAACTCGGTGAAGCCCGCGTCCCACATCGCGTCGCGCAGCCACTTGATGACGCGCGAGCGCAGCATGATGTTGGCGTGCAGGCTCTCGCGCCGCAGGTCGAGGAAGCGGTAGGCGAGGCGCGTCTCCTCCGGGTAGTCCTGGTCGCCGAAGACCGGCAGCGGCAGCTCGTCCGCGGGGCCGAGGATCTCGACGGCGGTCGCATAGACCTCGATCTCGCCCGTGGGCAGCTTCGGGTTCACCAGCGCAGCGTCGCGCAGCTTCACCCGCCCGTCGATGCGGATCACCGTCTCGGCGCGCAGCCGTTCCAGCGCGCCGAAGGCGGGCGAGTCGCTGTCGGCGATCACCTGGGTAATGCCGTAATGGTCGCGCAGATCGATGAACAGCACGCCGCCATGGTCGCGGACGCGATGCACCCAGCCCGACAGGCGCACCTGCGTGTCGGCGTCCGCGGCGGTCAGCTGGCCGCAGGTATGGGTGCGATAGGCGTTCATCGGTCAAATCCCTTCGATCATCCGGCCCCGCATACACTTGCTGCAGGGCACGAAGTCAAGAAGCGCGCGCAAGCGCGAGGACCGGTCAGAACGGGCGGACGACGTTGCCCGACCAGAAGAATTCGCCCATCCCCATGGTGAACAGGATGTTCCCGGCCAGGCCGTGGATCAGCCAGGCGGCGGGAAAGCCGCGCTTCATGTAGACGTCGGCGAAGACCCAGCCGCCGACGAAGGTCATGACCGCGACCACCGGCGACCAGTACATCAGGTGCGCGAGCGAGAAGATGGCCGCGTTCGTCAGCCGCGCCGCCCGGTCGGACGCGAACAGCGACCCGTAGCGATGGAAGAAGAGGACGCGAAAGATCACCTCCTGCGGCAGCGCCGACAGAAGCGGATAGAGCACCCACAGGAGCGCGAGGAACCGCAGCCGCTCGGGCGAGACGTTGGGCACGAAGCCGGGCTTCGTCGCGGCCATGACCAGGAAGGCCGCGACCGCCACGAAGACGCAGAACACCGCCGTCCGTCCCCAGCGCACCTCGCCCCAGCCCGAGACGAGGCTTTTCCAGTGATAGTCGCCGGTCAGCCGGATGAGGACCACGGCCAGAAGGCAGAAGCCCGACAGGACGGCGAACATGTATTGCGGGTTGACGAACACCGCGATCGCGACCGGCGCGGCGATGAACAGCGCGACGAACTCGAGGATCAGCCCCCGCCGGGTCCGCGCGATCAGCGGACCGCGCGTCTGTTCACCCACTGCTGCCATTGGCCCCGGCTCCCGACGAAAGCGTTGAGATCGACGTTGCCGCCAAAGCCGGGCGCGGTCCCGGTGCCCGTGTACTGCCAGAACGTCCAGCGCTGTCCCGGATAGGTCCCGCTGGGATGGTCGGCCACCGATCGCAGCCAGAACTCCGCCGGGAGGGCGCGCAGGTTCGCATCGCGGTAGAAGTCGACCGTCGTGTAGACGATCGGTCTTTGGCCGTAATACTGCTGCAGGACGGACATGAATATTCCGACTTCACGGTGGATCTCGCTCGGCGACGGCTTGTAGCGGCAGGTCCGCGACGTGTGGACCCATTCAAGATCCACAACGGGCGGAAGCGCGCCGCGTTCCCTGGGCACGTTGGCGATGTACCAGGCCGCCTGCTCGGCACCCGAACGGCACCAGTAGTAGAAATGATAGCCGCTGCGCGGGATGCCCGCGGCGCGGGTCTGTTCCCAGTAGGTGCGGAAGGCGGGGTCCGCGTGGTCGGCGCCCTCGGTCGCCTTGATGAAGGCGAAGCTGACGCCTGCCTGGCGCGCGCGGTTCCAGTCCACGCTGCCCTGGTAGCGCGACACGTCGACGCCGTGGACCGCGTGGTTGTAGGGGTGCCCCGAAGTCCAGACATGCGGCGCGCTGTCGCCCAGCTGCGGCGCGGCGCCGCCGACATAGCCCGCCCCGCCGCGCGGGCCCCCGCCCCCGCCGCACGCCGTCAGAACCGCCAGCGACAGGACCGCCGCCACCTTCAGGAACTTTCTCACTGCCCGACCCTCGTTTTTCGGTCTCGTTGTTGTGAGCTTTGTTTCACAGGGGCGTTGCGCCGTCAGCCCGTGCGGGGCGGGGCGCGCGATCAATAAACCGTCAGGAAGCTTCAGCCCGCGTCCTGGTCGGGGACGATCTTGCCGGGGTTCAGGATGCCGTTGGGATCGAGCGCGCGCTTGATCGCGGCCATGACGGCCCATGCCTCGCCGTGCTCGGCCGCCATCAGGTCGCGCTTGCCAAGGCCGATGCCGTGTTCGCCGCTGATCGTGCCGCCGACCGCCAGCGCCCGTTCGGCCATGCGCCGGGCGAGGGTCTTGGCCGCGGCGATCTCCTCGGGGCTGTCGGGATCGACCAGCAGCAGCGTGTGGAAGTTGCCGTCGCCCACGTGACCCACGATGTCGCCCATGATGCCGGCGGCTTCCATGTCGGCGGCGGCGGCGGCGACCTGCCCCGGAAGCTCGGTCATCGGAACGCAGGCGTCGGTGACGACGCCCGTCGCGCCGGGGCGCAGTTTCAGCGCGGCCCAGTAGCTCGCGTGCCGCGCGGCCCACAGGCGGTTGCGTTCCTCGAGCGAGGTGGCCCAGTCGAAGCCCTGCCCCTCGCACTCGGCGGCAAGCTCGCCGAATGCGGCGGCGTTCGCGCGCACCGCCTCGGGGCTGCCCGCGAACTCGACCATCAGGTGGGGCTGCAGGGGATAGTCGCTGCCCAGATGCAGGTTCACGGCCCGCATCGCCATCGGGTCCATGAACTCGATCCGGCCCATCGCGATGCCCGCCTGCATCGTCATCGCAACGCAGTTGACCGCATCCTCGAGCGTCGGGAACGCGCAGACGCCCGCCGCCACGTCCTCGGGCTGGCCGTGGAGCCGCAGCGTGAGCTCGGTGATGATCCCGAGCGTCCCCTCGGACCCGACGATCAGGCCGGTGAGGTCGTAACCGTTGCTCGCCTTGGCCGCGCGGGAGCCGGTGCGGATGACGCGGCCGTCTGCCAGCACCACCTCCAGCGCGAGGATGTTGGGCCGCATCGTCCCGTAGCGGACGGCGGTGGTGCCGCTGGCGCGGGTCGCGGCCATGCCGCCCAGGGTGGCGTTGGCGCCGGGGTCGATCGGGAACATGAGGCCGGTCGCGCGCAGCTCGGTGTTCAGGTCCTCGCGCGTGACGCCGGGCTGCACGACCGCGATCATGTCGCCGGCGCGCACGTCGAGAACCCTGTTCATCCGCGTCATGTCGAGCGTCAGCCCGCCCCGGACGGCGAGCGCATGCCCTTCCAGCGACGTGCCCGCGCCCCAGCCCACAACCGGCACCCCATGCGCGTTGCAGATCGCGAGGATGGACGACACGTCCTCGGTCGAAAGCGGCCAGGCAACGGCGTCGGGGGGCGGGGCGCGGTGGAACGTCTCGGATCCCGCATGCGCCTCGCGGTCGGCGGCGGTGATCGACAGGCGTTCCCCCAGAAGGTCGCGGAGCTGGGAAAGGGCGGTGTCCGGAATGGGCATGGTTGGTTCCTGCGAGTTGGCGGATATCAGGCGGCAGCCTGCGCGATGGGGCGGGTCGCGCGGATGAGCCACGCGCGGTCCGTCCCTTCGACCAGCGGCGCCACGGCCTCGCGGACCCGGGCGTGATAGGCGTCGAGCCAGGCCACGTCCTCGCCGGAAAGGATGCCGGGCACGATCAGCCGCGTGTCGATGGGCGCGAGCGTCAGCGTCTCGAACCCCAGCATGTCGCGGCCGTCGGGGCTCGTCGCCTGCTCGACCACGACGAGGTTCTCGATCCGGATCCCGTACTCGCCCTCGCGGTAGTAGCCCGGCTCGTTCGAGAAGATCATCCCCGCCTCGATCGGGACTTCGGACCGGCGCGAAATGCGCGCAGGCCCCTCGTGGACGCTGAGCGCGGCGCCGACGCCGTGGCCGGTGCCGTGGTCGAAGTCGAGGCCCGCCATCCACAGGGGTGCGCGCGCGACGCCGTCGATGTCGCGCCCGGCAACACCCGCGGGAAAGCGCAGGCGGGTCAGCGCGATCATCCCGGCGAGGACGCGGGTATAGGGGTCCTTCGCATCCTCGCGCAGCGGCCCGATCGGGACCGTGCGGGTGATGTCGGTGGTGCCGTCGTCATACTGGCCACCCGAATCGACCAGCAGCAGTTCGCCGCCGTTCACGACGCGGTCGGTCGCTTCCGTCACGCGGTAGTGGTTGATGGCCCCGTTCGGGCCCGAGCCGCAGATCGTGTCGAAGCTGATGTCGCGGGCGCCGATGTTCGCGCGGAACCCTTCGAGCGTGCGGACCACGTCGATCTCCGTGAAGCTGCCGGGCTCCTGCGCGTCGATCCAGGCGAGAAGCCGGACCACCGCGCCCGCGTCGCGCAGGTGCGCGGCGCGCATGCCGGACAGCTCGGCCGGGGATTTGCGGGCCTTGGGCAGTGCCACGGGATCGCTTTCGGCGGCGATCTCGATGCCCGCGCCTTCCACCAGCCGGAACACCTGCTCGGGGGCGGTCTGCGGGTCGATCCGCACCGGGCCGGACAGCCCGACAAGCGCGGGGGCAAGGCCGCCCATCGGCAGGACCGTGACCTCGTTGCCCAGGTGCGCGCGCAGGTCGGGGCCGAACTTCTCGGGGTCGGTGAACAGCGCGACGCGGCCGTCATCCTCGATGATCGCGAAGCCCTGCACGACCGGGTTGCGGGGGATGTCGGCGCCGCGGATGTTCAGAAGCCAGGCGATCGAGTCCGGCTGGGTCAGCACGGCCGCGCGTTGTCCGCCCTCGCGCAGGTCGGCCGCGATCCGGGCGCGGCGTTCCTGCGGCGTGGCGCCGGCGAGGTCGGCCGGGTGGATGCGGACCGCGCCGCCCGACATGGCGGGACGGTCGCGCCAGATCGCGTCGACCGGGTTCTCGATCGGGGCGATGCTAATCGAGGCGGTTGCAAGTTTTTCCTGCAGGTCCTTGATCTCGTTACGCGTATGCAGCCAGGGATCGAAGGCCACGCGGCCGCCGCCCGGCAGCGCCCGACGCAGCCAGTCCGCCGCGCCCGTCTCGGGCCAGTGGACCACCTCGAACAGGTTCGGGTCGGTCTCGGCCCGCACCTGCACCCGGTAACGGCCATCGACGAACAGCCCGGCCCTGTCGGCGGTGACGATCGCGAACCCTGCGCTGCCGGAAAACCCGGTGAGCCAGCGCAGCCGCGCGTCCCTGTCGGTCACGTATTCGCCCTGATGCGCGTCCGCGCGCGGGACCATCACCGCGTCCAGCCCGTGCCCGGCCATCAGGTCCCGCAGCGCGGCGATCCGGGGCGCCGCGGCAGAGGGATCGGCGGTCGCCGTGAAGCTCTGCCACGACGTGCGGGTGGAAGTCTCGCCGTTCATCCGTCAAGTCCTTTCAGTTCGGCCAGCGTGCCCCATGCCCGCCCCGACCGGCCCGCGGCCTCGCCGGTGGCGAACAGCGTCCGCATGTAGGTCGGCTCGAACGGCCGGACATAGGGCAGCGGAAAGTCGGGCGGAACCGCGGTCAGGCGCAGGTCGAAGTCGCCCGCCTGCGCGATCGACTGGATCAGGTAGATGTCGCCGCTGGACTGCGACTTCAGCAGCGTGCTGAGCGACCGGCGCACGATCCCGACCGCGGTCGAGCGCGTCGCGTCCCATTCGGGGGCGAGCTTGGCATTGCGGATCACCCACATGTTGCGCTCGCCCCGGCGCGGCGGCAGCCGGACGCTGGCGGGATAGGCGAAGACGCCGCGCGTCACGCCGCCATCCACGTGGAGTTCCTGGAACCGGACGCCGTCGCGCTCTGCCTCGATCGTCACGGGCTGGAACACGCCGGGCACCGAGGCCGAGGCGAGGATCACGCGCCGGATCAGCGCCACCCGGTCGGGCCGCCCCGAGGCGGCGATCCGGCCGATGTCCCAGATCACCTGCCGCTGCGCGTCGAGGTTGGTCGTCCCGACCAGCAGCAGCCGGCCCTTGCGCCGTTCTTCGGCGATCCGGTCCACCAGCGCCGGGGACACGACGGCCGCGATCCGCCGCGCCAGCGGCGTGCTGTCCGCCGCCGCCAGCCCGCCGGTCAGAAGGTCGAGGATCCTGACGCGATAGATGTCGTCCGCGGAGGTGCGGGTATAGAAATCCTCGAGATACCCGTCATACGCGGACCCGAGGAACGCCATCGGCGCGATAAGCGCGCCCGTGGAAACGCCCGTCACCACGTCGAACTCCGGACGTGATCCGTTCTGCGTCCAGCCCTTCAGGAACCCCGCCCCGTAGGCGCCGTCGTCGCCCCCGCCCGACACCGCCAGCAGGTTGATCGGCCGGCCCGACGAGGTGCGGCTCAGCACGGCGCGGGTCAGGGGCTCGCCCGGGTCGGGGTGGTGGACACCGTCCTCGTAGCTGCGGATTTCGCTGTCGTAGCCGGGGATGAGGGCCATCGGCTCGCCCGTGCGCCGGTCCGGCGGCGGCGGGTCCGAGTTGCGGGCATGCGTGAAGCTGCAGCCGCCCGCGGCCAGGACGACCATGCCCGACACCATTCCCCGCCGCGTGATCATTCCCGGTCCCGCCACATCGTTTGTCGCGTCAGTGACCGGCGCGTCGGGCCGGGCTGCCGAACGCCCGCGCCCGCTTGCGGGGGTCGCTTTCGAACAGCGCGGCGAGTTGCTCGGTGATCGCGCCGGCCAGCTGCTCGGCGTCGGTGATCGTCACGGCGCGCTCGTAATAGCGGGTCACGTCGTGGCCGATCCCGATGGCGATCAGTTCGACCTGGCGACGGCGCTCGACCATCGCGATCACGTCGCGCAGGTGCTTTTCAAGATAGTTCGCGGGGTTGACCGACAGGGTGCTGTCGTCCACCGGCGCGCCGTCGGAAATCACCATCAGGATCTTGCGCGCCTCGGACCGCCGGACCATGCGGCGATGCGCCCATTCCAGCGCCTCGCCGTCGATGTTCTCCTTGAGCAGCCCTTCCTTCATCATCAGGCCGAGATTCGGCCGCACCCGCCGCCATGGCGCGTCCGCGTTCTTGTAGATGATGTGGCGCAGGTCGTTCAGGCGCCCCGGCGTGGCCGGGCGACCCGCCTTCAGCCATTCCTCGCGCGACTGCCCGCCCTTCCAGGCGCGGGTTGTGAAGCCGAGGATCTCGACCTTGACCGAGCAGCGTTCCAGAGTCCGCGCCAGCACGTCGGCGCAGATCGCGGCGATGCTGATCGGCCGCCCGCGCATGGACCCCGAGTTGTCGATCAAGAGCGTCACGACCGTGTCGCGGAACTCGGTATCCTTCTCGACCTTGAAGCTGAGCGGCGTCGTCGGGTTCGCGACCACGCGGGCCAGGCGGCCGGCATCCAGCACGCCTTCTTCCTTGTCGAACTCCCAGCTGCGGTTCTGCTGGGCCTGAAGGCGGCGCTGCAGCTTGTTGGCCAGCCGCGACACGGCGCCCCGCAGGGGATCAAGCTGCTTGTCGAGATAGGCGCGCAGCCGCTCCAGCTCGGCGGCGTCGGCGAGGTCTTCGGCCGCGATCTCCTCGTCGTGACCCTGGGTGAAGACGCGGTAGTCGGCGCTCGCCTCGCTGACCTGCGGCGGCAGTTCGGGCGGCATCTCGCTGTCCGACATCTCGGAGTCTTCGGACAGCTCGTCGTCGGCCTGGTCGTCCATGCTGACCTGCGCCTGGCGCTCGTCCTGCGTCTGTTCCTGCGTGCGTTCGGGGCTGGCCTCGGCCTCCTCGCCCTCATCCTGCTGCTGTGGCGGGTTCTGGCCGGGATCGTCCTCCTCCTGCTGGGCCGTCTCGTCGCCCTCGTCCTGCGCCTCGTCGGGGTCGTCGCCCAGCTGGTCGCCATAGCCCAGGTCCGCGATCATCTGCCGCGCGATCCGCGCGAAGGCGGCCTGGTCGGACAGCGTGGCGGCGGCGCGGTCGAGGTTTCCGCCCGCCTGATCCTCGACGAACGGCCGCCACAGGTCGGCCACGTGCTGCGCCGCGGACGGCAGCTTGCGGCCGGTCGCCGCCTGCCGGACCAGCAGCCCCGCGGCCACGGAAAGCGGCGCGTCGGACGCCTGCCGGATCTGGCCGTAGCCCTTGCGCTCGGCCTCGGCGCCGATCCTGGCGTCGATGTTGGACAGCGCGCCGGGCATGTCGCGCGCGCCCAGCGCCTCGCAGCGGGCGGTCTCCATCGCCTCGTAGAGCTCGCGCGCGACGGGGCCCGCGGGGGTATAGCGCAGGTGCGTCGCGGGGTCGTGGTGGCGGACCTTCATCGCCAGCGCGTCGGCGGTCCCGCGGGCCATCAGCACCTCGTCGCGGGTCATCCGCCGGCTGACCTGCGGCAGCCGCATCGTGTCGCCTGCGACGCCCGACGGATCGGCCGTGAACGTGACGTTCAGCTCGTGCTGCTCGGCGAGCGCGCGGGTCGCCTCGGACAGGGCCTTCTTGAACGGATCGGCGGGGTTGTCGGTCTTCTTCATGCGGGGGTCACGCAACCTTCGGGCGGGCAGAGTTCAGAGGACCGCGGCGCGGCTGGCGATGCGCTTGATGCTGGAGCGTCTGGTTGGTTGCGGGCCGGCGGCATGCATCCTTGTCCCGCATGTCCGCGGCGGAGTCGAGTGGTTGCGGTGGAACCCGTCCCCCCGCCCGCCGTTGGGCCGCGAGTTCCGACGGAGACACCGATGCCCCCTGCCGCGCTTCTCGTTCCTGTGCTCGCCATGGCGCTGGCATCCGCGCCCGCCGCGGCCCAGCAGCCACCCGCACCCGCCCGCACCGTCCTGGACGCGGCGCCGGGGTGCGTGGCCGGGGTCAAGGACGCCTACCGGACCGGCTATGCCGATGGGGTCGAGGCGATCCGGTCGCAGCTCGCGCAGGCGACCGCACGGGTGCAGGAACAGGTGCAGGCCCAGCTGAACGAACAGCTGAGCCAGATGCAGCGCCAGTCCACGGCCGAGCTCGACACCCGCATCGCCGCCGCGCAGGACAAGGCGCTGGCGGACCAGGCCGGCGGTGTGGCGCCGGGGGCGGCCGGCGCGGTCCCGCCCGGCGCCCGGATGCCGTCGCTGTCGGCCACCGTGCAGTCGCTCGACGCGCGCGCGGCGCGCGGGGCGGTGCAGCCATCGGCCCGCGCGGGCGCGCAGGCGGCCGTGCCTGCGGATCCGTCGGCGCTGCCGCCCGGCACCACCATCACCATCACCGACCCGCAGGCCATGCCGCCAGCACTGTTCCGCGCGCTGATGGACTACGCATCCCGCTGAGCCGGGTCGAACCGAGAGGACCACAGATGCAGATCGACGAGAAAGCGCGCGTCGCGGTCATCGGCACCGGCACCATCGGCGCCAGCTGGACCGCCCTGTTCCTTGCCGCCGGTCACGAAGTCGCGGCGAGCGACCCGGCAGAGGGCGCCGAGGATCGGCTGAGGGCGCAGGTAGCCGCGAACTGGGGAGACCTGGAGACCTTAGGTGTCGCATTAGGTTCTTTGGACAACGCTCTGATGTCCCTGACGTTCCATGACGATCCGGCGGCTGCGGCCGAGGGCGCGATGGTCGTTCAGGAAAACGCCCCCGAGCGGATCGAGGTCAAGCGGAAGCTGCTCGCACAGCTGGAAACCGCGCTTTCGCCCGATGCGCTGATCCTGTCGTCAACATCGGGCCTGAAGCCCACCGACATGCAGCGTGACATGGCCCACCCGGAACGGCTCGTGGTGGGCCACCCGTTCAACCCGCCACACCTGATCCCGCTGGTCGAGATCGTGGGCGGCGCGCGCACCTCGGAACAGGCGATCGCGGCGGCGATGCGGTTCTACGAAGGCGTGGGCAAGCAGCCGATCCGCCTCAACCGCGAGATCACCGGCCACGTCGCCAACCGCCTGCAGGCGGCGCTGTGGCGCGAGGCGGTGTATCTCGCGCGCGAGGGCGTGGCCTCGGTCGCCGACATCGACCGCGCGATGACCGGCGCGCTCGGGATCCGCTGGGCGCTGATGGGGCCGCACCTGACGTTCCATCTGGGGGGCGGTCCGGGCGGGATGGAGAGCTTCGTGCGGAACCTCGGCCCGGCGGTGGAAAGCTGGTGGGCGGACCTGGGCGACGCGACGCTGGATGACGAGACCAGGCGGGTCCTGGTCGACGGCATGGCGGAGACCGAAGGGCGCGACGTGGAGGCACTGGCGCGGGCGCGGAACGCGGCGCTGCTGCGGATTCTGGCGCTGGATCGAAGTGTTTGACGAGGTACTGAGGTCAACCAGCGTGCCAAACTAACGTCAACTGCTTGCTCATGCCTGGAACGAGGCAACATCCGCCGGGTAGGCCAGCTTGAGATCGATATCGAACCGCCGAAACAATTTCATGGCGGTTTCTCGCCTACCTTCCACTATGAATAGCCGCAGGTTCCTGATGTGCGACTTATCCTTGTCTCGTTCGCCTATGATGAAGAACCACCGGCGGAGCGCATCCTTCAAGTCGCTCTCGCGAATGAGTCCTTCCTGCGCCATTCGCTCCAGCCCTGCGAAGCGGTTCAGCAGGTCCTCGAAGCAGTCCCGGATCGCAGTATCGATGGGTTCGCAGGTCTGAACAGCCGATGAGGGTGGCACCAGCGCCCTCTCGACATCCACCCAGGTCACCCTCACGTACCGATCTTTCGGATCACTCGCATCCCAGAGTGGTACTTCGCGGTTTCTGCTATCAAGCATCAGCGCCGCATTGCGCGCACCGGCCGAATCCTTGAACCCGTCGAAGAACTGCTGGATTCTTTCCTTCTGCTTCCAGCGGCCATCGCGCCGACTGCCCGGCGGCCAGAAGAACGCCAGTTGCGACCACGACGTCGGCTGCGGCTGACACCCATTCCGGACTGAGGGGCACGAACAACCTGCGCGCCGTGGCGCCCGGTCACCCCGCCTTCGCGACCGCGCTGTCCGGCAGTTCCTCGTCGAACAGGCGCTGGTAGAACTCGGCCACCGTCTGGCGCTCGAGCTCGTCGCACTTGTTCAGGAAGGTCAGGCGGAACGCGTACCCCACGTTGTCGAAGATGCGGCTGTTCTGCGCCCAGGAGATCACCGTCCGCGGGCTCATCACCGTGGACAGGTCGCCCTGCATGAACGCGGTGCGCGTGAGGTCCGCCAGCGTCACCATCGACGCCACGGTCCTGCGGCCCTTGTCGGTGTTCATCTGCGGCACCTTCGCCAGCACGATCGCGGTTTCCGCATCATGGCTGAGATAGTTCAGCGTCGCGACGAGGTTCCAGCGGTCCATCTGGCCCTGGTTGATCTGCTGGGTGCCGTGGTAAAGCCCGGTCGTATCGCCAAGGCCCACGGTGTTCGCGGTCGCGAACAGGCGGAAATAGGGGTTGGGCGAGATGACCTCGTTCTGGTCCAGAAGCGTCAGCTTGCCCTCGGCCTCCAGCACGCGCTGGATCACGAACATGACGTCGGCGCGGCCCGCGTCGTATTCGTCGAAGACGATCGCGGTCGGGTTGCGCAGCGCCCAGGGCAGGATGCCTTCGTGGAAGACGGTGACCTGCTTGCCCTCGACCAGCTTGATCGCGTCCTTGCCGATCAGGTCGATCCGGCTGACGTGGCTGTCGAGGTTCACGCGGACGGCCGGCCAGTTGAGGCGCGCGGCCACCTGTTCGATGTGGGTGGACTTGCCGGTGCCGTGGTAGCCCTGGACCATCACCCGGCGGTTGTAGGCGAAGCCCGCCAGGATCGCGAGCGTCGTGTCGGGGTCGAACTTGTAGGTCGGGTCGATGTCGGGCACACGCTCGGTCCGCTCGGCGAAGCCCCTGACCTTCATGTCACTGTCGATGCCGAACACGTCGCGGACGTTGATGTCCTCGGTCGGTTTCGCATTCTGATCCAGCATTGCCGCACGTCCCATGATCCGTTAACCGGGGATTGATGGTATAATAACCACCCGTGCGCAAGGGTCGCCGGGGCGTGACGATCACGACGGCGGCGGTCACGATCCACGACGTCGCGCAGCCGGACGGCGTGATCCGCAGGGTGCCGATGCCCCGATGTCGGACGGCCCGGCTCAGGTGGCGGTGGCCGTCCCTGCCCTCGAGCGGTCCCGGGTGCGGGCCGCGGGTCCGTTTCTATCTGTCCGCAAGGTCGGTCTCGAACGAACTGACGGGTTGCGCGTTGGCCCGCCAGCAGCCAGAACCTCGGGCAAACAGGGCGGGACTTCAGAACATGGCCGGACTCATCGCGCTTCTCGACGACGTGGCAGGGATCGCAAAGGTCGCAGCCGCGTCCGTGGACGACGTGGCGGGGATGTCGGCCAAGGCCGGGTTGAAGGCGGCGGGCGCGGTGATCGACGACGCCGCCGTGACGCCGAAATACGTCCACGGCTTCGATGCCGACCGCGAGGTGCCGATCGTCCTGCGCATCGCCAGGGGCTCGATCGTCAACAAGGTGGCAATCCTGCTGCCGATCGCGCTTCTGCTCAGCGCCTTCGCGCCCTGGGCGATCACGCCCCTGCTGATGATCGGGGGCGCCTATCTCTGCTTCGAGGGGGCCGAGAAGGTGTGGCACGCGATCCGCCCCCACGAGGTCGAGAAAGCCGACACCGGGATGGAGCAGGGGGATCCGACGCATCTCGAGGAAGCCAAGGTCAAGGGCGCGATCAAGACCGACTTCATCCTGTCGGCCGAGATCATGACGATCGCCTTGGCCACGATCCCGCCGGAACAGGGCATCGTCATGAAGGGCCTGGTGCTGCTGGCGGTCGCGGTCGCGATCACGGTTGCAGTCTACGGCGCCGTCGCCCTGATCGTGAAGGCGGACGATTACGGCATGGCGCTGGCGCGGACGCGGACCGGGTTCCTGGCCGCGGCGGGCAAGCGGCTCGTCAAGGTCATGCCGGGCTTCATGTCCACGCTGTCGGTCGTGGGGACCGCCGCGATGCTGTGGGTGGGCGGCAACATCGTCCTTCACGGCTTCGCGGAACTCGGGCTTCCCGGTGCCTACGACCGCATCCATCACTGGGCCGAAGGGGCGACCCACGCATCGCCGGACCGGTTCGACGGGCTCGTGGCCTGGGCGGTCACGGCGTTCTTCGACGGTCTGGCGGGGCTCGCGATCGGGCTGGTCCTGATCCCCGTGGCGTTCAACGTCATCGGCCCTGCGATCGCGGCCGTGACGGGAAAACAGGCGGCGCACTGACCGAACCCGACCCTGCGGCCCTTGACGGGCGGCCCGGCAGGTCGTTCGCTGCGCCCGAACGCCGCGCCCCCGCTGCCGCGGCCCCGAAATCGACGGACCCGAGCCGATGCTTTACGCCCACAAGTCCCTCGGCACGAGCCTTGCGCCGCTGGCCGCCGACGAGCCGCTGGACAACGCAGTCTGGGTCGATCTCTACCGCCCTCTCGACGCGCAGATCGCGCAGGTCGAGAAGCTGGGGGTGCGCGTCCCCACGCTCGAGGACATGGAAGAGATCGAGATGTCGAACCGGATCTACCGGCAGGACGACGTCTCGCACATGACGGCGGTCCTGCCCGGGCAGCTGCCCGACGGCAAGTTCGCGGCGATGCCGGTGACCTTCATCCTGACCTCGCATCGGCTCGTGACCGTCCGGCACCACGCGCCCCGGCCATTCCACACCTACCCGCCCCGCGCAGGCCTTGCACCCACCTGCCCCGACTGCGCCGACGGCGTGTTCCTCGGGCTCGTGGACGACATCGTGGCCTATCTGGCCGACATGTCGGAAAGCGCGGGCTACGCGGTGGAACAGGTGTCGGCAGACGTGTTCGGCCCGACCGACCAGCGCCGCGCGGCGCAGCTGGAAAGCGCGCTCCAGCGCACCGGGTCGCAGGCCGAGATCATGTCGCGCGTGCGGCTGGGCCTTCTCAGCCTGGGCCGCGTGCTCGCGTTTTACAACCTGATGATGACCAGCCACAAGGGAACGCCGCTGCGCCAGAACGCCAAGGCCATCATGCGCGACATCCAGTCGCTCGAGGTGCATGCCGACTTCCTGTCGACGCGGGTCCAGCTGATCGTGGACGCCACGATGGGCATGATCAACCTGCAGCAGAACAGAACCATGCGGATCCTGTCGGTGGTCGCGGCACTGTTCCTGCCGCCCACGCTGATCGCCAGCATGTACGGCATGAACTTCGACCACATGCCCGAACTGCACTGGCGGTACGGCTTCCTGTGGGCGCTGGGGCTGATGGTCGCGTCGGCCACGGGCACCTGGCTGCTGGCGCGGGTGATGAAGTGGCTTTGACGGCGCCCCGAAGCCTCCCTGCAGGGCGGACCCGCTGGCAACAGCGCGCCGGGGCGCAGCCTGCGGGTTGCCGTCCCCGTCGGTGCGCCCTATCTGCACGCAGGCCCAGAACACAGCATTGACCAACCGGGAACGAGGGAACCGCATGCAGTCCACCTTGCAATACATGAAGTGGCCCCTGATCGTCACATTCTTGGGGCTTCTGCTGGCCGCCTTCATTGGGTGGGAGTTCTCGGGCACGATGGGGGGCATGCTGTCCTTCCTGCTGATCGGCGCGGTTCTCGCGGTGCTGGAAATCTCGCTGTCCTTCGACAACGCCATCGTGAACGCCAACAAGCTGAAGACGATGACCCCGGTCTGGCAGCGCCGCTTCCTGACCTGGGGCATCATCATCGCCGTGTTCGGGATGCGGATCGTCTTTCCGCTGCTGATCGTCGTGATCGCCGCCAAGATCGGCCCCTGGGCCGCGATCCAGCTCGCCGCCACCGACCCGCAACGCTACGCCGAGCTGATCGGCGAGGCGCACCTGCCCATCGCGGCCTTCGGCGGCGCCTTCCTGATGCTGGTGGGCCTCAGCTACTTCTTCGACGAATCCAAGGAGATCGATTGGATCGCCGGGGTCGAGCGCCAGCTTCGCAAGGCCGGCAGCATCCGCGGGATGGCAGTCGGCTTCGTCCTGATCTTCGTGGTGCTGTTCACCATCTTGCTGCCCGTCGAGGAAGAAGCGCGCTTCATGTTCGCGGCCCTCTGGGGAATCATCACCTACCTCGCCGTCGATGCGCTGGGGCATGTGCTGGACCGCTGGGGACAGGCGACGGCGGCCGCCGGGCAGGCGGGGCTGGGCGCGTTCCTGTATCTCGAGGTGCTGGACGCGTCGTTCAGCTTCGACGGGGTGATCGGGGCGTTCGCTCTGACGCAGAACCTGTTCCTGATCGCGATCGGCTTGGGGATCGGCGCCATGTACGTGCGTTCCATGACCGTGATGCTGGTGGAACGCGGGACCCTGGCCGAGTTCCGGTACCTCGAGCACGGCGCGTTCTGGTCGATCCTGATCCTGTCGGTGGTGATGTTCGCCCAAAGCATGTGGCACATCCCCGAGGTGTTCACGGGCTTGGGCGGCGCCTTCGTGATCGGCCTGTCGCTTCTGTCGTCGCTGCGCTGGAACCGCCGCAATCCGGCGTGACGGGCGCCGGTCCCCGGAACGACTAAGGGCGCCCCGGGGGGCGCCCTTTTCACGTCTGAAATCCGGGATCAGCCGTGACGGCGGACGAAGTCGTTCAGCTTTTCGTCCGCATCGGCCTTGGCCCAGCCGTAGCGTTCCTGCAGCTTGCCCGACAGCTTGTCGGCATCGCCTTCGGTCGCGGCGATATCGTCGTCGGTCAGATCGCCCCACTCCTGCTTGACGGAACCCTTGACCTGGTCCCACTTGCCCTTGATGACATCCCAGTTCATTGCAAGCCTCCTTCGGATTGTCGTTCGGGATCATAACTCTCCATGATCATACGGGTTCCGGCCGCGCTTGCGCTTGAGCGGGCCGGCCCCTGCCGCTAACAGGGGCAAACCGCAGGAAAGGCCGCGTTGATGCCGGTGACACTTTCGACAGCCGAGCCCGATTTCGAACCCCGCTTCGCCGCGCTGCTGGCGGCCAAGCGCGAGGATTCGGCGGATGTCGGCGACGTGGTCGCGGCGATCATCGACGACGTGCGGCAGCGCGGCGACGCGGCGCTGGTGGAACTGACGGCGCGGTTCGACCGGGTGACGCTGACGCCGGAGGAGCTGCGCTTCAGCCGGGCCGAGATCGACGCGGCCGCCGACCGCGTGGCGCCCGCCGACGCGGCCGCGCTCGACCTCGCGGCACAGCGGATCCGCGCCTACCACGAACGACAGCTGCCCGCGGAAGAGCGCTGGACGGACCCGGTCGGGGCCGAGCTCGGCTGGCGCTGGTCGCCCGTGTCGGCCGCGGGCCTGTATGTCCCCGGCGGGCAGGCGAGCTATCCGTCGTCGGTCCTGATGAACGCCGTTCCCGCCCGCGTCGCGGGCGTCGGAAGGCTGGTCGTGTGCGTGCCCACGCCCGGCGGCGAGGTGAACCCGCTCGTCATGCGCGCCTGCCGGATCGCTGGCGTGGACGAGATCTACCGCGTGGGCGGTGCCCAGGCGATCGCCGCCATGGCCTACGGCACCGCCACGATCCGCCCCGTGGACAAGATCACCGGCCCCGGCAACGCCTATGTCGCCGCCGCCAAGGCGCGCGTCTTCGGCCGCGTCGGCGTCGACATGATCGCGGGCCCGTCCGAGGTTCTGATCATCGCGGACGGCGCGCAGGATCCCGACTGGCTCGCGCTCGACCTGCTGGCGCAGGCCGAACACGACGCCGACGCGCAGTCGATCCTGATGACCCCCGACGTGGACCTTGCCCGCAGGGTGGCCGATGCGGTCGAGCGGCTGATCCCCACCCTGCCCCGCGCCGCCATCGCCGCGGCAAGCTGGCGCGACCACGGCGCGATCATCGTGACCCGCGACCTGGCCGAGGCCGCCGGCCTCAGCGACCGGATCGCGCCCGAGCACCTCGAACTGTGCGTGGACGACCCCGAGGCGCTTGCCGCCCGCTGCCGCCACGCGGGCGCCATCTTCATGGGGGGCTGGACGCCCGAGGCTGCGGGCGATTATGTCAGCGGACCGAACCACGTCCTGCCGACGGCGCGGTCGGCCCGGTTCTCGTCGGGACTTTCCGTCATGGACTTCCTGAAGCGCACGACCCTGTCGCGGATGACGCCCACGGCGCTTGGCGCCATCGGACCCGCGGCCGCGGCCCTGGCCATGGCCGAGGGGCTCGGCGCGCACGCCCGGTCGGTCCAGGCGCGGCTCGACCGCCTCAACGAAGGGCGCACGGCATGACCCGGCTGATCCGCATCGACATCGACGACAGCGCGCTGCCCCCCGCCACGCCGGAGATGGAGCAGGAACGCCGCGTGGCGATCTTCGACCTGCTCGAGGACAACAGCTTCGCCCTTCCCGGCCGCGAGGGCATGCAGGCCCCGCCCGGCCCCTATGCGCTGCATCTGGCCGTGCGCGACGGCCGACTCGTGTTCGAGATCGCGACCGACGGCGGCGACCCGGTGGCCGAGTTCCACCTTGCGATGGGCCCGTTCCGCCAGGCGGTGAAGGACTATTCCCAGATCTGCGGCAGCTATTTCGAGGCGGTCCGCAAACTGCCCACGGCCCAGATCGAGGCGATCGACATGGCCCGCCGCGGCATCCACAACGAGGGCGCGCGCACGCTGATGGAGCGGCTGGACGGCAAGGCCTGCGTCGACATCGACACCGCACGGCGGCTGTTCACGCTGGTCTGCGCGCTGGTCCCCGGCTGACATGACGGACGGGTTTCCAAGCTCGGTCCTGTTCTGCTGCGATCACAACGCCATCCGCTCGCCCATGGCCGAGGGGCTGATGAAGAAGCTCTACGGCCGGCGCGCCTACGTCCAGTCGGCCGGCGTCCGCAACGACATGGAGATCGACGGCTTCGCGGTCGCGGTCTGCAGTGAGATGGGGGTCGAGCTGTCGCGCCACCGCTCGCGCAGCTTCGCCGAGATGCGCGAATGGGGTGACGACCTGGGCCAGTTCGACCTGATCGTGGCGCTGACGCCCGCGAGCCAGCGGCAGGCGCTGGAGCTGACCAGCAACGCCCATGTCGACGTGGAATACTGGCCGATCATGGACCCGACGGGCCTGGCCGAGGGGCGCGAGGCGCAGCTCGCGGCCTATCGCGCGACCCGCGACCAGATCCATGACCGGATGGTCGGCCGGTTCGGGCCGCCATCCGCGCCCGCCTCGTCCGGCGCGGCCGCTTGACGGCATTTTACGGGCTTTCCCCGCTTCCTCCCGTCGCGGGCCGCGCCCGCTAACCCCGCCTTAAGGGAATTGCGCCTAGATCGTCTGCACGCAGCAAAGGGGCGTCGCATGACCGAGACCACGTTCACCCATACCGACGCCGGCCAGACCCTGGCCGCGATCGACGCAAGCCAGTGCGTCATGATCTATTCGCCCGATGGCCGGATCGTCGCCGCCAACAGCCGCGCGCTTGCGCTGTGCGGCTTCGCGCGCGAAGACCTGATCGGTCGCCCGCATTCCATCCTCGTCGACCCGAACGATCGTGACGAGGCAGCGGCGGCAGAGTTCTGGGCGCGGCTCAGGGCGGGCGAAACAACCATCGGCGAATACCGCCGCGTCGCGCAGGACGGCGCCCCGTTCTGGATCAGCGCCATGCACGCGCCGGTCCGCGGCAGCGACGGCAGCGTCGCGCAGGTCGTCATGTGCGGCATCGACATCACCGCCTCCCGGTCGGACGAACAGGTCGCGCGGTCCAAGCTGAACGCGCTCGACCGGGCGCAGGCGCTGATCGAGTTTTCGCCGCGCGGCGAGATCCTGCACGCCAACGACAACTTCCTTGCGCTGCTCGGCTACCGCCTCGAGGAGTGCGTCGGCCGCCATCACCGCATGTTCATTCCCCCGGCCGAAACGAACCTGGAACAGTCGGTGGAGTTCTGGGCCCAGCTCGCCCAGGGTCAGAACCGCACGGGCGAATTCAAGCGCGTCCGCCAGGACGGCACGCCCGTCTGGATCAACGGAAGCTACGCGCCGGTGCGGGACGACAAGGGCCGGATCGTGTCCGTCATCAAGCTTGCGCTCGACGTGTCGGCGCGGCGGATGGCGCTGGACGAGCTGGTCGAGGGGCTGGCCGCGCTCGCCGGCGCCGACCTGACCTTCAGGATGGCCAAGGGGACGGACGACGAGTTCACGCAGGTGCGCGCGAAATTCAACACCATGCTGGCGGCGATGCGCGAACTGGTGGGCGAGGTGCGCAGCCGCACCAACGCCATGAACACCGAGGCCGAGGCGATCGCGCTGGCCGCGGGCGAACTCGCGCGCCGGGGCGAAGGGCAGGCCGCCTCGATGGAACAGACCGCGGCGGCCGTCGACCAGATCTCGGGCAACATCTCGATGACCAGCCAGTCGGCGCGCGAGGCAGACGCCGCGGCGCGGAACGCGCTTCAGGTGGTCCTCAAGGGCGCCGACGTCGTGGCGCAGGCGATCGCCGCGATCGAACGGATCGACGAGCACACCAAGAGGATGGGCGAGTTCACGCGCGTGATCGAAGGGTTCGCGTTCCAGACCAACCTTCTTTCGATCAACGCGGCGGTCGAGGCCGCGCGCGCGGGCGAGGTCGGGCGCGGCTTCGCGGTGGTCGCGAACGAGGTCCGCAACCTCGCCCAGCAGTCCGCCAAGGCGTCCCAGAACATCGCCGACCTGATCGGGAAAAGCGAGACCGACGTCCGCGCCGGCGTGAAGCTGGTCCGCGACGCCGGCACCTCGCTGGACCAGATCCAGTCCGCGGTCGGCGGGGTGGTGCAGAACATCACCGGCATCGCCCACGCGACCACCGAACAGTCCCACGGCGTGCGCGAGGTGTCCGAGGCGCTGTCCCAGCTCGACCGCGTGAACCAGGCCAATCTCTCGATGTCCGAACAGTACGCGGCCGCCGCCGGGGCTCTGTCGACCCAGGTCGAGGAGCTGGGCCAGATGATGGACATGTTCCGCACCTCGGACACGGTCCCGCCGGCGCGCCACGCCACCCTGGCCGACACCCGCCCGCACGATCCTCGCACGTCCAACCCCAGCCTGTCCGACCCCCGCCTGTCAGACCCCCGCCGGCCCGAAGGTCGCGCCGCCTGACGTGCGGACCATCCGAACGAACAGGCCGGGCTTCCCCCAAAGGGGGCCCGGCCCCTGCGCCTCGGCAGACGCCGGTCGGCGCTGATCGCGTCGCGTCCCGCGGGCGTCCCGGTCGCCCGGACCTCAGGGCCGCCAGCCGAGGAAGTTCCTGATGATCCGCAGTCCGACCTGCTGCGACTTCTCGGGATGGAACTGGGTTCCCACGATGTTGTCGCGTCCCACGACCGCCGTGACGGTGCCGCCATAATCGACCGATGCCAGAAGCGTGTCGGGGTCGGACGGGACGAACTGCCAGCCATGCACGAAATAGGCGTGGTCGCCCGTCGCGATCCCGTCCAGCACCGGGTGCGGAGAGACGATCGCGAGATCGTTCCAGCCCATGTGCGGCACCTTCAGGGCTGCGTCGCGGGGCTCGATCGCGCGGATCTCGCCGCCGATCCAGCCCAGCCCCGGCGTCGGTTCGTGCTCGAAGCCGCGGTCGGCCAGCATCTGCATGCCGACGCAGATCCCCATGAACGGAACGCCGCGGCGCAGGACCGCGTCCGCCAGCGCCTCGTGCAGGCCCGGTTGCGCCTCGAACGCCGCGCGGCAGGACGGAAAGGCGCCGTCGCCCGGCAGCACGATCCGGTCGGCGCGCAGGACGGCGTCCGGGTCGGCCGTGACCTCGATCGACGACACGCCCGCGTCACGCCCCATCAGCGCAAAGGCCTTCTGCGCCGAATGCAGGTTGCCGCTGCCGTAGTCGATCAGCACCAGCCGCATCAGAGCGCACCCTTCGTGGACGGCAGCCGCCCTTCCATCCGCGGGTCGGGCTCGACCGCCTCGCGCAGCGCACGCGCAAGGGCCTTGAACGCGGCCTCGGCGACGTGGTGGGCGTTCTCGCCCCGGATCAGGTCCACGTGCATCGTGATGCCGCCGTGGACCGCCAGGGCCTGGAAGAACTCGCGCACCAGCTCGGTGTCGAAGCTGCCGATCTTGGCCGCCCTGAACGGCAGGTGCCAGCCGAGATACGGCCGGCCCGAAAGGTCCAGCGCCACCCGCACCAGCGCGTCGTCCATGGCGAGGTGGAAGCTGCCGTAGCGCCGGATCCCGGCCTTGTCGCCCAGCGCCTGCGTCAGCGCCTGCCCCAGCGCAATCCCGGTATCCTCGACCGTGTGATGGTCGTCAATGTGCAGGTCGCCGGTCGCCGCGATCTCGAGGTCGATCAGGGAATGCCGCGCCAGCTGGTCCAGCATGTGGTCGAAGAAGCCGACGCCGGTGCGGTTCGCGTAGGCGCCCGTTCCGTCGAGATCCAGCGTCACGGTGATGTCGGTCTCGGCGGTCTGGCGGGTGATGGTGGCGCGGCGCATCGGGGATCCTTTCGGGCTGCCGCCCGATTACAGGATCGGGCGCCGGCGCTGCAAGCCGCGCGGACCGGCCTTCAGTCGAACCAGAGCGAATTGGCCCTGAGCGTCTGCCTGATCGCCTGCTCGCGCTTCGGCAGCCGATCGCGGTCGAAGAGCGGGCGCACCAGCCGGCGCCCGTTGCCGGCAACGACCAGCTGCTGCCACGCGTCCCAGTCGGCCATCACCGGGGCGAGCTCGGGCAGGCGCGCCAGCGCCTCGACCGTCTCGACCGCGCTGTCGGGCCCGGATGCGTAGAGGAGCGGCAGCCTGCGGTAGTGCCAGGTCACGTCGCCGTCCATGCCGGCGAGTTCGGGACCGGGACGGCCGCCGCCGAGGCTATGGACCACCAGCGGCAACACGACCTGGTCGAGCCAGGGCACCAGCTCCTGCGTGGCCAGCGCCTCGCCGGGATCGTTGCGCACCTCGCGCGACCAGTCGAGGAAGCGCCGCCCGAACTCGGCCGGATCGGGGCCGCTGAACCAGCCGGCGTTGAAATAGAGATAGCGTTCCCAGTGCTCGTCGGGCTGGGCGGGGTCGAGCGACGACGCGAAGTCCAGCCCGAAACGGTCGTAAAGCGACCGCCAGATCCCCTCGTAGCCCGGCCCGTAGAGCGGCGGCTCGGGCCAGGTGCCCTCGCGCCGCATCGACGCGGTCGGGCGCGCGAAGTCGAACTGCACCCGGTCCAGTGCGCCGGTGACGACCGTGTCGCTGTCGAGAAACAGGAACGGCTCGCCCGCCGGCAGAAGGCTCAGCGCCTCGATCTTGTTGCCGTGCGGATAGGCGCGGCCGAATTCCCGCGCGTGCAGGGGCACGATGTCGGCGCCGAGCGCCTGCAGCGCCTCGCGGCTCGCGGGGGACATCCGCACGTCGCGGGTTTCCCACGCGCCCGACGGCTGCGGCTCGGCCACGATCAGGCGGCCGGCGAAGCCCGCCGCGCTGTGGCGCAGGCTCGCGGCAAGCAGGACGGCCTCGCGTTCCAGCCGGCCCGACTGGCCGATCGCGAGGATGTTGAACGGGGTGGAGGCGGCCGGGGCAGACAGCGTCCGGGGCTTTCCGGGCCAGGCCGGGCGGAACTGGACCGGGGCCGGGTGCGCGGCGGCGTCGCCTTTGCGGGCGGCCCGTGCCTCGCGGTTCGCGGCTTGCCTCGCCTCGCGCTCGGCGCGGTTGCGCTGCCGGCGCGCGGCCCGCTCGGCGGCCTTGTCTTCCGCGACGGCTTCGTCACGCTCGGCGCTTTCGGCCTGCTCGGCGCCGCCTGCCGCGACATCAACCGAAGCGGCGGCCTTGCCGGCCTGTTTACCACCATCCCCGCGGCGGCCCTTGCCATCTGTCGTGAAATCGTCGCGATCGGTCATCTGAACCTCGGGCAAGGCGCGGTGGCCGCGCGCGGGAGGTGGTTTCCGTCTCGTCACCAGCACGAAGCATGGTGGGCGACCCTGGAATCGAACCAGGCATGGGTCTCCCCGGCGGAGTTACAGTCCGCTGCCGCACCTTGCAGCACGTCGCCCGACGCCGGGGGTGATTAGCTTCGCCGGCGGGGCGGGTCAAGCGCGATTTCCGCCGCTTTGCACGGATACCTGCCGCGCGGCCCCCTGCCCCCTTGCGCTGCATCGCGCCGGCGCGCAGGAAGGCGGGATGCAGGACAAGCCCCACCCTTCCCGCGCCGCGTCGCGAAGCCCCGACAAACCGCGGACCAAAAAGCCCACGTGGGTCATCGACAAGGAACGCGCGCGCCGCGCCGCCGCGGCCGAGACGGTATGGCTGTTCGGGCTACATGCGGTGCGCGACGCGCTGGCGAACCCGGTCCGCGAGCGGTTGCGGCTGGTCCTGACCCGGAACGCCGCCGACCGCTTGGGCGGCGTCGTGGCGGATTCCGGCATGATGGCCGAAATCGTCGACGCGCGCAGCTTCGACAAGGCCGTGCCACTGGCGGGCGAAAGCGTCCACCAGGGCGCCGCGCTGGAGGTCAGGCCGCTGAGCTGGGGCGAGGTCGAGGACGTGGTGCTGGGCGGCGACCCGGACCTGCGGCCGCTGGTCGTCGCGCTGGACCGCGTGACCGACCCCCACAACGTCGGCGCCATCCTGCGTTCGGCCGAGGTGTTCGGGGCGCAGGCGGTGATCGCGCCCGCGCGCCACGCGGCGCCCGAGACCGGCGCGCTGGCCAAGACCGCTTCGGGGGCGCTGGAACGCCAGCCCTACCTGCGGATCACCAACCTTGCCGACACGCTGGTGCAGCTGAAGGGGCTGGGCTTCGTGCTGGTCGCGCTCGACGGCACCGGGGACGCGACGCTGCCGGAGCTGCTGGGCACGATCGGCACGCGTCCGGTCTGCCTCGTGCTGGGGGCCGAGGGGCCGGGCCTGCGCGACAAGACGATCGAGACCTGCGACCACGTCGCCCGGATCCCCTTCGCCGCCGATTTCGGATCGCTGAACGTATCGAACGCCGCCGCCGTCGCCCTGTACGCGGTGCGGCAGGCTCGATGACGGATCACGCCGCCGCGCGGTCGCGCCGCGCCATCGTTCACATGCGCGCGTGCGCCGTCCGGGGCCGGTTGAGATTCGCATGGTCCGGTGGCACATCCCCCGCATGACCGGATCCACCACACCCGACCGCTTCCTGCCCGCAAGATTCCTGGCGCTGCTTGCCGGCGCCGCGATGGCGGCCTCGGCCGCGTCGGCGCAGGATCTTGCCGTCGGCGGGATGGACACGGTGGAGCTTTACGTCACCGGCCGCCCGGTCCCCGGCCGCGCCGATCTGATGACGGCATGGCACGGCCACGCCTGGCTGTTCGTGTCAGAGATCAACCGCGCCACGTTCGAGGCCGATCCGCGGCGCTACGCCCCCGGTTTCGACGGGCTGTGCCCGACCGCGCTTGCCGCAGGGGCGCGGGTCGCCGGCCGGCCCGACCTGGCGGTGATGATCGGCGGTCGAGTCTACCTGTCGTCGTCCGAGGCGCGCCGGAGCGAACTGCTGGCGAACCCTGACGCCGTGCTCGCGGCGGCGCGGGACGCACGTCCCTGAGCATCCGTAAAGCCCCGCTCTCAAGAATTTCACGCGGTGTCACATCGAAGTGACAGATCTGGAACCAAACCCCGTGCATGCGCATTTAGGTCGTGAACATGACCACGGAACGGTCTTGTTCGGATCACTGTCCCTCGTTCCGCGACTAACGCCCGGCCTGCTCGTCAGTGCCGGGCTTTTTTCTGACAACACACAAGGTGCTTCATGACGACGCAAGCCGAGATCGACCGCATCGCCCGTGAAACGAAGGTCATCGCCGTCGTGGGCCTGTCGCCGCGGCCGGAACGGCCCAGCTACGGCGTGGCGCGGTTCCTGCAGGCGCGCGGGCACCGGATCGTCCCGGTCAATCCCGGGCAGGCTGGCGGGACGATCCTGGGCGAGCCGGTCTTTGCCTCTCTCTCCGCCATCCCCGACCGCGACGAAGTCGACATGATCGACATCTTCCGGCAGTCCGACGCGGTGCCCGGCATCGTGGACGAGGCGCTGGCGGTGCTGCCGAACCTGCGCACCGTCTGGATGCAGATCGGCGTCAGGCACGAGGGCGCCGCCGCAAAGGCCGAGGCGGCGGGCAAGACCGTTGTGCAGGACATGTGCCCGAAGATCGAGTTTCCGCGCTGACCGGATGGGGGCCGCCGCTGCCCCCTTCCCATCCCGTGACGTGGCGTTATAGTGCGGTCATGACCCGGACCCGTCGCATCCCGACCGCCCCCGACGCGCAATCCAGCGCGCTGACGGCCGTGAGCCTCCGCGGTCTGCTGCTTCTTACGCTGCGCTGAGCGGGTCCCCGGGCCGCCGCTCAGCAGGTCAGCGCCCGGCTTCCCGACATGATCCCGGCTTGAGCCCGGCCCCGGCCCGGCACCACCAAGGCAGCTTCTCCATGACCACCACGACCGACCGCAACCGCGTCCTGATCTTCGACACCACCCTGCGCGACGGCGAGCAATCGCCCGGCGCCACCATGTCCCACGCCGAAAAGCTGGAAATCGCCCAGATGCTCGACGAGATGGGCGTCGACATCATCGAGGCGGGCTTTCCCATCGCGTCCGAGGGCGACTTCGCCGCCGTGTCCGATATCGCCAAGGCCGCGCGGAACGCCGTGATCTGCGGCCTCGCCCGCGCGCAGATCCCCGACATCGACCGCGCGTGGGAAGCCGTGCGCCATGCGAAGCGCCCGCGCATCCATACCTTCATCGGCACCTCGCCCCTGCACCGGGCGATCCCGAACCTCGACATGGACCAGATGGCCGACCGCATCCACCAGACGGTCACGCACGCCCGCAACCTGTGCGACGACGTGCAGTGGTCGCCGATGGACGCGACGCGGACGGAACACGACTACCTGTGCCGCGTCGTCGAGATCGCGATCAGGGCCGGCGCCACGACGATCAACATTCCCGACACGGTGGGCTACACCGCGCCGCGCGAATCCGCGGCCCTGATCGCCATGCTGCTGGAGCGCGTTCCCGGCGCCGACCGCATCGTCTTCGCGACCCACTGCCACAACGACCTCGGCATGGCGACGGCGAACAGCCTGGCCGCCGTCGAGGCGGGCGCGCGGCAGGTCGAGTGCACGATCAACGGGCTGGGCGAACGTGCCGGCAACACCGCGCTGGAAGAGGTCGTGATGGCGCTGAAGGTGCGCCACGACATCATGCCCTTCACGACCGCGATCGACACGACGAAGATCATGGGCCTGTCGCGCCGGGTGAGCCAGGTGTCGGGCTTCCCGGTCCAGTTCAACAAGGCGATCGTCGGCAAGAACGCGTTCCTGCACGAATCGGGCATCCACCAGGACGGCGTCCTGAAGAACGTCGAGACGTTCGAGATCATGCGCCCCGCCGATATCGGCCTGAACGAGGCCAACATCGCGATGGGCAAGCACTCGGGCCGCGCGGCGCTGCGGGCGAAGCTCGGCGACCTCGGGTTCGAGGTGGGGGACAACCAGCTCAAGGACGTGTTCGTGCGGTTCAAGGCGCTCGCCGACCGCAAGAAGGAAGTCTACGACGACGACCTCGTGGCGCTGATGCAGGACAGCGCCGCCAACACCGACACCGACTACCTGCAGGTCCGGCACCTGCGCGTGGTCTGCGGCGGCGGCGAGCCTGCCACCGCGACCCTGACGATGATGGTGGACGAGGACGAGCAGACGGTGGAACGCCAGGGCGACGGCCCCGTCGACGCGGCGTTCGCCTGTGTCAACGCGTTGTTCCGGCATGACGCCACCCTGCAGCTTTACCAGGTCCATGCCGTCACCGAAGGCACCGACGCGCAGGCAACCGTCAGCGTCCGGCTGGAGGAGGAAGGGCGCATCGCCACCGGGCAGGCCGCCGACACCGACACGATCCTTGCGAGCGTCAAGGCCTATGTCGGCGCGCTGAACCGGCTGCGTGTGCGGCGCCAGAAGACGGCGCCCGACAGCGACACCCGGTCGATCGGGATGTTCTCGTGATCTTGGCGGGGGCGGGCCCGGCTCGCCCCTGCCGGACGATCGCGCCCGTGGCTCTACGCCTGCCGCGGCGGTGGGCCGAGCCGTCAGCAGAAACCTTGCCGCGGTTCGCCCGCAAACAGGCTTTCGCCGCGCGGGCGCAGCGCCTATAGGGGGCAACGCCTGACCGGCCGACGCCGGGGGCCACAACCAGAACAAGACGAACTACGGGCGCGAGAGGGTTTGACATGGCATTCGGCGGGCTGTTCGCAACGGACATCGCCATCGACCTGGGCACGGCGAACACGCTGGTCTACGTCAAGGGCAAGGGCATCATCCTGAACGAGCCGTCCGTCGTGGCCTACCACGTCAAGGACGGCAAGAAGCAGGTGCTGGCCGTGGGCGAGGACGCGAAGCTGATGCTCGGCCGCACCCCCGGCAGCATCGAGGCGATCCGGCCCATGCGCGACGGCGTCATCGCCGATTTCGACAGCGCCGAGGAGATGATCAAGCACTTCATCAAGAAGGTGTTCCGGCGCACGACCTTCTCGAAGCCAAAGGTGATCGTCTGCGTGCCGCATGGCGCGACGCCAGTTGAAAAGCGCGCGATCCGGCAGTCGGTCCTGTCCGCCGGCGCCCGCAAGGCCGCGCTGATCGCCGAGCCCATCGCCGCCGCGATCGGGTCGGGCATGCCCATCACCGAGCCGACGGGCAGCATGGTCGTCGACATCGGCGGCGGCACGACCGAGGTCGCCGTCCTGTCGCTCGGCGACGTCGTCTATGCCCGCAGCGTGCGGATCGGGGGCGACCGGATGGACGACGCGATCGTCAGCTACCTGCGCCGCCACCACAACCTCCTGATCGGAGAACAGACCGCCGAGAAGGTCAAGATGTCGATCGGGACCGCCCGGATGCCCGACGACGGGCGCGGCGCGACGATGCTCGTGCGCGGCCGCGACCTGCTGAACGGCGTCCCGAAAGAGATCGAGATCACCCAGGCGATGATCGCCGAGGCGCTGGTCGAGCCGGTGCAGCAGATCTGCGAAGCGGTGATGATCGCGCTGGAAGCGACGCCCCCCGACCTTGCCGCCGACATCGTCGACCGCGGCGTGATGCTGTCGGGCGGCGGCGCGATGCTGGGCGAGATGGACCTTTCGCTGCGCGAGCAGACCGGGCTGTCGATCTCGATCGCGGACCAGCCGATGAACTGCGTCGCTCTCGGCACCGGCAAGGCGCTGGAATTCGAGAAGCAGCTGCGCCACGTGATCGACTACGACAGCTGAGGCCGGGTTCATGGCGCGCAAGGGCTATGATTTCGTGGCCCCGGCCCGCCGGGTCCTGATCGCTGTCCTGGTCCTGGTCCTGCTGGCGCTGTTCCTGTTCTGGCGCATCGACGGGCCGCGCGCCGAGCGGATGCGGGCGGTCTTCATCGACCGAACCGTCCCGGGCTTCGACTGGGCCATGCGGCCGGTCACGAAGCTCAGCCAGATGATCGGCGGCTTCCAGTCCTATGCCCGGATCTACGAACAAAACCAGGAGCTGCGGCGCGAACTGCAGCGCATGTCGGCGTGGAAAGAGGCCGCGGTCCAGCTGGAACAGGAAAACGCCAAGCTGCTGGCGCAGAACAACGTGCGGATCGACCCCGCGCTGACCAGCGTGTCGGGCGTGGTGATGACCGACAGCGGCAGCGCGTTCCGGCAATCTGTGCTTCTGAACGTGGGCGCGCGCGACGGCGTGCTGGACGGCTGGGCCACGATGGACGGGCTGGGTCTGGTTGGCCGCATCGCCGGCGTCGGCCACACCACCAGCCGGGTGATGCTGCTGACCGACCCCAGTTCGCGCCTGCCGGTGCGCGTGCAGCCGTCGGGCCACCACGCGCTGCTTGC
This sequence comes from Paracoccus aeridis, assembly GCF_004923205.2. Taxonomy (GTDB): domain Bacteria; phylum Pseudomonadota; class Alphaproteobacteria; order Rhodobacterales; family Rhodobacteraceae; genus Paracoccus; species Paracoccus aeridis. Next base: position 39,644 of record NZ_SELD02000012.1, read on the forward strand.
GGGCGACAACACCGCGCTGCCGGTGCTCGACTTCATCGAAAGCGCCGACGACGTGCGGCCGGGCGACCGGGTGATCTCGTCGGGCGACGGGGGCGTGTTCCCGGCGGGCCTCGTCGTGGGGCAGGCGGTGCTAGCGTCCGACGGGCGGATGCGGGTGCGGATGGCGGCGGACTACGGACGGCTCGAGTTCCTGCGCGTCCTGCGCAGCCACCCGGCCGAACAGCTGTCAGACGCGGGCACCCTGATCCCGCCGCCCCCCGACGACTTCATCGGCCCGCCGCTTCCCGCGCGGCTGCCCGTCACCGACCTGCCCGCGCCCGAGGCCGCTGCGAGCGAGGCCGCCCCCGCCGAGGCGCCCGCGCCCGACGCCGACCGCGCGCCCGCCGCGAACGACTGACGCCGCCATGATCGACCCCTACCGCCGCGGGCAGCTGACCGGGATGACGATCTACGTCATCCTGGGGCTTGCGATCCTGTTCACCCGCCTGCTGCCGCTGTCCCCCGGCCGTGTCGCCATGCCCGGCCCCGACGTGCTGCTGTGCCTCACCCTCGCCTGGGTCGCGCGCCGGCCCGACCAGGTGCCGGTCCTCGTCATCGCCGCGATGTTCATGGTCGAAAGCCTGCTGACGCTGCGGCCGCCGGGCCTGTGGCCCGCCATCGTCGTCGTGGGGACGGAAACCGCGCGGTTGCGCGAACAGCGTTGGCGCGAACAGCCGTTTCTGCTTGAATGGCTGCGGGTCGGGACGCTGGTGCTGGGGATGATGATGGCGGACAGGCTGCTGCAGGCGGCGTTCTTCGTGCCCGACGCGATGTCGCCGCGCCCGCCGCTGGGGCAGGCGCTGCTGCACGTGATCGCGACCGTCGCGGCCTATCCGCTGGTCGTCCTCGCGGCGCGCGTGGTGGCGGGGCTGCGCCGCGCGCGGCCGGGCGAAATCCACGACGCGAGGATCTGAGCGGATGCGGAAATCGTCCCGTGAGGTCGTCGAAAGCGCGCGGTCCATCAGCCGCCGCGGGCTGATGCTCGGCGCGATCCAGGCCGCGGTGGTCGGGACGCTGGGCTGGCGGCTGAAGTCGATGCAGCTCGACCGGGCGGACGAGTTCCGGCTGCTGAGCGACGGAAACTCGATCAAGCTGCGGCTGCTGCCGCCCGCGCGCGGGCTGATCCACGACCGCAACGGCGTGCTGCTGGCCGGGAACGAACAGAACTACCGCGTCACCATCACGCGCGAGGAAGCCGGCGACGTGAGCGCGGTCGTGGCCCGGCTGCGCCACCTGATCCCGATGACCGACACCTCGGTCGCGGCGCTCATGGCCGAGATCGACCGCCGCAGCGCCATCACCCCCGTCAGCGTGGCCGACCGTCTGACCTGGGAACAGTTCGCCTCGATCGCCGTCAACGCCCCCGCGCTGCCCGGCGTCACGCCGGAATCGGGACTGTCGCGCGGCTATCCGCGCGGCGGCGACTTCGCGCATGTGCTGGGCTACGTCGGCCCGGTGTCGGACTACGACCTGTCCAAGATCGAAAACCCCGACCCGGTGCTGATGCTGCCCGAGTTCCAGCTGGGCAAGGTCGGCGTCGAGGCGAAGCTCGAGACCGTCCTGCGCGGCAAGGCCGGCACCCGGCGGGTCGAGGTCAACAGCGCCGGGCGCGAGATGCGCGAACTGGGCCGGATCGAGGGCGAGCAGGGCGCGACCGTCCAGATGACGCTGGACGCGGGCCTTCAGAACTTCGCGATCCAGCGGCTGGGCGGGGAATCGGCGGCGGCCGTCGTCATCGACGTGCAGACCGGCGACATTCTGACGATCGCGTCCTCGCCCGTCTTCGATCCGAACATGTTCGTGCGGGGGATCACCAGCAGCGACTATACGGCGCTGATGAACCACGACCACCGGCCGCTCGCGGACAAGACGGTGCAGGGGCTTTACCCGCCCGGTTCGACCTTCAAGATGGTCACGCTTCTGGCGGGGCTCGAAGCCGGCGTCATCAACGGCGGCTCGCGCTTCTACTGTCCCGGTCACCTGCAGATCGCGGGGCGGCGCTTCCACTGCTGGAGCAGGGGCGGCCACGGCTCGATGGACCCGGTGCAGAGCCTCGAGCATTCGTGCGACGTGTTCTACTATGAACTCGCGCAGCGCGTGGGCATCGACCGCATCGCAGAGATGGCGCGCAGGCTGGGGATCGGGGTTCGCCACGACCTGCCGATGTCCGCGGTGGCCGAGGGGATCGCGCCCGACCGGGCGTGGAAGCGCGCCCGGCACGACGAGGAATGGCAGGTGGGCGATTCCATCAACGCCTCCATCGGGCAGGGCTACGTGCTGGCGTCGCCGCTGCAGCTGGCGATCATGACGGCGCGGGTGGCATCGGGCCGCGCGGTCGAGCCGCGGCTGGTGCGGGCCGTCGACGGGGTGGCGCAGGCCGTGCCGGATTTCCCCGATCTCGGGATCGATCCCGCGAACCTCAGGATCGCGCGGGCGGGGATGGACGCGGTGATGAACGGCAGTCGCGGCACCGCCGCCCGGTCGCGGATTCTCGCGCCGGAATGGCGCATGGCGGGCAAGACCGGCACCAGCCAGGTCCGCAACATCACCGCGGCCGAGCGGGCGCGCGGCGTGATCTCGAACGAGCAGCTGCCATGGGCGCGGCGCGACCACGCGCTGTTCGTCTGCTACGCCCCGTTCGAGGCGCCGCGCTACGCGGTGTCGGTCGTGGTCGAACATGGCGGCGGCGGCTCGGCGGTGGCCGCGCCCATCGCCCGCGACATCCTGCTGTTCGCGCTCGCAGGCGGGCTGCCGCCCCTCGACGCCTATCCCCCCGCCGCGCGCGCCGCCGTCGAGGAGACCTGGGCGAAGATGCAGCTCGACACGCCCGAGCCGCCGCAGCTGGCAAGGGTGCGCGCCTGATGACCTATCTCGACTACAAGGTGGCGCAGGCCCCGACCGGCTGGCGCAAGATCCTGCACCTGAACTGGCCGCTGGTGTTCCTGCTGGCGTCGGTGGCGTCGGCGGGGTTCCTGATGCTGTATTCGGTCTCGGGCGGGCGCCCGCACCTGTGGGCCGAGCCGCAGATCGAGCGCTTCGCCGTCGGCATGGTCGCGATGATCGCGCTCGCCTTTGCGCCGATCTGGTTCTGGCGGTCCATATCGGTCCCGGCCTACGTCGTCTGCTGCATCATGCTGCTGGCGGTGGACCTCGTCGGGCATATCGGCATGGGCGCGCAGCGGTGGCTGGACCTCGGCCCGATCAAGCTGCAGCCGTCCGAGCTGACCAAGATCGCGCTCGTCCTGATCCTCGCCGCCTATTACGACTGGCTCGACATGGACCGGATCTCGCGCCCGGTGTGGGTGCTGATCCCGCTGGTGCTGATCCTGCTGCCGACCGCGCTGGTGCTCAAGCAGCCGGACCTCGGGACCTCGGTGATGCTGGTCGCGGGCGGCGGGATCATGATGTTCGCGGCCGGCGTCAGCCTGTGGTACTTCGCGGCCGTGATCGGAGCCGTGGCCGGGCTGGTGTTCGCCGTGCTGGAAAGCCGCGGGACGGACTGGCAGCTGCTCCACGACTACCAGTACCGACGGATCGACACCTTCCTCGACCCGTCCAGCGACCCGCTGGGTGCGGGCTACAACATCACCCAGGCGCAGATCGCGCTGGGGTCGGGCGGCTGGTCGGGGCGCGGCTTCATGCAGGGCACGCAGAGTCGGCTGAACTTCCTGCCCGAAAAGCACACCGACTTCATCTTCACCACCCTGGCCGAGGAGTTCGGCTTCGTCGGCACGATGACGCTGCTCACGCTCTATGCGCTGATCCTCGCCTTCTGCCTCCATTCCGCGCTGACCAACCGGGATCGCTTCGGAAGCCTGCTGACCGTCGGCGTCGGCGGCACGTTCTTCCTGTATTTCGCGGTCAACATGTCGATGGTGATGGGGCTGATGCCGGTCGTGGGCGTGCCGCTGCCGCTGGTGAGCTATGGGGGGACGCAGCTGATGATCCTGCTGATGGCGTTCGGGATCGTGCAATCGGCCCACGTCAACCGCGTGAGGGGGTGACGATGCGCGTCCTTTTCGCCGCGCCGTCGAAGGGCTGGGACAACTGGGCCCCGCACCTGCGCGCCGCCTGCCCCGAGATGGAGCTTCTGCAGGACGGCGAGCCCGGCAGCTTCGACGCGCTCATCTACGCGCCGGGCTACCCGGAAAGCGGCGAGCCGCTGGACTTCACCCCCTTCACCCGCGCCCGGCTGGTCCAGAGCCTGTGGGCGGGGGTGGAAAGGATCGTGGGCAATCCCACCCTCACGCAGCCGCTGTGCCGGATGGTCGATCCGGGGCTGCAGGCGGGGATGGTGGAATACTGCCTCGGCTGGACCATGCGCGCGCATCTGGGCATGGACGGCTACGCGCAGGACGGCGTCTGGCGCAATCCGATAGTCCCGCCGCTCGCGCCCGAGCGGCGCGTCACGGTGCTGGGCACCGGGGCGCTGGGGGGCGCGGTCGCGCGGGCGCTGAAGGCGATGGGCTTCGACGTCGCGGGCTGGTCCGCCTCGGGCCGTGCCGTCGAGGGGATGGAGGTGCTGCCCGGCGCCGACCTTCACGCGGCGCTGGCGCGGGCCGAGATCCTCGTGTCGCTGCTGCCCGACACGCCCGGGACGCGCGACCTGCTGGATGCCGGAACGCTGGCGCTGCTCCCTTCGGGCGCGACCATCATCAACCCCGGCCGCGGCACGCTGATCGTCGAGGACGACCTCCTGGCGGCGCTGGATCGCGGGCAGGTGGGCATGGCCGTGCTGGACGTGTTCCGGACCGAACCGCTTCCGCCCGAGCACCCGTTCTGGGCCCATCCGCGCGTCGTCGTGACCCCCCATATCGCGGCCGACACGCGCCCGTCGACGGCCGCGCCTATCGTCGCCGAGAACCTGCGCCGGGCGATGGACGGCCGCCCGCTTCTGCACCTCGTCGATCGCGCGCGCGGCTATTGACTACCAGCGCAGGCGCGGCGGCCGGTCGACGGCGGGCGCGGGTTCCGGCTCGGGCTGCGGCTTGCGGCTGAGTTCCAGCCGCAGCGCGCCGGGCGGCAGCGGCAGGGCCTCGAACGTGACGTCGAGCCCGCCCTCAACGGGCGGAAGGAACGCCACGAGTTCGGCCACCGATTTCGCGATCGACGCCTGTTCATCGGGCGCCGCACCCGAGATCACCAGCAGGTGCCCGGCCGCTCCGTCGGTCCAGTCCGCACCCGCGAGCGCGGCGCCGGACAGGATCTCGCCCATGTCCGCCAGCCTGGCGGCGAGCGGTCCCGACAGCGCGTCTACCACCCCCGGATCCGGCGCGCGCAGCGCCGCCGGACGCGCCTGTGCCTCGTCGGGGCGCTGCGCCAGCGCGCGTTCCAGCCACGCCAGCGAGCCCGCGTCGAGCAGCATCTGCGAAGGCCGCCCCGGGTTGACCAGGACCGCGCGCCCCTCGGCGGCCAGCGCCCCCGCAAGCACGCGGCCCGGCATCGCGGCATGGGCGACCGGGCCGCCGACGAAGGCCGCGAGTTCCGCCGCGTCGTCGCAGGCAAGCGCCGCGCCGGTGCCGTCCAGATCGAACAGCATCAGGTCGGCCACGTCGCCCTGCGGATCGGCGGACAGCGCGACGAAAAGCTCGGTATCGGCAAGCTGGCGCAGGACGGCGGCGCGGGCGGCGGCGTCCGCCTCGTGGAAGGGGACCGCGCACAGGCGGTCGAGGGCGGTCGGTCGGGTCACAGCAGCTCGGCCAGGGTGCGGCGCAGTTCGGGGACCAGCTCCGCCTCGAACCACGGATTGCGTTTCAGCCACCCGGTATTGCGCCAGGACGGGTGAGGCAAGGGGAACACCGCCGGGGCGTGGTCGCGCCAGGACCGCACCGCCTGCGTGACGCCCGCCATGCCGAGATGCCACCGCATCGCGTGGCCGCCGATCAGCAGCGTGACGCGCGGCTGCAGATCGGCCAGCACCCGCGCCCGCCACGTCGCGGCGCACAGGGGCGGCGGCGGCAGGTCCGACCCCTTCGCGTCGTAGCCCGGAAAGCAGAACGCCATGGGCACGATCGCCACGCGCGAGCGGTCGTAGAACGTCGCCTCGTCGACGCCCATCCAGTCCCGCAGCCGCCGCCCCGACGCGTCGGTGAAGGGCCGCCCGGACCCGTGGACGCGCAGCCCCGGCGCCTGGCTTGCGACCAACACCCTCGCGCCGGGGGCGAACCACGCCACGGGGCGCGGCGCGTGGGCGGTGGCGGTCGTGCGGAACCGCTCCGCGCACAGGCGGCAGGCGGTGATTTCATCCTGGATCATCCTCGGCAGATAGGCACCCGCCCGGCCGGAAAAAACCCTGCATTCTCACGATCCGCGGCACGGCGATGGACAGGGATGCGCGGCCGCCGTATGTTCCGGGCCGAAGCCGGGGCGCTTCGCGGCCCAGGCGCCGCGTCCCGGCAGGATCGTCATAGCCGTTCGACCACGGGCCAACACCCGGGGGTGCGCGGCCCCCGGGGCGCTGGTGCCGCATCTTTCATGCTTGAATTCGACAACGTCTCGAAGTCCTTCTGGACCGGATCGCAACGCAAGGTGATCCTCGACCAAGCCTCGTTCCGGGTGGAACTGGGGCAGTCGATGGGCATCCTGGCGCCGAACGGAACGGGCAAGACGACGATCATCAACATGATGTGCGGGCTGGAACAGCCCGACGAAGGCACCGTCCGCCGCAGCTGCCGGGTGTCGTTCCCGCTGGGCTTCATGGGGGGCGTCGCGCCGAAGCTCTCGGCCAACGAGAACGCGCGCTACATCGCCCGGATCTACGGCCTGGACCCCGACTACATCGAGGCGTTCTGCCGCTGGATGTGCGACCTGGGCGAATACTTCGACCAGCCGGTGGCGACCTACAGCGCCGGGATGAAGGCGCGGCTGAACTTCGCGCTGCTGCTGGCGCTGGAGTTCGACATCTACCTGATCGACGAGGGCATGCCGGCCACCACCGACGTGAACTTCAACCGCAAGGCGGGCGGCGTGCTGTTCGACCGGCTCAAGACCTCGACGGTCGTTGTCGTGTCCCACCAGCCCGCAACGCTTGAAAAATTCTGCCGGACGGCCGCGGTGCTGCGGGACGGCCGGCTCTACATGTTCGAGACGCTCGACGAGGCGAAGCAATATTATGACTACTCCTCCTAAGGCCCGCCTCTACCGGTTGAGCCGCGACGAATCGGTCCTGGCCCGCGCGCGGGGCGACCGTCCCGCACCTCCGCCCCCCGCGCCGGAGAACCCGGCGGCAGGCGTGCGGGTGGAGCTTCTGCGCGGCAAGACGGCGCGGGCGCAGCAGACTGGCGAACAGGCGGCGCAGCGGCAGGCCGCGCCGGCGGCGCAGACCCCGCAGGCCAGGGGTCCGCAGCCCGTCGGCCCGCAGCCCGGTGCCGCGCAGGCTGGTCCGGCGCAGGCCGGTGCCGCGCAGGCCAGTCCCGCGCAGGCCGGCCCCGCGCCCCAACCTAGCGACAGCCTTTTCGCGCCCGCGGCCGACGGGTTCGAGGGAATGGCGTTCCCCGGCTCGGCCGCCGTTCCCAAATCGCCCGCGCCGCCCGCGGGTGCGGACGCGCCGCCGGTCCACACCGTCGAGTCCGTCAGGGCCGAGAACCTGACCCAGCGGCAGCTTCGCATGGCGTCGCGGATCGCGGCGATGAACAGGATCGAGGTCGCGTCCGACATCGACGCCGTCATCAAGCTGCGGGAACGCGGCATCGACCCGTTCCACCGCGATTCGGTGGGGAAGGTCCTGTCCCGCGAAGGCGCCCGCGCCCGCAGCGCACCCGCAGCCAACACGCCGGCCCTGGCGCCGCAGAACATGCCCGCGCGCACCGCCAGGCGCGAGATCGCGCCGCTCGCGCCGCCCGCCCTGCCCTCGCGCGAGGATCTGACCGAGGATCGCCGCGCGGCCGAGATCATGCGGATCCAGCGCGATCTGGCCCGCCGCCGCCGCTGGCGGCTGACGATGCTGACCCTGCGGCTCGCCGCGCTCGTGCTGCTGCCGACGATCATCGCGGGCTGGTACTATTTCGCCGTGGCGACCCCGCTCTACGCGACCAAGTCGCAGTTCCTGATCCAGCAGGCCGATACCGGCGGCGCGCTGGGAGGCGGCGGGCTTCTTGGCGGCAGTCAGCTTGCCACCAACCCCGACAGCGTATCGGTGCAGAGCTATCTCAGCTCGCGCGCCGCGATGCTGCGACTGGACGAGGACAAGGGCTTCAAGCGCGCGTTCCAGGACCCTTCGATCGACCCGATCCTGCGCCTGCCGCCCGACGCGTCGAACGAGGCTGCCTACAAGGTCTACCAGAACATGGTGAAGATCGGCTACGATCCGACCGAGGGCGTCATCAACCTCGAAGTGATCTCTCCCGATCCGGGGCTGAGCCAGGAATTCACGCTCGCGCTGATCAGCTATGCCGAGGGGCAGGTCGACCAGATGTCGGCGCGGCTGCGTTCCGACCAGATGGAGGGAGCGAGCGCCAGCTATGCCGACGCCGAGGCCAAGGTGCTCGAGGCGCAGAACCGCGTCCAGGCGCTGCAGGAAAGGATGGGCGTCCTCGACCCTGTTGCAGAAGGCTCGGCGGTCATGTCGCAGGTCACCCGGCTGGAAGGCGAGCTGACCGAGAAGCGGCTGGAACTGGGCCAGCTCCAGGCCAACGCGCGCCCGAACCAGAGCCGGGTCGCCGGCGTGCAGGGCGACATCCAGCGGCTGGAGCAGATGATCGAAGAGACTCGGAGCCAGCTGACCGAGGACACCACGATCCGCGCCTCGCTCGCCTCGATCTCGGGCGAGATCCGGATTGCGGAAAGCGACCTTCAAACGCGGCAGGCGCTGCTGTCCAGCGCGGCCGAGCAGATGGAGACGGCGCGGATCGAGGCCAACAAGCAGGTCCGCTACCTGTCGCTGTCGCTGCCGCCGGTGGCGCCCGACAGCCCCACCTATCCGAAGGCGTTCCAGAACACGTTCGTGGCGTTCCTCATCTTTTCGGCCATCTATCTGATGCTGTCGCTGACCGCGTCGATCCTGCGCGAACAGGTATCCTCATGACCTCCACCCCTGCAAACCCGCCCCCACGGCACGTCGCCGCGCGCGGCGCGACCTTCGGAAATGACCTGCCGCTGGTGCTGATCGCAGGCCCGTGCCAGCTGGAAACGCTGGACCACGCGCTGTCGATCGCCGAGCCGCTGGCGGCAGCCTGCGACCGCAGCGGCGCCGGGTTCGTGTTCAAGGCCAGCTATGACAAGGCCAACCGCACCTCGCTGTCGGGCAGGCGCGGCGTCGGCATGGACGAGGGGCTGGCCATGCTGGAAGCCGTGCGCGACCGCATCGGCTGCCCGGTCCTGACCGACGTTCACGACGTGGCCCAGGCGACCGCTGCCGCCGCCGTGATCGACATCATCCAGATCCCCGCGTTCCTCAGCCGCCAGACCGACCTGCTGCTGGCCGCGGGCCGGTCGGGCGCGGTGGTCAACATCAAGAAGGGCCAGTTCCTCGCGCCCTGGGACATGCCCAACGTGGCCGACAAGGTCGCGTCCACCGGCAACCGGAACATCCTGCTGACCGAGCGCGGCGCGAGCTTCGGCTACAACACGCTGGTCGCCGACATGCGGTCGCTGCCGATCATGGCGGCGACCGGCTACCCCGTCATCATGGACGCGACCCATTCGGTCCAGCAGCCGGGCGGGATGGGCGGGTCATCGGGCGGACAGCGCGAGTTCGCGCCGGTCATGGCGCGGGCGGCGGTGGCGCTGGGCGTTGCCGGCGTCTTCATCGAGACGCACGAGGATCCGGACCGGGCGCCGTCGGACGGCCCGAACATGATCCACCTGGACCGGATGCCCGCGCTGATCGACAGCCTGATGGCTTTTGATAGGCTGGCCAAATCCGACCCGGTGATGGGCTGACGCCGGGCGGCACGTTGCTGGCACCGGCGCGCCCAGCGCGTCGTGGAGGTCGTCAGCCCCTTCCGGACGGTCCGGAACACTGCCGGCTCGCCGGCGTTGCCAATGGTCGGCCAGATTCATGCCGCGCGCTGCGCCGGACAGGGCGCTCGCGTTCCTGCACTCAACTCAAAGGCGTCGCAGTCCGCATCTGGAATCGGCTCGGCACCGGCGCGTTCCGCCTGTGGCAACCTCACCAGACGCATCGCTGCCTGGGCACATGCAGTTGTCGCTCTCATGTCCGACGCACTTCGCAGGCTGTTGCCGCTTGATCCTCGCGTGGCTCCGCGGTCGCCCGCGGGCTTCTCGGTTCAGCTATCCGCCTAAGCACCGCGACGGATCATCATGCGCGGAACCCGGCAACCCGCCAGCGTTCCCCGGGTCCCGCCTTACGCCGCCAGAAGCGCCCGCGCCGCGGCGAAGGCCGACGCCCAGGCCCACTGGAAGTTGTAGCCGCCGAGCCAGCCGGTCACGTCCACCACCTCGCCCACGAAGTACAGCCCCGCCATCGACCGCGCCTGCATCGTGCGGCCGTCGAGATCGCGGCAATCGACGCCGCCGACCGTGACCTCCGCCGTGCGCCACCCCTCGGACCCCACCGGGCGGACCGTCCAGCCGTTCACCCGCGCGCCCAGCCTGTCCAGCACCGCGTTGGGCTGGTCGGCAAGGCGCTGGCTGGCCAGCCCCTCGTCCGCAATGACAGCATCGGCCAGCCGCTCGGGCAGGATCCGCGACAGCGCGGTCGCCACCTGGACCCGGCCGCCCTGCCCCTTCTGCCCGCGCAGCAGCGCCGCCACGTCGCGTCCCGGCGCAAGGTCCGCCACGATCGCGCCGCCCGGACGCCAGAAGCTCGACACCTGCAGCACCGCCGGGCCGGACAGTCCGCGATGGGTGAACAGCAGGCCGTCGTCGAAGCTGGTCCTGCCCGCGGCAAGGCGCGCCTCCACCGACACGCCGGAAAGCGGCGCGGTGCGGCGCAGGTCCTGCTCGGCGAAGGTCAGCGGAACCAGCCCCGGCCGCGGTTCGACGAGCCGCAGCCCGAACTGGCGCGCAATGTCGTAGCCCACGCCGGTCGCGCCCATCTTGGGGATGGAGCGCCCGCCCGTCGCCACCACCACCTGCCGCGCCGTTTCCACCCCGCCCGGTGTCGCGACCTCGAACCCCTCGCCCTTGCGCACCACGCCCGTGACCGCCTCTCCCAGCCGCAGGTCGACCCCCTGCATCCGGCCCAGCAGCATGGAGACGATCTGCCCGGACTTCCCGTCGCAAAAAAGCTGCCCCAGCGTCTTCTCGTGCCAGGCGATCCCCGCCCGGTCGACCAGCGCCACGAAGTCGCCGGGCGTGTAGCCCGCTAGCGCCGAGGCGCAGAAGCGCGGCGTCTCCGACAGGAACCGCTCGCGCGAGGTGGCGAGATTGGTGAAGTTGCACCGCCCCCCGCCCGAGATCCGGATCTTCTCGCCCGCCCGCCGCGCATGGTCGAGCACCAGCACCCGCCGCCCCGAGCCGGCCATCTCGCCCGCGCAGAACAGCCCCGCCGCACCCGCCCCGAGGATGATCACGTCCCAGCTTTCCATGCCGCCACCTACCCGACGGCGACCCCGCCCGCCAGCCATGAGGATTTCCGCAAATCCCCCTTGCACCCCCTGAACGGCTTGGCTAAACACCCCCCCACTGTTGGGGCGTGGCCAAGTGGTAAGGCATCGGTTTTTGGTACCGTGTACCGTAGGTTCGAATCCTACCGCCCCAGCCAGTCATCCTTACCTGAGTTCATATCACGCCTGAGGCGCAGGAAGACCTGCGCCATGCCCGTGGCTTGCGCGGACCCGCCGCGCACTGCGGGGGTGACGTGTCTAGAGGATGGCTGGGCCGAGAATACCCATTCACAAGCCGATGTGCCTCTGCGCTTGGACCCTGATTTCAGGCAAGTCGCCTGAAAAGCTGCTGATGCTGTTCACGACGGCACAAGGCTCACGTAATTGTTGCCAGAGCATCTCGGCTCTCGTATCGTCGGGGAGATAGCGGACAACGCACGGCATTCATGCCCGTCACAACCAATCTGGTTGGACGGGCTTTCTGTTGTTGCCTTGGGGCAAGACGAGTGAAGCAGACACTGGACATCGGCCTGGTCTATTCGCGCACAGGGAGCTACCTGCGCCTGTCGGATGGCGCCAGGGCCGGGGTTCTGCAGGCAGTGGCCGAAGTCAACGCGGATCCGGCCGGGGACTGGTTGATCCGCGTCCACGAGGCCGATCCGGCAGGACAGCAGGACCATTACGCGCCCGCAATGCTGGCTGTGCACCGCGAAACGGGCTGCCGGCATTTCTTCGGGGCCATGACGTCTTCCAGCCGCAAGGAGATGATCCCGGCGCTTGAGCGTTGCGGCGCCAGCCTGTGGTATGGTGCGCCCTACGAAGGATTCGAGGCCGCCGACTGCGTCGCCTACATGCACACCACCGTAAACCAGAACGTGATCCCCCTGCTTGACTGGACGCTGCCCCGACTGGGCCGCAGGGTGTTCCTGGTCGGCTCGAACTACATCTGGGGATGGGAGATCAACCGCATCGCCCGCGACCTGATCGCGGCGGCAGGCTGCGAGGTCGTGGCCGAGCGTCACATTCCCCTGGGCGACACCGACATCGCCGCGCTGCTGGACGAAATCGCGCGAACCCGGCCCGACATCGTGCTGAACTCGCTCGTGGGCGAGACACAGTACTGCGTTCTCAGGGCGCTGCGAGCGGCGGGCATAGCCTGCCGGGTCCTCTCCTGCAACTTCACCGAGGCCGAGCTGCCCGAGGTCGGAGAGGCGGCCGAGGGCCTGATCTCAATCGGGCCCTATTTCGCACAGCCGGGGGATGTCTTCGACAACTCGCTGGCACGCGCAGGCTACCTGTCGGTTATGAACCTCGTGCGGCTCCTGTCGCTGCCGGGGGCCAACGCGGCAATGACGCTGCCCGAGCTTCTGGCGCTGGGCCCTGGCGACATCGATCCAGTCAGCCACCACGTCGCGCAGCCCATCGTCATCGCAGAGGTCCGGGGGGGCGCCTTCGCCCCGCTGCTGTCGCTGCCCGTCACGGCGGGCGACCCCTACCTGGCCCGCACGCCGCGGATCAAGGCCGAGCGTCCGAGATTGAGGATCGTCAAGTGAGTGCCGCGCGTTCCCCCCGTCGGATGGACAGCGACCTTCGCGGTGCCCGCCTCCTGGTGCTGAACCGCCCCCATGACTCGCTGCGCGTCCTGCGGCGGCAGGCCGAGATCATCGGGCTTCAGGTGACGGAATGCTGGCCCTCCCTGCCCGAGGACGCGACGGGCTACGACTTCCTCGTCCTCGACGCCGACGCGGGACATGATGAGCAGCTGCCCTGGGGCGCCGCGCCGATGCCGCTGCCCACCGTGGCGCTGATCGGGTCCGAGGCGCCGGGTCGGATCGACTGGCTCATGTCGCGCGGCGTCCATGCCACGCTGATGCAACCCATCGGAGACCGGGGGCTTTACGCCGCGCTGCTGATGGCCCGCTACCGCTTTGCCACGGAGACCGAACTTGCCGCGCGCCTGCAGAAGCAGGCCTGGCAGCTGTCCCAGCGCGAAAACGTCCTGCGCGCGGCCCTGCTGCTGGGCGAGGCCGAGGGGTCGCCCGACGGCTATGCGCAACTGCGCCGCGCGGCGACCGCCGGCCGGATCACCGTCGAAGAGGCAGCCCTTGCGGTGATCTCGCAGGCCCAGGCGCCCCGAACCGCGCGAGGCCGCCGGTGAGCCGCGCCCTGATCGTGACGAGGAAGACGTGACCGAGACCACTGACGCTGTCGCAGCCGCCATCCCCACGGACATCCGGCCCCGGCTGTTCCGCCGCCTGATGCGCCGCAAGACGGCGGTCTTCGGCGCGGCCGTGATCGCGCTGGTCGTGCTGGGCGCCGTCTTTGCGCCGCAACTCGCGCAGTTCCCGCCCGACCAGCAGAATTTCGACGGGTTGACGCTGGAAGGCGCGCCCATGCAACCGAACGCGACCTACTGGTTCGGGACGGACTTGCTGGGCCGCGACCTGCTCTCGCGCCTGCTTTACGGCGCGCGGACCTCGCTGATAATCGGAGTGGTGGCGAACGGGCTTTCGATCCTGATCGGGACGGCCGTGGGCGTGACCGGGGGCTGGCAGAGGGGCTGGGTCGGCGCCGTCCTGATGCGCTTCACCGACCTCATGATGGCCTTCCCGGCGTTGCTGCTGGCGATCTGCCTGGCCGCGATCTTCCAGCCGTCGTTGTGGATCGTGGCCCTGGTGATCGCGCTGGTGAACTGGGTGCAGACGGCACGGATCATCTACACCCAGACGATCTCGCTGGCCGAGCGGGACTTCATCGCGGCCGAGCGCACGCTGGGTGCGAGTGACTGGCGCATCCTGCGTCACCACATCCTGCCGCACCTTCTGCCGACGCTGCTGGTCTGGGGAACGCTGGGCATTTCCATCACCGTCCTGCTGGAAGCCACCCTGTCCTTCCTGGGCGTCGGCGTGCAGCCTCCCACGCCAAGCTGGGGCAACATCATCTTCGAAAACCAGACCTACTTCCAGTCGGCGCCCTGGCTGGTCTTCATCCCCGGCGCCGCGATCCTGCTGCTGGCGCTGGCCTTCAACCTGGTGGGCGACGCGCTGCGCGAGGAAATGGACCCGACGCAGAAAGGACGTGGCTGAGATGTGGGCCTATCTGCTGCGCCGCCTGATCCAGGCCGTCCTGATCCTGCTGGGGGTCAGCTTCATCACCTTCCTGCTTCTCTATGTCCTGCCCGCCGATCCGGTGCGCCAGATTGCGGGCCGTTCGGCCACGCCGCAGGTGGTGGAGAGCATCCGGCGGGAACTGGGCCTCGATCAGCCCTTCCTCGTCCAGTACTGGAACTACCTGACCGGGCTCGTGCAAGGCGACTTCGGCCGCAGTTACCTGCAGAAGGCCGATGTTGCCGGGCTGATCGCCTCGCGCCTGCCCGCCACGCTGCAACTGATGGCGCTGGCGATCCTGTTCGAGCTGATCATCGGCCTCGGCATGGGCGTCGCCGCCGCGCTGTGGCGAGGCCGGGCGGTGGACAGCGTGCTGATGATGACCAGCTTCGCCGCCGTCTCTGCGCCGCAGTTCGTCGTGGGGCTGCTGCTGTTGTATCTCTTTGCGGTGCAGTTCGGGTGGTTCCCGATCAGCGGCTACGGGACCTTCTCGCACGCCGTCCTGCCGGCCCTGACGCTCGCCATCACAGGGTCGGGCTGGTACGCGCGGATGATGCGTTCGTCCATGATCGACGTGCTGGACACGGATTACCTGCGCACCGCCCGCGCCAAGGGCCTGTCACGCGGGCGCATCATTCTTCGCCATGCCGTCCCGAACGCCATCCTGCCCATCATCGCCATGATCGGCATCGACATCGGCATCTTCATGGGCGGCGCGGTCGTGGTCGAAAGCGTCTTCGGCTGGCCGGGCATCGGGCAGCTTGCCTGGCAGGCGATTCAGCGTGTGGACATCCCCATCATCATGGGCGTCACCATCGTCTCGGCCGTCGCCATCGTGCTGGGGAACCTCCTGGCCGACATGATCGCGCCCTTCGTCGATCCCCGCATCAAGCTCAGATAAAAACAGGGAGACCAAAGCATGAAACTTCCCCACCTTCTTCTCGGCACGGCCATGGCCCTGGCGCTGGCCGGGCCCGGCCTCGCGCAGGAAGAACAGCTGGACCCGAATGCCAAGCCGGGCGGCAGCATTGTCATCACCTATAAGGACGACGTGGCCACGCTGGACCCGGCCATCGGCTATGACTGGCAGAACTGGTCCATGATCAAGTCGGTCTTCGATGGGCTGATGGACTATGCCCCCGGCACGACGGACCTGCGCCCCGGTCTTGCCGAAAGCTACGAGATCAGCGACGACCTGCTGACCTACACCTTCAAGCTGCGTCCCGGCGTCAAGTTCCACAACGGCCGCGAGATGACGGCCGAGGACGTGAAGTACTCCTTCGACCGCGTGCTGCTGCCCGCGACCCAGTCGCCGGGCGCGGGCTTCTTCGGCTCGATCAAGGGCGCCGACAAGATGGCCGACGGCTCGGCCACCTCGCTGGAAGGCCTGACGGTCGTCGATCCCCTGACCGTCCGCTTCGAGCTGTCCCGCCCGGACGCGACCTTCCTGCACGTGCTGGCGCTGAATTTCGCCTCGGTCGTGCCGAAGGAAGCGGTCGAGGCCTCAGGGGGCGACTTCGGCCACCAGCCGGTCGGGACCGGGGCCTACAAGATGGGCGAATGGCTGCCGGGACAGCGGGTCGTCTTCCAGAAGAACCCCGACTACTGGCGCGCGGGGCTGCCCTATCTGGACCAGATCACCTTCGAGATCGGGCAGGAGCCGGTCGTGGCCCTGCTGCGGCTTCAGAACGGCGAGGTTGACGTCCCGGGCGACGGAATCCCGCCCGCCAAGTTCCAGGAGGTGATGGCCGATCCAGAGCAGGCTGCGCGCGTGGTCGAGGGCGGGCAGCTGCACACCGGCTATATCACGATGAACGTGACCCAGCCCCCCTTCGACAAGGTCGAGGTGCGCCACGCCATCAACATGGCGATCAACAAGGACCGCGTGGTCCAGATGATCAACAACCGCGCGGTCCCGGCGAACCAGCCGCTGCCGCCGTCGATGCCCGGCTATTCGCAGGACTACGCGGGTTATGCCTATGACGTCGAGGGCGCGAAGAAGCTGCTGACCGAAGCCGGCTACCCGGACGGCTTCGCGACCGAGCTTTACGCCATGAACACTGACCCCAACCCCCGCATCGCACAGGCCATCCAGCAGGACCTGAAGGCCATCGGCATCAACGCGGAGATCCGGGCGCTGGCGCAGGCCAACGTGATCGAGGCGGGTGGCGCGGGCAACGCACCGATGGTCTGGTCGGGTGGCATGGGCTGGATCGCGGACTTCCCCGACCCGTCGAACTTCTACGGCCCGATCCTCGGCTGCGACGGCGCAGGCGAGGGCGGCTGGAACTGGTCCAAGTACTGCAATGAGGAACTGGACGCCGCCGCCCAGGCCGCCGACGCCATGGCCAAGCCCGAGGAAGCCGAAGCACGGCTGCAGGCCTGGTCCGCCGTCTTCGAGGGCGTGATGAAGGACGCCCCCTGGGCCCCGGTCTTCAACGAACAGCGCTTCACCATGAAGTCGCCGCGCATGGGTGGGGCGGATGCGCTTTACACCGATCCCGTCTCGATCCCGATCAACTACGACTATGTGTATGTGACCGATGTGCAATAACTGCGACTACACCATCCACGGCGCCCAGCATCACTTCGGCTGGGACAACTCGCGCCCGCCCGCCCAGCGGGTCGAACCGGGGGCGACGGTCCGCTTCGAATGCCTCGACAGCTCGGCGGGGCAGCTTTCGCCCCGCTCGACGGTCGAGGACGTTGCGACACTGGACTTCGGCCGGATCAACCCGGTCAGCGGCCCGATCCATGTCGAGGGCGCGAGGCCCGGCGACGCGCTGAAGGTCACGATCGACAGCTTCCACCCCCAGGTGTTGATTTCCACTTGGAACTGACCCGGGACGGCGCCTGATTTCCA
>NZ_SELD02000013.1 GCF_004923205.2 Paracoccus aeridis
CGACCAGCCGTGGATAGAGCTGGCCCGGCAGGGGGCCATCCGTCAGCTCCGCGGTCAGCTGATGTCGCCAGTCGTCGCCGAAGTCGTAGGTGTAGACGAGCGGAGTGTGCCCTGCGGCTGCGAGAGCCTGTTGTATGGTGGCCTTGCTGGCCGGCAGGGCATCAAGCCCGAGGTGGGGATCGGGCAGGCTCCATCGGCGGGACCCTGCCTCAAAGCTGTAGAGATGCTGGTTCTCCCAGCCCATGGCCGCCTGAAGAACAAGGTGCAGACGGTCCAGGCGCAGATCCGAAGGCACCATGAGGGTCCGCGAGACGCAGGGCGTGACGTCTTCCAGAACGGCGGTGAGTCGGAGAATGCTCATAAGTTGGCCCACCTCCAAGGCAGCAGTTCGTCGATCCTGGTGATCTTGTGATCGGGCAGGCGCGCGAGGGTGTCGGCCAGCCAGGCCTGTGGGTCGACGCCGTTCAGTTTGGCCGTCTCGATCAGGGTGTAAGCGATGGCGGTGGCCTTTCCACCAGCTTCGGAGCCGACGAAGAGGTAATTCTTCCGCCCGAGGGCAATGGCGCGCATGCCGCGTTCGGCCGTGTTGTTGTCGAGCTCGAGAATGCCGTGGTCGAGGTAGGGACGCATGCGCTCCATGCGGGTCAGGGCGTAGCGGATCGCGGCAGCCAACGAGGATTTGCCCGAGATGCGGGTCAGCTGCATGGCCAGCCACACCTCGAGATCATCGAAGACCGGTGCCGCTTGAGCCTGGCGGAGTTCGGCCCGCCGATCGGGCGGCAACCCTCGGGCCTCCTTCTCGACGGCGTAGAGCTGGGCGATCCGGCGGATGGCTTCCTCGGCGATCGGGGAGGCCTGGGCGCGATGGATGTCGACGAACTTGCGCCGGACATGGGCCATGCAGGCGACCTCGCGAACGGTCCCGGAGCGGTAGAGGTCTTCGAACCCGGCATAGCCGTCGGCATGCATCCATCCGCGAAAGCGGGCGAGATGGTCTTTCGGGTGCTGGCCCTTGCGGTCACCCGAGAAGCGATACCACGTGGCGGGTGGCGCCTCGCCAGCCCAGGACCGCTCGTCGCGGGCATAGGTCCAGAGCCGGGCGGTCCGGGTCTTGCCGGTGCCCGGCGCCAGCATGCGCACGGGCGTGTCATCGGCGAAGATCGCCTCGGCCGAGAGGACATGGCGGCCAATGGCATCGGCCAGCGGCTCCAGCAGCGCGGTCGTCTTGCCGACCCAGTCGGCCAGCGTGGAGCGATCGAGGTCCAGCCCTTCGCGCTCGAAGATCTGGCTCTGGCGGTAGAGCGGCAGATGATCGGCATACTTGCTGACAAGCACATGGGCGAGGAGACCCGGACCCGGCCGGCCGCGCTCGATGGGGCGGGAGGGCAGCGGGGCCTGGACGAACCGCTCGCAGCACGAGCAGGTCAGCCGCGGCCGCACGATCCGGTTTACGATGAAGCGACCCGGGACGAATTCCAGCTCCTCGGTCACATCCTCGCCGATCTGGCGCAGGCGCCCGCCGCAATCAGCGCAGGCATCGGTGCCGGGGCTGAGTTCCACCTCCATCCGCGGGATATGATCCGGGATCGGGCGGCGCTTGGGGCTGTCCTTCTCCTCGACATCTGGCAGCCTGAGCCGCGCGGTCATCGCCGCGGCAGCGATCTCGCTGATCTCGAGCGCCAGTTGAAGTTGCCCGGCCGTCTCCGACGAGGCCCCGAACCGGTGCGCCCGGTGCCCGGCGAGCTGGTGCCGGAGCTTCTCGATCAGGATCGCCTGGGCCTTCACCTCGGCCAGGAGCCGCGCGGTGAAGCTGCGCAGCTCCTCGGGATCTTCCGGCAGGATGGCGGGCTCATCGAGCATGAGACGAGCTTATCGGGCTGGATGCCGTGTGGGAATCCTCAACGATCCGGGCCAGCTCCTTATCCCGCCGCCAGCGGCTGCCAGGTCCGCTGCGGGGCCCGCCAGTCAATCCCTTCCAGCAGCATCGCCAACTGCGCAGCCGTCAGGGCGATCTTGCCCTCGGTGGCGGAAGGCCAGACGAACCGGCCCCGCTCCAGCCGCTTCATGAACATGCAGGCGCCTTGGCCATCCCACCAGATCACCTTGACCAGATCGCCGCGGCGGCCCCGGAAGACAAAGAGATGCCCGGCGAACGGATCCTGCTTCAGCACCGCCTCGGCCTGCGCGGCCAAGGCCGCGAAGCCCTTGCGCATGTCCGTCACCCCGGCCGCGAGCCACACCCGCGTGTTGGCCGGCACCGGGATCATGCCGACAGACCCCGGATCAGCCGTGCCAGAGCCTCGGGATCATAGCGGCCCGTGATCCGCATCCGATGCCCGCCAGCAAGTTCGATCTCGATCAAGCCCCCGCCGGCGACAGGCGCATCAGGGACAGCCGGGGCTGCCCTGACATCCTGCACGATCTCGACCGGCAAAAACTGCACGCGCTCCGGCGAGCACCCGCCCGCCAAAGGCGCGGGCGCAAAGCGAGCATCACGCAGCCATTTGAAGATCAGGTTCGCGTTGACCGCGTAACGCCGCGCGACCTGAGCAACCGAAACGCCCGGAGCCGTCGTCTGAAAGCAGATCGTCCGCTTCTCCTCGTCCGTCCAGAGCCGCTT
>NZ_SELD02000014.1 GCF_004923205.2 Paracoccus aeridis
AGTAGGCTTTTGAGCCATATGGAGGACGATGGAATGCCCCAGAAGAAGCACAAACCCGAAGAGATCGTCGCCAAGCTCCGGCAGGTTGACGTGTTGGTGTCGCAGGGCCAGTCGGTAGCCGAGGCGGTGCGTTCGATCGGCGTGACGCAGTTCACCTACTACCGGTGGCGCAAGGAGTTCGGCGGGCTGAAAAGCGACCAGGTCAAGCGGTTGAAGCATCTCGAAAAGGAGAACGAGCGGCTGCGCAAGGCGGTGTCCGAGCTGACGCTGGAGAAGCTCATTCTCAAGGAGGCCGCCTCGGGAAACTTCTAAGCCCCGCCCGCCGCCGCCGTTGCATCGACCATGTCCGGCAGAAGTTCTGCGTTTCGGAACGCCTGGCCTGCCGGGTGCTCGGCCAGCATCGCTCCACCCAGCGGAAAGTGCCGCGCGGGCGGGCTGATGAAGAGGCGCTGACCGCTGATATCATCGCGCTCGCCACCCAGTATGGGCGCTACGGCTACCGCCGCATTACCGCCCTGCTTCGGAATGCCGGCTGGACGGTGAACGTGAAGCGGGTCGAGCGGATCTGGCGGCGGGAGGGGCTGAAGGTCCCGCAAAAGCAACCGAAGAAAGGAAGGCTTTGGCTGAACGACGGGTCGTGCATCCGTCTGCGGCCGGAGCGGCAGAACCACGTCTGGTCTTACGACTTCGTCGAGAGCCGGACCCATGACGGAAGGAAGTTCCGCATGCTCAACCTGATCGACGAGTTCACCCGGGAATGTTTGACAATCCGGGTCAGCCGGAAGCTGAACTCGACAGATGTCATCGACGTGCTGTCGGATCAGTTCATCCTTCGTGGCGTGCCCAGCCATATCAGGTCTGACAACGGCCCCGAGTTCATCGCCACGGCGGTGCGGAACTGGATCGCTGCCGTCGGTGCCAGGACGGCCTATATCGAGCCGGGGTCACCTTGGGAGAACGGCTACTGCGAGAGCTTCAACTCCAAGCTCCGCGACGAGCTGCTGGAGGGCGAGATCTTCTACAGTCTCGCCGAGGCAAAGATCGTCATCGAGAACTGGCGACGGCACTACAACACCAAGCGCCCGCATTCAGCCTTGGGCTACCGGCCTCCCACTCCCGAGGTCCTGCAGTGGCCGGC
>NZ_SELD02000070.1 GCF_004923205.2 Paracoccus aeridis
GATCACTCCCTGAACCCGGCAGGGCAGTCAGGCCGGACGCTTACCGGTAGAGCGCGGTGAGATCCTCCGGGATCTCGATCAGCGTGTCGGCTTCGCTCTCGGCCTCCATTCGCAGAGCTGCCAGCTGGTTCTCGGTCTCGGTCAGCCATTCGAAGATCGACGGGTTGGCGTGGCCGGAGCCGATGGCGTCGCGGAAGCGCTGCCGCTTCTGCTCGAGGCTGCGGATGGCACTGCTGCGGCGGGCGATGCGGTCGCTCGCATCCTTGTTTTGGTCGGCCAGGTGGTGGGTGTAGGCGCGGCGGAACTGCGCCACGGCTTCCTCCGTCATCAGCGCCGAGCGCAGGCCGTCGAGCACCAGTGTCTCCACCGCGGCCTTTGAGAGGCCCGGCATGTTGATTTCCACCCGGAACTGACCCGGGTTTTCCATCGAGAAGTG
>NZ_SELD02000072.1 GCF_004923205.2 Paracoccus aeridis
ACTCGAACCCTTCTCAGAAGATCAAGGTCGGTCGGCGGTGCACCCGCGAGGGATCCCGCCAATCAGCTTCCTTGCGCCTTACGGGTTTACTCACCCGTTGACTCGCACACATGTCAGACTCCTTGGTCCGTGTTACAAGACGGGTCGAATGGGGAGCCCACAGGCCGACGCCCGGAGCACGCTGATGCCGAGGCACGCCGTTAGGCGCGTGCTGCAGACCACGATCACGGCAGCGACGTCTCCACAAGCGTATCAAAAGCCCGGGCTTAGGCCGCCACCGTAATCCGCGTCGGTCCACGCCCCGAATCGATCGGCGGACCGGATTGCTCCGTTCCGCATCCGACCAGGACGCATCGCCGGCCCCCATCCGCTTCCCTCCCGACAATTTCAAGCAC
>NZ_SELD02000015.1 GCF_004923205.2 Paracoccus aeridis
AAATCAGGCGCCGTCCCGGGTCAGTTCCAAGTGGAAATCAACATCTGTCCCGCCGTCCTCGTTCTCCGGCTCCGACGGACCCGCGACGGCGATCCTCGGTGAGGGTCTTGCCGAGCGACCGGGTCAACCTCCGGAGCGTGATCATCGCCGAGGGCGGTAGGCTCCCGATCACCGGGGATCCCGCCTTGCGGCCGTTGAGCCCGAGATCGGACGCAGGCACCGTCACCCGACGCATCAGCACGAAGCGGGTGGGGCGCTGCAGGCCCGCGGCCTTGTAGTCGTCGGGCTCTGGCAGTTCGAGGTCGAGGCCGCGGTTCGAGTGGCTGCCGGCGCTGGTGCCGTAGGCGATCGTGACCAGGGGCGCGCCCTCCTTCCCGGGCGTCGCCGCGATGACGAGGCAGGGGCGGGTCTTCACCCGGCCTTCGCCCCTCGCCGAGCGGAAAGCGGAACGAAACGATGGTGCCAGGCGCAGGGCAGCGGCCCCGCCGAGGAGATCGGTGGTCATGGATTGTCTCTCTTCGATGTCGGTGGAGTGCCGGCGCGTCCTGCGCGCCGGCATGGGAAGCTCAGGCGATGCCGCGGCAGAAGCCAATGTGCCGCTCGGCCGCCAACAGGTCGGCCACCCGCTCGGAGGCGGCGAGGCACTCGATCACCGCTTCCAGCAGAGGACCGATAGCGGGCGAGGTCTCGGTATCTGCCCGATCCTTCAGGAGCCGGGCGAGATCGTGCAGGTTCTCACGCGCGTTCTTGGCGAGCGCGGAGCGCTCCTCGGCGATCTTCCGCAACTCGGCGAGTTCGCGGCGCAGCGCGTAGGCCGTCTCGCCGTCGAGTGCCTGCGAGCGGGCGACCGCGTGGCGCGCCGCCGCAATGGCCGAGGCGCCGATGTCCTCCAGCCGCTCGAAGTCGGTGCCGGCCTTCTGCTCGAGGACGAGCTGATGACGCGAAGGGGCGATCATTGCCGGCCCTCCTGCGCGCCCTGCGGCCGGGCTGGTCGGGGCATTGCCCGCCAGCCGGTGCGGCGATCGCCGCGTCGCTCGGCCCGTCGCTCTTCCCGGCGCGCCGCGGCGATGTCGCGCAGGGCGTGGATGCGGGCGCGCTGCGCGTGCAACCGCTCCACCGCGCTCTCGCAGAGATGGCCGACGATCGGGAACTCCTGCGTCGCCGCAAGTGCCGGATGCGAGGGGGCGATGGAGAACCGCCGGTTGAGGTCGAAGCGCACGGGGCGGAGGAGGCCGGACTGGCGCACCTCGTCGAGATGGCTGAGGCGCAGCGTGCCCGGGCGCACCGGCTGGGCGTGATCATCGGTGCCGGGGGCGATGGCCAGCACCTGCCAGCCGGCGATGCTCTCAATATCGACGATGAGCGCGAGCGCATCGGGATTGTTGGGGAGCGGCCAGCGGATGATGCTGCCGATGGCGAGCGTGCTGCTCTGGTTCTGCGGCACCGGAAGCGCGCAGGTCGTCTGGGGAGTCTGCTGGAACATGTCGTCCTCTCGTGTTCAGGAAAACGACACCCGCCAACGCTCACATCCCAACCTCACCCGGTCGGCCCTGCGCTGGCGGCGTATCGCCAGACACACGCCGACAACGCGGGGACGAAAGAGACGCAAATACGGCTATTGGCGGTAAGTATCCTTCACTGAATCCGCGCAGAGCGAGTGGCGTAGAGGGCATGTGCCAAGGGGATGGACCGCAACCCGAGCTTAGGGTGCGAGAACAGTGCTACTCAACCACCAGATGTCCCCTGCCATGCGACCAAAGGGAGGGTCGCATCCATGCTGGGCACGCATAAGCGGAAAATTGTTGTTACTATCGCTCCGGTATGCTCTCGTTGAGCCGCAAAGGAGATCGAAATGGCAAGACGAGCAGCGTATACGAAGGTCGAACGAGGTAGCTTTTTAAACCCCATTCACGTTACCGGTATGGGGGACAAGACTTTCCGCGGATTCCAATGCCTGAACAAGGACTGTACCGACTTTCTATTCATCCGGACCGAAACCATTGATCCCGACTTTGAGTATCCTTGCCCGTCTTGCGGGTTTGTCCATAAAGCCGGCGAAAGCACGACTATATACACATACAAGCTTTGCGACACCCGCGATGATTCGCTGATTGAAGAAGGTCCTTTTGAAATATTGCACGACGATTATGTGAATGAATCCGGTGAGTATAAATACTGCATTGTCTGCGGTGCATTGAAGCCCTTTGAACTCTTTGACTTCCATAGTGCTCGTCGGACCGGTCGTCAGGGAGAATGCCGCGTCTGCAAGCAAACTTATAATGCAATCAAAAACGGAACGCGCTTGGCGGAACAGCACCGGGAGGCTAGCCAAAAGCGGAGGCTGTACACTCATTTCAAAAGCACCGGAAAGATCGACATTGCTGAAATTTATAAGCGCTTTGAAAACTGCTGCTTCAAATGCGGCATCGACCTCTCAGACGATCTCACAGCAGGCGTTGCCAAAAAAGAAGGGAATCTTGACCATTCACTGCCTGTTTACTATCTCTGGCCGCTCACGACTGAAAATGCCACGCTTCTCTGCCGCGAGTGCAATGGCGAGAAGGCCGGTAAGTGGCCGGTCAACTACTATAATGATGCCCAGCTTAAGCGCTTGTCGGTTCTAACAGGGATCGATCATCGCCTAATGGCAGGCGATCCTACTTTCAACCCCAGCGCTATTGAGAGTCTGAAGGATCCCCAGCTTCGTAGAGATCCTTTTTGAGAAATTCTCTCGTTACCCTCAAACAGCGCGCCCAGGCAACGCGCGAGGCTTATGCACGCGGCGAGGCTCCGCCGCCGCGTCGCCGCCATGTCCGCACCCGGGAGTGGCGCGAGAAGGAGGACCTGCGCCTGATAGCTGAACGCAACGCATTGCAGGCCGCACAAGCCGAGCAGCAGCGCAAGGCGGCCGAAGCCGAGGCCGCTTTGGAGGCCGAGCGTGCCCGTCTGGCTGAACAGGCGGCGGAACATAAGGCCGCGCTGGCCCGCGAACGCGCTGCCGTTGAGGCTGCGAAAGCCAGCAGCAGCTCGCTGCAACTGAAGCCGAGGCCGCTCTCAAGGTAGAGCGTGCCCGGTTGGCCGAGCAGGCGGCCGAGCAAGACGCTGTGCTGGCTGGCGCCGAGGCGCTTGGCGCCGGGTTGATCGACCCCGCGCAGGATGAAATCACGCTGGCCCCCGCGAACCCCGATGATCCGGCGGCCGCGCAGATCATCACTCGCATCAACGAATCGCCCTCGGGCTGGCGCAGATTCGCCGCGGCCTTGGCGCCAGGATGGAAGCCGATGCGGCAGGCGGCCGAGGCAAAACTCGCGGGCGAGAAAGCGCAGGTCGCGAACCACCGTGCCGAGATCGACAATGTGTGGCAGACGCTGGCGGAAATGACGCGGCGTCTGCTGCCCAAAGACGCCACGGTGCAATCCGCGCGCGAGCAGGTGGCGCGTGTGCTGGCGCAGTGGCGGTTCACGAAGGATCGCGAGCCCGCTCGCCCCAACCCCGCTCAACGCGACGACTGATCCCGGCGGCCCCTTGCGCCACCAGGTACGTGGGCCGGCTTCCCTTTTCTGACGGCTCGGTTACATCCGCCCTCAAAACGAACGAGGGGACGGGATGCCGATATTGCACTGACTGACGCGGACGCGGATCCGCGGACGGCCGCGCAGGTGCCGTTCCGGCTGCTGACCGAGGAGCCCTCGCTGTTCCCACGGCGCGAACGGGTCCGGCAGCGAGGACGGGCTGCTGGTGCAGGGCGACAATCTCGAGGCGCTGAAGGCGCTCGTTTTCGCCCTCCCTTAGAGCGCCGCTGTGCTGGGGTGGGTCTGCGACGCTCCACATACGGGAGCGGGCATGATACGGGAGCGGGCATGCATTGATGGCCACCAGCGTAGGAACATTCGTCCTCCGATTTTGCCTTTAAAAAGATTTTGTGAAATCGGTCGGTGAATGGTAAGCTCCTTTTGTAGTCCTTGTCGATTTGCCTTCTTGCGGAGGGATGGGATGTTCCGCATTGGAGCAGCGGCTTTATTTATTTTTGGTTCGACATCTATAGTTGCGGCCGAAAGCTTCATGCTTAAAGTGGGAAGAAGCCCAGGATCACAGTTTCCTGAGAGTTCCGCGCAGCCCGTCGTTTCGATGTGGAACGCCATAGTCGATGAAGTTAGATACACAGGAGTTAATTGTACTCTGGACTTCTCTGTAGCAAGTAATCGTGTCATCCAAGTTCCTGATAGCATTGATCGCTCAAGATTTGAATGCGCTCTTCAGCCGAAGCGACGCTAACGTGATCATAGTGAGATTTCTGAACTACTGTGGTGGATACAACCCGGGTTACTCAGGTTGCTCCGACGATGATTTGCTCATCGTAGTGGACAATCAGTATGGACTCGATACCGCTCTCGCACTACAAACCAATGCTGTTCTGTGGTTTCACAAATTTGGTCACTCTCAGACCTTAAGTCATCACTATGACGACAGGAATCTCATGAATGCCACAGTCACGGCGGCAAACATGCGACTGACGGCCAGTCAGTGCAATCACCTCATGTCAACAAATGCTGTGTTCCGTTCTCTAGTAGGAGGAATTGCCGAAACGATCACTCAGGTGCAACTTGCGACTGAAAATCTCAGTCCCTTAGAGGTTCTGTTGAGCGGCGCATGGAACGAAGGCATACCTGTCGAAGATCTTCGGCGGTTAACCGATAGCCCACTTGATCTGCAAAAGGTTCTTCTCAATCCTGAGCGTGTTCAGTTGTGGCCCAACGCCGTCTTAGGATTGGGCATGATTGGTGATGAAAACGACATGAACTTTCTGATCTGGTACTACGATTTTCTTGCCTCATTCGAAGAAAATGTTGGCGCTGAGACGGCACGAACGAACGCGCAGGCGAAGGGCCGCGAGCCGACGGTCGATCAGATCCGCGACTATCTGGTAGAACGGCTGGTGCCCCCGTCATGGATCAAGGTGGCGACGGGCGACCGGCGCGAGCTGGACGGCGTGAACCTGCGCGACCCCTCGGAACCCACGCGCCACGTCATCACCGTGCAGGCGCTGCGCGAGGGATGGGACTGCCCCTCGGCCTATGTCCTCTGCGCCACGCAGAAACTGCGCAGCGCCACGGCGGTCGAGCAGCTTCTGGGCCGCCTGCCGAGTGCCGACTGCCTTGTGGCGACAGGGGGCTACGATGCAGGACTGGTTGCGAAAAGCGCCAAGAGACAACGGATGAAAATGTGCATTTCAACCGGAGAGCCCCAAGAAGTCTATATACTAGACTACATCTGGCGATACAGGCGCAACTACACCGAGTTCATGTCAGTCGGCTGAAGCACGGAAACCGCGTTGCCACCGGATCCCACCCATGCCCGGAGACCTTCTTCTCCGCCGTCGCCCTCGCAGCCACTGTCCCCCTGGCTGTGAAATGTCATCAGCCTAGCGCGACAGCTTCAGCAGTTCGGTCACGTCGAGATGCCTGTTGATCTGGATCGCAAGCTCATCAAGAACCGCGTCAACCTCGTTCCCGTAGCGGAAATCGTCGGCGGATACTCCGAGCGCGTGGAGCCAGGCCGCGCGGAAGGCATCCGATGTGAACAGGCCGTGCAGATAGGTTCCCTCTACCCGGCCATCGCCTGACCGTGCGCCTTCGGGAACATCGCCGATCCGGGCGAAGGGGCGGAGGCAATCGGGTCCGTCCGTCAGCCCCAGGTGAATCTCGTAGCCGGCGACCTGCAGGCCGGAGGGAACGTGGATGGCATCGACCCGCGTCAGCCGCTTGTCCGATGTCAGCACGGTCTCGACATCAAGGTAGCCGAGGCCCTCCGTCGCCCCCGCCTCTCCCTCGACGCCGTGCGGATCGGCGATGCTGCGGCCGAGCATCTGGAACCCGCCGCAGATCCCGAGGAGGCGGCCGCCGCGCCGGTGATGGGCCCTGAGATCGATGTCCCAGCCCTGCGCCCGCAGGAACGCGAGGTCGGCGCGGGTGGACTTCGAGCCCGGGACGATCACCACCGCGGCGTCGCCGGGGATCGGCTGGCCCGGGCGCACCATGTCAAGCCGGACGCCCGGGTGCATCTTCAACGGGTCGAGGTCGTCGAAATTGGCGATCCGCGACAGGGCGAGGCAGGCGATCCTGGACTCGCCGTCACCGAAGGGCTGCAGGTCGAGCGCGTCCTCGGCCGGCAGCAGCGCGGCCCTGGCGAACCACGGAAGCACCCCGAAGCCCTGCCATCCGGTCCGCTCGGCGATCATCTGGTAGCCGTCGTCGAAAAGCGAGGGGTCGCCGCGGAAGCGGTTGACGATGAAGCCCTTGATACGGGCGGCGTCCTCCGGGTCGAGGACGGCCTTCGTGCCGACAAGCTGCGCGATCACGCCGCCGCGGTCGATATCTCCGATCAGCACCACCGGA
Source organism: Paracoccus aeridis (assembly GCF_004923205.2). Lineage (GTDB taxonomy): Bacteria > Pseudomonadota > Alphaproteobacteria > Rhodobacterales > Rhodobacteraceae > Paracoccus > Paracoccus aeridis. Next base: position 6,396 of record NZ_SELD02000015.1, read on the forward strand.
ACGTCGGCGGCGGCCGCGAAGCCCATGTTGGCGATGTCGCCGCGGCGCAGGTTGACCTCGGCCGGGCTGCCCGCGCCTTCGACGATGACCAGATCGGCCTGCGCCTTGAGCCGCGCGAAGCTTTCCAGCACCGGCCTCATCAGCTCGGGCTTCAGCCGGGCATAGTCGCGGGCCTTCAGCGTCGCGCGCCGCTTGCCCTGCACGATGACCTGCGCGCCGATGTCGGATTCGGGCTTCAGCAGGACCGGGTTCATGTCGGTGTGCGGCTCGACCCCGCAGGCCAGCGCCTGCAAGGCCTGCGCGCGGCCGATCTCGCCGCCGTCCACTGTCACGGCGGCGTTGTTCGACATGTTCTGCGGCTTGAAGGGGCGCACGGTCAGCCCGCGCCGGACCGCCGCCCGGCAGAGCCCGGCCACCAGCAGCGACTTGCCGACGTTCGAGCCGGTCCCCTGCAGCATCAGCGCGCGTGTCAGAACTCGATCCCCGCCTGCGCCTTGATCCCCTGCCGGAAGGGGTGCTTCACCACGGTCATTTCCGTCACCAGGTCGGCCACCTCGATCAGCTCGGGCCTGGCATTGCGGCCCGTCAGAAGGACATGGGTCATCGGCGGCTTCTCGGTCCCGAGGAACTCCACGACCTCGGCCACGTCGAGATAGTCATAGCGCAAGGCGATGTTGATCTCGTCCAGCAGGACCAGCCGGTTGCGCTCGTCCCGGATCAGGTCCCTGGCCTTCGCCCAGGCGCGGGCGGCGGCGGCGCGGTCGCGCGCCAGGTCCTGCGTTTCCCAGGTGAAGCCTTCGCCCATGGTGTGGAACTCGCAGAGGTCGGGAAAGTGGGTCAGCAGGAAGTCCCGCTCTCCGGTCGCCATGGCGCCCTTGATGAACTGGACCACGCCCACGCGCATCCCGTGCGAGATCGCCCGCATCACCATGCCGAAGGCCGACGAGGACTTGCCCTTGCCGGGGCCGGTCAGGACCAGGACCAAACCTTTTTCGCCTGTCTTTTCCGCCATCATCCGGTCGCGGGCGGCCTTGATCCGTGCCTTCTTCTCGGCATGGCGCGCCGCCTCGTCGGGGGTCGCTTCTGCCGCCATTGTCACCTCTCCCTTGACAAGCGAGGCCGTCTCGTGGCTTCCCTCGCGCATCGTTGGTTCTCGCACAAAGCGAGCTAAGAGGGAATGCGACAGCTGGTCTCCAGCGAAGCGCAGCCGCCCCCGCGACCGTGACCGGAGAGGTCGCCCGAGATGCCACTGGGCCTGAAGGTCTGGGAAGGTCGGGTGCCCGCCGGGGAGAAATCCCCGTCATCCGCAAGCCGGGAGACCTGCCAGCGTGCGGTGCGAGATCTCGCATCCGCGTTGTGTTGCGGTCGGGGTGAACCGTGTGCAAGCCATGAAGGCGGCCACCGGCCCCCGCATGTCCTGCGCGCAGATCTCAAGCCTCCCGCGTCCGTTGGCTTGCCGGGAGGGCAGATGGCCAGGAAGAATGCGTTGACGGTCTGCATCACCTGCAGGCGCGCCGGCACCGATCCGCAGGCACCGCGGGACGGGGCGCGGCTGTCCGATGCCCTGGCTGCGCGCGGCGTGCCCCATGACCGGCAGGAATGCTTTTCGGCCTGCGAGCGCTCCTGCGTCGTCGTGTTCCGCGGGCCCGGCCGCTGGACCTATGTGCAGGGCAGCCTCGATCCCGACCTGCATTCCGACGACGTGGCAGAGATGGCTCGCGCCTATGCCGCAACGCCGGACGGCATCGTGCCGTGGCGGTCCCGTCCCGACGTGATCCGCAAGCACACCATCGCCCGCATTCCCCCGATCGAGGTCTGAAATGTCACTGGAAAAAACCCCTGTCACCGTCGTCACCGGATTCCTTGGCGCGGGCAAGACCACGCTGATCCGCCACCTGCTGCAGAACCCGCAGGGGCGGCGTCTGGCGGTCCTGGTCAACGAATTCGGCGACGTCGGCGTGGATGGCGACCTGATCCGCGCCTGCGCCGACGCGAACTGCCCCGAGGCGAACATCGTCGAGCTGACCAACGGCTGCATCTGCTGCACCGTCGCCGACGAGTTCATCCCCTCGATCGAGCGGCTGCTGGCCCTCGATCCCCGGCCCGACCACATCGTGATCGAGACCTCGGGGCTGGCGCTGCCGAAGCCGCTGCTCAAGGCCTTCGACTGGCCCGACCTGCGCTCGCGCATCACCATCGACGGCGTGGTCGCCGTGGCCGATGCCGAGGCCGTCGCTGCCGGGCGCTTCGCCCCTGACCCGGCGCGTCCCGGCGACGCCAGCGAGGTGGATCACGAGACGCCGCTGTCCGAAGTCTTCGAGGACCAGATCGCCTGCGCCGACATCGTGCTGCTGTCCAAGGCCGACTTGGCCGGAGAGGAGGGGGTCGCCGCGGCTCGCGAGGTCATCTCCGCCGAGGCCCCGCGCCCTTTGCCGATGGTGGCGCTGACCGAAGGCGTGATCGACCCGTGCGTGGTCCTGGGGATCAACGCGGCGGCCGAGGACGACCTGGCCGCCCGCCCCTCGCATCACGACGGCGAGGAGGAGCATGACCATGACGACTTCGACACGGTGGTGATCGACCTGCCCGAGCAGGGCACCCCCGAGACGCTGGCCGCGAAGGTCGCCAGGCTGGCCGAGGCGCAGAAGATCCTGCGGATCAAGGGTCATGTCGCCATCGAAGGAAAGCCGCTGCGGCTTCTGGTTCAGGCTGTCGGCGCGCGGGTGCGCCACCAGTTCGACCGGCCCTGGGGCGACCGGCCCCGGCGGGGCCGCCTGGTGGTGATCGCGGAAAAGGGCGACATCGACGCGGACGCCATCCGGGCCGCGCTGGCCTGATGCACGTCCTTTTCCGCGAAAGCCACGGGCTGGAGGAAACGGCCCGGCCCGAGGATCTGGGGCAGTCGCCCGCGGATCTGGTGGTCCTGTCCTTCTCGGACAGCGACCTTGGCGCTTTCGCGGCAGGCTGGCAGCGGGGCCGGGACAGGCTGCCGTCGCTGCGGCTGGCCAATCTTTCGCGCCTGCGCCATCCCCTGTCCGTCGATACGTATGTCGATCAGACCCTCTCGGCAGCCAGGGGCGTCCTCGTCCGCCTGATCGGCGGCAGGAGCTACTGGTCCTACGGGGTGGACGAGTTGTCCCGGATCGCACGCCGGAAGGGGATCGCGCTTGCCTTCCTTCCGGCGGACGGCCAGCCCGATCCCGTTCTGGACGGGGCCTCGACCCTGCCCGTTTCCACCCTGCGGCGGTTGTCGGACCTGTGCGAGTCCGGGGGAGAGCTTGCGGCGCAGGATGCGCTGGTCCTGCTGTCCTCGGCGGCAGGGCTGGATGCAGGTCCGCCCCAAGGTGCCACGGTGCTGCCCAACCACGGCTTCTGGCACCCCGATCCGGGGGTGACGACGGCTTTCAGGCGGGATGGTCGCCCGCTGATCCTCATCCCCTTCTACCGCGCCTGGGCGGCGGCGTCCGACACCGCGTCGGTCGCCGCACTGATCCGCGCGTTCGAGGCCGAGGATGTGCAGGCCGTCGGGATGTTCCTGCCCAGCCTCAAGGATACGGCCGCGGCCGAGTGGCTGCGGTCCACGCTGCCCGGGCTCGCCCCCGCCGCCATCGTCAACGCGACCGCCTTCTCGGGCCGGGCCGGGGACGCCTCGCCGCTCGATGCGCCGGGGGTGCCGGTGTTCCAGGTGATCCACGCGACCTCGGATCGGGCCGCATGGAAGGGCGCGGAGCGCGGCCTGTCGGCCGCCGACCTGGCCATGCACGTGGCGCTGCCCGAACTGGACGGGCGCATCAACGCGGGCGTCATCTCTTTTAAGGAGGCGGTAGAGACCGATCCCGCGCTGCAGGTCCGGCTTCAGCGCCACAGCCCGGATGCCGAGCGGATCGGGGCCGTCGTGGCGCGGGTCCTGAACTGGTGCCGCTTGCAGCATCTGGCGCCATCCACCCGCCGGGTGGCGCTGGTCCTGTCCACCTATCCGGGCAAGGAATGGCGGCTTGCCCATGCGGTCGGGCTTGATGCCCTGGCCTCGGCCGCCGCCATCGCCCGGCAGCTTGGACAGGACCTGACTCCCGAGACCGTGCTGCGCGACCTCAAGTCTACGCGGCTTCGCTGGTCGTTGCCGGAGTGTGAAAGGGCGCTGTCACGCTTGCCCGACAACCTGCGCCGCGATCTGGAAGCAGGTCATGGCAAGGCGACAGCCGAACCGGAGTTCCGGGCCTTCTGGGCGGGCAACATCCTCATTGCCCTGCAACCCGAGCGGGGAAGGCCCACATCGCGCGAGGCCGATTACCATGACTTGTCCCATGTGCCGGGCCCCGACTACGCGGCCTTCTATCTGTGGCTCAGGCATGGCGCCAAGGTCGACGCCATCATCCATGTCGGCGCGCATGGCACGCTGGAATGGCTGCCGGGCAAGGCCGCGGCCCTGTCGCGGGACTGCTGGCCCGACGCGCTGACCGGCGGGCTGCCGGTGCTTTATCCCTTCATCGTCAACGATCCGGGCGAGGCCGCGCAGGCCCGGCGCAGGCTCGGGGCGCTGACGCTGGGCCACCTGCCGCCACCGCTGGTCGCATCCGGGACGCCGGGGAACCTGCTGCGGCTGGAAAGCCTGCTCGATGAATATTCGACCGCCGACGGTCTCGATCCGGCGCGCCGCCTGCGCCTGATCTCGCTGATCCGGGCCGAGGCGCGGGATCAGGGCCTGGAAACTGACCTCGGCCTTGCGCCCGACGCCTCGGCCGCCGAGGCGATCACCGCCATCGACCGCTTCGTCTGCGATCTCAAGGAAAGCCAGTTCGGGGACGGGCTGCATGTCTGGGGCGAAGGCACCCCGGATGATCCGGGCAGGGGGCAGGGCGACCCGACCTCGCTTGCATCCGAGCGCGCGGCGATCGATGCGGCGCTCGCCGGGCAGCGTGTCGCGGCCGGTCCTTCCGGCTCGCCCTACCGGGGGCGGCTCGACGTGCTGCCGACGGGGCGCAACCTCTACGGCGTCGATCCGCGCGCGGTGCCATCGCGCGCCGCGTGGGCGCAGGGCGTCCGTCTGGCCGAGGAACTCGTCCGCCGCCATCTGCAGGATCACGGCGACTATCCCCGTAGCCTGGTGGTCAACCTGTGGGGCTCCGCCACCATGCGCACGGCGGGCGAGGATTTCGCCATGGCGCTGCATCTCGCGGGGCTCGAGCCGCTGTGGGATCCCGCCTCCGAGCGCGTCACCGGCTTCGAGATCACGCCGCTTGCGCTGATGGACCGGCCGAGGACCGGGGTGACCCTGCGTGTTTCGGGGCTTTTCCGCGACACCTTCCCGGAGCTCGTGACGCTGTTCCAGCAGGGCTGCGACGCGCTTGCCGCCCGCGACGAGTCGGCCGACATGAACCCCTATGTCGCATCCGTTCCCGGCTCTCACGTCTTCGCCCCGGCGGCGGGCCGCTACGGCACCGGCATCACCGAGGACATGGCGGCCGGGATCGCGGGACGCGCATGGCTGCAGAACTCGGCCTTCGGTCCCGACGGCAGGCCGGACCGCGCGGGGCTCGAGGCGCGGATCAGGGCGGCGGACGGCTTCGTCCTGTCGCAGGACCTGGCCGAAACCGACCTGCTGCTGGCTATGGACTATGCCGCACACGAGGCGGGTTTCGCCGCCGCCCGCAGCGCCCTGGGGCTGGAGCCCGCCGCGCTTTACCATCTGGACGCGACCCGGCCCGACAGCCCCCGCGCCCGGCTGCTGTCCGAAGAGATTGCCCGCGTGGTCCGGGCCCGCGCCGCCAATCCCGGCTGGCTGCGGGGGATGACGCGCCATGGCTTCCGGGGCGCCGCCGAGATCGCCGCGACCCTTGAACACATGGCCGCCTTCGCCCGCCTGGCGCAGGCGGCGCCCGCGCATCTCTTCGCGCTGTATCATGACGCGACCCTCGGCTCGCCCGAGGTGCGGGAGTTCCTTGCCGAGGCCAACCCGGACGCGCTGGCCGCGATGGAGGCGATCTTCGCCGAGTTCGGGATCGTGCCCCGACCTCTCCGCAACTCCCCTGCGGAGCTTCCGGCATGACCCCGAAGGGCTGGTGCCCCGGCGCCCTGCGCCCCATGCCCGCGGGCGACGGGCTGCTGCTGCGCATCCGGCCGCGCGGCTCGCGCCTTGACGCGGGGCAGGTGGCCGTTCTGGCGGAGATTTCCGGAATCTTCGGGAACGGTCAGGTCGATCTCGGCTCGCGCGCGACGCTGCAGTTGCGTGGCATCCGCGAGGAGACGCTGCCCCAAGTGCATCGCCGGCTTGAAACACTGGGCCTGCTGGACGGCGATCCGCGCCTTGAGGCCCGCCGCAACATCATGGTGACGCCGTTCTGGCGCGACGGCTGCGGCACGCAAGCACTCGGGCGAGAGCTGGAGGCAGCTTTGCGGGACGCGCCGGACCTGCCGCCGAAGTTCGGCTTTGCGATCGACACCGGGGAACGCCCCGCGCTGCAGGACGCCTCGGCGGATATCCGGATCGAACGTGCCGGGGGCGACCTGCTGCTGCGGGCTTACGGGATGGCCCGGGGCGAACGGGTGAGCCGCGGGACGGTGACCCCTCGCGTTCTCGACGTGCTGGAATGGTTCGCGGGAACAGGGCACCGCCGTATGGCGCAGGCCGTCGCGGCGGGGATCCAGCCGCCCCTGCATGCCGATGCGGCGCCCGACAGGCAGGCGCCGCTGGAAGCGATCCTCCGATCTGCCCCGTTCCTGTTTGCGCCCTTCGGGGCGGCTACCTCGGCGGCGCTGTCCGAACTCGCCGGGCACGCCCTGCGCCTGACGCCGTGGCGGGCGGTCCTGCCCGAGCGCGATGTGCAGGGCGACCTGTGGCTGACCGACCCCGACGATCCGCTGCTGCGCGTCAGCGCCTGCACCGGCGCGCCGGGATGCGCATCGGCCAGCGTCGTGACCCGCGAACTCGCGCGCGAACTCGCCCGCCATGTGCCGATGGGGCGGCATCTGCATGTCTCGGGCTGCGCCAAGGGCTGCGCCCATCCCGCCCCGGCGTCCGTCACGCTGACCGGGCGCGACGGGTTCTTCGACCTGATCCCCGACGGTCCGGCAGGGGGCGAGCCTGCGCTCCGCCGTCTGCCCGCCGCAAGTCTTCCCGACGTGATGAGAGGCCATCTTGGCTCACAGCTATGAAACCGATGGCGCGGCCATCTACCGCGCATCCTTCGCCACCATCCGGGCCGAGGCCGACCTTGCCCGCTTCTCGCCCGAGGAGGAGGTGGTCGCGGTCCGCATGATCCATGCCGCGGGCATGGTGGACCTGGCCGCATTCATCCGTTTCTCGCCCGGCTTCGCGACCGTTGCCCGCAAGGCCCTGCAGGACGGCGCGCCGGTCCTCTGCGACGCCCGCATGGTGTCCGAGGGGATCACCCGCGTCCGCCTGCCCGCCGGCAACGAGGTCATCTGCACCCTGCACGACCCGCGCGTGCCCGCCCTTGCGGCAGAGATGGGCAACACCCGCTCGGCGGCGGCGATCGAGTTGTGGCGGCCGCACCTGGACGGCGCGGTGGTGGCCATCGGCAATGCGCCGACGGCGCTGTTCCACCTGCTCAACCGGCTGGCCGAACCCGATTTCCCCCGCCCGGCCGCCATCATCGGCTGCCCCGTCGGCTTCATCGGCGCGGCGGAATCCAAGGCCGCGCTGATGCAGGACGACCCGGCGCCCTGGTGCGTGGTCGAGGGCCGGCTTGGCGGCTCGGCCATCACGGTGGCGGCGGTGAACGCGCTCGCCTCGGAACGGGAATAGCCATGGGCAAGATCATCTGCATCGGCCTCGGCCCGGGCGACCCCGAACTGATGAGCGTCAGAGCCCATCGGCATCTGACCAATGCGCCGCGCGTGGCCTTCTTCCGCAAGGCGGGCGCACGCGGCGTGGCGCGCAGGCTCGTCGAGGGGCTCCTGCGCCCCGATGCCACCGAGATCCCGATGGAATACCCGGTCACGACCGAGATCGCGGTGTCGGACACGCGCTACAACCCGGCGCTTGCGGGCTTCTACGAGCATTGGGCGGCCGAGCTTCTGCGGCAGTCAGACGAGGAGGACGTCGTCGTTCTCTGCGAGGGCGATCCCTTCTTCTACGGCTCGTTCATGCATCTTCATGCCCGGCTGCCGCACGAACGGGTCGAGGTGGTGCCGGGGATCCCCGGCATGGCCGGCTGCTGGACGGCGACGGGCCTGCCGATCACCTGGGGCGACGACATCCTGACGGTGCTGCCGGCCACGCTGCCCGAACAGGAACTGGCGCGGCGCATCCGCGACACCGATGCGCTGGTCGTCATGAAGATCGGCCGCAACCTGCCGCGCCTGCGCGCTGCGCTGGAAAGCGCGGGCAGGGCCGACCAGGCATGGCTGATCGAGCACGGCACCATGGCCGAGGAGCGGGTGCGGATGCTGTCCGAGGTCGAGGGGCCGGTGCCCTATTTCTCGATCGTGCTGGTGCACGGGCAGGGGCGCAGGCCATGACCGGATCGCTCGTCATCGCCGGGCTTGGTCCCGGCGCCGAGGCCATGGTCACGCCCGAGGTCGCTTTGGCGCTGGACCGGGCGAGCGATGTTATCGGCTACATCCCCTATGTCAGCCGTGTCCCTCCGCGCGAAGGCCTGCGGCTGCATCCCTCGGACAACCGCGTCGAGTTGGACCGCGCGGTCCATGCGCTGGAGCTTGCCGCCTCAGGCAGGCGCGTGGTCGTCGTGTCCTCGGGCGATCCGGGCGTCTTCGCCATGGCCTCGGCCGTGTTCGAGGCCGTGGAGCAGGGGCCGTCCCATTGGCGCGACCTGGACATCCGCGTCCTGCCCGGCATAACCGCCATGCTGGCGGCGGCTGCCGCGGCGGGTGCCCCGCTGGGCCACGATTTCTGCGCGATCAACCTGTCGGACAATCTCAAGCCCTTCGACCTTGTGCTGAAGCGGGTGCGGCTTGCGCTGGAAGCGGACTTTGCCATGGCCTTCTACAACCCGCGCTCGCAGTCGCGCCCGCACCAGTTCGCCTCGGTGCTGGACCTGCTGCAAGCCCATGCCGGGCCCGAGCGCCTGGTCATCTTCGCCCGCGCCGTCTCGACCCCCGATCAGGACATCCGCGTGGTGCGACTGCGCGAGGCGCTGCCGGAAATGGCCGACATGCGCACCCTCGTCATCGTCGGTTCGTCGGCGACGCGGCAGGTCGGGCGCTTCGTCTACACGCCGAGGCGGGCATGAAGCCAGTCCATGACCTCGGCAAGCGTGCCGCACAGGGGCCGGTCCGGCAGGTCGGGGCGGTCGATCATGACAACGGGGATGCCGAGCGTCCGGGCGGCGAGGATCTTCGCCTCGGCCCCGGTGCCGCCCGCATTCTTGGTGACCAGCAGTTCCGTCCCATGCGCGCGCATCAGGTCCAGATCGTCCTCCAGCCGGAAGGGCCCGCGGGCGACGATGACCTCGGCATTCCGCAACGGGAAGTCCGGGGCAGGCGCATCCACCAGCCGGACCAGGAAGCGGTGCTGCGCGAGATGGGCGAAGTCGGCGAGATGTTGGCGGCCGATCGCCAGGAACACCCGCTTGCCGGGACCGTCCAAGGCCGCCGCGGCACTCGTGATGTCGGGAACATGGGTCCAGTCGTCCTGCGGACCTGCCGTCCACGCAGCCCGCTCGGAGGCGCAAAGCGGCACGTCGGCCATGGTGCAGGCCCGAACGGCATTGCGGCTGATCTGCGCGGCAAAGGGATGGGTCGCGTCGATGACCTGCCCGATCCGCTTGTCGCGCAGGAAGGTCGCAAGCCCCTCGGCCCCGCCGAACCCGCCAACGCGCACGGGAACCGGCTGCGCGCGGGGGGTGGCCACGCGTCCCGCATAGGACAGAAGCGCCGGCCAGCCCGCCTCGGCCATGGCTTGCGCGAGCCTGCTCGCCTCGGTGGTGCCGCCAAGGATGAGGGTGGTCGGGATGTCTGAATGGCTGTCGATCATCGGCATCGGGGAAAATGGCCTGAAGGACCTGGCCGGGGCAAGCCGGGAGGCGCTGGACCGCGCCGAGGTCGTCTTCGGTAGCCCGCGCCATCTTGCCCTGGTGGACCACCCCGGCAAGCGGCCGTGGCCGGTGCCGTTCTCGCTGGCGTCCCTGCTGGCGCTGCGCGGCAGGCCGGTCGCCGCGCTGGTGTCGGGCGATCCCTTCTGGCACGGCGCGGGCGGCAGTCTGGCGCAGGAACTGCCCTCCGGCGAGTGGCGCGCCTATCCCGGTGTCCCGGTGCCATCCCTCGTTGCCGCGCGGCTTGGCTGGCGGCTGGAGGAGGTGACCTGCCTCGGCCTTCATGCCGCGCCGCTGGAGCGGCTGCGCCGGCACCTGACCGACGGCGCAAGGCTTATCGTGACCCTGCGCGACGGGGCGGCGCCTTCGGCGCTTGCGGGCTACCTGACCGCGCTGGGCTTCGGGTCTTCGGTGCTGCACGTGATGGAGCATCTGGGCGGCCCCAGGGAACGCATCCGCCGCCATGCCGCACATGACGGTCTGCCTGACTTCGAGAACCTCGTCGCCTGCGCCATCGAGGTCCGGGGCGGCAAGGGCTTGCCGCAGGTTCCCGGCCTTGCCGACGACCTGTTCGACCATGACGGCCAGATCACGAAGCGCCCGATCCGCGCGCTGGCCCTTTCGGCCCTTGCGCCGCGCGCGGGCGAGTTGCTGTGGGATCTGGGCGCAGGCAGCGGCTCGGTCGGGATCGAGTGGCTGCTGTCGCACCCCCGCAACCGCGCCGTGGGCGTCGAGCGCGACCCCGCCCGCGCCGCGCGTGCGCGGGCCAATGCCCTTTCCTTCGGCGTGGCTCATTTCGACATACGAGAGGGGGCCGCGCTCGAACTGCTGCCCGGCCTGCCCACGCCGGATGCCGTCTTCATCGGAGGCGGGCTGGACGGGGCGCTGCTCGACGCGGTGTGGGCCGGCCTGCCCGCCGGAACCCGCATCGTCGCGCATGGCGTCACGCTGGAAACCGAGAGCCTGCTGGCCGGCGCGCAAGCGAGGCTGGGCGGAACGCTGCTGCGGATCGAGCTGTCGCAGGCGGCGCCGCTGGGCGGCAAGCGCGGCTGGAAGGCCAGCCACCCCGTCGTGCAATGGAGCGTCATGCGATGAGGGTCGTCGGTCTCGGCCTTCGCTCGGCGGCCACCCCGGCGAGCCTGGAGGAACTGATCGAGCGCCTGCAGATCGCGCCCGACCTGCCGCTCGCCGTGCCCGCCTTCCGCGGAAGCCACCCCGCCGTTCTGGACCTGCAGCGGCGGGGCCGCAGGATCATCCCGCTGCCCGAAGCCGCGCTGAGCGGCACAAGCACGCCGACCCGCAGCCCACGCATCCTCGCCCGTCACGGCACCGGCAGCATCGCCGAGGCCTGCGCGATTGTCGCGGCAGGACCGGGCGCCCGGATCATCGTGCCGCGCGTGGTCTCGACCGATGGCCGCGCCACCGCCGCCCTGGCCCAATCCGACGAAAGCCCCTGTCCATGACCGTTCACTTCATCGGCGCCGGCCCCGGCGCGCCCGACCTGCTGACCTTGCGGGGACGCGACCTGATCGCGGCCTCGCCCGTCTGCCTTTACGCCGGTTCCCTGATCCCGCAGGAACTGCTGCGCCACTGCCCCGAGGGCGCGCGGATGATCAACACCGCGCCCCTCAGCCTTGACGATATCATCGCCGAGATCGCGAACGCTCACGCGCAGGGGCTGGACGTGGCGCGGCTTCATTCCGGCGACCTGTCGGTCTGGTCGGCCATGGGCGAGCAGCTGCGCCGCCTGCGGGCGCTGGACATTCCCTACGACATCACGCCCGGCGTGCCGTCCTTTGCCGCGGGCGCCGCGGCGCTCGGGGCGGAACTGACCCTTCCCGGCGTCGCGCAAAGCGTCGTCCTGACCCGCACCCCGGGCCGCGCCTCGCCCATGCCCGGGGGCGAAACGCTGGCCGCCTTCGCCGCGACCGGGGCGACGCTGGCGATCCATCTGTCCATCCACCGGCTGGGTGAAGTCGCCGCCGAGCTGGGCGCGCATTACGGCACGGACTGCCCGGTGGCCGTGGTCTGGCGGGCAAGCTGGCCCGACCAGCGCATCGTGCGGGGAACGCTGGCCACCATCGCCTCCGACGTGGCCGAGACGATGGAGCGGACGGCCCTGATCCTCGTCGGGCGGGCGCTGGCCGCGGAAGATTTCGACGACAGCCGCCTTTATGCGCCCGATTACGACCGCCGCTTCCGGGCCGGGCGCGCCGACGCGGTGAAGGCGTGAGCCGCGCCACCATCCCCGGGCTGATCGTCTCGGCCCCCCGCTCGGGGGCGGGGAAGACCACGGTGATGCTGGGGCTGCTGCGCTGCCTTGCCGAGGACGGGGTGAAGGTCCGCCCCTACAAATGCGGTCCCGACTACATCGACCCGGCCTTTCACCGCGCCGCCTGCGGCGAGGCGTCCCGCAACCTCGACAGCTGGGCGATGGGGCCGGGGGTGCTGGCCGACCAGCTTGGCCTGTCGGGCGAGATGGCGCTGGCCGAGGGCTCGATGGGGCTGTTCGACGGCGTCGCCCGCGCCGGAGCCTCGGGGAACGGCTCGACGGCCGACATCGCGGCGATCACGGGCTGGCCGGTCGTTGTGGTGATGGATGTCTCGGGCCACGCGCAGACCGTGGCGGCGCTGGCTGCAGGGCTGCGGGAGTTCCGCCCGGATGTGCGCGTCGCGGGGGTGATCCTGAACCGCGTGGCCTCGCCCCGGCACGAAAGGCTGTGCCGGCTTGCGCTGGATGATGCGGGCATCCCGGTGTTCGGCGCCTTGCCGAGGCGCGGCGACCTGACATTGCCCGAGCGGCACCTGGGCCTTGTCCAGGCAGTCGAGCATCCCGACCTGCAGTCGGCCATCGCCTCCTATGCCGCGTTCCTGCGCGCCCATGTCGATCTTGCGGCGCTGCGCGCACTGGCGGCGGGCGGCAGGCCTCTGCAGCCCTCCAGTCGCATCCGCCCCCCGGCGCAGCGGATCGCCCTGGCGCAGGACGCGGCATTTTCCTTCACCTATCCGCATCTGCTCGCCGCGTGGCGGGCAGCCGGGGCGGAGATCCTCCCCTTTTCCCCTCTGGCAGACGAGCCCCCACCGGATGCCGACTGCTGCTGGCTTCCCGGCGGCTACCCGGAACTCCATGCAGGACGACTGGCCGCGGCGCAGGACTTTCTTGCGGGCCTGAGACGGTTTGCCGGGAACAGGCCGGTTCATGGCGAATGCGGCGGCTACATGGTGCTGGGGCAAAGCCTGACCGACGCAGACGGGCAGGTTCACCGGATGGCCGGCCTGCTGGGGCTGGAAACCAGCTATGCGACCCGCCGGATGCATCTGGGATACCGGCGCGCGCGGCTGCGTTCCCCCCTGCCGGGGCACGATCGCGGCCAGGACCTGCTGGGCCACGAGTTCCATTATTCCACGATCGTCTCGCAACCCGACGCGCCTTTGGCCAAGGTCTTCGATGCCGATGGCAACCCTGTCCCGGAAACCGGCTCGCGGCGCGGGAATGTCACCGGCACTTTCTTCCACCTGATCGCAGAGGCGCCATGAGAGAGGCGGGCTGCGTCAGCTTCGTGTCCTCCGGCCCCGGCGACCCGGAACTGCTGACGGTCCGGGCCGTGAAGCGCCTTCAGGCGGCAGAGGTCGTGCTTTACGATGACCTTTCCTCGGGCCCGATCCTCGACCTTTCCCCGGATAGTGCAGATCTGATTTCCGTCGGCAAGCGCGCGGGACGCGCCTCGGCGCGACAGGACGACATCAACCGCCTGCTGGTGAACCACGCGAGGACCGGCGCCAGAGTGGTGCGGCTGAAATCCGGCGATGCAGGCATGTTCGGCCGCCTGGAAGAGGAAATCGCCGCCCTCGATGCGGCCGGGATCGGCTACGAGGTCATTCCGGGTGTCACCGCTCCGGTGGCTGCTGCTGCCGCGGCAGGCATCCCGCTGACGCGGCGGCTGACGGCCCGGCGGGTCCAGTTCGTGACCGGCCACGAGATCACCGGGACGCTGCCGGGCGACCTGAACTGGGCCGCGCTGGCGGACCCCCATGCGGTGACGGCCGTCTACATGGCGCGGGCGACCTTTCCCGACTTTGCCGGCAGGCTTATTTCCCATGGGCTTTCCCCGGCTGCCCCCGCAATCCTCGCGGTCGGCGTCTCCACGCCAGCCGAGACGCTTTTCAGGGGCACCATCGGCGAGATTGCCGAATCGTGCCGCGCCAACTCTCGCTCGACCGCTCCGACCCTGATCCTTTACGGCGCGCTTGCCGGGGACGCCCCGCGCCGCAGCAGGTAGATGTCCATGATCCAGCCCCGGCGCGCCCGTGCCTCGGCGCGGGTCCTGACGATGCGCGGCCCTGCGTCGGACAGGGGGCCGTGGTCGAGGATCTCGCCCTCCATCCCCACATAGGCGCCCCACCAGATCGAGATCCCTGCCGGGTCGAGCGTGGTGAACGAACATTCGCCGTCGAGCATCACCACCAGCGTGTCGACGCCCCGCGGCCAGCCATGCTCGCGCAGGTGCCGCCCGGTGGTGACGAGGAACGGCTCGGCCAGGCTGTTGAGCGGAATGGCATGGGACGCGGTGAGCACCTGCAGCGACATCAGGCCAGGCACGACCTTCAGGTCCAGTGGGCGGACCTTTCCGATCCGCCCGGCGATCCGCAGCGTGCTGTCGAACAGCGCCGGGTCGCCCCAGACGAGCAGCGCGACCTTCCGCGCTTCGGGGTAGGGGGCCAGCGCATCGAGCCAGGCTTGCGCGATGGCATCGTGCCAGAGGTTCACCCGCGTCTTGTAGTCGGGCACGGCGGGGTCGCGCTCGGGCATGGGAAAGGACAAGAGCCGGGGTGCTTCGCCCTCGACGCAACTGGCGGCGATCCGGCGGCGAAGGTCGGCAAGCTCCTGCCTGTCCTCGCCCTTCTCGGGAATCAGCAGGATGTCCGCTGCCCTGATCGCCTCGATCGCCTGCAAGGTCAGGTGGTCGGGGTTGCCGGTCCCGATCCCGACGAGCGTTAGTTCCATGGCAGCGTCTCCGAAAGCCTGCGGCACCGCCTAGAGGGTAACCCGTTCCGCTCGCAAGGGCAGGGGCCCAGCAGAGCCGGCGCGGGCTGCTGGATCACCTCGGTCTTGCCGGCTTCGCCACAAGGCAGCTTTCCGAGCCTGCCGGCGCAGAGCGCGTGCTGGACCAAGGGTGCGCCGTTCACCCGGCGAACGGTCCGATGCGTGACTTACCAGTCTGCGCCAAGCGTCAGCAGCAGCGCGATCTCGGCTGTCTGCTGGCCCGCGCCCAGCACGTCGCCCGTCTGCCCGCCGATCTTGCTGCGGGCGGTCAGCGCCAGGACCGCCACGGCCAGCGCTGCGACGGCCAGAGCGGCCCCGCCTTGCGCCAGAAGCAGCAGGGGCAATCCCCCGAGCAGCATCGCCACCAGAACGCTCGCCGTGCCGACAGCCCGTCCCTGCGCCCCGAGCCCGTCCGCTCGGGCGGCGGGCAGCCATGCCATCAGTGCGACCGGGGCCACGCGGCTTGCCATGGCCACGGCGATCACGGCGGCAACGGCCTGCATCTCGGCCAGTTCCGCCAGCCCCAGCCAGCGCAGGCCGAGCGTCACGACCAGCCCGACCGTGCCATAGCTGCCGATCCGGCTGTCGCGCATGATCTGAAGCCGGCGTTCGCGCGTGGCGCCGCCCCAGAAGCCGTCGCAGATGTCGGCAAGCCCGTCCTCATGCAGGGCCCCCGTCGCCATGGCCTGCGCGCCAAGGGCCAGCCCGCCTGCGACCAGGGGCGACAGCCCCAGCGCCAGCGCGGCCCACATGACTCCGCCCGCGATCAGGCCGACGATCAGCCCGGCCAGCGGAAAGGCCCATGCTGCCGCGGCCAGCGGCGGAACGGGGTCGCGCAGCCGTCCGAAGGGCACGCGCGTCAGAAGGACGATCGCCAGTTGCGCCTGGGCAAGGCGCTGCCTCATGCGCCGCTGATCCCCGCGTCGGCGAAGGTCGCCATGCCGTTGTGGCAGGCCAGCGCCGAGCGCACGATCCCCAGCGCCAGCGCCGCCCCCGTGCCTTCCCCTAGCCGCATGTCGAAGTCGAGGATGGCAGTCTTGCCCATGGCCGAAAGAAGCTTCCGGTGACCCGGCTCGAGCGAGAGATGGCCGACAAGGCAGTGGTCGAGAAGGCGCGGGTCCGCCGCGAACAGGGGCGCCACGGCGGCGGTGCAGATGAAGCCGTCGAGGATCACCGGGATGCGCGCCGCGCGCGCTGCAAGGACCGCGCCGCAGATCGCGGCCTGCTCGCGCCCGCCGAGGGCGGCGAGGGTTTCCAGGGCCGAGCAGCCCCGATGCCGCCCAAGCCCCCGCGCGATCGCATCGACCTTGCGCCGGACGCCTGCGTCATCCGAGCCGGTGCCCCGGCCGACCCAGTCCGCGACCTCGCCCCCGAACAACGCGGCGCACAGGGCGGCCGAGATGGTCGAGTTGCCGATGCCCATCTCGCCCAGCGTCAGGATGTTGGCCTGCGGATCGACGGCCGCGGCGCCACGGTTCATGGCCTCCAGCGTCTCGGCCCCGGTCATGGCGGGTCCCGTCGTGAAGTCGGCGGTGGGGTGGTCGAGGTCCAGCGCGACCACCGACAGGTCGGCGCCGTTCACGCGGCAAAGCTGGTTGATCGCGGCGCCCCCCGCGCGGAAGTTCGCCACCATCTGCGCGGTGACCTCCTGCGGGAAGGGGTTCACCCCCTGGGCGCAGATCCCGTGGTTGCCGGCAAAGACCAGTGCCTGCGCCCTGTCGGCCGTGGGCCGCTCGGTCCCCTGCCATGCGGCGATGAAAAGGGCGATCTCCTCCAGCCGGCCCAGCGAACCCGGCGGCTTCGTCAGGCTGTCCTGCCGGCGGGCGGCAGCAGCCCGGGCGGCGTCGTCGGCGGTGGGCAGGGTGTCGGCCAGGGCGGCGACGTCGGACAGGTTCTCGAAGCGCATCATTTCACTTTCACTGGAAGGCCGCAGACGGCCAGGATGACCTCGTCCGCGACCTGCGCGACCTGCTGGTTCAGCAGGCCGGCCGCATCGCGGAAGGTCCGGGCCATCGGGTTCTCGGGCACGATCCCGGCGCCGATCTCGTTGGTCACCAGCACCACGGGCGAGGCCTGCGCGCCAAGCGTCTCGACGAGCCGCGCGGCCTCGGCCTGCCAGTCCCGTTCGGCCAGGATCAGGTTCGTCAGCCACAGCGTCAGGCAATCCACCAGCCGCGGCGTCCCTTGGGTCCGCGCAAGCGCCCCGCACAGGTCGATCGGCTCGGCATGGGTCTGCCACTCTTCGCCCCGTCGCGCCCGGTGAAGCGCGATCCGCTCCTCCATCTCGGCGTCGAAGGCTTGCGCCGTGGCGATATAGACGGCAGGGCTGCCGAGCGAGAGCGTGCGGCGCTCTGCGATCGCGCTTTTCCCCGACCGGGCCCCGCCCGTCACAAGGATGATCGAACCCATGGATAGTCCGTGTCTTTGCCTGGCCGATGCTTAATCACAGTGCGACCGATGACTGAAGGGCCGCTGCGCGATGCCTGAAGGGCAGGGCGCGGAAATCATCCTGATCCGCCACGCGCCGGTCGCCGGAGGAGGGCGCCTGGCCGGCCGGCTCGACCTGCCGGCCGACCTGTCGGACCGGGTGAGGATCGCGGCCGTCGCCGCGCGCCTGCCCCGCGGGGCGCGGCTGACCAGTTCTCCGGCCCGGCGCTGCCTCATGACGGCAGAAGCGCTGTTGCCCGGCCTGTCCGTGACGTCTGACGAGAGGCTGTGGGAACAAGGCTTCGGTGACTGGGAGGGTTTGGACCACGCAGCCCTTCCCGACCTCGGCCCCCTGACCCCGGAGGCGCTGGCCGACCACCGCCCGCCCAACGGCGAAAGCTTCCGGGAGCTTTGCGCCCGCACCATCCCCGTCCTCTCGGACCTCGCCGCCGAGCCGGGGGTCCATGTCGTGACCGCCCATGCGGGCACCGTCCGCGCGGCGCTGGCCCATGCGACGGGTTCCATTCCCGGCGCGCTGTCATTCCACGTGTCGCCGCTGTCGCTGACCCGCTTTCACGTCGGCCCCCAGGGCCAGTGGTCCGTCGCCAAGGTCAACTGGCAGCCATGAAGACCGTCAGGGTTCAGGGGCATTTCGGGGAATACCTGCAGGGCAGGCTGGGACCGGAGGGTCTTCTTGGCCTCATCACGGTTCCCTGTCCGGCCACGGGCCTCGAGGCGCGGCTGGAGCGCGGGGAGATGCCGCAGGCCGACCCGCTCTGCGGTTTCCTCGGCGCCCTGGACCTTGCGGGCGGCGGAATGATCATGGTTTCGCCGCTTTCGCCCCCGGGTGCAGGCACGGGTATCTCGACCGCAACGCTGATCGCGGCCGCGCGGCTTCATGGCTGGGACGGGCCGCCCGAGCGGCTCATGGCGGCCTGCGTGGCGCATGAGGGGGCGTCGGACCCGCTGGCCTTTCCGCATCCCGCGCGCCTGCTCTGGGCCTCGCGCGAGGGCCGCGTCCTGAAGAAGATGCCGGCGCTTCCTCCGCATGACATCGTCGGCGGCTATTTCGGAGCGTCGCGCCCCACGGATCCCGAGGATCTGGACTTTCCGGACGTGTCCGACCTCGCCCAGGACTGGGAAGGCGCGCGCAGCCTGCGCGTCTTCGGTGAACTCGCCTGCGAAAGCGCCCGGCGCTGCCTGCGGCGGCGCGGACCGGCGGATGATCCCACCGAACACCTTGCCCGAAGCCTCGGGGCCGTGGGGTTCGTGATCGCGCATACCGGCTCGGCGAGAGGGCTGATCTTCCCGAAGGGCGAGGTTCCGCCCGAGGCGGCGTCCGCGCTGAAGACGGCCGGATTTACTGGCATCCTGCGGTTTGGAAGCGATGATTGCTGACTTTCCCGCGATGATGGTGGTCGCGATCGCCGTTGACCGGCTGATCGGCTGGCCGAACTGGGTTTATGCCCGCATCGGACACCCGGTCACCTGGGGCGGGCGCCTCATTTCCAGCCTGGAAGCACGGCTGAACCAAGCGCGTTTCCCGCGCAGGCTGACAGGGGCGGTGACCCTTGGCCTGTGCCTGACCGCCGTGCTCCTGCCGTCCATAGCCATGCAGCTGCTGTTGCCGGGCAATGCGCTGGGCGTTCTTGCAGGCGGCCTTCTCGCCTGGCCGCTGGTCGCGGTGCGGTCCATGCACGACCATGTCGCGGCCGTCGAGAAACCCCTGATCGCGGGCGATCTGCCGGGTGCGCGCCGTGCCGTCTCGAAGATCGTCGGGCGCAATCCCGACGCCCTTGACGAGGCGGGCGTCGCCCGGGCCGCGCTGGAGAGCCTGGCCGAGAACACCTCGGACGGGATCGTGGCCCCGGTCTTCTGGGGGGCGGTCGCGGGTCTGCCGGGGATCGCCGCCTACAAGATGATCAACACGCTGGATTCCATGATCGGCCACCGCAACCCGCGGCATCTGCAGTTCGGCTGGGCGTCGGCCCGTCTGGACGACCTGGTGAACCTGATCCCGGCGCGGGCGACCGGAGGGCTGTTCGCGCTGGCTTCCGGCAAGCCGCTGCGTGCGGGCGGGGTCATGCTGCGAGATGCGCGCCGGCACCGCTCGCCCAATGCAGGCTGGCCCGAGGGGGCCATGGCGGGGACGCTGGGCGTTCGCCTGTCAGGGCCGAGGATCTACGACGGCCATGTCGCGCCCGAGCCGTGGCTGAACGAGGGCGCACCCGATCCGTCGCCGGCATCCGTGACACAGGGACTCCGGCTCTACCGGCGGGCCATGCTGATGCTGGCGGCCGCCCTGATCCTCTGGGCGCTGCTGCCCGTCATCACCGGGGCATCCTGATGCGCGACCACGGCGGCAACCTTGACGAGGCCCGCGCCCGGTGGGGGCAGGGGGACTGGATCGACCTGTCCACCGGCATCAACCGCCGCCCCTATCCCGTGCCCCGGCTTCCGCCCGAGGCATGGACGAACCTTCCCACCGCAAGCGCCAGGGCCGCGCTGATGGACGCCGCCGCGCGCGCCTTCGGCACCGCCGCGCCGGGGCTTGCGCTTGCGGGCGCGCAGGCGGCGATCCAGATGATCCCCCTGCTGGGAAGACCCGGGGTGGCGAGGGTTCTCGCCCCGACCTACAACGAACACGCGGCCTGCCTGCGGCAGGCAGGATGGCGCGTCGAGGAAGTGGGACGACTGGAAGCCCTGTCCGGCGCGGACCTCGCTGTCGTCGTGAACCCCAACAACCCGGACGGGCGCCGTCATTGCAGGAAGGCTTTGCGCAACCTGCCGGTCGGACGGCTGGTCGTCGACGAAAGCTTCGCCGATCCCGCACCGGGTGACAGCCTCCTGGCTGAGGCCGGCGAAAGCCTGCTTGTCCTGCGTTCTTTCGGCAAGTTCTGGGGGCTGGCGGGCCTGCGCCTGGGCTTCGTCTACGGCGGCGGGGATGTGATCCGCCGGATGTCCGCGCTCGCCGGTCCCTGGCCCGTTTCCGGGCCTGCCCTCGAAATCGGGCGGATCGCGCTTGGCGATCAGGACTGGCGCCGCGAAACCATCCGCCGCCTGTCCGCCGAGGCGGCCCGGCTGGACGATCTGGCGGCAGGCGCCGGCTGGACCCGCGCGGGGGGCACGCATCTTTTCCGCCTCTACGAGACACCGGATGCGCGCCAGGCGCAGGCCACGCTGGCGCGGCGCCACATCTGGACGCGCCGGTTCCCCTATTCCGACAGATGGCTCCGCCTTGGCCTGCCGGGAAACGAAGGCGAATGGCAGCGGCTCGGGGCGGCGCTCGGCGCCTGATGCCGAAAGCGTCCCTGTTCACCAAGCTTGCCACCACTGATTCCCGCGGCTAGGGAAGCCGTGTCGGAAAGGGAATCCGCCGGGGCCTCGCGTCCCGAAACGGAACTGCCCCCGCAACTGTAGGCGGTGAGCCGCGCCCGGATATGCCACTGGACCCTTCGGGGTCTGGGAAGGTCGGGCCGGCGATGACCCGTCAGTCAGGAGACCTGCCGACGCAGTTTGACCAATCCGAGCGGGTCGGCTCGGGAGGGAACGCGTTCCGTGCGCTGCCGCCCGGAGTCCGTCCGCTCGTCCGGCCCGTCCATGATGTAGCGGAAGGACATATCATGCTGAGGATGACAGCGGCGGCCCTTGCCGTCCTGGTTGCGGCGCCGATGGCGTTCGCGGGCACGGACTATCCCCTGACACTCACCAGCTGCGGCCACGAGGTCACCTTCGACAAGGCGCCCGAAAGTGTCGTCAGCATCGGCCAGAGCACGACCGAGATCCTGTACATGCTGGGCCTGGCCGACAAGGTGGCGGGCACGGCGCTGTGGATCAACCCGGTCCTGCCCGAGTTCGCCGGGGTGGATGCGAAGGTCCAGCGCCTGGCGGACAATGCCCCCAGCTTCGAAAGCGTGCTGGCGAAACGGCCCGGCTTGGCCGTGGCCGCCTATGAATGGATGATCGGCCCCGAGGGCGTGGTCGGCACGCGCGAGATGTTCGACGATGCCGGTATCCCCAGCTGGGTCATGCCGACCGATTGCGTCGGCAAGAACAACAGCCAGGGCATGGACGGCGCGCGCACGGTGCTGTTCGACACCGCCCTTCTTTACCAGGGCATCGGCGAGCTGGCGCGGATCTTCGACGTCGCCGAGCGGGGCGAGGCCCTGATCGCCGACCTGAAGGCGCGCGAGGCCGCGGCAATCGCGCAGGCGCAGGCGCTGAACCTGCCCGACGATCTGTCGGGGGTGTTCTGGTATTCCTCGGCCGACACCCAGATCGATCCCTACGTCGCGGGCGTCAACGCCGTGCCGGGCTGGATGCTGTCCAAGCTGGGCGTGAGAAACGTCGTCACCTCCGACGAGGAATGGCCGACCGTCGGCTGGGAAACCATCGCCCGCGCCAATCCCACCTTCATCGTCGCGGCCGAGATGAACCGCCGCCGCTTTCCCGCCGACGACATCGCCGTCAAGCGCGGGTTCCTGAGCAGCGATCCCGTGACCAGCCAGATGGAGGCGGTGAAGAACGACCGCATCCTGACGCTGGAAGCCCATGCGATGGACCCTTCCATCCGCGCGATCTACGGGCTGGAATCCTTGTCGGATGCGCTCGCCGGTCTTGGCCTGAGCCGATGAGGCGCGGCGCTGCGGTCCGCGGCGCGGGCTGGCTGTGGCTTGCGCCCGCCCTGCTGGCCGCGGCGCTGCTGTTCGGCACCGCCGTGGGCGAGACGCGGATACCCCTTTCCACCGTGGTGGCGGTGCTGGCCAGCAAGACCGGCCTGACGGCCGCCGTCCCCGATTCCGTGGATGCCAGCGTGATCTGGCATTACCGGCTGTCGCGCGCCACGGTGGCGGCCTGTGGCGGCGCCAGCCTGGCGCTGTCGGGGCTGGTCCTTCAGGCGCTGCTGCGCAACGCCCTGGCCGAGCCCTATCTGCTGGGGATCTCGGCCGGGGCCTCGACCGGGGCCGTCGCGGTGGCCGTGGCGGGCTTCGGCGCGGGGGTGATCAGCATGTCGGCCGGGGCCTTCGCGGGCGCGCTGGTCGCCTTTGGTCTGGTCGCGATCCTCGCCCGCGCGGCGCGGGGGACGGGCGTCCAGACCACCGGCATCATCATCCTGGCGGGCATCGCCGGCTCGCAGATGTTCAACGCCACGACCGCGCTGATCATCGCGCAGTCGGCCAGCGCCGAGCAGGCGCGCGGGATCATGTTCTGGCTTCTGGGCAATCTTTCGGGCGTGCGCTGGCCGGACATCCGGCTGGCGCTGCCCGTGGCGCTGCTGGGCCTGGGCGTCGCGCTGTGGCACGTGCGGACGCTCGACGCCTTCACCTTCGGCGCCGACAGCGCCGCGGCGCTGGGGATCGACGTGCGCCGGGCGCGGGTGGTGCTGATCGGGACCGCCGCTTTGGCGACGGCCGTCGTGGTCTCGATCGCCGGGGCCATCGGCTTCGTCGGGCTGGTCGTGCCGCACGCGATGCGCTTCCTCGTGGGCGTGCGCCATGCCCGGCTGGTCCCGGCGACGGCGCTCGCGGGCGCGGTCTTCCTTGTCCTGTCCGACGTGGTGTCGCGCATCGTCATCCCCGGACAGGTGCTGCCCATCGGCGTCATCACCGCGCTGGTGGGCGCACCGGCCTTCGCGGTCGTCATGGTCCGGGGCAGGCGGCGATGAGCGATACGCCCCTTCTCGAACTCGTCGGCGCCACCCGGACCGTGCAGGGGCGGGATCTCGTCTCGGACGTGAACCTGTGCCTGCACGAAGGCGAGATGCTGGGCATCATCGGCCCGAACGGTTCGGGCAAGTCCACGCTGCTCAGCATGATGGCGGGACTGCTGCCGCCGAGCCGGGGCGAGATCCGCCTTGCGGGCCAGCCGATGGCGCGATTGCGGCGCCAGCAGATCGCCCGGCGGCTCGCCATGGTGTCCCAGTCGGCGGATACGGGCGATCGGATCTCGGTCCGCGACGCGGTGGAACTGGGCCGCACGCCCTGGCTCGGGCCCCTTCGGCCCTGGAGCGCCAGGGACGACGAAGCCGTCGAGGCTGCCTTGCTGGCCGTCGGCATGGACCGGATGGCGGCGCGGGACTGGTCCACGCTGTCGGGGGGCGAACGCCAGCGCGTCCACATCGCGCGGGCCCATGCCCAGGCGCCGCAGATCCTGCTGCTGGACGAGCCTACGAACCACCTGGACATCCACCACCAGTTTGCGATCCTCGACCTGGTCTCTCAGCTTCCGGTCACGACCGTGATCGCGC
This sequence comes from Paracoccus aeridis, assembly GCF_004923205.2. Lineage (GTDB taxonomy): Bacteria > Pseudomonadota > Alphaproteobacteria > Rhodobacterales > Rhodobacteraceae > Paracoccus > Paracoccus aeridis. Next base: position 30,127 of record NZ_SELD02000015.1, read on the forward strand.
TGCACGACATGCATCACGCGCTGCGCTGCGACCGCGTCATGGTGATGCAGTCCGGCCGCTGCGTGGCGCTGGGCGCGCCGCTCGACATCCTGACCCCGGCCCTGATCCGCAGGATCTTCGCCGTCGATGCCCGACTGATCGCGCATCCGGCCGACGGCTTGCCGCTTTTCGCCTTCCAACGCCTCGCCTGAAAGGACATTGCCTTGCTGATCCGCGCCGCGCTTCTTTCCTGCCTCCTGCCGTTTGCGGCCCTTGCCGATACGCACGAGGTCAGGATGCTCAACCGCAACGACAAGGGCCCGATGCCGTTCGAGCCGGACTACCTGGTCGTCCGGCCCGGCGACAGCGTGAAGTTCATCGCCGCGAGCCCCGGCCACAACGCCGCCACCATCGACGGCATGATCCCCGGCGACGGCGAAAGGTTCGTCGGCAGGATCAACGAGGAGATCGAGGTCACGCTGACCCAAGAGGGCATCTGGGGGATCAGGTGCTCGCCCCATTACACCATGGGCATGGTGATGCTGATCCAGGTCGGCGACACGCCTGCAACGAAGGCCGACCTGCCCGACGACCTGCCGCCCGCCGCACGGGAGCGCATGCTGGACATCATCGCCCGTCGCGGGCCGGGTCATTGATCTTTGGTATGGAAACAGGGGCGTCGTGAGTTCAGGACCGCCGTTGTTCCAGGCCCGGGTTTGCCGTATCGCTGGACCATGACCCGGGTACCTGGACGACACATGCGCGTTGCGGCCCTCTGGGCAGGACTTCTGCTTATCCTGCTGTCATCGCTGATCGCGCCGGGCACCATGCCGGCGCGGGCCGGGAACGGCGCGGTGGTGCTTGTCATCTGCAGCGGCGATGGCGTTACCCGGATGGCCTTCGATCCGGTCACCATGGAGCCGGTTTCCGATCGGGAAGACGGCGGGAAGGACAAGACCCGCCCGGGTTACTGCCCCTGGGCAGCTAGCCAGTCCGTGGTCGACTTCGTGCCTCCGACAGTGGTTGCCCGGCCTTCGCTGTTCGCCAGGCACCTTGCGTGGCCGGCCGCCGAAACGGTCGTGGCCGTGTCGCGCGCGACCGGCCTGCCGCCATCCACCGGGCCTCCCCCCTCTGTCTGACGCTTTCCTCACCGAAACCATCAGACTGGATGACCAACATGACCGAAGCAACCAACGGGAGCACAGTCCCGAAAGCCGCCGCGCGGGACGGCGGCGCCTCCGACCTCTACCGGGCGGTCTGGCGCTGGCATTTCTATGCCGGGCTGCTGATCCTGCCCTTCCTGATCACCCTGGCGATCACCGGGGCCATCTACCTGTTCCGCGACGAGGTGGACACATGGGTCCACGCCGACTTCATGCAGGTCGCCCCGGCCGAGGAGCAGCGGCTCGCGCCCTCCCAGATCATCGCGGCGGCCTTGGCGGCCCAGCCCGGAACGGCGTTGAAATACACCGACCCTGCGGCCGACAACCTTTCGACCGAGATCACCGTCAAGCCCGAGACCGGCGGCTCGATGGCCGTCTATGTCAACCAATACAGCGGCGAGGTGCTGGAGGTGCGCCCGGACCGCAGCACCTTCGCCTGGACGGTGCGCTACCTGCACTCGCTGCGCTTCTTCGGCGCGACCCCGCGCATGGTGATCGAGATCGTGGCGGGCTGGGCCATCCTGCTGGTGCTGACCGGCATCTACCTGTGGTGGCCGCGTGGCCAGCGGGGCGGCGTGGTGTCGGTGCGGGGGACGCCGGCGCGGCGGGTCTTCTGGCGCGACCTGCACGCCGTCACAGGGCTGTTCGTCGGCGGGTTCATCCTGTTCCTGGCCATCACCGGCCTGCCGTGGTCCTCGGTCTGGGGCGCCAAGGTCAACGAATGGGCCAACGGCAGCAACTTCGGCTATCCCGCCGGACTTCGCATCGGCGTCCCCATGTCCGAGGAGCATCTGGACCACATCGCGCCCACCTCGTGGTCGCTGGAACAGGCGCGCATCCCCGAGACCGCGCCGCCCATGGCCGGGATGGAGTCGATCGGCATCGACGCAGCAGTCGGGATCTTCGACGAACTCGGCCTGCATCGCGGCTATGCGGTCGCCCTGCCGACGACGCCGACCGGGGTCTTTTCCGGCTCGGTCTATCCCGACGACCTGAGCCGGCAGCGCGTCGTCCATCTGGACCAGTACACGGGCGAGCCGCTGGTGGACATGACCTATGCCGAATACGGTCCGCTGGGCCGTGCGCTGGAATGGGGCATCAACACCCACATGGGCCAGACCTACGGCGTGGCGAACCAGATCGTGCTGCTGCTGGCCTGTATCGGCATCGTCCTGCTGGCGGTCTCGGCCGCGGTGATGTGGTGGAAGCGGCGCCCGTCGGGCAGCCTCGGCGTGCCGCCGCTGCCGTCGGACCGCAGGGTGTTCATCGGCCTGCTGGTCCTCCTCGGCATCGGGGGCGCGCTGTTCCCGCTGACGGGGCTGTCGCTTCTGGTGATGATCGCGCTGGACCTGATCTGGCAGCGGGCAACGAACAGGCGCCGTCCGGCACCGGCTGTCTGACGGCCTGATCGGGGCAGGCCACATTCTGGCGGCGCGGTGCGAAGACCGCGTCGTCCTGCACCGCAGGTAGCGCCGGCACAAATCTGCTTCCCTGCAGTGATCGTCCGCTGCGGGGAAGCTGCGGCGCGGCGCCGTCGCCGCGACAGGGCTGGTCGGACGCCTGCCGGATGCGCTTGTTGTGGAGCCCGCGTCGCACCGCGCGGGCGCGTCCGTGCCGGGTCTTGCCCTTACCGTGAAGCTTTTGGACCGCGAGCGGTGGCGCGGGGTAGAGGCGCCTGTCCTCGACGCTGTGGCGTTCGCGCCGACGCCGCGCGCCACAGCGTCGGATGCAGGTCTCTGCGTCAGATGAGGCCGAGCGCCTCGGCCGCCAGAAGGACGACGATCAACCCCGCCACCAGCTCGAAACCGGCGGCAACGCCGCGCAGCGCGACGGAACCGCCCAGACCCGCAATCGCTCCGCGACGAAGACCCGTGCCGATGAACGCCGCCAGCAGGGTCAGGCAGGCCGTGCCCAGAGCCATGGCGAAGGCTCCGGCAATGCCCGCGGCCAGGATGCCCATCTGCCAGGTCAGCACGAGGAGCAGGATCGCGCCGCTGCACGGGCGGATCGCGATGGCCAGGATGACCGACGCAAGCTCTCGCCGGCTGGTCGCCGCGGCGATGGCCTGCGGCGAGGGTGCATGGGCGTGGCCGCAATCCCCGCAGCGGTGGAGGTGGTCGATGTCATGCCGATGTCCATGCCCTTCGCCGATCGACGAGCCGTGGCCATGCAGATGATGCGCGTTCCCGCCCATGTGGCCCGCAGGCTGGGGCACGGGCGCCGTTGCAATCAGCCGTCCTGCGCGGCGCCCGCCGCGCAGGATCAGCCACAGCCCGATCAGCAGGATCGACACGAAGCTGAGTTGCGTGAGCGTCGTTTCCGCGAGGTTCGTCAGCTGCTGCCGCGTGACCGAGAAAAGGCCGACGCCGCCAAGGACAAGCAGCACCGCCGTGACCGCTTGCCCGAGGGACGCGGCGACCGTCGCGGCGGCCAGACGTCCAAGTCCCGTGGGGCGCGCGGCCCCGTAGGCTCCGATCAGGAACTTGCCATGCCCCGGCCCGACGGCATGGACGAAGCCGTAGCCCAGGCACAGGCCCATCAGCCCGGCCCATGCGCCCCCGTCCCCGGCCTTGAGGGCACGCAGGCTGTGCTCAAGGCCGTTCTGGAAGTCGCGCTGCATGCCGGATGCCCAGCGCACGATCTCGGCGTGATGCTGATGAAGCAACACCACCAGCAGCAATGCGACGACCCCCGCAACCGCAATCAGCGCGCGCCGCATGCGATCTCGAACCGTTCGGCAAAGGACACGCCCACGTCGGCCATGCGCATGACCTGAAGAGAGTCGGCCTCCATGTCGAGCGCCTGCAGCGCCGCCAGAAGCTCCTCTTGCCCCGTGGTATCCGGCGCGTGGCGCGAGACACGGCAATCGCGGCGCCCTTCGATCGTGGGCTCACGCGGCGTGTCGTAGGCCACGAAGTATTCCGGATCATAGATCCGCAGCCGCAGGGGGCGGGCCGCCGTCACCGCGACGGGATCGCGCAGCGGCCGCAGATGCGAGGTGACGATGCGGCCGTCGGCATAGCGGGCGTCGTGATCGCGCGGCGGGCCCAGGGAAATCGGCCGATCCTGCTGGTCGAGGACGATATGTCCGGGAAAACCGGCCTCCCAGTCCACGTCCTTCCCGGCAAAAGCGCGCAGCAGCGCGGGGTCCGGCGTGCCGTCGCCGTCGGCGTCCAGCCCCGCATCCTCGATCATCATCAGGCTGTAGAACTCGTCATAGGTCCAGGTGACGCGAACCGCCTCCAATCGGCCGGACTTGCCGAAGACGAGCGCCGCGTCAGCATCGATGAACACATGCGGATGCGCCGCAGCCGGCCGCGGCACGGCGACCGGCAGGGCCGCGAGCGCGGCAAGAAGAAGTGGGACAAGGCGCATGCGCGCTTTCTACAGAGGCGCGGTGTCTGCGGCCAGTCCACCGCGCAGGTTTCGGCGAGGAACAGCCGTGACAGATGCGCCTCGCCCAGCGGTCACCTCCGCCGGCGGGTAGCCCATGCCCCAGATCCGGGGCGCATCGCGCGCCAGCATCCGCGCCTCGGCCTGATCGAGACGACGGCGCATCGCGACTGCGTCGCCCCGGCATTCCCGCTCGAACCGCTGCCAGAGCTTGAGGGCCGAACGCGGGCTCCACGGCAGGGCAGCGCCGGCCAGCCACAGGCGCAGCTCTGCCGGAAGCCGGTCGTAATACATCATCGGATGCGGGCATCTGCGGCGGCGCAGGCTGGTGGCAAGATTCCGGCGGGCCATCATGCACCTTCTCAGGCGACCTGCCGCGCGCCCCAGGCCGGGAACGGGTCGGGCAGGTCCGACCATGCCTCGGGCGTGAAGGCATCGGCGTCGACCAGGGCCGCATCCAGGCGCGCGGTAATGGCCGCGCGGTCCATTCCCGCACCGATGAACACCAGTTCCTGCCGCCGGTCGCCCCAGGGTTCCTGCCACTTCTTCGCAACCTCCGCGAGGCTGTCGCGATCGGTCGGCCAGCGCTCGTCGGGCACCGACGCCCACCAGCCACCCAGCGGCCGGACCGAGGACATGGCGCCTGCCAGCGAGAACTCGACCGCCCAGTTCGGCCGCGAGGCGATCCAGAAATGCCCTTTCGCCCGGATCACGCCCGGCAAATCGGCGTTCAGGACGTCATGGATCCGCTGCGGATCGAACGGTCGGCGCGCGCGATAGACGAAGGACGAGATGCCGTATTCCTCGGTCTCGGGCCCATGATGCTCGAAGCCGTACAACTCCTTGGCCCACATCGGATGCAGATGCGCGCGGTCGAAGTCGAAAAGCCCGGTGTCGAAGATCGCGTCCGGGTCCACGCGGCTGAAATCGGTCTCGATCAGCTTCGCGTCGGGGTTCAGGGCCCGCACGATCTTGCGCGCCTGGTCGAGGCGCAGCGGCCCCGCCTCGCTGACCTTGTTCAGCACGACGACGTCGGCGAACTCGATCTGGTCGGTCAGCAGGTCGACCAGCCTCCGCTCATCCTCTTCGCCAAGGCTCTCGCCACGCTCGGCGATGAAGTCGTGGCTCGAGAAATCGCGCGTCAGGTTCACCGCATCGACCACCGTCACCATCGTGTCGAGCCGCGCGACATCGGACAGGCTGCGCCCGTCCTGGTCGCGGAAGTCGAAGGTCGCGGCGACCGGCAATGGCTCGGCGATGCCGGTGCTTTCGATCAGCAGGTAGTCGAAGCGGCCCTCGGCCGCGAGCGCGCGCACCCCTTGCAGCAGGTCGTCGCGCAGGGTGCAGCAGATGCAGCCGTTGGTCATCTCGACCAGCTTTTCCTCGGACCGGGACAGCGTCGTGCCTTCGCGCACCAGATCGGCGTCGATGTTCACCTCGGACATGTCGTTCACGATCACCGCCACCCGGCGGCCGTCGCGATTGTTCAGGACATGGTTCAGCAGCGTTGTCTTGCCGGCGCCCAGGAAGCCCGACAGGACGGTGACGGGCAGGCGCGGATCGCGGGCGGGACGGGTCACGGGCATGACTTCCTTGCTAGTTATGTTATTACATAGCGTGATTAGCTGCCGCGCAGCGGCGGATCAAGCCCGAAGGGCGTGAACCGACCCGGCAGCGCCTGCCCGGAGGCTCAGGCCTGTTGGGCCACCGCAGCGCTTCGCACTTCAATACCGTACCGGCAAAGCCCCGTAGCCGTGGTCACGACCGCAGACGGCCTGACGATGCGGACATGCAGCGCGGGCCATTTGTGGATCGCCTTGCGGGGCACGCGCCGCGTTTGCCAACGGTCAACCCTTCCTTGCGGTAGAGCCGGTAGATGCCCGAGGCTTTGCCTTCGCCGCCCAACAAATCGAACATTGCCAGATCCTGTCGGGTCAGACGCCCGGCCATCGGGTGCACCTGTTCGTGCGCAGCGAGAAGCTGCGTGGGGAGAGGGCGGCACCCTTCCTCTACCTCGGAGAGCCACGCTTCGCAGGCTGGCGCGGTGAGAAGCCGATCACCATAGAGTGGGACCTCCCGGAGGCAGTGCCTGAGCATTTCCGGAAGATGCTGCGCGTGCCCTAGAACGCAACATACATCTGATGGCGGCGGGATCCTAAATCCTCACGGCATTACCGTTATCACCGCAACGGCTCGCGGTGATGTAATGAGCCCACGAAAATGGGCCGGCAAAGACTTTCGACGACAGCAGGAAGGCAGACGCAAGGGGATCTCCCAGTTCATCTGGCGGATCATGAAGTCTGCAGAATTGGTGCGTCTTCACTCGCGGCACGGCAGGCTTGAAAGGTCAAGGGTCTCGAGGGCCGCCCAGATCTTTGGCCCTGCGCGGACGCGTTCGTATTCTTCGCGGGAAACAATGCCCCCGTGTCATGTTATGCCCATTCAGTCTGCCGCCGCGGGAGATCAGCCGCCGGGGCTTTGTAACGCTGACGAGTGATCCGGGGTCGGTGCTGGACGACGGGCTTCTCAGCTTAGCAGCGTTTGCTCCAGGGCTGCGACGAAATCGGCAACATCGGCCATGCTAAACACGAGAGGCGGCCGGATTTTCAATGTCGCGCCGTCGGCGCCTGCCGTTGACAGCAGCACGCCGCGGTCCCGCATGGAATTGACGATCCAGTGCGCCGTCTTGGATTGAGCCGGCCCGACTGCGATGTCGACCCCCAGGAACAGGCCGGCGCTGCGGACTTCCCCGACCGCGTCATGCCTTCGGGACAGCGCGGAAAGGGCATCGCGAAACGCGCGTCCTACCGTTCTAGCGTTGTCCTGCAGGCTTTCCTGCTCCAGAACTTCAAGCACGGCGCCCGCCACCGACGCTGCGACCGGATTGCCTCCAAAGGTATTGAAATACCGAACCTTGTTGCCGAAGGCCGCAGCCGGGTCGCGCGACACGGCCAAGCCCGCGACCGGGTAGCCGTTGCCCATCCCTTTGCCCATCGACACCATGTCCGGCACGACGCCGTGCCGCTGGAACCCCCAGAAGGCATCGCCTGTCCGGCAGAAGCCGGACTGAACCTCATCGGCCACAAACATCCCGCCGGCATTTCTCACGATGTCGGCCGCCTGGCGCAGCAGGCCGCCGCCGGGATCGGGAAGGACGCCATCGGTGCTGAAGATAGAATCGACGATCATCATGGACACCCCGCAGCCCGCCTTGTCGAGGTCCTGGGTGGCGGCTTCGACCGCGTCGAGAAACGCCCCGCCGCCATCGCCGGGCACCGGCGCCGGAACCCGCCGGACCCAGGGTGCCAGCTCCGCACCCAGCCCCAATGCCGGCGAAAAGCCCGAGGTCGCCAGCGTGACGCCGTGATAAGCGTTCTCGGTCACGATCACGCCTTGCCGCCCGGTTGCGGCTCGCGCGATGCGGACCGCCAAGTCGTTCGCCTCGGACCCGGTGCAGGTGAACATGAAATGGTCCAGTTCCGGCGGCAGGGTGGCCAGCAACCTCTCGGCATACGCCAGCGGGGCCTCGTGCAGATAGCGCGTATGCGTGGCCAGGATGGCCGCCTGCCGCGCCATCGCCTCGACCACATGGGGATGGCAGTGGCCAACGCCGGCGACGTTGTTGTAGGCGTCGAGATAGCTGCGGCCGTCCGCATCGAACAGCCGCGCGCCCTTGCCGCGGACAATGTGCAGCGGTGTCTCGTAGAACAGGCGATAGGCCGGTCCCAGTGCCGCCGCGCGGCGGTCAACGAGCGCAGCGGTTCGCTGATCCAGCTTTGCCGATCCGGGATCGAAGGCATTCAGCATTCCGTTCTGCTGTTTCAAGCTGCTTCTCCGCGACATTGCTGTTTCAGCGCCTGTGCCAGCATACTCGCGCCATCTTCCGCGAGCAGCGCAAGTCCGGCGCGCTGGGCTGGAAAGTTCCTGAGGATGTAGGCCGCGTTGCCAGGGTGGCGCGCCGCGCGCCAGGACGAGATCACGAGGGTTGTCACCATCCGCATGGCGATCAGGTCGGGCATGATGTCCAACTCGGCGTCGTCCAGAGGGCAACCCGCATTGAAACCGGCCAGGAACTCGCAAGCCCCCTCGATCCCGTAGTCGGCCACGAAGTACGAGGCCCCGATCGCCGCATCCGCCGCGACGGCCGTCCGCACCATGTCGCCGAAGTCGATCACGCCCAGCACGGGCGGCGCGCCGTTCACCATGACGTTGTGGGGGTTGAGGTCGTTGTGGACCGGCTGGCGGCGCAACCGGTCGACGCGCGGCGAGATGTCCCGGTCGAACCGGCCGAGCCAGCCCGCGATGATCGCCTGCAAGCCGGGATCGGCGACAGCGGGAAGCCACTGCCCCAAGCGGCCGGCATTGCGTATGTCCCACAGCAGGTCGTGGTCGGCGGCCTGGTGGTCGAAATCCGACAGGGCCGTCGCAATGCGCCCCAGGGCTTGCCCCGCCCCCACACGCAGCGCCCTGGTCGATGGGATACTGCCAAGCGGCACCCCGTCGATCCAGCTCAGCATCCGGGTGACAGACTGCGTTCCGTCTGTCAGCGGCGTCAGGCGCTCTGGTTGTCCCTCGAGGTCGGGCCAGATCCTGGGCACCAGCAGGCCGGGATCGCGGACTGCGATGTGCTGCAGCGCCCCGGTCTGCAGGTTGGTGACGGCAGGGTCCTCGGCCGGATTTGAGAACTTCAGCAGGAACCGCTCACCGCGAGGGGTCGTCAGGCGATAGTTCCGGTCTCGCTCGCTGGAAAGGGGGTGGCAGTCTCCCCCGATTCCCCAGAACCGCGCCGCGATGGCCGCAGCATCTTCCGGTCCCACGGGCGGCGGATCGGCCTCTAGCAGAGGCTCGGGAGGCGTGGCGTGGCCGGTCACGACCGGCGCTGCCTCTGCCAGCCGCGCCCTGCAAGGAACAAGAGCGCCGTGACTACAACGGTGCCCACGATGATGATGAAAGCCGCCGAAGCGATGGCGGGGCTGATGTTCTCGCGCAAGGTCGAGAACATCTGCCGCGCCAGCGTCCGCTGGTTCGGTCCGGCAACGAACAGCGTGAGCACCACCTCGTCCAGCGACAGTGCGAATGCCAGCGCGGCGCCCGACAGCACGCCGGGCATCATCAGGGGCAGCGTGACCCGGGTAAAGGTGCGGACCGGCGAGGCGCCCAGGCTTTCCGCGGCCCGCTCGACCCGGCGGTCGATCCCGGCGAGCGATCCAGAGACGCTGATCAGCACGAAGGGGATCGCCAGCACGGTATGGGCAAGGATCACGCCCAGGTAGCTGTTGACGAGGCCGAGGCGCACGAACAGCACCTGCATCCCGACGCCCATCACGACCGCCGGGACGACCATCGGCAGCAGGAACACGGTCCGCAGCGTGGCGGCGAAGGGCACTCGGCCGCGCAGCCCCAGCGCGGCCAGCGTCCCAAGCACCGTGGCGAGGGCGGTGGTGGAGGGCGCTATGATCAGGCTGTTGACGATCGACCGCTGCCATACCGCGTTATCGACGAGCTCGATGAACCATCGCGTCGAGAACGACGGTATCGGATAGGTAAGGAACGCGCTGGAGGTGAACGCCAGCGGCAGGATCACAAGGAGCGGCGCCATCAGGAAGATGACGGCCAGGCTGGCGTAGGCCCCCTTGAGCCACCTCATGACAGCCTCACCGCATCTTCGCGCGACAGCCAGCCATAGCAGGCATAAAGGACCAGCGTCAGGGCCAGCAGCACGACGCCGAGCGCCGCGGCCATTCCCCAGTTGGCCGATCCCGTCGCATACTGGGTGATGACCGCCGAAATCATCTGGTCGTTTGCGCCTCCGACCAGCGCCGGGGTGATGTAATAGCCGATGGCGGTCATGAAGACGAGCAGCACGCCCGACAGGATGCCACGCAGGGCCAAGGGCAGCAGCACCCGCCAGAAGGCCCGCAGGGGCCGCGCCCCCAGAGATGCCGCGGCCGGCATCAGGTTGGCAGGGATCGTGGCCAGAACCGAATAGATCGGCAGCACCATGAAGGGCAGCAGCACATGGGTCATCGCGATCACGACGCCCAGGCGGTTGAAGATCAACTGCACCGGCTGATCGACGATGCCGAGCCCGGTCAGCATCCCGTTGATGAGACCGCTGTCCTGAAGCAGGATGAACCAGGCCGCCGTCCGCACCAGCAGCGAGGTCCACAGCGGCAACAGGACCGCGCCCAGCAGGACAGCCCGGCGCCAGCCGGTGACCGAGGCCGCGATCATCGCGTAAGGCAGGCCGATCAGCAGGCAGCACAGCGTCACGATGGCCGAGACGACCAGCGTGCGCAGGATGATTGCGCCATTTGCCGAACTGCCCGCGGGCATCCGGTTGATCTCGCCCCCGGCGTTTCGTTCCAGATCCATGGTCGCCAGCAGGTTGCGGTCGGTGAGGGGCGAAACCGCCCCCCGGATGGCCTGCCAATAGGCGGGGTTCGACCATTTCCTGTCGAGGCTCGCCAGATCGACGTCCACGTCCTCGCGCACTGCGGGAAGGGTCTTGTTCATCAGAGACCGGAAGCCGGACTGGGCTGAGTTGAGCCGCCGCACCATGTCGCCCACGGCAAGATCGTCCGTCGCCTCGTGCAGGTCCGTTGCGAAGGCCCGCTGGATTTCAGGGGGCGGAACGCCCTGGCCGTCCCAGTCCGCGATCGCAGCGGAGGTCAGCGGCAGGACCCGGCCGACGGCCGGGTCCGACACCGACTGCGCCAGCATCGTCGCAAGCGGCCAGAAGAAGAACACGCCCAGAAACAGCGCCAGCGGCGCGATCAGCAGCGCGGCGCGCCTGCGGTTGCGCCGCCCGGTCATGGCGAGATGATCCAGCAGTCGTCCGGCGCAAACCCCAGCCAGACGGGAGCGCCGACTGCGGGTTCGCCCGCAGAGCGGTCCAGATGCACCGTCAGCTGCCCATCCGCGCCCTTCAGATCGACGCGGATATGGCTGCCCTGATAGAGGATATCGGTGACCTGCGCCGGCAGGGCGTTGCCCTCGGCAGGGCGCGCGGCATGAAGACGCGCGCGCTCTGGTCGGATCGAAGCCAAGGCTGCGCTTCCTCTTGCCAGACCGGCTGGACTGCGGCCCTCGATGCGCGTGCCGTCGCTCAGCGACACCGCCGTGCCGCCGTTTTCCGCCGTCTCGACCGTGCCGGCCAACAGGTTGGTTTCGCCGATGAACTCGGCCACGAAGCGGTTGGCCGGCCGGTCATAGACTTCCCGCGGCGTGCCGATCTGCTGGATCCTGCCCTTGTCGAATACCGCGATGCGGTCCGACATGGTCAGCGCCTCTTGCTGGTCATGGGTCACGAACACGATCGTCACCCCCAGCCGGCGGTGGATGGCGCGGATATCCAGCTGCATCTGCTCGCGGAGCTGCTTGTCCAGGGCTCCCAGCGGCTCGTCCATCAGAACCACCCTTGGCTCGAACACCAGCGCGCGGGCCAGCGCCACGCGTTGCTGCTGCCCCCCCGACAACTGCGAGGGGCGGCGGTCGCGCAGGTGCAGCAGCTGGACCATCTCCAGCGCACGGTCCACGCGCTGCCGGATATCGGCCCGCCCCATGCCCCGCATTTCCAGTGGAAAAGCCACGTTCCGGGCTATGTCGAGATGTGGAAACAGCGCGTAGTTCTGGAACACGACCCCCATGTCCCGGCGATAGGTCGGGATGTCGTTGACCAAGGCGCCATCGACGAGGATCCGGCCCGAGGTCACGTCCTCGAACCCGGCCAGCATCATGAGCAGGGTCGTCTTTCCAGATCCGGAGGGACCGAGCAGGCTGACGAATTCGCCTCCGGCAATGTCCAGATCCAGGCCCTCGACGACCCTCAGGTTGCCGTAGGCCTTGCTGACATTGTCGAACCTGATACCGGAATGGCTCACCCCGTCGGTCTCCCTCTGTAGGGCCGGATTGGATTGGGCAGGTGCCCCGGCCGCGATGCCTGACCGCGGCCGGAACGGTTCAGGTCATTGCGCGACCCAGGCGTTGAAGCGCTCGGTCAGTTCTTCCGAGTTATCGATCCAGAAATCGACGTCCAGCGCAATGGAATTGGCCATGTTCTCGGGCGAGGTGGGCAGGTCCTTGGCCAGTTCCGGGGGCACCGCCGCGGCCGCTTCCTTGTTCGGCAAGCCATAGGCGATGTATTGCGGCAACTTGACCTGGTTCTCGGGCTTGCTGGCGAACGCGATGAAGTCCATGCCCGCGTCCTTGTTCTCGGCACCCTTGAGGATGGACCAGCTGTCAACCGCATAGATGCTCTGCGGCCAGACGATCTGCATGTTGGTGCCTTCGGTCCTGTTCAGCCCGGTGATCCGGCCGTTATATGCGGTGGTCATCACCACCTCGCCGGTCTGCAGCAGGCTCAGCGGCTGCGCGCCTGCTTCCCACCAGATCAGGTTGGGTCGCAGTTCGTCCAGCTTGGCAAAGGCGCGATCCACGCCCTCCGGGGTGCCCAGGACGTCGTAAAGCTCGTCGGGTGCCACGCCATCGGCCAGCAGCGCCACCTCGAGCGCGTATTTCGCACCCTTTCGCAGCCCGCGCTTGCCCGGGAACTTCTAGACGTCCCAGAAGTCCGCCCAGGATTTGGGGACATTGTCGCCGGTCAGCTTGTTGCCATCATAGGTCAGGGCGACGGACCAGACGATCCCCCCCACGCCGCAATCCGACACGGCGCTGTCGATGAACTTGTCGCGGCCTCCCAGCTTGTCCCAATCGATCTTTTCATAGATGCCGTCGGCGCAACCGAGCGCGAGTTCCTCGGACTCGACCTCGACCACGTCCCAGTTGGGGTTGCCCGCCTGCACCTTGGATTGCAGCACGCCATAACCGCCTTCCCAGCTTTCATCCAGCACCGGCTGGCCCGACTGTTCGGCGAAGGGCTTGAAATAGATTTCGCGCTGCGCGTCCTGGAACGTGCCACCCCACGAGACGACGGTGAGATCGCGTGCGCTTGCCGCCCCCGAGGCCACCGACAGTGCAGCGGCGACAAAAGCGAGTGTCCTGATCGTCATGGTTGTTTCTCCCTGTTGTTGTTTCATGTCACGGCCGAGGTGACATCGCGGATCAAGTATAGCCTTGATGCTGCATCCGTTCGAGCCGCAGAGCGGCCGCGCGCCGGTGTCCTTGCAGGCCCTCGGCGGCGCTTTGCCGGACGGCGGGCGGAGCCACCTGCACCACGCCCTCGTCCGTCAACCATTGATGGGTGCAGGTCTTGACGTAGGACCCGACCCAAAGTCCACCAGTATAGCGGCCCGCGGCCATCGTCGGCAGGGTATGGTTTGTGCCGACACACTTGTCCGAATAGACGACCGAGGCGTTGGTGCCGATGAACAGAGAGCCATAGCTGCGCAGTCGCGCCGCGAGGCCGTGGGCATCGACGGTGTGGACCTGCAGATGCTCGGCCGCGATGCGGTCGGAATAGGCGATCATCGCATCCTCGCTGTCGCACACGGCGATCTCCCCATAGTTCCGCCAGGCGGGCGCCGCGACATCGGCCGTCTCCAGCGTCTGAAGCTGCCGCTCGACCTCGGCCAGAACGGCCTCGGCCAGCGACGGATCAGTGGTGATGAGGCCGACCCGCGTCCGCACGTCATGCTCGGCCTGCGCCAGCAGATCGGTCGCGATCATCTCCGCGTCGCCGGTCGAATCGGCGAGGATGAAGATTTCGCTGGGCCCCGCCAGCTGGTCGATCCCGACGCGGCCGAACACCTGCCGCTTGGCTTCGTTGACATAGGCGTTGCCGGGTCCGACGATCTTGTCCACCTGCGGCACGGTCGCGGTCCCGTAGGCCATCGCGGCGATGGCCTGGGCGCCGCCGATGCGGAAGATTCGGTCCGCCCCCGACAGGTGGCAGCCGGCGATCATCGCCGGATGCGCGTTGGGCGGCAGGCAGGCAATGACCTCCCCGACGCCAGCCACCTTGGCGGGGACGATCGACATCACGGGCGCCGACAGCAGCGGATAACGGCCGCCGGGAACATAGCAGCCGACGATGTCCAGCGGGATCACGCGATGGCCGAGGTGGACGCCCGGCAGCGCCTCGATCTCGAGCGGCAGCATGGTGGCCAATTGCGCTTCGGCAAAGCGGCGCACGTTCCGGATCGCGAATTCGGTATCTTTCCGCGTCTGCGGGTCCAGGGCGGCCAGTGCCTCGTCGCGCTCGGCCGGCGTCACCTCGAAGACGGCCCGGTCGGAGTTGTCGAACTTCAGCGCATAGTCGCGTACGGCCGCGTCGCCCCGCGCCGCGACATCGGAGATCAGCGACTTGACGATCCCCTCGATCTCGCGCGTGTCGGTCGCCGCGTCGCGCGCGGGTGCCTTCAGCAGCGTGACGCCCGCCAGTTCGTGATTGCTCATCCGCTGCCTCTCCTGCCTGTCAGATTCTTTCAGCCAGATTGGAGAGCCCGCCTCCCGGCTGGCAATGGACAAGATTCGGGGTGGTCGATATCCTCACCACGGGTCGCAGGAGGAGCGCCATGCCGCGGATCGGTCACAGGCTGACGGAACTGCGCCGACGACGTCGGCTGAGCATCCGTGAGTTGGCGGTCCGGTCAGGTGTTTCCCATTCCACGATCTCGCTGATCGAGCGGGACCAGATCAGCCCGTCGGTGGATACGCTGGCTGCGATCGTCGACGCGCTGGGATCGACGGTGGTCGGTTTCTTCACCGACGTTTCCGGGCAAGGCGCTGTCAGCCCTTTCTATCCCTGCGCCAACCTGGTTGAAATCGGCCGGAACGACCATGTTTCCTATAGGGTGGTCGGTTTCGATCATCCCCATCGGCAGATGCTGATTCTCAGCGAAACCTATCCTGCCGGGGCAGCAACCGGCGAGCCTATCACCCATGTTGCCCAGGAAGGTGGTGTGGTCGTGAAAGGCGCAATCCAGGTCACCGTCGATGGCCAGTCCCGCGTTCTTGAAGAAGGAGACGGATATTATTTCGACAGCCGGCTTCCACATGCTTTCACGAACGTCCATGACGGCGAAAGCCGCATCGTGTCAGCGATTACACCGCCGACTTATTGAGCTTAATGCGCAAGACCGAATGGTTTAGAAACAGACATGACTGCCGTTTGAACTGAGCTCTACTGCGCCGCATTGCTGTCCCGTCCATCGCGCCCGCACTCCCGTGCACCCTCAACCGAGCCGGAAGTTCTGTTCCACCACCGCCTCCATCGCGACGTTGCTCGACGTGTTGCTGACATGGGGCAGGCCCGAGATCTTCTCGGCCATGATGCGCCGGAAGTCGGCCATGTCGCGCGACCGGACCTTGACCAGGTAGTCGAAGCCGCCCGCGATCATGTAGCATTCCTCGACCTCGGGGATCGCGCGGACGGCGGTGTTGAACTGCTGCAGCGCGGCCTCGCGCGTATCGCTCATGCTGATTTCGACGTAGGTCACATGGGTCAGGCCCAGCTGCAGGGGCGACAGGATGGCGCGATAGCCCGAGATCAGGCCGCTCTCCTCGAGATGCCGGATCCGCAGGGCCACGGGGGTCTTGGACAAACCGACCTTGCGGGCCAGTTCGGCCGTGGGGAGCCGAGCGTTCTGGGTCAGTTCGGCCAGGATCTTGCGGTCCAGGGTGTCCAGCTTGACGTCCATCCTGAAAACTGCCCCGAATATGTTCCGTTGACCCATTCGGCGGCCCGCATTCAGGCGCACCGACTACGCGCACCGTGATAAATCTTTTCGGTCACTGCAAGGAGATCGGCATGTCCTCGGTCAGCCCCCGCCTCTTTTCCACCCAGGCCAAGTTCGCGGACGAAGCCGGCCTTTTGGAACGCCTGGCCGCGCAGGCCGCGCTGTCGCCCGCGCAGCGGGCCGCCATCGGCACCCGCGCCGCCGATCTGGTCCGCCGCATCCGGGCCGAGGCGCGGCCCAGCCTGATGGAGCATTTTCTGTCCGAATACGGTCTGTCCACGCGCGAGGGCGTCGCCCTGATGTGCCTGGCCGAGGCGATGCTGCGCGTCCCCGACCGCACCACCATCGATGCGCTGATCGAGGACAAGATCGCGCCCTCGGACTGGGGCAGGCACCTGGGCGAGGCCAGCTCGTCGCTGGTCAACGCCTCGACCTGGGCTTTGATGCTGACGGGCAAGGTGCTGGACGACGACCAGGCGGGGACGCTGCGCCGCATGGTCCGCCGCCTGGGCGAGCCGGTGATCCGCACCGCCGTGGGCCGGGCGATGAAGGAAATGGGCCGCCAGTTCGTGCTGGGCCAGACCATCGGCAACGCCCTGGACCGGGCAAGGACCCGCGAAAAGCAGGGTTTCACCTACAGCTACGACATGCTGGGCGAGGCGGCGATGACATCCGCCGATGCCGCCCGGTACGACCGCGCCTATGGCGATGCCATCGCGGCGATTGCCCGGGCCTGCAACAAGGGCTCGGTCGAACAGAATCCCGGCATCTCGATCAAGCTGTCGGCCCTGCACCCGCGCTACGAGGTCGCGCAGGAAGCGCGCGTGATGCGCGAACTGGTGCCCGTGGTGCTGCGGCTGGCGCAGGCCGCGAAGGCCGCGAACATGGGCATGAACATCGACGCCGAGGAACAGGACCGGCTGGTCCTGTCGCTGAAGGTGATCGAGGCGGTGTTGTCCGATCCCTCGCTGGCCGGCTGGGACGGCTTCGGCGTGGTGGTGCAGGCCTATGGCAAGCGCGCGGACCAGACCATCGACTGGCTCTACGACACCGCCACGCGGCTGGACCGCCGCATCATGGTGCGGCTGGTCAAGGGCGCCTACTGGGACACCGAGATGAAGCGCGCCCAGGTCGAGGGCCATCCCGGATTCCCGCTTTTCACCAGCAAGGTCGGAACGGACGTCAGCTATATCGCCAATGCCCGCAAGCTGATCGCGTATGCCGACCGCATCTATCCGCAGTTCGCCACCCACAACGCCCACACCGTCGCCGCGATCCTGGAAATGGCGGGCGACATCCGCTTCGAGTTCCAGCGCCTGCACGGCATGGGCGAGCGGCTGCATGACATCGTCCTGCGCGAAACCAAGGGCCGCTGCCGCATCTATGCCCCGGTCGGCGCGCATCGCGACCTGCTGGCTTATCTCGTGCGCCGCCTGCTGGAAAACGGCGCCAACAGCAGTTTCGTCAACCAGATCGTCGACGAAGCCGTCAGCCCCGAGGAGGTCGCCCGCGATCCCTTCGACGCGCTCGCCACGGCCCGGCCGCCCACGGCCCTGCGGACCCCTGCGGATCTTTACGGCGCCTCGCGCCGGAATTCGGCCGGGTTCGACCTGTCGGACGAACAGACCCTGGCCCGGATCAACGCCGCGCGCGACGTGGCGATGCCCGACGTCGTGCCGCTGACGGTGTCCGAACCCTCGGGCAAGGTGCAGGACGTGCTGAACCCCGCCACCGGCGAGAAGATCGCGACCGTGATGATGGCCGATGCCGCGACCGCCTCGCGCGCGATCGACGATGCCCGCGTCTGGGATGCGCCCGCATCCGAACGCGCCGCCGTGCTGCGCCGCGCCGCCGACCTTTACGAGGAGAACTTCGGCCCGATCTTCGGCATCCTTGGCCGGGAAGCGGGCAAGTCGCTTGGCGATGCCGTGGCCGAACTGCGCGAGGCGGTCGATTTCCTGCGCTACTACGCCGCGGAAGGGGAACACAGCCCGCAAGGCCCGCGCGGCATCGTCGGCGCGATCAGCCCCTGGAACTTCCCGCTGGCGATCTTCACCGGCCAGATCGCGGCGGCGCTGATGGCAGGCAACGCGGTGATCGCGAAGCCGGCCGAATTCACGCCGATCATCGCGGCCGAAGGGGTCAGGCTGCTGCATGAGGCGGGGGTGCCGGTCACGGCCCTGCAACTGCTGCCCGGACGCGGCAGCGTCGTGGGGACGGCCATGACCTCGGACAGCCGCGTCAAGGGCGTGGTCTTCACCGGATCGACCGACACGGCCCAGACCATCGCCCGCAGCATGGCCGCGAACCTGACGCCCGGCACGCCGCTGATCGCGGAAACGGGCGGGCTGAACGCGATGATCGTGGACTCGACCGCGCTGCCGGAACAGGCGGTGCGCGACATCGTGAACGGGGCGTTCCGGTCGGCCGGGCAGCGCTGTTCCGCGCTGCGCTGCCTGTATGTGCAGGAAGACATCGCCTCGCACATGATCCCGATGATCCAGGGCGCGATGGACGAGCTGGTGGTGGGCGATCCCTGGGATCTCGCGACCGATGTCGGGCCGGTGATCGACGCGGGCGCGCAGGGCGACATCGCGGACTATATCGCGGCCAACGGCAACCGCGTGATCCACAAGCTTGACGTTCCCGCCCGCGGCACCTTCATCCCGCCGACCATGCTGCGCGTCGGCGGCATCGCGGACCTGGAACGCGAGATATTCGGCCCGGTGCTGCATGTCGCGACCTTCCGGGGCGACGAACTGGACCGCGTCGTGGCCGACATCAACGCCCGCGGCTTCGGCCTGACCTTCGGGCTGCACACCCGCATCGACAGCCGCGTGCAGGAGGTCAGCGAGGCGATCCACGTCGGCAACATCTACGTCAACCGCAACCAGATCGGCGCGATCGTGGGGTCGCAACCCTTCGGCGGCGAGGGGCTGTCGGGCACCGGACCCAAGGCGGGCGGCCCGCGCTACGTGCCCCGGTTCTTCGCACCGGAAACCCCGGCGGTGACGGGGGACGGCTGGCAGGGCAGGGCGGACGAGGCGCGCATCGGGCGCGAGCTTGCCGCCCATGTGTCGAGGAAGATCGACGAGCGCCTGATGCCCGGCCCGACGGGCGAGCTGAACCGCCTGACCGCCCATACCCGCCCGCCGGTCCTGTGCCTGGGTCCGGGCGCGCAGACCGTGGCCGCCCAGATCGCGGCGGTGTCGGCCCTTGGCGGGGATGCGGTGGGTGCCGACGGCCCCCTGGCGCCCGAGGCGCTGTCGCGCCTGCCCGCCATGGCCGCCGTCCTGTGGTGGGGCGACGACGCGCAGGGCCGCGCCTATGCCGAGGCGCTGGCCGCGCGCGATGGCGAGATCGTGCAGCTCGTGACCGGCCTGCCGGACCTTGCCCATGTCGCGCATGAACGCCATCTGTGCGTGGACACCACCGCAGCCGGCGGCAACGCCGCGCTGCTGGCGGGGTGATGAGGTCCGTGCCGGGCCTCTGGTGCAAGACGGGCGGCCCGCGCCGTGCAGGCGCCGCCGATCCCGGCTGTCGGGCGGCGAGGTTGCCGTCGCGGGCAGATGCCCTGCGGGTCGCGACCGTGCTCGCGCGCCCGGGCGTCCTCCGCACGCCTGAACGCATCGACAAGGGCGGAAGGCGCTTGCGGACCTGGGCGCGCCCGGGCGCCTGCCGGCGCGAGAGCGCGTTGTGGAACCGTCCCGAAGGCAGCTATCCTGACCTGCGCACGGCCGCCCGTGTCATCGCCATCGAAGAACTCGGCCATGCCGTCGGGATCTGACGGGCCGAGCGAACCGGGGCGCGCCCGTCGCGCTTCGCCATGCCACCAGCGGCCCGCCGGCCTTGCCGGCGGCCGTGCAGAATGAACGACCATCCAGTGGGAGGAAACGCCATGACCAACCTGTCCCTTGCGGCCGCCGCCGCCGCGCTTGCGCTGTTTGCCCAGGCCGCGAGCGCCGAAACCCTGCGCATCGCCACCGAGGGCGCCTATCCTCCGTTCAACTATACCGAGCCGAACGGGCAGCTGGCCGGCTTCGACGTGGACATCGCACGCGAGCTTTGCACCCGGCTCAAGGCCGAGTGCGAGATCGTCGCGCAGGACTGGGACGGCATCATCCCCGGCCTGCTGGCGAACAAGTACGACCTGATCGTCGCCTCGATGTTCATCACCGACGAGCGCAAGCAGCAGGTCGATTTCAGCGAACCCTACTACCGCGCGGCGATGACGCTGGTGGCGCCCAAGGACGCGGGCCTGACCGATCTCAGCCCCGAGGGGCTGGCGGACAAGGTGATCGGCGCGCAGGCCGGGGCGACGCAGGGCGACTATGCGACCGCCACCTACACCCAGTCCGACGTCCGGCTCTACCCGGCGCAGGACGAGGTCAACCTCGACCTTGCCGGCGGGCGCATCGACCTGCAGGTGGGCGACATGCTGCCGATGGTGGACTGGACCATGAACAGCGAGGACGGCGCCTGCTGCGAGCTGGTCGGCGAGCCGATCACCGACCCCGCCTTCGTGGGCGAGGGCGTCGGCATCGCGATGCGCAAGGGCCAGGACGACCTGCGCGGCCGGATCAATGCCGCGCTGGCCGAGATGCGCGCCGACGGCGCCTACAAGGCCCTGAACGACAAGTACTTCCCGATCGACGTCTATACCCTGAAGTGAACGCAAGGGGCTGGAAGGCATGTTCGAGGCGCTTTCCTTCGGCGATGCCGGCTGGGGCGACGAGCTTCTCTACGGGCTGGCCGTCACCATCCGGCTTGCGCTGACGGCGCTGCCGGTCGGCCTTGCGATCGGCTTTGTCGTCGCCGGGTTGTCGATGGCGCGGTCGCCCCTGCTGCGGATGCTCGGGGTCGGCTACACGACCCTGATGCGGGGGCTGCCCGAGATCCTGACGCTGTTCGTGGTCTACAACGGTGTCGGGCTTCTGCTGGGCAGGATCGCGCTCTGGTACGACCCGGCCGCGGCCCCGCCGGCCTTCAGCCCCTTCGTGGCGGGCGTCGTCGCCCTGTCGCTGGTGTTCGGCGCCTTTGCGGCCGAAGTCCTGCGCGGCGCCTTCGCCGCGCTCGACCGCGGCCAGGTCGAGGCGGGGCAGAGCGTCGGGATGACCCGCGGCATGATCTTCCGCCGCATCCAGGTGCCGCAGGTCTGGCGCTTCGCGCTGCCGGGCCTGGGCAACCTGTGGATCAACCTGCTCAAGGACACCTCGCTCGTCTCGGTCATCGCGCTGGACGACCTGATGCGGATGACCAAGGTCGCGGTCGGGGTGACCAAGCAGCCCTTCACCTTCTATCTCGCCGCCTGCCTGATCTACTGGGCGCTCTGCGTCCTGTCCGAGCTGGTGCTGGCGCGGCTCGAAGCGCGGGCCAACCGCGGCGTCCGGAGGGTCTGATGCATCCGATCGACACCCTGCAGGCCGCATGGCCCGCGCTCATGGACGGCCTGTGGATCACGCTGCAGCTGACCGTCTTTTCGTCGGTGCTGGCGGCGGCGCTGGCCGTGCCGCTGGCGCTGGTCCGCGTCCATGCCCCGGCTGCCGCGCAGGCGCCGCTGCGGCTCTACATCTCGTTTGCCCGCGGCACGCCGATCCTGGCGCAGCTGTTCCTGATCTTCTACGGCTCGGGCCAGTTCCGGCCGCTGCTGACGGAATGGGGCCTGTGGTCGTTCTTCCGCGATCCGTCCAACTGCGCGCTGCTGGCCTTCGTCTTCAACTCGACCGCCTACCAGACCGAGATCCTGCGCGGCGGCATCCAGGGCGTTCCTCCCGGCGAGATCGAGGCCGCGCGCGCGATCGGCATGAGCCGGGTCACCGCGCTGCGTCGGGTGGTGCTGCCCCACGCCTACCGCATCGCCTGGCCGGCGATCGGGAACGAGATCATCCTGCTGATGAAGGCCAGCGCCCTGGCCAGCATCGTGACGGTGTTCGACCTGATGGGCCAGACCCGGCGCATCTTCTCGCGCAGCTTCGACTTCTCGATCTATCTCTGGGCGGCGCTGCTGTATCTCGCCATCACTGCGGTCTTCGTGGTGCTCTGGCGTCTGGTCGAGCGCCGCCTGTCCCGCCACCTCGCCGCGCGGCAGGCCCCTTTGCCCGCGGCCAACCCGAGGACCACATGACGGCGCCCCTGATCCTTTCGGCCCGCGACATCCACAAGTCCTTCGGCAGCGTCGAGGTGCTGAAGGGCATCTCGCTGGATGCGCGCAAGCACGATGTCATCTCGATCCTCGGCGCCTCGGGCTCCGGCAAGAGCACCTTCCTGCGCTGCCTCAACATGCTGGAAACGCCGACCTCCGGCAGCGTCACCGTGCATGGCGAAGAGATCGTGCTGCGCAACGGCCGGCCGCAGAGCATGCGGCAGATCGAACGGGTGCGCAGCCACCTGGGCATGGTGTTCCAGCAGTTCAACCTGTGGACCCACCGCACGGTGATCGAGAACGTCATGGAAGGCCCGGTGCTGGTCAAGCGCGTCCCCCGGCGCGAGGCGCGCGAACGCGCCGAGGCGCTGCTGGCGCGGGTGGGCCTGGCCAACCGCATGGACATGTATCCGTCCCAGCTGTCGGGCGGCCAGCAGCAGCGGGTCGCCATCGCCCGCGCCCTGGCGATGGAACCCGACGCGATCCTGTTCGACGAGCCCACCTCGGCGCTCGACCCGGAACTGGTGGGCGAGGTGCTCAAGGTCATGCGCGCGCTGGCCGAGGAAGGCACGACGATGATCGTGGTCACGCACGAGATGGCCTTTGCCCGCGACGTGTCCTCGCGCGTGGTGTTCCTCCACCAGGGCCGGGTGGCCGAGGAGGGAAGCCCGGACGAGATGTTCCGTGCCCCCCGCAGCGCCGAGTTCCAGCGCTTCATCGCCAATTTCCGATGACCGGCGCCCCTGTCCTGCGCCGCTTCGACGCGGCCGTTCTGGGCGGCGGCATCGTGGGCATGAGCTGCGCGCTGCACCTGCAGAAGCGCGGGCTTGCCGTTGCCGTCATCGACCGCGACCGCCCCGGCCGCGGCGCCAGCTACGGCCACGCGGGCCTGGTCGAGCGGTCGTCGGTGATCCCCTACGCCTTCCCGCGCCGCCTGGGCGAGCTGCTGCGGCACGCGGCGAGACGCGGCTCGGCCGTCAGCTACGATCCGATGTTCCTGCCGCGCATCGCGCCGTGGCTCGTCCGCTACTGGTGGCATTCGGCGCCCGCGCGCCTGCGGCGGGCAGGGGCCGACATCCTGCCGCTGATCGAACGTTCGGTGGCCGAGCACGAGGCGCTGGCGGCCGAGGCCGGGGCATCCGCGCTGCTGATGGATCGCGGCTGGATCGAGGTCTGCCGCGACGACGCCGCCCTGCGACGGGCGGCCGACCACGCCGCCGGGATGGCGGCCTTCGGGCTGGATGCGGCCGTTCTCGACCGCGCGGCGCTTGCGGCGCTGGAACCCGGCCTGTTGCCGGCCGCGATCGGCGGCATCCACTGGCGCGATCCCAGGACGACGACCGATCCCGCGGGCCTCGTGAACCGCTATGCCGCGCTGTTCGAAAGCCGGGACGGCGCGCTGCTGCGGGGCGACGCGCGGACCCTGGCGCCCGCGCCTGAGGGCTGGGGCCTTGCCACCGCAGGCGGCGATCTGCGGGCGGCGCAGGTCGTGCTGGCGCTGGGCGCGGCCTCGGCCGAAGTCTATCGCCCCTTGGGCTACCGGCTGCCGCTGGAAGCGAAGCGGGGCCACCACCTGCATTTCGCCCAGCCGTCGGGGGGCGGGCTGAACCGGCCTGTCGCCGACGAGGTCAACGGCTTCGTCCTGTCGCCCATGGCGCAGGGCTTGCGGCTGGCGACGGGGATCGACCTGTCCCCGCCCGGCGCCCCGCCCGCGCAGGGCCAGATGGCCCGCGCCCGCGCCCGCGCGTCGGAGCTTGTGCCGCTTGGCGACCCGGTCGAGCGCGCGCCCTGGGTCGGGCTTCGCCCCTGCCTGCCGGACATGCGCCCGGTGATCGGCCCGGCCCCGCGCCATCCGGGCCTGTGGTTCGCCTTCGGCCACGCCCATCACGGCTTCACCCTTGGGCCGGCCACCGGACGGCTGGTGGCCGAGATGATGACGGGCGACACGCCCTTTGCAGACCCGGCGCCGTTCCGCGCCGAACGCTTCGCCGGTCGGTGACCGCGCGACCCCTCACCCGTCCTGCGGACGTGTCCACGATGCCGAGGTGCCGTCAGTAGCCACCCCGCCGCACCCACGGGCTGTCTGCCGGCACGCCCCGTCACTCCGCGCGCGCAAGACTGCCTGCGGTAATCCGTCTTCCGGGCGATCAGCCCGGCCGTGCGCGTTCCTCGAAGTAGGGGACTAGGTCGCGTGTCCAGTGCCGGGCGTCGGCCTCGACGATGCGGCGCGCCTGCTCGGCGTCGCCCGCGGCCAGCGCGGTCCAGAAATCCCGCAGCGTGCCGATGATGCGGTCCGTCCGCGCGTCCTCGTCGGGCACGTCGATCAGCGCGGTCACGATGTAGAACTTGCGCCAGAGCGACAGGACGTGCTCGGCCAGGTAGCGGTTATGGATGCGCGCGGCGATCCGCTGGCGACACTCGAAGACAGAGCGTGAGAAGGCCAGCTTGCCCGCGCGGTCGATCTGCCCGATCTCGGCCAGGGTCGTCTGGCGCAGGGCGTCGGGCCAGTAGCGGATCACGTCCTCGACCAGGGCCCGTTCGATCCAGACCTTGATCTCGTAGAGATCGACGATCTCGGTCGCGGTGAAGTCGGCCACGAAGGATCCCAGCCGAGGGCGGCTGACGATCAGCCCCTGGCCTTCCAGTTCGCGCGCGGCCTCGCGCACGGGGCCGCGGCTGACGCCGAGCCGTTCGGCCAGATGCACCTCGTTCAGGCGCTGTCCGGGCTTCAGGACGCCGGCGACGATCAGGCTGATCAGTTCCTCGCGCACGCTGTCGGACAGGCTGACAGGGCGCAGCTTCCCGGTCGGGAGGTCGTTCATCGTGCCTTCCTGCACATCGATGGATCGCCCTATCCAACCACATCGCGGACCCGCTTGCCACGCCGGAAAACTGTTAACAGTTTACAGTACGACGGCTTTGTGATAACCCTTTCGTCATCCGAGGACGTCGCCTTCGCCGAATCCGGCCCTGACGCCTGCCCTTGCCCGAGATCAGGAGGAGAGAAATGTCACAGCCCGGACCCATGAGCCTCGTCCCATTCGTCAGCGTGGACAACATGATGCGCCTGGTGCTCGCCACCGGCGTCGAGAAGGTGCTGACCGAGCTTGCCACCTATATCGAGGAAGACTTCCGCCGCTGGGAAAGCTTCGACAAGACGCCGCGCGTCGCCGCCCATTCCGAGGAAGGCGTGATCGAGCTGATGCCGACGTCGGACGGCAAGGCCTACGGCTTCAAGTACGTGAACGGCCATCCCAAGAACTTCCGCGACGGCCGCCAGACCGTCACCGCCTTCGGCGTCCTGGCCGAGGTGGACAGCGGCTATCCCGTGCTGCTGAGCGAGATGACGATCCTGACCGCGCTGCGCACCGCCGCGACCTCGGCCGTGGTGGCGAAATATCTCGCGCCAAAGGGCGCGCGGACCATGGCGATGATCGGCAACGGCGCGCAGTCCGAGTTCCAGTGCCTCGCCTTCAAGACCATCTGCGGCATCGACACCGTGCGGCTTTACGACATCGACCCGCAGGCGACCGCCAAGGCGGCCCGCAACCTGTCGGGCAAGGGGCTGACCGTGGTGACCTGCGGCTCGGCGCAGGAGGCCGTGCAGGGCGCCGAGATCATCACCACCTGCACCGCCGACAAGCAGTATGCGACGATCCTGACCGACAACATGGTCGGCAGCGGCATCCACATCAACGCGATCGGCGGCGACTGCCCCGGCAAGACCGAACTGCACAAGGACATACTGTCGCGGTCCACGGTCTTCGTGGAATACCCCGACCAGACCCGGATCGAAGGCGAGATCCAGCAGATGCCCGCCGATTTCCCCGTCACCGAGCTCTGGCGTGTGATGACCGGGCAGGCCCCCGGCCGCACCGACGAGCGCCAGATCACCCTGTTCGACAGCGTGGGCTTCGCGACCGAGGATTTCAGCGCCCTGCGCTATGTGCGCGACAAGATCCGCGGCACCGATCTTTACCAGAATCTCGACATGCTGGCCGACCCCGACGATCCGCGCGACCTGTTTGGGATGTTGGAACGCATGTCGGCGGAAGTGCGGGCCGCCTGAGCGGCCGGGGAAAAAGGGGAAAGGGGACTGGATGCTGACGAACAGCGAGATCACCGACCTGACCGACTTCCGCCGCCTTCTGCACCGGCACCCCGAGGTGTCCGGGCAGGAGCGCGAGACCGCCGCCCGTGTGGCCGAGAAACTGCGCCGGATCGGCGCCCACCGGGTCGTGACCGACCTCGGCGGCCACGGCGTCGCAGCCATCTTCGAGGGGGCCGAGCCGGGGCCCACGGTGATGCTGCGGGCCGAACTGGACGCGCTGCCGATCGAGGAGACGGGCGAGGTGGACCACGCCTCGACCATTCCCGGCCGGGCGCACATGTGCGGCCATGACGGGCACAGCGCCGCGCTTCTGGGCTGCGCCTGCGCTTTCGCCCGCCAGCCGCCCCAGCGCGGCCGCGTGGTGCTGATGTTCCAGCCCGCGGAAGAGGACGGCTCGGGCGCCGCGGCGGTGATCGCCGATCCCCGCTTTGCCGACCTGCGCCCCGACGTGGCGTTTTCCTGGCACAACATGCCCGGCATCCCGCTGGGGCACGCCCGCCTGCGCGAAGGGCCGATGTTCTGCGCTTCGGTCGGGCTGCGGCTGGTGCTGAAGGGCCGGACGGCCCACGCATCCCAGCCGGAAACCGGGATCTCGCCCGCGCAGACGCTTGCCGACCTGATCCGCGACCTCGCGGCGCTGGGGCCGGGCGGCGCGATGGACGAGGAGTTCGCCCTTGTCACCATCACCTACGCCCGCCTGGGCGAGCCCAGCTACGGCATCGCTGCCGGCCGGGCCGAGCTGCAGGCCACCCTGCGCGCGCTGATGCCCGAACGGATGGAGCGGCTGCGCACCGATGCCGAGGCGCTGGCCCGCCGCGCCGCCGCGGCAGGGCGGCTGCGGCTGGAGGTCGAATGGCACGACGACTTCGCCGCCAGTGCGAACGACCCCGAGCCCACCGCGATCATGCGCCGCGTCCTCGACGCCCGGAACGTCGCCTTCGAGGAGATGGCCGAGCCCTATCGCGGGTCCGAGGATTTCGGCCGCTTCGGCGAAACCGCGCAAACGGCGATGATCCTGCTGGGCGCGGGGATGGACGTCTCCGCCCTGCACAATCCCGACTACGACTTTCCCGACGACCTGATCCCGATCGGCGCCGGAATCCTGACCGACGCCGCGCGCGAGATCCTTGGGTGAGCGGGCGATCCTTCAAGCCTTTTCATGCCATCGGGGAGGATGGTTCGTGCAGACAGTGACTTCGCCACGGATGTGGCGCGACATGGTGATCGTGGGCTTTGCCATGTTCGCCGTCTTCTTCGGGGCCGGGAACCTGATCTTCCCGCCGCACGTGGGCTTCCAGACCGGGGACGCCTGGCTTCCGGGGCTGATGGGCCTGCTTCTGACGGGGATGCTGCTGCCGACCATCGGCGTCGTCGCCGTGGGTCTTGGCGGCGGCACGTTCCAGCGGCTGACGCAGCCAGTCGCGCCGTGGTTCGGCACGGTGATGACGATCGTCACGATGATCACGGTCGCCTGGCTCATCACCATTCCCCGCACCGCCGCCGTCGCCTATGAAACCGGCATGGCGACGCTGGTGCCGGGCGCCGCGAACGGGATCGGCAAGACGCTGTTCCTAGTCCTCTACTTCGTCATCTCGCTGTTCTTCGCCATCGACCGCAGCAGCGTCATCGACAAGATCGGCAAGTACCTGACCCCCGCGCTTCTGATCCTGCTGACGGGGATCGTGATCTGGGCCTTCGTCGATCCGGTGGGCCAGCCCGTTCCGTCGCGGCAGGACAGCCCCTTCGCCTTCGGCTTCGTCACCGGCTACCAGACCGGCGACGTGCTGACGGGCCTGCTGTTCGGGGTGCTGTTCATCGAGGCGATCAAGGCCAAGCACTACGCCGCCGACCAGGTCTTCGTGCCGATGATCATCGGCGCCGCCGCGATCACCTTCGCGGGGCTGTTCGTGGTCTATGGCGGGCTGGAATACCTGGGCGCCACCGGCAGCGGCCTGTTCACCGACGACATCGGCCAGGCCGAGCTGCTGACGGCGCTCGTGTCGACGCTTGCCGGCAACTTCGGCGCCAAGGCGCTGGCGGTCGCGGTGATCCTCGCCTGCCTGACGACCGCCGTGGGCGCGACGGCCGTGATGGCGACCTACATGGCCCAGTGGACCGGCAACCGCATCAGCTATCGCGCCGGCGCCATCCTCACCACGCTCGTTGCGCTGGGGCAGGCCTTCGGCGGGGTGGACTACATCATCGGCATGGCGGGCCCGATCTTCATGCTGATCTATCCCGTGTCGATCTGCATCGCGATCCTGGGCCTGTTCTCGCGCCTCTTCACCAACGACGGCATCTGGAAGGGCATGGCGGTCGCGACGGTGCTGATCGGCATCTACGATTCGCTGGCGCTGACCGGGTCCATGCTGGGCTTCACCCTGCCGCAATGGCTGCAGGCCGCCTATGGCGCGATCCCGCTGGCGGAACAGGGCTTCGCATGGGTCGTCCCGGCCATCGTCGGCGCGCTGATCGGCGGCGCAATCTGGTCCGCGACAGGGCGCCAAAGCGTCGGGAACCAGCCGGAAGCAGCCCACGGCTGAGCACCGCAAAGCCAGAATCCTTTTGACGAGACAAGGACGGGACAATGAACAGTCTTCTACGCGCACTTGCGGTATCGACGGCGCTCGCGGCGCTTCCGATTTCGGTCCATGCCCAGGACACCGCGCAGCCTGAATCGGCGCAGCCCCCGCAGGCTGCCACCCCGCAGGCTGCCACCCCGCAGGCTGCCACCCCGACCGCATGGGTCGAGGCGGCGGCGGCCGAGGCGGAGCAGGAGCTGATCGAGTTCCGGCGCCACATCCACCAGCATCCCGAGCTCGGCAACCAGGAGGAGGACACCGCCGCCTATGTCGCCGACCACCTGCGCAAGCTGGGGTTCGAGGTTCACACGGGCATCGCCGGCACGGGCGTCGTGGGGATCCTCAAGGGCGAACTGGACGGCCCGACGGTCGCCTTGCGCGCCGACATGGACGCGCTTCCTGTCAAGGAAGCGACCGGCCTTCCCTTCGCCAGCACCCAGACGGGCGTCTTTCACGGCGACGAGGTTCCGGTCTCGCACGCCTGCGGGCATGACGCCCATACGGCGATGCTGATGTCGGCGGCGACCGTCATGGCGGGGCACCGCGACAAGATCCCCGGAACGGTCGTGTTCATCTTCCAGCCCGCGGAAGAGGGTGCCGCCGACGTCGATCCGTTCCAGCCGGACGCGCCGTCCTGGGGCGCGCGGAAGATGGTCGAGGAGGGCGTGCTCGAACGCTTCGGGGTCGAGGCGATCTTCGGCGTCCACGTCATGGCCAACGCGCACACGGGGCAGATCGAATACAAGCCCGGCGCCGCGCTCAACAGCGCCGACGGCTTCCGGGTCAGGGTGGAAGGACGCCAGGCGCACGGCTCCATGCCGTGGAACGGGGCGGATGCGGTGGTCGCCGGCGCGCATATCATCACCGGGATGCAGACCATCGTCAGCCGCCAGGTCAACCTGCTGCAAGGCATGGGCGTCGTCACCGCGGGCAGCGTGCACGCCGGCACGGCCGGCAACATCGTCCCGGGCGAACTGACCATGGAAGGGACGCTTCGCTCGAACGCGCCCGAGATCCGGGACACGATCCTGGAGGCGCTTCCCGTCATGGTCGAGAACACCGCCGCCGCGCACAAGGTCACCGCCGAGGTGAACATCGCCGAAGCGATGCCGGTCACCATGAACGACGCGGCGCTGACCGAGGCAATGGTTCCGGCCCTGCAGCGGGCGTCGTACGGCAAGGCCCGCGAGATCCCCGTGAACCAGCCGGCGTCCGAGGACTTCGCCTTCTTCGCCGAGAAGGTGCCGGGACTGTACGTGTTTCTGGGCGTCACGCCGGAGGATCAGGAGCTGAGCGAAGCCGCGTCCAACCACCATCCTGCCTTCATGGTGGACGAGACGGCGCTGATCACCGGCGTCCGCTCGCATGTCGAGTTCGTGCTGGGATACGCCGGCTGGAAGGACGAACAGTAAGGCGCGCCAGCAGCGGCAGGTCTGGCGTCACCGGACCTGCCAGCGTGGCGATCCCTTGCGCCGGGCCGGCCCACAGGCCGGCCCGTTTCCGTATCGGCGGGCGGCCCACACGCCGGCCCGTTTTCGCATCACGGGGCCGCCACACGCCGGCCCGCCTTTGGATCAGGGCGCTTTCCGGGACAGGTCGCGGCCGTCTTCCTCGCGCGCGATGACGGCGAAGGACTGGTCAAGCACGACATCGTACTTCAGGCCGTCGCCCGAAACGGCATCGTCCACTTCCCACACGCCGTCGTCCAACTCGATCTCTTCCCAGGCCGTGAAGCCCTCGGCGCGCAAGGCGGCCTCGATCTTCCCCAGCTCCTCGGCGGTGGGGTCGCGGTCGTCGGCCAGCGCGGGCGACAGGGGCGCGACGGCAAGAAGGATGGCGGACAGAAGCCCGAACATTCTGGAAGACATGGCTTTCTCCGTTATCGAGGGCGGCGAGGCGGGATGATCCCGCCCGCCTGTCGGGTCCAACGTGCGAGGCCCTGCGGCGTTCCTGAAAGGAAGGTTCGTGCCAGTCGGGTTCGCACGGCCTGACGCGCTGGGCGGCCGGGCGCTACGTGGCGAAGCGGGTGCGAAGGCAAGGGCGGCCGTCCTTCCCCGCAAGTCCCGGCAGGCGCGGGCCAGTGCGGTTCGATTCCCGGCGCGGACATTCAGGTTGCAAACTGGTCACCTCTGGCCAGCCCTCCCGACACGGGCAATGCGGCCATCGCCGTCAGACAGCGCGCCGCAGTTCGATCGCGGCGTCCAGGTCGAAGCCTGCCACCTCGTAGCCGCGGCGGAAATCCGCGATGTGCCGCCGCATCCACTCTGCCGCGCCCGCGGCATCGCGCGCGGCGATCGCATCGGCGATCGCGCGGTGCGCGTCCAGAAGGCGGTGGCGTGCGGCGGGGACCGCCCGGTAGAGGTCGCGCGTGGCCGAGAACAGCAGCAGCCCCATCGGCGCGGTCGCGAGTTCCAGCGCGCTGTTCGCGGCCGCGTGGCCGATCAGCGCGTGGAAGGCGATGTCGTGGCGGATGACGGCCTCGTCGTCGTCCAGCACGGGGGCCAGCGCCTCGACGCTCGCCCGCAGGGCGGCGGCCTGATCGTCGCTCGCCCGCTCGGCGGCGAGGGCGGCGGCGAAATGCTCCAGCTGCATCTGCACGTCCCAGAGGTCGCGAAAGCTGGCGCCGCGCAGGCCAAGGGCGCGGGCGTTGGTCAGGGCCACGCGCTCGGGGTCGGGCGCCGTCACCTGCAGCCGCTTGGCCGCCACCCGCCGCACGAGCCCGTTGCCTTCCAGCGCGCGCAGCCCCTCGCGCAGGGTCGAGCGGTTCACGCCAAGCGCCTCGGCCAGTTCGGCCTCGATCGGAAGAAGCTCGCCGATCTTCAGCCGCCCGCCGACGATCTCGGCCTCGAGGATGCTGGCAACCTGCTGGTAGCTGTTCGTCTTCGCGGCCCGTGGCAGCATGTGGTTCTCACGGCCTGTCTTCGTAGTTGTCATATTGTCCGACAATGTTAACATGCCGGCGGATCGGCGAGTCAAGGGAAACGGCATGGAACTGCAGGTCACGGGAAAGACGGCGCTCGTCACCGGCGCGTCGGGCGGCTTGGGGGCGCATTTCGCGGGCGTGCTGGCGCGGGCCGGCGCCGCCGTCACGCTGGGCGCGCGCCGCGCCGACCGGCTGGATGACGTCGTGGCGGGGCTCCAGGCCGCCGGGCACAGGGCGGACGCGGTCAGCCTCGACGTGACCGACGAGGCCAGCGTCGCCGCCGTGTTGTCGCAGCGCCGCTTCGACATCGTCGTGAACAACGCCGGGATCAGCGGCTCCGGCATGGCGATCGACATGCCTGCGGACGAATGGGACCGGGTGCTTGCCACCAACCTGCGCGGCAGCTTCCTCGTGGCGCAGGGGGCGGCGCGCGCCATGCGGGACGCGGGAAGCGGCGGCAGCATCGTCAACATCGCCTCCATCCTCGGGCTGCGCGTCGCGGGCGGGGTCGTCGCCTACACCGCCTCGAAGGCCGCCGTGGTGCAGATGACGAAGGCGCTCGCCCTTGAATGGGCGCGCTTCGGGATCCGCGTGAACGCGCTCTGCCCGGGCTATGTCGAAACCCCGATCAACGCCGGGTTCTTCGCTTCGACGGCGGGCCAGGCGTTGATTTCGCGGATCCCGCAGCGCCGACTGGGGCAGGAGGCGGAACTGGACGGGCCGCTGCTGCTGCTGGCGTCGGACGCGGGCAGTTACATCACCGGCGCCACCCTTGCGGTGGATGGCGGGCATCTGGTCTCAACGCTCTGAAGGTGCAGCATGGATTTCACCATCTCCCCCGAACTCGACCGCCTGCGCCGCCAGATCGCCGGGTTCGTCAACGACCGCCTGATTCCGCTGGAGGCCGATGCGGGCAGCTACGACGCGCATGAGAACATCGACGAGGGGCTCCTTGGGACCCTCCGCGCCGAGGCCCGGGCCGCGGGCCTGTGGTGCCTGCAGCTGCCCGAGGATCAGGGCGGGCGCGGGGTCGGACTGCTCGGCATGGCGGTCTGCTACGAGGAAATGAACCGCTCGATCTTCGGGCCGGTCGTCTTCAACTCGGCCGCGCCCGACGACGGCAACATGATGGTGCTGAACCGCCTCGGCACGCCAGAGCAGAAGGAACGCTGGCTGGCGCCGATCGCCCGTGGCGACGTGCGCTCGGCCTTCGCGATGACCGAGCCCGCGCCCGGCGGCGGCTCCGACCCCTCGATGATCCGCACCTTCGCGCGGCGCGAGGGCGACCGCTACGTCGTCGAGGGCCGCAAGTGGTTCATCACCGGCGCCGAGGCGGCCCGGCACTTCATCCTGATCGCCCGCACCTCGGAAGGCGCGAAGGACGCCCATACCGCGCTCATGTTCGACGCCTCGCAGCCCGGCTGGCGCATCGAGCGGCGCATCCCGATCATGGGCCCCGAGGAGCATGGCGGCCATTGCGAGATCGTCTTCGAGGGGCTGGAGATCCCGGCCGCGAACGTCCTGCTGGCCGAGGGCAAGGGGATGCGCGTCACGCAGACCCGCCTTGCCCCGGCGCGGCTCACCCATTGCATGCGCTGGCTGGGCCTCGCCAAGCGCTGCATCGAGGTCGCGACCGAGTACGCCGCCCGCCGCGAGGGCTTCGGCATCCGTCTGGCCGACCGCGAAAGCATCCAGCTGATGCTGGGCGATCTCGCCATGCGGATCGAGGTCGGGCGGCTGCTGGTCGCCAAGGCCGCCTGGGCGCTGGACCGCGGCGAACGCGCGCAGGCCGAGATCTCGATGGCCAAGATCCAGGTTGCCAACGTGCTGCACGACGCCGCCGACCGGGCGATCCAGATCAACGGCGCGCGGGGCTATTCCAAGGACACGGTGCTGGAATGGATCTACCGCTACGCCCGGCAGGCGCGGCTGGTGGACGGCGCGGACGAGGTGCACAAGATGGTCATCAACCGCAACCTGGCCGAAAAGGGCCGCGACTTCTGGCAATGGCCGGTCGAGGGGGTGGAATGACCGCCGAGGCCGCGGCGCTCGGCGGCTGGCTGCGCGACAACCTCGGCCTTGACGGCGCGCCCGAGATCCGGCCGATCGCGGGCGGCCAGTCGAACCCGACCTGGTTCGTGACCGCGGGCGGGCGGCGTCTGGTGCTTCGCAAGCAGCCGCCGGGGCCGCTGCTGAAGGGCGCCCATGCCATCGACCGCGAATACCGCATCCAGCGGGCGCTCGCCGGAACGGACGTGCCGGTGCCGGAGATGGTGGCCTGGTGCGACGACGCTTCGGTGCTGGGCACGCCCTTCTACCTGATGGAGCGGCTCGACGGGCGGGTCTGGCACGAATCCGCGATGCCCGGCGCCGAACCGGCGGAGCGCCGCGACATGTATCTCGCCGTTGCGCGCACGCTGGCGGCCCTGCATTCGATCGACCCCGCCGCGACCGGGCTGGGGGATTACGGCCGCCCCGGCAACTACTTCGCCCGGCAGGTGGCCCGCTGGGGCAAGCAGTGGCAACAGGCCCAGAGCCGCGGCGTCCCGGAGCTTGACCAGCTTCACGACTGGCTGGCCGCACGCATCCCCGAGGATGACGGCATCGTGTCCATCGCGCATGGCGATTTCCGCATCGGCAACATCATGTTCGCGCGCGACCGCCCCCGTGTCGCCGCCGTCCTCGACTGGGAGCTTTCGACCCTCGGGCACCCGATGGCCGACCTCGGCTTCTTCTGCATGTTCTGGCGCGCGCGGCAGGACGAATACGGCGGCCTCGCCGATCTGGACTGGCGCGCCCTGGGCATCCCCTCGCGAAAGGAGTTCGTGCAGGAATACATTGCCGCGAGCCGCCATGCCGTCGCGCTGACGCCGTTCCACGAGGCCTTCGCCCTGTTCCGCTTCGCTGTGATCTTCGTCGGCATCGCCGACCGCGCTTTGCAGGGCAACGCCGCCGGCGATGCGGCCGGCGATGCGATGCGGCTGGCGCGGGCGTATGCGGGGCACGGCCTGGCGGCGGCAGAGGCCGGCTGAGTCTCGCCAAACGGCACGATTGGTTGCCGCGAACGCGTGGGAAAGCCGCGTTGGCGCGGCCTGTGCGTCCCTGCGAAGGCACGAGGGCCGGAATTTCGTGGCTGGAGCCGGCAGGCGCGGCGGGGCGCGGGGTCCACCTTGGGAGAATCGCGTCCGCCCGCAGCCTTGTTCAGGGCCGGGGCGGACGATCCAGCGACGCGCTCTGCGTCGGTCCGGGCTGACCTGCGGCGCTCGCCCGCTCAGGCGCGCGCCAAGGCCGCCTGATCCGGCAGTCTCGCGGAAGAGCGCCGCCCTGCGAGCAGGTCTCTCCCTTCCTGCCCGCGGTCGGCCGTGAAAGCGCCCGGCCTCAGATGTCGAACACGACGCCCTGCGCCAGCGGCAGCGCGCGGGAATAGTTGATCGTGTTCGTCGCGCGGCGCATGTAGCCGCGCCACGCGTCCGATCCGCTTTCGCGCCCGCCGCCGGTTTCCTTCTCGCCGCCGAAGGCGCCGCCGATCTCGGCGCCCGAGGTGCCGATGTTGACGTTGGCGATCCCGCAGTCCGAGCCCGAGGCCGACAGGAAGGCCTCGGCCTCGCGCAGGTCCAGCGTGAAGATCGAGGACGACAGCCCGGCCCCCACCGCGTTGTGCTGCGCGATGACGTCCTCGAAGTCGGTGTAGCGCATGACGTACAGGATCGGGGCGAAGGTCTCTTCCAGCACCGGGCCGGACTGGCGCGGCATCTCGACCAGCGCGGGCCGGGCGTAGAACGCGGCCTCGGGGCCGGCGTCGGCCACCCGCTCGCCGCCGTGGACGGTGCCGCCCTCGGCCCGGGCCGCGTCCAGCGCGGCCTGCATCCCCTCCCACGCGGCGCGGTCCACCAGCGGGCCGACCAGCGCCTGCGTGGTCAGCGGATTGCCGACCGAGACCGAGCCGTAGGCCTTGATCAGCCGCGGCACCAGCTGGTCATAGACGCTGTCGTGGACGAACAGGCGGCGCATGGTGGTACAGCGCTGACCGGCCGTTCCCATGGCCCCGAAGGCGATCGCGCGCAGCGCCATGTCGAGATCGGCCGAAGGCGTGACGATGCCGGCGTTGTTGCCGCCGAGTTCCAGGATCGAGCGTCCGAACCGCGCCGCGACCTTCGGGCCGACCTGCCGGCCCATGCGGGTCGATCCGGTGGCCGACACCAGCGCCACGCGCGGATCGTCCACCAGCGCGGACCCGACCTCGCGCCCGCCGATCACCACCTGCGACAGGCCTTCGGGCGCGTCGCCGAAGCGTTCCAGCGCGCGGTCGAGGATGGACTGGCACGCGAGCGCCGTCAGCGGCGTCTTCTCGGACGGCTTCCAGACGACCGGGTTGCCGCAGACCAGCGCCAGCGCCGAGTTCCAGGACCAGACGGCGACCGGGAAGTTGAAGGCGCTGATGATGCCCACGACCCCCAGCGGGTGCCATGTTTCCATCATCCGGTGCCCGGCGCGCTCGGTCGCGATGGTCAGGCCGTAGAGCTGGCGCGACAGTCCCACGGCGAAGTCGCAGATGTCGATCATCTCCTGCACCTCGCCCAGCCCCTCGGACGGGCTCTTGCCCGCCTCGATCGAGACGAGCCGGCCGAGGTCGGTCTTGGCGGCGCGCAGTTCCTCGCCCAGCAGGCGCACCAGCTCGCCCCGGCGCGGCGCGGGAACCTCGCGCCAGACGCGGAAGGCCTCTGCCGCGCGGCCCACGGCGGCGGCGACGGCGGCCGCGTCATGTTCGGGCAGCGAAGCCGTCCGCTCGCCCGTGACCGGCGAGAAGCTTTCCAGCGTGCCGCCGGTGTAAAGCGCGGGGTCCACCCCGAGGCGGTCGAGGACGTCGCGCGTGTCGCTGGCGATGCTGAAGGTCATGTCGTGCCGGTCGTAGGTCATGTCCGTTCCTTGTGTGTCTGCCGCGCCCCGGGCCCCCCTTGGGCATGTCGCGACGCGCTGGTCGTTGCTGCGGCCGGAAGCCATGCAGGTCGTACCGGCCGGGCGCCGCCAGCCTGAGGCAACCGACCGGCCCGACTCGTCGATCGCCAATAGCATAGTCCATTGGACACGGCGCCGGAAGCCGCCCGTTTCCCGTCGCGCCGCGGGGCGCGTCATTCCAGCCGGAAGTGCTGTTCGGACCACCGCTTCCATCTCGACCGGGCTTGCCAGCAGGGGCCCGAGATCTTCCCGGTCAGGCTGAGCCTGAAGTCGGCCATCTCGCGATCATCGCCAATGCACCGCGATGCGCCCCCTACCGAAGCCCTGGCCGCGCGCGGTGGCCATACCGCCCGACCTCGGCCACATCGCCCACGAACGCCGCCGTGGGTGGACACCGCCCAGACAGGCGGCCACCCCGCGCTGCTGGCGTGGTGACGGCTTCCCGCGCGACGGAAGACCGGGGCGGGTTCCCGTGACCCGCGCGGCCGCTACTCCGCCGCGACCGCGCCGGGGTTGTTCGGGTGCGTGGTCCAGTCGGCGTGCTTGAACGACACCACGCGGCCGGTGCGCGGGTCCACGTCGCCTTCGGCCATCCGCTCCATCGTGATGCAGTCCTCGACCGGGCAGACGTTGACGCAGAGGTTGCAGGCGACGCACTCGTCATCCTTCACCTCGAACACGCGTCCCGGCAGCATGGCGATGGCCTGGTGGCTGGTATCCTCGCACGCGGCATAGCAGCGCCCGCACTTGATGCAGAGGTCCTGGTGGATGAATGCCTTGCTGACCGCGTTGAGGTTGAGGTCCTTCCAGTCGCAGACGTTCGGGACCGCGCGGCCCGTGAGGTCGGCCAGCGCCATGCCGCGTTCGTCGAGATATTCCGACAGGCCCGAGATCATTTCCTGCACGATCCGGAAGCCGTAGGTCATCGCCGCGGTGCAGACCTGCACGTTGCCCGCCCCCAGCGCCATGAACTCGGCCGCGTCGCGCCAGGTGGTGATGCCGCCGATGCCGCTGATCGGCAGGCCGCGGAGATCCGGGTTCCGCGCGATCTCGGCCACCATGTTCAGCGCGATGGGCTTCACCGCCGGACCGCAATAGCCGCCATGCGCGCCGCGCCCGTCGATCGTGGGCTCGGGCGCGAACAGGTCGAGATCGACCGAGGTGATCGAGTTGATCGTGTTGATGAGGCTGACCGCGTCCGCGCCCCCCGCCTTCGCCGCGGCCGCGGGCTTGCGGATGTCGGTGATGTTCGGCGTGAGCTTCACGATCACCGGCATCCGGGTGTTCGCCTTGACCCAGCGCGTCACCATCTCGATGTATTCCGGGACCTGCCCCACTGCCGACCCCATGCCGCGCTCCGACATGCCGTGCGGGCAGCCGAAGTTCAGCTCCACCCCGTCGGCGCCGGTCGCCTCGACCCGTGGCAGGATGAACTTCCACGGCTCCTCCTCGCAGGGGACCATCAGGCTCACCACGACCGCGCGGTCGGGGTAGTCGCGCTTGACCGAAACGATCTCGTCGAGGTTCACCTGCAGCGGCCGGTCGGTGATCAGCTCGATGTTGTTGAGGCCCAGAAGCCTGCGGTCCGCGCCCCAGATCGCGCCGTAGCGGGGGCCGTTCACGTTGACGATGTGCGGGTCGAGGCCCAGCGTCTTCCAGACGACCCCGCCCCAGCCCGCCTCGAAGGCGCGGCGGACGTTGTATTCCTTGTCGGTGGGCGGGGCCGAGGCGAGCCAGAACGGGTTCGGCGACCGGATCCCCGCGAAAGTCGATGCCAGGTTTGCCATGGCGTTTCTCCTCAGCGCATCAGGCTGGTGTGGATGTCCATCGCGGCGTCGCGTCCCTGCGCCACCGCCGTCACGGTCAGGTCGTCCCCGCCCATGGCGCAGTCGCCCCCGGCCCAGACGCGGGGGGTGCGGGTGCGGCCGGGGCCGTCCACGACGATCTTGCCGCCTTGCGTCGGGGGCAGGGCGGCGGGGTCGAGCCGCTGCCCGATCGCAAGCAGCAGCTGGTCGGCGGGAATGCGGACCCGCTCGCCCGGCCGGTCGAAGACGACCGCCGCGACCCGGCCGGCGCCTTCGACGGCGACGGGCACCGCCTCGTGCAGCACATGCACGCCCCGCGCGGCGGCGAGTTCCTGTTCGTAGAGGCTCGCCTTCATCCGCGCCTGCGGGCCGCGATAGGCCAGCGTCACGTTGGTCGCCCCCAGGAGCTTTGCCTGCACCGCCGCGTCCACCGCGGTCATGCCGCCGCCGATGACGACCACGTCGCGCCCGATCGGCACCGCGGCCGGGTCGGACTGGCGCAGCGCGGCGATGAAATCGACCGCATCGTCGACGCCGGGCAGGTCGATGCCGGGGATGTCGAGCCCGTTCGTTCCGGCAAGGCCCACGCCGACGAACACGGCGTCGAACTCGGAAAGCAGGCTTTCCAGCGTGAAGTCACGCCCCAGCGCGACGCCGTTCTGCAAGGCGATGCCGCCGATCCGCAGCAGCCACTCCACCTCGGCCTGCGCGAAGCCGCCGGTGGTCTTGTAGGTGGCGATGCCGAACTCGTTCAGCCCGCCGGGTTTGGGGCGCGCGTCGAGCAGCGCGACCCCGTGCCCCAGCATTGACAGCCGGTGCGCGCAGGCAAGGCCCGCAGGCCCCGCGCCGACGACGGCGATGCGCTTGCCCGTGTCCTCTGCCCGGGCGAAGGGGTGGGCCCCCTGCCGCTGCAGGTGGTCGGTGGCGTAGCGTTGCAGGCGCCCGATCTCGACCGGCTTGCCCTCGGCCAGTTCGCGCACGCAGGCCTGTTCGCACAACGTCTCGGTCGGGCAGACGCGGGCGCACATCCCGCCGAGGATGTTCTGCGACAGGATCGTTTTGGCGGATGCGTCGGGCGTCCCGGTCACGATCTGGCGGATGAACAGCGGGATGTCGATCGAGGTGGGGCAGGCGGTGACGCAGGGCGCGTCGTGGCAGAAATAGCAGCGGTCGGCGGCGACCTGCGCTTCGTGCGGGTCGAACGGCGGGTGCAGGTCGGCGAAGTTCGCGGCGTAGGCGTCGGGCGTCAGGCGGCCGGCGGTGATCCCGCCTTGTGTGCCGCTGCTCGCCCCCGTGGTCGGGGTGTCCATCGTGGTCTCCTGCTGGCGAGGCACGATTCGACGGTACGACCAGACCGGATTTTATCAAACGGTAAAATTGCGCCCGGCGAACTTTTCAAATCGTGCGCCTAGGGCGTGAGCAGGCGGCGGTACATCTGATCGAGGAACGCGCCCGCGTCGCCCGCGCGGTCGCCCGGCGCCACGATCTCGATCTGCGCCGCGAAGTCGGCATGGTGCTGCGTGAGCGCCCAGATCGAGAAGAGCAGCTGCACCGGATCGACCGCCGCAAGCCGCCCCTGCGCGATCCAGCCCTGGATCAGCGCCACCGTCTCGTCCACCAGCGGCCGCAGCCCGTCAGTGAGAAAGCCGGAAATCCGCGGCGCGCCCGCGATGATCTCGCCCGCGAACAGGCGGCTTTCGCGGGGATAGTCGTGCGACATGGCGAGCTTGCGCCGGACGTAGCGCAGGATCTCCTCGACCGGCTCGCCGCCGGGGTCGATGCCGCGCAGGGGGGCGAGCCAGTGGTCCAGCAGATCGCCCAGGAGCCGCGCGTGCACGTCCTCCTTGCTGGGGAAGTAGTAAAGCAGGTTCGGCTTCGACATCCCCGCGCGCTCGGCGATCTGGTCCAGCGTCGTGCCGCGGAAGCCGTGCATGGCGAACACGTCGAGCGCCGCTTCCAGGATCGCCGATTCGGTCTGCTGGCGGCGGGCGCTGCGGGCGGGGCTGGCAGCTGGCTGATCCTCGGCCGCGGGCATCGATGCTCCTTTTCCGGGCAATCCGGGGCTGGCTGCGGGCCGCCTTGCGAAATCGTTGACAGCGGGAATGGCCGCTCCCTACGCTGATCCTGACCGATTGGTCAAATCAAGTCACGGGAGCCGAGATGCCTTCAGCCGCCGACGACATGCCAGCCACGACAGCCGGCACCAGTTCCGCATCAGGTCACGTCACCGCCAACCTCCGCGTCGATGGCGCGCGGCTGTGGGACAGCCTGATGGAGATGGCGAAGATCGGGCCGGGCGTGGCGGGCGGCAACAACCGCCAGACCCTGACCGACGCCGACGGCGAGGGTCGGGCCCTGTTCCGCCGCTGGTGCGAGGCCGCGGGCATGACCGTCGCCGTGGACCGCCTTGGCACGATGTTCGCCCGCCGCGAGGGGACCGATCCCGACGCAGCCCCGGTGTGGATGGGCAGCCACCTCGACACCCAGCCCACTGGCGGCAAGTACGACGGCGTCTTGGGCGTGCTCGGCGCGCTCGAGGTCGTCCGCACGCTCGACGACATGGGCGTGCGCACCCGCCGCCCGATCGTGGTGGTGAACTGGACCAACGAGGAAGGCACCCGCTTCGCCCCGGCGATGCTCGCCTCGGGCGTCTATGCGGGGATGCACGACCTCGACTGGGCGCTCGACCGGACCGACGCGGACGGCAAGCGCTTCGGCGACGAACTGGAACGGATCGGCTGGGCCGGGGACGAGCCGGTCGGCGGCCGCCCGATCCACGCGCTGTTCGAGCTGCACATCGAGCAGGGCCCGATCCTCGAGGCGGAAGGCAAGGAGATCGGCGTCGTCACCCACGGCCAGGGGCTCTGGTGGATCGAGGTCACGCTGACGGGGAAGGCGGCGCATACCGGCTCGACCCCCATGAACATGCGGGTGAACGCGGGCCTCGGCATGGCGCGGATCATCGAGGCCGTGCACCGCATCGCGATGGACAGCCAGCCCGACGCGGTCGGCGCGGTGGGCCACGCGAACGTCTATCCCAACAGCCGCAACGTGATCCCGGGAAAGGCCGTCTTCACGATCGACTTCCGCAGCCCCGACCGCGAGAAGCTGGACACGATGCGGGCGCGGCTGGAGGCGGAGGCGCCCCGGATCGCGGCGGAGCTGGGGCTGGGGATCGAGATCGAATCGACCGGCCACTTCGACCCGGTGACGTTCGACCCGGGCCTGGTCGCCACCGTCCGCAACGCGGCCGAGCGCCTGGGGCTCAGCCATCGCGACATCGTGTCGGGCGCGGGCCACGACGCCTGCTGGATCAACCGCGTCGCCCCCACCGCGATGATCATGTGCCCCTGCGTCGACGGCCTGAGCCACAACGAGGCCGAGGAGATCACGGAAGCCTGGGCCCGGAACGGCACCGACGTGCTGCTGCACGCGGTGCTGGATGCGGCGGAGGTGGAGGGGTGAACCCGTTTGATGATGCCGACAAGATAATCCTCGTAAATGTTCAGAGCACTCTAGCAGCCAATATTGCAATGAACATGTTTTTCGACTCCCACGAGCTGCACGGACGATTTTTGGGGCTGTGCTCGACCGAGGACGTAAGGAAAGACGGTGCCGCTAGACGGAAGACGGCCCTGCTATATGTCGGGCTGATTACGGACGTTGTTAGGCAGGGTCCCGGGCAGCGCTACGAGACATATTCACCAACGAGCTTTGATCTTTCTGACGTTCAGTCAATGCTCACAAAGTTTCCTTCCATCGCGAAGGATTCTAACTACTTCTATATCGTAGACAGCTTTATTCCCGTCGGCGTGCGAAATACGGCGGATAATGATCGCTGGCCGCCGCTCAAGAGATCAATTAAGAAAATTACCGGACAGTCTGACCCATTTGACTCGGCGGAACTTCTGGTCTTAGCACTCAACGATATTCCCGAGTATCCTCTAGGAGCCAAGGAATGACCACCGTCATCCGCAACGGCACCATCGTCACCGCCGACCTCACCTGCAAGGCCGACGTCCTGATCGAGAACGGCCGCATCGCCGCCATCGGACAGGGCCTTACCGGCGACACGACGCTCGACGCGACTGGCTGCCTCGTCATGCCGGGCGGGATCGACCCGCACACGCATCTGGAAATTCCGTTCATGGGCACCTACTCGGCCGACGACTTCGACAGCGGCACGCGTGCCGCGCTCGCGGGCGGCACCACCATGGTCGTCGATTTCGCGCTGCCCGCGCCGGGGCAGGGGCTGCTCGATGCGCTCAGGATCTGGGACAACAAGACCGCGCGGGCGCATTGCGACTACAGCTTCCACATGGCCGTGACCTGGTGGGGCGAGCAGGTGTTCGACGAAATGGCCGACATCGTCGGCCGCGGCATCACCAGCTTCAAGCACTTCATGGCCTACAAGGGCGCCCTGATGGTGAACGACGAGGAGATGTTCGCCAGCTTCACCCGCGTCGGCGACTTAGGCGGGGTGGCGCTCGTCCATGCCGAGAACGGCGACGTGGTGGCGGAACTGTCCGCGCGGCTGCTCGCCCAGGGGAACACCGGGCCCGAGGCGCACGCCTATTCGCGCCCGCCGCAGGTCGAGGGCGAGGCGACCAACCGCGCCATCATGATCGCCGACACGGCGGGGGTGCCGCTCTATGTCGTCCACACCTCCTGCGAGGACTCGCACGAGGCGATCCGCCGCGCCCGGCAGGCGGGCAAGCGGGTCTGGGGCGAGCCGCTGATCCAGCATCTCGTGCTGGACGACAGCGAGTACGCGAACCCCGACTGGGACCACGCCGCGCGGCGGGTGATGTCGCCGCCGTTCCGCAACCGGCGCCACCAGGACAGCCTGTGGGCGGGGCTGGCGGCGGGCAGCCTGTCCTGCGTCGCCACCGACCATTGCGCCTTCACGACCGAGCAGAAGCGCACGGGCTTGGGCGACTTCACGAAGATTCCGAACGGCACCGGGGGCCTGCAGGACCGGATGCCGGTGCTCTGGACCGAAGGGGTCGGCACCGGGCGGCTGACCCCGAACGAGTTCGTCGCCGTCACCTCGACCAACATCGCGAAGATCCTCGGGATGTATCCGCGCAAGGGCGCGGTGCTGGTGGGCTCCGACGCCGATCTCGTCGTCTGGGACCCGCAGGCGGAGCGGACGATCACCGCGGCGGACCAGCAGTCCGCGATCGACTACAACGTGTTTGAGGGGCGCCGCGTGAAGGGACTGCCGCGCTACGTCCTGACCCGCGGCCATGTCGCGGTGACGGACGGCGCGATGTCGAGCCGCGAGGGCCACGGCGAGTTCGTCGCCCGCGAGCCGCGGGGCGAGGTGAACCGCGCGCTGTCGAGCTGGAAGGCACTGACCGCGCCCCGACCCGTGCCGCGCGGCGGCATTCCGGTGAGCGGGGTGTGATGAACAGCCCGCGGCCCGCGCTGCGTCCCGCGCCCGCCGCGGAAACCGCGAACCCGGTGATCGAGGCCCGCGGCGTCTCGCTCACCTTCCCGACCGCAGACGGGCCGGTCCATGCGTTGAAGGACGTGAACCTGACCATCGCGCAGGGTGAGTTCGTCAGCTTC
Organism: Paracoccus aeridis; assembly: GCF_004923205.2. Classification (GTDB taxonomy): domain Bacteria; phylum Pseudomonadota; class Alphaproteobacteria; order Rhodobacterales; family Rhodobacteraceae; genus Paracoccus; species Paracoccus aeridis. Next base: position 74,394 of record NZ_SELD02000015.1, read on the forward strand.
ATCGGCCCTTCGGGTTGCGGCAAGACGACGTTCCTGCGCGCGATCGCAGCGCTGGAAAGCCCGACCGCGGGGCAGCTCACGGTCAACGGGATGTCCCCCGATGCGGCGCGGCGGGCGCGGGCCTATGGCTATGTGTTCCAGGCGCCGGGGCTTTATCCGTGGCGGACCATCGCCGGGAACATCTCGCTGCCATTGGAGATCATGGGCTTCGACAAGGCCGACCGGCAGCGGCGGATCGCCCGCGTGCTGGAGCTGGTGGAGCTGTCGCAGTTCGGCGGGCGCTACCCGTGGCAGCTGTCGGGGGGAATGCAGCAGCGCGCCTCGATCGCGCGGGCGCTCGCGTTCGACGCGGACATCCTGCTGATGGACGAGCCGTTCGGCGCCCTGGACGAGATCGTGCGCGACCGCCTGAACGAGGCGCTGCGCGCGCTGTGGGCGCGCACCGGCAAGACCATCGGCTTCGTCACCCACTCGATCCCCGAGGCGGTGTACCTGTCGACCCGCATCGTCGTCATGTCGCCGCGCCCGGGCCGGATCACCGACGTGATCGAAAGCCCCTTGCCGCGCGACCGCCCGCTGGAGATCCGCGACAGCAAGGAGTTCGCGGAGATCTCGCACCGGGTCCGCGAGGGGCTGCGGGCGGGGCATGCGGGTCACGGGGATGAGTGAGCCTGCGGTCCCGACGGCCCTCGTCGCGGCGTCCGTCACGCGGCGCGGGTGGGGTTGGGGAAAAGCAGGCCAGTCGGTCCTGCCGGTCCTCACCGTCCTCGCCGCGATCGTCGCGGCCTGGTATCTGGCCGCCGTCTGGATGAACGCGTCTTGGGTCCGCGACCAGGCCGCGCGGGCGGGCGAGACGGTGACCGCCGCGCAGGTGGTCCGCGCCACGATGGTGCAGGAACGCCCCGTCCTGCCGGCGCCGCACCAGGTCGCGGCGGGGCTGTGGGACGGGGTGGCGGGGCAGAAGATCACCTCGAAGCGCAGTCTCGTCTGGCACGGCTGGATCACCCTGTCGGCGACGCTCGCGGGGTTCGCGCTGGGGTCGTCGGCGGGGATCCTGCTTGCCGTGGGGATCGTCCACAGCCGGGTCATGGACCTGTCGATCATGCCGTGGGCGGTGGCGTCGCAGACCGTACCGATCTTGGCCATCGCGCCGATGGTGATCGTGGTTCTGGCGAGCGTGGGCGTCACGGGGCTGCTGCCCAAGGCGCTGATTGCGGCGTGGCTGTCGTTCTTCCCGGTGCTGGTCGGGATGGTGAAGGGCCTGCGCGCGCCCGATCCCATGCAGTTCGACCTGATGCGGTCGTGGAACGCGGGCGGCGGGCAGGTGCTGCGCTACCTGCGGCTGCCGTCGTCGCTGCCGTGGCTGTTCGCGTCGCTCAAGGTCGCGATCGCGGCGGCGCTGGTGGGGACGATCGTGGGCGAGCTGCCGGCGGGCGCGACGCAGGGCCTTGGCGCGCGACTGTTGTCGGGCAGCTATTACGGACAGACGATCCAGATCTGGTCGGCGCTGTTCGCCGCCGCGATCCTCGCCGCCGCGCTGGTCTGGCTGATCGGCGCCATCGAGCGGGTGACGCTGCGCCGCATGGGGCTGGCGCGATGACGGCGGCGGCCCCGCGCCTCGGCGTCCTCGCGCTGGCGGCCCTGGTCCTGGTCGCGGCGCTGTGGGATGCGCGGCTGGGGCTGCTTGCGGCGCTCTGGGCTGTGGGGTGGCTAGCCAACGGGCTGTTGGCCCGGCGCGGTGGACGGGCGGCGCAGGCGGCGATCCCGATGGTCTTCGGGGTGACGCTGCTCGCGCTGTGGGAGATCGGGGTGCGGGTCTACGCGGTCCCCTCGGTCATCCTGCCCGCGCCCTCGGCCATCGGCGCGCGCTTCGCGGCCAGTCTGCCGATGATCCTGTCGGACCTCTGGCAGACGCTGGTGAAGGGTGCGCTCACCGGCTGGCTGATCGGCACGGCGCTGGCGGTCGCCACCGCCATCGCCATCGACCGGGTGCCGTTCCTGCAACGCGGCCTTCTGCCCATCGGCAACTTCGTCGCCGCGCTGCCGATCGTGGGGATCGCGCCGATCCTCGTGATGTGGTTCGGGTTCGACTGGCAGTCCAAGGCCGCGGTCGTCGTGGTGATGGTGTTCTTCCCGATCCTCGTGAACATGGTCGCGGGCCTTGCCGCGACCGACGCCATGCAGCGCGACCAGATGGCGACGTGGAGCGCGGGCTACTGGGAAAGCCTCGCGAAGCTGCGCCTGCCGGCGGCGATGCCGTTCCTGTTCAACGGGCTCAAGATCACCACCACCCTCGCCCTCATCGGCGCGATCGTGGCCGAGTTCTTCGGCAGCCCGACCCGCGGCATGGGGTTCCGCATCTCGACCGCGGTGGGGCAGATGGACCTCGCGCTCGTCTGGGCCGAGATCCTGATGGCGGCGCTGGCGGGGTCCGCGCTTTACGGGGCCGTGTCGGCAGTCGAGTCCCGCGTCACCTTCTGGCACCCGTCACAACGGACATAACGGGCGAGAACGCCCCCAACAGTGGAGTGGAGAATGACCAGACTGATGATCTCGTCCGCCGCGCTGGCCCTGCTGGCCGGTGCCGCAAACGCCGCCGACCCGCTGACGCTGCAACTCAAGTGGGTCACGCAGGCCCAGTTCGCGGGCTATTACGTCGCCGAGGACAAGGGCTTCTACGACGAAGAGAACCTCGACGTCACGATCCAGCCCGGCGGGCCGGACATCGCGCCGACGCAGGTTCTGGCGGGGGGCGGCGCCGACGTCGCCGTGGAATGGATGCCGGCGGCGCTGGCCGCGCGCGAAAAGGGGCTGCCGATCGTCAACATCGCGCAGCCGTTCAAGTCGTCGGGGATGATGCTGACCTGTCTCAAGGAAAGCGGCGTCACGGACCCCGCCACCGACTTCAAGGGCAAGACGCTGGGCGTCTGGTTCTTCGGGAACGAATACCCGTTCCTCAGCTGGATGGCGCATCTCGGCCTGCCCACGACGGGCGGACCGGACGGCGTGACCGTCCTCAAGCAGGGCTTCAACGTCGATCCGCTGCTGCAGAAGCAGGCGTCCTGCATCTCGACCATGACCTACAACGAATACGGGCAGGTGCTGGACGCGGGCATCAGCCCCGACGACCTCGTGACCTTCAAGTACGAGGACCAAGGCGTCGCCACGCTGGAGGACGGGCTCTACACGCTGGAATCGACGCTCGCCGACCCGGCGATGGAGGATCGGCTGGTCCGCTTCGTCCGCGCCTCGATGAAGGGCTGGAAATACGCCGAGGAGAACCCCGAGGAAGCCGCGCAGATCGTCCTCGACAATGACGAGACCGGCGCCCAGACCGAGGCGCACCAGGTCCGCATGATGCAGGAGGTGGCCAAGCTCACCGTCGGATCGAACGGCGCGCTGGACGAGGCGGACTACCAGCGCACGGTCGACACGCTGCTGGCGGGCGGGTCGGACCCGGTGATCTCGAAGGCGCCGGACGGCGCATGGACCCACGCGATCACGGACAAGGCGCTGCAATAGGGCCCTGCGGCAGGGCGGGCGGCGGGCGCCGTCAGGGCGACCCGCCGATCACCACCATCCCGGCCGCGTCCACAGTGACCGGGATCGCATCGAGCGCGCAGCCAAGGCCCAGCCCCTCGACCCCTGCGCCGTCTTCCAGCCGGAAGGCGGCGTCGTGGTTGGTGCAGCGCAGCATGGTCCCGTCGGCGCTGATGACGTTCGGGCCGCGGTGGTCGAGCGGCAGGTACTGGTGCGGGCAGGCGTTGACATAGGCCCGCAGCGTCCCGCCGTTCCGGGCGAGGATCACCGGGAAGCGCGCGACCATGACGCTGCGCGTGCCCGGATCGGGAATGGCTTCGACGGGGCAGAGGGGGGTGCCGTCGGCGGGGGCGCCACGGTACTTGCGCCAGGCGTCGGTCATGGGGGTTCCCCGGAAAGGCGGGCGGCCGCGGGGGCCGCCCGGAACGGATCAGGCCGTCAGCACGCCGCGGCGGATCTGGTCTTCCTCGATCGACTCGAACAGGGCCTTGAAGTTGCCCTCGCCGAAGCCGTCGTCGCCCTTGCGCTGGATGAACTCGAAGAAGATCGGCCCGATCACGGTTTTCGAGAAGATCTGCAGCAGGATGCGCGTCTCGCCGCCCTGCACCACGCCTTCGCCGTCGATCAGGATGCCGTGCTTTTCCAGCTTCTCGATCGGCTCGTCGTGGCCCTTCACCCGGTCGAAGGACTTGTCGTAGTAGATCGCGGGCGGGCCCGGCATGAACTCCAGCCCCCGCGCCGCGATCGCGTCGGTCGCGGCGTAGATGTCCTCGGTCCCGACGGCGATGTGCTGGATCCCCTCGCCCTTGTATTCGCGCAGGTATTCCTCGATCTGGCTCTTGTCGTCGGAGCTTTCGTTGATCGGGATGCGGATCTTGCCGTCGGGCGAGGTCAGCGCGCGGCTGGTCAGCCCGGTCTGCTTTCCGGCGATGTCGAAATAGCGGATCTCGCGGAAGTTGAACACGTCGGCGTAGAACCGGTACCACGTGCTCATGTTGCCGCGCATGACGTTGTGGGTCAGGTGGTCGAGATAGTAGAAGCCCACGCCCGCGGGCTTCGGGTCGGCCTCGCCCAGCCACGTGAACTCGGCCTCGTAGGGCGAGCCCTTGTCGCCGTAGGTTTCGACCAGGTACAGCAGCGACCCGCCGATGCCGATGACGGCAGGGACGTCCAGGCTCTTGTCGCTGCCGGTGTACTCCTTCGCGCCGTAGTCGAGGCAGCGTTGCAGCGCGACCTTCGCATCGACCACGCGCCACGCCATTGCGGGGGCGCAGGGGCCGTGTTCCTGGACGAAGCGGGCGGCGTGGCTGCCCGGCTCGCGGTTCAGGACGTAGTTGATGTTGCCCTGCCGGTACAGCGAGATGTCCTTCGTGCGGTGGCGGGCGACTTCGGTATAGCCCATGCGCTGGAACAGGCTTTCCAGCTCCTCGGGGCGCGGGTGGGCGAATTCGACGAACTCGAAGCCGTCGGTGCCGGCCGGGTTCGCCTCGCTGATGACGGCCCGCGGGGCGTCGTGCGGGAAGGGTCCCATGATGTTTCCTCACTCCTCGTTGTGGATGGACCATACAGCATCGGGGGGAGGCGGCGAAACAACGGATCGTTGCAAATGATGCGATTTGCCGCAGGGGCGGAAACGCGACCGTCGATCCGGCGCCCCGGGTGGGGTTGAACGGGCAGCCGGGCGCGTGCACCCGATCGGCCGCCGGACCCCGGCCGTTGCCGGAGGGACAGCGCCGGGTCGTAGCCGACAGGCCGGTGGGCGATCCGCGCGCGCTGCCGGTAAGGTCGCTGGGCGGCTGGTCCGTGGATGCGGGCGGCGCGGAACCGACGGCCGGCAACCGGCGGGGCAGCCGGAATTGTCGTTGTTCGCCGACAGGTTGCGCCCGCGCGGACGCGCACCGGCGGACTCGCGCTCAGCGGCCGGCACCACCGCAGCGCGAGCCCGCACGAGATTGTCCTTTCCAGACAAGGCGGTTATCTGCTTTGATGATGGACAGGGGGCCCAGCCCGGCACGCCCGAGCGTATCGGAAACGGCGGCTCTCCAGATTGTCTGTTTTGTCTTCGCTTCGGCAGATTGCGCCATTTCCCATGTCCCGTGAAAAGCCCTTCATCGCATCCGTCACCGCCCGGGATGACGTATTCCCCGGGCAGCAACCGTTTGCAGAAGGTGGCCTGACCGGCCGCGAGATGGCCGCCTACAACTGGGCCGACCATCCGCTGGGACTGCCGCAGCACTGGGACCCGCTGCTTCTCGCGATGGTCAACACGCTGCTGGGTTCGGCCGAATCGAGCTATCTCGTCTGGGGCGAGGAGATGTGGTTCTTCTCGAATGACGCCTATCGCCCGGTCCTCGGGCCGCGGGTCGCCGATGCCGTCGGCACGACCTTGCCGATGCTGTGGGCCGATGCGTGGCCTGCGGTTCGGTCCATGGCCGGGCGGGCGATGGCGGGCGAGGCGAGTTCGGTCAGCGACTTCCATATCCGGATGGCCCGCTACGGCGTCCCCGAGGACACGTGGTGGACGTTCAGCTATTCGCCCGTCCGCGATGCCCGCGGCCGCGTCGCGGGCTTTCTGTGCATCACCAACGAGACGACCGGGGCGGTGACGACCGCGGCCCGCCTGCGGTCGTCCGAAGCGCAATGGCAGGCGCTCTTCGACGCCCTGCAGGAAGGGCTGCTGGTGGGCGAACTGATCCGCGGCGAGGACGGGCGGATCGACGATTTCAGGCTGGAGGAGTTCAACCCGGCCTGGCAGCGGCTGAGCGGGATCGAGGACCGTTCCGTCAAGGGCCGGACCGTCCGCGAGGTGTTCGGCCAGGTCGACAGCTACTGGATCGACATGGCCACGCAGGTGGTCGAGCGGCAGGCGGCGCAATCCTTCGTCCGCCAGTTCGGCGCGACCGGACGGTCATACGACGGGGTCGCGCAGCCTCTGGGCGGCGACCGCTTCGTGCTCGTGTTCTCGGACGTGACCGATCGGGTCCGGTCGGAACAGGAGCGGTCCGACATCGAGCAGCGCCGCCGGCTTGCGGTGGAGATCGGCGACGTCGGCCTGTGGGACATCGACCTCAGCACCGGGACGCTGGACTGGGACCGCAACACCTGCCTGCTGTTCGGCAGTTCCGAGTCGAGCAGGCCCAAGCTGTCGGACATGATCGCCGCGATCCATCCCGGCGACCGGCCGGAGTTCGAGCGCCGCTTCGCCGCCGCCTGCGACGGCGGCGAGGTGTTCGAGATGAAGTTCCGCGTGATCGGCCTGGACGACGGGATCGAGCGCCGGGCATCGATGAAGGGCGTGTCCCTGCGCGAGGGCGAGGGTAACGGTGAAGGCGCGGGCGGCGGGCACAGCGCAGGCTTGCTGGTGGGCTTGCATCGCGACTTGTCGGGCGGCTTGCATCGCGGCGGCGCGCCGGTCCGCTTCGTGGGCGCCGTGCGCGACATCACCCGCCGGGTCCGCAACGAACATCGCCGCGCGACGCTGAACAACGAGCTTGCGCACCGGATGAAGAACACGCTGGCGGTGGTTTCCGCGATCGTGTCGCAGACGCTGCGCGACGCCCCGGACGTGGAGTCCGGCCGGCTTGCCACGATTGCCCGGATCCGGGCCTTGTCGGCGGCGAACGACGTCGTGATGACCGGGCACCGGAACGCCGCCACCATCCGGTCCATCGTCGAGGGCGCGGCCGCGGTCCACGACCAGGGCCGGCGGATCATGTTCGACGGGCCCGACCTGACCATCGGCGCGCGCTCGGCGCTGTCGCTGTCGCTCATCGTGCACGAGCTGGCGACGAACGCGGGCAAGTACGGTGCGCTGTCGGTCCCCGAGGGCCGGGTCAAGCTGGCCTGGTCGGTGGAGCAGGACGGCGGGTCCGGCGCGCCGATGCTGTCCTTTCACTGGGCGGAAAGCGGCGGGCCGCCGGTCAGGCGACCGAAAAGCCGCGGCTTCGGAACCGAACTGCTGGAAATGGGGCTGGCGGACTCGGGCGCCGGGCGGGTGCGGATTGACTATGCCGTGACAGGGGTGCAGTGTCACCTGACCGCGCCGCTGGCCGAGGTGACGAACGATGGCGACGCGCTGCCGCTGCCCGATGAGGTCGCGCCCGATGCGTGATCGCGCGGCCCGGGTTCCACCCGCCTGATCATGCCGCCCGATCCGGCCGCCTGACAGGGGCGCGCGCTCCGGTCACTCGGTCAGGCTCAGCGCCGTCTAAGGGCCCGGATCGTCGACGGTTACCGTCAGCGCCGCCTTTGGGGCCGTGCGGTTCCGCGGTCAGCTCCATGATGGACAGGGGCGGACCGACCGGAACCTGCCCCAGCACCTCGCCAGTCTTGGTGAACACCGGGGCCGAGGTGTCGTCCGTCGGGCTGCCGATCAGCCCGTCACCCACGCGCACGGGTTCCGGGCCGTTCACCCCTGGGGTTGTGCTGGGAAAGATTCGCCCGGAGTTCGCCGGTGACCCGTGGAAACTTCCCCCTGCGGTTCGATCCTCGCGCCCAGCCCCCTGACGACGCCGAGCACAAGGTGCCCCGCGAAGCCGCGACTCAGCGCCCCGGCCAGTCACGCCCCCCGGCCGTCACGTCCCTATCCCGTCACGCCACGCGGCGGCCGCCAACCCATGTCTCGCGCAGGACCGGGGTCGCGTCCAGCATCGAGAAGCGGATCAGGTCGGCGCGGCGGCCGGGCTCGATCCGGCCGCGGTCGGTGAGGCTCGCGGCTTCGGCGGGGTTCGCGGTGACGGTCGCGATCGCGCGGGGCAGGTCGTCCCAGATCCCGCCCAGGATCGCCGCGCCCGCCAGAAGCGATGCGGGCACGTAGTCCGACGACAGGATGTCGAGCCGGTCGGCGCGGGCGAGGTCGGCTGCCGCCGCGTTGCCGCTGTGCGACCCGCCGCGCACGAGGTTCGGCGCGCCCATGATCGTGCGGATGCCGTGGTCCCGGCAGGCGTCGGCGGCTTCCATCGTGGTCGGGAACTCGGCCAGCCGGATCCCGTAGGCGGCCGAGGTCGCGACCTGCTCGGGCGTGGTGTCGTCGTGGCTCGCCAGCACCGCGCCCAGCCGGCCCGCCGCCGCGACTGCCGCCGCCTCGTGCAGCGCGCCGTAGCGGGCCTGCAGGTCGGTCAGGCGGCGGATGTGGTCGGCGAAGGCCTCGTCCGACATGCGGTGCTTGCCCTGCACGTAGAGCGCGAGCTTGCTTATGTCGCGGAACTGCCGCTGCCCCGGCGTGTGGTCCATCAGGCTGACGAGGCCCACGCGGTCGGCGGCCGAGAACTCGTCGAGTTCGGCCACCAGCGTTTCCGAACAGACCTCGGCCCGCAGGTGGATGTAGTGGCTGATCCGCAGCGCGTCGGTGTCGAGCAGGGCCATGATCTCGGACGCCAGCGGGCGGGCGTAGCGGGGATAGTCGGCCTCTTCCTCCTCGATCGAACCGACGCGCAGGGCGTCGAACACCGTCGTGATCCCGACGCTCGCCAGTTCCGCGTCGTGCGCCACGATGGCGGCGGCGTGCGGCCAGTTGACGCCGGGGCGGGGCTGGATGTGGCGTTCCAGGTTGTCGGTGTGCAGTTCCACCATGCCGGGCGAGAGATAGTCGCCGCCGCAGTCGATCGCGCCCGCCGGGACGCGGCTCCCCTCGTCGATGCCGGCGATCAGCCCGTCGCGGACCAGAAGGCTGCCCCTCGCGACACGGTCGGGCAGGATCAGGGAGGCGTTGGCGAAGACGGTCTCGGCGGTCATGGAAAGCTCGTGTCTGAGGGGGCGGGCAGCAGCGCAAGGACCGCCTGCACGGCATGGTCCAGCGGGCCGGAATTGTCGATGCGGTGGATGGGCGTTCCGGCGAGCGAAGGCAACGGGGTGTCGGCGCCGAGCAGGCGTTCCCCGATCGCGTCGGCATCCTCGCGCCCCCGCGCGCTGAGGCGCCGGGCCAGCACGTCCGGGCGGGCGGTGACGTGGACCACGCTCAGTGGCGCCAGCGCGCGGACGGCCTGCGGCAGCACGGCGCGCGAGAGGTTCACGAAAAGGATCCGGCCCGCGGCCTGCGCGCCGCGAACCTCGCGCGGGATGCCGTAGGACAGGCCGTGCGCGTCCCAGTCGAGGACGAAGCGGCCCGCCGCCCGGTCGCGGTCGAAGCTGTCGCGGGTCGCGGCCTCGAAGGGTTCGGTCGGGTCGGGGGGCCGTGTGACGACGCGGCACGCCAGCAGCACGTCCGGCCGGGCGCGGGCCACCGCCGCCATCACGCTGTCCTTGCCCGCGCCGGAGGGTCCGACGAAGGCGAAGCACGGCGCCGGCGCGGGGGCGCGGGCGGTTCCGGGCGCGGGCTCCGTCGTCATGCCGCTGTCCGGTCGGGGCCGAAGGTCGTCACGACCGCCTGCCGGGCGAGGGCGCGCCCCTCGTCGCCGCCGGGAGCGCCCGGAGTCGGGAGCGGCTCGGCCACGTTCTCGATGCGGGAGAGGCGGGGGACGACGCGGCGGATGGAGCCCGCGTCGATCCGGTCGTTGTGCCGGGCCAGCCTTGTGGGCGCCGATTTCCCCGCGCCGGACGCGCCGGCAAGCGCCACGCCTTTGCCGGGCAGGGGGTGCGGCCGCGCCCGTTCGATCACCCGCAGCGCCGTGCCACCCCGCTTGTCGAGGGTGAAGGCCCCGGTCACGTCTTGATCGTCGATCATCGTCATACCTGCGCGGCCGAGGACACGAGAAGCTGCCTACAGGCGTGGCGCGGGTCGTCAAGCACCTGATCCGCCAGCGCGGTTCCGACGAGGTGCCTGTTCTCACCAGCATCGAGCGACGAAGCATCTCAGCGCCAACGCTCCCCGCGCGGTGCTTCGCGGGCTGTTCCGCGGGCGCGGCAGGCGCTAGGTCGGACGCGAAGCGACAAGGCGGCCCGATGGACCAGCAGACCGACCCCAAGCCCGATCCCTGGACCGCCGCCATGCGCCGCGGCGACCATCGCGCGGCGTGGGACATCATGGCGGCGGCGCATTCCGCCCGCGATCCCGCCACGCGCGACGACCCGAACCTGCCCTACCACCTGCGCTGGGTCTGGGACGGGCGGCCCTTCGACGGCCGGCGGGTGCTGGTCCGCTGCTATCACGGCCTTGGCGACACGGTGCAGTTCGCCCGCTTCCTGCCGCATTTGCGGGCGCGGGCGGCCGAGGTGACGGTCGAGATGCAGCCCCGGCTCCTGCCGCTGTTCGCCGGCCATCCCGGCATCGACCGGCTGGTTCCCTTCGACGTGGCCCGCCCGCTCAAGCCCCACGACTGCGACGTCGAGATCATGGAGCTGCCCTTCGCCTTGCGGCTGACGCCCGCCGCCGCGCCGCCGCTTCCGCTTGCGGTGCGGCCCGCGGACCTGCCGCCGGGCACGCTCGCGCTCTGCTGGCAGGGCGGCGACTGGGATCCCTCGCGGTCGATCCCCGAGGCGCTGATGGCGCCCGTCTGCCGCGCGCCCGCGATTTCTCTGGTGGCCGCCCCGACCGCGCTGCCGGTCCTCGATCCCGAAGGCTGCCCGATGGACATGGGGCGGACGGCCGCGCTGGTCGCGGGCGCATCGCGCGTCATCACGGTGGACACGCTGATCGCGCATCTCGCGGGGACGCTCGGGCGGCCAACATGGCTCTTGCTGAAGGACAGCGCCGACTGGCGCTGGCCTGGCGAGGGAGAGCGGACGCCGTGGTATCCCTCGGTCCGCATCTTCCGCCAGCACCGCGCGGGTGACTGGGCCGAGGTGATCGCGCGGGTGGCGGGCGCGCTTGACGGTGCCGCCGCGGGGGGCGACACATCCGCATGACCCGCGAAGACGCCCCCCCGATCCCGCCCGTCCCCATGGTCCCGGTGTCCTGGGGCGAGCTTCTGGACAAGATCACGATCCTCGATCTGAAGGCCCGGCTCATCCCCGACGCGGCCGCCCGCGCGAATGTCGGGCGCGAGCTTCAGGCGCTGCGGGACGTGGCGGCGCCGGTCATGCAGGTCGCCGGCCTCGCCCCGCTTCTGGACGGGCTTGCGCGCGTCAACGCGGCCTTGTGGCGGATCGAGGACGACATCCGCGTGAAGGAAGCGCAGGGCAGCTTCGACGACGCGTTCGTCGCGCTCGCGCGGTCGGTCTACCAGACCAACGACGAACGCGCCGCGCTGAAGCGCGCGATCAACGCGCTTCTGAAATCGGGCCTCGTCGAGGAAAAGCATCATCCCGCCTCCTGCGCCGAAGGCCAAGTTGACGCGCGGGGCCCGGCGTGATCCTTGGCGCCTGTCACGAGTAGATGGGAACAATCCGATGAAGATCGCCGTCGCCGGCCTGGGGTATGTGGGCACCGCAAACGTGGTCATGCTGGCCGGGCGCCACCAGGTCGCCGCCGTGGACCTGAACGCGGACCGCGTCGCCGCGATCGCCAACCGGCAAAGCCCGATCGAGGACCGGCTGGCCAGCGAATGGCTGGCCACCCGCGACCTGGACATCACCGCCACGACCGACGGCGCGTCGGCCTATGCCGGGGCCGAGCTGGTGCTGGTGGCGACGCCGACCGACTACGACCCGGTGACGAACCGCTTCGACACCTCCTCGGTCGAGGCGGTGATACGGCAGGTGCAGGCGGCGAATGCCGACGCGCTGATCCTGGTGCGGTCCACCATCCCGGTCGGGTTCGTCGAGCGGATGCAAGCCGAGACCGGATCGGACAGGATCATCTTCGCGCCCGAGTTCCTGCGCGAAGGCCAGGCGCTGGCCGACAGCATCGCCCCGTCCCGCATCGTCGTGGGCGACCGGGGCGACCAGGGCCGCCGCATCGCCGACCTGCTGCTGGAAGGAACCTCGTCCCACACGACTCCGGTGCTGCTGACCGGCCCGACCGAGGCCGAGGCGATCAAGCTGTTCGCCAACACCTTCCTCGCCATGCGCGTCGCGTTCTTCAACGAACTCGACAGCTACGCCGAGGCGCGGGGACTGGACACGCGCGAGATCATCGCGGGCGTTTCGGGCGATCCGCGCGTGGGCGACCACTACAACAACCCCAGCTTCGGCTATGGCGGCTACTGCCTGCCCAAGGACACCAAGCAGATGCTGGCGAACTACGACCGCGTGCCGCAGAACCTGATGGCCGCGATCGTGGAAAGCAACCGCACGCGCAAGGACTTCATCGCCGACCAGATCGTCGCGCGCAAACCCCGCGTCGTCGGCATCTACCGGCTGGTGATGAAGGCGGGGTCGGACAACTTCCGCCACAGCTCGATCCAGGGCGTGATGAAGCGGATCAAGGCCAAGGGGATCGAGTGCGTGGTTTACGAGCCCGCGCTGGACGCCGACGACTTCTACCGCTCGCGCGTGATCCGCGACCTCGACGAGTTCAAGGCGATGTCCGACGTGATCGTGTCGAACCGGCAAAGCGCGGACCTCGCCGACGTGGCGGACAAGGTCTACACGCGCGACCTGTCCGGGCGCGACGACTGAGACTGCCCGGCGCGCGATGGCGCTCGCCTCGCGGGCGATCCGTGCTAGCCTGCCGTCGGTGACGTGAGGGGCAGGGCATGGCGAACGTGATCCGCGACCAGCAGGGGGCGCAGCAGCGCGCGGACAACGACCTGGTGCTGTCGTTCCTGCGGGTGCGCCGGGCCATCGGGCTTCTGGGGTTCTTCCTGCCCGCGGCGCTGATCGTCTGGGGCATCGTGTTCGGCCACGGCATCCTGCCCAGCATCTCGGCATCGTATTACTCGCCGATGCGTGAGATCTTCGTGGGCACGCTGTGCGCCAACGCCGTCTTCCTGTGGAGCTACGAGGGTTATCGCCCCCGCACCGGCGAATGGATCAGCGACCTCGCCGCCGCCCGCACCGCGTCGCTGGGCGCGCTGACCATCGCACTGGTGCCGACGCTGCCGGGGACAGAGGTTCCCTGCACGCTCAGCCAGTGCGTCCTGGGCTTTCCGCTCGCAAGCACGGTCCACTGGCTCGGCGCCGCCGCCTTCTTCGGCGCGCTGGCGGTGTTCTGCCTGGTGCTGTTCGTCCGCGGCAGCGAAGGCTCGACGGAGAAGGCCGCGAGCAACCGGATCTATCGCGCCTGCGGCTGGACGATCGTGGGTTCGATGGCCGCGATCGGGCTTCTGATGGTCGCGCCGGACGCGGTGCAGGCGCGGCTGGTCCCGCTGCGCCCGGTGTTCTGGCTCGAGACGCTGGCGACCGTCGCCTTCGCGGTGTCGTGGCTGGTCAAGGGGGACGCGCTGCGCCCGGTGGTGCGGGCGATGGCGCCCCAATAGCGGCCTGGCCGTCAGTCGCGGCCCGGCGTGGGCTTCAACCCTGCCTCAGCCGCGTCCCTCGCTCAACTGCGGCCCTGACCGATGCCGGTCGCGGCCCCGCCCATCTCCTCCTCGAACCACGCATAGGTCGCGGCCAGCCCCTCGGACAGCGGCACCTGCGGCTTCCACCCCAGCAGCGTGCGGGCGCGGGTGATATCGGGGCGGCGGCGGCGGGGATCGTCCACGGGCAACGGGCGGTTCACCACCTGCCGCGGCTCGCCGGCCAGCGCGATGACATGGCCCAGAAGCTCGTTCACCGTCAGCTCGTCGGGATTGCCCAGGTTCACCGGCTCCATCCCGTCGAACCCGGCCTCCATCAGCGCCAGAAGCCCCGCGACGAGGTCCGAGACGTAGCAGAAGCTGCGGGTCTGGCTGCCGTCGCCGTAGATCGTCAGCTCGTCGCCGCGCAGCGCCTGGCAGATCAGGTTCGACACCACCCGCCCGTCGGCCGGGTCCATGTTCGGGCCGTAGGTGTTGAAGATCCGCGCGACCCGCACCTCGGCCCGGCCGGCGCGGCCGTAGTCGAAGGTCAGGCTTTCGGCGGCGCGCTTGCCTTCGTCGTAGCAGGCGCGGGGGCCGGTGCAGCTGACGTTGCCGCGGTAATCCTCGGCCTGCGGATGGATATCGGGGTCGCCGTAGACCTCGCTGGTCGAGGTCAGGAGGAACCGGGCGCGGGCGCTTTCCGCCAGCCGCAGCAGGTGGTTGGTGCCGACGACGTTGGTCAGCATCGTGTGTTCCGGGTCGCGCTGGTAAAGCGGCGGGGACGCCGCGCAGGCGAGGTTGTAGATCCGGTGGATGCGGGGCGCGAGGGCCAGCACCTCGGCCGGCAGCGGGTTCGCGATGTCGCAGCGGACGAAGGTGAAGTTCGGGTCCGCCTGCAGGCCCGGCAGGTTCGACGGGCGGGCGGTCTGGAGGTTGTCGAGGCACAGCACCGCCTCGCCCCGGTCCAGAAGCGCGCGGCAGAGATGCGAGCCGATGAAGCCCGCGCCCCCCGCGACCACGGTCAGCCTGCGGTCGCCGCTTCGGGCGGCTTCGCGCCGGTTGGGCAGCGCGGTGATGATGGTCGGTTTCGTCATGCCGGGATTCCTTCTGACGCGGCGGGGCGGGCCTGCGCGTGGCGGCGCGCCCCTGCGGCTTCGGCAAGATGCGCGTCCAGTTCGGCGGCGCGGTGGTCGGACGAATGCGCGGCCTCGATCCGCGCGCGCGCGGCGCGGCCCATCGCGGCGGCGTCGCGGTCGATAGCGGCGAGGACGTCGGCGGCGCTGTCGGCCAGCACGATCTCCGCCCCCGGCGCGAACAGGCTTCCGATCCCGTCCCAGCGGTCCGAGACGATGGGCGTGGCGCAGGCCCCGGCCTCGAACAGGCGGACCGACGGCGACCAGCCCGCGCGGATCATGTCGGCGCGGGTGACGTTCAGCGTGAAGCGGCTGGCCGAATAGAACGCGGCGTGGTCGGCGGGCGGGCAGTGCTCGATCCGCTCGACATTCGCGGGCCAGTCGATCGTCGCGGGATATTGCGGCCCGGCCACGACGAACTTCAGGTCGGGGCGCTGGCGGGCGGGTTCGAGCAGCAGCCGGTCCAGCGTCGGCTGGCGGTCGTCGCTGTAGGTGCCCAGGTAGGACAGGTCCCACCGCACCGGCACCTCGCGCGGGCCGTAGAGATCGAGATCGACGGAGCAGTACAGCGCCCGCGCCATCGGCGCGCCGTAGGCGGTTTCGATGTGGCGCAGCGTCGGGCCGCCGGTGAAGGACAGGTACAGGTCGAAGCCGGGGATGACCTCGGGCGAGAGATACTCGAAGTCGCCGCGTTCCAGCTTGGCGAGCGTCACCGGCGTGTCGATGTCGTAGAAGGCCGTGACGCCGCGCGCCCAGTCCTGCACGCGGCGGGCAACCTCGACCCCTTGGGGGACGTAGCTGCCCACGATCACGGCATCGGCGGCGGCGATCTCGTCCCGCCATGCGTCGAGTGCCGGCAGGTCGCCGTAGAACGCCAGCCGGCACCAGTCGGGGTCGGCCAGGTCGCGGTGGCCCGCGTACCACGGCACGTCGCGTTCGAGGAACAGGACCTCGTGCCCGCGCCGGGCGAAGGCCTTCAGAAGCGCACGGAAGGTGGTGGCGTGGCCGTTGCCCCACGCCGAGGACAGGGACAGTCCCAGGACGACCAGCTTCATGCGGCGACCCCCCTGGCCTGCGCGCGCAGGAGCGCGTCCACCTGCTCGCCCCGAAGGGCGTAGGTGTGTTCCGCCTTGACCCGCGCCAGCGCCGCGCGCCCGATCTCGGCCGCGCGTTCCGGCGTCAGCGCGGCAAGGTGGTCGGCCACGTCCTGCCCGTCGCGGGCGACCAGCACTTCGGTGTCCGGGGCCAGGAACTGCTCGATCCCCTCCCACGCGTCGGTGATCAGGCAGGCGCCCGCGCCCGCCGCCTCGAACACGCGCGTCGCGGGCGAGAAGCCCACGTTCGCCATGCTGTCGCGGGCGACGTTCAGGACCGCCAGCGGGGTGCAGTTGAAGGCGTTGTGTTCGTGCGTGTAGACATGGCCGAGATGCCGGACATTCGCGGGCATGTCCTTGCTTTCCCAGCCGTTCCCGCCGATCAGGAACTGCCGGTCGGGCAGGCCCGCGGCGGGGCGCAGGAAGAACTCCTCCACCCGCGCCTCGCGGTCGGGCAGGCGGTTGCCGAGGAAGGCGAGGTCCGAGGTGAACCTGGGATCGGACGGCGCCGGGTGGTGGGTCGAGGGGTCGAGCGCGTTGTAGACCGGCTCGCACAGCCGCGCGCCGAACCCGCGATAGGCGTTCACGACCGGCGGCCCGCCGCCATAGGTCAGCACCATGTCCAGATGCGGCAGCGCCTGCCGGACCGGATGGGCCTCGTCGCCGCGCATCTCGTCCAGCGTCGCCGCCGCATCCACGTCCCAGAAGATCTTCAGCGCGCCGGGACGGGCGCCCGCGACGACACCTTCCAGCAGTTCGCGGTCGAAGACGCCGACGCCGTTCGCCTTGACGACGATGTCGGCCGCCGCCGCCTCGGACAGGACGGTGCGCATCGCGTCCTCGGTCGCCGGGTAGACGACCGACCGGCACCAGTCCGGCGGGTCGATGTCGCGGTGCTTCTGGCGGTCGAAGGCGTCGGGTTCGTAGAAGGTGATCTCGTGCCCGCGCTTCGCGAGCTCGCCCAAGATGCCGCGGTAATAGGTCGCCGCGCCGTTCCAGTAGGACGACAACAGGCTGGATCCGTAGAACGCGATCTTCATGCCGCGGATGCTCCTTCGGTGAGGCCGAGCTTGGCGGCGATGGACATGAGTTCCCGTGCCCGGTGGGCGCAGCTGTGGCGGGCGCGGATGGTTTCCAGCCCGTGCGCGACGAGGCTTGCGCGCAGGTCCGGGTCGTTCGCGACGTCGCGCAGGCGCCGGGTCATCGCCGCGCCCGTATCCGCGAACAGGAAGTCGGTGCCGGGGCGGAACAGGTTTTCGCTGTCCGACCACGGCGCGGACAGAAGCGGGATTCCGCAGGCCAGCGCCTCGAACACGCGGATGGTGGGGATGCCGGGCAGGACGGTGGTGTAGAAGCGGCGCGGCACGTGGACGGTCGCCATGTGGCGCGCGAAGATGCCGGGCGCGGCGGCGTTCGGCGCCCAGCCGTGGTAGCGCACGCCATAGCGCGACAGCGTCGCCAGCGCCTCGGCCGGGTAGCGGACGCCGTAGATGTCAAGCGGCTGGCCCGCGTCGCGGGCGGGGCGGAAGAGGAAGCCTTCCAGCTCCTCGGTGCGCTCGCCGTCGCCCCAGTTGCCGATCCAGACGAGGCCGTCGCGGGGGCCTTCCTGCGCGGGCGGGTGGAACAGGCGGGTGTCGGCGGCCTCGTGCCAGGTCCAGACGCGGTCGCCCCAGCCCCAGCGGCGATAGACCTCCGCCAGCGTCTCGCCGAACGCGAGCACCCCGTCGAAGCCCGACAGGTCGAACGCGCGGATCGCTTCGGGGTCGCTGACGGCGCGGTGGTGGGTGTCGTGGAACAGCAGCCGGAAGCTGGCGCCCTGCGCGCGCGCCCGGCCGAGCGTGGCGGCAAGCGCCGGGTCGTTCCATTCGTGGACGATCACGAGGTCCGCCCCGTCCGCCAGCGCCACCGGGTCGGCGTCGGCGGGGTAGGTTTCCACGCGCAGGTCGGGGTAGCTGTCGCGGAACGGGGCAAGGCCCGTCTCGCCGTGGTCCCGCAGCAGGTTCTCCAGGCTCCACGCGCCCTGCGGCTCCACCGCGCGGACGTCGTGGCCCATCGCGGACAGTTCGCGCAAGACGCCGCGCAGGAAATGGGCGTTGCCGTGGTTCCAGCAGCTTTGCAGCGAATGGGTGAAGTAGACGATCTTCATGCGGCGTCCTCACGCGAGCCGAGCGCGTCGCGGTAGATGGCGGTCATCGCCGCGGCCGTGGCGGCGGGGGTGAAGCGGGCGGCGCGGGCCTGTGCGGCGGCACCCTGCGGGGCGTGGCGGGCGGGGTCCGCCAGCAGCGCGGCGATGGCGGCGGCGAAGCCGTCCGGGTCGCCGGCGGCCACGAAGACGGCGGCGCCGTCCCACAGTTCGCGGAATGTCGCGATGTCGGACAGGACCAGCGGGCAGCCCGCCTGCGCGGCCTCCAGCACGGCAAGGCCGAAGGGCTCGAACCGGGCGGCGCTGGCGAAGACGGGGCGGCGGGCGAGCAGGCCGGCCAGTTCCGCCTCGGGCAACGGCCCGGTGGCTTGCAGGTGGCGCGGGGCGGCGGTGGCGCCGTGCGGGGCGCGGGTCGCCCCGACGGCGACGAAGGGCGCGTCGAGCCGGGCGGCCGCGGCGTCGAGCGTGGCGGTGCCCTTCACCTCGTCCCACAGCCGTCCGACGGTCAGCGCACCGGGACAGGGCGCGGCGGCGGGCAGGGTGGCCGGCAGGGCGGCCGGCAGGGCGATCGGGGTGCGGCCGTTGTGAACGGCGGTCGGCACCACCCGCAGCGCGTAGCGGCGGGCGATGGCTTCCGCGTAGGCCCGGGTCGGCGCGACGGTCCGGTCCGCGACCCGCAGCCCACGGCCCACGAGGTCCGGCAGCCAGGCGAGCGTCGCATCCACCGCGCCCTTACCCGCCGCGTCCCACCACGTCCCCAGGCAACCGTGGTTCACCGCCACGACCGGCACCCCGAAATCGGCGACCGCCAGCGCGGGGGAGTTCAGGTGGACCACATCCGCCCCGACCTCTCGCGCGAGCCGGGCGATGGCCGCGCCCGCCGCCAGCACCGGCCCCGGCCCGTCGCTCAGCCAGTCGAGCGGCAGCCCCGTCTCGACCAGCCGCAGGCCCGGCACCGATGCCGCGGCCGCGCGCTGGTCCGCGTCGGGCGCGGGGCCCAGCACCGCCAGCACGACCTCGGCGTCCAGCGCGGCGCAAAGCTCCAGCGCGTAGCGCCAGACCCCGCCCACGGCGTCGGTCGTCATCAGGATGCGGTGTGCGCCCGCCACGCTCAGGCCGACTGCGCCAGCGCCGGGTTGCCGACCGGCAGGTTGATCCCGCCCTCGGCCGCGAGCCACTGCGCCAGCCGCGTCACGCCGTCGCGCCAGTCCACCTTGGGCGAAAGCCCCAGCGCGGCATCCACCGCGCGGGTGTCGGCCACGAAGTAGCGCTGGTCGCCCGCGCGCCAGTCGGAATAGGCCACGTCCACCGGCCGGTCGATGATCTGGCCCACGAAGTCCAGCAGCTGCCGCAGGCTGACGGCGTTGGCGGGCCCGCCGCCAAGGTTGAAGGCGCGGCCCGACACCGCGTCGATCCGCTTCCACGCGCCCAGATAGGCGTCGACCGCGTTCGACACGTCGAGGATGTCGCGGACCTGGCAGCCATCCCCGAACAGGGTGATCTGCTGGCCCTTCAGCGCACGGATCAGGAAGTGGGCGACCCAGCCCTGGTCCTCGGTCCCCATCTGGCGCTGGCCGTAGATGCAGGACATCCGCAGCACCGCCGTCGGCACGCCGTAGCTGCGCGCGTAGTCCAGCACGTACTGGTCCGCCGCGCCCTTGGAACAGCCGTAGGGGGTGTGGAAGTCGAGCGGCCGCGTCTCGGCGATGCCATGGCCGCGGACCCCGGCGTCGGTCGGCAGGTACGCTTCCTCCGCCAGCTGGAAGTCGAGATCGGCGAGATCGCCGTAGACCTTGTTGGTCGAGGCGAAGACCAGCGGCGTGCCGTCGCCCCTGGCCCGCAGCGCCTCGAGCAGGTTGACGGTGCCGATCAGGTTGACCTGCAGGTCCTCGACCGGCTCGACGAGGCTTGTCGTGACCGCGACCTGCGCCGCCATGTGGAACACGACCTTGGCGTCGCGGATGCAGGCGGCAAGGCGCGCGGCGTCGCGGATGTCGGCCTGCACGTGGTCGATCCGGTCCGGGTGGCGCGACTGCAGCCAGGCGAGGTTGCGTTCCACCCCCGGCCGCGTCATCGCGTCGTAGACGATGACCCGGTGCCCTTCGCCCGCCAGCCGGTCGGCGAGGTTCGAGCCGATGAACCCCGCGCCGCCCGTCACCAGCACCGGGCGCGGGTCGGCGGCGGGGTCGGTCCGGTTGCCGGACGGGATGTCGCGGGCGACGCTCACGCGACGAGGCCCCGCTTGTCGAGTTCCGCGCGCGCCTGTTCCACCCGGTCAACGGCGGTCTGGCTCGCCACCCACTCGGCAAGCTCGCCCAGGCCCTCCCGGAAGTCGGTCTGCGCGGTGAAGCCGAGCTTTTCCGCCGCAAGCGAGGTGTCGCAGAAGCAGTGGCGGATGTCGCCGATCCGGGCCTTGCCGACGATCTGCGGGTCGAGGTCGTTGCGGCCCATCGCCCGGCCCAGTTCCTGCGCGACCTCGGTCACGGAACGGTCATGCCCCGAGCCGATGTTGAACGTGCCCCCCGCCGCCTGCGGCAACGTCAGCGAATCCGCGAAGGCGCGGGCCACGTCCGAGACGTGGACGAAGTCGCGCCGCTGCTCGCCGTCCTCGAAGATCATCGGCGCCTGTCCGTTGAGATAGCGCGAGGCGAAGATCGCCAGCACCCCGGTATAGGGGTTCGACAGCGCCTGGCCCGGGCCGAACACGTTGAACAGCCGCAGGCACACCCCCTCGATCCCGTAGGGGGCGGCCATGATGTGGGTCGTGCGTTCCTGCACGAACTTGTTCAGCGCATAGATCGAGGCGAGGTTCGGGCGCTTCCATTCCGGCGTCGCCACCGGCGACAGCGGGCGGCCCTGCGCGTCCACCGGCTCCCAGTTCTTCAGCCCGTCGCGGATGCCGTGGCGTTCCGCGTCCTCGACCAGCGCGCCGTCGGCGTCGCGGTACAGCCCTTCGCCGTAGATCGACATGGACGAGGCGGTGACGACGCGGCGCACCGGGTTGTCGATCAGCTTCTCGAACAGGACGGCGGTGCCGACGTCGTTGGTCGAGGTGTAGCGCTCGACCTCGTACATGGACTGGCCGACCCCGACCTCGGCCGCGAGGTGGACGACGCTGTCCACGCCCTTCAGCGCACGGGCGACCGCGTCCTTGTCGCGGACGTCGCCGTGGATGAACTCCGCTTCCGCGTTCAGGGCGTCGGGGCGGGTCGCGGCGTCGCCGTGGACCTGCGGGATCAGCGCGTCCAGCACGCGCACCCTGTGCCCGCGCCGCAGCAGTTCGTCGGTCACGAAACGGCCGATGAAGCCTGCCCCGCCGGTGATCAGAACCTGTTCCAAACGTCCCCCTGAGTGCCTGTGTCCGGTTGTGTCGACCGACTTGGTATGGTTTTAACCTGTTCATGTTCAAGCGGTTCCGCCTTCAGCATCTTCTTCTTCAACAAAGATCAAACGGGCGCGGCGCCGGCCGCGTGCGGGCATGAGCCGCCTTGTCGGGCTGGTCCGGCACGGCTCGCACGACGAGCTTGGCCGGGTGCTGAGCGGGCGGACGAGCGACGTGGCGCTGAACGACGCGGGCCGGGACGAGGCGTGGGCGCTGGCCGGCGCGGTGGCTTCGGCCGGCATCGCCGGCGTCCTGTCCAGCCCCCGGCGCCGCACGGTCGAGACGGCGGCGATCCTCGGCAGCGGCCTGGGCCTGTCGCCGCAGATCGACCCCGCGCTGGACGAGATCGACTTCGGCGCCTGGTCGGGGCGCGACTTCGCGGATCTGTCCGGCGCCGAATGGGACCTGTGGAACACCGCGCGGGGCACCGCGCCCACCCCGGGGGGCGAGACGATGGCGCAGGCTGTCGCCCGCGCCGCCGCGCTGATCGACCGGCTCGGCGCGGAAGGCGGGGAACCGGTCCTGTGCGTCAGCCATTGCGACGTGATCCGGGGCGTGGTCTGCCGCTATCTCGGCTTGGCCCTGGACCACATTCTGCGCTTTTCCGTCGATCCCGGCCGCATCTGCTGGCTGAACGCCGATGGACAGGGCGGGGCGCAGCTTCTAAGCCTGAACGCCCGAAACTGAGGACGCTCGCGATGGACGACCCGACGCCACCGATGGACCGCATCCGCGATCGGATCGACCGGCTTGGCCCGTGGTTCCACAACCTCGACCTGCACGGCCATCCGACCGCGCCCGAACATTTCCTCGGCGATTATCCCGCCGACAAGTTCGCGCGCTTCGGCGATCTCGTGCCCGCCGACCTGACCGGCAGGTCCGTCCTCGACATCGGCTGCAACGCCGGCTTCTACAGCTTCGAGATGAAGCGGCGCGGCGCCGCCCGCGTCCTGGGCATCGACAGCGACGACCGCTACCTCGCGCAGGCGCGCTTTGCCGCCGAGACGCTGGGCGCCGACGGGGTCGAGTTCCGCAACCTGTCGATCTACGACGTGGGCGCGCTTGGCGAACGCTTCGACCTCGTGATCTTCATGGGCGTCCTCTATCACCTGCGCCACCCGCTGCTGGCGCTGGACCTGATCCGCGAGCATGTCGCGGGCGACATGATGCTGTTCCAGACGCTGACCCGCGGCCCCGACGAGGTGGCCAAGGTGGCCCCCGACTACGATTTCGCCGACGACGCGCATTTCCAGGACCCGGCGCATCCGCGCATGGCCTTCGTCGAAAGCGCGTGGGCCAACGACTGGACCAACTGGTGGGTCCCGAACCGCGCCGGGGTGGAAGCGATGCTGCGCGCGTCGGGCTTCCGCATCGAGGCGGGGCCGCTTGATGAAGTTTATCTGTGCCGCACCGCGCCCGTTCCGTATGGGAAATACGGCCCGCACGCGGTCTATCCCGCCCGTCCCGCCGGTTCCGCCCGGTCCGCGCGCCCCGAAGGAGAAGCCGCCCGATGATCGAAGCCGCGATGATCTGGAACGAGCCGAACAACAAGTCCCACTGGGACCCGGAACTCGACCCCGACTGGTCGCGCTTCGCCGACTGCGTGACCCGCGCCGGGCGCGCCATCAAGGCCGTGAACCCGGCCGTGACCCGCGTCCTCGGCGGCATGTCGCCGATCGACCCGCTGTGGGTGCAGCGTATGCAGGGGCATGGCGCGCTCGACCACGTGGACGTCGTGGCGGTGCATGGCTTCCCGCTCGACTGGAACCTGTGGCCGATCCACGACTGGCCGGCCAAGGTCGCCGAGATCGAGGCCGTGACCGACAAGCCCGTCTGGGTGACCGAGGTCGGCGTGGGGTCCTTCGGCGCCGAGGAGGTGCAGGTCTTCGGCGTCCAGAAGACGGCCGAGCTGCTCATCGGCCGGGTGCCGCGGATCTTCTGGTATTCGCTGTTCGACCTGCCGCAGGAATGGGGCGCGACGACGCGCCACCGCGAGGCGGAGGGGTCGTCCTACTATCGCCATTTCTACATGGGCCTGATCCGCGCCGACGGCACGCCCAAGCCGGGCCTCGAGGCTTACGCGCCGCACGCCGCCGACATGGGGCTGATGCAGTGGTTCCACTACCAGGACCCGCGGCTCGACGACGCGGTGGCCTGGATGAAGCGCCTGGGCGTGCGGCACCTGCGCACCGGCCTCAGCTGGGCCGACAGCTTCCGCCCCGACGCCATCGGCTGGTTCGACCGGCAGATGGAGGCGCTGGCCGATTTCGACACCACCGTGACGTTCTGCTTCACGCCCGAGCATCTCGGCCCCGGCGCGCACCATACGAGCCCGCCGCACGATCCCCAGCAGTTCGCCGATTTCTGCGCCGCGATGATCGAACGCTACGCGCCCGCAACCGCGACCACGCAGCCGCCCGCGTCGCAGCCCGCCCTGACCTGAAAGCAATCCGCATGACCGACGCCAGAAAGCCCATCAACATCGCCATCATCGGCGTCGGCAACTGCGCCAGCTCGCTCGTCCAGGGGCTCGCGCACTATGCCGGGCGCAACGACGCGTCGGGGCTGATGCACCACGACCTCGGCGGCTACAGCGCGGGCGACATCCGCGTGGTGGCCGCCTGGGACATCGACCGGCGCAAGGTCGGGCAGGACATCTCGCGGGCGATCTTCGCGCCCCCGAACTGCACCGCCGTGTTCGCGGCGGACGTGCCGGAAACCGGCGCCGTCGTGGCGATGGGCCGGCTGCTGGACGGCGTGGCCGAGCACATGGCCGACCACCCCGACGCGCGGACCTTCGTGCCCGCCGACCTGCCCGAACCCTCGCGCGAGGACGTGGTGCGCGCGCTCAGGGACTCCGGCACCGACGTCCTGCTGAACTACCTGCCCGTCGGCAGCCAGAAGGCGACCGAGTTCTACGCCGAATGCGCGCTGGAAGCCGGGGTCGCGTTCGTGAACAACATCCCCGTCTTCATCGCCTCGGACCCGGCCTGGGCCGAACGCTTCCGCGCCGCGGGCGTGCCGATCATCGGCGACGACATCAAGGCGCAGCTTGGCGCGACCATCGTCCACCGGGTGCTGACGGACCTCTTCGCCAAGCGCGGGGTCAAGCTGTGCCGGACCTACCAGCTGAACACCGGCGGCAACACCGATTTCCTGAACATGGCCAACCGCAAGCGGCTGGAAAGCAAGAAGATCTCCAAGACGGAAGCCGTGCAGGCCGTCGCGGCACAGCGGATGTCGGACGAGAACATCCACGTCGGCCCGTCCGACTACGTCGCCTGGCAGAACGACAACAAGGTCTGCTTCCTGCGGATGGAGGGCGAGCTGTTCGGCGGCGTCCCCATGAACCTGGAACTGCGGCTTTCGGTCGAGGACAGCCCGAACTCGGCCGGGGTCGCCATCGACATGATCCGCTGCGCCGCGATCGCGCGGGACCGGGGTCTTTCGGGGCCGGTCCTCGCGCCGGCCGCGTATTTCTGCAAGCACCCGCCCCGGCAGATGACCGACGACGAGGCCTACGAGGCGGTCGAGGGTTTCATCGCGGACTCGCCCGTGGCCGCATCCGCGTCGTGAGTGCGGGGATGGCCGGGGGCGCCGCCGTCCTCCCCCTCGATCTCGGCCAGCGCGTCAAGGACCTGTTCGGGATCGACGTTCTTCTCGATCTCCTCGGCCGCTTCGCGGTCAATCGGGACGTCCAGCTTCTCGGCCATGCGGTGGATGACCGTCGCCAGCTTGGTCAGCTCGTCCTCGGTCAGCAGGCTGACATGCAGGGTGAAGTCGGCGCGGGCATCGGCGCGCTGTTCTTCCTTCCGCTGGTTCATCAGCACGAACAGCGACAGGACGATCGCCTCGATCGAGGCGACCGAGCCGATCATGCCCAGCCCGTCGCCGAAGGGAGCGGGGATCGGGATCAGGTCCGTCAGCACCAGCAGCAGCCCGCCGTAGAAGGCGACGTGCAGCAGGATGAAGGTCATCGAGCCGGCGATGCGGGTGATCGCCTCGGCGATCCTGTCGCTCAGCGAGGCGCGGGCGTCTTCCTGCCGGCGCCGCTCGACCAGCCGCATGATGTTGCTGGTCAGCTGCTCCGTCATGTCCTCGCCCTTGGGAACGGGGTCTGTCTGATCCATGAGGGCCTCGCCAACTGTGCCTTCGATAAGGGGTCGGGCCGCGATCCGGTTCCAGCCCATGATCTTGTTACGGACGATAGCAGATGACACAGACGATGCGCGCAGCGGTGCTGAACGGCCCGCAGGATTTTTCCGTCGAACGGGTCGCGGTGCCCGTGCCGGGCGCAAGCGAGGTGCTGATCCGGGTCGAGGGCTGCGGCGTCTGCGCCTCGAACGTCGAGCCGTGGGAAGGGCAGCCGTGGTCCACCTGGCCGGGCGCGCCGGGGGGGATGGGCCACGAATGCTGGGGCACCATCGCCGCCGTGGGCGAGGGCGTCCGGGGGCTGGAGATCGGCCAGCGGGTCGCGGCGCTGTCGGAACGCGCCTACGCCGAATACGACGTCGCCGAGGCCGGGATGGTCGTGCCGCTGCCGCCGGAACTCGACGGCAAGCCGGTGCCGGGCGAGCCGGTGGCCTGCGCCATGAACATCTTCGCCCGCAGCGACATCCGCGCGGGCCAGGCTGTGGCGATCGTCGGCATCGGCTTCCTGGGCGCGATCCTGACGCGGCTCGCGACCGACGCGGGCGCGCGGGTGATCGCGGTGTCGCGGCGGGCGGAATCGCTCGATCTCGCGCGGTCGATGGGGGCGGCCGAGGCGGTCGTGATGGACGACCACTGGCGCATCATCGAGGACGTGAAGCGCCTGACCGGCGGCCGCATGGCCGAGCGGGTGATCGAATGCGTCGGCAAGCAGTGGCCGCTGGACCTTGCGGGCGAGCTGGTCGCCGAGGGCGGGCGGCTGGTCATCGCCGGCTACCATCAGGATGGGCCGCGGCAGGTCAACATGCAGATGTGGAACTGGAAGGGCATCGACATCGCCAGCGCCCACGAGCGCGATCCGGCCGTGCGCGTCGCGGGCCTGCGCGCGGCGGTCGATGCGGTGGCGTCGGGGCGGCTGGACCTGGCGCCGCTGCTGACCGGGGACTATCCGCTGGAAGACCTGGGCGCGGCGATGGCCGCCACCCGCGACAAGCCCGGCGGCTTCGTCAAGGCCTGGGTGCGGATGTGAGCGGGCCGATGGGTCCCGGCGGCGTCCCGAAGCCCCGGCTCGGCTTTCTCGGCACCGGCTGGATCGGGCGGCACCGGATGGCCGCGCTGGCGGCGACGGGCCTTGCCGACATCGTGGCCGTGGCCGAACCCGACAACGCGGGCGCGGCCGAGGCGCTGGCCCTCGCCCCCGGCGCGGTGCGGGTGGACGGGCTCGACGCGCTGCTCGACGCCGGCATCGACGCGGTGGTGATCGCCACGCCGAGTGCCGCCCATGCCGAACAGTCGATCGCCGCGCTCGAAGCGGGCAAGGCCGTGTTCTGCCAGAAGCCGCTGGGCCGCACGGCGGCGGAAGTCGCGGGGGTCGTCGCGGCCGCCGAACGCGCCGACCTGCTGCTGGGCGTGGACCTGTCCTATCGCCACACCGCCGCGATGCGGGCGATCCGCGACCTGCTGCAACAACGCGCGCTCGGCCACGTGTTCGGCGTGGACCTGCTGTTCCACAACGCCTGGGGGCCGGACAAGCCGTGGTTCTACGACCCCGCGCTGTCGGGCGGCGGCTGCGTCGTGGACCTGGGCGTGCACATGGTCGACCTTGCCCTGTGGGCGCTCGACTGGCCGCGGGTCGAGCGGGTCGAGAGCCGCCTTTACGCCAAGGGCGCGCCGCTGGCGGACCCGGCGCGGCAGGTCGAGGATTACGCCGTGGCCACCATCGACCTTGCCGGCGGAACCACGGTCCGGCTGGGCTGCTCATGGGGCCTGCAGGCGGGGCGCGAGGCGGTGATCGCGGCCGAGTTCTTCGGCACCGGGGGCGGGGCGAGCCTGCGCAACGTGGACGGTTCGTTCTACGATCTCGTCGGCGCGCGGCACCTGCACACGCGCGAGGAAAGCATCAGCGCGCTGCCCGACGACTGGGGCGGCCGCGCGGCGGTGGACTGGCTCGCGCGGCTTGCGGCCGGCGCGCGCTTCGATCCCGAGGCGCGCAACCTCGTCACCGTGTCCGAAGTGCTGGACCGCATCTACGGACGCTGAAACAGACCGGCAGGGCCGCCGAGGCGTCGGGGGAGGAACCCGCGCGGCGTGCCCTGCCGGGCGCCGTGCCCTTACTGGGCGGCGGCGTTCACGCGCGACTCGGCCAGCGCCGTCAGCGTCTTGTCGGTGGCGTATTCCTCGTCCAGGTTCTGCTGCAGCATCGGGACGACGTCGTTGCGGCCAAGCTCGCGCGCCCACGCGATCAGCGTGCCGTAGCGGGTGATCTCGTAATGCTCGACCGCCTGGGCCGATGCGGCCAGCGCCGCGTCCAGCACCGACTTGTCGGCGATGTCGCCGGCCGTTTCGTCCGCTTCCTTGATGATGCCGTCGATTGCCGGGCATTCCACGCCCTTGGGCGACAGGCCGAGCGTGCCGAACACCTGGTCGAGCCGCTGGATCTGGCCCTCGGTCTCGCGCAGGTGCTTCTCGAAGCCCTGCTGCAGCTGCGGGTCGGTCGCCTTCGAGATCATCTTCGGCAGCGCCTTCGTGATCTGCTGTTCGGCGTAGTAGATGTCCTGCAGCGTGTGGACGAACAGGTCCTGCAGGGTTTCGATGTTCTTGATGAGTGCCATGTCGCGTCCTTCCGGGCTGGCCTGCGTTACGCCGTGACAACCCTCCCCGCCGGTCGCCGGTTGCGCGGCTTGACATAGATTAGGGCAGGGGTGGGGGCGGGCGCGAACGTGGAACCGGCTGGACGATCCGGCCGCGTGCTGGTTCAAGCGTGGCATGACGCAAGACACGGGAAGTGACGCCGGATCGCGGCGGGATGGCGGAGCGGAGCGGACGGGCGCGCGGCGCGTGGGCGTCCTGACGTTCCATCGCTGCATCAACTACGGCAGCTACTGGCAGGCGCGCTGCCTGGTCGAGGGGATCGCCGCGCGCGGGCACGACGCGGTGCTGCTGGACCATGTCTCGCGGGACGTGACCTCGCAGGAATGGCGCTACGCGTTCCAGCCCCTGCTGCCAGACCGCAGCGGGCGCGCCGACATCCGCGCCTATGGCCGCAAGCTGCGGCGCTTCACAAAAGCCTTCGACGCGCTACCCCTGTCGGCGCCGTTCGACCTCGACGATCCCGCGGGGATCCCCCGCTTCGACGTGGTCGTGATCGGATCGGACGAGGTGCTGAACCTCAGCCACCCGTGGTATGGCGGCAAGCGGCTGTTCTGGGGCGAGGGGGTGGCGGCGTCGCGGGTCGTGACCTATGCCGCCAGCAGCGGCAACATGGATGCGGATGGCGGCCTCGCGCCCGACTGGCGCGCGCGGCTCGGCCGGCTGGACGCGATCTCGGTGCGGGACGAAAACACCCGCGCGGTGGTTCAGGCGGCGACCGGCCGCACGCCCGAGATGGTGCTGGACCCGGTGCTGCAGTTCCCGCCGGACGTCGCGCCGGCCAACGAGCCTGCGCCCTACCTGCTGGTCTATGGCCACCACATCCCGGACTGGTTCGCGGCCCGCGTCCGCGACGCCGCCCGCCGGCGCGGCTGGCGCACGATCAGCGTGGGCTACCGCAACGACTGGGCCGACGAGCAGCGGCTGGACGCGGGCCCGCACGACTTCGCGGCGCTGGTCGCGGGGGCGCAGGCGGTCGCCACCACCTATTTCCACGGCTGCGTGTTCTCGCTGGTGAACGGAAAGCCGTTCGTGGCCGCACCGTCCTTCTATCGCTGGAACAAGCTGCGCGACCTGATCGCGCTCCTGGACGCCCGGCGGCACCTCACGTTCGAGGACCGGCCCGCGTCCGAGACGGGCGCGGCGCTGGACAGCCCGCCGCAGGTGGGCGCCCGTCTGGCGGAACTCAGGGCGCAGTCCGACGCCTATCTCGGCCGGGTTTTGGCGTGACCGCGCCGCCGCTCGTCAGCCCGGGCGCGATCGTCCGGTCGGGCCTTTGCATCGGCTGCGGCGCCTGCGCGTCGGGGGAACCTCGCGCGCGGATGGAATGGGACCGCTTCGGCCAGCTGAACCCGACCGGCCCGGCAGAGTGGATGGAGACGCCGACCGAGGCGTTCTCGGCCACCTGCCCGTTCTCGCCCCGGGCCGAGAACGAGGACGCCATCGCCGCCCGCGCCTTTCCCGGCGCCCCCCTGCATGACGACCGGATCGGTCGCCACGTGTCCGCCCATGTCGGCGCCGCGGTCGAGGCGCCGTTCCGCGAAAAGGGCAGCTCCGGCGGGCTGGTGAGCTGGATCGCGGCCGAGCTGCTGCGGCGCGGCCATGTCGACGCGGTGCTCCATGTCCATCCGGGCGCCGGTGGCGCGCCGTTCTTCGGCTACCGCGTGGCGCGGTCGGTGGACGAACTGCTGGCGGGGGCGAAGTCGCGCTATCATCCCGTGCACCTCGCGGACGTGCTGGACGAGGTGCGGCGCGTGCCGGGGCGCTACGCGGTCGTGGGCATCCCCTGCTTCATCAAGGCGGTGCATCTGGCCGCCGCGCAAGACCCTCTGCTGGCGGAACGGATCACCCACAGGCTCGGCCTTTTCTGCGGGCACATGAAAAGCGCGCGGTTCGTCACCAGCTTCGCGTGGCAGCTTGGCGCGGACGCCGCGGCGGTGCGCGCCGTGGAATACCGCCGCAAGGACGAGGGCCGCCCCGCCAACTGGTACACCGCGCATCTCACGCTCGACGGCGGGGTAACGGCCCAGCAGGACTGGTGGCATCTCGCCGACGGGGACTGGGGCGCGGGCTATTTCATGAACAGCGCCTGCAACTGGTGCGACGACGTGGTGGCCGAGACCGCCGACATCAGCTTCGGCGATGCCTGGGTCGAGCCGTATTCGTCCGACGGGCGCGGCACCAACGTGATCGTGGTCCGCACGCCCCTGATGCAGAGGCTGGTGGACGAAGGCTCGGCGCAGGGGCGGCTGGACCTGAAGGCGGTGGATGCGGATTTCATCGCCGACACGCAGGCGGCGGGGTTCCGGCAGCGGCGCGAGGGGCTGGCCTATCGGCTGACGTGGAACAGGCGCGGGGTGCGGCCGGTTAAGCGGGTCGCGCCGGACGCCGCGGGGCTGACGGCCCGGCGCAAGGCAGTTTACCGCACCCGCGCGGCGATCAGCGCGGGGTCGCACCGGATGGCCGATCTTGCGGTGCGGACCGGGCGGCCGGGCATCTACCTGCGCTGGGCGTGGGCCGCCTATCGCGTGTACGAGGGGCTGGTCTATGCGCGCGGACGGCTCGGGCCGCTGTTCGACCGGCTCGAGCGCCTGTCGTCGTCGCGCGGTCGCCGGGGCTGACCCGTCAGCTGTGGCCCGGAAGCGGCAGCTCGGCGTGCTGGACCACGGTCCAGTCCTCGTGCTCGATCCGGCGGTAGACCGAGGTGCAGGCGGCGCGGAACGACTTGTCGCCCCTGGACGCCTCGACCTTGTAGCCGATCACGATCAGCCCTTCCTGCGGGCGCGAGACGTGCTGGTCCGAGAACGCGACGCTGTCCCATTTCGGCGTGTTGCTGACCGCGTTCACCGCGTCCTCGCCGGCGAAGACATGCGGGTCGGTCCCCAGCGCCATGACGCAATCCGCGTCCACGTTCTGGTGGTATTCCTCGTCCGAGGCGACCCAAAGGCTTTCCTCGAAACTCCAGATCCGGCTGTCGTCCATCAGCATTCCTCCTGCGTTCGCAATAGGACGCGAGAGCGGCGGGAAAGGTTGCCTGAATATTTG
This sequence comes from Paracoccus aeridis, assembly GCF_004923205.2. Taxonomy (GTDB): domain Bacteria; phylum Pseudomonadota; class Alphaproteobacteria; order Rhodobacterales; family Rhodobacteraceae; genus Paracoccus; species Paracoccus aeridis. The sequence continues at coordinate 105,785 of NZ_SELD02000015.1, forward strand.
TCAGGCCGCCCCCCGGTTAGCGCGGGCGGGTCCAAAGCCCGGCGCGGGACAGGTCAGGGGGCGCGCCCCTGCTGCGGATCGCGTCGCCTTTCGCGGCGGCGATCATGGCGACCTTGGCAGCCTTCCCGGTGCCGATCCGATGGCGATAGGCGTCCGGGCCCCCGGCGCGGATGCGAAGCCCGATCGCGCGATAGATCCGGAGCGCCGCCGCGATCGACCACGCGGCGCGATAGGGCAGCGCGGACAGCCCGATCCGGGCGGACGCGTAGTAGGGTTCGGCCAGGTCCAGCAGCCGCAGCGTCGCGGCGTGGACGTGGGGCGACGGCGTCGCGGCCGCGGGGTCGGGCGCGTCGCCGCCCAGCCATGCGGCGGGCAGGTAGACCCGGCCCATCCGCGCGTCGTCCATCACGTCGCGGGCGATGTTGGTCAGTTGGAACGCCAGCCCCAGGTCGCAGGCCCGGTCCAGCACCGCGTCGTCGCGCACGCCCATGACCCGGGCCATCATCACGCCCACGACCCCCGCCACGTGATAGGCGTAGCGCAGCGTGTCCTCGGGCGTGTCGTAGCGCTGCCCGTCCACGTCCATCGCGAACCCCGCGATCAGGTCGAGCGGCCAGCGTTCCGGGAAATCATGCCGCCGCGCCACCGCCCGCAGCGCCTGGAACGGCGCGCTCACCGGCGCGTCGGTGCGCAGGGTGGCGAGCGTCTCGGCCTGCAGATGGGCGAGGCGCGCCGCCGCGTCCTCGGGCGGCAGGCTCGCGCCGCCAAGATCCTGCCCGTCGATCACGTCGTCGGCGTGGCGGCACCAGGCGTACAGCATCACGGTGTCGTCGCGCATCGCGCGCGGCATCAGCAGCGACGCGGCGGCGAAGCTCTTCGATCCCTTGCGGATCACCTCGCCGCTGTCGCGGGCGAGCGTCGGTGCGGCGGTGTCAGTCAAATCCGGTCCTGCGTCTCGGGGTTCCAGGCGTCGCGGTGGGCGGATGCGCGCTTCGCCAGCACCCCCGACCGCTTCAGGTCCGCCTTCAGCCCATCCACCGGCGGCGCGTAGAGGAACCCGAACGACACGCAATCGTCCCGCCCCTCGACCGCGTGGTGCAGCCGGTGCGCCTGGTAGAGCCGCCGCAGGTAGCCGCGCCGGGGCACATGCCGGAACGGCCAGCGCTGGTGCACCAGCCCGTCATGGACGATGAAATACAGGACGCCATAAACCGCCATTCCGACCGCGATCCACCACAAGGGCGGCCACCACGCCGACCCGATTGCGAACAGACCGATCGACAGGATGGTGAAGACGACGGCGTAGAGGTCGTTCTTCTCGAAGATGCCGTGGTCGTCGTCGTGCGCCTCGTGGTGGGATTCGTGCCAGCCCCAGCCCAGCGGACCGTGCATGATCCAGCGGTGGGTGGCGTAGGCCACGAACTCCATCGCGGCGACGGTGGCGATCACGATCAGGACGGGGCCGAGGATGGTCACGGCGCATCCTCGGCGCGCGCGCGCGTGGCGGGCAGGCGCCACCACGGGACACCCGGATACAGGTGGTGTTCGTGGTGGTAGCCGCCGAAATGATAGCAGGTCAGCAGCGACAGCGTGTCGGACATGGCCGGCGAGCGGGCGTTGTGGCGGTCCGCGAAGGGGGCGTCGTCGTCGGCCCGGTGCGGCAGCCAGGTGCCGAACACGAACAGCTGGACCGATGCGAGGATCGACGGGATCGACCAGTAGAGCACGTAGGCCCAGCGGTCGCCGAGGATCAGCGCATAGAGGATCGTCGCGCTGCCGAGGACAAGGACCTCACGCAGCCCGAAGTAATGAAGGACGAAGGACGCGTACCAGCGCACCGGGCCGCCGCGCGCGAAGTCGGGGTCGTCGTCCGTCCCCGGCGCGCGGTGGTGGCGCATGTGCTGGACGATCATGCGGCGGAAGGAAAACCCGGCATAGAGCGCGAGCGCCAGCGTGCCGATGGCGCGGTTCGCGCGGGGGTGGCCGGGGACCACCGCGCCGTGCATGGCGTCGTGGGCGATGATGAACAGGCCGACCGACAGCCACGTCAGCGCGACCAGGCAGAGCGCGGCGAGGAACGGGTGGGCAGGCGCGTCGAGGAAGCAGACCGCGAAGACGTGGAGCGACAGCCATGCGACGATGATCGCGGCGGCGATCGCCAGCGCCAGCACGGTCTGGCGACGGCGGGGCATGGCGCGCGCAAGGTCGATGCTGGTCATGGCGCGGTTCCACTTGGTCGGCAGGCCTCGAATGTAGGCGCGTGCGGTCCTTGCGGCAAGGGATGCAACCCGCACCCTGCCTTTCCGGTTGGGTCGGGTAGCAAGCGGGGTGACATTCTGACGGCGATCTGCTGGTTCCGGCGCGACCTTCGGGTCGCGGACAATCCCGCGCTGGCGGCGGCGGCGGCCGCTGGGCCGGTCGTCGCGCTGTTCGTCGTGGACGAGGTGCTGCGCGGGCAGGGCGCGGCGACGCGATGGCGGCTGCAAGGCGCGCTGAGCGCGCTCTCCGCCGACCTGAAGGGGCGCGGCGGCGCGCTGGTCGTGCGGACAGGCGACGCGGCAGAGGTGGTGGCCGGGGTCGCGGCCGAGGTCGATGCGGCCGAGATCCACGCGACCGACTGGCCCGAACCCGCGCGCAGCGCCGCCGACGCCCGCGTGGCGCAGCGGCTGGAAGCCGACGGCCGGCGCCTGATCCTTCATTGCGGGCACCTGCTGGTGGCGCCGCAGGCGATCCGCACCGGCTCGGGCGGCGTCTACAAGGTCTACACCCCCTTCGCGCGCGCCGTCCGCCGCCACGGCGTGCCCGCGCCGCTGCCCGAGCCGAAGATTTGCTGGGCCGACCCGCCCCGGTCCGAGCCGCTGCCCGACCTCGCCCCCGACATGGACCGCGGCGCCGAGGTGGTGGCGCGCCACGCCGCCCCGGCGGGCGAGGCGGCGGCGCGGGAACGGCTGGACGCGTTCCTCGGCCGCGCCGCAGGCTATCTTCAGCGGGACCGCCCGGACCGGCCCGAGGCGACCTCCGGCCTGTCCGACGCGCTGGCGACGGGCGAGATTTCGCCCCGCACGATCTGGGCCGCGGCCGAGCGGCACCTGCACGACCCGGCCCGCGCGCAGGCGGCCGAGAAGTTCCTGTCAGAACTGACCTGGCGCGACTTCGCCTGGCACCTGCTGACGGAATGGCCGACGCTGCCGGAAAGGGAATGGCGCGCCGAATTCGCCGCCTTCCCCTTTCGCCGCGACACGGCGGACGAGACCGCCTGGACCCGCGCCGTCACCGGCGAGCCGCTGGTCGACGCGGGGCTGCGCGAGATGTTCGTGACGGGGCGGATGCACAACCGCGTGCGGCTGGCGGTGGCAAGCTACCTTTCCAAGCACCTGCTGATCGACTGGCGCGTCGGGCTTCGCTGGTTCGCGGACACGCTGATCGACTGGGACCCCGCATCCAATGCGATGAACTGGCAGTGGGTGGCCGGCAGCGGGCCGGACGCCTCGCCCTATTTCCGCATCTTCAACCCCGCGACGCAGGCGGCGAAGTTCGATCCCAAAGGCGACTACCGCCGCCGCTGGCTCTGGGGCTGGGACGGCAGCGACAGCGAGGACGCGCGCGACTATTTCGACGCGGTGCCGCGTTCGTGGGGGATGGACCCGGCAGACGGCTATCCGGACGAGCCGATCGTGGATCTCGCCGCCGGGCGGCAGCGGGCGCTGGAGGCGCTGGCCACGATGCGGCAGGCTCAGGCCGAGCCTGATGTGGGCCCGGATGGGCGCGCGTCCGAGGCCCCGGACGAGGAGGAATAGCCGCCAGCCGGCAGCCCCGCGCGGAACGCGGCGGCGGCGGCGCGGATCGCGGCCTGCTCGTCAGGGTCGAAGCGTTCCCAGTTCCGCAGGATCGGCAGCATCCGGTTGTTCCCGCGCCAGCGGTCCGCGTGGCGCGCGACGAAATCCCAGTAGAGCGCGTTCCACGGGCAGGCCCCGTTGCCAAGGCGCTTCTTCGGATCGTAGCGGCAGGCGCCGCAGTAATTCGACATCCGGTTCACGTAGGCCGCGCTGGCCGCATAGGGCTTGGTCGCCATCAGCCCGCCGTCGCCGTACTGGCTCATCCCCAGCGTGTTCGGCAGTTCGACCCACTCGTAGGCGTCGACGTAGACGGCGAGATACCATTCGTGCACCTGCCGCGGATCGACGCCCATCAGCATCGCGAAGGTGCCGGTGATCATCAGCCGCTGGATGTGGTGGGCGTGGCCGATGTCGAGCGTCTGGCCCACCACCTCGGCCAGGCAGGCCATGTCGGTGTCGCCCGTCCAGTAGAGATCGGGCAGGTCGGCCGTTGCGTCGAGCGCGTTCAGGTCGACATAGGCCGGCATCTCGCGCCAGTAGATGCCGCGGACGTATTCGCGCCAGCCGATGATCTGGCGGACGAACCCCTCGACCGAGTTCAGGGGCGCGCGCCCTGCGCGCCATTCGGCCTCTGCCCGGCGGCAGAGGTCCAGCGGATCGAGAAGGCCGATGTTCAGGTAGGGCGACAGCAGCGAGTGGTAGAGATGCGGCTGGCCCAGCAGCATCGCGTCCTGGAAGCGGCCGAAATCGGGCAGGGCGTTCGCGATGAACCAGTCGCGTGCCGCCTCTGCCCCCGCCCGCGTGACGTGCCAGCGGAACTGGTCGAGACGGCCGACATGGCCTGCGAAACGGTCGCGGACAAGGGCGACGACCTCCTCGGTGACGGCGTCCGGGGTGGCGTCCGGCGCCTGCGGCAGGAACAGATCCGGCTTCGCGAGCGCGCGGTTCTCTGCGTCGAAGTTCCAGCGGTCCCCCGCGGGCTGATCGCCGTCCATCAACAGGCCGGTCTTGCGCCGGACCATGCGGTAGAAGTGCTCCATGATGAAATTGCGGCGCCCCGAGGCCCAGGTTTCGAACTCCTCGCGCGAGACGATGAAGCGGTCGTCGGCCAGCAGGTCCACCGGCACGCCGAGGGTCGCGGGCCAGTCCTGCATCTGGTCCCACAGCCGCCATTCGCCCGGCTCGGTCACCGCGACGCTTTCCGCGCCGGTCTCGCGCAGCGCGTCGGCCGCCGCGGCGCGCAGGTCCGGGGCGGCGTCCGGGTCGTCGATCCGGCGATAGGTCACGCGCCAGCCGGCCCCGCGCAGTTCCTCGGCGAAGTGGCGCATGGCGGAAAACACCAGCACCAGCTTCTGCTTGTGGTGGTCGGCGTAGCCCGCCTCGGCCGCAACCTCGGCCATCAGGACGGTGTCGCGCGCGGGGTCGGCGTGGCGCAGGGACGATATCCCCGGCGACAGCTGGTCGCCCAGGATCAGGATCAGGCGCGGCCTGTCAGGCATCGGCCAGCATCAGCCCCGCGGTGGCCTTGGCCGAGCCGACGACGCCGGGAATTCCCGCGCCGGGATGCGTGCCCGCGCCGACGATGAAGACGTTGCGGATGCGGTCGTCGCGGTTGTGGGGGCGGAACCAGGCCGATTGCGTCAGGATCGGCTCGACCGAGAAGGCGCTGCCGTGATGCGCGTTCAGTTCGGACGCGAAGTCCGAAGGCGTGAACACGAACCGCGTCGTCAGCGACCGGCGCAGGCCCGGGATCAGCCGCTCCTCCAGCGTGGCGAGGATGCGGTCGGCGTATTCCTCGCCCTTCGCGGCCCAGTCCACGTCGGCGCGGCCCAGATGGGGGACGGGGGCCAGGACGTAGTGCGTGGACATGCCGGGCGGGGCCATGTTCGGGTCGGTCACGGACGGCGAGTGGAGATACAGCGAATAATCGGGCGGCAGCGCCCGGCCGCCGAAGATCTCCGTCACGAGCTCGCGGTAGCGCGGGCCGAAGACGACCATGTGGTGGGCCAGCCCCCGGGGCAGGTGGTCGAGCCCGAAATGGCAGACGAACAGCGACATCGACCATCGCTTCCGCCCCAGGCTCCGCGCCATCGACTTGCCGCGCCGCGTTCCGCCCAGCAATTCCCGGTAGTGGTGCATGACGTCCGCGTTCGACGCCACCTGCGCGCAGGCGATCCGCCGCCCGTCTGCCAGCGTGACGCCGGTCGCGCGCGCGCCCTCGACCTCGATCCGGGCGACCCTGGCGTTCAGTTCAAGATGCCCGCCGAGGCGCTGGAAGTGCCGCGCCATCCCCGCGACCAGCGCGTTGGTGCCGCCCTTCGCGAACCAGACGCCGCCCTTGCGTTCCAGCGCGTGGATCAGCAGGTAGATCGAGCTCGTGGTGAACGGGTTCCCGCCGACCAGCAGCGAGTGGAAGCTGAACGCCTGCCTCAAGCGCGGGTCCGCGATGAAGCGCGACACGACCGCATAGACCGAGCGATACGCCTGCAGCCGCACCAGCTGCGGCGCGACCCGCATCATGTCGGAAAACGACTGGAACGGCACGGTGCCGAGCTTGTCGTACCCTTCCGCCATGACCTCGCGCGAGTAGGCGAGGAAGCGGCGGTAGCCCTCGACGTCCGCCGGGTTGATGGCGCGGATCGCGGCCTCGATCCGGGCCTGGTCGTCGGCGTATTCGAAGGTCGAGCCGTCCGGGAAGACGAGACGGTAGAACGGCTCGACGGGGACCAGCTGCACGTCGTCGCCGATCCGGTGGCCGCTGAGGCTCCACAGTTCGGCCAGCGCGGCGGGGTCGGTGATGACGGTCGGCCCGGCGTCGAAGACGTGGCCCTTGTCGTGCCAGACATAGGCCCGTCCGCCGGGCTTGTCCCGCGCCTCGACCAGCACCACGCGGCGCCCCGCCGCCTGAAGCCGGATCGCCAGCGCGAGGCCGCCGAGGCCTGCGCCGATCACCACGGCGTCGCATCTGTCGGGCATGGGCGTCATGTGGCGCGCTTTCGTCTGAGGTCTTCGAGCAGCGGGGCTTCGCGCAGGCACGGCAGCGCGTCGCGGATGGGGATGGGCGGGCGGCCCAGCAGGATGCGGGCCTGGTCGGCGCGGGTCAGGTCGCCCGCGTAGAAGCGTTCGATCAGCGGCTCGGGAAGGCGGTAGAACCGTTCCAGCACCTTGCGCCGGGCGGGCGGGGCGGCGCCCCTGAACAGCATCCGGCTGAGCAGCCGCAGGAAACGCTGCCGATCCGCCGTTTCCAGCGCGAAGCGGCGCATCGCGGCCATGACGCTCGCCGTGGAGACAGGCGATTCCAGCATCGCGGCGGCGATGATGTCAGCCGCCCGCGCGGCGAGCGGCAGCGAGTAGCCCGTCACCGGATGGAACAGCCCCGCGCGCATGCCCACGGGCACCGGGCCCGCGGCCGCGTCGGCCCAGAACGCCTCGGCGTCGAACGCCATCGCGATCGGCAGGACGCCGTGCTCGCGCCTCGCCTCGGTCCCGTCCCAGCCCTGTGCGCGGGCGTAGTCCTCGATCCCGGCCTCGAAGCTGGCGTGGTCCAGCGCGGGGCCGTCGGAATAGCGGGTGTCCTCGATCAGGATCCGGTCCGGCGCGAAGGGCAGGGTGTAGACGAAGCGGTAGCCGTCGCGCTGGTCCACCGTCGCGTCCATGATGATCGGCAGGGCGCGGCCGTGGGGGCGGGCGGTCTGCCGCTCGACGCCCACGAACTTCTGCCAGCCGAGCGTCAGGTAGCCGCGCGGCACGCGGCCGGTCGCGTCGATCACGCAGGGCGCGTCGATCCGGCTGCCGTCGTGAAGCTGCGCCCCGGCCGCCCCGATCGCCGTCGCGCGGCCGGGAAGGCGCGTCACCATCGGCAGCGCCTCGACCGCGGCGCGGAGCGACTGCGACGTCAGGCTCGCGTAGCCTGCCCGCAGGCGGCGGGCGTAGGACGGGAAGCGCACCTCCTGTCCCGGCCACCGATGGGCGACGGCGGGCGCGATCCAGCGGGCTGCGTCGGGGGAAAGGTCGGTGTCGTGGAAGGACCAGGTGTGGCTGTCGGACTGGCCTTCCTGCGGGGCGCCGGAATCCACGACCGTGATCCGGCGGCTTGCGTCCCGCGCGGCGACGGCGAGCGCGACGAGGCTGCCGGCAAGGCCGCCGCCGACGATCAGAACGTCCGCCCGGTCGGGGGTCATCGCAGCGCCCCCTCGACCGCATCGGCGGCGGCATCCGCCCCGCCGGCAGCCGCGATCTCGGCGCGCGCCGGGTCGAGCGCGGCGCGCCAGCGCGGGTCGGTGGTGACGGACGCGATGGCGGCTGCAAGGCTGTCCGGCGTGACGCGGCGGGGGGAAAGCGTGATCGCCGCGCCCGCCCGTCTGAGCCGGGCGGCGATGCCGTTCTGGTCATTGCCCAGGGGCAGCGCCACCATCGGCACCCCGAACCCGGCCGCGTCCAGCACGGTGTTGAGGCCGCCGTGCGTCACGACCGCCGCCGCCCCGCGGATCGCCGGCAGCTGGTCGAAGAACGCGCGCACGTCGATGCGGCCCGGCCAGATGGCGGTCAGCGCGGCGGCCTGTGCCGGGCTCAGCCCCCCGCAATGGGCGACCGCGACGTTCACGCCGGCCAGCCGCGCCGCGCGCGCGATCACGGTGAACAGCCGCAGCCGCCCCCCCGCGATGGTGCCGAGCGAGGCGAAGACATAGGGCGCGCCGTCGAACAGCGGCGGGTCAGCCGCCGCCGCGACCGGGCGGCGGATCGGCCCGACGACGGGGCCGACCGGCTGCGGGCGCGGGAAGTCCAGCGCGGCGATCCACTGGGCGACCGACCCCTCTGCGCCGATCCAGTCCGACGGGCGGTCGCGGACGGGCAGGCCGTGCAGGCGGCACCCCTCGGCCAGCGCCCGGCGCTGCGCGGTCATCAGCCAGTCCGACACGCGCCACGCGCCCTCGGCCCGCCGCACCCCGTCCTCGCCCTCGCGCCAGTCCCAGCCGACATAGGGCGGCGGCATCCCGGGATCGCGCCGCAGCGGCAGCGACGCGGCGAGCGTGACGCGGGGCACCCCTGCGGCGTCGGCGGCAAGGCTGCCGCCCGGCTCCATCTCGTCCACCACGGCGATGTCGGCGCGGGCGGCGCGAAGGGCGGCGGGGCCGTCAAGCGCGTGGGCGCGGGTCGCGCGGGCGGTGTCGCGCAGAAGGCGGGCGAAGCCCGCCGGACCGCCGCCGATCCGTCCCGCCTGGGCCGGGCCGCGGAAGGGCTGGAAGCCCGCGCCCTCGCGCTGCGCGTGGGGCTGAAGCGCGGGCGGCCCGACGAAGATCACCTCGTGCCCGCGCCCTGCCAGCCGCGCGGCCAGCGCGCCGTGGACCGCCGCGTGGCTGCGATAGGGCGGCATGAGGAACGCGATCCGGGCCATGGGTCGAGGTCAGGCCGACGCCGCCGCAGCGTCGCGGCCGGGCAGGTCGCGCGGCAGCACCTGCGCGATGTAGCGGTCGACGGCCGTACCGGCGAAGCCGCAGTCCGACAGGCTGCGATCCAGGTCGGCGCGCATGGCGTGGTACAGCGCCACCGCATCGTCGAGGCCGCGGACCGCAAGCTGCCCGCGCCCCGCCCCGTCCCGGCCGACGGTCTTCCCCGTCGATTCCTCGGTTCCGACCGCGTCCAGAAGGTCGTCGAGGCACTGGAAGCAGCGCCCGAGCAGCAGCCCCAGCGCCGCCATGCCCTTCTGCCGGTCCGCGCCGCAGCCGGCGGCCAGCGCCACCATGTCGAAGCCGCAGACGAACAGCGCCCCGGTCTTGAGATCGTGCTCGGCCTTGATCCCCTGCGCCGACTTCTCCGGGCTGAGGTCGCGCAGCTGCCCCTCGCACAGGCCCGCCGTGCCGACCGCATCGGCCAGCAGCGCCGCCATCCCGGCCCGCTTCCCGGCGTCCGCGGGCGCGCGGGACACCAGCCGCACCGCCTCGGCCAACAGCGCGATGCCGGCGAGGATCGTCGTCGCCTCGCCGTGGCGGACGTGGAATGCGGGCGTGCCGCGGCGAAGCGCGGCGTTGTCCATGCTGGGCAGGTCGTCGATCAGCAGCGACGCCGTGTGGATCATCTCGCAGGCGACGGCGGCGTCCAGCACCGCGTCCCCAGCCGCGCCCAGCGCCTCGGCCGTCAGCAGCATCAGCGTGCCGCGAAAGCACTTGCCCTGCGTGTCGAGCGCATCAGCCAGCACCGGACCCAGCCGCGACCCGTCCGCGCGCATCCCCGTCGTCAGTGCGCCGATCCGCGCGCGCAGGCGCGCGCGAGCTGTGCCTGCGTGGTCCGCGGGATCGTGGGGCTTGCCGTCGGGCCCATCGGGGGGGCCGGCGTGCTGCCCGCCGCGGGAAGAGTCCTTGCTGAAATCCATCGCCTCCGTGCCGCGATCCGGCCCGTTCCTGTCCGTTTCGTCGGGTGAAGGTTGTGCTGCCCCGCACCGGTTTGCAAACCTTAACGGCGCAGCGGCGGCTGCCGTTCCGGCGGTCCGAGTCAAAGCGGGAACACGACCAGCAGCAGCGGCACCGCCACGGCGAGGCTGATGAGTTCCAGCGGCAGGCCCAGCCGCCAGTAATCGCCGAAACGGTAGCCGCCCGGCCCCATGATCAGCGCATTGTTCTGGTGCCCGATCGGCGTCAGGAACGCGCAGGACGCCGCGATCGCGATGCCCATGATGAAGGCGTCCGGGTTCACCCCCATCTCGTGGGCAAGGCGGATCCCCACCGGCAGGGCGATGATGACCGTCGCCGTGTTGTTGAGGATGTCCGACAGGAGCATCGTCACCACCATCAGCATCAGCAGCGCGACCCAGGCTGGCGCGCCGGCGCTCGCCTGACCCAGCCAGCCCGCGATCTGGGCCGATGCGCCGGTCGTCTCGATCGCCTCTCCCAGCGGGATCATCGCGCCCAGAAGGACGATGATCGGCCAGTCCACGTGGTCGTAGATTTCCTCGACCGTCAGGATGCCGCCGAGGACATACAGGATCACGACGGCGCTGAGCGCGGTGGCCATCGTGGTCAGCCCCGCCGTGACCAGCGCGATCGCGCCGCCGAACAGCGCCAGCGCCAGCCACAGCCGCTTTTCGCGCGTGACGGCCAGACCGCCGCTTTCCAGCACCATCAGGTCCGACGGGTCGAGGTCGTCGAGCGCGCCTTCCGGCATCAGGATCAGCAGCACGTCGCCGCTGCGGATGCGCTTGGCGCCGAGCTTGTCGCGCAACGTCTGCTGCTGGCGCTGGATCCCCAGCAGCGTGCCCTGGATCCGGCCGTGGCCGATCACGTTCTCGGTCCGCCGGCCGATCAGGCGCGATGTCTGCGGCACCACCGCCTCGACCAGCCGCCGGCCCGATCCGTCCGGGACGACGTCGCCTTCGCCCCCCTCGGGGAAGCCGAGGCCCGAGCCGGACCGGAACTCTTCCAGAGCGGCGGGCCCGGCCTCGACCACCAGCCGGTCGCCCTCGTTCAGGACCAGCATCGGCGTCGTGCGATAGTGGCGCGCGCCGCCGCGTTCGATGGCGAGGATGCCGACCTGCGCCTCGGCCGCGGCCTCGGCCAGCTCGCCCCAGGTCTTGCCGGCGGCGGCCGATCCTTCCGGGATCACCAGGGCGGCCACGTAGCCGCGCAGCTTCTCGCGGCTGTCCATCGCGGCGCGGTCGCCCGCGCGGCGCGGCAACAGGCGCCAGCCGATCAGGGCGATGAACGTCACGCCCGCCAGCGCCACCGCGCCGCCCACGGGCAGGAAGTCGAACATCCGGTAGCCCTCGCCCAGCGCGTCCTCGCGGAAAGCCGAGGCGAGCAGGTTCGGCGGCGTCCCGATCAGGGTCAGAAGGCCGCCCAGCACGGTCGCGAAGGCCAGCGGCATCAGCGTCAGGCCGGGGCTGCGCCCCGCCTTGCGCGCGGCCTGCACGTCGATCGGCATCAGGATCGCCAGCGCCGCCACGTTGTTCATGAAGCCCGAAATCGCCGCCCCCACGGCCGCGAGAAGGCCCACATGCGCGCCGACGCCGCGGCCGTTGTTGGCCAGGCGCCTGGTCAGCATCGCCACCACGCCCGCGCGCTGCAGCCCAGCCGTCACGATCAGGATCAGCGCCACGATGAACGTGGCGGGGTTGCTGAAGCCGGTGAACGCCTGCTCGGCCGGGACGATGCCCGTCAGCACCGCGGCGATCAGCCCCGCGAAGGCGACGAGGTCGTAGCGCCAGCGGTCCCAGACCATCAGGATCATGACCACGGCGAAGATGGCGTAGATGGTGATCTGCGGCGTCGTCACGGCAGGCGGTTCCTTTCCGGCGGGAAGTGCGACATGCGCAAAATCCGCGGCCCTGTCCATGCGCGATTTATCAAGTCGCGGGGTGGATCCATCCGGGGCCGCGGGGTGTTGCCCAAGGCCATATCAGACAGGTCGACATGCCCCCCTCAGCCGAACCCGCACCCGAAGACGCACCCGAGCCCGCACCCGCACCCGACGCCGACAACGATCCCGGCACGCAGTCCCGCAAGACGTCGCCCCAGCCGCGCATGGGGGCGGCGGAAACCGCCGTCGCGCTGGCCGCCATGCTGGAGAGCGGCGACGTGATCTTCGCGGCCGAGGGCGAGGGCGAGGCCGCGGCGACCGCCCGCGCGCTCGAAGCCGCCGCACCCGGCGCTGAGGTGGTGCTGCTGCCCGACAGCGATGCGCTGCTGGCGCAGGACGCGCCCGCTTCGCCCGCCAACACCGGGCTGCGGAACGCCGCGCTCACCCGCCTGCGCGACCTGTCCGGGCAATCCGACCGCCCGCCGGTCGCGCTGATCACCACGGGCGAGGCGCTGGCCTACGCGATGCCCGCGCCCTCCGGCGTCGCAGACACCTCGATGACGCTCGCCGTGGGCGACGCGGCCGAGGACGAGGCGCTGGTCGCAGCGATCGTGGCGCTGGGCTACGTCGAGGACAACCGCGTCGACGAACCCGGCGAGGTCGCGCTGCAGGGGCAGGTCGTGGACGTGTTCCCCGGCCAGGCCGACGACCCGGTGCGCATCGAGATCGAGGACGGCCGCATCGTCCAGATGAGCCGCTACGACCTCGTCGACCAGCGCACGGTCGAGGACGTGCGCTCGGTCGTGGTCGCGCGGCTGACGGAACTGCCGCTGGGCGACGACCGCTGCAGCGTGACCGACCACCTGCCCGGGGCGCGCATCGTGCTGGGCCGGGCGGCCGACCGCAGGCGCCGGCAGATGCTGGACCTTGGCGCCGAGATCATGGGCGGGACCGCGCTGGCGGCGCGCAGGCTTCTGCCCGACGAGGCGTGGCAGGAACGGATCCGCGAGCGCGAGGTCGTGACGCTGGCGCCGGGGGGCGAGCCGCCGGTGCGTTTCGTGGAACGGAAGTCGCCGCTCCGCGCCTTCACCCGCGCGGCAGAGCAGGCGATCGCGGACGGCGACCGCGTGGTGCTGATCGGGTCCGAGCGCGACCTGCGGTTCCTGTCGTGGCGGGCGCTGGCGGGGTTGGGCGACGTGCGGGCGGCGGGGTCGTGGGCCGAGGTGACGCAGGCCGATCCGGGCAGCGTCCTGACGCTGCCCATGCCGTGCCGCCGGGGGTTCCGGCGCGACGGCGTGCTGGCGGTGGCGGCGGCCGACCTGCTGGGCAGCCGGGCGCAGCGCGACGACGCCGCCCGCGCGGGCGGCCCCGCGCCGATGGAGGCGGTGGACATCGCCATCGGCGACGTGGTCGTGCACGAGGATCACGGCATCGCCGTCGTCAGCGGCATTGAGGCCCTGCCCGCGCCGGAGGGGATGCCCGACCCCGGCGACGCGATCCGCCTGACCTATGCCGCGGACGGCGTGCGGCTGGTCCCGGTCGCGCAGGCGCACCAGGTCTGGCGCTACGGCGCCGAACCCGAGGCGGTGACGCTGGACCGGCTGGACGGGTCCAGCTGGCGCAAGCGGCGCGACGAGATCGAGGCGGCGGTGGCGGAAACGGCCGCCGGCCTCGCCCGGCTGGCCGAGGAACGGGCGGGCCAGACGGCGCCGGTGTTCGACCCCGAGCCCTCGGACTACGAACGCTTCGCGGCGGGCTTTCCCTACGCCGAGACCCCGGACCAGTCCCGCGCGATCGAGGCGGTGCGGGACGATCTCGCCTCGGGCCGCCCGATGGACCGGCTGGTCGTGGGCGACGTGGGCTTCGGCAAGACGGAGGTCGCGCTGCGCGCCGCCGCCATCGCCGTGCTGGCGGGGCGGCAGGTCGCGGTCGCGGCGCCCACCACGGTGCTGGCGCGCCAGCATATCGAGGAATTCACGCGCCGCTTCGCCACCCTCGGCGTGAAGGTCGGCGGGCTCACCCGCCTGACCTCCTCCGCCGAACGCAAGGCGGTGCTCGAAGGGCTGGCCGACGGGTCGGTGCAGGTCGTCGTGGGCACCGGCGCCGTGGCGGGCAAGGGGGTCGAATACAAGGACCTCGGCCTCGTCGTCGTCGACGAGGAACAGCGCTTCGGGACCGCCGACAAGAACAAGCTGCGCGCGCTGTCGGCCGGCCATGTCCTGACGCTGACCGCGACGCCGATCCCGCGGACGCTGCAGACCGCGCTGATCGGGCTGCAGCAGCTGTCGGTGATCGCGACCGCGCCGGGCCGCCGCCAGCCGATCCGCACCACCGTGGCCGAGTTCGACCCGGCCATGCTCCGCGCCGCCCTGCTGCGCGAACGCGCGCGGCGGGGGCAGAGCTTCGTCGTCGTGCCCCGCATCGGCGACATGGAGGGGATGGCCGCGACGCTGGCCGATCTCTTGCCGGATTTCAGCGTGCTGCAGGTCCACGGCAAGATGCCCGCCGCCGACATCGACGACGCGATGATCCGCTTCGCGGGCGGCGACGGCGACGTGCTGCTGGCGACCAACATCATCGAGGCGGGGCTGGACGTGCCGCGCGCCAACACCATGATCGTCAGCCGCGCCGACCGCTTCGGCCTGTCGCAGCTGCACCAGCTGCGCGGCCGGGTCGGGCGCGGCAACCGGCGCGGGCAGATGGTGATGTTCACCGACGAAGGCGCCGAGGTCGCGCCGCGGACGCTGAAGCGGCTGCAGACGCTGGCGACGCTGAACCGGCTCGGCGCGGGGTTCGAGATCAGCGCCCGCGACCTCGATCTGCGCGGCGGCGGCGACATCCTGGGTGACACGCAGGCGGGTCACGTCAAGCTGATCGGGATCGACCTCTACCAGCAGCTGCTCGCCAACGCGCTGGTCGCGCTGCGGGGCGAGCCCGAGGAGCGCTGGACGCCCGAACTGCAGCTGGGCGCGCAGGGCCGCCTGCCCGAGGACTGGATCGCCGACGACGACATCCGCCTTGGCATCTACATGCGGCTGGCGCGGATGGACGACCGCGACGAGGTGGACCTGGTCCAGGCCGAGCTCGAGGACAGGTTCGGCGACATCCCGGACGAGGCGCGGCAGCTGCTGGCCGCGACCCGGCTGCGCGCCGACGCGCGCCGCGCCGGGATCGCGAAGGTGGGCGCGGGCCCGGCGGGCATCGCGCTTACCCCACGCGAGGGCGCGGCGCTGCCCGGCGACCCCGGCGCCTTCGGACTGGAGAACCGCGACGGCGTCCTGGTGCTGGCCGAGGCGATCGAGGACCCCGCCGCGCGGCTCGACCGCACCGCGACCCTGCTGCGGGAACTGGCGGAGGCGGCGGAACCCGGGGGCGACGGCTGAGCGGCCGGGCGGCCGCCCCTGCTCGCGCGCGTCGGCGTCAGTGGACCGGCCGGCCCGCCGCCGGCGCGGCCGGGCTGCCGCGCCGTTCCGGCCTGACCCCGAACACGACGCAATAGAGCGCCGGCACGAACAGCAGCGTGATCAGCGTCCCCGCGATGATCCCGCCCATCATCGCGTAGGCCATCGGCCCCCAGAACACCTGCCGGGCGATCGGGATCAGGGCAAGGCTCGCCGCCGCCGCCGTCAGCAGGATCGGGCGGGCGCGGCTGTCGGACGCCTCGTACATCGCGTCCCAGCGGGACAGGCCGGACTCGAGCAGGTTCTGCGCCTCGTGGACCAGGATGATCGAGTTGCGGATCAGGATGCCGACAAGGGCGAGGATCCCCAGGATCGCGACGAACCCCATCGGCACCCCGAACGGCACCAGCGTGGCCACCACGCCGATCAGCCCCAGCGGCGCGGCGGCGAACACGATCGCCGCCAGCCGCATGCTCTGCATCTGCGCCATGACCAGCACCGCCATGATGAGCAGCATCAGCGGCACCACCGCCGCGATCGGTTCCTGGCTCTCGGCCGAGGATTCGACCGAGCCGCCGATCTCCACGTCCACCGATGGCGGCAGCGTCCGCGTGAACGCCTCGATCGACGGCGCCAGCGCGGCGACCAGCGTGGCGGGCTGGTCGCCGGTGGCGATGGCGGCCATGACCGTCACCGTGGGGCGGCCGTCGCGCTGGTGGATCAGCGGCTGTTCGGTCCCGTATTCCAGCCGCGCGAGCGAGGCGAGCGGGATCGGCGTCCCGGTGGGCGTCGACAGCTGCAGGTTCTGGATCGCCTCGAGCGACTGGCGGTTCGCGGCGTCGCCCCGCGCGACCACGTCGATCAGGTAGATGTCGTCGCGCAGCTGCGTGACCGTGGTGCCCGAGAACAGCGCCGCCAGCGACCCCGAGATCGCCTGGCTGGTGATCCCCAGCCGCCGGGCCTGGTCCTGGTCGACCACGACGCGCACGACCCGCGCCGGTTCGCTCCAGTTCAGCGAGATGTCGCGCAGCCGCGGCTCGCGCGCCAGCACCGCCGCGAGGTCGCGGGCGGCGTCGCGCGCCTCGTCCATGTCGGACGAGCTGACGCGGTACTGCACCGGCTTGCCGACCGGGGGGCCGATTTCCAGGTTCTTGACGAAGACGTCGGTGCCGACCAGGTCGCGCGCCGCCATCGCGCGCAGCTTGGCCTTCAGCGCATCGCGGGCTTCCAGCGACCCGGTCTGGATCACGATCTGGCCCATGAACGGCCCCGGCGTCGGCACGTCCAGCGCCAGGACGAAACGCGGCGCGCCGGTGCCGACATAGGTGGTCCAGAACTCCGGTTCGGGCTGCTCCGCAAGAAAGGCCTCGATCCGGCCGATGGTCTCGTCGGTCTTGGCGATCGACGCGTTCTGGCGTTCGTTGACGTCGATGATGATCTCGGTCCGGTCCGAGGTCGGGAAGAACTGCTGCTCGACGAACTGCATCCCCCAGACCGACGCGGCGAACAGCGCGAAGGTCACGGCCACCGTCACCCATTTCCAGCGCATCGCCGCGACGAGAAGGCGGCGGAATCCCCGCCGCAGGAGCCCGGCCCGCGTCGCGTGGTGCGCCATCTGCCGGGGCAGCAGCGCCACCCCCAGCACGGGCACGAACAGCACCGCGACGATCCAGCTGACCACCAGCGACACCGCGATCACCACGAACAGCGAGAAGGTGAACTCCCCCGCCGCCGACGAATTGAGCCCGATCGGGATGAACCCGGCGACGGTCACGAGCGTCCCGGTCAGCATCGGCGCCGCGATCGAGGTCCAGGCATAGCTCGCCGCGCGGTCGATGGTCTCGCCGATCTCGAGGCGCGAGATCATCGTCTCGATCGCGATCATGGCGTCGTCCACCAGAAGCCCCAGCGCGATGATGAGCGCGCCCAGCGAGATGCGCTGCAGCGTGATCCCGTAGATTTCCAGGATCACGAAGCTGATCGCGAGCACCAGGGGGATCGTCAGCGTCACCACGAAGCCGGCGCGGAACCCCAGGCTCACGAAGCTGACGATGAGGACGATCCCCACCGCCTCGACCAGCGCCTTGATGAAGTGGCCGACGGCGTCGGTCACGACATGCGGCTGGTCCGCGAACTTGTGCATCTCGATCCCGACCGGCAGGTCGGCGGCGATGCCGGCCATGAGGGCGTCGAGCTCGGCCCCGAAGGTCTGGATGTTCTCGCCCTGCCGCATCGCGACCTGAAGCCCGATCGCCTCCTGCCCGTTGTAGCGGAAGAGCGACTGCGGCGGGTCGGTGTAGCCGCGCCGGACGGTGGCCACGTCGGCAAGGTTGAAGAAGCGGTCGCCGATCCGCAGGTTCACGGCCGCGATGGCGCGGGCGTCATCGAACTGCCCGCCCACGCGGACGAGGATCAGCTCCGGCCCCGCCTGGATCATGCCGGACGCCGAGATCGCGTTCTGCTGCGCCAGCGTTTGCAGGACCTGTTCCTGGTTCAGCCCCAGCGCGGCCAGCCGCGAGGGCGAGAATTCAAGGTAGATCTGTTCGTCGCGCTCGCCCAGTAGCTGGGTCTTGCCGGCCGAGGGCAGGCCCTGCACCTGCTTGCGCACGTCCTCGACGCGGTCGCGCAGTTCGCGCAAGGGATAACCGTCGCTCGTGAAGGCGTAGATGTTGCCGTAAACGTCGCCGAAGTTGTCGTTGAACTGGACGCCCGCGAATTCCTGCGGGAACTCGGCGCGGATGTCCCCGATCATCTGCCGGACGCGGTTCCAGATCTGCGGGACCTCGTTGCTGCGGGTGGTGGGCAGCAGCTCGACATAGACGACCGATTGCCCCGGCATCGTGACCGAGCGGGTGAAGTTCAGCTCGTCCAGTTCCTCGAGCTTGGTCTCGATCCGCGTGGTGACCTGCTTGACCGTCTCCTCGATCGTGGCGCCGGGCAGGGCGGCCGAGATGACCATGGTCTTGATCGTGAAGGCCGGGTCTTCCTCGCGGCCCAGCCGGGCGTAGCTGATCGCGCCGGCGATCATGGAGACGATCAGCAGGAACCACACGAACGAGCGGTGGTGCAGCGCCCAGTCGGACAGGTTGAAGCCGCCGCCGTCGTGGAGGCCGCCGCCCCGGGCGGTCGGCGCGGGCTGCTGGGGGACCGGGCCGGAGACGGGGCTGGGGCCGGGTTCAGGGGCGGATGCCGGCGGGGCAGGGTTGTCGTGGTCGGGGTTCGTCATGGCTCCACCGCCCGGCCGACGGGCTGGCCTTCCTTCAGCGAATGGACGCCGCGGATCACGACCTCGTCGCCCGGTTGGATCCCTTCCGTGACAAGGACCCGGCCCGCGTATCCGGGGCCGGTCGTCACGTCGCGCAGCGACACGGTGGCGGCGTCGGCGGAACGGGTGACCACCCACACCTTCGCCTGCGCCCCGTCGCCCGGCCGCACCAGCGCCCCTCCGGGCAGCGTCAGCATCGCGCCGTCGTCGCGCCCGCGCGACGCCCGGATGAGCGACCCCAGCCGGAAGCCCGCGGGTTCGTCCAGCGCAAGGTGGACGCGGCGGGTCCGGGTGGCGGCGTCGGCCAGGGGCTCGATCCTGACCACGCGGGCGGGCACGCCGCCGGTCGGATCGGAGTCCGGCACGACCGTAAAGCCCGCGCCGGGCTGCAGCCCGGCGAGCTGCGCTTCCGGCAGGTCGATCACCGCCTCGCGTTCGTGAAGCGAGGCGACCGTCAGCACGGGTTCGCCCGCCGACACCACGCTGCCGGGGTTGCGGTGCACGGCGCTGACCAGCCCTTCGAACGGCGCGGTGATCTGGGCCGAGCCGAGCGCGTCGAGCGCGCGGGCCAGTTCCGAATCCGCCTGCCGCCGCGCGGCGGCCGCGGCGGCGAGCGCCCTCTCGGCATTCTCGAGCTGGGCCTGGCTGGTCACGTCGCGGGTCTTGAGCGCGCGGGTGCGCTCCGCCGCCGATCGCGCCGTCGCAAGCTGCACCTCGGCCGAGGCGAGCGCGGCGCGCGCGGCGCTCACGTCCGCCTGCAGGTCGTCGGGATCGAGCCGCGCGAGCACCTGCCCCGACGCCACCTCGTCGCCCACATCGACCGGACGCTCGATGATCGTGCCCAGCGTCTCGAACGCCAGCACCGCCTCGGTGCTGGCGGCGATCACGCCGGGGACGGCAAGCTGGAAGGCGGGGACGTCGGTCACGGTTTCGGTGACCACCGGGCGGGGCGGGGCGGGGGGAGGCGTTTCTTCCCTTTGCGCCCAGGGAAGGGTGACGGGGGAATCGGCGGACCACGGCCGGGTCATGGCCAGGCCCGCCGCGGCGAGGGCCGCCACGACCACGGCGATCACGGCGATGCGCCGGCGGGGGCTCTTGCGGGCAGCGGCCCGGGCAGGGGTCGGGTGGCCGGGGATCGGGCGGGCCGGGGTGGGGCGGGCCGGGGTGGGGCGGGCAGGT
>NZ_SELD02000016.1 GCF_004923205.2 Paracoccus aeridis
CAAAAGCCTACTTCAGGGAGGACCACTTTTCAGGGGGCAGACCACTATCTCGAGGGCCAGCAGGGTGCGTACATCGAGACCCGCAACGGCTTCGATGTCGACGGCGTCGAGATCAAGTGCCGCCTCGACTTCGGTGCCAAGGCCATCGACTGGCGCGGCCTCTACAAGAACCCGAGCGCGTAAGGTACGAAACCTGAACCCTGAAACGCGGGCGGTCCTGCCGGGCCGCCCTTCGTCTTTCCACGAGGATCCTCCCCATGAAAAACTTCGTCCAGCCCGGCAACACCATCACCCTGACCGCGCCTTATGCCGTCGCCTCCGGCGATGGCCTGCTCGTCGGCTCCATCTTCGGCGTGGCCTCTGGCTCCGCCGCCCTCGGCGAAACGGTCGAGACCGCGCTCACCGGCGTCTTCGACCTCACCAAGATCGGCTCGCAGGCCTGGACTGCGGGTGCCCGGATCTACTGGGACGACACCAACAAGCGCACCACCAACGTGGCCACCTCGAACACGCTGATCGGCGTCGCCACCGAGGCGGTCGCGGGCGGCGCTGGTGACACCGTCGGCCGGGTGCGGTTGAACGGCGCGTTCTGATGAGCGCTTTCGCTGCCGCCGTCAGCGCGCTCTTCGCCGATCCGAATGTCGGCAGGGATGCGTTCTACACGCCCGAGGGCGGCGCGCCCGTTCTGGTGCGCGTCGTCGCCCGGCGCGCGGACGCGGTTACGGATTTCGGCGATGCAAGGATCTGGTCCGAGACCACGCGCGTGGATCTGCAGGTGGCCGAGGTGGCGAACCCGCGCCCCGGCGACAGGGTCGAGATCGACGGCGAAGCCTTCCTCATTCAAAGCGAGCCAGTTCGCGACCGCGAGCAGCTCGTCTGGACCGTCGATCTGAGGCCCGCGTGAAACTGAAGCTCAACATCGATCCCGACATCGTCGCAATAATGCAAGCCGAGGTGGCAGCGGGTGAGCGCGCGGTGACCGCCGCGATGCGCGAGGCCGGGACTGGGCTGAAGACCGCATGGCGCTTGCAGGTCACCGGCGCGGGGCTCGGAACACGGCTCGCCAACACGATCCGCAGCCAGACGTTTCCGAAGGCGGGCGAAAGCCTCGACGCCGCCGCGCTGATCTGGTCCCAGGCCCCGGTGATCGTCAGCGCCCACGACACCGGGCCGCTGATCCGCTCGAAGAACGGGTTCTGGCTGGCGATCCCGCTACCCGCCGCAGGCAAGTCGCTGCGCGGCGGCCGGATCACCCCAGGCGAATGGGAACGGCGTCGCGGGTTGCGCCTGCGCTTCGTCTATCGCCGGACGGGCCCGAGCCTGCTGGTGGCCGAAGGACGGCTGAACACCAAAGGCCAAGCGGTCGTGTCGCGCTCGAAAACCGGGCGCGGCAAGGTCACCGCGCCGATCTTCCTGCTCGTGCCGCAGGTGAAACTGCCGAAGCGGCTAGATCTTGCAAGGGATGCCGACCGGGCGTTGGACAGCGTGCCGGGGCTGATCGTTGCGAACTGGGTGGAGGCAAGAGGATAAGCAGTCAGCACCTTCCGGCCTAAGATTCTCCTCGCACAATAGCCAGCAGTCTACGGAACTCTGGGTCCTCGGTATCACGCTTCCAGAAGTTGATGAAACGCGCCACTACTTGGAGATTTCCAAGTTCGTAATGGCCGGAGCTGTCAATACGATCCAAGGACGGTCGAAGTTGTGAATCTGGACCGTCAAACTGCAAGACGATTCCTGAAATGGCGCACCTATCTCCTGTTTCCTCCAACAACTCTTTCAGATGCGCGATGAGGGCTTCTTTCGAGAGCCGGAGGTCTTTGTTCTTGATAGTGCGTTCCACTGTCTGTCCGTAGGACTGCTTCGCCGTTTGGTTAGCCTGCTCAGCCATGTTCCAGATCGCAATGTCTCTGGATCCAAGGTAGTGGCCTGTGTTTTGTCGTTCCAGCTTGCTCATCCACCAGAAAGCGTCGAGCGTCCACAGATCCACTTTCAAATCCCTTGCCAGCTGAAGTAGCACGGAATTGATGATTTCATACTGCCCCCCCTCGGAAGCACCGTGGGGGAAAGCTGGCCACACACCGCGTTCCCGCATTTCGGGTTCGCTGGTGCCGTTCCAAACCCCGTAGCGATCAGGATACGCCAAGAGTAATATAGGTGTGAGAGTGGCCGGACCGGCTCCACTCACCATGGAAAGGGCGGAATCAAATCTGTCCGCGATCGGTTTTGTTTCGTCTACTAGGACGGTTATAGCTTCTCGCAGACTTTCCATATCATCTGTGGCTCGGCGCCCCAGGCGTTCTAAACCTGTCCAGTGGTGATTGTGCTTGAAACTGAGGAAATCCAGATAGTCCTGCTTGGTCAGACTTTGCGGATCTCGGAATTTCGGCCCGAAACGATCGAGTACTTCACCACTTTTTACGACAATGTGACGAATATCCGGCAGACTGAGAGCCTTGTCGACGTTAAACAGCATAATCGAACCTCTCAAGAGTGCGCCTGAACATAACCGTGTCGAAATCAGTGCAAACGCACAAGACGACATTTCTTGATGTGATGATCGGCAGAGAACCGTGCCCACCCAACGCGAAACCATCCTCGCCGCGCTGCACGCGCGGCTTTTGACGTTGTCTGCCACCGCCCTGCGCGGCGAGGTGCTACCCGAACGCGTCCCGGCTGAAGGCTTGCTGATCCTGCGCGATGGCGAGCCGGGGGAGCCGGAGGTTACGCTGTCGCCGCTACGCTACCACTATCAGCACCGCGCCGAGATCGAGGCTGTCGTGCAGGGCGCGGACCGTGACGCCGTCTTCGATACCCTCTGCGCCAGCATCGGCACGGCGCTCGCCGCCGACCGCACGCTGGGCGGGATCTGCGACTGGGTCGAGGCGGAAGCGCCGCGTCCGGTCGATCTGCCGGTCGAGGGCGCGGCCAGCCTGAAGGCCGCCGTTATCCCGGTGGTGCTGCACTACTCCACGGCCGACCCGCTCGGCTGACCCAACCGACAACAGGAGACCGACATGGCACGAGCCCAGGGGGCGCGGGCGCAGATGGCGCTTGCGTTCGAAACGACCTATGGCACGCCGCCAGCAGGCGGCTTTACCAAGATGCCCTTCGCCAGCACCACGCTCGGCGCGGAGCAGCCGCTCTTGAACTCCGAGCTTCTCGGCTACGGCCGCGATCCGCTGGCACCGATCAAGGATGCGGTGACGGCCGACGGCGATGTCGTCGTGCCGCTCGACGCCGAGGCCTTTGGCTTCTGGCTGAAGGCGGCCTTCGGCGCGCCGTCGACGACGGGCACCGGCCCCTGGACGCACGAGTTCCAATCGGGCGCCTGGACACTACCGAGCCTCTCCATCGAGACCGGCATGCCGGAGGTGCCGCGCTTTGCCATGTATTCCGGCTGCGTGCTCGACCAGATCACCTGGCAGATGCAGCGGTCTGGCCTGCTAACCGCGACGGCGCGACTGGTAGCGCAGGGCGAGACAGTCGGTACGACCACCAGCGCCGGCACGCCCGCCGCGCTGGAGCTGAAGCGGTTCGGCCATTTCAACGGGTCGATCACGCGCAACGGCTCGGCCCTCGGCAATGTGGTCTCCGCCGACATCGCCTATGCCAACAACCTCGACCGGATCGAGACCATCCGTTCGGACGGCCGCATCGACGGCGCGGACCCGTCCATTGCCGCGTTGACCGGCTCCATCGAGGTCCGTTTCGCCGACAGCACGCTGGTCACGCAGGCGATCAACGGCGATCCGTGCGAGCTCGAATTCGCCTACGTCCTGCCTTCGGGCGAGAGCTTCACGTTCACCGTGCACGCCGTCTACCTGCCGCGCCCGCGCATCGAGATTTCAGGGCCGCGGGGCGTGCAGGCCACCTTCGACTGGCAGGCCGCCCGCGACAGCGTGGTCGGGCGGATGTGCACTGCTACCCTGATCAACGACATCGAGGTGTACTGAGAATGCTGACGCTCGACCTGACCAACGCGCCCCGCTGGCATGACCTCGCGCCCGGCGTGCGGGTGCAGCTGCGCCCGCTGACCACGGCGCTGATGGTGATGACCCGCAGCGACCCGGCCGTCGAGGCGATGCCGGACGAGGCTTCAGACGAGGAACGCGCCGTCGCCTTCGCCAAGGCGCTTGCGCGGCGGGCGGTGCTCGCCTGGGAGGGCATGGGCGATGCGGACGGCAACCCCATCGACCCGAGCCCCGAGGCCATCGACGCGCTGCTCGACATCTGGCCGATCTTCGAGGCCTTCCAGCTGACCTACGTCTCCAAGGGCCTGCTGCTGGAGCAGGAAAAAAACGCCTCCGCGCTCTCGCCGAGTGGTCCTTCGGCGGGGGCGACCGATATTGCCAAGCCTGCGCGCAAACGTGCGAAGACTGCCCAGGCCGCGCAAACCGGCCGCTGACGCAAGAAGGCTGGCAGGTCTGGGACCTCGTCGGCCGCCTCGGGGGACAGCTGCGCGTGCTGCCCGGCGCCGTCGTCGGCTGGGACCTGACCGCCGCGCTGGTCCTTGGCGACGCCCTCGGTGTGCCCACCACTGCTGCGGCCGAACTTCTGCCCGTCATTGAAGCGGTGATGGTGGCCAAACTCAACGAACAGATGGAACGCCCCAATGGCTGAAAAACGCGTCAGCGTCCGCCTGGCCGCTGTCGGTGGCCGGCAGGTGCGCGCCGAACTGGAAGGCGTCGGCGAAGCCGGTGCCCGAGGCTTCGGACGGCTCAGTCGCGAGATGGAAGCGGCCAACACCCGGCTCGCAGCCTTCTCGCGACGGGTCCGTGTGGCCGCCGCAGCCGCTGTGGCCGCTGCCGCCGCTGCTGGCGTTGCGATGATCCGCTCCGGCCTCCAGACGGTCGATGCGCAGGCGAAGCTCGCGCAGTCGCTCGGCACCACAGTCGCCTCGATCCAGACGCTGGAGCGCGCGGGCGAGTTGGCGGGCGTGTCGATGTCCGGCATCGAGCAGGCCACGAAGGATCTAACGCGTCGTCTCAGCCAGGCGGCCGCCGGGAGCGGTCCCGCGGCCGACGCGCTCGACCGGCTGGGTCTTTCGGCCAACGACCTGATCGCGCTGCCGCTGGACCAGCGCGTCGGCGCGATCAACGCCGCCATCGAGAGCTTCGTGCCTGCCGCCGAGCGTGCGGCCGTCGCGGGTCAGCTTTTTGGCGAGGAAGGCTCCATCGCCATGTCGCGCATCGACACTGCGACACTGCGCCAGGCGACCGAGGACGTGCTTGCCTTCGGCGTCGTCGTATCCGAACAGGACGCCGACCAGATCGAGCGCACGAACGACGCCATCTCCCGGCTTGGGCTGATCTGGCGGGGGCTATCGAACCAGCTGGCCGTCGCCGCAGCCCCCGCGCTGGAAGCCGTCGCCAACGCCATGGCGGCGGTCGCCAGCCGGACCGGCCCGCTCGGCATCGTCATTCGCGGCCTCTTCGACAATATCGGCCGCTTGACCACCTATGCCGTGACCTTCGCGGCCTTCCTCGCGGGCCGCTGGGTCGCCGGGCTGGCCGCCGCCGCGCTGTCGGTCCGCGGGTTGGCCACCGCGCTCGTCGTGTTGCGCGGGGCGCTGATCCGCACCGGCATCGGCGCTCTGATCGTCGGCGTCGGGGAGCTGATCTATCAACTTTCCCAAATCGTCGCCCGCGTGGGCGGGGTCGGCGAAGCCTTCCGGCTGCTCTCCGATCTGGCCTCCGAGGTCTGGTCGCGGGTCGGGCTCGCGCTCGACGCCGTGCTGGCCCGCATGGCGGCCGGATGGGAGGGGCTGAAGGCCGCCGCGCTCTCGGCTCTTGACGGCACCGTCGCGGGCGTCGTGGGTTTTGGGGACCGCACTGTCGCGATCTTCCAGGGCGCCTATGACGGCGCGGTGGCGATCTGGGGCAGCCTGCCGGGCGCCATCGGCGACTTCGCCTACCAGGCCGCAAACGGGCTGATCGGCGGGGTCGAGGCGATGCTGAACGGCGTCGTCACGCGGATCAACAGCTTCATCGAGACCCTGAACGCCGCGCTGGCCCTGCTGCCCGAATGGGCGACCGGCGAAGGCGGCGTGCGGATCGGCACGCTCGACGCGGTGGACCTGAGCCGGATCGACAACCCGTTCGAGGGGGCTGCGACGGCGGCCGGCACCGCGGCGGCCGATGCGTTTTCGGCGGCGCTTGCCAGGACTTACATCGCGCCGCCCGATCTCGGTCTCGGCGCGATGGCGGATGATGCGCGCGACCGGGCCGATGCCTATCGCGAGGCCGCTGGCATGCTGACCGATGCCGCGACCCGGCCGCTTGCCGCCTGGCAGGCGCTGAAAGCTGCCGTGACCGGGTCCGGCACCGAGGCCGAAACCGCGCTGACGGATGCCGCGACCTCCGCCGATGCACTCGCGGCCGGGCTCGACGACACCGCAACTGCGGCCAACGGCGCCGGAGGTGCTGCCCGCGATGCCGGAACCGCCGCAGGCGAAGAGGCCGAGCGTGCGCTGACCGGATGGCAGGCGGTGACGGCGGCGCTCTCGGACTATGCCAGCCGGGCGCGTGAGATCGGCGGCGATATCGGCCAGAGCCTCGTCGGCGCCTTCCAATCGGCCGAGGATGCGGTAGGGGAGTTCGTGAAGACCGGCAAGCTGAACTTCCGCGATCTGGTGACCTCGCTGATCGCCGATCTGGCGAAACTGGCGGCGCGGCGCTTCATCCTCGGCCCCATCGCCAACGCGCTTTCGGGCGCGCTCGGTGGCGCGGGCGGGATCTTCGCCAATATCCTGCACGCTGGCGGCATGGTCGGATTGTCCGGACCCTCGCGCATGGTGCCGACCATGGCCTTCGCCGCCGCGCCCCGGATGCATTCGGGCGGCGCTGTCGGTCTTCGCCATGACGAAGTGCCTGCAATCCTGCAAAGGGGCGAGCGGGTGCTCTCGCGCCGGGAGGCGCAGAGCTACGGCGCGGGCGGCGGGATCAACGTCACCATCATGGCCCGCGACGCCGAGAGCTTCCGGCAATCCCGCACGCAGGTCGCTGCCGACATCGCCCGCGCCGTCTCGCTCGGGCGGAGGGGCATCTGAGTGCGACCCCGCAAGTGGGAACCGGTTGCGGGGGCCAGAGCACGAACCATGGAGAGACTTGATGGCGTTTCACGAGGTCCGGTTTCCGGACAACATCAGCCGTGGGGCGCGCGGCGGGCCCGAGCGGCGCACGCAAATCGTCGAGCTGGCCTCGGGCGACGAGGAACGCAACGCAAGCTGGGCCAATTCGCGACGCCGTTACGATGTGGCCTACGGCATTCGCCGCGCCGACGATCTGGCGGCGGTCGTCGCCTTCTTCGAGGCCCGCAACGGGCGGCTCCACGGCTTCCGCTTCAAGGACTGGGGCGACCACAAATCCTGCCTGCCTTCGGGCACGCCAGCACCGACCGATCAGGTGATTTCCACCGGCGATAGCGCGACGACGACATTCCAACTGGTGAAGCGCTACGCCTCGGGCAGCCAGACTTGGGTGCGGACCATCACCAAGCCGGTCGCGGGCTCGGTTACCGTCGCTCTGAATGGCGCACCCCAAGCGTCCGGCTGGTCCGTCGATACCACGACCGGCGTCATCACCTTCACCACCGCGCCGGGCGCGGGCGTCGCGATCACCGCGGGCTTCGAGTTCGATGTCCCGGTCCGCTTCGACACCGACGTGCTCGACGTAACGCTCGATCTCGAGCGGCTTGGCTCGATCACCTCCATCCCGCTTCTGGAGATCCGACGATGAATGATGAAACTGGATTTCTGGCGGCGGCGCTGAAGGAACTTCTCGCTTCTACCGCCGTGATCCTCGCCACCTGGGGCGCGCTCGGGGGCGCGACCAACGCGCTGACCACGAAAATGCGCCTGCGCGACGCGCTGCGCCACATCCTGCTCGGCGGTCTGATCGCGGCCGGGATGGGGAGCCTGTCGATGGCGATCATTACCCGCTGGCTCGGCCTGCCGCCCGAGGCGATCCCGGCCGGGGGCGCGGCGGGTTCGGCCGCCTATCTGGTCGGCGTCTTCGGTCCCGCCTTCATCGAGGTGCTGCTCGCCCGTCTGCGCCATGCCGGGAAAGGCGATGGCGATGCATGACCTTCTCCGCCTCGCACGCTCCCTGCGCTGCGACCCGTCCGATCCCGGACAGGCCTTCAGCCACCGCCTGGGCGTCGGCCTCGCCGTCGCCGCGCTGATCCTGATCCTCTCGCTTCTGGGGTGATTTCCATGCAGATGACTGCCAAGAAAATGTCTGATCGCGGCCTCTTGGCCCTCGTCCGGCACGAAGGGATCGTGCCCGGACCCTACCGTGATGTGAAACAGGTCTGGACCTTCGGCATTGGCCACACGGCTGCAGCCGGTCTGCCCGATCCCGCCACGATGCCGCGCGGCATGCCCGCCGATCTCGATGCCGGGATCCGCGAAGCGTTCCGGGTCTTCCGTGACGACCTCGCGCGCTACGAGGCAGCCGTCCTGCGCGCCGTGAAGGTGCCGCTCGAACCGCACGAGTTCGATGCGCTGGTCTCGTTTCATTACAACACCGGCGGCATCGCAAAGGCGGCGCTCACCCGGCACCTGAACGCGGGCGACCGGGCTGCAGCGGCAGCAGCCTTCATGGGCTGGCTCAAGCCCGCCGCGATCCGCCCGCGCCGCGAGGCCGAGCGCGACCTCTTCGCCAAAGGCCACTATCCCGCTGGCAACATCCCCATCTGGTCGGTCGACCGCAACGGCCGAGTCGATTTCTCGCGATCGATCCGGCGCCTGACCGAGGACGAAGCGCTGGCGCTGCTGCGCCCCGCAAGCGCGCCGGTGCCGACGCAAACCATTGTCGCTCCGTCTTGGTGGCGGAGGCCGTTGGACCATTTCAAAGGAAGGGCAACATCATGAACTGGAACCTCGCGCGTGGGCTGATCTACCTTGCCTGTCTGGCAGCCTCCGGTCTGGCGATGGCCGGGCTGGCGGATTTCGATCTGGCGACCGGCACCTTCGACCTGAGACCCTTCAACCTTTACGCCTTGACCGGCGCTGGCGGTGGTGTCGTCTCGTCCGCGCTGGCCTCTCTGGCGTTGCTTCGCGGCTGGGGGCGGAAGTGAAATCCCTCTCGCTCGCTCTCCAATCCCATCTCGACGAGGGCACGACGACGCTGGCCTGGTGCTGGCGGATCGCCCGGGCCGATGGCGTCACCTTCGGCTTTACCGACCATGACCGGACGCTCAGCTTCGACGGCACCGATTTCGAACCGGAAAGCGGGCTGACGGCGTCCGAGGTGCGCTCGGGCTCGGACCTGTCGGTCGATGCGCAGGACGCCGAGGGCGTCCTGACCTCCGACCGCATCACCGAGACCGACATCCTCGATGGCCGATGGGACAACGCGGCGGTCGAGGTCTGGCGCGTGAACTGGGCTGACACCGCGCAGCGCGTGCTGATGCGGCGCGGGGCCATCGGTCAGATTCGGCGGGGGCGACTGGCCTTCGTCGCCGAGGTGCGCTCGCTGGCCCATGTGCTGGGCCAGACGGTCGGGCGGACGTTTCAGGCGACCTGCGATGCCGCTCTCGGCGATGCGCGGTGCGGAGTCAATCTGGAGGATCCGGCCTACAAGGGTACGGGCGCCGTCGTTGATCTTCTGCGCGACCGGGCCTTCACCGCCTCGAGCCTCGGCGGCTTCACCTCCGGCTGGTTCACCTTTGGTACGCTGGACTGGACCAGCGGCGCGAATGCTGGGCGGCGCACCGAGGTGCTGGGCCATGACGTCACGGACGGCATCGCTGTGCTGACCTTGCTCGAAGCGCCGGTGCGGGCCATCGCCGAGGGCGACGCCTTCACCATCCGCGCGGGTTGCGACAAGCGGCTCGAGACCTGCGGTGCGAAGTTCGCCAATACCGCCAGTTTCCGGGGCTTCCCGCATATCCCCGGACAGGACGCCGTTCTTCGCTACGCCACCAAGGATGGCGGGCATGACGGAGGCGTGCTGTGAAGCCTGCCGATCACGACAAGGTAATCGCGGCCGCCCGGTCCTGGCTCGGGACGCCGTATCATGATCAAGCAAGTCTCAAGGGCGTCGGATGCGATTGCCTCGGGCTTGCCCGCGGCGTCTGGCGCGCGGTCGTCGGCCCCGAGCCATTCCCGATCCCGCCCTACAGCCGGGACTGGGGCGAGACGGGCCCGCACGAAGTGCTGGCAGAGGGCGCGCGGCGCATGATGCCTGAGATCGCCCCGGCCGATGTCGGTCCCGGAGCGCTGGTCCTCTTTCGGATGATGCCCCGCGCCATCGCCAAGCATGTCGGGATCCTGACCTGCCCCGATACCTTCCTCCATGCTTACGAGCGGCTCGGCGTGATCGAGGAGCCGCTGACCCAACCCTGGCGGCGGCGCATCGCCTTCGCTTTCCTGTTTCCGCAACGCTGAGACCCCCGACATGGCTACCCTCATTCTCGGCGCCGCCGGTGCCGCCATCGGCGGCTCGATCGGTGGCGCGATCCTCGGCGTCAGCGCGGCGACCATTGGCGGCTTCATCGGCTCCACCATCGGCTCGGTCGTCGACAGCTGGATCGTGTCCTCGCTCGCACCGACGCAGCGGATCGAGGGCGCGCGGCTCGACAGCTTGCGCATCACGTCCTCGACCGAGGGAGCCGTGATCCCGCGGCTCTACGGCCGCATGCGGATCGGCAGCAACATCATCTGGGCCACCGATTTCCGCGAGGAGACGAAGACCACCACGCAGGGCGGCGGCAAGGGCGGCGGGGGCGGCAAGGTCAAGTCGACTGAGTATCTGTACTATGCCAGCTTCGCCGTGGCGCTTTGCGAAGGCCCGGTCACCGGCATCGGCCGCATCTGGGCTGACGGCAAGCCGATGAACCTTAGCGGCGTCACCTGGCGCTGGTATCCGGGCGACGAGGCGCAGACCGCCGATCCGTTCATCGCGGCGAAGATGGGCTCGGCCAGCACGCCCGCCTATCGCGGCACGGCCTATGTGGTCTTCGAGGAACTGGCGCTCTCGACCTATGGCAACCGTCTGCCGCAGCTCTCGTTCGAGGTGTTTCGGCCGCTTGCCGACCCTGACACCGCCGAGGGGCTGACCCGGGCCGTCACCCTGATCCCGGCTTCGGGCGAGTTCACCTACGCCACCCAAGCCATCCGCAAATCCTCGAGCGGCTCGACGCTGGCCGAGAACCTGAACGCTTTGCCGGACACCACCGACATGGTCGTGGCGCTGGACCGGCTGGAGGCCATGGCGCCGGCCGTCGAAAGCGTCAGCCTCGTCGTCGCCTGGTTCGGTGACGACCTGCGCGCGGGCTCCTGCAAGCTGCGCCCGGGCGTCGAGGTCTCGGCGAAATCCACGACGCCAGTCGGTTGGTCGGTCAATGGCGTCAGCCGCGCCAATGCCTTCCTCGTCAGCCGCGACGCCGACGATCGCCCTGTCTATGGCGGCACGCCCGCCGATTTCGCGGTGGTCCAGGCGATCCGGGAGATGAAGGCACGCGGGCTGCGCGTGACCTTCTATCCCTTCCTCCTGATGGACGTCCCGCCCGGCAACACGCTGCCGAACCCGTATTCCGACACCGCGGCCGAGGTGGGCCAGCCCACATTCCCGTGGCGCGGCCGGATCACCTGTACGCCCGCGACGGGCTATGCCGGGAGCGTGGACAAGACGGTCACCGCGGCCAGCCAAGTCGCGTCCTTTTTCGGCAGCGCGGACCCCTCCGACTTCGCGATTTCGGGCGAGACCGTCTCCTGGACCGGCCCTTCGGGTGACTGGGGCCTGCGCCGCATGATGCTGCACTACGCCCATCTCTGCGCCGTGGCAGGCGGGGTCGATGCCTTCCTGATCGGTTCGGAAATGCGTGGCCTGACCACCATCCGCTCGGGTGCCAGCACCTATCCGGCCGTCACCGCGTTCAAGGCGCTCGCCACCGATGTGCGTGCCATACTCGGGGTAGGCACCGATATCGGCTATGCGGCCGACTGGTCGGAATACTTCGGCCACCACCCGAGCGACGGCAGCGGCGACGTGTTCTTCCACCTCGACCCGCTCTGGGCCGATCCGGAGATCGATTTCGTCGGTATCGACAATTACATGCCGCTCTCCGACTGGCGCGACGGCTTCGAGCATACCGACGCGGCCGAGGGCTGGCCCGCGATCTACGACCGGGCCTATCTGCAGGCGAACATCGCGGGCGGCGAAGGCTTCGACTGGTTCTATGCAAGTGCCGCCGATCGCTCCGCGCAGGTGCGCACGCCGATCACGGACGGTAGCGCGGGCAAGCCATGGGTCTTCCGCTACAAGGATCTGCGCAGCTGGTGGAGCAACCCGCATCATAATCGCCCCGGTGGGGTGGAGAGCGGCACGCAGACGGCTTGGGTGCCGCAATCGAAGCCCATTCGCTTCACCGAACTCGGCTGTCCGGCCATCGACCGGGGCACCAACCAGCCCAACGTGTTCTTCGACCCGAAATCGTCGGAGAGCTTCACGCCCTATTTCTCGCGGGGCTGGCGCGACGACACCATCCAGCGCTCCTATCTCGAGGCGACCTTTCTCTTTTGGGGTGAGGCTGCGAATAACCCGCTGTCCTCGGCCTACGGCGGTCGGATGGTCGATGTGCCCGAATGCGCGGCATGGACCTGGGACGCGCGGCCTTACCCGTTCTTCCCCGAACTGACAAATGTCTGGACCGATGGGCCGAACTGGCGGCTCGGCCATTGGCTGACCGGGCGGCTTGGGGCGGTGTCGCTGGCAGCACTTGTCCGACACCTCTGCCTGCGCGCCGGGCTGCCGGGGACTCGCATCGACGTCACCGGCCTCTGGGGCGCGGTCGAGGGCTACGCCGTCGGCGCGCTGGAAAGCCCGCGCGCCTCGATCACCACGCTGTCGCGGCATTTCGGGTTCGACGCCGTCGAGACCGAAGGCGTGATCCGCTTCGTCATGCGTGGGCGGGCGGCGGTTGTGAGCGTCGCACCGGACGATCTGGTCGCCACGCGCGAGGGCGACGTTCTCGAACTGACCCGTGGCCAGGAGACCGAGCTGGCGCAGGCCCTGAAGTGGCAGGTTGCCCGGGCGGACGAGGATTATGACGCGGCCCTCGTCGAGGCCCGGCGGATCACCGTCGACACAACGCGGATCGCCTCGGAGTCCTTCCCCATGGCCGTACCGCCCGAAGAAGCCGAACGCCGCTGCCGCCGCGCGCTCATGGAGGCTTGGACCGGCCGGGAAAGCGCGGTTTTCCGCTTGCAGCCGTCACGGCTGGCACTCGACCCAGCCGATGTGGTGACGCTCGCCCATGACGGCCGGTCCGTCCCGCTCAGGCTCATCTCGATTGCCGATGCCGACGCGCGCGGCATCGAGGCCGTGCGTCAGGATCGGGAAGCCTACGACCTGCCGCCCGGCGCTCCGCGACCCTCTGCGCTGTCGCAGGCCGTCGTCTTCGGTGCGCCGGAGGCGGTCCTCCTCGACCTGCCGCAGCTCACCGAGGACCAGTCCGCGCATCGGCCATTCGCGGCGGCGCATGCCGTGCCTTGGCCGGGCGAGATGGCGGTGTTCCGCAGCCCCTCTTCGGACGGGTTCGACCTGCTGACCACGTTTGGCAGCCGCTCCCGGATCGGCACGCTGGTCTCGGACTTCTACGCCGGGCCGACGTCGCGCTTCGACCTTGGCAACGTGCTGGTCGTCGATCTGCTGACCGGCACGCTGGAAAGCGTCACCGACCTGACCCTCTTCGGCGGTGCCAATGCCATCGCCATCGAGAGCGCGCCCGGTGTCTGGGAGATCGTGCAGGCGGGTGCGGCCGAACTGATCGCCCCTGGCCGGTATCGTTTGACCCGGCTCCTGCGCGGCCAGCGCGGCACCGAGGGGGCCATGGGCAATCCGGTGCCTGTGGGTGCGTGGGTGGTGATGCTGGACACCGCGTTGGCATCGCTGCCGATCGCCGAGGCCGATCTTGGCATCCCGTGGAACTGGCGCATCGGCCCCGCGAGCCGCCCTGTCAATGACGAGACCTATGTCGCGCAGACCTTCACCCCCGAGGGCGCCGGACTGCGGCCGTTCTCCGTCGCCCATGTCGAACAGCCGTGGCGCAAGCCGCGCACGCCCGGCGATCTGACAATCCGTTGGACGCGCCGATCCCGATCGCTTTCCGCTGACAGATGGAGCGGGCTGGAGGTGCTGCTGGCCGAGGAACTCGAAGCCTACGAGCTCGAGATCCTCGACGGCGCCACCGTGAAGCGCGTGCTGAGCACGGCCACTACCAGCGCGATCTACACCGCCGCCCAGCAGACCGCCGACTGGGGCGCGCTGCTCGGCCCCGGCGACACCCTCGACATCCGCATCTACCAGCTCTCCGCCCTTGTCGGGCGGGGTGCGCCGAAATCCGTCACGCTGATCTTCTGAAAGCCATCCCATGTCCGACGCCACGACCCATCTCCTGCTGCCCTACATCCTTGCGGCGCAGGCCCAGAAGCATGTCACCCACAACGAGGCGCTGCGGATTCTCGATGGGCTCGTGCAGCTTTCCGTTCTCGACCGGGATCTGACCGCGCCGCCGGGAAGCCCCGCCGATGGCGACCGCTACATCGTCGCGTCGGGCGCAACCGGTGACTGGGCGGGCTGGGACCTGAACATCGCGCTCTGGACCGACGGCGCCTGGCTGCGCCTGCCGCCCCGGACCGGCTGGCGGACATGGGTCGAGGACGAGGGCCTGCTGCTCGTCTGGACTGGGGCCGCCTGGGAGATCGTGGGCGAACCGAGCGACATCTCGGATGCCGTCTTCAGCCTGATCAACGACGCCGATCCCACGAAGAAGGCGGTCTTCTCGCTGTCCGGTATCAGCACTGGCACGACCCGCAGCTACACCCTGCCGAACACGTCCTCAGAACTGGCGATCCTGGCGGGCACGCAGACCTTCACCGGCAACAAGACCTTTTCGGGCACACTGACCGCCTCCGGCACTGTCACGGTCTCGGGCGCGACGGCCACCATCGGTACGGCGACGGGCACCGCGACCTACGGGATGGGCACCGGCGCAACGACCACCGGAATCACCAAGACCGTCAACCTCGGCACTGGCG
Source organism: Paracoccus aeridis (assembly GCF_004923205.2). Lineage (GTDB taxonomy): Bacteria > Pseudomonadota > Alphaproteobacteria > Rhodobacterales > Rhodobacteraceae > Paracoccus > Paracoccus aeridis. Next base: position 15,044 of record NZ_SELD02000016.1, read on the forward strand.
GCGCATCGGGGTCGAACACGGTCGTCAACATCGGCCCCGCGACCTCCGGCGCGAATGGCACGACGGTGGTCAACACGCCGACCGTGACCTTCGCCAATACCGTGACGCAGGTCGGCATGCCCCAGGCGAACCTGACCGCCCAGCTTCTGGGCCTCGGCGGGGCGACCGCCGACAGTTACAACCGGCTCTCGGTCAACACGCCCGCGGTCTTGCTGAACAACGCAGGCGCCGGGATCGAGGCGACGGTCAACAAGGCCGCAGCCGGAAACGACGCTGCATTCGCCTTCAAGACCAATTGGTCGGCGCGCGCCCTGATCGGGCTTCTTGGCAGCGACGATTTCAGCTTCAAGGTCAGCCCGGACGGCTCGGCCTTCCATGAAGCGCTCCGGATCGACCGCAGCAATGGCCGGGTCGAGATGCCTGAACCCGTGGTGCTCCCGGCGGTGAGCGCCGTGCCCGCGCCGCCGCCGACCGGCAAGCTGGCAATCTATGCGCGGGACCGCGCCGGAGCCGGATGGCTCGACGTCCAGCGCCCCTCGGGGCGGTTCTTCCCGCTGCAGCCGCATTTCGGGGTCAACCGGATCGCGACCTGGGCGCCGTCCACCGGCACGACCGTCAACACCAACGGCATGCCGCGCACGGCCGTCGGCACCGTCGCCACGCCGACGCTTGCCACCACGAACCTCTCGACCTCGATGCGCCGCTGGCGCGTGACCAGTGCCGCGACCGCCGATGCAGCGGCAGAGGAGCGGTCGGCGGGCTGGGTCTGCTGGCGTGGCAACGCCGATGGGCTGGGCGGCTTCACCTATGTGAACCGGCTCTCGCTCGTCACCCTGCAGGCGACCGGTATGGGCTTCTTCGGCCTTTACGGCTCGACCACGGCGCTGGCCACGACCCTGACTTTGTCGGCCGTGGTCAACTGCATCGGTATCGGCTTCCAGCGCGGCACCCACACGAACTGGCAGCTGGTCCAGAACGACGCCTCCGGCGCGCCCACGCTCACCGATCTCGGTGCGAGTTTCCCTGTCGCGAGCACGACGAACGTCCTGACCCTGACGCTCCTCGCAGCCCCGAACAGCAGCGAGATCGGCGTTCGGGTGGTCGAGGAGGTCAGCGGGGCGGTGGTCGAGGCCATGCTCGGCACCGACATTCCGTAAGCGTCCGGCCTGACTGCCCTGCCGGGTTCAGGGAGTGAT
>NZ_SELD02000017.1 GCF_004923205.2 Paracoccus aeridis
TATCGGATCGTCAGAACGCTGCTACTGGAAGCACGTCCCAAACACTCAGATGTCTCAGCTCGAACACGACCTCGCCGCATCCAGAAAACGAGTGCGCGACCTCGAACAATCCAACACTGAGCTGCGGCGCCAAATAACTGCGGCTGCCACCGTGATCGCGGAACTTTCCGCCCGCCTACATCGTCCGCCTGTGGGCACCGTCGCCCATTTATCTTCGAAAAAGAGCAAATCCGACGGCAGGCGCACTTAGAAAAACACAGAACTCCATTGTGATTACTCCCTAGTTTCTCAGAAAAGTACGGAACGATGGCCGCATCGCTGATGCCACAATCTCTAGCAATCCACAAAGACCTGAAAGGTTGATCGGCCTATTGTTGCGTGAACCGCCGCTTCATTCAAAAAGGAGCCTAGCCTGTCCGTTTGTTTAACTCTGCTTCAATATTTCGTCGACCTTGCTTCCCTCTGAATTTGATGAGCAAGGCCCGAAAATGGTCAGGATCGACTACCTGCAGCAGTTTGAGTGTTTGTATCACGGCGAGTTCTACTTCATTTCGCGAAAGTACCCCGCCTGTTTTACTAAGTTCTGTGTGTGACAGCCCGTTAACGATCTTCGAAAGTGCAGGGGATAAGACACGATTCTTTTTAGCAAGTATGCTGTCAATACGAGTGCCAAATAGTTCACTACCGGGCGCTCGAAACTCTGAAAACCCTTCCAGCACTTTGCGACAAAAATTTCCAGTACCCAACTCTGGAACTTCGTTGTCTAGCAAGCCCTCAAATGCTCGCAGGACCATATAAAACGAAAGCCAATAGTCATTGGTCAGTTTAATCGCGTCGTCATCCCACTTGCGACACCGTGTGGATTGGTTCCCACCCCTGAAGTGGTCTTTATACACTTCATAGAAGATTGATTTGGGGGGAATATCCTGCCCTTTATCTTTGGATGGAAATGCCCGCCCGCCGAGCCTCGATTGCAGAATCTTCAAATAAGTGTGGCTATGTGTGAAATAGACTAATGCCGCTGGCTTCGGATTTGTGAAATGGTTAGAGATAAATCTGTCAACCGTGAGCAGTCGTGCCTCATCTAGCTCCGAACCTAAATCATCGAAGATCACTACCGTATTCGCCATAGATTGTTTTCGATCTTCGGTCATAAATTCGGCACAAAAATATAGAAGTGAGACTAATTTTTTCTCACCTTCTGACATCGCATCTGCTCGCTGATCATGGCGGGTGATGCGGTAACCCTCACCTACATTTCCCTCTTCTACACGCAGCGAATTCTCTCCAAGAATGAGGGAGAGGTTTTGATCGAGAAATTGTGCAGTATCAGCGGTAGTAGATACTTCCTTTTGCAGTGTGCTCAGGAGGTCTTGCGCGTCGCTGTGAGTTTTATCAGCCTCAATTACATCTTTCTGAGCAGTACTCACTGCTTTTGCAGCAGCTTTCCATCCACCGCCGTCTATCGCACAACAGTGCTCTTTGAGCTGTTTGATGGCTTGTTCCTGATTCGCAGAATGGCCTTCTATTTTTTGAACTGCTTCAGTGTGAGCCTTACTGAGCACACTGTACTTGGTTTGAAGCTCCGTACTGTTGATTTCTGGCTTCTCATCCTGAATCGATAGATGCGGATTTTTCACTCGATCGTCAAGTAGCTTTTCAGCTTTTTTAAGATCCTTCAACACGTGACCTATTTCAACGAGGACTTCGTCGCTTTTCGTCTGAAGGCCTTCACCATAAATAGAGGAAGTAAAATCAGCATTTTCGAGCGCAGTCTCTAGCTTTGCTAACGACGAGGAAGTATGACGACATTTTGCTAGTTCTTCCTTGACCAGCGATGATGCCTGTTCCTCAGCTTGTCGGATTGCGTCGGTGAGTGCAGCGATCCTCTCTGTCTCAACGAGCCCCCCGCAGAACTGGCAAGTATCACCAGGTTTATGCGTATTCATACCTTCACGCACCCAATCGTTGACGATAACGGTGACCGATTGTGCCGCAGGAGTTGTTGAGCTGACTTCATCCCATAGAGCATCGGAAAATGACCACTGCTCAGGCAGACTCGGCAATTGGGGTAGAGCTCCGGGTGCCTGAGAATTCGCTATACGAAGCTGTTCGTCCACTTCTGTTTGACTTAAAACTTTACTATTGTCGTTTTCGAGCAATGAACGAATTGCCTGACGCCTGAACTTCGATCCGTTCAAGCTTGAGCACTGTTTTTCGAGGGTTTTTCGTTCGCCGTTAAACACATCGTCGATAACTTCGTCTTTGGCCTTTTCTGCGGCTGTTAGCACATCCTTTTTAGTCTTCAGGTCACTCTTTGCAGATTCCCAGTCGTCTTGCGCCTTTCTAATTCGTTCCTCAAGGTCGGCTGCACCGTCGTTGAGTTTGACTGTAGTAACGCCTTCTGCCGAGCCGCCTTCAATGAAATCTCCGACCTTGTCTTTCCTCCATTTTTCATCGAACGCAATGACGTTGAGAGGCTCTTCCCCGTTGGACTGATCGTTCGTTAAAGTCGCAGCTTGACTGAGTACTTCACAAACAGTTGATTTTCCGGACCCATTAATGCCGAAGAATACTGAGTCTTCTAACAGTGTGACTTCGGTCAGGGAATTCTTTGCAACATTTCGAACAGATTCGTTTTCTTTAACCTGGATCATGCAGTCGATGTTAGGGACGTGCTTTTAGTAGCGCGGTTCTGACGATCGGATA
>NZ_SELD02000018.1 GCF_004923205.2 Paracoccus aeridis
CGTGCCGTTCGCCTCGGCCACTGCGGCCTCGATGCCGGCAGTGTCGACGTCCGTGGCCGTGGCTGCGGCCGGTGGGTCGGCTTCGGCCGGTGCAGGGCCGGCGGACGCCGCGGGGGGATCGGCAGCCACCGGCGCGTCAGTCGGCGCGGAGGCCGGTTGCGCGGGTGCCGCAGCCGGCGCAGGCGCGGGTTCCGCCGGGGCCGCGGTCGTGGTGGCGGCAGGCGCCGGAGCCCCCGACGCGGCGGGTGCGGTCGTACTTGCGGTCGCGGGCGCCGTCGACACGGGGGCGGGAGCAGGAGCGGTAACCGCCGGCTGCGGCGCCGGCGTTTGCGGTGCGGCTGCCTCGGCAATCACCGGCGCAGATGCGGGCGCGGCGGCAGGCGGGGTGACGGGCGTCTCGACCGGAGCGGTGATCGCCGTAGCAGGCGCCGCGGTGGGCGCCGTGGCAGGTGCCGTCGTGGGCGCCGTCGCGATTGCCGTGCTGGACGCCGGTTCGGCGACCGCCGGCTCGTCCTCGACCGGCGCGGCGGTCGGTTCGACGTCGGGCGAGGCGACCTGCACCGGCGCGACGGACTCGGGCCGCTGGCCGCCGCTCGTGAAGCCCCAGATCAGCGCAAGGGCCACGATCAGCGCCCCCAGCATCAGCAGCAGGCTGCCGACGCCGCCGCGCTGTCCGGGCTTGCGCGGAGCCGCCACCAGGTCGCCCTCGGCGCGAAGGGCGCGCGCACGCTCGGCCCGGTCCAGCACGGCCTGCGCGCGCTCGTTCAGGGACTGGGCCGCGGGGGCCGCCGGGGCCGGTGGGGTCGTCACGACTGCAGGTGCCGCCTCAGCCTTCGGACCGGGGGTCGCCGCAGGAACGCTCTCAGGCGCCGGGTCCTGGGCGGGCGCGTCGGCGCGTTCGATCTTGTCGGTTCCGTCCGGGTGGCGCGAGGTCACATGCGCCCCGCCCATATCTGGCTGAGCGAGGCCGACCGTGGCCGCGACCGGACCGGACGCTGCGGGGGCAAGCACGTCCGCCACGGGCCTGGCGAAGGGCTTGGCGACGGGTTCGACCACAGGCTCGGCGCCCGCCTCGGGGGCGGGCTCAACCGGCGCAGCCGTCTGCCCGGCCGGTTCATCGCCCGGCACCGCCGCAGCCGCGACCGCCCCACTCTCCTCAGCCACCGGCTCGGCGGCGGCGTCTTTCGCGTCGCCCTTCGCCTCGCTGTCCTCTTCTCCGGCGTCCTGAGCCTTGGCGCCGTCCGCGCCTTCAACGTTCGCGCCGTCGGCCCGTGCGCCAACGGCCGCGTCGTCACCCTGCTTGTCCGCAGCATCGCCAGCGGCATCACCGCCGGCAGCAAGCTCGTCGCCCGGCAGCGTGTCGTCGTCGCTCAGCGGCGACTTCACATCCTCCGACGACATCGAGAAGCGCGGCGCGCCCGGATAGACGCCTGCCGGCGGGTTGGCCACGAAGCCGCCGGGCGCGAAGCCGTAGCGGCGGGCGAAATCCTCTGCCTCGCGAAGGGTCTGCCGAGCCACGGCGGCGACGCGCACCGCGTCGGCCCCGTCCGCGCGCCAGTCCCAGGCGAGTTCGTCCACGGCATAGGGCGTCAGCCCGTCCAGCGCCTCGCCGACCCTTGTCCCGTCGCGCACGCCGGCCGCCTCGACCGAGGTGTACAGGATCTGGTCGTCGGGGATCACCAGCGCCACGGGGGCCGAGTTGCCGTTCGCCTGCCGGGTGGCGTCGCGCAGCACGCCGATCTGCACGCGGAAGTCGTGCGCGTCGAACAGCGCCCGTCCCCTTTCCCGCCACGGAGCCGCGCTTTCGGGCGGAGCCGTGCGTTCCAGAAGATGCACGGCGTCATTGCTGAAGGACAGGGCGAACTGAGACGCTGCTTGCGTGGTCATGGCCGGTCTTTTCGTTCTTGGCCGCCCGTCGTTGGTCCGCGGTGCGATCCGTTTGCTGCTCTCTCAACACGTACCGCAGAACGGGTTTCGTGAAAAGCGAAACACCATATCGTGAGGACACCCGAACGTTTTTTTCCGCGTTGCCGGTTCATGCGACGCTGCGCCGTCCAATCAGCCATTCGAGGGGTCATCCATGTCGATCGAAGCGTCCGCCGCGAAACGCGTCTTGCGGTTCCGCACCGCCATTCCAGCCGCGGGGCTTCTGCCCACCATTGCGCTTTCCGCGATGATCCCCGCGACGGCCCTGGCCGCGCCCGCCTGCGGTCCGACCGCCACGCTGACCACGCAGGGCACGGGTGAGGCGCATGTCCAGCCCGACATGGCGACGGTCAGCGTGGGCGTGACGGTGCAGGCGCCGACCGCGCAGGCCGCGATGACCGACAACGCCGCCCGCCAGCAGGCCGTGATCGACGCGCTGCGGGCGCAGGGGGTCGAGCCGCGCGACATCCAGACCTCGGGGCTGAACCTGTCGCCGCTGCAGGACTATTCCCGCGAGGGGCAGCCACCCGTCATCACCGGCTACCAGGCGCAGAACATCGTCACCATCACGGTGCGCGACCTCGGCGGCCTTGGCGGCGTGCTCGACCGGCTGGTCGCGGCGGGCGCCAACGAGGTGCAGGGGATCAGCTTCGGCCGCGACGATTCACAGGCGACCGAGGACGAGGCGCTGCGCAAGGCGGTCGAGAACGCGCGCCACACCGCCGGGATCCTGGCCGAAGCCGCGGGGCTGGAACTGGGTGGCCTCGTCAGCCTGAACAACGGCGGCTACGTCAGCCCGCCGGCGCCGATGTACCGCATGGCCGCGCAGGAGAGCGCCGCCGCCGGCACGCCCATCCAAGCGGGAGAGCTGAGCTTCACCGCGAACGTGGGCGCGACCTTCGAACTGACGGGCGAAGGCGCGATGCAGGGCAGTTGCGGGATGGCGCCCCCGTCTCCGCCTGCCGCGTCCCCGCCCGCCCCGCCTCAACCCGCCCCGCCCCAGCCCGTGCCGCCCGGCCCGGCGCCGGAACCCGAGCCGCCCGTCCCGCCCGCCGCGCCGATGCCGGCCGACGGTCCGGCACCGGCAGGCGGCCCAGCCACCCCCGCGACCAACTGAACCGTCGGCGCGAACGACAAGGGGGCGCCGCAGCGGCGCCCCTTTCCACGCCGTGCCATCGCGTCAGCCAGCGGCGGCGAGCGCCTGCTGCAGGTCGGCGATGATGTCGGCGGGATCCTCGATCCCGATCGACAGGCGGACGAGGTCCGGGCCCGCGCCCGCCGCGACCTGCTGTTCCCCGGTCAGCTGCCGGTGCGTGGTGGACGCCGAATGGATCGCGAGCGACCGCGCATCTCCCAGGTTCGCGACGTGGCTGAACAGCTTCAGCGCGCCGATGAAGCGGACGCAGGCGCCGTAGCCGCCCTTCAGCTGCACCGTGAACAGCGCCCCCGCCCCCTTGGGATAAAGCCGCTCCACCCGCTCGCGCCACGGGCTGTCGGCAAGCCCCGCATAGCTCACCGCCGCGACCCGGTCGTGCCCGGCGAGGTATTCGGCCGCCTTCACCGCGTTCTCGACATGGCGGGGCATCCGCAGGGCGAGCGTCTCGATCCCCATCAGCGTGTAGTGGGCGGCCTGCGGGTTCAGGGTCATGCCCAGGTCGCGCAGGCCGATGGCGATGCCGTGGAAGGTGAAGGCGGCGGGGCCGAACGTCTCGTGGAACTTCAGCCCGTGATAGGCGGCCTCGGGCTGTGACAGCGAGGGGAACCTGTCCGACGCCGACCAGTCGAACCGTCCGCTGTCCACGACGACGCCGCCGGTGACGGTGCCGTTCCCGGTCAGGTATTTCGTCAGGCTGTGGACGACCAGCGTCGCGCCATGCTCGATCGGCCGGCACAGATAGGGGCTCGCCAGCGTGTTGTCGACGATCAGCGGGATGCCCGCCTCGTCCGCGATCCTCGCGATGGCCGGGATGTCGGTGACATAGCCGCCGGGGTTGGAGATCGACTCGACGAAGATCGCCCGCGTGTTCTCGTCGATCGCGGCGCGCACCGCGGCCTCGTCGTCGAGATCGACGAAGGTGGCGGACCAGCCGAAGCGGCGGATCGTCTGGCCGAACTGCGTGACCGTGCCGCCATAGAGCCGGGTCGAGGCCACGATGTTCAGCCCCGGCCCCATCAGCGGCAGCAGCGCAAGGATCTGGGCGGCGTGCCCCGACGAGCAGCAGACCGCCCCCGCGCCGCCTTCCAGCGCCGTGATCCGGTCCTGCAGCGCCGCGACGGTCGGGTTCGTCAGCCGCGAATAGATGAAACCGACTTCCTGCAGGTTGAACAGGCGCGCCGCGTGGTCGGCGTCGCGGAACTGGTAGGCGGTGGTCTGGTAGATCGGCACCTGCCGCGCGCCGGTGGCCGGGTCGGGCGCGGCGCCCGCATGGACGGCGAGCGTGTCGAAGCCCTGGCGGCGGTCGGGCGTGGTCGTGTCTGTCATGGGGAACCCTTTCAGTGGCGCTGGCCGGAAGGCTAGGCGGCGCCTTTGTGCCGCGCAATCGGTCGCGACGACGGGTGGTGCCGATGCGCCGGACGACGGGAAGATCGTCCACGTCACGCCGGGCTTCGGGAACGCCGTTCCCGCCGGTCCGGGCCGCCGCGCTTGAACCCGGTCCTGCAAAGGTCCAAGTGTTGCCCGCAAGATCCCAAAGACCAGGAGCAGCCGATGACCCGCCTTCCCGTCCGCGACGCCGAGAACGTCGGCGCCACCGATGCGACCCTGGGCAAGCTGCCGGACTGGGACCTGACGGACCTCTATCCCGCCCCCGACGCCCCCGAGATCGCCCGCGACCTGGCCGAGGTGGAAACCGCCTGCGCCCGCTTCGCCGCCGACTACGAAGGCAAGCTGGCCGAGCTGTCGCCCGCCGGGATGCTGGAGTGCATCGAGCGCTACGAGCGGATCGACCTGACCTCCGGCCGGCTCATGTCCTACGCGGGGCTGCGCTACTACCAGGACACGATGGACGCGGGCCGCGCCAAGGCGCTTGGCGACCTGCAGTCGAAGATCACCGACTTCACCACGCCGCTCGTGTTCTTCAGCCTCGAGTTCAACCGCATCCCCGACGAGACCTACGCGCGCGTCTTCACCGCGCCGGACGGTCCCGCCCGCTACAAGCCGGTGTTCGACCGGATGCGCGCGATGCGCCCCTACCAGCTGTCGGACGAGCTGGAACGGTTCCTCCACGACAACTCGGTCGTCGGCGCGGCGGCGTGGAACCGGCTGTTCGACGAGACCACGGCTGGCCTGACGTTCGAGGTGGACGGCGAGACGCTGGGGCTGGAGGCCACGCTGAATCTGCTGACCGACCACGACCGGGCCCGGCGCGAGGCGGGGGCGCGGGCGCTGGCGAAGGTGTTTGGCGAGAACGTGAAGCTGTTCGCCCGCGTCCACAACACGCTCGCCAAGGAAAAGGCGGTCGAGGACAAGTGGCGCAAGATGCCGACGCCGCAGACGGCGCGGCACCTGTCGAACCACGTCGAACCCGAAGTCGTGCAGGCGCTGCGCGACGCGGTCGTCGCGGCCTATCCGCGGCTCTCGCACCGCTACTACCGCCTGAAGGCGCGCTGGCTCGGGCTGGGCAAGCTGCAGGTCTGGGACCGCAACGCGCCGCTGCCGACGGAAACGCCGCGCATGATCGGCTGGGACGAGGCGCGGGCGACGGTGCTTGACGCCTATGCCGGGTTCGACCCGCAGCTCGCCCAGCTCGCCGAGCCGTTCTTCGACAAGGGCTGGATTGACGCGGGCGTGAAGCCCGGCAAGGCGCCGGGCGCCTTCGCGCACCCGACCGTGACGACCGCGCACCCCTATGTCATGCTGAACTACCTCGGCAAGCCGCGCGACGTGATGACGCTGGCGCACGAACTGGGCCACGGCGTCCACCAGCGGCTTGCGGCGGAACAGGGGGAACTGCTGTCCTCGACCCCGCTGACCCTGGCGGAGACCGCAAGCGTGTTCGGCGAGATGCTGACCTTCCGCGCGCTTCTGGCCAGGACCACCGACCCCGCCCAGCGCAAGGCGCTGCTCGCGGGCAAGGTCGAGGACATGATCAACACCGTCGTGCGCCAGATCGCGTTCTACGACTTCGAATGCCGCCTGCACGCCGCCCGCGCCGAGGGCGAGCTGACCCCCGACGACATCAACGCGATCTGGATGGAGGTCCAGATCGAAAGTTTGGGCGACGTGTTCGAGTTCATGCCGGGCTACGAGACGTTCTGGACCTACGTCCCGCACTTCGTCCATTCGCCCTTCTACGTCTACGCCTATGCATTCGGCGACGGGCTGGTGAACGCGCTCTACGCCGCCTACGAGGACCAGCCGCAGGGCTTCCAGGACAAGTATTTCGACATGCTCCGCGCGGGCGGGTCGAAGCACCATTCCGAACTCCTCGCGCCCTTCGGACTGAACGCGGCCGACCCGGCGTTCTGGAACAAGGGCCTGTCGATGATCGAGGGCTTCATCGACGAACTCGAGGCGCTGGAGGCGTGATCGCCTTCACCCGGCCCCCGGGCGGCACGGCCACTGCGGCGATAACGCTTGCGCCCTGCCCGCCCGCGCGGCTGGACCGGCTGGCGCATCTGCGCCAGCTTCCGGGCCAGTACGCCGCCGATGGGGCCGAGATGATCCGCGACGACGCGGCGGGCATCTCGTTCCACGAGATCCGGCGCGGGGACGAGATCGTGGGCTGCTTCAAGCTCGACCCGCTCTATCACGAACGCCACGACTTCGCGCGCGCCTTCAGCATCGGCCTGCGCGGCGTGCTGGTCGATGCAGGCTCGCAGGGGACCGGCATCGGCCGCAAGGCGATGGGAATGCTCGGGGGCTACGTCCGCGCACGCTTTCCCCGCGCGCGCGAGGTCGTGCTGACGGTCAACCACCTCAATCCCGGCGCGCGGGCGGTCTATCTCGCCGCGGGCTTCCGCGACGACGGCGAGGATTTCCTTGGCGGCGCGCGCGGGCCCCAGCGCATCATGAGGCTTGCGCTATGAGGCGGCTGCGACGGATCATCCTCTGGCTTCTGCTGCTCGTCGTCCTCGCGGGCGGGATGGTGCTGGCGTTCGGGCCCGGATACATCGCCGACACCCTGAACCCGGTGGATCGCAGCCGGGAATGGCCGGTGTCGGAAGAAGCCCGCGCGCTGCACCGGCGGCTCGTCATCGGCGACCTGCACGCCGACCCGCTGCTGTGGGACCGCGACCTGACCCGCGAGCGGTCCGAAGGCCATGTGGACCTGCCGCGGCTCGACCAAGGCAACATCGCGGTGCAGGTCTTCACGACGGTGACGAAAAGCCCGTCGGGGCAGAACTACGACACGAACAGCGCCCGGACCTCGGACAACATCACGCCGCTGGTGATCGGGCAGTTGCGCCCGGTCCAGTCGTGGTTCAGCCTGAAGGAACGCGCGCTGGACCAGGCCCACCGGCTGAACCGCATGGCCGAAGAGTATCCTGACAAGCTGCGGCTGATCCACAGCCGCGCCGATCTTGAAACGCTCCTCGCGGAACGCGCCGGCGGCAGCCGCGTCATCGGCGCGGTGCTTGGGATGGAGGGCGCGCACCCGCTGGAAGGCGACCTTGCCAACCTCACGGTGATGGAGGGCGCGGGCTTCCGGCTGATCGGCCTCACCCACTTCTTCGACAACGAGGCGGGGGGGTCGCTGCATGGCGAAAGCAACGCGGGGCTCACCGATTTCGGCCGCGCGCTGGTGCGCGAGATGGTGGACCGCCGGATCATCATCGACCTCGCCCACGCCTCGCCGCAGATGGTGCGCGACGTGCTGGCGATGCCCGGCACGCGGCCCATCGTCAGCCACACCGGCATCCGCAGCGTCTGCGACAACCACCGCAACCTTCCCGACGACCTGATGCGGCAGGTCGCGGCGAAGGGCGGCATCGTCGGCATCGGCTTCTGGGAGGAAGCGACCTGCGACGACTCGCCCGCCGGGATCGCGCGGTCGATCGTCGCCGCGGTCGAGTTGCTGGGCGAGGATGCCGTCGCGCTCGGGTCCGACTGGGACGGCTCGGTGCCGACCACCTTCGACGCGGCGGGGCTGCCCGCGCTGACGCAGGCGCTGGTCGACGAAGGCATGCCCGAGGAGCGGATCGCCAAGGTCATGGGCGGCAACATGATGCGCTACCTGTCCGAAACGCTGCCGCCGGGCTGAGGCGTGGCGTTGCCCCGGGCACCGACGCAGACGGGTTGCGCCGGGCAGCATCACGCCCGGCACGGCAAACTTCGCGGAACGTCGCCGCGAGCGTGGCCGCCGACGCCGCCGGCCGATCAGCCGTTCCGCAGGATCCGGTTGACGTGGCCCATCTTGCGGCCCGGCTTCACCTCGGCCTTGCCGTAGAGATGCACCTGCGTGTCGGGCGCGCGCAGCAGGTCCTGCAGGCGGTCCATGTCGTCGCCGATCAGGTTTTCCATGACCACGTCGGCGTGGCGCCGGCCGTCGCCCAAAGGCAGCCCCGCGACCGCGCGGATGTGCTGCTCGAACTGGTCCACCGCGCATCCGGCCTGCGTCCAGTGGCCGGAATTGTGGACGCGCGGCGCGATCTCGTTCACGACGAGACCCGCAGGCGTCACGAACAGCTCCACCCCCATCACCCCGACATAGTCCAGCGCCGAAACGATGCGCGAGGCGATCAGCACCGCATCCGGCACCAGCCGCGCGGGCAGGCCGCAGGGGACGGTCGTGCGGCGCAGGATGCCGCCCTCGTGGACGTTGAGGCCGGGATCGAAGGCCGCGACCGACCCGTCCAGCCCGCGCGCGACGATGACGCTGATCTCGGCGCTGAAATCGACGAAGCCTTCCAGCACCGAGGGCGCGTTCACCTGCGCCCAGGCGGCGGCGAGGTCGTCCCCGGCGGCAAGCCGGACCTGCCCCTTGCCGTCGTAGCCCAGCCGCCGCGTCTTGAGGATCGCGCGCCCCTGCCCCGCCATGGCGGCGGCGAGGTCGTCGGCGGAATCCACCGCGGCATAGCGCGCGGTGGTCAGGCCAAGGCCGGTGAGGAAATCCTTTTCGTCCACGCGGTCCTGGCTCACGGCCAGCGCGCGCCTGCCGGGACGGATCGGGACGATCGACTCGATCAGGTCCAGCGCGGCTGCGGGCACGTTCTCGAACTCGTATGTGACGACATCGACCGAACGGGCGAAGCCGCGGATCGCCGCCTCGTCGTCGTAGGTGGCGGTCGTCACGCGCGCGGCCACGTCGCCTGCGGGCGCGGGCCCCGGCTCGTAGACATGGCAGCGATAGCCGAGCCGGCTCGCCGCGACCGACAGCATCCGGCCCAGCTGGCCGCCGCCGAGGATGCCGATGACGGCGCCGGGCGCGAGCGGCTCAGTCATCCGACGGCTCCTCGGGGATGGAGGCGGACAGCGCCGCGCGCCAGTCGTCCAGCCGCCGCGCCAGCGCGGGGTCCGAAAGCGCGAGGATCCCCGCCGCCATCAGCCCGGCATTGGCCGCGCCCGCCGCCCCGATCGCCATCGTGGCGACCGGATAGCCCCTGGGCATCTGCACGATCGAATAAAGCGAATCCACCCCGGACAGCGCCCGGGTCTGGACCGGCACCCCGATCACCGGGACCCGCGTCTTGGACGCCATCATGCCCGGCAGGTGCGCGGCCCCGCCCGCCCCGGCGATGATGACCTGAAGTCCCCGGCCCGCGGCCTCGACCCCGTAGCTCCACAGCCGGTCGGGGGTACGGTGGGCGCTGACGATCCGGGTCTCGTAGGCGATGCCCAGCTCATCGAGGATCTGCGCCGCCTCGCGCATGGTGGGCCAGTCGGACTGGCTGCCCATGATGATCCCGACGGGTGCCGTCATGTCCTGCCCTTTCCGGCTGCAAGGGCGGCATATTAGCGCGCCTTCCGCCGCGCGCAATCCGGCCCGGCCACGTCGCGCGAGGCGCCGTTCAGGCGATGATGTCCGGCGTCAGCTCGTCTTCCAGCCGCGCGATCTGGTCCTTCAGCGCCAGCTTGCGCTTCTTCATCCGGCCCAGCGTCATCGGGCACACCACCCCGTCAGAAGCCAGCTGCCCGATCGCCTCGTCGAGTTCGCGGTGCTGACGCTTCAGTCCGTTCAGCCGGGTGCGGGCGATCTCGTCGTGCGACATCTCGTAATGCGCGTTCATGGGGCGATCCGCTGTTCCTGCTGGGCTGGTCGATGAAGGCCGGGCGTGCCCCATCCTACATGCCCGCGCCCGATTTCGTGAAGCAAATCTTGCGCTTCTTGCGATCCGCGGTCGCCGATCCCATATCGGTCGAGCCGGGTCGCCGCATCAGGGGCCCGTCGCGATGAAGTCGCTGTGCGAGGGCTTGTCCGATGTCGAAAACGGGTCTTGGGGCTCACCCCTATCTGCTGGGGTTCGACCAGCTGGAACGGCTGGCCGAGCGTGCCTCGAAGGGAGCCGAGGGGTACCCGCCCTACAACATCGAGCATGTCGCCCCGGACGGGTTCCGAATCACGCTCGCCGTCGCGGGCTTCGCCGAGGCGGACCTGTCGATCACCGTCGAGGACCGCCAGCTGGTGATCCGCGGCCGCCAGGTCGAGACGTCCGATGAGCGGATCTACCTGCATCGCGGCATCGCCTCGCGCGCCTTCCAGCGCAGCTTCGTGCTGGCGGAAGGGATCGAGGTCGAGGCTGCCGCGTTGGAGAACGGGCTCCTTCATATCGACCTGCGCCGGCTCAGGCCGGACACCATCGTCAAGACCATACCGATCAGCCGCCAGTGAAAGGGGATCGAAATGAACATGAAGCATGATTTTCCGGCGATGGCCGAGGGCAACATCGTCTATGTCCGCCGGGTCGACCTGACCGAACTGCCTGACGAAGTGCGCCAGCAGGTGCCCGACCTCGATTCGCTCTACGCCGTCCACGGCGTCGATGGCGAACGGCTGGCGCTGGTCCGCGATCGCAACCTCGCCTTCGTGCTGGCCCGCCAGAACGAGCTGGAGCCGGTCAGCGTCCACTGACCGCGCGGGCGCGCTGCCCGGCCAGGTAGGGCCGCACGAACCTGCGTTCCATCAATGCCGCGACCGCCAGCCGGTCGCGGTATTTTCTTCTTCCCGTCAGCAGACCCATCGCGATGCGTCGATCGCGGTTCAGGGCCGACAGGCGGCTTTTCAGCGACACCGGCGGCAGCGGCGGCATGAAGGCCGCGATGCGGTCCGCGTGGAACTGCCAGATCCCGCCCATCTTCGCGCGCGCCCGCCAGGGCTTCTGGTTGACGACGTAGTGCGCGACCACCATCCGCTGCGGCAGGGACGCAGGCGTCCACGCGGCGGGGTCGGTGAAGACGTTGAACTCTGCCGGAAGGGGCAGGATGCGGTCGCGGCAGGCGATGTTCACGGCGGACTGGTCCTCGGCCCGTAGCGGGCGCGCGGGATCGGACAGCAGCGCGATGCACTGCCCGGCCACGCCCTCGCGCCGCCAGACGGGCAGGTTCATGACCAGGAGCCCCGCGTTGACGTAGCCCCCCAACCCCGTGCCGGTGGCGGCCAGTTCGCGCGCGTCGGGGCTGGGGTCCGGCACGGCGGCGACCGGGTGGTTGCCCAGGTCGAGCGCCGCCAGCGGCTGCAGCGACCCGGTCACGGCCATGTCGCAGTCCATGTAGACGACGCGATGCTCGGCCGGCATCAGGTCGGGGATCAGAAGGCGCAGGAAGGTGCTGCGGGTCAGGTGCGCGCGCACGACCGGCAGGGCGGCGAGCCGGGTCTCGTCGATGACGATGCGCGCAACCCGCAGGCCGAGCGCGGCCCCCAGCGCGTCGATCCTGCCCCGGTTCGCGTCCGAGATCCCCATGTCCAGCACGGTGAAGCGCGCGCCCGGGTTGTGCCACGCGGCCGACGCGATCAGCACCAGAACGCCGGGGGCATAGTTGTCGTCCGCACCGGTCACGATGTGCAGCGTCATCGCCTGCGGCGCCCCTCGCCTTCCCACGCGCGGCGCAGCCAGTCCACGTTCCCGATCCGGCGGTACCAGCGCCCGCCCTTGCCCGCCAGCACGTCGGCCATCTTGGGACTGCCCGCGAACAGGACGATGCGCGCGCCCTTCGGACAGCGCGGATTCCTCAGGTAGCTGCCGATCCCGCGGCCGACGCAATGGTTCTTGAAGCTGACGCACCAGCCGCGCGGCCAGTAGGTCAGCGCGCCCTGCCTGTCCAGGATGTCGCTGACCATCTGCTGTTCGTGCTCGTAGGACGCGGCGGCGGCTGCCGGGTCTTCCAGGTAGGTCTCCAGCACCTCCGGGTGGCTGCCGAGGCGGAAGCGGAAGACCGAGGTATTGCCGACCATGCGGAGAAAGCGGTCGCGCCTGCGCCGGATGCGCCTGAGCCGCTTGGGCCGGAACAGGTCGTCGTCGCGGATGATGCAGACGTCGCCCGGCTGGTGGAAGAACGGGTCGAGCGGCCCGACGATCACGAGGTCGAGGTCCAGGAACAGCGCCGTCCCTTCAAGCCCGCCGAGGTCGCGCCGGAACAGCGCGAGCTTCTGCCAGCGGGTGTCGCCACTGCCCGGCGGCAGGCCGAGGTCGGGCAGCGGCAGCGCCTCGATCCCCGGATGCAGGCCGGACGGATCGTCGGTGAAGCAGATGAAGCGATGCGGGCGCGCGAGGTGCCGGCGCACGCCGCGCGCAAGGTTGTTCACGTCGCGGGCGCCGTAGAGCGTGCCCCACTTCATGCACAGGATCAGGACCGGGTCTGTCATCGACGGGCATCCGGGGGCGGCGCGGCCCCGTTGAACGAAAGCGTCCCCCGGTGTGTCCGGGGGACGCTTGTCTTGTCAACGGGCAGGGCCGCACGGGCCGCCACATGGGCGCCTGCGCAAACGCCTCAGGACGTCCCGATCAGGCCCATCTGTTCCAGCTTCAGCAGCACCTGGTGGGCGGCGTTGTCCACGTCGATGTCGCTCGTGTCCACGCGCAGCTCGGGGTTCACCGGTTCCTCGTAGGGGTCCGAGATGCCGGTGAATTCCTTGATCTTGCCCTCGCGCGCCTGCTTGTAGAGACCCTTGCGGTCGCGGCGCTCGCATTCCTCCAGCGGCGTCGCCACGTGCACCTCGACGAAGGCGCCGGCGGCCTCGACCATCTCGCGCACGGCACGGCGGGTCGCGGTGTAGGGCGCGATCGGCGCGCAGATCGCGATGCCGCCGTTCTTGGTGATCTCGGACGCGACATAGCCGATGCGCTTGATGTTGATGTCGCGGTGTTCCTTGCTGAACCCCAGTTCCGACGACAGGTGCTTGCGGACCACGTCGCCGTCAAGCAGCGTCACGGGGCGGCCGCCCATCTCCATCAGCTTGACCATCAACGCGTTGCCGATGGTGGACTTGCCCGACCCCGAAAGCCCGGTGAAGAACACGGTGAAGCCCTGCCTGTCGCGCGGCGGCGAGGTGCGGCGAAGCTGCTTCACCACCTCGGGGAAGCTGAACCATTCCGGGATGTCGAGCCCTTCGCGCAGCCGGCGGCGAAGCTCGGTGCCCGAGATGTCGAGGATCGTGGCGCCCAGCTCGACCTCGTCGCGGGGTTCGTACTGGGCACGCTCCTGCACGTAGACCATCTGCTTGAAGTCGACCATCTCGACGCCGATCTCGTCCTGGTGCTTGCGGAACAGATCCTGCGCGTCGTAGGGGCCGTAGAAATCCTGGCCCTGGCTGTTCTTGCCCGGTCCCGCATGGTCGCGGCCGACGATCATGTGGGTCAGCCCGTGGTTGCGGCGGATGATGCCGTGCCACACCGCCTCGCGCGGGCCGCCCATGCGCATGGCGAGGTTCAGCAGCGACAGATGCGTGGTCGCGGCCGGGTACTTGTCCAGCACCGCCTCGTAGCAGCGCACGCGGGTGAAGTGGTCCACGTCGCCGGGCTTGGTCATGCCGACGACCGGGTGGATCAGCAGGTTCGCCTGCGCCTCGCGCGCGGCGCGGAAGGTCAGTTCCTGGTGGGCGCGGTGCAGCGGGTTGCGGGTCTGGAACGCGACGATCCGCCGCCAGCCCATCTTGCGGAAGAACGCGCGCAGTTCGTTGGGCGTGTCGCGCCGCGCCTTGAAGTCGTAGTGCGTGGGCGGCTGGATGCCGGTGATCGGGCCGCCCAGGTAGACCGGCCCCGCCACGTTGTGCAGGTAGTTGACCGCCGGGTGCGCCACGTCGTCCGCGCCGAAGACCTTTTCCGCCTCGAGCGACTTGTCGGGCGTCCACTTGTCGGTGACGGACAGGATGGCGAGGATCACGCCTTCCTGGTCGCGCAGCGCGATGTCGGTGCCCGGCTCGACTTGGCCCGCGAACGCCTCGGACACGTCGAGCGTGACGGGCATCGGCCAGATGTCGCCCGCAGCCGTGTGCATGTTGTCCACGACGCTGTCGTAATCGGCCTGCGTAAGGAAGCCCTTGAGCGGGTAGAAGCCGCCGTTCATCAGCAGTTCGAGATCGCAGAGCTGGCGCGGCGTCAGGTCCCACGACGGCATCTCGCCGGCCGCGACCTTCAGCTTCTGCGCCGAGTCAGCGTTGACGTAGAGTTCCGGGATCGGCGTGATGTTGGACTGCGTCATGGCGGTACTTCGGTTGTTGATCGGAAATGCCGCGAAAGGAAGGGCACGGCAGGCCACCCGCCCTTACGCGGCCCGCGCCGCGCGTGCAACCGGGCGTAGAAGCGGCCGGCGCATGGGTGCCGTGCCGTGTCTGCATGGTATCGCGCGGACAGCGCCGGAACGGGCCGGAAGCGCCGATCCGGCAGGATCGCGGCGTTCGCGGAAGGTCAGCCGGCGACGATCTCGGCCATCGTGGGCGCGTCCGGCCCGGCCTCCGCCTCGCCCTGCGCGGCCAGCCAGTGCTCGGCATCCAGCGCCGCCATGCAGCCCATCCCGGCCGAGGTGATGGCCTGGCGATAGACGTCGTCGGTCAGGTCGCCCGCCGCGAAGACGCCGGGGATCGCGGTGCGGGTGGTGCCCGGCTGGACCTCGACATAGCCGCCGTCGCGCAGCGGCAACTGGCCCGCGACGAGTCCCGATGCCGGCGTGTGCCCGATCGCGACGAACATCCCGTCCGCCTCGACGACCTGCGTGCTGCCGTCGATCACGGACTTCAGCCGGACGCCGGTGACGCCCAGCGGCGCCTCGGTCCCCAGCACCTCGTCGACCTCGTGGTTCCAGATCACCTCGACCCGCGGGTTGCGGAACAGGCGGTCCTGCATGATCCGCTCGGCCCGCAGGCTGTCGCGGCGGTGGACCAGCGTCACCCTGGTCGCGAAGTTGGTGAGGAACAGCGCCTCCTCGACCGCGGTGTTGCCGCCGCCGACGACGACGACGGGCTTGCCGCGATAGAAGAAGCCGTCGCAGGTCGCACAGGCGCTGACGCCGAAGCCCTGGAACTTTCCCTCGCTCGGCAGCCCCAGCCAGCGGGCCTGCGCGCCCGTGGCAAGGATCACGGCGTCAGCGGTCCACCGCGCGCCGCTGTCGCATTCGGCGACGAACGGCCGGCGCTGAAGGTCGAGCCGGGTCACGAGGTCGGTCACGATCTCGGCCCCCATCGCGCGGGCGTGATCTTCCATCCGCTGCATCAGCGCGGGGCCCTCGACCGCGGTGTCGCCGGGCCAGTTTTCCACATCCGTGGTGATGGTCAGCTGCCCGCCCGGCTGCATCCCCTGGATCAGCACCGGCTGCAGCATCGCCCGCGCGCCGTAGACGGCGGCGGTGTAGCCCGCCGGGCCGGAGCCGATGATGAGCAGGCGGACGTGGCGGGGGGCGGCGGGGACGGTCATCGGCGCAAAGCCTTTCGGGGCGGATCAACGGTCCGGCACAGGTATGCCGCGCGTCCGCGGCGTGCAACAGCGCCGGGCGGCAAGAAACAATATTGCGCACACCCGCCCGCGCCGGTAGTTTCCCGCACTGTTTCGAGAGTTGAGGGAAGCATGGCCGGCGCCAAGCTCGATGAAATCGACCGCAGGATCCTGGCCGAGCTGCAGGCCGACGGCCGCATGACCAACGTCGAGCTCGCGCGGCGCGTCGGCATCTCGGCGCCCCCGTGCCTGCGCCGCGTCCGCACGCTCGAGGAACAGGGCTACGTCCGCGGCTACCACGCCGACATCGACCCCCGCGCCCTTGGGTTCGAGGTCCATGTCTTCGCGATGGTCCGCCTGATCAGCCAGTCCGAGCGCGACCTGTCCGCGTTCGAGCAGCTCGCCCGCGGCTGGACGCTCGTACGCGAGTGCCACATGCTGAACGGCGAGGTGGACTTCATCCTGAAATGCGTCTCGCCGGACCTGTCCACCTTCCAGCGCTTCCTGACCGAGGAACTGACCGCCGCGCCCAACGTGGCGAGCGTCAAGACCAGCCTCGTGATCCGCGGCGCCAAGGACGAGCCGGGCGTTCCGTTCGACGTGGTCGAGGCGCGGGCGCGGGCCAGCGCCTGACGCGGGAAGCCTAGAGCGCGATCGCCGAGATCAGGCGGCCGTAATCCGCCTCGCCCAGATGGGTGCTGCGGCGATAGCTGAAGAAGCGGTCCGGGTCGGAATAGGTGCAATGCCCCGACCACTCCGCCTCGACGCCGAGATCTCGCAGCCGCGACACGCCGAACCCGGGCAGGTCGAACATCGGCCTGCCGTTCGGCCCGCCGGAAAAGAAGCGGCCGCTGTCGGGATCCTCGACGAGGAAGCGGTCCATGAAGTCGTCGCCGACCTCGTAGGCGCGCTGGCTGATCGACGGCCCGACCACCGCGCGGATCCTCGTCGCGCCGAGCGCCCGCATCGCGTCCACGGTCGCGTCGAGGATACCGCCCAGCGTTCCCTTCCACCCGGCATGGGCCGCGCCGATCACGCCCGCCTCCGGGTCCGCGAACAGCACCGGCTGGCAATCGGCGGTCAGCACCGCGATCGCCATGCCCGGCGTCGCCGTGACCAGCGCGTCCGCCCGTTCGGCGGCGAGCGCCACGGGATCGGCATTTGCGTCCAGCGTCACGACCCGCACGGAATGGACCTGCTGCACGGTCGCCAGCCGTTCCGCGCCGACGCCCATCGCCTCGGCCACGCGGGCGCGGTTGACCGCCACGGCGTCCATCTGGTCCGACGATCCCCGGCCGCAATTCAGCCCGGCGAACAGCCCCGACGAGGCCCCGCCCTTGCGGGTGAAGAAGCCGTGCCGCACGGGCGCGAGCGCGGGATGGGTCAGGATTTCAAGCGTGGGCTGCATGATCCTCCAGTCCGGCGAACCCCGGAGGGGCGGGCGCGTGGCGCGGCCAGATGGCCATCGCCTTGAACAGGTGACCCATGGCGGCAGGGTCGGTCAAGCGGTGAAGCGCGTCCCGCGCGCCCGCGTCGCCCGCCGCCGTCAGGCGTTCCGCGCGCCGCTCGATCCCCAGGGCGCGGAGCCATTCGCCCTGGGGAACGGGGGCCGACGCCGCCACGCCTTCGGCAAGGGCGGCGGCCGCCAGCGGGGCGAAATCGACGTGCGAGGTCAGGTCGGCCTGCCCCGGACGGGCCAGCGGATCCTCGAACCCGTGCCGGCGCAGCGCCTGAAGGCTGTCGCCGCGCCCGTCCCAGGTGCCGTAGTCGATGAAGATGGCGGCGCCCCCCTGCCGGGCGATCCGCCGCGCGACTTCGCGGACGATGGGCGCCGCCGCCGGCCGATCCTCGAACACCTCGCCAGGCGGCGCCTCGCGCGGCAACGGCACCGGCGCCGAAAGCGCGAAGCCGAGCGCGCCGTCCTGCGCGACCACCATGCGTTCGGACCAGCCGCCCTCGACGCGGACGAACTGGCGGATCGGCAGGGCGTCGAAGAACTCGTTGGCGACGAGGAACAGGGGTGCCTCGGGCAGGTCCGCGACGCTGTCCAGATGCGTGACCGCGCCCAGCCTTGCCGCCTGCACCTGCCGCAGGTGCGGCGACGCCTCGACCAGCGCGACCTGCGCCGCCCCGTCTATCCCGGGCACCACCCGCATGGCCCGGCGCATGTCGGCCATCAGCGTCCCCCGCCCCGGCCCGATCTCGGCCAGGGTGAACGGCGCGGGCGCGCCCTGGTCCAGCCACGCCTGTGCGAGCGCCAGCCCCACCATCTCGCCGAACATCTGGCTGATCTCGGGCGCGGTGGTGAAATCGCCCGCCGCCCCGAACGGGTCGCGGGTGCTGTAATAGCCGTGCTGCGGATGCAGCAGGCAGGTCTGCATGTAGTCGTCCAGCCGCATCGGCCCGCTTTGCGCGATCCGCGCGGCGATCAGGCGGCCGAGCGGCGTCACGACGCGGGCGCCCGGCCCGGGCGACGCGCCCACAGGATGAAGCCCGCGCCCACGACAACCATCGGCAGCGACAGGAGCTGCCCCATCGTCACGCCCCACACCGGCCCGCCGAGCACGTGACCGAGCGGGTTGTCCGGGGTGATGAAGCGGGCGTCGGCCTGGCGGAAGAACTCGACCACGAACCGCGAAAGGCCGTAGCCCGCAAGGAACACGCCCAGCGCCAGCCCCGGCCGGCGCAACCCGCCCCGCCGGACCAGCCACAGCAGGGCCATGAGCAGCACCACGCCTTCCAGCGCGGCCTCGTACAGCTGGCTCGGGTGGCGCGCGCAGGCCATCGTGGCGGTGGCGCAGGCCTGCGCGGCCTCGCCCGGGAAGATCACCCCCCACGGCAGGTCGGTCGGCCGCCCCCACAGCTCGGCGTTGATGAAGTTGGCGAGGCGGCCGAGGCCCAGCCCGACCGGCGTCGCGACCGCCAGCGCGTCCGCCAGCCGCAGCGGCGGGATCGCGTTGCGCCGCGCGAACAGCCATGCGGCCAGCACCACGCCCAGGAAGCCGCCGTGAAACGACATGCCGCCCTGCCACACGCGCAGGATCTCGCCCGGGTTCGCGAGGTAGTAGTCGGCCTCGTAGAACAGCACGAACCCCAGCCGGCCGCCCAGCACGACGCCGACGACGATCCACGTCAGCAGCTCCTCGACCTGCTCGGGCGCCATCGGCGCCTGCCCGCCCCACAGCCGGGAACGCCGCATCAGCGCCACCATGATCCGCCAGCCGATCAGCAGCCCGGCGAGGTAGGACAGCGCATACCAGCGCAGCGCGAACTCGCGCCCCGCCACGGTGATCGAGAAGATTTCGGGCGAGATGTCGGGAAACGGGATCATGCGGGCTCGGTCGATGTGATCGGGTCACGCGCACCCCGGAAGGGGGCGCCGCGGCATGGCGCACGCTTGGACGCCGCGGGTGCCCAAGTCAACGTCTGCCGGGCACGTCGCGCATTGAAGCGCCCGGCCTGCGGGGCCATATAGTCGGCCAACCGATCCCCGAGCGCGCAAGCTCTGACCAAGGACCAGCCATGACCCAGCAGAACCGCCTGTTCGACGACCTCTCGCGCCTGATGACCAACGCGGTCGGCGTGGCGCAGGGCGCCAGGGACGAAGCCGAGACCGCGTTCCGCGGCATGGTGGACCGCTGGCTCGCCGACCGCGACTTCGTGACCCGCGAGGAGTTCGAGGCGGTGCGCGACATGGCCGTCAAGGCGCGGACGGAAAACGCCGAACTGCGCGCGATGATCGAGGATCTGCGGCGGCCCGAGCGGCCCGACAACGGCGCGACCCCGGTCGGCTGACGTCACTCGGGCGGCACGCGCCGTGCCAGCGACCCGTCGCGCGCAAACAGCAGGATCTCGCCACCGTCCGTCACCACCACCGTCCAGTCGCGCGCGAAGGTGACGGCGGCGGGCGCCGTCCCCGCGGGCAGCGCGAGGTTGGCGGGCAGCGCTGGCAGCGGCGGCTCGGACAGGCGCAGCCACAGGATCGCCGCGATCGCGATCACGCCCAGCGCCATGGTGCCCGCCAGCAGCGTCACCAGCACCCTCAGCCAGCGCAGTTCGGGCACTTTCGCCAGATCGTCGCCGCGCGTATCGTTCCGACCCATGCCCGACCTTTTCCTGACCATTCCCGACGATCCGCCCGACCGTGTTGATAAGGCGCTGGCGCAGGCTGCGCCAGACGATGCCGCGCTGTCACGGTCGCGGCTTGCCAGGCTGATCGCAGAGGGCGCGGTCCACGGTCCCGCAGGCCCGGTCCGCGACGGCAAGGCCCGCGCGACGGCGGGCGAGACCTACCGCATCGCGTTGGGCGACCCCGCGCCGGTCGAGACGCTGCCCGAGGCGATCCCGCTGGCCGTCGTCTACGAGGATGACGAGCTGATCGTGATCGACAAGCCCGCCGGCATGGTCGTCCACCCCGCGCCCGGCAGCCCGTCCGGCACGCTGGTGAACGCCCTCCTCGCCCATTGCGCGGGCAGCCTGTCGGGCATCGGCGGCGAGGCGCGGCCGGGGATCGTCCACCGCATCGACAAGGACACCTCCGGCCTGCTGGTCGCGGCGAAGTCCGACCGCGCGCACCAGGGCCTGGCCCGGCAGTTCGCGGATCACAGCGCCGCCCGGCGCTATCTGGCGCTGGCCCACGGGACGATCGACCCGGCCGACCCGCGCCTGCGCGGCCTGCCCGGCGTCGCGTTCGAGCCGGGCGGCGTCCTGCGGATCACGACGAAGCTGGGGCGCCACCCGACCGACCGCCAGCGCCAGGCGGTCAGCTTCGAGCGCGGCCGCCACGCCGTGACCCGCGCGCGGATGCTGGAACGCTTCGGCGCGCCGCCGTCGGCGATGCTGGTCGAATGCCGGCTCGAGACCGGGCGGACCCACCAGATCCGGGTGCATCTGGGCCATTGCGGGCTGGGGCTGGTTGGCGACCCGACCTATGGCGGCGCGCGCAGGGCGTCCGGCAGGGCGCTCGGCCCCGATGCCGCCGCCGCCGTCCAGGCGTTCCCCCGCCAGGCGCTGCACGCGGCGCAGCTGGGCTTCGCCCACCCGGTCACGGGCATTTGGCTGGACTTCGAAAGCCCCTTGCCGCAGGACATGGCGGCCCTGTTACAAATCTTGCGTTCAGGAACCCCGGGGAACTGAGGACGTTCGATCTGGCCCCCGCCCGCACCACGGCACCTGTCGACACGCACCCGCCAAGGACTCTCATGGCAAACTACACCTCCCTTCCCGCGCCAAGCCCCGAACAGGGGATGAACCGCTACCTGCAGGAAATCCGCAAGTTCCCCCTGTTGGAGCCGGAAGAGGAATACATGCTCGCCAAGGCCTGGGTGGACCACCAGGACAGCGAGGCGGCGCACAAGCTGGTCACGTCGCACCTGCGGCTCGCGGCGAAGATCGCGATGGGCTATCGCGGCTACGGCCTGCCGCAGGCCGAGGTGATATCCGAGGCGAATGTCGGGCTGATGCAGGCCGTGAAGCGCTTCGATCCCGAGCGGGGCTTCCGTCTTGCGACCTACGCCATGTGGTGGATCCGCGCCTCGATCCAGGAATACATCCTGCGGTCGTGGAGCCTGGTGAAGATGGGCACCACCTCGGCCCAGAAGAAGCTGTTCTTCAACCTGCGGAAGGCCAAGGCCAAGCTCGGCGCGCTGGAAGAAGGCGACCTGCGGCCCGAGAACGTGAAGCAGATCGCCCACGACCTGAGCGTGACCGAGCAGGAAGTGATCGAGATGAACCGCCGCCTCGCCGGCAGCGACGCGTCGCTGAACGCGACGGTCGGGTCGGCGGACGGGGATTCCACCGCGCAGTGGCAGGACTGGCTGGAGGACGAGAGCGCCGACCAGGCCTCGGACTTCGCCGAGGCCGATGAGCTGCAGACCCGCCGCTCGATGCTGACGGCGGCCATGGACGTGCTGACCGAACGCGAGCGCGACATCCTGATGGAGCGGCGCCTGCGCGACGATCCCCTGACGCTTGAAGAGCTGTCGGGCCGCTACGAGGTCTCGCGCGAGCGGATCCGCCAGATCGAGGTCCGCGCCTTCGAGAAGCTGCAGGACCGCATGCGCGACCTCGCCCGCGACCGCGGGATGACGATCTCGCATGAGGGCTGAAGTCGCGGCCATTGCGGGCGCGCGCGCCGTCGCCTTATCCTGACGGCACGGGCGGTCCGAGGATGGCATGAGGGCGGCATGACGGCGCAGCGACAGGGCGGACGCGACCGACGGGCCGCTTGGGGCGTGCGCTTCCGTGTGCGGGCCGCCGCTGCCGCGCGAGGCCGCGAGGCGGACCGGGCGGTGACGCGTCCCGTGTCATGGTCGGACGGCGTGTCGTGACGGCGCTGAACGCGTTCCAGCGGCTGGAATCGCCCGGCGTCTGGCGCGAGGGACCGGGCGCGCGGCTGCAGGACGTTGTCGTCTCGGTCGGGGACGCGACGCTGGTCCTCAGCGACCCGCGGTCGGAACGGCCGCTGTCGCACTGGTCGCTGCCGGCGGTGACGCGGCTCAATCCCGGCCAGCGCCCCGCGATCTTCGCCCCCGGCCCGCCCGACAACGACGAGATCCTGGAAATCGACGACGACCTGATGATCTCGGCGATCGAGAAGGTCCATCTCGCGATCCGCGCCAGCCGCCCGCGGCCCGGCCGCGTGCGCGGCGGGCTGGTGGCGGCGGCGGTGCTGGCGCTGGTGGCGGCGGGCGTCGTCTGGCTGCCGGGCGCTGTGATCCGCCACGCCGCCCTGATCGCGCCCCCCGCGCAGCGCGAGGCGGTGGGGCGCCAGATCCTCGCCCAGCTTGAAACATCGACCGGCGCGCCCTGCGCGCGGGCTGCGGGATCGGCGGTGCTGGACCGGGTGGCGCAGCGGACGCTCGGGCCGGATGCGCGGCTCATGGTGCTGCCGACGACGCTGCGCGGCGCGCGGGCCCTGCCCGGCAAGCTGATCGTGCTCGGCAATGAACTCGTCGCGGGCCAGGCCGCGCCCGAGATCGCGATCGGCCATGTCGTGGCGGCCCGCGCCGGCGCCGACGCGCAGGATCCGCTGGGCGCGGTGCTGGGCTACGCCGGCTTTCGCGCGGCCGTGAGGCTTCTCACCTCGGGCACGCTGCCCGACGGCGCGCTTGCAGGCTACGGCGAGGCGCTGCTGTCGCATCCCCCCGACCGGGCGCCGGACGAGGCGCTGCTGACGGCATTCCAGGCAGCCGGCATCCCGACCACCCCCTACGCCCGCTCGATCGACCCCAGCGGCGAATCCGTGCTGGGCCTGATCGAGGCAGACCCGTTCCGCATGGGCGCGCCGGAAACGCCGGTGCTCACCGACGGCGAATGGGTGCAATTGCAGCGCATCTGCGACCCCGACCCGCCGCCCGCCTGAGTTTCCGCGACGCCGCGCCGGTCAGCGCGGCGGTGTTGCCTCAGCCTGACCAGTCCGGACCCGACATGGCCGGTGGCCGCGCATGGGACGGCAACCCGATTCCGGCCCCGCCTCCGTTAGGCGCCTCAACGCGGATAGGCGCTGGGGAACCCGCCCCTGCGCACCCGGTCCAGTGCCCGCACGATCCCTTGCCGGCTGTCGAACGGTCCCGCCATGATCGCCTGCAACGGCCCGCCCGGCCCCGTGCTCTGCCCCCGCGACACGGGCAGCCCCATCGCCGACAGCTTCCGCGCCGCCCGTGCCGCGTCGCCCGGGTCCTTGAACAGGCCCACCTGGACGAAGCGCGCGCCCGCCGGGATCAGCGGCGTCGCCGAGAACGGATCCGCGCCGCGGTCCGTCTTGCCGGCCCGGCGCGTCGTCGCATCCTTCGGCGCACCCCCGCCCCTTGGCGCGGTCTTTGACGGACGGTGGCTGCTCGCCGCATCCCGGCCTGCGGCGCGGCTTCCGGACGTCGCAGCAGCGGCGCGGCCGGCCGACGGCAGCGCGGCGACCGTGCGGGCGTGCAGGGTCAAGGGCTCCATGCCCCCGCACATGCCCAGCGTGTCCTGCGCGCCAAGCCCGGCGTTCGCACCGGACCGTCCGCCGAGCAGCCTGCAGAGTTGCGCGGTATGCTCGCCCGCGCTCGCACCGGCGATCCCGGCGCGCAAGCGGGGCACCGCCGCGATCATCCCGGGCAGCGATGCGGACGTGTCCAGCCCCGGCGTCGCCAACGGAGCAGAGGCGGCGGGCGCCGCATCCTGCACGGCTGGCCGTTGATCCTGGATCCCGGCGGCCGGCGCGCCGAAGCCTTCGCCCGCCAGTTCCCCCGTGTGCAGCCCGGCCATGACCGTCTCGGTCAGTTCGCGGCGGATGCGGGTGCCTTCGTCCTCCGCCGCCGCTGCGAACAGCGGCGCCAGGCGGTCGGGTGCGGTGCGCCGGGCTGACAGGGTCGGCGGGTAGCCGCAGACGGGCGTGCCGTCGCGCGCCTGCCGGGCGATCCAGCCGTCGCCCTGGCGCACGAAGACGCAGCCCGCGCTGTCGATGTACTGCGCAGCCGCGAAATCCTGCGGCGGCAGTTCCGCCGGCCGCGCCTCGCCCACGGTCGCGGCGTGGCCGCACTGGCACGCGAGCAGAAGCGCCCACGTCCCCATGATCGCGGCCAGAAGCGCCCCCAACCCGTCGATCCGCATGATGCCACCCCGATTCGTCAGCATTCTGCCGACGTTACCGGGCGACCCGCTAATCCCGGGTTAAGCGGCCTACTTGGTCCCGAACATCCGGTCGCCCGCGTCGCCCAGGCCCGGCAGGATGTAGCCGTGCTCGTCCAGCCGGTCGTCCAGCGCGGCGGTGAAGATCGGCACGTCGGGATGCGCCTCGCGCATCCGGGCCACGCCTTCGGGCGCCGCCAGCAGGCACAGGAAGCGCAGGTTCTTCGCCCCCGCCTTCTTCAGCAGGTCAATGGCCGCGGCCGAACTGTTGCCGGTGGCCAGCATCGGATCGACCACGATCACCATGCGCAGGTCCAGGTCGGCGGGCACCTTGCTGTAATACTGCACCGGCAACAGCGTGACCGGATCGCGGTAGAGCCCGATGAAGCCCACCCGCGCCGCCGGTATCAGCTCGAGTATCCCGTCCAGAAGCCCGTTCCCCGCCCGCAGGATCGAGATCAGGGCAAGCTTCTTGCCCTCGAGCACCGGGGCCTCCATCGGACACAGGGGCGTCTCGATCGCGGTCGTCGTGAGGTCCAGCTCGCGGGTGATCTCATAGGCCAGGAGCAGGCTGATTTCCCGCAGGAGCTTGCGGAAACCCGACGTCGAGGTGCGCTTGTCGCGCATGATCGTCAGCTTGTGCTGGACCAGCGGATGATCGATCACGGTCAGGTGCGGAACGTCGGTCATGCGGGGTCCTTCCAGGCTGGCGTCTGTCGGCGTTATTGCCCCATCCCGGCCGGTGAGCCAAGCGCCGCGGGCGGGCAGCATCAGCCGGGCGCGGCATCCGCAACATGGGAGCCCGCCATGTGGGCGGCATCGAAGCGCCCCGGCAACAGCTCGCCGATGGTGGTGGACAGCGTCAGCCCGCCGGTGGTCGCCAGCAGCACCGGGACGTCCGGTCCGCCGAACTCGGCCAGCTTCTGGCGGCAGCCGCCGCAGGGCGGGACCGGGCTGCCGCTATCGGCGATCACGCAGACCTCGACCAGCTCGGTCTCGCCCCCCGCGACCATCGCGGCGATCGCGCCCGCCTCGGCGCAGGTGCCTTCGGGATAGGCCACGTTCTCGACGTTGCAGCCGACATAGACGACGCCGTCGCGGCCGCGGATGGCCGCCCCCACCTTGAAGCGGGAATACGGGGCGTAGGCCAGTTCCCGCACCTTGCGGGCGTCGTCGATCAGCGGCATGGCGGTTTCTCCTTGCGAGATCCGGGCGGCGGCGCGTGCGGGCGCGCGCACGTCGCGCATCGGGGTTGGACAGGACGGCGAACGCGGCTAGCGTTCGACACAACGGACAACGGGGACAGACATGGACGAACGGCGGCAGGACACGGCCCGGCAGGCGGCGCTCGATTATCACGAGTTTCCGCGCCCGGGAAAGCTGGAAATCCGGGCGACGAAGCCGCTCGCGAACGGCCGCGACCTGAGCCGCGCCTATTCCCCCGGCGTGGCCGAGGCCTGCATCGAGATCAGGGGCGACGCCGCGGCGGCTGCCCGCTACACCGCGCGCGGCAACCTCGTCGCCGTGGTCAGCAACGGGACGGCGGTGTTGGGGCTGGGGAACATCGGCCCGCTCGCCTCGAAGCCGGTGATGGAGGGCAAGGCGGTCCTGTTCAAGAAGTTCGCCAACATCGACTGCTTCGACATCGAGGTGAACGAATCCGATCCCGAGCGCCTCGCCGCCATCGTCCGCGCGCTGGAGCCGACCTTCGGCGCGATCAACCTTGAAGACATCAAGGCGCCCGACTGCTTCATCGTGGAAAAGCTGTGCCGCGAGTCGATGAACATCCCCGTCTTCCACGACGACCAGCACGGGACGGCCATCGTGGTGGGCGCGGCGGCGACCAACGCGCTTCTGGTCGCGGGCAAGCGGTTCCAGGACATCAAGGTCGTGTCCACCGGCGGCGGCGCGGCGGGGATCGCCTGCCTCAACATGCTGCTGAAGCTGGGCGTCCGGCGCGAGAATGTCTGGCTGTGCGACATCCACGGCCTCGTCCACGAGGGCCGGGACATCGACATGAACCCCGAAAAGGCGGCGTTCGCCCAGGCCACCGACCTGCGCACGCTCGACGACGTGATCGACGGCGCGGACCTGTTCCTCGGCCTGTCCGGCCCCGGCGTGCTGACGCCCGGGATGGTGGCGCGGATGGCGGGTCCGCCGATCGTCTTCGCGCTCGCCAACCCGCAGCCCGAAATCATGCCCGAGGACGTGCGCGCCGCCCGCGCCGACGCGATCATCGCCACCGGCCGCAGCGACTTCCCGAACCAGGTCAACAACGTCCTCTGCTTTCCCTTCATCTTCCGCGGCGCGCTGGACGTCGGCGCGACCTGCATCAACGACGAGATGCAGATCGCCTGCGTCGAAGGGATCGCCGCGCTCGCCCGCGCCACGACCAGCGCCGAGGCCGCGGCGGCCTACAGCAGCGAACGGCTGAGCTTCGGGCCGGAGTACCTGATCCCCAAGCCGTTCGACCCGCGCCTGATCGGCGTGGTCGCGACCGCCGTCGCCCGCGCGGCGATGCAGTCGGGGGTGGCGGCGCGGCCCCTGGCCGATCTCGACGCCTACAAGCGCAGCCTCGACAACTCGGTCTTCCGCTCGGCCCTGATCATGCGCCCGGTGTTCGAGGCGGCGGCGACCGCCACCCGCCGGATCGTCTTCGCGGACGGAGAGGACGAGCGCGTCCTGCGCGCCGCCAACGCCATGCTGGAGGAAACGACCGAGGTGCCGATCCTCATCGGCCGCCCCGACGTGATCGCGACCCGCTGCGAACGCGCGGCCTTGCCGATCCGGCCCGAGACCGACTTCGAGATCGTGAACCCGGAAAGCGACTCGCGCTACCGGGACTACTGGGAAACCTACCACCGGCTGATGGCGCGGCGCGGTGTCACGCCGGACGTGGCGCGGTCGATCATGCGGACCAACACCACCGCGATCGGCGCGATCATGGTTCACCGGAACGAGGCAGACAGCCTGATCTGCGGCGCGGTCGGGCAGTTCTCGTGGCATCTCGACTTCATCCGCCAGGTGCTGGGCCGCGACGGGCTGGACCCGGTGGGCGCGCTGTCGATGATGATCCTGCAGGACGAGCCGATCTTCATCGCCGACACGCAGGTGAACCACGATCCCACCCCGGAACAGGTCGCGGCGTCCGCCGTGGGCGCGGCGCGCCATGTCCGCCGCTTCGGGCTGACGCCCCGGATCGCGCTGTGCAGCCACTCGCAGTTCGGCAACCTCGACACCTATTCGGGCCGCAAGATGCGCGCGGCGCTGGCGCTGCTGGATGCGGCCCAGGTCGATTTCATCTACGAGGGAGAGATGCACGTGGACGCGGCACTCGACCCGTCGGTGCGGGAACGGATCTTCCCCGGCTCGCGGCTGGGCAACGACGCGGCGAACGTCCTCATCTTCGCAGGCTCCGACGCGGCGTCGGGGGTGCGCAACATTCTCAAGACCCGCGCCGAGGGGCTGGAGGTCGGGCCGATCCTGATGGGCATGGGCAACCGCGCCCATATCGTGACGCCCTCGATCACGACGCGGGGGCTTCTGAACATCTCGGCCCTCGCGGGCACCCCGGTCGCCCATTACGGCTGACCGGGGCGGTTCGAGGGCCGGTCCGGGGGGCCCGGGGGGCGGGCCGGCTCAGCCGATATCCGCCCCCAGTTCGCGCATCAGCGGCAGGAAGTCGGGGAAGCTGGTCGCGATCGGCCCCGCGTCGTCGACCGTCACGGGCGCGCGGGCGGCAAGGCCGAGGACCAGGAAGCTCATCGCGATGCGGTGGTCCAGATGGGTCCGGCAGGTCGCGCCGCCGGGCACCTCGGCCATCCCGTGAACGGTCAGGCTGTCGCGGGTTTCCTCGACCACGACCCCGTTCGCCTCGAGGCCCCGCGCCATCGCGTCGATCCGGTCGCTTTCCTTGACCCGCAGCTCGGCCACGCCGTGCATGACCGTCGTGCCCTGGGCAAGCGCGGCCACGACCGACAGGATCGGAAACTCGTCGATCATGCTGGCGGCGCGCTCAGGCGGCACCTCGACCCCGCGCAGCGCCGAATGGCGCACGACGAGGTCCGCGACCGGCTCGCCCCCCTCCTCGCGCTCGTTCTGCCAGGTCAGGTCGGCGCCCATCTCGGCGAGCGTGACGTAGAACCCGTCGCGGGTCGGGTTGCGGCTGACCCCAGGCACCCGAAGCTCGGACCCGGGCACGATCAGCGCCGCCGCCACCGGGAACGCGGCCGAACTCGGGTCTCGCGGCACCGCCACCTCCTGCGGCCGCAACTCGGGCTGGCCCGTCAGGGTGATGACGCGGCCCTCCTCGGTGACCTCGGTGCAGATCGCCGCCCCGAAGCCCGCGAGCATCCGCTCGGTATGGTCGCGCGTGGGCTCCGCCTCGATCACCACGGTCTGCGCGGGCGCGTTCAGCCCGGCGAGCAGCACCGCCGACTTGATCTGCGCGCTTGCGACGGGCGTCCTGTAGCGCACCGGCACCGGATCAGCCGCCCCCCGGATCGTCACCGGCAGCAGCCCCCCCTCGCGCGCCGTCACCTCGGCACCGAACTGCCGCAGCGGATCGGTGATCCGCCCCATCGGCCGCCGCGAAAGGCTGGCGTCGCCGGAGAACGTCGCGACGATCGGCGTGGTCGCCATCGCCCCCATGATCAACCGGACGCCGGTCCCCGAGTTGCCGCAGTCGATCACGCCGGACGGTTCGGCGAACCCGCCGACGCCCACGCCGTGCACCGACCAGCTGCCCTCGCTCACCCGTTCGACCTCGGCCCCGAAAGCCTGCATCGCACGCGCGGTGTCCAGCACGTCCTGCCCTTCGAGAAGCCCGGTGATCCGCGTCTCGCCGACCGCAAGCGCGCCCAGGATCAGCGCCCTGTGGCTGACCGACTTGTCGCCGGGCACCCGCGCCTCGCCCGTCAGGGGTCCGGTGCGGCAGGCGGTCAACATCATCGGTTCGGTGTCGTGCGGCATGGCGGCTCCTCGTCTTTCGGCGCGACACTAGCGCGGGTCGGGGCGCCCTTCCATCTTCTGTCCCGAAATATCCCCGCCGGAGGCTCCCGCCCTGCAGTCGAATCCGCCGCCGGGTCGGCCGCCGGACCCTGCCGCCGGGCCCGCCGCCCTAGCGCCGGAACGTCGCGTAGTGCGGCACGCGGCCTTCGCGAAGGGCCTTCTGCTCGTAGCGGGTCGAATGCCAGTCGTCCCACGCCGCCGGCCCCTCGGCCACCAGCGCGAAGCCGGCCTTCGGCACCTCCTCCAGCGTCTGGCGCATGTAGTCGGGGATGTCGGTCGCGACGCGGAACTCGGCCCCAGGCGCCATCACCCGGTGCAGCGGCACCAGATGCTCGGGCGTGACGAAGCGGCGGCGGTGGTGGCGTGCCTTGGGCCACGGATCGGGATAGTTCAGGAACGCCCGCGCGATCGACGCGTCGGGCAGCACGTCCATCAGGTCGCGCGCGTCGCCGGGATGGACCGAGACGTTCGTCACTCCCGCCGCCCGGATCTTGCCCAGCAGCATCGCGACGCCGTTGATGAACGGCTCACAGCCGATGATGCCGATGTCGGGATAGCGGGCGGCCATCGCCACCATGTGCTCGCCCCCGCCGAAGCCGACCTCGAGCCACAGCGGCCGGTCGTCCCCGAAGATCGCGCGCGGATCGACCGGCGCGCGGTTCGGGTTCTCGTGGATCGTGATCCCGCGCGGGCGCAGGTCGCCCAGGTCCTCGGACAGGTAGCCCTTCTGGCTCTGCCGCAGGGTCTTGCCGTGACGGCGGCCGTAGAAGTTGCGGCGGGGCGGGGTCGGGTCGAACTCGGTCATGGCCGGGCGATGCCGCGCGGCGGCGGGAAGGTCAAGTGGCCGCCCCGCCCACCCGCGCCCGCCGTCAGTCCGCGGCGAGACGGCTGATGATGACCTTTACCTCGGGCTTCTTGCCGATCTCGTCCATGGCGACGTTGCGGGTGATCCTGCGGATCGCCTCGTCCAGCTTCTTGTCGTCCATGACGGTGCGGGCATCGGCGCGGTCGAGGAACTCGGCCAGCTCGGATTCGAGATGCCTGACCAGCGGCACCCCGGCGCGGCCCTGCCCCGCCAGACCCATCGTTTCCACCCACGCGTCGGGCAGCGGCTCGTCGTTCTCGTCGATGATGATCGACACCGTCGCGTGCCCGTTCAGCGCCATGCGGATCCGGTCGCGGACGATCCCGTCCATCGCGCCGATCAGGACGGTCCCGTCCAGGTACAGCCGGCCCGTCGCCACGTCGTCCACCACGCGCGGCGCCGGGCCGGTCAGGTCCAGCATCGTGCCGTTGGTGGCGATGGCGGTGGCGATCCCCTTCGCCTCGCCCAGCGAGGCGTGTTCGCGCAGGTGCATGTGCTCGCCATGCATCGGGATCAGGATCTCGGGCTTCAGCAGGTCGTGGACCGCCTGCAGGTCGGGGCGGTTCGCGTGGCCCGAGACGTGGTAGAACCCGTCGTCGGCGTCGAACACGTCCACGCCCCGGCGGCTGAGGTTGTTCATGATGCGGATCACCGGGCGCTCGTTCCCCGGGATCGTGCGGCTCGAGAACAGGAAGCTGTCGCCTTCCTTCAGCTCGATCCCCAGATAGCGGCCCATCGACAGCTGCATCGACGCGGCGCGGCGTTCGCCCTGGCTGCCGGTGACGATCAGCATGACCTTGTTGCGCGGAAGCTCCGCTGCCTGTTCGGGGCCGATCACGTCGGGAAAGCTGGTCAGCACCCCGGTTTCGATCGCGGCCGTCACCATCTTGCGCATCGCGCGGCCCAGCAGGCAGATCTGCCGGCCCGCGGCGATCCCTGCGTCGGCCAGCGTCTTCAGCCGCGCCACGTTCGACGCGAAGGTGGTCGCCACCACCATCTGCTTCTGCGCGACCACGAAGTCGAGAAGCGGGTTCGCCAGCATCGCCTCGGACCGGCCCGGGTTGGGGCTGAACACGTTGGTCGAATCGCACGCGAGCACCTTCACCGGGCGTTCGTTCGCGATCTCGTGCCAGAGGATCGGGTCGAACGGCTCGCCCACCACCGGCGTTCCGTCCAGCTTGAAGTCGCCGGTGTGGACGATCCGGCCCGCCGGCGTGTCGATGACCAGCGCCGAGCTTTCGGGGATCGAGTGGCTCAGCGGCACGAACTGCACGTCGAAGGGGCCGGCGTGCACGATCTCGGGCCGGGCGGCGACGATGCGGAGCTGGTCTGTCGGCTGGCCCGCCTCCTCCATCTTCATGCGGGCGAGCGTGCCGGTGAAGCGGCGGGCGTAGACCGGCACCTTGAGGCGGCCGTACAGCAGCCCCAGCGCGCCCACGTGATCCTCGTGCCCGTGGGTGATGAAGATCGCCTCCAGCCGGTCGCGGTTGTCCTCGAGCCAGCCGGGATCGGCCATGATGAGGTCGATCCCCGGCGCGCTGTCCATGTCGCCGAAGGTGACGCCCAGATCGACCAGGATCAGGCGTTCCCGCCCCGGCTCGCCGTAGCCGTAGACATAGGCGTTCATGCCGATTTCGCCTGCGCCGCCTAGCGGCAGATAGATCAGGCGCTCAGCCATTGCCCATCTCCTTGTTGTAATCGTGGATGAGCCGAAGCCCGTGCATCGTCAGATCGTCGTCCCAGCTGTGGAACAGCCCGTCCGCCTGGTCGAACAACGGGGCCAGCCCCCCGGTTGCAATCACCGTCATCCTGCGGCCGCGCTCGCCCTCGATCCGCGCGCAGATCTCGCGGACGACGCCGACATAGCCCCAGAACACGCCCGACTGGATGCAGGCAACGGTGTTCGTGCCGATCACCTGCTGCGGCTGCGTGACGTCCACGTGCGGCAGCGACGCCGCGCCCATGTGCAGCGCCTCGAGCGACAGGTTCACGCCGGGCGCGATCACCCCGCCGACATAGGCGCCGTCGGTGTCCACCACGTCGAAGGTCGTGGCGGTGCCGAAATCGACCACCGTCAGGTCGGGGCCGTAGCGGTCGAACGCGGCCCAGGTGTTCACCAGCCGGTCAGGCCCCACGGTCGTGCCCTCGTCCACGCGCGGCTGCACCGGCAGCAGGCAGTCGGGCTTGCCCACCACCAGCGGGCGCAGGTCGAAGTAGCGGTTGCAGAGGACGCGGAGGTTGAACACCACGCGCGGCACGGTCGAGCTGATGATGCAGCCGTCGATCGCCACCTCGAGCTTCCGGAGCGCGATCATCGACGACAGCCAGACGAAGTATTCGTCGGCGGTCCGCAGGTGATTGGTCGAGATGCGCCAGTGGCCGAGGAAGCTGTTCCCGTCCCAGATCGAAAAGACCGTGTTGGTGTTGCCGGTGTCGATGCACAGAAGCATGTCAGGCGCCTTCCGCGAAGTAGACGTCGGCGGCGGGCACGACCTCGCGCCCCTCCGCGGTCGTCAGCACCAGCGCGCCCGACTCGTCGATTCCGTCGAAGCGACCGGTCCGGGTGCGGGGCCCGGTCCGGGCGGTGATCGTCTGGCCCAGCTTCGCGGCGCGCGCCATCCACGCGGCGCGGATGGGCGCGAAGCCGCCGCGCGCCAGTGTCGCCTGCCAGTCGGCGAAGGCCGGGGCGAGCAGGTCGAGGAAGTCGTCGGGCGAGACCGCGTGGCCGGTTTCCGACGCGACCGAGACGGGCGGCAGCGCGCCAAGTTCGACCTCGCCTGCGCCGGGTGCCGCGGCAAGGTTGACGCCGATCCCCACCGCCAGCAGGTCCACGCCCGCCGCGCCGCCCCCGCCGAGCCCTTCCAGCAGGATGCCGGACACCTTGCCGCCATTCAGCAGAACGTCGTTGGGCCACTTGATCGCGAGCCGCGCGGCAGGCCCGCAGGCCGCCGCCAGCGCGTCGTGGACGGCCAGCCCGGCGATGAAGCCCAGCCGCGCCGCGTCCTGCGCCTGCCCCGGGGACCGCATCACCAGCGTCGCCGCGAAGTTGCCGGCGGGCATCACCCATGTCCGCCCGCGCCGCCCGCGCCCGGCGGTCTGGTCCCGCGCCATGATCCACGCGGGGCCGCTGAGCGAAGGCGCCAGCCGCATCGCCTGCGCGTTCGTGCTGTCGATGCGGTCGAAGACGTGGCGCGCCACGCCCGTCGGCCACGCCGCAGGGCGGGTGTCAGTCAACGTGGGCCGTCGCCACCGCGACCGGGTCCGCAACGGCGGGCTGGGCCGCCACCAGCGCCGCCGCCGCGCGGCCCGCCGCGTCGTCCACGCCCAGCATGGTAACCGCGCCCAGCGTCATGATCGCGGCCGACCCGACCAGCGCCGCCCACTGGAACCCGCCCATCCGGGTGGTCAGCACGCCGTCGCGCGCGGTCCCGAAATACATGTAGTAGACGATCCGCAGGTAGTAGAAGGCGCCGATCACCGACGCGATCACGCCCAGGACCGCAAGCCAGCCGAGGCCGGCATCGACCGCGGCCGACAGCACCGCGAACTTGGCGAAGAAGCCGAGGAACGGCGGCACGCCGGCAAGGCTGAACAGCAGGACCAGCATCGCCGCCGCCTTCAGCGGCTCGGTCCGCGCGAGCAGGTTCAGGTCGTCGAGGGCGGTCACGGCGCGGCCGTTGCGCTCCATCGCCAGGATGAAGGCGAAGGCCCCCACGCCCATCACCGCATAGATCGCCATGTAGAGCAGCATCGCCTCGACCCCGACCACCGTGCCGGCGGCAAGCCCGACGAGCGCGAAGCCCATGTGCGAGATCGACGAATAGGCCATCAGTCGCTTGATGTCGCGCTGCCCGATCCCGGCAATCGAGCCGAGGAACATCGACAGCACCGCAAGCAGCGCGATGATCTGGGTCCAGTCGCCGACGACGTTGCCGAAGCCCGCGAACATCAGCCGCGCGAGCATCGCCATCGCCGCCACCTTGGGCGCGGTCGCGAAGAATGCGGTCACGGGGGTGGGCGAGCCTTCGTAGACGTCGGGCGTCCACATGTGGAACGGCACCGCGCTGACCTTGAAGGCAAGCCCCACCAGCAGGAACACCATCCCGAACAGCAGCCCGATCGGAAGCTCGCCGCCGGACACCGCGCCCGCGATCGCGGCGAGGTTGGTCGTGCCGGAAAAGCCGTAGACCAGCGACGCGCCATAGAGCAGCATCCCCGAGCTGAGCGAGCCCAGCACGAAATACTTCAGCCCCGCCTCGGACGAACGGACGCTGTCGCGGCGCAGCGCCGCCACGACGTAGAGCGCGAGCGACTGCAGCTCCAGCCCCATGTAGAGCGTCAGCAGGTCGCCCGCCGACACCATCACCATCATGCCGATGACGGCGAGGACGACCAGCAGCGGCAGCTCGTACCGCATCATGCCGTGGCGAGTGAGGTAGTCGACGCTCATCCCCAGGACGGCGGCGGCGGACAGCAGGATCACGATCTTGGCGAAACGGGCGAAGCCGTCGTCGATGAACATGCCAAAGAACGCCTGCCCGCCCGCGGCGGTGCCGAAGCCGCCGTGCCAGCCGCGGCCGATCGCGAAGGCGGCGACCAGCAGCGCGACGACGGTCAGCCACAGGATCGTCCGGCCCTGCGCGTCCTTGCCGGTGAACGATCCCAGCAGCAGCGCGACCAGCGTGAACAGCGCCAGCGCCGCTTCCGGCATGATGGTCCAGAAATCAAGCGAGGTCATGGCCGCGCCCCCTTAGTGGCCGGCCGTGGCCACGACCGCGACGGGCGCGGGCGCAGGCTGGCTGGCGTGATAGTCCTGAAGCAGCGCCGCGACGGCGGGCCGGGTGATGTCGGTGACGGCGCGCGGATAGACCCCCAGAAGCAGCGTCATGGCGATCAGCGGGACGAAGATCCAGCGCTCGCGCGGGGACATCTCGCGCATGGACATGAGACTGCCCTTGATCAGGTCGCCAAGCGCCACGCGGCGATAGAGCCACAGCGCATAGCCGGCCGAAAGGATCACGCCCGAGGTCGCGAACAGCGCGACCCAGGTGTTGACCCGGAAGGTGCCGAGCAGCGTCATGAACTCGCCCACGAAGCCGCTCGTGCCAGGCAGGCCCACGTTCGCCATGGTGAAGAACAGGAAGATCAGCGCATAGATCGGCATCCGGTTCACCAGCCCGCCATAGGCGTCGATCTCGCGCGTGTGGAGCTGGTCGTAGATCACGCCCACCAGCAGGAACAGCGCGCCCGACACGAAGCCGTGGCTGATCATCTGGAAGATCGCGCCGTCCACGCCCGCCTGGTTCGCCGCGAAGATCCCCATGGTGACGTAGCCCATGTGCGCGACCGAGGAATAGGCGATCAGCTTCTTCATGTCGGTCTGCACCAGCGCGACGAGGCTCGTGTAGACGATGGCGATGGCCGACAGCCACAGGACCGCGGGCTGGGCGATGGCGGACGCCTCGGGGAACATCGGCAGGCTGAAGCGCAGGAAGCCGTAGCCGCCCATCTTCAGCAGGACCGCCGCCAGCAGAACCGAGGCGGCGGTCGGCGCCTGAACGTGCGCGTCGGGCAGCCAGGTGTGGACCGGCCACATCGGCATCTTGACCGCGAAGCTCGCGAGGAACGCGAGGAACAGCAGCGTCTGCGTGCCGCCCAGCAGGTAGGTGCCGAACATGGGGATCGGCTCGCTCGGGAAGTCGAAGCCCATCAGCGCCGGGATGTCGGTCGTGCCCGCGAGCGAGACCATCGTGACCATCGCCACCAGCATCAGGACCGAGCCGAGGAAGGTGTAGAGGAAGAACTTGAACGTGGCGTAGATGCGGTTCGCCCCGCCCCAGATCCCGATGATGAGGAACATCGGGATCAGCCCGGCCTCGAAGAACAGGTAGAACAGGAACAGGTCCAGCGCGGTGAAGACGCCGATCATCAGCCCTTCCAGTACCAGGAAGGCGATCATGTAGTCCTTGACGCGGTCGGTGACGCGCCAGGTGGACAGGATCACCAGTGGCATCAGGAACGTCGTGAGCATCAGGAACAGGATCGAGATGCCGTCCACGCCCATCTTGTAGCGCAGGCCCATGATCCATGGCTGGTCCTCGACGAACTGGAAGCCGGTGTCGTTCGGATCGAACCCGGCCAGGACGAAGCACGACAGGATGAACGTGGCCGTGGTCGCGACCAGCGCCAACCAGCGGGCGTTCCGGGCCGCGGCCTCGTCCTCGCCGCGCAGGAACAGCGCGAGGATCAGCCCCGCCACGATCGGCAGGAAGGTGATGACGGACAGAAGGTTGGTCATATCAGAGCGTGCCCCGCATCATCACCCAGATCAGAAGGCCGACGAGGCCGATCACCATGCCGAAGGCGTAGTGGAAGAGATATCCCGACTGCACCCGGCCGGCGAAGCGCGTGACGCGCGGGATCAGCCCCATCGCCACGCCGTTGATCGCGCCGTCGATGGTCCGCCCGTCGCCGCCGTGCCACAGCGCCCGCCCGATCCAGCGCGCGGGGCGGACGAAGACGAAGTCGTAGAGTTCGTCGAAGTACCACTTGTTGAGAAGGAAGCGGTAGAGCGGCTTCTGCGTCGCGGCCAGCCGCGCGGGCGCCGACGGATTGCGGACATACATGATCCACGCCAGCGCGAAGCCCGCGAGCATCGCGAAGAAGGGCGAGGCCTTGACCCAGACCGGGGAGTGGTGCGCCTCGTCCAGCACGTGGTTGTCGGGGTGCATGTAGATCGCGCCGCCGACCGGGGCCGGAACGTCGGTGCGGACGCCGGTGTCCTCGCCGTCGACCGGCGTGCCCTCGCCTTCCGCGGCATGGGCCACGGCGGGTTCGGCGGTCTCGGCCGGGGCGGTTGCGTGGTCGGCCGGCTGGGTCGCCCCCGTCGCGGCGTGGCCGGCCCCGGCGGGCGCGCCCGCCTCGCCGTGGCCCCCGGCCTGCGCGACGTGGAAGAACTCGTTCACGCGGTGGTGGTCGCCGAAGAAGGGCCCGTACCAGACCATCCCCGCGAAGACGGCGCCGATCGCCAGCACGCCCAGCGGCACCAGCATGACGGCGGGGCTTTCATGGGCGTGTTCGTAGGCGTGCAGGCCGCCGTGATGGCCGTGGTCGTGGTGCCCGTGGTCGTCGTGGCCGTGGGCATGGCCGTGGCCGTGGCCGTGCTGATGATCGGCGGCGGCGGCAGAGGTCTGGACCTCTTCCTCGGCCTTGATCTGCGGGTCCCAGACCTGCTGCGGGCGGGGTTCGCCGAAGAAGGTCAGGAACATCAGCCGCCAGCTGTAGAAGCTGGTGAACATGGCCGAGATGACCAGCAGCCAGAAGGCGTAGGTCGCGCCTGCGCCGAAGGCGCTTTCGATGATCGCGTCCTTGGACAGGAAGCCCGCGAAGCCGATCGTTGTCAGCGGGATGCCGACGCCGGTGATCGCGAGCGTCCCGATCAGCATCGCCCAGAAGGTCAGCGGGATCTTGCGGCGCAGGCCGCCGTAGTTCCGCATGTCCTGTTCATGATGCATCGCGTGGATGACCGACCCCGCGCCGAGGAACAGCATCGCCTTGAAGAAGGCGTGGGTCAGCAGGTGGAACATCGCGACCGAATAGACGCCGACGCCCGCGGCGACGAACATGTAGCCGAGCTGCGAGCAGGTCGAGTAGGCGATCACGCGCTTGATGTCGTTCTGGACGAGGCCCACCGTCGCCGCGAAGAACGCGGTCGAGGCGCCGATCAGCACGATGAACGCCTTGGCGTCGGGCGCGAATTCGTAGAGCGGCGACATCCGGCAGACCAGGAACACGCCCGCCGTCACCATGGTGGCGGCGTGGATCAGCGCCGAAACGGGCGTCGGCCCCTCCATCGCGTCGGGCAGCCAGGTGTGCAGGCCCAGCTGCGCCGACTTGCCCATCGCGCCGATGAACAGCAGCACCGCCACGACCTCGGCCGCGTTCCAGTCGCGCCACAGGAAGTGCATCTGCGTGTCCGCGATCCGCCCGACCTGCGCGAAGATCTCGTCGAACTGGATCGTCCCGGTCAGCCAGTAGAGCGCGAAGATCCCCAGCAGGAAGCCGAAGTCGCCGACGCGGTTGACGACGAACGCCTTCATCGCCGCGGCGTTGGCGCTGGGTTTCTTGTAGTAGAAGCCGATCAGCAGGTAGGACGCGAGGCCCACGCCTTCCCAGCCGAAGAACATCTGCAGCAGGTTGTCGGCCGTCACCAGCATCAGCATGGCGAAGGTGAAGAACGACAGATAGGCGAAGAAGCGGGCGCGGTAGGGCTCGTCCTCGGTCCAGTTGTCGTCGTGGGCCATGTAGCCCAGCGAATACAGGTGGACGAGCGCCGAGACGGTCGTCACCACGATCAGCATGATCGCGGTCAGGCGGTCGATGCGGATGCCCCACTCGCCGTGGAAGCCCTCGGTCACGATCCAGTCC
This sequence comes from Paracoccus aeridis, assembly GCF_004923205.2. Taxonomy (GTDB): domain Bacteria; phylum Pseudomonadota; class Alphaproteobacteria; order Rhodobacterales; family Rhodobacteraceae; genus Paracoccus; species Paracoccus aeridis. The sequence continues at coordinate 38,642 of NZ_SELD02000018.1, forward strand.
ATGACGTGGATGTGGCGCACGGTGCCGTCGAAGCCCAGGAACACGGCCCAGGACATCGCACAGGCCGCGAACAGCACCGCCGTGGCGAGATACTGCGCGCCCTTTTCCGAGATCACGCGCCAGCCGAATCCCGCAATGATCGAGGCGACCAGGGGCGCAAAGAGGATGAACTTTTCCATGCCCGTGCCCTCAGCCTTTCATCACGTTGACGTCTTCGACCTCGATGGTGCCGCGGTTGCGGAAGAACACCACGAGGATGGCAAGCCCGATAGCCGCCTCGGCCGCCGCGACCGTCAGCACGAACATCGTGAAGACCTGCCCCGAAAGATCGCCCAGATGCGCCGAGAACGCGACGAAGTTGATGTTCGCCGAAAGAAGGATCAGCTCGATCGACATCAGGATGACGATCACGTTCTTGCGGTTCACGAAGATGCCGAACACGCCGGTGACGAACAGGATCGCCCCCACGACAAGGTAATGTGTCAGTCCGATCATCTGTCTGTCCCTCCGGTCGCCTTGCCGGTGTTGTCTGTCGGGCGTGGTTTCCGCGCCGTCCTATCTCACGCCGTTCGCATCGAACAGCCCCGCGCTAGCGGCCCCGGAGCGCACGCGCCCGAGGCCGAAGCCGCTGCCTCACAGCCCCTGCCCCGGCTTCGGGTTGGTCATCCGCATCGCCTTCGCCGGATCCCGCCACATCTGCTGCAGCACGTCCTGCCGCTTGACGTCGCGGCGGTGGCGCAGGGTCAGCAGGATCGCGCCGATCATGGCGACCAGCAGGATCAGCCCGGACAACTGGAACGCCAGCAGGTAGCGGTCGTACAGCACCGCCCCGATGGCATGGGTGTTGAGCGTGTTCTCGACGATCGGCACGGCGCGGGCAGCGCCGGCATTCGTGGACGATTCCCAGGCGCCGAAGCCCACGATGAGCATCGCCAGCATCACCAGCGCGATCAGCCCGCCCAGCGGAAGGTACTGGGCCAGCTCGCCCTTGAGCTGGGCGAAGTCCACGTCGAGCATCATCACGACGAACAGGAACAGCACCGCGACCGCGCCCACGTAGACGATCACCAGCAGAAGCGCGACGAACTCCGCCCCCAGCAGGATGAACAGTCCCGCCGAGGCGAGGAACGTCAGGATCAGCCACAGGACCGAATGGACCGGGTTGCGCGAGATCACGACCATGAACCCGCCGACCACCACGGACAGCGCGAACAGGTAGAAGGCGAAGGTCATCATTTCCGGTCGTCCTCTTCGGCAAAGACTGACTGGGCCACGTCCAGCGCCTTCTGCATGGCGGGCATCCCGCCGAACATGCTCATCTGCCAGATCGTCTCGGCGATCTCGCGCGGGGTGGCGCCGGCCTCGCGCGCGTGGCGCACGGCAAGGCGCAGCTGCGGCTCGGCCACGGCGCCCTGCACCGTCAGCGCGCCGATCGTCAGCAGCAGCCGGGTCTTGGCGTCCAGCCCCTCGCGGTTGAAGGTGCGGCCGAACCACATCTCCATCATGTCGGCGGACATCGTGGGGAACATCTTCTCGATCGCGCGGGTGTCGAGGTTTTCCAGCCCCGGATTGAACGCGCGCGCCATTTCCTGCCCCGAGGCGAGCATCTGCGAGAACATCTTGGTGAAGGCGTCGCTCATCGGGCGGGGATCTTCCGGCATCGTCGTTCAGGCGGGGTCCGTTAGGCAGGCTCAGCGGTAGGGCGCGTCGATCTGCAGGTTGCGGGCGATCTCGGCCTCCCAGCGGGCGCCGTTGTCCAGGAGCTTCTGCTTGTCGTAGAACAGCTCCTCGCGCGTCTCGGTCGCGAACTCGAAGTTGGGGCCTTCGACGATCGCATCGACCGGGCAGGCTTCCTGGCAGAAGCCGCAATAGATGCACTTGGTCATGTCGATGTCGTAGCGGGTGGTCCGGCGCGACCCGTCCTCGCGCGGCTCGGCGTCGATGGTGATGGCCTGCGCCGGGCAGATCGCCTCGCACAGCTTGCAGGCGATGCAGCGTTCCTCGCCGTTGGGATAGCGGCGCAGCGCGTGTTCGCCGCGGAAGCGGGGCGACAACGGGCCCTTTTCATGCGGGTAGTTCAGCGTGGCCTTGGGCGACACGAAGTAGCGCATCCCGAGCGCGAAGCCCTTGATGAAGTCCCACAGCAGGAAATACTTGGTCGCGCGGACCAGATCGACGGCCATCTTACAGCGGACCCCCGTCACGCTCGGGCGCGTCCTGCGGGGCGCCGAAACGGGACAGCGCGCCCACGATGACGTGCTTGGCGACCTCGTCCTGCACCAGCCCGTGCGGCGCCAGCGCGTCCAGCAGGTGCTGCGCAAGCTCCGCCTTCTCGATCTCGGTGGCGTTCGTCAGCGCGATCGCGATCTCATTGTTGGTCATGGCTTATCCTCCGACTACGGTTGCGCCGATCTGCGTCAGGTGGTCCCAGCGCGCCCACGCGCCGCCGAGAACCTGGTAGCGCGCGAGAAACGCGACCAGCACCACCCAGGCGAGCGACAGCGGCAGGAACACCTTCCAGCCGATCCGCATCAGCTGGTCGTAGCGATAGCGCGGCACGATCGCCTTCACCATCGCGAACATGAAGAACCAGAACGCCATCTTCAGGAACATCCACAGCGCGCCGTCGGGCAGGCCGGGGATGGGCGACAGCCAGCCGCCGAAGAACAGCAGCGAGATCAGCGCGCACATCAGCCAGATGGCGATGTATTCGCCGCCCATGAACAGCAGGTAGGGCGTGGACGAATATTCGGTCATGTGCCCCGCGACCAGTTCCGATTCAGCCTCGGCCAGGTCGAAGGGGGCGCGGTTCGTCTCGGCCAGGCAGCTGATGAAGAACAGCACCAGCATCGGCAGATGCGCGAACCAGTACCAGTTGAACAGCCCGTAGGCGCCGCGCTGGCTTTCGACGATCCCCGACAGGTTCATCGTCCCGGCCGAGATGATGACGCCCACGATGATGAGGCCCAGCGACACCTCGTACGAGATCATCTGCGCCGCCGACCGCAGCGAGGCGAGGAACGGGTATTTCGAGTTCGAGGCCCAGCCGCCCATGATGACGCCGTACACCTCGAGGCTGCTGACGGCGAAAATGAACAGCACGCCCACGTTGATGTTGGCCATCACCCACCCGTCCGAGAACGGGATCACGACGAACGCGAACAGCGCAAGCATCATGGACAGGAACGGGGCCAGGAAGAACACGAACTTGTCCGCGCCCGCCGGGACGACGATTTCCTTGAGCACGTATTTCAGCGCGTCTGCCACGGTCTGCAGCAGGCCCCACGGACCCACGACGTTCGGCCCGCGCCGCATCTGCACGGCGGCCCAGATCTTGCGGTCGCCATAGACCAGGAACAGCAGCGAGATCATCACGAAGGCGATGATCGCAAGGCCCTGCGCCAGAAGGATCAGGGTCGCCCCGAGAGGGGATGCCAGGAACTCAGCCATTCACGTCCATACCTTCGTTCACGCGGCGGGGATGCCGCGATCCTTGCACTCGCGCAAGGTTGCGTTGGTTTCCATGACCCGCAGGCCCATCGGCTTCTTGCTCGAGGTCGTGAAGACGGACCCGATCAGCAGCTTGCCGTTGCGCTCGTCCTGCAGGGTGCGGATGTGGCGCGCGAAGTCGCTTCCCTCGTCCTGCGCCCAGCCCGCCAGCGCGCAGGTGGCATAGGCCATTGCCACGTCGGCGTCCACCCCCGGCCGCAGGTTCGCCGTGACCTCGACCAGCGAGCCGCGCTTGTCGCTGCCGAGCGTCTGGACCTTGACGGCGATGAAGTCCTTGGGGTCGGCCTTGAAACCGTCGGGCAGCCTGGGCAGCGCAGGCTGGGTCCGGGCAGCGAAGTCCTTCAGCGCCTTTTCCTGCGCGGTGGGACCGCGCGGGGCGCTGCGGGCGCCGCGGGCGCCGCCGCCGTCGCGCCGGCCGTTCGGGAACCCGGCGACGACCGGGGCCGCCGACAGGTCGATGCCGAGGTTCACGGACAGCGCCTCGAGCTCTTCCTCGGACACGTCGAAGGCGTCGCGGCCGCTCGCGCTGTCCAGCGCGACCTCGCTCACGGTCCCGTCGGGTTCCAGGATCAGGATGTCGCCCGACTTGGTGGACACGCGGCCGCGCGACATCTGCATGCCGCCCTTGCCGTTCTTGACCACGGCCACGCCCAGCTCGCCGGGCTTGGCCGAGGGCCGTGGATCGTTCGTCGTGCCGCAGCCGGCCAGCATCGCGGCGACCGCCGCGCAAGCCAGGAAAGCTGCGGCCGGGCGTGCTGCGTGCCGGGCCATCGTGTTACTCCGCCGCCATTGCCGGCGCCGAGCGCTCGGCCGCCATGGCCGACAGCTGGCCCATCAGGGCCGAGCTGCGCGCGATCGGGTTCGACAGGTAAAAGTCGTTCAGTGCCGGGCGGAAGTCGGCGCCGCCGAGCGGGCCGGCCTCGACCGGGGTCAGGGCGTTCTCCGGCACCTCGTCGATGCGGGCGAGGTGCGGCACGGCATCGACCAGCGCGCGGCGCAGCTCGGTAAGGCTCTGCCACGGCTGGGCCTCGCCCAGAAGCGGCGACAGCGCGCGGATGATCGCCCAGTTCTCCTTGGCCTCGCCCGGCGCGAAGTTCGCGCGCAGCGCCAGCTGCGGCCGTCCTTCGGTGTTGACGAAGAGACCGTTTTCCTCGGTATAGCAGGCGCCCGGCAGGATCACGTCGGCGCGGTGCGCGCCCCGGTCGCCGTGGCTGCCCTGGTAGATGACGAAGGGGCCGCCCGCATCCCAGGGGGTGATGTCCACCTCGTCCGCGCCCAGGCTGTAGATCACCTCCGCGCCTTCGATCGCGGCGGCAAGCCCGCCCTCGGTCACGGCACCCACGTCCATCGCGCCCACCCGGCTCGCCGCCGTGTGCAGGATCAGGAGACCCGAGTTAGAGTTCTGCGCAAGCTTCATCGCGTGGCCCAGCACCGCCTCGCCGTCGGCCTCGCGCAGCGCGCCCTGCCCCACGATCACCATCGTCGGCTTCTCGCGCGTCTCGTCCGAGATCGTCCGCCCCGACAGGCCTTCCAGCGCCGCCCGGTCGGTGCCGACATGGGCGTAGTCGTAGGTCAGATCGGCGGCCTCGCCCACCAGCCCGACCTTCGCGCCGTGGAGCCAGGCCTTGCGGATGCGGGCGTTCAGGACCGGCGCCTCGACCCGCGGGTTGGTGCCGACAAGCTGGATCATCTGCGCGCCGTCGATGTCCGCGATCGACGCGGTGCCGACATAGGCCGAGCGGTTGCCGGTGGGCAGCTTCGCCCCGTCGGTGCGGCATTCGACCGTGCCGCCGATCGCTTCGACCAGGTTCTTCAGCGCGAACACCGCCTCGACCGGGGCCAGGTCGCCCACAAGCCCCGCGACCTTGCGGCCCTTCATGGCGTTCGCCGCGGCCTCCAGCGCCTCGGGCCAGGTGGCCGGGCGCAGGCGGCCGTTCTCACGGACGTAGGGCCGGTCGAGCCGCTGGCGGCGCAGCCCGTCCCAGACGAAGCGGGTCTTGTCGCTGATCCATTCCTCGTTCACGCCGTCATGGTTGCGGGGCAGGATCCGCATGACCTCGCGCCCCTTGGTGTCCACGCGGATGTTCGAGCCGAGCGCGTCCATCACGTCGATCGTCTCGGTCTTGCGCAGTTCCCAGGGGCGGGCCGTGAAGGCATAGGGCTTGCTGACCAGCGCCCCCACCGGGCACAGGTCGATGATGTTGCCCTGCAGGTTCGATTCCAGCGTGTTGTTGAGATAGCTCGTGATTTCGCTGTCCTCGCCGCGCCCGGTCTGGCCCATTTGGGTGATGCCGGCGACCTCGCTCGTGAAGCGCACGCAGCGGGTGCAGCTGATGCAGCGGGTCATGTGCGTCTCGACCAGCGGGCCGAGGTTCAGCTCCTCGCTGGCGCGCTTGGGCTCGCGGTAGCGGCTGAAGTCCACGCCGTAGGCCATGGCCTGGTCCTGCAGGTCGCATTCGCCGCCCTGGTCGCAGATCGGGCAGTCCAGCGGGTGGTTGATGAGCAGGAACTCCATCACCCCCTCGCGCGCCTTCTTGACCATGGGCGAGTTGGTGCGGACCTCGGACGGGGCGCCGTCCGGGCCCGGGCGCAGGTCCTTGACCTGCATCGCGCACGAGGCGGCGGGCTTGGGCGGGCCGCCCACGATCTCCACCAGGCACATGCGGCAGTTGCCGGCGATCGACAGCCGCTCGTGATAGCAGAAGCGCGGCACCTCGATCCCGGCCTGTTCGCAGGCCTGGATCAGGGTCAGGTTGGGATCGACGTCGATCAGCTGGTCGTCGATCTTGATGGTGCGAAGATTGCTCATCCTGCCGTGCCTTGCGCTCTGCCTCGGGTCACGGGGACCCGGGCCTGCCGTCCTTATACCCGGTCGACGCGCCCGTTTCGACGGGGATCGCGAATGCCGACTCGGGCTGTTGCATTGTGGTCCGTGTCGCGGTCTGCGCCACCGCCGCGGGCGGCGCAAGGGCCGTGGCTGCGGCCTTCGCGAGCACGGCGTCCGCCAGCAGCATCGTCGCCGCGGCGGCGGCCGTGATGGCGATCCCCACCCAGCGCACCACCCGCTTCATTTCGCCACCAGAAGCGAGCCGGTAACGCTGTTCGCCGCGATCTCGGCCCGGCCGAGCGTGCAGTAGCTGCCCGCATCGCCCTTCTGCACGCCCTTCGAGGCCATGTAGTCCTCGGCCACGGCGTAGATGCGCTGCCGGTCGGGCTTGCTGTCGAGGAAGCTGTCGATCTGCTGCTTGCTGTAGCCCTTGTCGAGCGCATACCGCTCGAGCGCGCGGGCCTGCTGGAACGCGAAGATGATCCGCCCCTCGATGCTGGGGCAGTTGCGCCGGATCTGGTCGGCGATCCGCGCGGCGATCAGGCGGTCGTTGATGTAGCGCTCGCTGGATAGCGGCTCGAGCGCGAAGGCGGTGGCGGCGAGCGCCCCCACGGTCATCACGGCGGCCGCCACGGCGGTCCTCAGGGCGGCAAGGGTCTTTCGTGTGGTGGTCATGGCGTGTCCTCGTTGCAGATGCCTGCAACATAGGGATTCTCGCGCCGGCCTGCCGCACACGAGACGGTCAGGCCCGCGTGAGCCGCGAGACCTCCGCCGGTCTGCTCGTCGAGGGGGAGGATCCGGCCCGTCATCGATTATTCCGCGGCCATCGCGCCCATGCGCCCGGTGCGCTTGGCCTTGATCCGGTCCTCGATCTCCTCGCGGTAGTGCCGGATCAGGCCCTGGATCGGCCAGGCGGCGGCGTCGCCGAGGGCGCAGATGGTGTGGCCCTCGACCTGTTTGGTCACGTCCAGCAACATGTCGATTTCCTCGACCTCCGCCTCGCCGCGGACGAGGCGGTCCATGACGCGCATCATCCAGCCGGTGCCCTCGCGGCAGGGCGTGCACTGGCCGCAGCTTTCGTGCTTGAAGAACGCCGACAGGCGCCACACCGCCTTCACCACGTCGACCGACTGGTCCATGACGATCATGCAGGCGGTGCCGAAGCTGGACTTCAACTCGCGCATGCCGTCGAAGTCCATGATCGCGTCCTCGCACAGATGCGCGGGCAGGATCGGGCAGGACGCGCCGCCGGGGATGATCGCCTTGAGGTTCTTCCACCCGCCGCGGATGCCGCCCCCGTGCTTCTCGATCAGCTCGCGCATCGGGATCGACATGGCTTCCTCGACCACGCAGGGGGTGTTGACGTGCCCGGTCAGGCCGAACAGCTTCACGCCCGCGTTGTTGGGGCGGCCGAAGCTCGCGAACCACTCGGCCCCGCGGCGCAGGATGGTGGGGACGACGGCGATCGATTCAACATTGTTCACGGTGGTCGGGCAGCCGTAAAGCCCCGCGCCGGCCGGGAACGGCGGCTTCATGCGCGGCATCCCCTTCTTGCCTTCCAGGCTTTCCAGCAGCGCGGTTTCCTCGCCGCAGATATAGGCGCCCGCGCCGTGATGCAGGTACAGGTCGAAGTCCCAGCCCGATTTCGCCGCGTTCGCGCCCAGAAGGCCCGCGTCGTAGCATTCGTCGATCGCGGCCTGCAGCGCCTCGCGTTCGCGGATGTATTCGCCCCGGATGTAGATGTAGGCCGCGTGCGCCCCCATCGCGAAGGACGCAATCAGCGCGCCTTCGATCAGCGTGTGCGGATCGTGGCGCATGATCTCGCGGTCCTTGCAGGTCGCGGGCTCGGATTCGTCGGCGTTGATGACGAGGTAGGACGGGCGGCCGTCGCTTTCCTTGGGCATGAAGGACCACTTCATGCCGGTCGGGAAGCCTGCCCCGCCGCGCCCGCGCAGGCCCGACTTCTTCATCTCGTCGATGATGCCGTCGCGCCCGCGCGCAATCAGCTCGGCGGTCCCGTCCCAGTGGCCGCGCGCCCGCGCCCCGCGCAGCGAACGGTCGGCCATGCCGTAGAGGTTGGTGAAGATCCGGTCCTGATCGCTCAGCATTCGCGTCGTCGTCCTATCGTTTGCGCGGCAGGCCGCCGCCGTCGCGGCGCCGCCAGATCCGCCAGGTCACCAGCAGCGACCAGACCAGCGCCCCCATCGCCGCCAGATCGGCGAGGAAAGCGTATTCCACGGGCCAGCCATATCGCCGCCCGGCCCAGTTCACCGCGAGCCAGGCGAGCATGGTGAGCGCGATCACCGCGCCGACCAGCCGCATCTGGCCGCTGTCGTCCCGGGGCGGGTGGCCGTTCAAACGGCGTTCCCTCCGGAGGAGCCGCCGTCGATGTTGCCGCCGCCACTTCCACTTCCGCCGCCCTCGCCGCCGGTCACGCGGATCTTGCCGCCGCGCAGGCGCGCGGAGTGCCCTGCGTCATCGTCCCGCTGTGCCGCCAGCCGCTCGGACGGGCCGTTGGGCGGCAGCTCGTCCTGCGCACCGCCGGGTTCGGCGACCGGGACGGCCTCGCCCGGCATGTCGTGATGCTCAGACTGTGACGGCACGGCCATGACCGAGCGCGTATCCTCGAGCGGGCTGTCCTGCGCCAGCGGCGCGGGCTCTGCAAGGGGTGCCGCGCCGGCCGACTGCTGCGCGAGGTCGGCCGCGGGCACGTTGCCGAATGTCGGCGCCTGGCCGTTGCGTGCCGACGCCAGCACCGCGCCCTCGGACATGGTGCGCGCGGCGCCCGCGATGATGCCCGAGGGCGGCGCGAGCCTGCCCAGCGGCGCGACTGTCCGTTCCTCGGACCCCGACCCGGTGATGACGGTGCCTTCGGGTCCGGGATCGGCATGGCGGTCCATGCCGATGTCGCGCCCCTCGATCGCCTCGTTGCGGTCGCGGTCGCCCGCGCTGTCTTCGGAATGGCCGCTGCACAGCAGCCACTGCAGCAACCCGCCGGCAAAGAGCGCCGCGACCACGCCGACGACCACGGCGGCCGCCGCGCCCATGCCGGGAAGGCCGAACAGCAGCACGATCAGCCCGATGACCGCCCCGGCCATCCAGCAGTTCCGCTTGCAGACGCTTGGTTGCATGGATCCTTACTCCGTGTCCTTGGCGTCGGCGGGCTGCCCCGCCGGCTCGCGCTTGGAAATCGGCCGTGCCGCCGACGTGCCGGGCGCTTCCTGCTCGGTCACGCCGGTCTCGTCGGCCGGCCGGCCGGCGGACGGCCGCGGGTCGGTCTCGCCATGGCCTTCGGCTTCCGCCGGGCGGCGCTGCCAGGGGCTGAGGATCGGCACCTCGGTCCCGTCGATCCGCTTGACCGTGTCGCGCAGCTTCAGCGCCAGCGCGACCGAGGCGTTGTCGCTCTCGCCGCCCTTCGCCGCCGCAAGCGCGACCGGGCCGCCCAGCGGCTCGGACGAGAAGCGGCCGTTCTGGGGGCCCGGCACCGGCAGCTGCCCCGCGGCGAGTGCGTCGAGCAGCGCCGACAGCTTCGCGGCGGTCAGGTCCTCGTAGTAGTCCTTGCCGATCTGGGCCATCGGCGCGTTGGAACAGGCGCCCAGGCACTCGACCTCTTCCCACGAGAAGTTGCCGTCCGCCGACACGGTGTGCGGGGTCGGCGCGATCCGCTGGCGGCAGACCTCGATCAGCTCGCCCGCGCCGCAGATCATGCAGGTCGTAGTGCCGCAGATCTGGATGTTGGCAATCCGGCCAACGGGTTGCAGCTGGAACATGAAGTAGAAGGTGGCGACTTCCAGCACCCGGATATAGGCCATGCCGAGCATGTCGGCGACGTACTCGATCGCCGGGCGCGACAGCCAGCCTTCCTGTTCCTGCGCGCGCCACAGGAGCGGGATCACCGCCGACTGCTGGCGCCCCTCGGGGAACTTCGTCATCTGCGCGCGCGCCCATGCGAGGTTCTGCGGCAGGAACTCGAACGACTCGGGCTGGACGGGGGACAGGCGGCGCAGCATCAGGCGGGCACTCCGGAAACGTATGTCGTGGCAGCGTTCACCGGTCCACCTCGCCGAACACGATGTCCGTGGTCGCGATCAGCGCGGTCACGTCGGCAAGAAGGTGGCCGCGCGCCATCCAGTCCATCGCCTGCAGGTGCAGGAAGCCCGGCGCGCGCAGCTTGGCCCGGTACGGCTTGTTGGTGCCGTCGCTGACCATGTAGACGCCGAACTCGCCCTTGGGCGCCTCGACCGCGGCATAGACCTCGCCCGCCGGGACCTTGAAGCCTTCGGTGTAGAGCTTGAAGTGGTGGATCAGGCTTTCCATGTCGCGCTTCATGTCGGCGCGCCTAGGCGGCGTCAGCTTGCCGCGCGCCAGCACCTCGCCCGCGGGCTCGGCCTTCAGCCTGGCGACGCAGTCGCGGATGATGCGGGTGGACTGCCGCATCTCCTCCATCCGGCACAGGTAGCGGTCGTAGCAGTCGCCATTGGTGCCGACGGGAACGTCGAACTCGAACTCGTCATAGCATTCGTAGGGCTGCGAGCGGCGCAGGTCCCAGGCGAGGCCCGAGCCGCGCGCCATCACGCCGGAAAAGCCCCGCTCCAGCACGTCCTGTTCCTTGACGATGCCGATGTCCACCGTCCGCTGCTTGAAGATGCGGTTCTCGGTGATCAGCGTGTCGAGATCGCGGATCGTCCTGGGAAACTGGATCGCCCAGTCGTCGATGTCGTCCAGAAGCTTCGGCGGAAGGTCCTGGTGGACGCCGCCGGGGCGGAAATACGCCGCGTGCAGGCGGGCGCCCGACGCGCGCTCGTAGAACACCATCAGCTGCTCGCGCTGCTCGAAGCCCCAGAGCGGCGGCGTCAGCGCGCCCACGTCCAGCGCGCCCGTGGTCAGCGTCAGCAGGTGGTTCAGGACCCGGCCTATCTCGGAATACAGCACCCGGATCAGGCTGGCGCGGCGCGGGATCTGCACCCCGGCCAGCTTCTCGATCGCGAGACACCAGGCGTGTTCCTGGTTCATCGGCGACACGTAGTCGAGCCGGTCGAGATACGGCAGGTTCTGCAGGTAGGTCCGGCTCTCCATCAGCTTCTCGGTGCCGCGGTGCAGCAGGCCGATATGCGGATCGCAGCGTTCGACGATCTCGCCGTCGAGCTCGATCACCATCCGCAGCACGCCGTGCGCGGCCGGGTGCTGGGGGCCGAAGTTGATGTTGAAGTTGCGGATGCGCTGCTCGCCGGTCAGCGTGTCGACGCTGCCGTCGTCATAGACGTTCGTGCGGATGTCGCCGTCCATCACTTCTTGCCTTCTGCGGTGACGCCGATGGTCGCGGGCGCCTTTTCGTCGCCGGGCAGCACGTATTTCGCGCCTTCCCACGGCGACAGGAAATCGAACTGCCGGTATTCCTGCGTCAGGCTGACGGGTTCGTAGACGACGCGCTTCTCGGTATCGCTCCACCGCACCTCGACATAGCCGGTGGTGGGAAAGTCCTTGCGCAGCGGATATCCCTGAAAACCGTAGTCGGTGAGGATGCGGCGCAGGTCCGGGTGGCCCGAGAACATGATCCCGAACATGTCGAACACCTCGCGCTCGAACCAGTCGGCGCAGGGGTGGATACGGGTCAGCGACGGGACCAGGTCATCCTCGCGCACCGCGGCTTTGATGCGGATACGCTGGTTGGTGTACATGGACAGCAGTTGCCAAACGACGTCGAAGCGCGCCGGTCGGTTCGGGTGGTCGATCGCGGTGATGTCGACCAGCGTGCTGAACCGGCAGGTGGGCTCGGTCCGAAGGAACTCGACCAGCCCCGCGATGCCGCCGGCGTTGACGTTCAGCGTCAGCTCCTCGAACTCGACCTTGTGCGACAGCACGTCGTTCTGCCGGCGATGGGCGATCATGCTGCCCAGCTCGGCCAGCGCCGCGGGATCGGGATAGACGGCCATGGCTTACCTCACCAGCGTGCCGGTACGGCGGATCCGGCGCTGCAACTGCAGGATGCCGTACAGCAGCGCCTCGGCCGTGGGCGGACAGCCCGGGACGTAGATGTCCACCGGCACGATCCGGTCGCAGCCGCGCACGACGGAATAGGAATAATGATAGTAGCCGCCGCCGTTCGCGCAGGATCCCATCGAGATCACGTAGCGCGGCTCGGGCATCTGGTCGTAGACCTTGCGCAGCGCGGGGGCCATCTTGTTGGTCAGCGTGCCCGCGACGATCATCAGGTCCGACTGCCGGGGCGAGGCGCGGGGCGCCGTCCCGAAGCGCTCCACGTCATAGCGCGGCATCGAGGTCTGCATCATCTCGACCGCGCAGCAGGCCAGCCCGAAGGTCATCCAGTGCAGGCTGCCGTTGCGGGCCCAGTTGATGATGTCCTCGGTCGTGGTCAGCAGGAAGCCCTTGTCCTGCAGTTCGCGGTTCAGCTCGCGCGTGGCCACGTCGCGGTCGGCGCCTGCGGTGTTCGCGCCGGTCTGGAACCCGGCGTCGGGCCGGATCAGCCCCGACTGCACGCCGGTCGGGTGCGCGCCGTGATGCGCGGGGTTGGCGATCGTGCCCGCCCCGGCATGCGCGGGGCCGGCCTTGTCCATCAAGCCCATTCCAGCGCCCCTTTCCGCCATTCATAGGCGAAGCCCACCGTCAGAACGGCCAGGAACACCATCATGGACCAGAACGCGACCTCGCTGAGGCTGACGAAGCTGACCGCCCACGGGAACAGGAACGCCACTTCGAGATCGAAGATGATGAACAGGATCGACACGAGGTAGAACCGCACGTCGAACTTCATCCGCGCGTCGTCGAACGCGTTGAAGCCGCACTCATAGGCGCTGACCTTCTCGGGGTCGGGGTTGCGGACGGCGATCACGGCCGCGGCGACCACGAGGAGGATCACCAGCGCGGACGCCATCCCGAGGAACACCAGAATCGGCAGATATTCGGACAGAAGATAGTCCACGCAGCGGCTCCCCTGGACGACGCGGCGGCAAGTGCCGCAGGTGGCTTGGCAGAGCGTCATGTAGCCCCGTGGCGCACCTTGGTCAATGCGACCCGGAATGTTTGCGGGCGCGGCGCGGACGCCGCGCCGCCACGTCGCGGCCCCTCTCCAGTAGCCGACGCTGGGCGTGGGCCCGGGTCGGAGAATGCGGGCCGGGGCCCTTCGCTGGCGGCCCGTCGCCGGCGGCTTGATAAATATCAGCGACGAGGGCCGCGATCCCCGCCCTTTGCCTCGCCAGGCGGGATCGCCCCCTGCCCTGCCGGCTCGGAGATGGCGCGGGGTGCGCGGCTTGACATCACGATCGAAGCCCGCGCGTCGTCCGCCCCCGCGACCCGGCCGCGCGGCGTCTCGATCAGCTGTGGCGCAGTCGTCCGGCGCCGGGCAGGCGTTCGTCCAGCATCGCCTCCAGCGCGGCGTCGTCCAGCGCCGCCAGCCTGCGCGCCTCCGCCGGGTCTTCCAGATGCTGCAGCATGACCAGTTCGCCGTCCCGCAGCGCCGCGAGATATTCGCCGTCCTCGCTGCCCGCGCCGCCCAACCGCGCGGTCAGGCCGCGCGCCTCGATGGCGCGGGCCATCCGCTCGGCCTGCGCCTCGTAATCGGGCGAGAAGCGTTCCCAGATCTCGGCGGGCTTTCCGCCGGACGGGCCCCACGCGCGCCCCTTGCGGTCGGGGCTGCGAGGGAACCGCATCGTCACGCGACGGCCTTCCTGCGGCGGGCGCCGGCCTTCGGCAGCGCGACCGGCGCGGGAACCTCGCGGCCGCGCAGCATCGGCGCCAGATACGTCGCGGTGTGGCTTCCGGCCACCTGCGCGACCGCCTCGGGCGTGCCCTCGGCCACGATCCGGCCGCCGCCGTCGCCGCCCTCGGGGCCGATGTCGATGATCCAGTCGGCGGTCTTGATGACGTCTAGGTTGTGCTCGATCACCACCACCGTGTTGCCCTGGTCGACAAGGCTGTGCAGCACCTCCAGCAGCTTGCGCGTGTCGTCGAAGTGCAGCCCCGTCGTCGGCTCGTCGAGGATGTAGAGCGTCTTTCCCGTCGACGCGCGGCTGAGTTCCTTGGCGAGCTTGACCCGCTGAGCCTCGCCCCCCGACAGGGTCGTCGCCTGCTGCCCGACCTTGACGTATCCCAGCCCGACCTGCACCAGCGCGTCCATCTTGGACCGGATCGAAGGCACCGCCCTGAAGAACTCCTGCGCGTCCTCGATGGTCATGTCCAGCACGTCGGCGATGGAGTGGCCCTTGAACTCCACCTCCAGCGTCTCGCGGTTGTAGCGCTTGCCGTGGCAGGTCTCGCAGGTGACGTAGACGTCGGGGAGGAAGTGCATCTCGATCTTGATGACGCCGTCGCCCTGGCACGCCTCGCAGCGGCCGCCCTTGACGTTGAAGCTGAACCGCCCGGGCCCGTAGCCGCGGGCCTTGGATTCGGGCAGCCGCGCGAACCAGTCGCGGATGTGGGTGTAGGCGCCGGTGTAGGTCGCGGGGTTCGACCGGGGCGTGCGGCCGATCGGGCGCTGGTCGATGTCGATGACCTTGTCGAGATGTTCCAGCCCCTTCACCGCGCGCGCGGGTGCCGGCGTCTGGCGCGCGCCGTTCAGCCGCATCGAGGCGGTCTTGAACAGCGTCTCGATGGTCAGGGTGGACTTGCCGCCGCCCGACACGCCGGTGACGCAGACGAACTTGCCCAGCGGATAGTCAACCGTCACGTTCTTGAGGTTGTTGCCCGTCGCCCCCTCGATCGTCACGGCCTTGCCGTTGCCCGCCCGGCGCTCGGCCGGCAGGTCGATCCGCTTCGCGCCCGACAGGTACTGGCCGGTCAGGCTGGCGGGGTTCGCCTCGATCTGCTCGGGCGTTCCTTCGGCCACGACCGTGCCGCCGTGGACGCCCGCCCCCGGCCCCATGTCGAAGACGTAGTCGGCGTGGCGGATCGCATCTTCGTCGTGTTCCACGACCAGCACGCTGTTGCCCGCGTCGCGCAGGCCCTTGAGCGTGTCCAGCAGCCGGTCGTTGTCGCGCTGGTGCAGCCCGATCGACGGCTCGTCCAGCACGTACAGCACGCCCGTCAGCCCCGATCCGATCTGGCTCGCAAGCCTGATCCGCTGGCTTTCCCCGCCCGACAGCGTCCCCGCGGCCCGCGCGAGTGTCAGGTAGTCCAGCCCGACGTTGACGAGAAAGCCCAGCCGCTCGCGGATCTCCTTCAGGATCGGGGTCGCGATCTCCATCTTCTGCCGGGACAGGTGCGCGGGCGCGGCGTTGACCCAAGCCAGCGCCTCGCGGATCGACAGTCCGGTCAGCTGGCCGATGTGGAAGCCGGCGATCCGGACCGCCAGCGCCTCGGGCTTCAGGCGGTAGCCGTTGCAGACATGGCAGGGGCGGTTGTTCTGGTAACGCTCGAACTCCTCGCGGACCCAGTTGCTGTCGGTCTCGCGCATGCGGCGCTCGATGTTGGGGATCACGCCTTCGAAGCTGCGCGTGACCTCGTAGACGCGGCCGGATTCGTCGAAGCGGAAGCGGATCTCCTCGGACCCGGAGCCGCGCAGGAACATCTCGCGCACGTTCTCGGGCAGGTCGCGCCAGGGTGTCCGGCGGTCGAATCCGTAGTGCGTGGCCAGCGCGTTGATCGTCTGGGTAATGTAGGCCGATTTCGACTTGGCCCACGGCGCGAGCGCGCCCTGCGCCAGCGACAGCCCCTCGTCCGGGACCACCAGCCGGTCGTCGATGAACAG
Organism: Paracoccus aeridis; assembly: GCF_004923205.2. Taxonomy (GTDB): domain Bacteria; phylum Pseudomonadota; class Alphaproteobacteria; order Rhodobacterales; family Rhodobacteraceae; genus Paracoccus; species Paracoccus aeridis. The sequence goes on from NZ_SELD02000018.1 coordinate 54,682, forward strand.
CTCGACCCCCAGCCCGTCGCAGGCGGGGCAGGCGCCCATCGGCGCGTTGAAGGAAAACAGACGCGGCTCGATCTCGGGCAGGGTGAAGCCGCTGACCGGGCAGGCGAACTTCTCGCTGAAGGTGATGCGCTCGGGCTCGCCCTCGCCCTCAACCGGGGCGGTCTCGATGATCGCGATGCCGTCGGCGAGGTTCAGGGCGGTGCGGAAGCTGTCCGCAAGCCGCGTTTCCAGCCCTTCGCGGACGACGATGCGGTCCACCACTACGTCGATGTCGTGGCGCAGCTTCTTGTCGAGCGCCGGCGGGGTGTCGAGTTCGTGGAACGCGCCGTCGATCTTGACTCGCTGGAAGCCGCGCTTGCGTAGGTCGAGCAGCTCCTTTTCATAGGCGCCCTTGCGGTCGCGGACGATGGGGGCGAGCAGGTAGGCGCGCGACCCCTCCGCCATCTCCATCACCCGGTCCACCATGTCCTGCACCTGCTGCGCCTCGATCGGCAGGCCGGTCGCGGGCGAGAACGGCGTGCCCGCGCGCGCGAAGAGAAGGCGCAGGTAGTCGTAGATCTCGGTCGCGGTGCCCACCGTCGAGCGCGGGTTCTTCGAGGTCGTCTTCTGCTCGATCGAGATCGCGGGCGACAGGCCGCTGATGTGTTCGACGTCGGGCTTGCCCATCATGTCGAGGAACTGGCGCGCGTAGGCCGACAGGCTTTCGACATAGCGCCGCTGCCCTTCGGCATAGACCGTGTCGAAGGCGAGCGACGACTTCCCCGACCCCGACAGACCCGTGATCACGACCAGCGAATCGCGCGGGATGTCCATGTCGACACCCTTGAGGTTGTGTTCCCGCGCACCGCGGATCTCGATGAACTTCTGTTCCATGGGTCGACCTTCGCTGGACAAGCGCATGAGATAGGCAGCCGCGTCCGAAAGGCAACCTCGAACTGGAACGAACAAGGAACTTCTCAGGCGGGGCGAAACGTGCCACGCTGGCCTTGCCCGACAGGCGGAGGACACCATGACCAAGCGACCCTATACCGGCAGCTGCCAGTGCGGCGCCATCGCCTTCCAGGTCGAGGCGGACCTGGATCAGACCGTGACCTGCAACTGCTCGCGCTGCCGGCGGCTCGGCTCGGTCCTGGCGATGGTGCCGGCGGCCGACTTCATGCTGACGGCGGACGGGCCGACGACGGAATACCGCTTCGCCGGGCACGTCATCTCGCACCGCTTCTGCCCGACCTGCGGGATCCAGCCCTATTCGCTGGGGGAAAAGGACGGCGAGGCGATCGTGGCGATCAACGTCAACTGCCTGGACGGGGTCGATCCCCGCGCGCTTGAGTCATTTCACTACGACGGCGCGGCGGCCTGAACGGCAGGTCAGCCGCCCGTGTGGCTCATGTTCCGCGACACCTTGCCGCCGACGCCGCGCGAATAGTCGAAGTCGTGGCCCTTGGGCTTGCGCGCGATCGCCTCGCGGATTGCGGACTGCAGCAGCGCCTCGTCGTCGCTCGCCCGCAGCGCCGCGCGCAGGTCGGCGCGGTCCTCCTGCCCCAGGCACATGAACAGCTCGCCAGTGCAGGTCACGCGGACCCGGTTGCAGCTTTCGCAGAAATTGTGCGTCAGCGGCGTGATGAAGCCGATCTTCTGCCCCGTCTCCTCGACCCGGACATAGCGGGCGGGGCCGCCGGTCCGCTCGGCCAGCGGGGTCAGGGTCAGGCGTTCGGCCAGCCGCGCGCGCAGGTCGCTCAGCGGCCAGTACTGGTCCAGCCGGTCCTCGCCGCCGATGTCGCCCATCGGCATGACCTCGATGAACGTCAGGTCGTGGCCCTGATCCGCGCACCAGTCGAGCAGCGGGAACAGCTCGTCCTCGTTGAAGCCCTTCAGTGCGACGGTGTTGATCTTGACGCGGATGCCCGCGGCGGCGGCGGCCCGGATCCCGTCCAGCACCTGCGGCAGCCGGCCCCACCGGGTGATCGCCGCGAACCTGTCGGGGTCCAGCGTGTCCAGCGAGACGTTGATCCGCCGCACGCCGATTCCGGCCAGCTCGTCCGCGAAGCGGGCAAGCTGGCTGCCGTTGGTGGTCAGCGTCAGCTCGTCCAGACCGCTTCCCAGCCGTTCCGACATGGCGCGGAAGAACGACATGATGTTGCGCCGGACCAGCGGCTCGCCCCCGGTGATCCGCAGCTTCCTGACGCCGAGGTCGATGAAGCTGTGGCTCAGCCGCTCCAGCTCCTCTAGCGTCAGCAGGTCGGCCTTGGGCAGGAACTGCATGTGCTCGGCCATGCAGTAGGTGCAGCGAAAGTCGCAGCGGTCGGTGACGGACACGCGCAGGTAGGTGATGGCCCGCGCGAACGGGTCGATCAGCGGCGCGGCGCCGGACGGCGCGAAAGACGGCGGGTGCGACGGCGCGTTCATGCCGGTCAAGATAGGACCGTGGCCCGCACGGCACAAGCGGCGGGCCGCGTGAAGGTCGCGGATGGACGGAACGGTCCCCGCGTGTCACGCAAGGGGAACAGGGCCTTGAAGCGCCTCGCGTCAAAGCGCCCCGCCTTGAATGTCATCGCCAAGAAGGATCCCGCCATGAAGATGTCCCGCCTGAGCCTCGTCCTGCCCGTCCTCGCCGTCGCGGCCTGCGACATGCCGCCGATGAAGTCGGCCGAGCCGGTCGTCACCTCGGCCACCACCCCGGGCGGCACGACCGTGACCGCCGCCCCCACCGCCGACGGCGCGGCCGTCGTGATCGCGACCCCGCCCGGAACCGGCGCAGGGGCCAAGGCCGCGCCCGCGGCCGCCGGCCGCATCGGCACCACGGTCGCGTCGCTGGGCGACGCATCGCAGGCGGGGCTGTGGATCAAGACGCCGCTCGTGACCGCGCCCGGCAAGGGGCGGATCGTGAACCCGGCCACGGGCAAGTCGACGAATGTCGACCTGATCCCGCTGGGCGGGCCCGCCTCGGGCGGCAGCCAGGTCTCGCTGCCCGCGTTGCAGGCCCTGGGCGCCAGCCTGACGGACCTGCCGACGATCGAGGTGTGGCGGACCTGACGCGCGCCGCGGCATGAAAAGGGGCGCCGCCGCGCCCCTTTTCCCCTAGCTACGCGCCTGCGGCCGCGTTCAGTCGTCATCGTCGTCGTCGTCGGGCACGAACGCCTTGAAGGCCGCATCGACCAGCGCCTCGGACACCAGCCCCACCACGGCGCCCGCGACCACGTCGGCGGCGAAGTGGCTGCCACGGGGCACCTGCACCGCCCCCAGCGCCGCCGCGCCCAGGTAAAGCGGCGCCCGCGCATCCGGCGCCGTGCGCGCGATCGCCCGCGCCGCCGCCACGGCGTTCGCCGTGTGGCCGGACGGGAAGGAGTTGTAGGGCCCCTCGTCGGGGCCATCCAGCCCGGTCTCGTAGTGACCCTCGTCCAGAAGCTTGTGGGGGCGGGTCCGCACGACCTTCGACTTGATCGTGGCCTTGATCCACGTCGCGACCGCCAGGGACGCGAGCACGCGCGCCGCCGTCCGGGCCAGACGCGGCCGCCCCGTCACGAGCCCGCCGATCATGGCGGCGGTCGCCAGCGTGAAGGCGGGCGGCTGGTCCGCGATCTCGCTTACCGTTCCGGCGACCGACATGAAGGTGGTGTGGCGCAGCTGGCCCGCGTTCAGGGCCAGATCCACGTCCGCGTCGTGCAGGTCGTCGATGATGCTGTTGTCGTTCTTGCTGTCGTCCATGCCGCATCAACCACGCAGCCGCAGGAAAGTTGCCTGACACGTGTGTGCAGATGCAGGTTTCAGGCGACCGCCAGGAACGCTACTCGACCGTGACCGACTTCGCGAGGTTGCGGGGCTGGTCCACGTCGGTGCCCTTGGCGACCGCCGTGTAGTAGGCGAGGTACTGCATCGGCACGGCATAGACGATGGGCGCGAACACCCCGCCCCCGGCCGGCATGGTCAGCGTGGCGTGGACGCCCTCGCCCGCCGCCTCGATCCCGGCCGCGTCGGATACAAGAAGCACCTGCCCGTGGCGGGCCATCACCTCCTGCATGTTCGACACGGTCTTTTCGAACAGCGGGTCGGTCGGGGCCAGCACGATCACGGGGACGTTGCGGTCGATCAGCGCGATCGGCCCGTGCTTCAGCTCGCCCGACGCATAGCCTTCGGCGTGGATGTAGCTGATTTCCTTCAGCTTCAGCGCGCCCTCGAGCGCGATGGGGTACATCGCGCCCCGGCCCAGGAACAGCACGTCCTGCGCCTCGGCCAGCCACGAGGCGATCCGGCGGCAGTCGTCCCCGGACGCGACCGCCTGGCTGACGAGGCCGGGCACCGCAAGGAGGTCCGCGACCTGCGCCGCAAGGCCAGCGTCGTCCAGCCGGCCGCGATCATGCGCCGCCTTCAGCGCCAGCACCGCCAGCACGGCAAGCTGGCAGGTGAAGGCCTTGGTCGACGCGACCCCGACCTCGATCCCCGCGAGGATCGGCAGCGCGATGTCGGATTCCCGCGCGATGGCCGAGGTGCCGACGTTCACGACGCCCACGGTTCTGGCCACCTTGTCGCGGCAATAGTGCAGCGCGGCCAGCGTGTCCGCCGTCTCGCCCGACTGGCTGACGAACATGGCCCAGCTCCGGGGCGAAAGCGGCGGCTCGCGATAGCGGAACTCGGACGCGATATCGACCTCGCACGGCAGGCCGGCCAGCCGCTCGAACCAGTATTTCGCGACGCTGGCGGCGAGATGGGCGGTGCCGCACCCGACCAGCGTCAGCCGGTCCACCTGCGAGAAATCGAGCGATTCCGGCAGGACGATGCGGCCGTCCTTGATATAGTGGCCCAACGCGTCGCCCAGGACGACCGGCTGCTGCGCGATCTCCTTGGCCATGAAGTGGCGGTGCCCGGCCTTGTCGATCGCGGTCGAGCCCACGTCGATGCGCGCGACGGCGCGGTTGGCGGGCCGCCCCTCGGCATCGAAGATCTCCGCCCCGGCGCGGGTCAGGACGACGTGGTCGCCGTCCTCGAGATAGGTCACGCGGTCGGTGAAGGGCGCAAGGGCGATGGCGTCGGACCCAAGGAACATCTCGCCCGAGCCGTGCCCCACCGCCAGGGGCGAGCCCTTGCGCGCGCCGATCATCAGATCGCCCTGCCCCTCGAACAGGAAGGCGAGCGCGAAGGCGCCGTGCAGGCGCTCCAGCGTGGCCCGCACCGCCTCGACCGGCGACATGCCCTGGCCCATCAGGTGACCCGTCAGCTGCGCGACCGTTTCGGTGTCGGTCTGGGTTTCGGGCACGATGCCGTCGCGGGCGAGTTCGGCGCGAAGCTCGCGGAAGTTCTCGATGATGCCGTTGTGGACGACGGCGACGGGGCCGTAGCGATGCGGGTGGGCGTTGGTCTGCGTCGCCGCGCCGTGGGTCGCCCAGCGGGTGTGGCCGATCCCGCTGCGTCCCTCGAGCGGGTCCAGCACCAGCGCGTCGGACAGGTTCACGAGCTTGCCGACCTCGCGCCGGCGGTCCAGCGCGCCGTCGTCGTCGATGGTGGCGATGCCTGCGCTGTCATAGCCGCGATATTCAAGCCGCCGCAGCGCCTCGACCAGTTGCGGGCCGGCCTGATGGCTGCCCAGGATCCCAACGATGCCGCACATCTCAGCCGTCCTTTCCGACCGACGCCGCGGCCCTGTCCGCTTCGCGGATTCCGTCCCTGCCCGCTTCGCGGGTCCCGTCCCCATCCGCTACGCGGGTCCCGTTCCCATCCGCCCCGCGCGCCCTGGCCGCGCGCAGCGCCTGCATCATCCGCACAGCCAGCCCCGGCTTCACCACCTGCCGCGCGCGGCCGATCGCCAGCGCGTCGTCCGGCACGTCCTCGGTGATGACCGACCCCGAACCGGTCAGCGCCCTTGCCCCCACCCGAACCGGCGCGACCAGCATCGTGTCGGACCCGATGAAGGCGTCCGCGCCGATCTCGGTCCGGTGCTTGCCGACGCCGTCGTAGTTGCAGGTCACGGTGCCCGCGCCGATGTTCGTGCGCTCGCCCACATGCGCGTCGCCCAGATAGGTCAGGTGCCCGACCTTCACCCCCTCGTCGAGGACGGTGTTCTTGATTTCCACGAAGTTCCCCACGTGCACGTCGCCGCCAAGCTCCGCCCCCGGCCGCAGCCGCGCGAACGGCCCGACCGTCGCGCCCGAGGAGACGTGACAGCCCTCGAGATGGCAGAAGGGCAGGATCTCGGCCCCGCTCTCGATCGTGACGCCGGGGCCGAAGACGACGTTCTGGCCGATGATCGCGTCGCGGCCGATCACGGTGTCCAGCGCGAACCAGACCGTGGCCGGGTCGGACATGGTGACGCCGCTGTCCAGCGCAGCCGCGCGGGCGCGGGCCTGGAACTGCGCCTCGGCGGAGGCAAGCTCGGCTCGGGTGTTGATGCCGAGCGTCTCGGCCTCGTCGCAGGTGACGACGGCGGCGCTGCGGCCGTCGGCGCGGGCAAGGCCCACCACGTCCGTCAGGTAATACTCGCCGGCCGCGTTGTCGTTGCCCAGCCGGCCCACGAGGTCGCGCAGCAGCCCCGCGTCGGCGGCCATCACGCCCGAGTTGCAGAGCGCGATCCGCCGCGTGGCCTCGTCGGCGTCCTTGAACTCGACGATCCGGTCCAGCGCGCCGTTCCGCACGACAAGGCGCCCGTAGCGGCCCGGGTCGGCCGCCTCGAACCCCAGAACGACCACGTCGGCGCTGTGGGACGCCAGCGCCGCCAGCGTATCCGCGCCGATGAAGGGCGTGTCGCCGTAAAGCACGACCACCTTGCCGTCGAACCCGTCCAGCAGCGGCAGCGCCTGCGCGACCGCGTGGCCGGTGCCGAGCTGCTGTTCCTGCAATGCCACCTGCGCGTCGGGGTCGAGCTTGCCGACCGCCTTCGTCACCGCGTCCGCGCCGTGGCCCGCCACGACGATCACCCGCTCGGGGTCCAGCGTCCGGCCCGCGGCAAGCGCGTGCCCGACCAGCGGCACGCCGCCCAGCCGGTGCAGGACCTTCGGCAGGTCCGAAAGCATTCTGCTGCCCTGCCCCGCGGCAAGCACCACCAAGGCCGTCGCCTGTTCCGTCATGCCGCCATTTCCCGGTTCCGGTTTCACTGCGGGCGTTCTAACTAGCCACCGGCCACGGCGGCAAGGGCCGGTCATTCACAAGCTTTGACGGAAGGTTACGGACGATGACGGGAACGGTGGTCTTCGACCTGGACGGGACGCTGGCGGACACGGCCGCCGACCTCGTGGCGGCGGCGAACGGCTGCTTTTCCTCGCGGGGCCTTGGCGCGCTGCTGGACCCGGTCGCGGATGCGGGGATCGCGTTCCACGGCGGGCGGGCGATGCTGCGGGCGGGCTATGCGCGGATGCCCGGCGACGTGATCCTGCCGCACGACGCCGAGGACGTGGACTTCCTGCGCCTGCTCGACTTCTACGAGGCCGACATCGCCCGGCACACCCGGCTTTACGACGGCGTGGACGACGCGCTGGCGCGGTTGCAGGACATGGGGCTGATCCTGTCGATCTGCACCAACAAGCCGGGCGCGCTGGCGGAAAAGCTGCTGTCGGTGCTGGGGATCCGCGACCGCTTCGCGGCGCTGGTGGGGGCCGACACGCTGCCGGTGAGGAAGCCCGATCCGGTCGCCTACCGCGAGGCGGTGCTGCGCGCGGGCGGCACGGTGGCGCGGTCGTTCCTGGTGGGCGACACGGAAACGGACGTGAAGACCGCCCGTGCCGCCGGGGTCAGGGTGGCGCTGGTGGGCTTTGGCCCCGAAGGGCCGGGGATCGAGCGGCTGGGGCCGGACTACCTGCTGCCCGACTTCGCGGGGCTGCCGGAACTGGCGCAACGCTGGCTCGCGGCGGACGCGGCGCAGGGCTGTTCCCGCGCCGCAAACCAGGCTTGACCGCGCAAGGGTTGACCTTGCCGGTGCCCGCGCCGACAACCCCGACATGCGCCTGTCCGATTTCGACTTCGACCTGCCCGAGGGGCTGATCGCCACCCGCCCGGCGCGGCCGCGGACGGCGGCCCGGCTGCTGGTGGCGCAGGGCGACGCGGTCGAGGACGCGACGGTCGCCGACCTGCCGCGCTTCCTGCGGCCCGGCGACCTGCTGGTCCTGAACGACACCCGCGTGATCCCGGCGCGTCTCAGCGGCACCCGCACCCGCGCGACCCCGCAGGGCGACGCCACCGCGAAGGTCGAGATCACGCTGCTGGAGCCGACGGCCGACGGCGCCTGGCGCGCGCTCGCCAAGCCGCTCCGCAAGCTCCGGACGGGCGAGACGGTGCGCTTCGGCGACACGCTGTCGGCCGTCGTGGACGGCATGGCCGAGACCGACCTGACGCTGCGCTTCGACGCGGAAGGCGCGGCGCTGGACGAGGCGCTGGCCCGCGTCGGCGCGATGCCGCTGCCGCCCTACATCGCCGCGCTGCGCGCGCCCGACGACCAGGACCGGACCGACTACCAGAGCGTCTGGGCGCGCCGATCGGGCGCCGTCGCGGCCCCGACCGCCAGCCTTCATTTCGACCAGCCGCTGCTGGACCGGCTGGGCGGCATGGGCGTGAACTTCGCGACCGTCACGCTGCACGTCGGCGCGGGCACCTTCCTGCCGGTCAAGGTCGAGGACGTGACCACCCACCGCATGCACGGCGAGCGCGGGATCGTGGACGAGGCCGCCGCCCGCGCGATCAACGCCGCCCGGGCCGAGGGGCGCCGCGTCATCGCCGTGGGCACCACCGCGCTGCGGCTGATCGAAAGCGCGGCTGCCGGGGACGGGACCGTCCGCCCCTATGACGGTGTCACGGAAATCTTCATCTATCCGGGCTATGACTTCCGCGTGACCGACGCGCTGATGACCAACTTCCACCTGCCCCGCTCGACCCTGCTGATGCTGGTGTCGGCGCTGATGGGCAAGGACCGCATCGACCGCCTCTATGCCCACGCGGTGCGGGGCGGCTACCGCTTCTTCAGCTACGGCGACGCCTCGCTGCTGATCCCGGACCGGGCATGCTGACCGTCTTCCGATCCAGCTGGCCGCTGCTGCTGGGCGTCCTGCTGCTGATGGTCGGGAACGGCATGCAGGGGACGCTCCTGGGCGTGCGCGGCGGGATCGAGGGGATCCCGACCAGCCTCATGGCGCTGGTGATGGCGGGATATTTCGGCGGCTTCGTGGTCGGCAGCCGGACCGTGCCGGGGCTGATCCAGCGCGTGGGCCACGTCCGCGTCTTCGCGGCGCTCGCGTCGATGATCTCGGCCGTCCTGGTCATGTACGCGGCGGCACCCCACTGGCTTGCCTGGGCGCTGCTGCGCTTCCTGATCGGGTTCTGCTTCTGCGGCGTCTACATCGTCGCGGAAAGCTGGCTCAACGCCGGCGCCACGAACGAGAACCGCGGCCTGACCATGTCCACCTACATGATCGTCCAGATGTCGGGGCTGGTGACCGCGCAGTTCCTGATGAACTTCGGCGACCCCGGCGGCTGGATGCTGTTCGTGGTGCCGTCGGTGCTCGTGTCCCTGGCCTTCACGCCGATCCTGCTGGCGACCACCCCCGCGCCGCGGTTCGAGACGATCGCGCCGATGAGCATGAGGAAGCTGTTCCGCGCCTCTCCGCTGGGATGCGTCGGCATCTTCCTGATGGGGGGCGTCTTCGCGGCGCTGCAGGGGATGTCGCCGGTCTGGGGCTCGGTCATCGGGATGAACGTGCGCGACGTGTCGGCCTTCGTCGCGGCGATCTGGCTGGGCGGGCTGGCCTGCCAGTACCCGATCGGCTGGCTGTCTGACCGGACCGACCGCCGCGTCCTGATCATGACGCTGGCGATGTTCGGCGCAGCCATCACGATCGTCGTCTTCGCGTTCGATGTCGGGATCTGGGGCTACCTGCTGGCCGCGGCCCTGCTGGGCGGGGTCGCGAACCCGACCTATTCGCTGCTGATCGCCTATACCAACGACTTCCTCGACGCGTCCGACATGGCGGCCGGCTCGGCGGGCCTGCTGCTCATCAACGGGGCCGGGTCGTTCTTCGGCCCGATCGTCACCGCCTGGCTCATGGCGGCGATGGGCCCGGACGGGTTCTGGGCCTACATGGGCGTGCTGCTGCTGGCGCTGTCGGGCTATGCCGCGTGGCGCATGACGCGCCGCGCGTCGCCCGCCGTCGCCGACACCGGCGCCTTCGCGATGCTGTCGCCGACCGCGACGACGCTCGCCGTCGAGACCGCGCTGGCGCAGGCCGGCGACCCCGCCACCCACCCGGAGGAGGAGTTCCGCATGACGCCGCAAGAGATCAACCGCTTCTGGCTGGACGAGGTCGGCCCGAAGGGCTGGTACGAGCAGTCCGACGAGCTGGACCAGCAGGTCCGCGCGCGCTTCATGTCCGCGTGGCAGGACGCGCGGCAACTGACCCGCGCGTGGGCCGACACGCCCGAAGGGACGCTCGCGTCGCTGATCCTGACCGACCAGTTCCCGCGCAACATGTTCCGCGGCGACAGCCGGTCCTTCGCGACCGATCCGCTCGCCATCTCGATCGCCGAGAGCGCGATCGCCGCGGGCCACGACCTCGCCACGCCCGAACCTGCCCGGCAGTTCTTCTACATGCCGTTCGAGCATGCCGAGGACCTGGCCCTGCAGGACCGCGCGGTCGCGCTGTTCGCCGAACGGATGCCGGGCGAGAACCTGATCCACGCGCAGCTGCACCGCGACACCATCGCCACCTTCGGCCGCTTCCCGTGGCGCAACGCGGCGCTCGGCCGCGAAACGACGCCCGCAGAGCAGGCGCTGCTGGACGCCGGCGGCTATGGCGCGCTGGTTTCCGGCAAGGTCAAGCTTGCCGATCCCGGGTGACGCTGCGAAACTTCGCACGACACAGAGGGAAGGACGACAGCGATGCCCAAGGACTTCGACATGGTGGTGATCGGCTCGGGGCCCGGCGGCTATGTCTGCGCGATCCGCGGCGCGCAGCTGGGGCTGAACGTCGCCGTGATCGAACGGGCCGAGCTGGGCGGCATCTGCCTGAACTGGGGCTGCATCCCGACCAAGGCGATGCTGCGGTCGTCCGAGATCTTCCACCTGATGGAACGGGCGAAGGATTTCGGCCTGAAGGCGGACGGGATCGGCTTCGACCTCGACGCGATCGTGAAACGCTCGCGCGGGGTCGCCAAGCAGCTGTCGGGCGGCGTCTCGCACCTTCTCAGGAAGAACAAGGTCACGGTCATCCAGGGCGCCGCGAAGCTGGCGGGCGCGGGCAGGATCTCGGTCGCGACCGACAAGGGCACCGAGGAGGTCGCGGCCAGGGCGATCGTCGTCGCCACCGGCGCCCGGGCCCGCAACCTGCCGGGGCTGGAAGCGGACGGCGACCGCGTCTGGTCCTACCGCGAGGCGCTGGTCCCCAAGCACATGCCGAAGAAGCTGCTCGTCATCGGCTCGGGCGCGATCGGGATCGAGTTCGCGAGCTTCTACAACACGCTCGGCGCGGAAACGACCGTGGTCGAGGTGATGGACCGCGTGCTGCCGGTCGAGGACGAGGAGATCTCGGCCTTCGCGAAGAAGCAGTTCGTCAAGCAGGGGATGACGATCCTTGAAGGCGCGACGGTGAAGAAGCTCGACCGCGCCAAGGACAAGGTCACCGCCCATGTCGAGGTCGGCGGCAAGGTCCAGACGCAGGAGTTCGACACCGTCATCTCGGCCGTGGGCATCGTCGGCAACGTCGAGGATTGCGGGTTCGAGGAGGCGGGGCTGAAGATCGACCGCACCCATATCGTCGTCGACGAGCTCTGCCGCACGGGCGTCGACGGCGTATATGCCATCGGCGACGTCGCGGGCGCGCCCTGGCTTGCTCACAAGGCCAGCCACGAAGGCGTCATGGTGGCCGAGCTGGTCGCGGGCGGCGAGCCGCACCCGATCCGCCCGAACTCGATCCCCGGCTGCACCTACTGCCAGCCGCAGGTCGCCTCGGTCGGGTTGACCGAGGCGCGCGCGAAGGAAGCCGGGCACGAGGTCCGCGTCGGCCGCTTCCCCTTCATCGGCAACGGCAAGGCGATCGCGCTCGGCGAGCCGGAGGGGCTGGTCAAGACGGTGTTCGACGCGAAAACCGGCGAACTGCTGGGCGCGCACATGGTCGGCGCCGAGGTGACCGAGCTGATCCAGGGTTACGTCATCGGCCGCACGCTGGAGACAACCGAGGCCGAGCTGATGGAAACGGTCTTCGCCCACCCGACCCTGTCCGAAGCGATGCACGAGGCGGTGCTGGACGCCTACAAGCGGGCGATCCATTTCTGAGGAGGAAGCCATGTCCGACAAGGTTGCGATCATCACCGCCGGCGGGTCGGGCATGGGCGCGGCGGCGGCCCGCAGGCTTTCCGACGACGGCTACAGGGTCGCGATCCTGTCGTCCTCGGGCAAGGGCGAGGCGCTCGCGGCCGAGCTTGGCGGCCTTGGCGTCACCGGGTCGAACCAGTCGCCGGATGACCTTGCGCGGCTGGTCGACGCGGCGATGGACCGCTGGGGCCGGATCGACGCGCTGGTGAACTCTGCCGGGCACGGGCCACGCGCGGCGATCCTCGACATCAGCGACGACGACTGGCACCGCGGGATGGAGGTCTACCTTCTGAACGTGATCCGCCCGGTCCGTCTGGTCGCGCCGATCATGGCCGACGCGGGCGGCGGCGCGATCGTCAACATCTCCACCGCCTGGGCGTTCGAGCCCTCGGCGATGTTTCCGACCTCGGCGGTGTTCCGGGCGGGGCTCGCGAGCTTCACGAAGATCTTCTGCGACACTTACGCGGGCCAGAACGTGCGGATGAACAACGTCCTGCCGGGCTGGATCGACAGCCTGCCCGCCACCGACGAGCGGCGCGATACGGTGCCCATGAGGCGCTACGGTCGCGCCGACGAGATCGCGGCGACGGTCGCGTTCCTTGTTTCGGACGGCGCCGGCTACATCACCGGGCAGAACCTGCGGGTGGATGGCGGACTGACGCGGTCGGTCTGACCGGCCTCCATCACTCCGCCTTCAGCGCGCCCGGCTTGTGCGCGGCCTGTGCGCCCTCGTCCGTCTCGACCAGCCATTGCGGATCGTCCTCGGACGCGGCGACCTCGTGGTCCTTGATCTTCATGCGCGAGGTGATCTTGCGCACGATCTTGCCGTGCGCCGTTCCGCCCGAGCTGTTCCAGCTGACCCGCTGTCCCTTGTGGAAATCCGCGGCCATCGCGCGCTCCTTCTGATCCGACGAAGAACCCCGGCGCAAAGGCCGGGGTTCCCTTGGGCAAGGGGGCGGATCAGGCGGCGGGCATCCGCGCCTCGACCATGCCGGCGTACCAGCTCGACCCTGCGGGGATCGCGTCGTCGTCGAAGTTGTAGGCCGGGTGGTGCACCATGGCGCTGTCGCCGTTGCCCACGAAGATATAGGCGCCGGGGCGCTGTTCCAGCATGTAGCTGAAGTCCTCGCCGCCCATCATCGGCTCGACGGTCATGTCGATGTCGCCCGCGACCTCGCGCGCGACGGCCGCCGCGTGTTCCGTCGCGTCCGCGTGGTTCACCGTGACCGGGTAGCCGCGGCGGAAGTCCACGTCGGCGGTCGCGCCGAAGGCGGCGGCGATGTTTTCGGACACGCGCCTGATCCCGGCTTCCAGCTGGTCGCGCACGCCTGCGTCAAGGCTGCGGGCGGTGCCCTTCAGCCTCACCGTCTGCGGGATGACGTTGTGGGCGGTGGAATCCGTCTGCACCACGCAGACCGACACGACCGCGTTCTTCAGCGGATCCACGTTGCGCGACACGATCGACTGCAGCGCGACGATGATCTGCGCCGACACCAGCGTGGTGTCGATGCAATCGTGGGGCTTTGCCGCGTGCCCGCCCTTGCCAGTGACGACGATGTCGAACTGGTCGGCAGCCGCCATCATCGCGCCCTCGCGGATCGCGAAGCTGCCGGTGGGGATGCCCGGCATGTTGTGCATCCCGTAGAATTCCTGGATGCCCCAGCGGTCCACCAGCCCGTCCTCGACCATGGCGAGCCCGCCGGCGCCGCCTTCTTCGGCGGGCTGGAAGATCACGACCGCGGTGCCGTCGAAATTGCGCGTCTCGGCGAGATAGCGGGCCGCGCCCAGCAGCATCGCGGTGTGGCCGTCATGGCCGCAGGCGTGCATGACGCCGGGGGTTTTGGACGCGTAGTCGACGCCCGTGATCTCGTTGATGGGCAGCGCGTCCATGTCGGCGCGCAGGCCGATCACCCGGCCGCTGCTGTCGCTGCGGCCCTTGATGACGCCCACCACGCCGGTGCGGCCGACGCCCTCGACCACCTCGTCCACGCCGAAGCTCCGCAGCAGCTCGGCGACCTTGCCGGCAGTACGGTGGACTTCGTAGAGCAGTTCCGGGTTCTCGTGGAAGTCGCGGCGCCAGGCTGTGATCTCGGGCAGCAACTCGGCCATGCGGTTCTTGACGGGCATGATTGTCTCCTGTTCTGGCGGCAGGTTCGCGCGGCCGTCGCCGCGCCGCAAGTCATAAGGTGGGGCCGAGCGTCACCGGCGAGCCGTCCGAGAAGCGGCCGAAGCGGAAGCGGGTCAGGTCGTGCCCGGGGTCCCGGCCGCGGATCAGGTCGGCCATGACGCGGCCGATGCCGGGGCCGATGCCGAAGCCGTGGCCCGACAGTCCGGTGGCGACGAAGAACCCGGGGATCGGCGTCTCGTCGAGGATGGGGACGATATCGGGGGTGGCGTCGATCATGCCAGCCCAGGCGCGTTTGATGCGCGGCCGGCCGTGGTTCGGGAAGGTCGCGGCGAAGTCGCGCTGCAGCTTTTCGACCAGCCGTAGGTTCGGGGCCGGGTCGAGCACGCGCATCCGTTCGAACGGGGATTCCTCGTCGGCGCGCCAGCGCCGCGGGGTGCGCCAGGCGTCGGGAAACCCTGCGGGCGCGAACGGGTGCAGGCGGGTGTTGGTCACGTCGCGCAGGAACTGGCGGCCGAAGCTGCGGACGTGGCGGAAGGCACCGGGTCCGATCCAGAAGTCGCTGACGGTGCCGGGGGCGAGGGTGTAGCCGCCATCCGCGCGCCTGCGGAAGGCGAAGCGGTCGTCGGCGGCGTTGCTGGGCCAGAAGTCGGGCATGGCCTCGGTCGCGGCCACCGTCGCGCGCGAGGACAGCTGCGGGATCGACAGCCCGGCGTTCCCTGCGAAAAGCGACGACCACGCCCCGCCCGCCAGCAGCACGAGCGGGGCGCGGATCGTCCCCTTCTCGGTCACGACGCCGCTGACGCGGCCGGCGGCCGTCTCGATCGTGCGGACCGCGCAGTCCTCGACGATCACCGCGCCGGCGTCGGCGGCGAGGCGGGCCATCGCGGGCACCGCCGTCCACGGCTCGGCCCGCGCATCCGACGGCGTGGTGAGCGCGCCGAGCCACCCGGCGGCGTTCGGCAGCACGCGGTCCAGTTCCGCCCGCGAAAGCAGGCGCGTGTCGAGCCCGTGCGCCTTCGCGTGGACCAGCCAGCCCTCGTAGGCGGCCAACTGGGCCTCGGTCCGGGCAAGGTAGGTGACGCCGGTGCGGCGCAGCCCCGCGGCCTCGCCCAGTTCCTGCTGCAGCCCTTCCCAGAGCCGCAGCGCCTCGATCATGATCGGCAGTTCGTCCAGGTCGCGGCCCTGCTGGCGCACCCAGCCCCAGTTGCGCGACGACTGTTCGGCGGCGACGCGGCCCTTTTCGCAGACCGTGACCGCGACGCCCGCGCGGGCGAGATACAGCGCCGTCGCGATCCCGGCGATGCCGCCGCCGATGACGGCGACGTCGGTGGCGTCGGGGATGGGTCCGGGAAAGCGGACCGCCTCGGTCGCGGCGATGGGACCACCCGTCAGCATCGATCCCCTCCCCCTTCCCTGCCGCGCCTCAGGTTCCGTGCGTGACCGGATCGACGAGCACGCGGTGGCCGGGCGCGACCTCGCGGTAGGTCGAGCGCGGCGCGTCGTGCCCGACCGGGAAGATCGGCGACGGGATCGGCTTGAACTTCAGGTCCTCGCTGATCTTCTTCCTGCGCGGATCCGCCACCGGCACGGCGGCCATCAGCTGCCGGGTATAGCTGTGCTGCGGGTTCTCGAACACCTGGCTGCGGGTCCCGATCTCCACGATCCGGCCCAGATACATGACCGCGACATGGTGGCTGACACGTTCCACCACCGCCATGTCGTGGCTGATGAACAGCATCGAGATGCCGAGATCCTGCTGCAGCTCCATCAGCAGGTTCAGCACCTGCGCCTGCACCGACACGTCCAGCGCCGACACCGCCTCGTCCGCGATGATGAGCTTGGGGTTCAGCGCGAGCGCGCGGGCGATGGCGATGCGCTGGCGCTGGCCGCCAGACATCTCGTGCGGGTAGCGGCGCATGAAGCTGCGGGGAAGTTCGACCCGGTCGAACAGCCCGGCGATGCGGTCGTGGCGTTCCGAGCGGTTGCCGATGCCGAAGTTCAGCATCGGCTCCTCGACCTGGTCGAACAGGCGCATCTGCGGGTCGAGCGACGCGAACGGGTCCTGGAAAATCATCTGCATGTCGGCCCGCGCACGGCGCAGCGCGGACTGGGACAGGCCGATGACGTCGGTGCCGCCCAGCCGGACCTCGCCCGAGGTCGGCTCGACCAGCCGCAGGATCGAACGGCCGGTGGTGGACTTGCCGCAGCCCGATTCGCCCACCAGCGACAGCGTCTCGCCGCCCATGACGGTGAAGCTCACGTCCTCGACCGCGTGAACCTGCGCCACGGTGCGGCGCAGGAGCCCGCCCTTGACGGCGAAGCGGGTGGACAGGTTGCGCACCTCGAGCAGCGGCCTGGGATCGGCCACGACGATCGGGCGCGGCGCGGTGCTGCCGTCGGCGTTGCGCATCAGGCGCATCGGCTCGGGCGCGGGCTTGCCCGCCATCTCGCCCAGCCGCGGCACGGCGGCGAGCAGCGCCTTGGTGTAGTCCTCGCGCGGGTTCTCGAAGATCTCGGTGACGGTGCCTTCCTCGACCTTGTTGCCGCGGTACATGACAACGACGCGGTCGGCCATCTGCGCGACCACGGCCATGTCGTGGGTGATGAACATCACCGCCATGCCGTTTTCACGCTTGAGCCGGTCGATCAGGGCCAGGATTTCCGCCTGGATCGTCACGTCGAGCGCGGTCGTCGGCTCGTCGCAGATCAGCAGCCGCGGCCGGCACGCCATCGCGATCGCGATCACGACCCGCTGGCGCATGCCGCCCGAAAGCTCGTGCGGATACTGGTCCAGCCGGCGCTCCGGTTCGGGGATCCGCACCTCGCGCAGCAGTTCCAGCGACCGGGCGCGGGCCTGGGCGCGGTTCATGTCCCGGTGGACCATCAGCCCCTCGGCCAGCTGCTCGCCCACCGTGAAGACCGGGTTGAGCGAGGTCATCGGCTCCTGGAAGATCATCCCGATCTCGTTGCCGCGCACGTCGCGCATCACGTCGGCGGGCTGCCTGGCAAGGTCGATCATGCGGCCCTTGCCCGCATCGAACATCAGCCGCCCCTGCGCGATCTCGCCCCCGCCGAACTCGACCAGCCGCATCAGCGACAGCGAGCTGACCGACTTGCCCGACCCGGATTCGCCCACGACGCAGACGCACTCGCCGGGACGGATGTCGAAGCTGATGTCGTGGACGCCCGTGACGGGGCCGTCCTGGGTCTGGAAATCGACCCTGAGGCCCTCGATCGAAACCAGCGGCGCGGCGTCATCCAGCATAAGGGGGCACCTTCTTTCCTGCGGCGTGCCGGGGATGTGTCGGCAGCACGTCGGCGCAGGCTAAGCGAGCGGGCCGTGTTTGCAACAACAAAACCGGCTTGCGTTTTCGTGACGGGTTCTAACAATTCGGACATTCCGCAAGGGCAACCTGCCAGCAGAACGGATTGGGGACCATCGACAGATGCCGACAAGAACGCCTTCAAGGCGTCACGGCCAGCCGATCCGAAACCCCTCGCGGGGAACACCAACAAGGAGCGTTTCATGAAGATCAGAACCCTGCTGCTGGGCGCCGCCGCCACGGTGGCGATGACCCCCGCCGCCTTCGCCGAGCGCGGCAGCGACGGGCAGGTCAACATCCTGTACTACCAGGCCATTTCCACGATGAACCCGTACCTGTCGTCGGGCACCAAGGACATCGAGGCCGGATCGCTCGTCCTCGAGCCGCTGGCGGGCTACGACGAGACGGGCAAGATGTTCCCGCGCCTCGTGACCGAGCTGCCGACGCTCGAGAACGGCGGCATCGCCGAGGACTTCAAGTCGGTCACATGGAAGCTGATCCCGGGCTTGAAATGGTCCGACGGCACCCCCTTCACGTCCGAGGACGTGAAGTTCACGGCCGAGTACTGCATGAACCCCGAAGGGGGCTGCGCGCAGCTGGCGAAATACGACGGCATCGAGAAGGTCGAGGCGGTCGATCCGACCACGGTCAAGGTCACGTTCAGGGATCCCAAGCCCTTCCCGTTCACGGCCTTCGTGGGCTCTGAATCCCCGATCGTCCAGAAGGCGCAGTTCACGCCCTGCATGGGCGCCGCGGCAGCCTCCTGCACGGACGCGAACTTCAGGCCGATCGGCACCGGCCCGTTCCGCGTGACCGAGTTCCGCACCAACGACGTCGTGCAGCTTGAAGCCAACCCGGAATACCGCGACCCGGCCAAGCCCGCCTTCGCGACGGTGACGCTGAAGGGCGGCGGCGACGCGGCCGCGGCCGCCCGCGCCGTGCTGGAAACGGGCGAGTTCGACTATGCCTGGAACACCCAGATCTCGCCCGAGGTCCAGGCCCAGATGGAAAGCGGCGGCACCGGCAAGTTCATCACCGCCTTCGGCACCCTGGTCGAGCGGCTGGAGATGAACTGGACCGACGCCTCGCCCAACCTGCCGGAAGGCGAGCGGTCCACCAAGGCCCATCCGAACCCCTTCCTGTCGGACGTGAACGTGCGCCGCGCGCTCAGCATGGCGATCGACCGCAACCTGCTGGTCGAGATCGGCTACGGGCAGGCCGGTCGCCCGACCTGCAACCTGGTGCCCGCGCCCGACCCCTATGCCTCGACCGACAACACCGGCTGCCTGACGCAGGACATCGAGGGCGCCAAGAAGCTGCTGGACGAGGCCGGCTGGGTTCCCGGCGCGGACGGCGTGCGTGAAAAGGACGGCCGGCGACTGAGCCTGGTCTACCAGACCTCGGTCAACCCGATCCGGCAGGACTTCCAGTCGCTGATCAAGCAGTGGTGGTCGGAAATCGGCGTCGAGGCCGAGCTGAAGACGATCGACGCCTCGGTCTTCTTCGGCGGCGACGCGGGCTCGCCCGACACGCTGGAAAAGTTCTATGCCGACGTGCAGATGTACGCCAACAACTTCCCGGGCACCGACCCGGAAGCCTACCTGTCCATGTACACCTGCGACAAGGCGCCGAGCCCGGAGAACCAGTGGCAGGGCGAGAACAACAACCGCTACTGCGACCCCGAGTACGACAGGATGGTGGCCGAACTGTCGCGCACGGCGGGCATCGAGGAACGCGGCGCCCTCGCCCGCAAGCTCAATGACATGCTGACGAAGGACAGCATGACCGTCGTTCCGCTGGTCGATCGCGGCCGCCTGTCGGCGCAGTCGAACACGCTGGGCGGCGTGGTCCTGAACACCTGGGACAGCGAGCTGTGGAACGCGAGCGACTGGTACCGCATGAAATGATCGCGGCCTGACCGCGATGATCCGGCCGCGCGCGTCCCGTGCGGCCGGGCAGTCCTCAACCCATCAAGCCGCAAAGGGCCCACCATGAACACCAGAGCACTCCTTCTTGCCGGCGCCGCCGTGACCGCCTTCTCCTCTGCCGCCCATGCCGAGCGCGGCGCGCAGGGGCAACTGAACATGATCTTCTGGCAGGCCCCGAGCACGCTGAACCTGTACCTGTCCACGGGCACCAAGGACATCACCGCCGCGTCGCTGGTGCTGGAGCCGCTCGCCAACTTCGACGCCAAGGGCGACCTGGTGGCGAAGCTCGCGGCCGAGATCCCGACGCTGGAAAACGGGGGCGTGGCGCAGGACGGAAAGTCGATCACCTGGAAGCTGAAGGACGGCGTGAAGTGGTCGGACGGCACGCCCCTGACCGCCGAGGACGTCAAGTTCACCGCCGAATACTGCATGGACGAAAGCGGCGGCTGTGCCCAGGCCGCGAAGTTCACCGGCATCTCGTCGGTCGAGGTCGTGGACCCGCTGACCGTGAAGATCAACTTTACCGAGGCCCGGCCCTACCCCTATTCCGCCTTCGTGGGCGGGCAGGCGCCGATCATCCAGAAGGCGCAGTTCCAGGACTGCACCGGCGAGCGCGCCCCGACCTGCACCCAGCAGAACTTCGGCCCGATCGGCACCGGCCCGTTCCGCGTGACCGCGTTCCGCACCAACGACGTGGCCACGTTCGAGGCGAACCCCGAATACCGCGAGGCCGACAAGCCCGCCTTCGCGACCGTCAACCTGAAGGGCGGCGGCGATTCCGCCGGCGCGGCGCGCGCGGTGCTTGAGACCGGCGAATACGACTATGCCTGGAACATGCAGCTCGCGCCCGAGACGATGGGCCAGATGGTTGCGGCAGGGCGGGGCGACTTCCCGACCGCGTTCGGCGCACAGGTCGAGCACATCTTCCTGAACCTGACCGACCCCTCGCCGCAGCTGCCCGAGGGCGAGCGGTCCACGGTGGCCCACCCGCACCCGATCCTCAGCGACATCAAGGTGCGGCAGGCGCTGTCCAAGGCGATCGACCGGCAGCTCCTGACGGAAATCGGCTACGGCGAGACCGGCCGCGCGACCTGCGACGTAATCAACGCGCCCGAGGCCTTCGCGTCGAACACGCAGGACTGCATGGCGCAGGACATCGAGGGCGCTAAGGCGCTTCTGGACGAGGCCGGCTGGACCGTCGGCGGCGACGGCATCCGCGAGAAGGACGGGCGCAAGCTGCAGCTGCTGTTCCAGACCTCGGTCAACCCGGTCCGGCAGGACTACCAGGCGCTCATCAAGCAGTGGTGGGCCGAGATCGGCGTGGGGACCGAGCTGAAGACCGTGGACGCGGCGGTCTATTTCGGGACCGACCCGGGCTCGCCCGACACGATCAACAAGTTCTATGCCGACGTCGAGATGTTCACCGACGTCTACGAGGGCACCGATCCGGGCACCTTCCTGGCCGAGCGCGCCTGCTCCAAGATCCCGGCGCCCTCGAACCAGTGGCAGGGCGAGAACACCGGCCGCTACTGCGATCCGGCCTACGACGCGCTGATCGACGAGATGGGCGAGACGTCGGACCCCGCCCGCCGAGCCGAGCTTGCCAAGCAGATGAACGCGATGCTCACGACGCAGTCCATGGCGATGCTGCCGCTGACGTGGCGCGGCCGCGTGTCGGCCGTGTCGAACTCGCTCGCCGGTTTCGAGATGAACCCGTGGGACACCGAACTGTGGAACGTGGCCGACTGGACCCGCGCGCAGTGACACCCCGTCGGACCCGGGCCCCCCGGCCCGGGTCCGCCATCCCGGCCCGCGACCAAGCGTCCGCGACGCCCGACCGGAGACCAAGGACCCGATGCTGACTTACGCTGTGCGGCGGATCATGCTGGCGATACCGACGCTGCTTTTCATCTCGCTGGTGATCTTCCTGCTGCTGGAACTGTCCCCGGGCGACCCCCTGGGGGACGTGCCCCTGACGGTGCCCCCCGAGGTCAAGGAGAAGATGCGCGAGGCGCTTGGCCTGGGCCAGGCCTGGTACATCCGCTATGTCCTGTGGCTGAAGCAGTTCTTCTGGGTCGAGCCGCTGCACTGGTTCGACCAGGTGTTCGGCACCGACTTCAGCCGGGGCGCGCAGCGGATCATCAGCTTCCAGTCGCGCAGCCCCGTGTTCGACGTGATCGCCGAGCGGATCCCGCAGACGCTCAAGGTCGTGGGCTTCAGCTATCTCGTCGGCGTGCTGATCGCGATCCCGATCGGGATCATCTCGGCTTACCGGCAGTATTCGTGGTTCGACCAGCTCGGCACCTTCGTGTCGATGGTCGGCTTCTCGATGCCCACCTTCTTCACGGGCGTCGTGTTCATCATCGTCTTCGCCGTGAACCTGCAGTGGTTCCCGTCGATCTACGACACCACGCTGAAGGTCACCGACTGGAACAGCTTCCTGCAGCAGGTGCGGCAGATGGCGATGCCGGTGACGGTGCTCGCGCTCTACAACGCGGCGCAGATCAGCCGCTTCATGCGCGCCTCGATGCTGGACAACCTCGGGCAGGACTACGTCCGCACGGCCCGCGCCAAGGGCCTGTCGGAACGAACGGTCGTGCTGAAGCACGTGCTGCGGAACAGCCTGATCCCGGTCGTGACCGTGATCGCGCTGGGGCTGCCCGCGGTCTTCGGCGGCGCGATCATCACCGAGCAGGTGTTCAAGGTGAACGGCCTGGGCCAGCTTCTGATCTCGGCCATCCATTCGAACGACATCCCGATGGTGCTGACGCTGACCTTCATCTTCGCCATCCTGATCGTCGTCTTCACCCTGATCGCCGACATCCTGTACGGCATCCTCGACCCCCGGATCCGCTATGATTGACAAGGCCCAAGAAACCGCCCGCAACGAGGCGGAGCTGATCCGCGAGACGGCCTCGAACGCGCCCACGCCCGCGGCCGGGATGCTGCCGCCCGACCAGCCGGTCTCGACGGTGAACACGACGCCTGCCAGCCGCAGCCAGTGGCGCGACGTGTGGCGCCAGTTCCGGCGTCACCGGGGCGCGATGGTGGCGCTGGTCCTGTTCACCGGAATCGTGCTGTTCGTGACGATCGGCCCCTACATCTGGACGATCGACGCGACCTACGTGGACATCCGCGCCCGCAACCAGAGCTTCAGCGCCGCCCACCCGCTGGGGACCGACCAGCTTGGCCGCGACATGCTGGCGCGGCTGATGAAGGGCGGGCAGGTGTCGCTGGCCGTCGGGCTGACCGCGATGCTGATCGCGGTGACGCTGGGCAGCCTGATCGGCATCCTGTCGGGCTTCTTCCGCCGCCTCGACGCGCCGCTGATGCGGATGACAGAGCTGTTCCTCGCGCTGCCCCTGCTGCCGCTTCTGCTGCTGATGGTGACGCTGTTCCGCGAGCCGCTGAGCCAGGCGATGGGGCCCGGCCTCGGCACCTTCCTGCTGATCGTGACCGCCATCGGCGCGACCAGCTGGATGCAGGCCGCCCGGATCGTGCGCGGCGACGTGCTGGGCCTGAAGGAACGCGAGTTCATCCTGGCCGCCCGGTCCATCGGCACCCCCAACTTCCGCATGATGACGCGGCACGTGCTGCCGAACGTGCTGTCCCCGATCATGGTGGCGGCGACGCTCGGGATCGCGACCGCGATTATCACGGAATCGGCGCTGTCCTTCCTGGGCCTCGGCTTCCCGCCGGACTTCCCGACCTGGGGTCGCCTTCTCTACGACGCGATCGAGCAGATGCAGATGTATCCCTGGCGGGTGATCCTGCCCGGCATCTTCATCTCGCTGACGGTGCTGACGGTGAACTACATCGGCGACGGGCTGCGCGATGCGATGGATCCGCGGATCCGCGGCCGCTGAGACATGGAAAGGGCGCCCTTGCGGCGCCCTTTCTCATTGCAGCGCGACGAGCGCCGCCGGCAAATGTTCCTTCGGCAGGATCACGAGGCACGGGCCGTCGAGGGCGAGCCGCACAGGCCCGGTCACCTCGTTGGACGTGCCGACCCGCTCTGCCGGGGCCAGCTCCACCCCGTCGATCGGCCAGCGCAGGCCTTCGCTGGTGCCGGTGACGCGGCCAAAGGGCATCAGCGACAACCTTGCCCCGGCGGGCAGGTCCAGCGCCAGCCGGGACGGCGCGGCAAAGACCACGTCCGCAGCCCCGACCACCACGCACGAAGGATGCGGCCTGCGGCACAGCGTCGACAGCACCGCCAGCGCGTGATCCATCCGGGGGGCCGCAAAGCCGAGCGCGAGGACGAACGGCGCGTCGATGTTGCGCAGGCACTTGTCGAAATCGGTGCTGTCCTGCTCGGCGATCCGGTGCAGCCGCTCCGCCGGGATCGCGGCGCGGGCGGCGTCGCCGATGCTGTCGAAGTCCCCCACGACCGCATCGGGCATCAGCCCCAGCGCCAGCGCCGTGTCAGCCCCGCCGTCCGCCGCCATCACCACCGGCGCCAGCGCCACGGCGGCGGCCGCATCGACGGCCAGCACGTCGCCGCCGCCGATCAGCGTCACGGGGCGGTCGCTGCGAAACAGCGGCGTCACTTGCCGGTGCTGTGGAACACCCGCCTGAACGGGATCGCCCAGAGGAACGCGAGCAAGACATACAGCGGCACCTCTGCCCAGATCGGCAGCCTGCCCCAGCGGTCGTCGATCCAGTTCAGGAACCACCACGCCGCGATCAGATAGACCGGCAGCCAGACGACCAGAAGGAACAGCGCCCAGCGCTTGCGGCGTTGCAGGTCCATCGGATCAGTCCGCGAAGGGATCGTGGACGAGGATCGTGTCGTCGCGTTCGGGGCTGGTGGACAGCAGCGCGACCGGGCACTGGATCAGCTCCTCGATCCGGCGGACATACTTGATCGCGGCGGCGGGCAGGTCGGCCCACGACCGCGCGCCCTCGGTCGATTCCGACCAGCCCTCGATCTCCTCGTACACCGGCACCGCCCGCGCCTGCAGGGCGGCGGCGGTGGGGAGGTAATCGTAGTGCTGCCCGTCCACGGTGTAGCCGGTGCAGATCTTCAGCGTCTCGAACCCGTCCAGCACGTCGAGCTTGGTCAGCGCGATGCCGTTCACGCCGGAAATGGCGCAGGTCTGGCGCACCAGCGCCGCGTCGAACCAGCCGCAGCGGCGCTTGCGCCCGGTGACGGTGCCGAACTCGTGCCCGCGCTCGCCCAGCTTCTGGCCGATCCCGTCCTCCAGCTCGGTCGGGAACGGGCCCGATCCGACGCGGGTGGTGTAGGCCTTGACGATCCCCAGCACGTAGCCGATCGCGCCCGGCCCCATGCCGGTGCCGGACGCGGCCATGCCGGACATGGTGGTGGACGAGGTGACGTAGGGATAGGTCCCGAAGTCGATGTCCAGAAGCGATCCCTGCGCGCCCTCGAACAGGATGCGCTTGCCCGCCTTGCGGGCGTCGGCCATCACCTTCCACACCGGCTGCGCGAAGGGCAGCAGCTTCGGCGCGATTTCCAGAAGCGTCCGCTTGAGCTCCGCCCGGTCCACCGGCGTCGCGCCCAGCCCCTGCCGCAGCGGATCGTGATGGGCAAGCAGCCGGTCGAGCCGCTGGTCCAGCGTCTCCTCGTCGGCGAGGTCGGCCACGCGGATCGTGCGGCGACCGACCTTGTCCTCGTAGGCGGGGCCGATGCCGCGCCCGGTGGTGCCGATCTTCGACGCGCCCGCCGCGTCCTCGCGCAGGCGGTCGAGGTCCTGGTGCAGCGGCAGGATCAGCGGCGTGTTTTCCGCGATCATCAGGTTCTCGGTGGAAATCTCGACCCCCTGCCCGGTCAGCTTGTCGATCTCGGTGAACAGCGCCCACGGGTCCAGCACGACGCCGTTGCCGATCACGGCCAGCTTGCCCTGCCGCACGATCCCCGACGGCAGCAGCGACAGCTTGTAGACCTCGTTGCCGATGACGAGGGTGTGGCCCGCGTTGTGGCCGCCCTGGAAGCGCGCGATCACGTCGGCGCGTTCGGACAGCCAGTCGACGATCTTGCCCTTGCCCTCGTCGCCCCACTGGGCGCCGACCACCACCACGTTCGCCATTCCAAGATCCTTCGCGTCAACCCGGCGGCGGTATAGCCGCAGGCGGGCCGCGCGGAAAGCGCCGAAAACGCGCGTCCCTGCCCGGCGCGGGGGACACGTTGCGCCGTTATCGCTAACTTCCTATGTCTTGAGGCAGCGCCCATCGGGGGAACCGCCATGCTCAACGACACCATCGCCCGCGTCACCGACCGGATCCGCGAACGCTCGGCCGACCGCCGCGCCACCTACCTGTCCACCGTCGCCCGTTCGGCCGAGAACGGACCGCGGCGCGCCCATCTCAGTTGCGGCAACCAGGCCCACGCCTATGCCGCGATGGACGACAAGGCCGACATGGCGCTGACCGCGCGTCCCAACATCGGCATCGTCACGGCCTACAACGACATGCTGTCGGCGCATCAGCCCTATGAGCGCTATCCCGACCTGATCCGCCGCGCCGCCCACCGGGCGGGCGCCACGGCGCAGGTGGCGGGCGGCGTGCCCGCCATGTGCGACGGCGTCACCCAGGGGCGCGCGGGGATGGAGCTGTCGCTCTTTTCCCGCGACGTGATCGCGATGGCGGCGGGGGTCGCGATGTCGCACGACACCTTCGATTCGGCCGTGTGGCTCGGGATCTGCGACAAGATCGTCCCGGGCCTCGTCATCGCCGCCGCGACCTTCGGTCATGTCCCGGCCGTGTTCCTGCCGGGCGGCCCGATGCCCTCGGGCCTGCCCAACGACGAAAAGGCCCGCGTGCGCGAGGATTTCGCCGCCGGCCGCGTCGGCCGCGACAAGCTGATGGAGGCCGAGATGGCGTCCTACCACTCGCCCGGCACCTGCACCTTCTACGGCACGGCGAACAGCAACCAGATGCTGATGGAGTTCATGGGCCTGCACCTGCCGGGCGCGAGCTTCGTCAACCCGAACACGCCGATGCGCGAGGCGCTGACGGTCGCGGGCGTGACGCGGGCCGCGCAGATCACGCGGCTGGGGAACGACTACATCCCGGTCAGCGCGATCCTCGATGAACGCGCCTTCGTCAACGGGATGGTCGGGCTGATGGCGACGGGCGGGTCCACGAACCACGTCATCCACCTGCCCGCGATGGCGCGGGCGGCGGGGATCCTGATCGACCTGCAGGATTTCCACGACCTCAGCCAGGTGACCCCGCTGCTGGCGCGGGTCTATCCGAACGGCCTCGCCGACGTGAACCACTTCCACGCGGCGGGCGGGCTGGGCTTCCTTATCGGGCAGCTTCTGTCGGCGGGACTGCTGCACGAGGATGTCACCACGATCGCGGGCGAGGGCCTTGGCCGCTACACCACGGAGCCGAAGCTGACGGATGCCGGGATCGAGTGGGTGGACGGCCCCGGCGCGTCGCTCAACGACCGCATCGTGCGCCCGGCGGCAAGTCCGTTCGCGGCCACCGGGGGCCTGCACATGCTCGCGGGCAATCTCGGCCGCGCGGTCATCAAGGTGTCGGCGGTGAAGCCCGAACTGCACGTGGTCGAGGCGCGCGCCCGGGTCTTCGACGACCAGAACCAGGTGAAGGCCGCGTTCCAGGCGGGCGAATTCACCGGGGATACCGTCGTCGTCGTCCGCTTCCAGGGGCCGCGCGCGAACGGCATGCCGGAACTTCACAGCCTGACGCCGACCCTGTCGGTCCTGCTGGACCGCGGCCTGCGGGTCGCGCTGGTCACGGACGGGCGCATGTCGGGCGCGTCGGGCAAGGTGCCGGCCGCGATCCATGCCACGCCCGAAGCGGCGGCGGGCGGACCGCTCGCCCGGCTCCGCGACGGCGACCTCGTCCGGGTGGACGCGGTGGCGGGGACGCTCGACTGCCTCGAGCCGGACTTCGCCACCCGCACCCCGGCGACCTACGACCCCGCCCCCAGCGCGCACGGCATGGGCCGCGAACTGTTCGAGGCGTTCCGCGCCCATGTCGGCCCCGCCGACGAAGGCGCGGGCATCGCGGTCAGGTGACGGAAGGCCCCGCCGGTCCGACCGGCGCGGGCGGGTTCACCACGCGCGGCACCTGCCGGCTGCGCAGCAGCGGGCGGCGGGCGGGGGCCGAGGCGGTTCGCCGGGTCAAGCGGGGCGCGGCAGCCTACTTCAGCTTGGTCCAGGTCTGCGCCTTGCAGATCAGCCCGCCCGCGACGCAGCCCGACAGCTTCATCGACGTGCCGCCGACGGTCGCCTTGCCGTTGTAGACCTTGTCGTTGGCGGGCCGCCACACCTGCCCCTCGTAGTTGCCGCCGCCGGTCGCCTTCATGCTGCGGACGATCTGCTTGCCGACATTGGGGGACGCGTATTCCGCCCCGGCCTTGTAGGTCTTGACGATCGTGCCGCAGAAGGCGCCGCCGCAGGGCGCGATGCTGACGATCGCAAGCGCGCCCTCGTCGGCCTGCGTCTGCCATATCCCCTCGATCGGGTCGGCGGCCATCGCGGCCGACGCCGACAGCGCGAAAGCGGCGGCGAGTGCGAGTGTCTTCATGGTGGTCCCTCCCGTGATCCTTGGCGAAAGCAGGCCCGGGCGCGCCGATTCCCGCAAGCGTGACGTAGGGTCCCGCCGCCGCCCGCCGTCGCAGGGCAGCGGCTTTCCCCGGCGGCCCCGCTGTGGCAAGGGGGGCCGCGACGCCGGTCGCCCGGCCGCATCGAAGGAGCCGCGAGATGATCCTGTACCCCGCCATCGACCTCAAGGACGGGGCCTGCGTGCGGCTGCTGCGCGGCGACATGGACGCGGCGACCGTGTTCGGCACCGACCCGGCGGCGCAGGCCGCGCGCTTCGCCGCGGCAGGCGCCCGGTGGCTGCATCTCGTCGACCTCAACGGCGCCTTCGCCGGGCGGCCCGTCAACGGCGAGGCGGTGCAGGCGATCCTGCAGGCGGTCGACCTGCCGGTCCAGCTTGGCGGCGGCATCCGCGACATGGGCACGATCGAGGGGTGGCTGGGCCGCGGCGTCGCCCGCGTGATCCTCGGCACCGTCGCGGTCGAGAACCCGGATCTCGTGGCGGAAGCGGCCGCCGCGTTCCCGGGGCGGATCGCGGTCGGGATCGACGCCCGGGGCGGCCGGGTGGCCACGCGCGGCTGGGCCGAGCAGACCGGGATCGCCGCGACCGACCTCGCCCGCCGGTTCGAGGACGCGGGCGTCGCGGCCATCATCTATACCGACATCGACCGCGACGGGGCGATGCAGGGCCCCAACGTCGCCGCGACCCACGCGCTGGCCCGCGCCGTTTCGATCCCGGTGATCGCGTCGGGCGGCGTCTCGTCGCTCGCGGACCTGATCGCGCTGCGCGATGCGGGCTCCATAGCCGGGGCGATTTCCGGCCGCGCGCTCTACGACGGCGCGCTGGACCTGTCAGAGGCGCTGGCCGCGCTGGCCTGACCCCGCCGTTCGCCGCGGCAGGTCCGGTTCCGGCACGTTCGGCCTTGCTTGCCATCACCCCCGCCCGTGACTAGTAAGACGCGTCCCGCGAGACGAGAAAGGCCACCCCGTGCAGAACGTCGTCCTTACTGTGCATCTGATCCTCGCCGTGCTGCTGATCGGCGTGGTGCTGCTGCAACGGTCCGAAGGCGGTGGCCTTGGCATCGGCTCGGGCGGCGGCAGCGGCGTGATGAGCGGGCGGCAGGCCGCGAACGCGCTGACGCGCGCCACCTGGCTGCTGGC
The DNA here is from genome assembly GCF_004923205.2 of Paracoccus aeridis. GTDB lineage: Bacteria > Pseudomonadota > Alphaproteobacteria > Rhodobacterales > Rhodobacteraceae > Paracoccus > Paracoccus aeridis. The sequence goes on from NZ_SELD02000018.1 coordinate 84,036, forward strand.
GGCGGGCTTCCTCGTCACCTCCATCGCGCTGACGGTCATCGCCGCCCGCAACTCGGCGACGGGTTCGGTGCTGGACCGGATCGCACCCGCGGGCGACACGACCGGCGCGCCCCTGAACGCGCCGGCCGGCATGCCGGCGCTGCCCGACTATGCCCCGCCGCCCGCCGCCGGTCAGCCGATCCTGCCGCCGGGCGCCGCCGCGGCGCCGGGGCAGGTATCCGGCGGAACCCCGGCGACCGTTGCCGCACCGGAGCCCGCTGCGGAGCGCGCCCCGGCCGCCAGCACAACGGCCGCCAGCACCCCGGCGACCAGCACCCCGACGCCCGCCGCCGACGGAAGCGCGGGCAGCGCGCCCACCAGCTACACCGTCCCGATCGGCGACGCGCCCGCCGTCCCGGCCGATGCCGCGAACCAGACCACCGTTCCGCTGAACGCCCCCGCCGGGGCCGCGGCACCGGCCACGAACTGAACACCACAGCTTGAGGGCGCTTCCGGGCGCCCCCACAAATTGTCGCGGTCCGTTGCGGGATGGCGGAGAATCGGGTATGTCCCGGCTCCCGTGATGCCGGTCTTCGGGACCGCGCGTTTCCATTGCAAGACAACATCACGGGGGCCCGCATGGCGCGTTACATCTTCATTACCGGCGGCGTCGTGTCCTCGCTTGGCAAGGGGCTCGCCTCGGCCGCGCTCGGCGCGCTTCTGCAGGCGCGGGGCTATACCGTGCGGCTGCGCAAGCTCGACCCCTACCTGAACGTCGATCCCGGCACGATGAGCCCGTTCGAGCATGGCGAGGTCTTCGTCACCGACGACGGCGCGGAAACGGACCTCGACCTCGGCCACTACGAACGCTTCACCGGCGTCAGCGCGCGGCGCACCGACACGGTCAGCGCGGGGCGGATCTATTCCAACGTGCTGGAACGTGAACGCCGCGGCGAATATCTCGGCAAGACGATCCAGGTGATCCCGCACGTCACCAACGAGATCAAGGACTTCCTCGCGATCGGCGAGGACGAGGTGGACTTCATGCTGTGCGAGATCGGCGGCACCGTCGGCGACATCGAGGGCCTGCCTTTCTTCGAGGCGATCCGCCAGTTCAGCCAGGACCGCCCGCGCGGCCAGTGCATCCTGATGCACCTGACGCTGATCCCCTATCTCGCCGCCTCGGGCGAGTTGAAGACCAAGCCCACCCAGCACAGCGTCCGGGAACTGCGCGCCATCGGCCTGCAGCCGGACGTGCTGGTCTGCCGGTCCGAGCACCCGATCCCCGACCGCGAGCGCGCCAAGATCGCGCTGTTCTGCAACGTCCGGCCCGACGCGGTCATCCCCGCCTACGACCTGAAGTCGATCTACGAGGCGCCCCTGGCCTATCACCGCGTCGGCCTTGACCGCGCGGTGCTGGACGCCTTCCAGATCAGCCCGGCCCCCCGCCCCGACCTGCGCCGCTGGGAAGACGTGAACGACCGTCTGACCAACGCCGAGGGCGAGGTCAGGATCGCCATCGTCGGCAAGTACACCCAGCTGGAAGACGCCTACAAATCCATCTCCGAGGCGCTGACGCACGGGGGCATGGCCAACCGCGTCCGCGTCCGCCCCGAATGGATCGACGCCGAGAGGCTGGAAAAGCCCGACGGCATCCACCTGCTCGACGGCTATCACGGGATCCTCGTCCCCGGCGGCTTCGGCGAGCGCGGAACCGAAGGCATGATCGCCGCCGCGAAATACGCGCGCGAAAGGAAGGTGCCATATCTGGGCATCTGCCTCGGGATGCAGATGGCCGTGGTCGAGGCGGCGCGGAACCTTGCCGGGATCACCGACGCCGGGTCCGAGGAGTTCGACCACGAGGCGGGCGAGGACCGTTTCACCCCGGTCGTCTACCACCTCAAGGAATGGGTGCAGGGCAACAGCCGCGTCGAGCGCAAGATCACCGACGACAAGGGCGGCACGATGCGGCTGGGGTCCTACACCGCGTCGCTCGCGCCCGGATCGAAGATCAGCGAGGTCTATGGCGGCGCGTCCGAGATGGAGGACCGCCACCGCCACCGCTACGAGATCGACGCCCGCTACCGCGAGCCGCTCGAGGCGTGCGGGCTGTGGTTCTCGGGGATGTCGCCGGACGGGCGGCTGCCGGAGGTGGTCGAGGTCAGGGACCATCCGTGGTTCATCGGCGTGCAGTCGCACCCGGAACTGAAGTCGAAGCCCTTCGCCCCCGCGCCGCTGTTCCGCGACTTCGTCCGCGCGGCGAAGGATCTGGAGCGGATGGTCTGATCGCGACTGATGGCGACGGCGCGGCGCATATCGCAGGGCAAGTGCAGGACGCCGGCAGATTTCCCGTGCATTGCGCCGCTGCCGCTTCCCGCGCGCGCGTGAACGCCGCGTCATGACCCGCTGGTCCCATCCCGTCGCGTCGTTCTGGGCCGGTGGCGATCTGTCGTTCATCGAGCAGATGGTCCTTGCCTCGTACCTGGAGCAGGATTGCGACTTCACGCTTTATGTCGCGGGCGAGGTGGGCGGCATTCCCGCAGGGGTGGCGGTCAGGGACGCATCCGAGATCCTGCCGAAGCCCGGTTTTGTGAGCGGGCCGCCGACACGGCACGAACTCGCCGTCTGGTCCGACCTGTTCCGCGTGGCGCTGCTGCGGCGCCGCGAGGTGATCTGGGTGGACATGGACGCCTACTGCCTCGCGCCCTACGCCACGTCGACGGGCTATCTCTTCGGGTTGAACGACGGCACCGGGGTGCTGTCGGGGGTCGTTGCCCTGCCCGTCGGCTCGGCCCCGCTGCGGTGGCTCGAGGCGTTCCTGTTCCAGGCCGAGCTCGTCCCGCCGTGGCGCGGCGCGAAGTGGATCGCCCCCCGGCGCGAGGCGGGGCGGCTCGCGCCCGCAGCCCTCCCGTGGGGCGACACCGGACCGCGCGCCCTGACCCATGCGCTGGAGCTGACGGGCACGAAGCACCACGCCGCGGCGCAGGAGGTCTTCTATCCCCTGTTCCGCGACAGCCTGCGCCGGCTCTGGACGCCGGGCATGGCGGACAGCGACATCGTGCGGTCACCCGACACGCTGTCGGTTCACATCTTCGGCTACACCAAGCGCTTCCTCACCACGCATCACGGCAGCCTGCCGCCGCCGGGTTCGTGGCTCGCGCGGCGGGCAAGGGCACATGGCATCGACCCGGCCGCGGCACCCGCCCTTGCCGAACCGCTCGGGTGAAGACGCGCCCAGCCGGGCGGGCCCCGCGACAAGCGGCGTCAGCCGCCCAGCACCGCCCGCAACTCCGCCCTGTCCACCCGGTCGGTGACGAACGCCTGCCCGATCCCGCGGGCGAGGATCATCCGCAGCTTTCCGTCCACCACCTTCTTGTCCTGCCCCATCAGGGCGATCAGCGCCTCGGCATCGGGCAGGTCGCCGGGAATGTCGCAAGGCCGCGAGGGCAGCCCCATCGCGGCGAAATGGGCGGCAACGCGCGAAGGGTCTTCCTGCGGGCAAAGGCCCATGCGGGCGGACAGCTGGAACGCGAGGGTGCAGCCGATCGCCACCCCTTCGCCGTGCAGCAACCGGTCGGAATAGCCGGTGGCCGATTCCAGCGCGTGCCCGAAGGTGTGGCCGAGGTTCAGCAGCGCGCGCTCCCCCTGCTCGGTCTCGTCCCGCGCGACGATGCCGGCCTTCATGGCGACGCACCGGGCGACCGCGTGCTGCAGCGCCGCCGGGTCGTCGCGCAGCGCGGGTCCGTTCGCCTCGAGCCAGGCGAAGAACGCGGCATCGCCCAGAAGCCCGTACTTCGCGACTTCGCCGTAGCCCGCGCGGAAGTCGCGGCCCGGCAGCGTCGCCAGCGCGTCGATGTCGGCCAGAACGAGGCTCGGCTGGTGGAACGCGCCGATCAGGTTCTTGCCCTGGGGCGAGTTGATCCCGGTCTTGCCGCCCACGGAACTGTCCACCTGCGCCAGCAGCGTCGTCGGCACCTGCGCGAACCGCACGCCGCGGCGCAGGATCGCGGCGGCGAAGCCCGCGAGATCGCCGATCACGCCACCGCCCAGCGCCACGACCAGGTCGCCGCGCTCGACCTTTTCGCCGATCAGCCATTCGACCGCACGGCCGAGATGCTGCCAGGACTTGGTCGCCTCGCCCGCTGGCAGCGCCAAGGACGACGCGGCGATCCCGGCCCCTTCCAGCGCCGACACGAACGGCGGCAGGTGGATGGCCGCGACGGTCTCGTCGGTCAGGATGGCCACCCGCGGACGTGTCAGCAGCGGCGCCAGATGGGTGCCTGCGCCAGCGATCAGGCCGCGGCCGATGCGGACTTCGTAGGAACGCTCGCCCAGCGCGACGGGGACGGTGTCGATGGTCATGCAGGCTCCAGCACTTCGGGACGGGCGGTGCGGATCGCCGTCAGCACCTTCTCGACCGTCGCGGCCAACGCGTCGTCCGGCGCGACCGCGACGGCGACGTCGGCCTGCGCATACACCGGCCGGCGCGCGTCCAGCAGCCGTTCCAGCGTGCCGCGCGGATCGGGCGTCTGCAGCAGCGGCCGGTTGGGCCGGGCGCGGACCCGCCGCCACAGGGTTTCAACGTCGCAGTCAAGCCAGACCGACACGCCCGATTGCGCGATCAGCTCGCGGTTGCGCGGCTGGACCCAGGCGCCGCCGCCGGTCGCGAGGACGCCCGGTCGTCCCGACAGCAGCCGGTCCAGCACCTGCGTCTCGCGGTCGCGGAAAAAGCCCTCGCCGTAGCGCTGGAAGATCTCGCTGACGGTCAGGGCCGCGGCGGTCTCGATCTCGGCGTCCGAATCGACGAACTTCGCGGACAGCCGACGCGCGAGCTCGGTCCCGACCGCGGTCTTACCCGCGCCCATCATGCCGATCAGAACGATGCTCTGCCTCAACTTCCGCATTCCATGCCCCGGCCCCGCAGGCCCGCCGTTTCCTGCCGGTTGTCGTGAATGGCGTGATCTTTCCGGAAATTCCATCTATAATCGCGCCGAACCGGCGGGCAGACCGGAAAAAGAGCAACCATGAGGCGACAGAGATGCGGCTTTTGCGGGTCTTGGCGACCCTTCTGATACTGGGGCTGCTGGGCCTCGCGGGGTACGCCTTCTTCGGCGACATGGCGGCGGACCCGACCGAGATGCGGGTCCCGGTCGAACTGCAACTGCAGGATCCCGACGCAGACACCGCGGTCGAGCCGAACGCGCCCGTCACCGCACCCGCCGTTCCCGCGGCACCGGATGCGGATGCGGGTGCAGAAGAAGCGGGCGGGACCGAAGCGCCACCGGCCGGGGCATCCGATGACATCGACTGACGGCACGGCCCGGCGCGGGGCCGGCACCGTCCGCGCCGCCCTGCTGGCCCTGATGGCCTGCACCGTGCCGGCAGGCCCCGGCGCGGCGCAGGCGCCGCTGTCGGCCAACGACTGGGTCGCCGGAACGGCACCCGCGCCCAGGACGTCGTCCGGTTGGCGGCCTTCGGACGGCGTGCCCCCGGACGCGGCGCAAAGGCGGCCGCCGCCCGCGCGCCCGGACAGCCGCAAGCCCGCGCTCAACCCCGATGGAACCCCCGTTCCGACCGCGCCCGTCGCGGGCAACGCCAGCGCGGCGCCCGTCACCGTCACCCGGCTGGGGCAGGCCGATGCCGACGCGGCGGGCCTGCGCTCCGCCCGCTCGGCGGGGTTGCCCGCGGCGCTCTGGGACGGCGCGACGGCGGCCGAGGTCGCGCAGGCGATCGCGGGCAGCGCGCCCCGCCTGCCCGCCACGCAGGACCTGTTCGACCGCTTCCTGACCGCGCAGCTTGCCGTCCCCGCGCGCGAGGACCTGCCGGACGGCGCGCTTCTGCTTGCCCGCGTGGACCGGCTGTTGCAGATGGGCAACCTGCCCTTCGCCCGTGCGCTGCTGCAATCCGCGGGCGCGGACGACGCCGGCCGCTTCGCCCGGATGTTCGACCTCGACATGCTCACGGGCGAGGACCTGCGTGCCTGCGGCGCGCTGGCCCGGCGGCCAGGCCTCGCCCGCGACATGGCGATGCGGATCTACTGCCTCGCGCTCAACGGCGACTGGGGCGGGGCCGCCCTGACGCTGGAAGGGGCCGAGCCGCTGGGGCTGGTCGATCCGGCCACGGCGGCGCTGCTGGCGCGGTTCCTCGACGACAGCTATTCCGACGTTGCGGACACGCTGCCCGCGCCCGAAACGGTGACTCCGCTGGTTTTTCACCTGCACGAGGCGGTCGGGCAGCCGCTGGCGACCGGGCCGCTGCCGCTGATCTTCGCGTGGTCGGACCTGGGCCCGAACGGCGGCTGGAAGGCGCGGCTGGAGGCGGCCGAGCGGCTGGGCCGCGCGGGCGTCCTGCCGCCCGCGCAGCTCGCCGCGATCTACACCGAACAGCGCCCGGCGGCATCCGGCGGCGTCTGGGACCGCGCGGCCGCGCTGCAGGCGCTGACGGCCGCGATGAACGCGGGCGACATCGAGGCGGTGGCCGCCGCCGTTCCCCCCGCCCTCGCGCGCTTCGGCGAGGCGGGGCTCGCCCCGCACCTGGCGCGGATGGTAGCCACGGGCCTGCCCGAGCCGCCGCCCGATGGCGATGGCGCCGACGGGATCGTGACCCTGCGCCTGCTCGCGGGCCTGCCCGTCGATGCGCCCGAAGGGACGCTGCCGCAACTGCGCTGGCTGGTGGATGTGGCGGCGGGCACCGCCCACGCGGGGCCGGCGCCCAACGATCCGCAGGGCCGCGCAGCCGCGCTGGCCGCCGGGGTCGATCCGGCACTCGCGGGCGCGGCCCCGCAGCCCGGTTCCGGGCTCCCGGCGCTCGCCGCCATGGCCGACGTGGACGCGGGGCTCGACGGCGACGTGGACCGCGCCGCACGCGGCCTGCGCCGGCTTTCGGAACTGGGCTACGCCGCGACCGCGCGGCAGGCGGCGGTCGAGCTGATGATCCTGCCGCAGCTCTCGCGGGCGGCGGAATGACGGCGCGGGCAGCCCCGGCCGACCCGCCATCTGCTGGCCCGCCGTCCGCCGACCCGCCATCTGCCGACCTGCGCCGGATCGCCACGTTCCTCGACGCGCAGGCGGCAGAGGCGGGGGCGGCGCGCAACACGATCCTCGCCTATGGCCGCGATCTACGCGACTTCGCCGGATGGCTGGCGGCCCATGACATTGCGCTGGACGCCACCGGCCGCGACGACATCGAACGCTACCTGGCCCGCTGCGACGCGATCGGGCTGTCGCGCGCGACCCGCGCCCGGCGGCTGAGCGCGATCCGCCAGCTTTTCCGCTTCGCGCTGGACGAAGGATGGCGCGGCGACGACCCCGCGATCCGCATCGCCGGCCCGGGCCGCGCGCAGCGCCTGCCGCGCACGTTGTCGCCGGCCGAGATGACCGCGCTTCTGGACGCGGCCGCGACCGTCGACGCGGGCGCGCCCGACCGCGCCCGCACCGTCTGCGCGCTGGAACTGCTCTACGCCACCGGGATGAGGGTCAGCGAGCTCGTGGGCCTGCCCGTCGATGCCTGCCGCGGCGATCCGCGGCTGCTGATGATCCGGGGCAAGGGCGGCAAGGAACGCATGGTCCCCCTGACCCGCCCCGCGCGGGCTGCGCTGCGGGACTGGCTATCGCACCGCGAAGGCGCGGGGGCGGACACGGCGCTCGGCAGGCTCGTGCGGGGGAACGGCGCGCGCTGGCTGTTCCCCGCGAAGGGCGCGGCGGGCCACATGACGCGGCAGGCGTTCCACGCGCTGCTGGGCAGGATCGCCGTCGCGGCGGGGATCGCGCCCGACCGGGTGACGCCGCATGTCATCCGCCACGCCTTCGCCACCCACCTGCTGGAAGGCGGCGCCGACCTGCGGTCGATCCAGACCCTGCTGGGCCACGCCGACCTCGGCACCACCGAGATCTACACCCACGTCCTGGACGAGCGGAAACGCGATCTGGTCCTGAAGCATCACCCGCTGGCGCGCGGGGGCTAGGCGGCTCCGCCTGCCCGCCCGCCCGTTTTCGCCGCCGCCTTCGCCGCCGCTTTCCCCGTTGCTTTCCCGGCCGCTTTCCGGTCCTTCGCCGCCGCGTTCCTCAGCCGTGCGAGGGCGCGCGCCGGGCGCGCCAGCTCGGGCCAGTTCGCGGCCGCGGCGGTCAGGTGCGCCAGCCGCCGCTCGGCATCGTCCTGCGCCCGCACCGCCGCCGAAAGGTGCAGAAGCGCATTGCCGGGCGCGGCTGCGATCGCCCGGTCCATGTGCTTCCAGGCGGCGCCCGTGTTGCCGTTCTGGAAATAGGCGTTGGCCAGCCGCTTGGCCGTGATGGCCTGGCCCGGCCGCACCCGGTCCAGCCACTCCAGCACCGCGAACGACCGCCTGAGCCGGCCATGCAGCGTCAGGACGCTTGCCGCGAACCCCAGCAGGATTGCTACATCCTCGTCGGGTTGCGGCATGGCCACGCCCGCGGCCACCGCCTGTTCGAACACGGTCAGCGGCGTCAGGGCGGGTCCGAGCTTGAGATCCAGCACCGGCCAGCGGCGCAGGCTGGCGCGGGTGCTGTCGTCCTGCACCAGCTCGTCCCAGTCGCACAGGAACGCGTGAAGCGGCATCTGCCCGTCCGATCCGTCCGCGTGCCGGGCCAGGATCTGGTGCAGCCGCGGCGGGAACATCAGCTGGTCGGACGCGACGCCCGGCCGCGACAGGATCAGCGAGGCCGTCGCCTTCGCCGCCTGCCCGTCGTTCGACCGACCCTCTAACGCCTGCTCGACAAAGCGCGCATGCAGCGTCGGTTCAGGCATCGCCCCGGCATCGCCGGCGGCCCGGCGCCGCGCATCGGCCAGCAGCACGATGCTGTCGCAATAGACCCGGTCCCGCGCGCGCAGCAGTTTCTGCCCCAGAGCCAGCCTTGCCAGATGGACCGCGGCCTCGCCGAGCCCCGCAGCCTCGGCCGCGGCCGCGAGGTGGCGCGGCACGAACGGGAACCGCGCCATGATCCCGGGCCGGTCCGCGAAGGCGGCGATCAGTTCGGGCACGCGGCCGACCGACCGGGCATGCGGCGCGGCGTAGGCCACCGACTGCGCCATGTCGCCCGGCGCGAAGAAGCTGCCGGGCGCCGCGATCAGGCGGTCCAGCAAAGCGTCGTGCGACGCAATCGCGACGCCGCGCGGCAGGCCTGCGGGCAGCGGAACGATCCGCACCCCGCCGATGACGTTGGCCGCCTGCGAGAAGGCGCTCTGCGACGGGGCGCCGACCGTCGCGCAGCGCGCCATCAGCATCAGCTCCAGCACGTCCCGCGCGGCGCTGTCGCGGGCGACGTCCGGCGCGTGCTCTGCCAGCAGCCGGTCCACCGGAATGATCCGCCCGTTCCCCTGCGCGAGGTGCAGGACCGCGGCGGGCGTGTCCGAGAACGCGATCACCGCGCCGTCCTGCCCTTCCGCGAAGGCGCGCAGGAACTCGTCGGGGACGAACTTGCCCGGCCACGCGCTGTATGACCACGGGAAGCTGTCGAGGATGTCGCCGCGCCGCACGTGGATGGCCGAGGCCGGGCCGCCGCCGATCGCCCGGATCGCCGCGTCCATGCGGTCGAGCGCGCGGGCCAGCGGTGCGGCCAGCTGCAGCTGCGCCGCGACGGCGCGCACCTCGGCCTCGACCTGCGCCGCGGGCTCGCCCTGGAAGGTCGCCACCGCGAAGGCCGCGTCGCTGTGGAACCGGACCCCGTTCGCCAGCGCCCGCGCGAAGTTCGCGCGGTTCAGATGGGCGGATTCGGCGTGCAGGCTGCGGCGGCCGTCCAGCGGCGGCGCGCGGTCCACGACCACGATGTGACTGGCCACGAAATCGGGCGTGAAGAAGGCCGTGGGGTCGGACAGCTCGGGCCAGGGGCCGTCCGGTTGCGCGAGCCACGCGAAGCGCGTCGTCGCGCCGAAGGCATGGGCCAGCCGCATCAGGCTGACGATCCCGGTGATGCGCGCGCCCACCCGGTCCTGCCGGAATCCGATGATCGCCGGTTCCTGGGTCAATGCTGTGGCCCCGATGACGTGTCGGGCCCTGATTAGCCGGCGGGCGGCAGCGGCACAACCGGCGCGCCCGCTTGCAACCGGGCCGCCCCCTGCCTATCAGGGGCCGACCCCCGCGCATGAAGGACCGCCGCCATGGATCTGACCTCGCACCGCCTGGCTGACCCCGATCACTGGAGCCTCGCCAGCGCGATCCGCGTGCTGTCGATGGACGCCGTGCAGGCCGCGAACTCGGGCCACCCGGGCATGCCGATGGGCATGGCGGACGTGGCGACCGTGCTGTGGGGCCGGCACCTGAAGTTCGACGCGGCCGCGCCCAACTGGTTCGACCGCGACCGCTTCATCCTGTCGGCGGGCCACGGGTCGATGCTGCTCTACTCGCTGCTGCACCTGACCGGGTTCGAGCAGATGACGCTGGACCAGATCAGGAACTTTCGCCAGTGGGGCGCGGCGACCGCCGGCCACCCCGAATACGGCCACGCCGAGGGGGTCGAGACGACCACCGGGCCGCTGGGCCAGGGTCTTGCCGCGTCGGTCGGCTTCGCGATGGCCGAGGAGAAGATGCGGGCCGAGTTCGGCGCGGACCTGTGCGACCACCGCACCTGGGTCATCGCCGGGGACGGCTGCCTGATGGAAGGGATCAGCCAGGAAGCGATCGCGCTTGCCGGGCATCTCAAGCTCGGCCGCCTGATCGTGCTCTGGGACAACAACGACATCACCATCGACGGCGCGGTGTCGCTGTCGGATTCGACCGACCAGCTGAAGCGGTTCGAGGCGTCGGGCTGGCGCACGCTCAGCTGCGACGGCCACAACCCGGCCGACATCGACCGCGCGCTGGCGCAGGCCCGGCAGGACGACGGCCGCCCGGTGCTGGTGTCGTGCAAGACCATCATCGGCTTCGGCTCGGCCGCCAAGGGCGGCACCTCGGGCGTCCACGGCTCGCCTCTGGGGATCGAGGAGATCGCGGCGACCCGCCTCGCCTATGCCTGGGACCACGGCGATTTCGAGCTGCCGGACGAACTGGTGGCGCGCTGGCGCGAACTCGGCCGCCGCGGCGCGGCCGACCGCGAGGCGTGGGCCGCCCGCGTCGACGGCCTTGACGAGGACAGGCGCAACGCCTTTGCCGCCCGCGTCTCGGGCGAGCCGTCGGATAGGCTCGCCCCCGCGATCGCGGAGCTGAAGCGCAAGGCCAGCGCCGACCGGCCCAAGGTCGCGACCCGCAAGGCGTCCGAGCTGGTGCTCGAGGTCGTGAACCCGATCCTGCCCGAAACCCTCGGCGGCTCGGCCGACCTCACCGGGTCGAACAACACCCGCACAAAGGACCTTGGCGTGTTCTCGGCCGAGAACCGGCTGGGCCGCTACATCCACTACGGCATCCGCGAACACGGGATGGCGGCGGCGATGAACGGGCTGGCGCTGCACGGCGGCTTCCGGCCGTATGGCGGCACCTTCCTTGCCTTTACGGACTACGCCCGCGGCGCGATGCGGCTGTCGGCGCTGATGGGCGCGCCGGTCGTCTACGTGATGACGCATGATTCCATCGGGCTTGGCGAGGACGGCCCGACCCACCAGCCGGTCGAGCATCTGGCGATGCTGCGCGCCACGCCCAACACCTGGACCTTCCGCCCCGCCGACGTGGTGGAAACGGCAGAGGCCTGGGAACTCGCGCTGACGACCGACAGCACGCCTTCCGTCCTGGCCCTGTCGCGCCAGAACCTCGCCACCGTGCGGACCACCCACAGCGACGAGAACCTGACCGCCCGCGGCGCCTACATCCTGCGCGAGGCCTCGGCCGACGCCCGCGCGATCCTCATGGCCTCGGGCTCCGAGGTCGAGATCGCGGTCAAAGCCGCCGAGCAGCTGGAAGCGGACGGCGTTCCCACCCGGGTCGTCTCGGTCCCCTGCATGGAACTGTTCCGCGACCAGGACGAAGCCTACCGCGCCGAGATCCTGCCCGAAGGTCCGGTCCGCGTCGCGATCGAGGCGGCGGTGCGCCAGCCGTGGGACTGGCTGCTCATGGGCGAGCGCGGCGACTGGAAGCGCTGCGACTTCGTCGGCATGACCGGCTTCGGCGCGTCCGCCCCGGCCGAGCGGCTCTACAGGGAATTCGGCATCACGCCCGAGGACACGGTGGCCAAGGTCAAGGCCCTGCTGTGACCCCCCCGGGCGCGCCCACCGATCTTCTGTCCCCAAGTATCCCCCGCGGAGCGTCCGGCCCCGACGATCAGCGCAAGGCCGCGCGCCGAGGCCGGCGCTGATGCGCCCGCTGCCCCGCGCCATGGCCCTGATGGGACGCGAGGCGGACGGCGCGCGCCTGCCCGCCTCGGCGCGCCCGCGCGACACCCAGACCACCGGCATCCTTCTGCTGCTGGTCTCGGTCCTGCTGTTCACGCTGATGGACGCGACGGGCAAGCACCTCACCGAACGCTACCATCCCGGGCAGATCATCTGGGCGCGCATGGCGCTGAACCTCGTGATCGTGCTCGTGATCCTCGCCCCCCGGCTCGGGCAGGTGATCCGGTCGCGCTCGCCCGCGCTTCAGGTCGGGCGCGGGCTGACGCAGCTCGGCTCGATCGCCTGCTTCTTCACCGCGCTGCAGTTCATCGGCCTGGCCGAGGCGACCGCGATCATGGACATCAACCCGGTCCTCATCACGCTGGGGGCGGCGCTGTTCCTGGGTGAGCGCATCGGCATCCGCCGGATCATCGGGATCGCGGTCGCGCTGGCGGGCGCGCTCATCATCATCCGCCCCGGCGCGGGCGTGCTGCACCCGGCCGCGGTCCTGCCGCTGATCGGGGCGGTCAGCTACGCCGCGGGCGCCGTGATGACGCGGATGGTCCGGGGCGACAGCACCGCGACGTCGATCCTGTGGTCCACCGGCGTAGCCACGATCGGCGCGTCGCTGGTCGCGCCCTTCGTGTGGCAGCCGATCCAGACGGGCGACCTCTGGGCCTTCGTGGTGATGGGCGTTCTGGGCACGATGGCGCAGGCGCTGCTGATCCGCGCCTTCTCGCTGGCCGAGGCGGCGGCGGTCGCGCCGTTCGGCTATACCGGGCTGATCTGGGCGGGGCTGTGGGGCTGGCTGTTCTTCGGCGTCGTACCCGACCTCTGGACCTTCGTCGGCGCGGCGATCATCGTGGCGGCCGGCCTGTATGTCTGGGCGCGCGAGGCGCAGGCCGCGCGGTCCGCCCAGCGCGAGGCGCGGTCGCGCGCGGCGCAGGTGGACGCCGCCGGTCCCGACGGCTTCGCCCCCTGATGGCGCGGCCAGCGGCACAATCGGCGGCGCGGCCGGACCCGGTGCCCCTGACCGACCGCCTGACCAGCGCCGCCTTCATCGGCCTGATCCGGGTGCTGCGGCTCCTGCCCTACCGCCGCCGGATCCCCGCGATGGGCTGGGCCTTCGCCCATCTCGCCGCGCCGCTGGCCGGATGGCGGCGGCGCATCCGCGACAACCTCGCGCTCGCCCGCCCCGACCTCGACCCGGCCGAGGTGCGGCGCCTGACCTACGCCGTCCCCGACAACGCCGGGCGGTCGATCATGGAGATCTACTCGGGGCCCGAGTTCGCGGCCCGCGTCGCCGCCGCCGACCCGCTGACCGGACCGGGCCTTCCGGCGCTGGAACAGGCGGTCGCGGCCGGACGGCCGGTGATCCTCGCCTGCGCGCATTTCGGCAACTACGACGCGGCGCGCGCGGCGCTCGGCGCGCGGGGCTGGACGGTCGGCGGGCTTTACCGGCCGATGAACAACCGCGCCTTCAACCGCCACTACATCCCGGCCATGACGTCGATCGCCGAGCCGCTGTTCCCGCGCGGGCGCGCCGGGCTGTCGGCGATGATCCGGTTCCTGCGCGGCGGCGGGATCCTGTGCCTCGGCTTCGACCAGTTCGACCGGCACGGACGCACGCTGCGGTTCTTCGGCCTGCCGAGCGAGACCGTGCTGACGCCCGCCGAGCTCGCGCTGCGCTACGACGCCGCGCTGATCCCGATTGCGGCGATCCGCCAGCCCGACGGGCTTCGCTTCGCCGTGCAGGTGGGCGAGCCCGTCCCGCCGGGCGAGCCCGAGGCGATGATGCAGGCCCTGAACGACGACCTGGAACGGGTGGTGCGGGCGCACATGGACCAGTGGTTCTGGATCCACCGCCGCTGGAAGCCCAGGCGCCGCAAGGCCGGGCCCGGCGACGATCCCGACCTGCCGATGTCCGGGCCGGGCTTGCCGATATCCGGATCGGGCGTGCCGGCGGGCGGGTCCGAAACGGTTTCCATTGACTCCGACAAGCGTCTATAAGCGCGCCAGCGCCGCAGCCTCAGAACGGCACGTCAGAACGACACATCAGTACGGCACAGGGCAGAGACCGAATGACCGACAAAGACAAGAACCACGAAGGTGACGTGGCCTTCATCCAGGCCCTCGCCGAGCTTCTGAACCGCAACGATCTGACGGAACTGTCGGTCGAGCGCGAATACGGCGAAAGCGACCGGCTGACCGTGCAGCTGTCCAAGCAGGGCCCGCAGCAGGTCGTGATGCAGTCGAACGCGCCCGCCTACGCCCCCGCCCCCGCCTATGCCGCCCCGCCCGGCCCGGCCGCGATCCCGGGCGCGCCCGCCCCGGCGGCCGCCGGCGGCGCCGCCCCCGCGGCCAGCGGCGATCCCGCCGTGCTGCCCGGCGCGGTGACATCGCCCATGGTCGGCACGGTCTACCTTGCCGCCGAACCCGGCGCCGCGCCCTTCGCCACGCTGGGCCAGCAGGTCGCCGAAGGGGACACGCTGCTGATCGTCGAGGCGATGAAGACCATGAACCACATCCCCGCCCCGCGCGCGGGCACGGTGCGCCGGATCCTCGTCGACGACGGCACACCGGTGGAGTTCGGCACGCCGCTGATGGTCATCGAATAAGATGTTCGACAAGATCCTGATCGCCAACCGCGGCGAAATCGCGCTTCGCGTCATCCGGGCCTGCCGCGAGATGGGGATCGCCTCGGTCGCGGTCCACTCCACCGCCGACGCCGACGCCATGCACGTCCGCATGGCCGACGAATCCGTTTGCATCGGCCCGCCGCCCTCGGCCTCGTCCTACCTGTCGATGCCCGCGATCATCTCGGCGTGCGAGATCACGGGCGCGCAGGCGATCCATCCCGGCTACGGCTTCCTGTCGGAAAACGCGACCTTCGTGCAGATGGTCGAGGATCACGGCCTGACCTTCATCGGCCCGCGGGCGGAACATATCCGCATCATGGGCGACAAGATCACCGCCAAGGAAACCGCCGCGCAGCTGGGCATCCCGGTCGTGCCGGGGTCCGAAGGCGGGGTCGCAGACGTGGAAACCGCCCGCCAGGTCGCGGCCGGGATCGGCTATCCCGTCATCATCAAGGCCACCGCAGGCGGCGGCGGCCGCGGCATGAAGGTCGCCCACGACGACGGCGCGCTGGAAGTCGCCTTCCGCACCGCGCGGACCGAAGCGAAGGCCGCCTTCGGCAACCCCGACGTCTATATCGAGAAATACCTGCAGAAGCCCCGCCATATCGAGATCCAGGTCTTCGGCGACGGGCGCGGCCGCGCGGTCCACTTGGGCGAGCGCGACTGCTCGCTGCAGCGGCGCCACCAGAAGGTGCTGGAGGAAGCGCCCGGCCCCGCCATCACCGCCGAGGAGCGCGCGCGCATCGGCAAGGTCTGCGCCGACGCGATGGCGCAGCTCGGCTATGCCGGCGCGGGCACGATCGAGTTCCTGTACGAGGACGGCGAGTTCTATTTCATCGAGATGAACACCCGCCTGCAGGTGGAACACCCGGTGACCGAGGCGATCTTCGGCGTCGACCTTGTGCGCGAGCAGATCTGCGTCGCGGCCGGGAACGAGATGACGCTGCGCCAGGAGGACCTGTCGATCCGTGGCCACGCGATCGAGGTGCGGATCAACGCCGAGCGCGTCCCCGACTTCGCCCCCTGCCCCGGCCGGGTCACGCAGTACCACGCGCCCGGCGGGCTTGGCGTCCGCGTCGATTCCGCGATCTACGACGGCTACAGCATCCCGCCGTACTACGACTCGCTGATCGGCAAGCTGATCGTCCACGGGCGCGACCGGCCCGAGGCGCTGGCGCGGCTGAACCGCGCGCTGAGCGAGCTGATCGTGGACGGGGTGGACACGACCGTGCCGCTGTTCCGGGAACTGCTGAAGGATCCGGACATCCAGAGCGGCAACTATTCGATCCACTGGCTGGAACGCTGGCTGGAACGGCACTACCGCTGACGGCCGGCGCCGGCGCTTTCCGGCCCGACGCAAGCCCGCGCCGGCGGACGGGTTGCGCACGGGGCGGGCTGCGTTCTACGCTTCCCGGCAGGTGCAACCGCCCTGACGGAGGTCCGGCCATGTCGTGGAAGGCCGAAGGCTACAGCAGCGTCAGTCCCTACCTGATCGTGCAGGATGCCGAGCGGGCCCTTGCGTTCATGGAGGCGGTTTTCGACGCCCGCCGCATCCAGGTCATCCCGCGCGAGGGCGGCGGCACCATGCACGCCGAGGCGTGGATCGACGACACGGTGGTGATGCTGGGCGAGGCGCCGGGCGGCGGCGCGGCCGATGCGTCCGACATCAACGTCCACGTCTATGTCCCGGATGCGGTCGCCACGTTCGACCGCGCGCGGGCGGCCGGGGGGACGGTCGTCCAGGAACCCGGGCGCGGCCCCGACGGAGACATGCGCGGCGGCATCTCGGACGGGAACGGCACGACCTGGTGGATCAGCACGCACGGCTGAGCCGGGTCCGGGGACGACGCGCGCCGCGGGCGCTTGCTGGTAAAGGAACGCCTCCGCGCATGCTTTCGGCCGAACAACTCCTGGCGAGCTACGCGAACGGCATCTTCCCGATGGCCCGGGCGGCGGACGACCCGCAACTGCACTGGTACGACCCGCCCCGCCGCGGCGTCCTGCCGGTGGGCGGCGTGCATGCCTCGCGCTCTCTCAGGCGCAACCTGCGCCGCGGCGGATGGCGGGCCGAAATCGGCGGCGATTTCTCGGCGATCGTGGCCGCCTGCGCCGATCGGGACGAGACCTGGATCAACGCGCCGCTGACCCGCCTTTACGCGCAGCTTCACGCATCGGGGCACGCGCACGCGCTGGCGGTGTTGCACGAGGGGCAGCTTGCCGGGGGCGTGTTCGGCGTGTCGCTGGGGACCGCGTTCTTCGGCGAAAGCATGTTCTCGCGCCGGACCGACGGGTCCAAGATGGCGCTGGTCTGGCTGTCCCGGCACCTCGCCGACTGCGGCTTCACCCTGTTCGACAGCCAGTTCCTGACCCCGCACCTCGCCAGCATGGGCGGGGTCGAGATCACGCGCCACGCCTATCAGCGGCAACTGCGGCACGCGCTCACCCGCGTGGCGGACTTTCATGCGCGGCCCGTCCCCGACGCGGCGGAGCTGCTGCCTGCGGTCTGAACCTGTCCCGGCAGCGCGCGCCACAGCGCCATGAACAGGATCATTGACTCAAACAATCAAGATTAATATCCAGCACGCATCGCGCCAGCCGCCGCCAGCGCCCGTGGAAATCGAAAACGTCCGGCGTCACGTCGCGGCGGATCACCATCGCGCTGCCCGGTGTCGTCTGCCCCCTCTCAGCCCAGCCGGGCCATGCGAGGCGGGGCGGCGCGGTCTCCGGGGCATCGTCCGACAGGCTTGAAAGGTCAAGAATGCGCCGCTCCCTTCCCTTCCTGCTGATGGCGAGCGTCGCCATGCCCGCGTCCGCGCAGGACAGCATCGTGCTCGACACCGTCGTGCTGGAGGCGGAAAGCGACGACACGCTGACCCAGTCGGGCTATGTCGCGACCGTGTCGCGGCAGGCGACCAAGCTGGACACGCCGGTGGCCGAGATCCCGCAGGCGGTGACGGTCGTCACGCAGGACCAGATCGAGGACCAGCGCCCGCGCACGCTGAACGAGACGCTGAACTACACCGCCAGCGCCAACTCCAACAACTACGGCTTCGACACCCGCTTCGACGCCTTCACGCTGCGCGGCTTCCCGGCCTACTACAACGGCGTCTTCCGCGACGGGCTGCGCGTCTTCAACTCGCCCACCGCGATCTACAAGGCCGAGCCCTACGGGACCGAGGGGATCGCGATCCTCAAGGGTCCGGCCTCGTCGCTCTATGGCGTGAGCGGCCCGGGCGGGATCGTCAACATCGTGACCAAGCGGCCGCTGGACAGGCCCTACCGCGAGATCGAGGCCGCGACCGGCGCCAACGACCGCGCGCAGCTGGCCTTCGACCTGTCGGGGCCGATGCGGGACGACCGCTTCAGCTACCGGCTGACCGCGCTGCACCGGAACGCCAACACCGATCTGCCCGGCTACGCCGACGACAAGACCTACCTCGCCCCGGCGCTCCGCTACGACGATGGCGTGACGAAGGTGACGGTGCTGGCGGAACTGTCGGAGACGCTGACCGGCGGCACGGCGGCGTTCTTCAACCCGGCGCTGGGCGAGGTCTCGGACCTGTATGAGGGCGACCCGGACTACAACGACTTCCGCCAGCAGCAGTGGCGCCTTGGCTACGAGGTCGAGCATCGCCTGACCGACGCGATCACCCTGCGCCAGAACGCGCGGATCACGCATGTGGACGCGGACCTTGAATACAGCGGCCACTACCCGGCCGGGGCGACGCTCGCGCGCTACTGGGGCCACTACCTCGAAGAGGTGGACAGCACGTCTGTCGACACCGCGCTGCAGTGGAACGGCCAGACCGGCGCGGTCACGCACGAGGTGCTGGCGGGCATCGACGTGACCCGTGCCGACTACGAGGCGCGGAGCCTTCTGGACTACGTCTCTGCCGCCTCCGCAGACGCGCAGGACGTGCCGTTCGCCAACGGGCAGGACACCGTGCAGAAGGGCATCTACCTGCACGACCAGATGAGCTGGGGCCGGCTCAGCGGCTTTGCGAGCGTCCGCTTCGACAGGGTGGACACGACCTCGATCGCGTCTGACCGCACGCGCACCACCCAGGACGACAGCGGCCGGTCCGGGCGGATCGGCGCCAGCTACCGCTGGGATTCGGGACTGGTCGCCTATGGCAACCTGTCCACGTCCTTCGCGCCCAACATCGGCGTCGTCTATGACGACGTGACGACCGACGTGACCCGCCCCGCCAACCCGACCCGGTCCACCCAGTGCGAGATCGGCCTGAAATACGCCCCCGACGACACCAACCTGCTGGTCACCGCCTCGCTCTTCGACATCGACCAGCGCGACGGCGTGGTCTACGACGCCTCGACCGGGCCCAACAAGCAGCGCCAGCTGGACCTGAACAGCCGGGGGATCGAGCTGGAAGCGGCCGCGTCGTGGGACAATGGCTGGTCCACCGTCGCGAGCTACACCCACATGCGCCTGAAGATCGAGGAAGGCGCCGCCGGCACCGACGGCAACGAGCTTTCCGGCACGCCCAACGACGTGCTGTCGCTGTGGGGCAAGTACGACTTCAAGGATGGCCGGGCCGCGGGTCTGGGGCTGGGCGCGGGCATCCGCTATGTCGGCGAGAGCTACGGCGACGACCTGAACACGATCCGGAACGACGATCGCGTGTTCGTGGACCTGGCCGCGACCTGGGACGTGCCGCAGGCGCCGGGCGTGCAGGCGCAGCTGAACGTCAAGAACGTCTTCGACAGCGAGAAGCAGACCTGCACCTCGGCCTTCTGCTATCGCGACGAGGGCCGCACCTGGACCGCCAGCCTGCGCAAGCGGTTCTGACGGATGGGACAGGCGGGCCAGGGCAGGTTGCTGGGGGGTCTCTGGGCCGCCTACGCGGCGCAAAGCGTTATCGGCGGGCTGACATGGGGCGGCCTGCCGGCGGTGCTGCGCGACCGGGGCCTGCCGCTGGACCGGATCGGCCTGCTGTCGCTTCTGATCCTGCCCTGGGCGGTCAAGTTCCTGTGGAGCCCGTGGGTCGAGGCCGCGCGCGTGCCGCCCGGCCGCGCCGTCCGCACGGCGGCCGTCGTGACGACCGGCGGCGCCGCCGCCGTCGCGGGGCTGGTCGTGACCGGGCTTCTGCCGCTGCACCCGCTGCTGCCCGTGCTCGCGGCGCTGCTGGTCGTGGCCTTCGCAACCGCAACCGTGGACATCGCGGTGGACGGCCATGCGGTCGGCGCGCTGGAGGGCCGCTCGCTGGGCTGGGGCAACGCCGCGCAGGTGGGCGGGGCCTATGTCGGCTCGGCCATCGGCGGCGGGCTGTTCGTCGTCATGGTCGCGCGCTGGGGCTGGACGGCGGGAACGCTGGCCATGGCGGCGCTGGTGGCAGTGCTGCTGGGTGCGTTCATCGCCGTCAGCCGCGACGCCACCCCCGCGCCCGCCGCCGTGGCGCGGCCGAGCCTGCGCCGCGCCTGGTCGCGGCCGGAAATCCGGCGCGGGCTCGTCCTGACCGCCGCTTTCGTCGTCGCGCAGAAGGCCGCGATGGGAATGTTCGGCCCCTACCTCATCGACCTCGGCCTGCCGCTGGCCACGGTGGGGCTGCTGGCGGGCGGCGCGAGCCTTGGGCTGGGGCTTGCCGGCGCGGTCGCAGGCGGCGCGCTGGTCCGCACGATCGGGATCGCCGCCACGCTGCGGGTCGCGCTGGCGCTGCAGGCGCTGCTGCTGGGCGTGATGGCGCTGAGCGCCGGGGGCATCGACCTGCCGCGCCCGGTCCTGGTCGGGTCGGCGCTGCTGGCCGGGTCGGCGGTGATGGCGATCGGCTTCACCGCACTTTACGCGCAGTTCATGGACTGGGCCGACCCGGCGCAGGGGGGCGTGGACTTCACGCTGTTCCAGTGCCTCGACGGCGCGATCAGCATGGGGCTTGGCGTCGCAGCCGGGATCGTGGCCGAGGCTTGGGGCTTCGGCGCGCTGTTCACGCTGTGCGCGGGCGCCGCCGGGCTGATGGCGCTGGTCCTGCCGGTCGCGCACGCAAGGCTTGCAGGGCACGCCGCATGATCGAGACATCGCTGCACCCCTGCCGGTCTGAGGCCCGGTCCGCCATCCCCTTCGCCGCGTTCGAGGCGCTGCTGCGCCACGAGGCCGAGGAGCACGACCTTGCGCTGGGCACTGCCCCGGACGGCTCGGTCTGGGCCGAGGTCGAAGGGGGCGAACTGGGCATCCGCCCCGACGGGTCGGGTTGCGTCCTGCTGGTCCACGCGCAGGGGCCCGACTGGCTGCACGCGATCGGCGAAACCGTTGACGAGCACCTGGCCCATCACCTGCCCGGCACGGCCGCGCTGCAATGGTCCGGGGCGCGGGCCGCCCACAGGCTGCCGCCGAACTTCAGCCTTGCCCGCATGGTCCGCGTGACCCGGCTGTCGGGCGACTTCCTGCGGGTCAGGCTGGAAGGCGCGAACCTTGCCCGGCTGGACCGCGACATGATCCATTTCCGCTTCGTCCTGCCCGGCGCGGCCGACACGCCCGCCCGCTGGCCGCGGGTCGGGGCCGACGGGCGGACGGAATGGCCCCCCGGCCTGCACCGCCCGGCCTACACGGTCAGCGCCATCGACCCGGACGCCGGCTGGCTGGAAACCGACATCTTCATCCACGCGGGCGGACGGACCTGCGACTTCGCCCAACGCACGCCTCCGGGGGCCGAGGTGGGTCTGACCGGCCCGGGAGGCGGCGGCATCCCGCGCGCGGCGACCCTGTCGATCGGCGGGGACGAGACCGCCTACCCCGCGCTCGCCCGCATCATCGCGGCGCAAGCAGCCCATGCGCGGATCACGGCGCAGCTGTTCGGCGACCGGGCGGATTACCCGTTTCCGGCCCATCCCGGCCTCGTGACCAGCCATCGTCCCCGCGCCGAGGCCGCCGTCGCCGCCGAGATCGCGACGGCGCCGCCAGCCGACCACTACTGGTTCGCGACGGAAAAGCCGCGGCTGGCGCCCCTGAGGCGCGCGATCCTCGACACCCTCGCGGTGCCAAAGTCGCGGACCCATCTCGCCGCCTACTGGAACGCGGCGGGATCCGCCGACGACTGACCGCCGTCGGCCGCTCAGCCCCGATACAGCGACCTGAACAGCGCCAGCCGGTCCGCGAACGCCGCGGCCAGGGCCGGGTCGGGCGCGATCTCGGCCGCGATGCGGGGTGGCGTGCAGACCTGCGCCGGGTCCGCGCCGGTCGCCGCCATCATCCCCAGCCGCGCGGCACCGAAGGCGGCGCCGAAGTCGCCCGCCTCGGGCACCAGCACCGGCAGCCCCAGGGCGGTCGCGATCGCGCCGAGCCAGTAGTCCGAGCGCGCCCCGCCCCCGAGCGCCAGCAGCGCCTGCGGGTCCGACCCCGCCGCCCTCAGCGCGTCCATGCAGTCGGCCAGCGCGAAGGCCACCCCTTCGAGCACCGCGCGCGTCAGCGCGGCCCGGTCGGTCGAGGCGGACAGCCCCTCGAACCGCGCGCGCGCCGTCGCGTCGTTGTGCGGCGTCCGCTCGCCCGAGAGATAGGGCAGGAACGTGACCTCGCCCGGCGCCTGCAACGGTCCCAGCCCGCCCGTCAGCTCGGCCGCGCGCGCCCCGGTGATCGAGGCGAGCCATTCGACCGCGGCCGAGGCCGACAGGATCACGCTCATCTGGTGCCACATGCCGGGCAGCGCGTGGCAGAAGGCGTGGACCGCGCTTTCCGGGCGCGGCAGGTAGCGGTCGGTCGCGGCGAAGATCACGCCCGAGGTGCCGAGCGACACGAACCCCTGCCCCTCGGCGACGGTGCCTGCGCCGACGGCAGTCGCGGCGTTGTCGCCCGCGCCGCCCGCGACGACGATGCCGGGGGGCAGGCCCAGTTCCCGCGCCAGGCCAGCGCGCAGCTGGCCGGACGGGGCGTTCCCCTCGACCAGGTCCGGCATCTGGTCGCGGCGCATGCCGGACGCCGAAAGCAGCGCGTCCGACCACGCCCGCGCGCCGGTGTCGAGCCAGCTGGTGCCGGCGGCGTCCGACATCTCGGCCACGTGCCCGCCGGTGAGCCACAGCCGCAGGTAGTCCTTGGGCAGCAGCACCCTGGCCACGCGGGAAAAGGCAGCGGGTTCGTTCTCGGCCATCCAGACCAGCTTCGGCGCGGTGAAGCCGGGAAAGACGATGTTGCCCGAAACCGCGCGGAATTGCGGGTCCGCGTCCAGCCGCGCGGCCTGCGCGGCGCTGCGGCCGTCGTTCCACAGGATCGCGGGGCGGATCACCTGGTCGCCCGCGTCCACCGTCACCGCACCGTGCATCTGGCCCGACAGGCCGATGCCCCGGACGGCGGAAAGGTCATGGCCCGCGCGCAGCTGGGCCAGCGCCGCGCGGGTCGCCTCGATCCAGTCGGCGGGGGCCTGCTCGGACCAGCCGGGGCGCGGGCGCGAGACGGTCAGCGGCGCCGTGGCCGAGGCGACGACGTTCGCGCCATCGTCCATCAGCAGCGCCTTCACCCCGGACGTGCCCAGATCGATGCCCAGATACATGCGCCTAGTCCCCCAGCAGCCGCGCGATGGTCGCGGGCAGTTCGGCCGCGTCCGCCACGATGGCATCGGGGTGGAGCGCAGGCAACCGCTCGGCCAGCCGCGCCTGGACCGCGTGGCTGCCGGCGGTAAGGCCGATCACCCGCATCCCCGCCGCCTTCGCCGCGCGCACGCCCGCGGCGCTGTCCTCGATCACGATGCAGTCGGCGGGTGCGACGCCAAGCCGTTCCGCGGCGAACAGGAACAGGTCCGGCGCGGGCTTGCCGCGCGCCACCTGCGTCGCCGAATAGATATGCGGCGCGAAGCGGTCCCACAGACCGGTCAGCTTCAGCGTCAGCTCAAGCCTCGGCAGGGTCGAGGACGACGCGCAGGCGCGCGGCATGTGGTCCATCAGGTCGAGCGCGCGGGCGATGCCCCGGATCGGCTGCAACTCGGCCCGGAACCGCGCGGCGAGGCTGGCCCGGTAGGCGTCGAGCTGCGAGGTGACGTCGATCCCGTGCTCGCCCTGGTAGATGCCGAGGATCTCGGACAGGGGACGACCGATCATGCGGTCGAAGATGTCGGCATCCTCGACGGGGACGCCCGCGCCGCGCAGCAGCGCGCCGAGTTCGGCCACCGACAGCGGCTCGCTGTCGACCAGCACCCCGTCGCAATCGAAGATGAGCGCGGTCACGATCCCAGATAGTCCCGCAGCGTGGCCGCCGTGCCGCGGTCCCACAGCATGGCAAGCCGGCGCGCGAACGGCCCGGCGAAGCGCGCATCCTGCCCTGTCGCGCCGTAGATGTCGGTCATGCCGAGCCACGCCTGCGGGTCGGTCCGCGCCGCCTGCGCAGCTGCCGTCAGGCGGTCCCAGTTCGGATCATTGGGTTCGATCGCGCTTCCGTCGTCGGCGGTGCCCGCGCAGTAGCGGCACCAGAGCGCGGATTCGAGCGCCAGCCCATCCACGGGCAGGCCCCGGTTCAGGCGGTCGGCGATCGTCGGGATGATGAACTTCGGCTGCCGGTTGGACCCGTCGAGGCAGAGCCGCCGCACCGTGTCGCCGATCTTGGGGTTGGCGCAGCGTTCCTTCACCTTCTCGAAATAGGCGTTCAGGTCGGTGTTCGGGACCTCGGGGACGACGGGGATGATCTCCTCCGTCTCGACCTTGTCGAGGAAGGCGCGGACGAGGTCGTCCTCCATCGCCTCGTGGACGAAGTGGATGCCCATCAGACCGGCCGGATAGGCCAGCGTGGCGTGGCCGCCGTTGAGGATGCGGATCTTCATCATCTCCCACGGGGTCACGTCGGCGACGAACTCCACCCCCGCATCCTCCAGCGGCGGGCGGCCGGCGGGGAAGTTGTCTTCCAGCACCCACTGGATGAAGTCCTCGGCGAAGACGGGGCTCGCGTCGTCCACGCCGAAGTCGTCGCGGATCATGGCCCGCTCGCGGTCGCTGGTCGCGGGCGTGATCCGGTCCACCATGCCGTTCGGGAAGGCGACGTTCCCCGCGATCCAGTCCGCGAGGTCCGCGTCCGACAGGCGCGCGGTCTCGACGACGGCCTCGCGCGTGACGACTCCGTTATGGGGGATGTTGTCGCAGGACATGACCGTGAATGGCGGCAGCCCCGCCGCGCGCCGCGCCCGCAGACCGGCGACGAGCATCCCGAACACCGTCCGCGGCGCATCGGGGTTCGCGCCATCGGCGGCGATGTCGGGATGCGCCGGGTCGAAATGCCCCGTGCTGGCGTCGATGAAATAGCCGCCCTCGGTGATCGTCAGGCTGGCGATCTTCGTTTCCGGCGCGGCCAGCCGCGCCACGATTGCGGCGGCGTCGGCGGCGGGCAGGTAGTCCACCATCGCGCCGATCACGCGCGCGTCGGACCGTTCCGCCGATTGCTCGACCACGGTGTAAAGGCAGCCCTGCGCCATGAGCGTCTCGCGCATCCGGGCATCGGACGGCATCACGCCCGCGCCGATGATGGCGAAGTCGTGCCCCTTGCCTGCGTTCATCAGCCGGTCGAGATAGACCGCCTGGTGCGCCCGGTGGAAGTTGCCGAGGCCGAAATGGACGATCCCGCCGGTCAGCGCGGCGCGGTCGTAGGACGGGACGGCGACCGGCAGGCCGCCAAGGGTGGAGTTCGAAAGTTTCATCTCAGCTCATCCAGTTGCCGCCGTCGACGTTGTAGGTCTGGGCGACGATGTAGTCGGCCTCGGGCGAGGCGAGGAAGATCGCCATGCCGGTGAGGTCGGCGGCGGTGCCCATGCGGCCGAAGGGAACGGCGGCGCCGACCTCGGCCTTCTTCTGGCCGCGCGGCTTGCCCTCGTATTCCGCGAACTTCGCGTCGACGCCGTCCCAGTGCTCGCCGTCCACCACGCCGGGCGCGATGGCGTTCACGTTGATGCCGTGCCGGATCAGGTCCAGGCCGGCGGACTGCGTGAGGCTGATGACGGCGGCCTTGGTCGCGCAGTAGACGGCGACCAGCGGCTCGCCGCGGCGGCCCGCCTGGCTCGCCATGTTGATGATCCGTCCGCCCTGCCCGCGATCGATCATGTGCCGCGCGACCGCCTGCATCGTGAAAAGCGTCCCGCCCACGTTGATCGCGAACAGCCGGTCGTAGCTGTCGCGGGTGATGTCCACGATGGGGGCAAGGTCGAACAGCGCCGCGTTGTTGACGAGGATGTCGAGATGGCCAAGCGCCGCCACCGCGTCGGCTACGCCCGCGTCGATGCTGGACTGGTCGGTCACGTCCATCACGACCGGATGCGCGCCGATCTCCGCGGCCGTCGCCCGCACGCCCGCTTCGTTGATGTCGGCGATGGCGACGCGCGCGCCCTCGCGGATATAGGCTTCCGCGAAAGCCCGCCCGATCCCGCGCGCCGCCCCGGTGATGAGCGCGGTCTTTCCCTGCAACCTCATGCCGCCAGCCCGTCCGCGCCGAAGCGGTAGATGCGCCCGTCCTGCGGCGTCAGCCAGATGCGGTCGCCGTGATCCACGGGGATCTCGCCCGCCGCCCGCGCGATGACGTGCGTGCCGCCGTCAAGATCGACGTGCAGGAAGGTGTCGGACCCCAGGTGCTCGGCCACGCCGACGCGGCCCGCGAAGGCGCCGTCGGTCGTGGACAGGTTCCAGTGTTCGGGGCGGACGCCGATGGCGTGGGCGCCCATGCGGGCCGCCGCCTCGCCCTCGATGAAGTTCATGTTGGGGCTGCCGATGAAGCCCGCGACGAAGCGGTTGGCGGGGCTGCGGTAAAGGTCCAGCGGGCTGCCCACCTGCTCTACCCGGCCCGCGCGCAGGACCACGATCTTGTCCGCCATCGTCATCGCCTCGACCTGGTCGTGGGTGACATAGACCATCGTCGTCTTCAGCTTGTTGTGCAGCTCGCTGATCTCCACCCGCATGTTGACGCGCAGCGCGGCGTCGAGGTTCGACAGGGGCTCGTCGAAAAGGAAGGCCGACGGCTCGCGCACGATCGCGCGGCCGATGGCCACGCGCTGGCGCTGGCCACCCGACAGCTGGCCCGGACGGCGGTCGAGATAGGGCGTCAGGTTCAGGATCCCCGCCGCGTGGTCCACCCGGCGCGCCTGCTCGGCGGCATCCATGCCCGCCATCCGCAGCGGAAAGGAGATGTTCTTGCGCACCGTCATGTGCGGATAGAGCGCATAGGACTGGAACACCATCGCAAGCCCGCGCCGCGCCGGCGGCGCCTGCGTCACGTCGCGCCCGTCGATCAGCACCCGGCCCGAGGTCACGTCCTCGAGCCCCGCGATCAGCCGCAGCAGCGTCGATTTCCCGCAGCCCGATGGGCCGACGAAGACGACGAACTCTCCGTTCTCGATCTGCAGGTCGGCGCCGGGGATGACCTCGACATCGCCGAAGACCTTGCGGACGCCCTGAAGCGTGATGCTGCCCATCACCGTTCCTTCTTATTTCACCGCGCCGAACGTCAGGCCGCGGACAAGTTGCTTCTGGCTGAACCAGCCGAGGATCAGGATCGGCGCGATCGCCATCGTGCTGGCTGCCGAAAGCTTCGCGTAGAACAGCCCCTCGGGGCTGGAGTAGCCGGCGATGAACGTCGTGAGCGGCGCGGCATTCGCGGTCGTCAGGTTCAGCGTCCAGAACGCCTCGTTCCACGCAAGGATCACGTTCAGCAGCGCGGTCGACGCGATCCCCGGCACTGCCATCGGGGCAAGGACGTGGCGGATCTCGTCCCAGAGCCGCGCCCCGTCCATCCGCGCGGCTTCCAGGATCTCGGCCGGGATCTCGCGGAAGTAGGTATAGAGCATCCAGACGATGATCGGCAGGTTGATGAGCATCAGGACGACCAGCACGCCCACCCGGCTGTCCAGAAGCCCGAAGCGCTGGAACAGGATGTAGATCGGGATCAGCACGCCGACCGCCGGCATCATCTTGGTGGACAGCATCCACATCAGCACGTCGCGGGTGCGGCGCGCGGGCTGGAACGCCATCGACCACGCCGCGGGAATTGCGACCAGCAACCCGACCGCCGTCGATCCCAGAGCGATGATGACGGAATTGAGGAAGTGGCTGAAGTAGTTCGACCGCGACTGCACCTCGGCATAGCTCTGCAGCGTCCAGTCGAAGTCGAGGAACCGCGGCGGGCTCGCGATGGCGTCGGCCTCGGTCTTGAAGCTGGTGAGGATCGTCCAGAGGATCGGGAAGAAGATGACGATCGCGATGCCCCAGGCGAGCGCGGTCATCACGGCCTTGCGGGTGGTGGAAACCTTGCGTGCCATGATGCCCCTCAGTCCAGTGCCTTGCCGATGCCGCGCATCAGGAACAGCGCGACGATGTTGGCGAGGATGACGGCGACGATCCCGCCGGCCGATGCGCCGCCCACGTCGAACTGCAGCAGCGCCAGCGAATAGACGAGATAGGTGAGGTTGGTGGATTCGTAGCCCGGGCCGCCGTTGGTCGTGACGAGGATCTCCGCGAACACGTTCAGCAGGAAGATCGTCTCGATCAGGATCACGACGGTGATCGCGCGGTTGAGGTGCGGCAGGATCAGGAAGCGGAACCGCGACCACGCGCTCGCGCCGTCCATCTCGGCCGCCTCCATCTGCTCGCTGTCGAGCGATTGCAGCGAGGTCAGCAGGATCAGCGTCGCGAAGGGCAGCCACTGCCAGGCCACGATGATGATGATCGACAGAAGCGGGATCTCGGCCAGGAAGTCGATCGGCTGGAACCCCAGCGACTGCGCCGCATAGGCGAACAGGCCGTTCGTGGGGTTCATGAGCATGTTCTTCCAGACCAGCGCGGACACCGTCGGCATGACGAGGAACGGCGCGATCACGAGGATGCGGACGACCCCCTGCCCCCAGATCGGCTGGTCGATCAGCAGCGCCAGCGCGATCCCGCCCGCGACCGTGACCGCGAGGACGCCCCCTACCAGCAGAAGCGTGTTCCAGAGCGCGGTCCAGAAGCCCGGATCGCCAAGGAAGTAGGTGTAGTTGATGAAGCCCGCGAACCCGGTCTGGGTCGGGTCGAGCAGGTTGTAGCGCTGGAAGCTGAACCACAGCGTCATCGCCAGCGGCACGATCATCCAGGCGAACAGGAGGATGACCGATGGCGCGACCATCAGGCGCGCGAGCGATCTTTGATGCTGCGTGGCCATGCGACCCCCTCCGCTCCTTCGGTTGGCAGGGCGGGATCAACCCGCCCCGGTCGTTTCTCAGACCCGCGCCGCTTCTGGCCGGATCATTTCAGGACGGATCACTTCGGGTAACCGGCCTTCGCCATCTCGCGCGTGGCGAGGGCCTGCGCCTGCGTCAGCGCCTGGTCGGGGCTGACCTGCCCCGCCGCGGCCGCGCTGAACTGCTGGCCGACGGCCGTGCCGATCGCCTGGAACTCGGGGATCGCGACGAACTGGCCGCCGGTATAGGGCGTGTCCTTGACCGACGGCTTGTCGGGCGTCGCCGCGTTCATCGACATCAGCGTCATGTCCGCGAAGGGCGCCTCGGCCTTGTAGTCCGCGTTCTCGTAGAGCGAGGTCCGCGTGCCGGGCGGGGCGGCGCGCCAGCCTTCTTCGGTCGCCACGAGGTTGGTGTAGTCCTTGGAGGTCGCCCAGGCCACGAACTTCTCGGCCGCTTCCGGGGCGTCGGTCGAAGCGGGGATCCCCAGGTTCCACGACCACAGCCAGTTGCCGTGGTTGTCCACGCCTTCCTTGTTCGGGAACTGTGCGAAGCCGACCTTGTCGGCGACGGTCGACTCCCCGGGGTCGGTCACGAAGGACGCGGCGACCGTGGCGTCGATCCAGATCCCGCACTTGCCCTGCTGGAACAGCGCGAGGTTTTCGTTGAAGCCGTTCGAGGACGCGCCGGGCGGGCCGAACCTGGTGATCGCGTTGACGTAGTCGGTCGCCGCTTCCTTCCACTCGGGCTGGTCGAACTGCGGCTTCCACTCGGCGTCGAACCACGATGCGCCGTAGCTGTTGGCCATGGCGGTCAGCAGCGCCATGTTCTCGCCCCAGCCGGCCTTGCCGCGCAGGCAGATCCCGGAAATGCCCGCGTCGCGGTCGGTCATCTTCTCGGCCGCGTCCAGCACCTGCGCCCAGGTGGGGCTGTCGCCCAGGGTGACTCCGGCCTTCTCGGCCAGGTCGGTGCGATACATCACCATCGCCGATTCGCCGTAGAACGGCGCGGCGTAGAGCTTGCCGTCCACCGACAGGGCCGCGCGCACCGCGGGCAGCAGGTCGTCCGTGTCATAGTCCGCAGGCAGCGCGTCCAGGGGACGAAGCCAGTTCTGCCGGGCCCAGATCGGGACCTCGTAGTTGCCGACCGTCACCACGTCGTACTGCCCGCCCTTCGTGGCGATGTCGGTCGTGACGCGCTGGCGCAGGATGTTTTCTTCGAGCGTCACCCATTCCAGCTGGATGTCCGGGTTCTTGGTGGTGAAGTCGCTCGCCAGCTTCTGCATCCGGATCATGTCGCCGTTGTTCACGGTGGCGATCGTCAGCGTTTCGGCCCCGACAGGGACCGCCAACGCGGATACCGCGCAAGCGCCCATGAGAGCACGCATCTTGTAGGTCATGGCTTCCTCCCGAAGCGGCATTTGCCCGCAGTCTGGGCAAATGCTCACACTCCGTGCTAGGATTGTCAAACGGATTCAAGGAAGGCGCCCCGTGTCCGAGGAACATGCACGGCTGGAACAGGCGGCGCGGGCGGCGTGGCTCGCCCATGTCGGCGGCCTGACCCAGGACGAGATCGCGCGGAACATGGGCATTTCGCGGCAGGCGGCGCAGCGGCTGGTGGCGCAGGCGCAGGCGGCGGGGATCGTCAAGGTCCGCATCGATCACCCGCTCACCGCGTGCCTGAACCTTGGCGCGGCGCTGCAGGACCGCTTCGGGTTGCGGCTGGCCGGGGTCGCGCCGTCCGGCACTGGCCTGGCCGGCGTGGCCCGCGCCGTCGCCGACATGATCGAACGCGAGCTGCTGCGGCCGGAGCCGATCACCCTTGCAGTCGGAACCGGCCGCACCCTGCGCGCGGCGGTCGAGCAGATGGGCCGGATCGACTGCCCCCGGCACCGGATCGTCTCGCTCAGCGGCAACATCGCCCCCGATGGATCGGCGGCCTATTTCAACGTGCTGTTCTCGCTGTCCGAACTGGTCACCGCCCGCAGCTTTCCGCTGATGGTGCCGGTGATCGCCGCGAACGCGGCAGAGCGGGCGGCGCTGCACCGCCAGCCGGGCAACATCCGGGTGATGCAGATGGCGGCGGGCGCAGATACCGCGATCGTGGGCCTTGGCACCTTCGGCCCCGACGCGCCGCTGCGAAAGGACGGGTTCCTGACGGCTGAGGAAATCGCCGACCGCCAGGCCGCCGGCGCCGTGGGCGAGATCTTGGGCCACGCCTATACCGTCGAAGGTGCGTTCCTGCCGCAGGACGACCGCGTCGCCTCGGCCCCCCTGCCCGACCCGGGCCGCGCGCTGGTCGCCGCCGCAGCCTGGGGCGAGCCCAAGCGCGAGGCGATGCTGGGCGCGCTGCGGACCGGGCGGCTGAACGCGATCTTCACCGACGAGGATACCGCGGCCTGGCTGCTGGACCACACCGGCTGAGCGCCGGTACGGGCCGAGCGTCAGTCCGGGGACGCGGCGCGGGCGAGCCATGCCGCCCAGTCGGGCGCGTCCGCCGCAAGGCCCGGCGGCTCGCCGCGCGACGCACGGGCCGCGACAAGCGCCGCCGACGCTGCAGGCGCAACGGGCCAGTCCGACCCGGGCGGGGGCATCTGCGGCGGGGCGGCCATGTCGGCGGCCGGTGGGGTCGCGCCCGTCTCTGCCGCCTTGCGCCGCCGGCGGTCGATGACGCTTCCCGCCAGCCGCCGCAGCATCTCGGGCTGCACCAGCCGCGGCAGCACCGCGCCCACCCGGCGCGCCTTGATGTCCGCGACGAGCCTTTCGTAGCGCAGCGCGTTCCGCAGATCGCGCCCCATCGTCCGGGCCGTGCGCCGCGCCACCGGATCGGCGATCGTCGGCAGCGCGTCGTGTGCCGCCAGCATCGCTTCGACAGTTTCGACCGACAGCCGGTGCGAGACCGAGCCCGCGTGGCGGCGATAGGCGTAAAGGGGATCGGGCAGCAGCAGGAACGTCGCCCCGTCGATCAGCAGCCGCAGGACCAGGTCGTAATCCTCGCCGATCCGCAGCGTCGGGTCGTAGCGGCGGCGGCCCAGCACCGACCGCCGGATCACCGGCTTGAGGTAACCGAAGGACGGCAGGTCCGCCCCCGGCGCGTTGCCGCGCAGCCAGAGGTCGAGCGTCAGCGGCATCGGCGACGCAAGCTGCAGGCCCTGCAGCAGCGTCCGGCCGCCTGCCTGCTCGGCCGCGCCGAAAAAGACGAGGTCGTCGGCCACGATGTCAGCGCCAGCGTCCGTCGCCGCCTCGATCAGACGCGAAAGACGTTGCGGGTGGATCAGGTCGTCGCTGTCCACCACGGCAATCCAGTCGCCCCGCGCCGCGTCGAGCGCAAGGTTACGGGTCACGCCGGGCCCGCCGTTCCGCGCCGAGGCGATCACCCGCACGCGCGGATCGGTCCGGGCCAGACTGCGCGCGATGGCCACGCTGTCGTCGTCGGACGCGTCGTCGGCGACGATCAGCTCCAGCCGCCGCTCGGACTGCGCAAGGACCGCCTGCATCGACACCGAAAGGTAGCGCGCGCCGCGGTAGTTCGCCATGATGACGGAAACGACCGGCGACGGCCCATCGCCATGGTCCTGTGATGTCTGGCCGTCCAGGTTCATCGTGACGCCGCCACCGGTTTCCATGCCCGCTCGCCTGCCGGCAGACCAGCAGGGCTGCGCGGCTTGTATCGCGCGCGGCCCGGGGCGACAACCGGACTTCCAGAGGCCGTGCAGACAAGGAACCACCGATGAATGCACCGAACCCGATCCATCCGCTGCCGCTTGCGGTCCTGATATGCGCGGCGCTCGCCGGCGCCCCGTCCGCGCAGGAGGCGATCGCGACCGATCCGTCGGCGCCGTTTCCGGAAGCGCCTGAACAGGCGGGCTTCCGTGATGACTTCGACAGTCTCGACAAGGACCGCTGGTATGTGTCCGACGGCTGGACCAACGGCGAGCACCAGGATTGCCACTGGTCGGCCGGGGCGGTGCAGGTGAAGGACGGCAAGCTCACGCTGTTCCGCATTCCCGCCCCGCCCGCGCCTGCCAGCGGCAAGTCCCTTCCGCCCCGCTGCGGCGAGGTGCAGACCAAGGGTTTCTTCCGCTACGGCACGTTCGAGGCGCGGATCCGTACGCCGAAGGCGTCGGGGATGAACGCCTCGGTGTTCACCTATGCCGGGCCGGTGCACGACTACCCGCACAGCGAGATCGACATCGAGATCCTGACCCGGAACCCCGGCGAACTGGCGTACAACACCTTCGTGGACGGCAAGCCGATGAACGGCAAGACCGTGCCCGTCGCGCCGCCGATCGACGAGGCGTTCCACGACGTCGCCTTCCGGTGGGGGCCTGACGGGATCACCTGGTACACGGACGGCGAGGAAACCTACCGCACCGCGCCCGGTGCGACCCTGCCGGACTTTCCGCAGAAGCTCTACATGTCGCTGTGGAGCACGACGAAGCTGGTGGACTGGATGGGGCCGTTGCGCAAGGACGTCGGCATCGAAAGCTACGAGATCGACTGGGTCGCCTACACGCCACTGGACAAGGCGTGCCTGTTCCCGGAGTCAGTGACCTGCAAAGCGCCGTGAGCGCACAGCCGAAACGGAAAAGACCGCCGCGGTTGCGGCGGTCTTGCCAGTCGTCCGGTCAGTGCTTTTTCAGTGCGCGCCGCGCGACATCAGGATCGCCGGCACGGTCAGCGCGATGATCCGCATGTCGCGGAGCAGGCTCCAGTTCGTGACGTAGAACCGGTCGAGCCGCACGCGCTCGGCGTAGGTCGTGTCGCTGCGGCCGCTGATCTGCCAGAGCCCGGTCAGGCCCGGACGGGTCGCGAGGTAGTACTTGCCCGACGCGCCGTAGTAGTCGAGCTCGGCGTTCACCACGGGCCGCGGACCGACGAGGCTCATCTCGCCCGACAGCACGTTGAGAAGCTGCGGCAGCTCGTCCAGGCTCAGCTTGCGCAGGATCGCGCCCAGCGGCGTCACGCGCGGATCGTTCACCAGCTTGCGCTTAAGCTTCCACGTCGCCTCGTCCGCGGGATTGTCGCGGAAGTGCTGCGCCAGCACCTCGTCGCCGTTCACGACCATGGTGCGGAACTTCCAGCAGCGGAACTCGCGTCCCCGGAAGCCGATGCGGCGATGACCGTAGAGAAGGGGCCCCGGATCGGTCAGCTTCAGCATGACCGCGACCCCGATCACCAGCGGCAGCAGGAACGGGATGCTGAGGACGACAAGCAGGATGTCGAGAATCCGCTTGGGCGTCCCCCCGACCGGAGCCGACGCCAGCGGCATGACCGCGGGCTGCGGCATCACGTCGCGCGGGCTTGCAACCTTGCCCAGAGCCATTGCAGGCACTTCCTGTTTGTGAACGGAACTGAACTCGTCGACCGAAACTAACTGCATCATCACACCTGCTTACCCAAACCCTCGGAACCACCCAGACACGCGCCCTCAACGGAGGACGAGAACGGCCGCCAAAAAGACGAGCGTAAGATGTGTTTAAATAGCTCTGCATTCAAGGCGAAATCCAGACTTGCATGCCTGCAAAAGGACGTGGCGTTCCGCCAGCCATTCTTCTCGTATAGGTTGAGTGATATCATTGGGTGCGCGCGTTCGGCGGGAACTCGGCTGCGAAAAGCGGATGTCGACTTTCATGAAGCAGATGAAGGCGGGCTATTACATCGCGAATGACGCGATTGTGACTTTTCTCGCAGGGTCTCTGGTAAAGCCGCCGTACTTCAACGCACGAATTGTTCAACAGCAATTCCTGTCGAAACTCGCCCGTAACAAGACTCGACCTGCGGAGTTGCACGTCTCTGGCGTGTGTGGCCAGCCGGTGGCGAATCCCCGCTTGAGAGAGATTCGGTTCAGGCGTCAGGGCTGCAGCCCTTCGACCCTGGTCCGCTATCTTGGTGCCCGCCCTGCGCCACGGCACGTTTAGAGCCGCGGCGACTGCCAAGAGTGCTTCAGGGCCCGGTACGGGCCGCGGTCTGTTCAGGGCAGCAGGGATCCGTGCTCGGTAACAATGATCCGGTCAGGCTGGCGGGCGCGTCTGCGGGCCCGCGGCCGCACCCGGCCGTTCGCCGCGAAAGCGATCCAGGCCAGCAGGATCATCTGCATGGCGACGAGCATTCCGAAGGACAGCAGGGCGATGACCGTGAGCGGGAGCCGGGCGAGGGCGCCCGCGATCAACGTGCCCACGAGCACGGCAACCTCGAAGACAAGGAATCGAATCACGAACATGGGTCCCCCTTGCACGCAAGGGTAGACCTGCTGTCCAGACCGATCCAGCATCCATTTGATTAACTTTTACTTGGCTGTGCCTAAAGCTAAACGGAATTGTCTCTTTTCGGTCGCAACGACAGATATCCTTTCGAGCGACTCAGATAGTTCTCCATCGCTTCCGGAACGAGGAAGGACCGGAGCCGACGCAGGTTGACGCGGTCGTAGACGACGCCCAGGCATTTCTGCTGCAGTTCCGGGTGATCGCCCAGGGTCGTCTCGACCATGCTGCGGGGCGTGCGGCCCCATTCGCCGACCACGATGAACTGCTGCAGCTCGTGCAGGATCGCCCGGCCCTGCGCCACCGGGTAAAGCGGCGGGACGTCGACCACGACCGAGCTGAAGGTCTTGCACGCATCGGCCAGCAGATCGCGCAGCAGCTGGTCCGTCAGCAGGTCGTCGGATGCGCCGCCCCCCGCCAGCCCGCAGGGAAGGATCACGATGTTCGTGTCGGCGATGCCGACCAGCATGTCGCGCCAGTTGCCGTTGCGCGTGACCGCGTCGGTCAGCCCCGGCTTGCGGTCCAGCCGCAGCATGCGGCTGAGCGCGCGGCCGCGCCCGTCGGCGTCGATGAGCAGCACGGATTCCGTTCCCAGCCCAAGCTGCGCGGCCAGGTTCAGCGACACCGCCGCCCGTCCCGCATAGGGGTGGAACGAGGTGACACCCGTCACCTGCACGCCCCGGTCCCGCGTGGCAGAGGCGAGGCGGACATGGCGCAGCGTCTCGGCGTAGACAGAGTTCGGGTACATCAGCACCGGCACGAAGGTGCGGATCAGCGGCACCTGCGGCCGCTTCAGGACCGGCAGCGTCTCGCCGGTCGGCTTCTTCAGCGTCGGCACCCGCGGGGGCTGCGCCGGCACGGGCTGGCGAACCGCGCGCGGCGGCGCGCCGCGGGGCAGGATCGGCAGGTGGCCCAGGAAGCGCAGGCCGGAATAGTCGGTCACGTCGGCCGCCGTCCGCATGAAGCGTTCACGGCTTTCACGCAGCGCAGCGACAGCCGCACCCAGGAACAGGCCCAGCAGGGTCGCGGCCAGCACGGCGCGGATGGTGCTGGGGCCCGACGGCTTCGGCGGCACCTGGGCATAGGACAGGATCCGGACGTTCGATTCCGGGAACGACTGCTGCTGCTCGATCTCCTGCGAGCGGGTCAGGGTCGTCTGGTACAGCTGGGACAGCGTCGCCGCCCGTTCCTGCAGCGCCCGCAGGCGGACGAAGTTGGCGGCCTGACCGGTGTTGCGTTCGGTGGCCTCGGCAACGCTCGTCTGCAGCGCCCCGACGCGCGCCTCGGCGACGTTGAGCGCGCTCTGCGCCTCTTGCCGCTGGCCCTGCAGTTCGACGAACAACCGCTCGGCCGTGGTCTCGAGCGTCCGGCGCAGGCCGGCCACCTGCGGATGGTTGGGCCCCCCTGCCTGGATCAGCCCCTGCAGGCGCGCGCGCACGTCGTTGTAGGTGTCGAGCCGCGCGACCAGCGCATCCGACATCTCGCCGCCGATGGAGAGCGCGTTGCCTTCGGTCAGCCCCTCGACGCCGCCGGCGATCGCCTGGTCATAGGTGTCCAGCACCGCGCGGGCGCGCGCGGCCTCGCTGATCGCCTCGGACAGGCTCGCATTCAGTTCGGCCAGCGACTGTTCGGTCAGCAGGGCGCCGGTCGAGGACGCGACCAGCCCGTTCTCGGTCGCGAACCGCTCGGCGGCGTCGGCGGCCTCGCGCGCCTGGCGCTGCTGGTCGTCCAGCCGCGCCTGCATCCAGGCGTTCGTGCGGCCGACGGATTCGGCGTTCGAGGTCAGGATGTCCTGGATGTAGGCGTCGGCATAGGCGTTCGCGACATCCGCCGCGATGACCGGATCGTAGGACGTGACCCGGATGGCGACGGCGGTGCTCTTGGCGACCCTGAACACCTCGACGGCGTCCTTGAGCTTCATCGCCGCCAGCTGCCGCTGCGGATCGACGGCCGTCGCCGCAGCGCCCGTCGCGGCCACCTCGGGCCCCGCGCCGCCCGGCAGCCCGCCCGTCACCGTGTCGGGCGGAGAGACGAGGGTGTTGACCTGGTCGCGCAGCCAGTTCACCGGCGCGAAGATCGTGTCGAACACGCCGCCCACGGCCGTGGCGAGCCCCGACGAGGGCGGGTCCAGGAACTGCGGGTTGGTGTCCAGCCCGGTGACGTCCAGCACGTCGTAGGCCAGCTTGTCGGACCCCAGCACCACGCGCGCATTCTCGATCATGTCGGCGGTCAGCACCGTGTCCATGCCGCCCGCCTGCCGCACCGCGCTGTTCTGGTTGCTGTCCAGAAGCAGGTTCGCGAAGGCGTCGTAGGTGTCGGGCTTGGACTTGACGTAGATGAGCCCCAGCGCACCCATCAGGATCGCGGGCGCGAGGATCGTCATCCGCTGCCGGCGCAGCGCGACCATGAGCCGGCGCAGGTCGATGGTCTGTACCTGCGATCCCGGCGTCACGCCGTAGGCGTTGACGGGTTCATAGGGTCTGAGTTCGCGCGACATCATGTTCCTTTCGGCCCCATCCCGTTCGGCCCGATTCCGTCCGCCGCGATGGGCGCGGCGGGTGTGGCGCCTTCCGGCGCGGTCCCGTAAAGTTCGATCCTGGGCGCGCCCGCAAGGTAGGCGCCCGCGCCCACGTGCAGCGCGGCCCGCATCAGCTGGCGATTGCGCCGGACCGGATCGCCCGCACCGACCAGCGCCATCCCGCCGCAGGCCGCCGCCTTGGCCGCAGCGATCCCTGCTGCGCGCAGCCGGCCCGCGCGGCTGCGGCCCCGGGCAACGAGGCTCGCGTGCGTCTGCCCCATCCGGTAGCGGCGCTTCAGCAGCCACTTGAGGCTCGCCCGGTCCTGCGGCACGACCTCGTGGACGACCGCGCCGGGCGCGAAGGCGATCCGCCCGCCCGCGGCGAGGTAGTCCGAGAAGAAGGCCGTGTCCTCGCCCCCCGTGCGCCCGCGGGCCACGTCGAAGCGCAGGCCCTGCAGCGCAGGGTCCGCCATGTCGAACAGCGTGTTGCCCGTGTAGCCCGAGATGATCGTCCCCTTGCGGTCGGTCACCGGCAGCGTGTCGTGCAGGCCGCCGCGTTCAAGCCACCGGGGCGAGCCCGGCTGGTACATCGCGCGCACCGGCCCCAGCACGACCCCGAAGGGTCCGGCGGGGTCGCGCTGCCCCTCGCGCCAGGTCTGCACGGTCTGTTCCAGCCACTCCGGTTCGGCCGTCTGATCGTCGTCGAAGGACACGTGCAGCCGCGCGCCCGTCGCGCGGGCGTGGTCCAGCAGCGCGTTTCGCGCGATCGAGATGTTGCGCTCGGGCGCGTGCAGGTAGGTGATCGGCAGCGGGTGGCTGGCCGCGATCCGGGCCACCAGCGCCTGCGCCGAGGGTGTCGTGTCGTTGTCTGCGATCGCGATCCCGACCGTCATGCCGCAGGGGCGCAGGCGGGCGAGCGATTCCAGCGCTCGGGCCAGTTCCGGCCGGCGAAAGGTGCAGATGCCGATCAGCAGTTCGGGGTCTTGTCCGTGCATGGGCGTTCTCATCCTGCGGCGGCGATCGAGGGGGCGGGCCGCGGGGCGAGCCACTGCCGCCAGAACCCGACCGACCAGGCCATGTGCATGGACCCCGCGACGAAGCCCGACAGCAGCCCCGCCGCGCTGCGGGTCTGCAGCGCGATGCCGGCGCCGCCGGCAAGGCAGGCCAGCACCCATATCAGCAGCGGCAGCGCGAAGATCGCGCTCAGCGGCGACAACGCCACCAGCGCGACGGCGGGGGCGAGCATCGCCACCACCGCCTGCCGCAGGCCGGGCCGGGCGCCGTGCTTGATGAGATTGCGCGCCCGGCCGCGGCCGAAGTTGAAGTACTGGCGCATCAGCGGTTGCAGCTGCCGGCGCGGGAAATAGATCAGCCGCGTCTTTCCCGTCAGCCAGATCCGGTAGCCGGCCGCGACCAGGCGGCGGTCCAGCTCCGCATCCTCGTTGTGGCTGAAGGTCGGGTCGTAGCCGCCCACCGCCCGGAACGCGGACGTCCGCATCAGCGCGTGGTGGCCGTGATCCACCCACACCCCGCCGCCCGCCAGCCTGTGCGCCGAGCCGCCGTTGCCGATCCGCGAGTTCTGCGCGTCGGCTATGATGCGCTGCAGAAAGGCGTCGCCCTGCGCCTCCATCGACACGACGACGCTGTCTGCGCCCGTGCGCTCGGCCTCGGCCAGCAGCACGTCGCCGAAGTCGGGGGGATAGGCGCTGTGCGCGTCGAGCCGCAAGAGCCAGGGATGATCGTCGCCGAACCGCTCGACCGCCAGGTTCACCGCCGCCGCCTGCAGCCGGCGCGGGTTGTCGAGCAGGCGCACCCGCGGGTCGCGGGCGGCGCGGGCGCGCACGATCTCGCAGGTGCGGTCGCGCGACCCGCCGTCGGCCACCACGACCAGCGCATCGCGACGGTCCGCAAAGGCGGCGATGCCGTCCAGCACCTGCGCAATGTGGGCTTCCTCGTTCAGCGTCGGAATGACGATCAGCACCTTGCCGGCGCCGAGTTCGGGCATGACGGACCTCATGTCGGCTGCTCCGCCGGCACGGGCGCCGCGCCGCAGATCGCCCGCGTCAGCAGGTGGCATTCGGCGTCGTCCATTTCCAGCCGGCCCCGCGGGATCGCCGCAACGGCGGCGCGCAGGCGGCGAAGCGCGGCGGCGTCGATCGCCAGCAGCGTATCGGCCACGGCCGCCGGGTCGGGGTCAGCCCCGCCCGCGCCCGGCACGATCACGCCGCAGTCCCAGGACTGCACCCGCCGCGCCACCTCGGTCCCGTCCAGCGCGACCGGAACCGCGCCGTTCAGGCAGCCTTCGTAAAGCCGGTTCGGCAGCAGCCAGTCGGAGTTCTGGCCGGCCTGATAGCGGTCGATCAGCCAGGCCACGTCCACCTCGGCGTAGATGCGGGGAAGGTCGTCAGGCCAGCTGTAGGGGCCGAGAAACTCGAGGTCGGGGTTGGCCTCCACGATGGCGTGGAAATCGTGCATCACGTCAAGGGCGGGACGGCCGCGCAGGCGCACCCTGATCCGCCCCGGCTGGGCACGGGTCACCGCATCCAGGGTCATGAGCGACCAGCGGCAGCGCAGCATCCCGAACCAGCCCACGATGAGCGGTCCGCCGTCCTCGATCCCGCCCGGCGCCGGGGTGGCCGTCACTGTCCCGGCGGGGGTCCCGGCGGAGCGCGCGAAGGGCTTGTTCTCGACCAGCAGCGTCGGCGTGTCGGGCTGGCCGAAGTCCCGCAGGTAGCGCGCGGCGAACGCGGGAGAGGAGATCACGACGAGCCTGCTGGCCCGCAGCAGCGCCGCCTCGACCCGGCGGAGGACCCGGCTCGCGGGCCCCTGCCCCAGCATCATGCCGTGGATATCGAGCAGTTCGTAGACCAGCCGCCCGGGCCCCGGCCGCCGCTTCAGCAGCGCCGCGCCGAGCGCCAGCATTTCCAGGTTGCGGGCCAGCACCACTTCGGTCCCGTGCTCGGGCGCGGGCACCAGCCGGGCGATGCGCGGCAGCGCCGCCATCACGGCGCGGACCCGCTGGACCATGCGGCCGTTCGCGGTAGTCCCGAGCACGACCGCAGGCTCGCGAAGCGCGCCTTCGCCCCGCCGGAACCCGGCGACGGTCACGCCCGCGCCGCCGCGCCTGAGCATGTCCACCCGCCGCCACACGGACGGGTCGTCAAGATCATGGGCAAGGTAGGTCACGCGCAAACATGTTCTCCGGTCTCGGCAGCCGTATTCCGGACGGACAGGTGCCGGGAAACAAGCTCATACTCGATAAAACTGAACCGACTGCGCCATAACCGACTTTGCGGCATCAGAAAACAGTCTGCGGTGGCGACTGGCCAAACAGACAGGAAACTTCGCGTGACCGGCCGGTGTGACGTGGCGGCGTCGGTCGTTGTCAGTCCTCGATCAGCAGCCGGCCGATGCGGGTGGGGCGGGTCCGGGGGTGCCGCGCCGCCAGCTTGTCGGCCAGGATTCCGCGCGCGATGGGAACGATTCGGCCGGGGTGGCGCAGCGCCGAGAGGATCGCGCCCGCCCTGCCGCGCCGGGCGCGGCAGTCGAGAAAGTCGCGCAGCACGTAGCGCCGCCTCAGGTCGCGCCTGTGATCGGACAGCGCGGCCGCCGCCTGGTCGGGGCCGTCATGCGCCGCCTGGTAGGCGGCGAGGTGGCTTTCGGAGGCGCGGCACAGCGCGGCGAGATCCGCGGTCCGGTGGCGCGAACTCAGCGAATCGTCGCGCCAGCGGGCGGCGTAGCCGACCTCGCGGATGGCCCTGAACCGCGCGCCCGCCTGCAGCATGCGGACATAGAGGTCGTAATCCTCGCCCAGCCGCAGCGTCTCGTCATAGACAAGACCGTGCCGGGTCAGGAAGTCGCGCCGGATGAGCGGCTTGAGAAAGCCCCATTCGTGCCGGTTCGAATCCCCGCCGGACAGGTTCGCGCGCACGAAGGCGTTCAGGTCGATGTCGATGATCCCGGTGCCCGTGGCCTGCGGCACGGGCGGCAGGTCGCCGGGGCCGGTCGCCTCGGTCACGAACAGGATGTTGTCGGCCACCAGGTCCCAGTCGGCCACCGCCAGCAGCCGCGCGAACCGGCCCGGCAGGACGAAGTCGTCCGCGTCCAGGATCGCGACGAACCCGCCGCGCGCCACGCCCAGCGCAAGGTTGCGCGCGGCGGCCGGACCGCCGTTCCGCCCGGCCCGGATCATCACCAGCCGCGCGTCGCCTGCCGCGGCGGCCGTCGCCGCGCCCGCGGTATCGTCGGACGAGGCGTCGTCGACGACGATCACCTCGGCTACCTCGGGCTGCGCCAAGGCAGAGCGCACGGCGTCCGCGATCGTCGCCTGGGCGTTGTAGGCGGTGATGATCACCGAAACCGACGGCGAGGCTTGGTCGGGCATGGGTCTTTTCCGATCCGCAGGTCTGCGCGGTTCATACGCCTCGGGCGCGCATGGCTCAACATGGCCGCAACCCGCGTCGGCGGAGTTCGGCCTCAGGCGCGGTCCGACCCATGCAGGCGCGGGCCGCTGAACACCCGCCGGGGACGGATCGGGCTGCGCGCGCGCGGCCATTCCTGCGGCGTGGGCGCCACCGGCGCGACCTGTGTCCAGCCGCGCGGGACGCGTCTCGCCGTCGGGGCGTCCATCGCCCGCGCCGCCTGCCGGAAGCCCGCGGCGTGGAAGATCGCGACGAGGGTAATGACCGTGGTGAAGTCGAACTGCGTGAAGAACACCAGCTCAACCTGCATCAGCACGAACTGGCGCACCATGAACAGCGCGAAGAAGATCGACGCGGCACCGGGGCTGCGGATCGTCCACGACAGGACCCCCCACAGCGCGCCGAAGAACAGCACCGCCTGCATGGCGGCGCCGACGAGACCGATCTCGACCGCGTTCGAGATCAGCGTGTTGTGAAAGTTGAAGCCGCTGCGGCTTTCGATCCCGAACTCGGACCACAGCTCCTCCGCCCCCGGGTTTCCGACCACCCAGAACGCCTGGTAGCCGGTGCCCAGGAACGGGCGCTGGGCGATCTCGGCAAAGGCGGTGGCCCACAGGTCGGTCCGCCCGGTCAGGGTGAGGTCCTTGCCGGTGGTGCCCAGGAATGCCTGCGAAAGCTCGGCGAACATGCCCGACAGGATGACGGCGGCGGCCGCGATCAGGATCAGCGCCATCGCGACGACGGCGAACCGCAGCGGCCCTTCCAACCGCCTGAGGACGTAAAGGACGCCGAACGCCGCCACGGTGCCCGCGACGGCGATCAGCGCGCCCGTGGACTTGGCCATGACCAGCAGCACGAAGCCGATCCCCAGCGACATCAGCGCGGTCAGCCGCCACAGCCGCGGCGAGCGCCGGTCGAACAGAATTGCCACCGCCACGATGACGAGAAGGCCGCTCGACGCGGCGAGCGCGTTCTTGCTGGCATAGATGCCGAGATAACCGGCGCCGTCGCTGCGCGTCCGTCCCGACGCGAGGCTGGCGAGCGACGCCGCGAGCTGCGCGACCAGCACCAGGCGCACGAAAAGCGCGGGCGGCAGCCGGTCGGCCAGCGCCATCGCAATGAGCATGGTCAGCAGCAGCTGCACCCCGTAGCGCACCGTCACCGCGGGATAGTCGGACCAGGTGACCGAGACCAGGCACCAGGCCACCAGCGCCACGACCAGCCAGTTGCGCCGCATTGCGGCCAGCACCTCGCCGGGCCGCATGGCGACCAGGACCGATCCGGCCAGCAGGAAGACGAGCGCGCCCTTTGAGGCCAGCATCGGCAGCAGCGCCGTGCCCAGCAGGCAGACGAGCGCGATCAGCACCGCCGGCCGGTAGGTGATCACCAGCCCCCGCCGAGGCTGACGCCGGGCCGGGCGCGCATACCCCGTGGCGTCCGGCGCCAGCCGGGCGCCGACGCTCATCGCGGGCACCCGGCCGGATGGCCGGCGGCTGCGGAATGCCGGGGTAAGGGATCGGTGTGCATGCGGCCTGTCCTGTCCGCTTGGCGCGACCCGTGGCCCCGGATCATGCGCCAGCGTGCGCCGCCACTTAGCACCTCACGGGGGTGCGGGGCAACGCGGCCGCGATCAACGTGGCGAGAACTTGAGCACGGGCGCGGACGGCAAGCCGACGTCGGCGGCCGCGGCCTTGCTGGCAGCCCGGTCCAGCGCGTCCGCGACCGGGAGGACATTCGCCCCGGCGGTGAGCGCATGGTCCACGATTCTCGCCAGTGCCGCAGGGTCTACGCCGAAGGGCGAATGATCCTTGGCGACATCGTGGGTGAGAAAGATGAGCCAGGCGTTCCGCCTGACGGCGAGGTCGATCCATTCAT
Source organism: Paracoccus aeridis (assembly GCF_004923205.2). Classification (GTDB taxonomy): domain Bacteria; phylum Pseudomonadota; class Alphaproteobacteria; order Rhodobacterales; family Rhodobacteraceae; genus Paracoccus; species Paracoccus aeridis. Next base: position 128,099 of record NZ_SELD02000018.1, read on the forward strand.
GGGCGGACCGCTCGGCCAGGATATGCGGCTCCAGGCTGACGCAGCGAAGAGCGGCGAGATCGATGGTGCCGACGTTCAGCCCCGGCCAGATCCCGCGACTGGCGCCGAACCAGCGCGCCGCCTCGCGCTTGAGGTCCGGGCTTACGTCGCCATAGGGATAGGCGTGGGTGCGAAGCGTCTGGCTGACGCCGAGCGCGCGCAGCAGGTCGCGGTTCGAAGCATATTCGCCGCGGATCCGCGCCGGAGAGGCCTTGGTGAGGCGGGCATGGGTGGCCGTGTGGCACCCGATCTCGTGACCGGCATCCGACAGCCGGATCAGATCCTCGGCGTCGTATTGCCGCAGCCCGTCCACCGTGCGGCCCATGTTGCCGGCGCTGGCATAGAAGGTCGCGCGGACGCCGCGGTCGTCCATGATCCTGGCGCCCGTGGTCGCGGCGCTTTTCGGAAAGTCGTCAAAGCTGAAGCTGATGATCGCGCGGTCGAGCCTGATCTTCGCCGGACGCCGCGCAAGGTGCCGCGCGGCGACGTAATCAAGCCGCCGTTTCAGAGACATCGCATCTACCATCCGCAAAAGACAACCGAGAAAGCGTACGCGCGGGGCGAATGCTCAACCAGCGGGATGCCGCCTGTAAAGACGGCCCAACCTGTTCTTTCGGATAGTGCGTTTGGCAGCCGGACGCAACCAGAAGCGTCTTTTCGGGCACGATACCAAACTGGGATCGAAGTCAACTTGAAAAAATCTTGCAAGCGGAAATCACCCTGATTAGCTGGCGGGACAGGACGTATCCGGATTCGCGATGGCGGGCCCGATCCGGCCGGGGATCGTCCGCGAACGAACGCCTCGCGGCGGGCGCTCGCCTGAACTGGGAAAGGCGGGGTCATGCGCGCGCGCAGGTCGTTATTCGAACCCGCAGAAGGGTCCCTTGGCCGGGCGGTCGGCTGGGGGGCGGTCACGACCGGCGGGGCGCAGGCGGTCAGGCTGGGGTGCCAGATCGCGTCGGTCATCGTGCTGTCGCGGCTGCTTCCGCCCGAACAGTTCGGCATCGTCGCGATGGCCGCTCCGGTCCTGGCCTTTGTCGGGCTGTTCCAGGACCTCGGCCTGGTCGAAGCCACCATCCAGAGGAAGACCATCACCCATGCCGAGGTGAACCTGCTCTTCTGGATCAACATGTTCATCAGCGTCGTCCTGTCCGGGCTGATGATCGCGGTCGCGCCGCTGATCGCGGGCTTCTACGGGCAGCCGGCGGCGGGGGTGCTGCTTGCCGCGACCAGCGTGAACATGGTCGTCGGATCGGCGACGTCGCAGCATTACGCGATCCTGGCGCGACGGATGGAGTTCGGCTGGACCGCCGTGATCGACAGCGTCGCCGCCGTCGCGGGCCTGGGCACCGCGATCGTCTGGGCGCTGTTCGACCCGACCTTCTGGGCCCTTTACGCGGGCGCGCTGGCCACCGCCGTCTGCGGCTGCTCGGGCATGTGGCTGCTGTCGGGCTGGCGCCCGGGTTTGCCGCGCTGGATCCCCGAAGCGAGCGGGCTCGTGCGGTTCGGCGCCGGGCTGACCGGGTTCAACTTCGCCAACTTCTTCACCCGCAACCTCGATAACGTGCTGATCGGCCGCTACTGGGGCGTGGGCGAGCTCGGCTTCTACGACCGCGCCTACAAGCTGCTGCTGTTCCCGCTGCAGCAGATCACCAATCCTCTCGCCCGCGTCATGGTGCCCGCGCTGTCGCGGCTGAACGAGGAACCCGAGCGTTACCGTCACGCCTTCGTGCGGGTGATCCGGATGGTGCTGATGGTGACCCTGCCCGGCGTCGCGGTGGGCATCGCCCTGTCTGACGTCCTGATCCCGTTCGCGCTGGGCGAGGAATGGGCCGAAAGCGCCCGAATCTTCCAGGCACTGGGCTTCGCGGGGCTCATGCAGCCGCTGAACAACCCGGTCGGCTGGCTCTTCATCAGCCAGGGCCGCTCGACCGAGTTCATGCGCTGGGGCATCTTCACCGCCGTCACCTCGGTCGCGGCCTTCTCGATCGGCCTGCCCTACGGCGCGACCGGCGTGGCCGCCGCCTATGCCGTGAGCGAATACCTGCGGACGCCTCTCCTGTGGAGCTATCTCGGCCGCAGCGGTCCGGTGCAGGCGGACCATGTCCTGCGTGCCGCGCTGCCGTGGATGGCGGGGTCCCACGTCGTCGTGGCGCTGCTGTGGGCGGCAAGGTCCCTGCTGCCCGACACCGCGCTGCCCGCGCTGCTTCTGGCGACCGCCGGGGCCTATGTCGGCACCTGCGCCGTGGCGGCGCTGTTCCCGGCGGGGCGCGAGGCGCTGCGCGATGCCGGCATGCTGGTGGCAAGGCTCGCGAACCGGCGCCAGGCGCCGCGGGGCGCCGGGTCCGCGCAAGCGTAGGCGGGTCGGCGCCGACCGCCTTCCTGGCCGTGGATCGCTCGGCGGATCGATGCTTCACTGAGTCACGTCAAGGAAGCCGCCCGCCGCAGCGGGCCGTGAAACGCCTTCGGGCTGAACAGCCGGTGCGCGGGGTTGCCGCGCCCCGGCCCCTGTCTATTCGCGAGTGATTGCATCATGGTTACGACCGCCGAACCCGCATCCTTCCCTGCCCCATCCCCGCTCATCAGCGTCATCATCCCGGTCTGGAACAGCGAACGCCGCATCGCCATGGCGCTCGAGGCGATTGCCCGCCAGACCGCCCCCCGCGACCTGTTCGAGGTCATCGTCGTCGACAACGGATCGACCGACGGCACGGCGGACGCGGCGCGCCGCTTCGGTTTCGCGCAGGTGCTGTCCGAACCGATCCCCAGTTCCTACCGGGCGCGCAACCGGGGCCTTGCCGCGGCGCGCGGCGAATACGTCCTCTTCACCGATGGCGACTGCGTCCCCGACCCGGACTGGATCGCACAGGCGCTGGCGGAAACCCGCGAGAAGCCTGATCTCGGCGTCGTCGCGGGCGAGGTCACGCTGTTTCGCGAGAACGGGGCGGGGGCCATCGCATCGAGCTATGAAAAGACGCACACCTTCAACCAGAAGGGCAATGTCGAGATCGGGGGCTTCTGCATCACCGCCAACTGGCTTTGCCGCCGCGACGACCTGCGCGCGATCGGCGGCTTCGATGCCGACCTGTTGTCGGCGGGCGATTCCGAATGCTCGCGCCGCATGGTCGCCGCGGGGCACAGGCTGTCCTATTCTCCGCGGATGATCGTGCGGCACCCGACCCGCGCGTCCATCGGCGAGCTGATCCGCAAGCGCCGCCGGGTCACCGGCGGACGCTGGCACGCCGACGGGCTGCGGCAGCGCGGGGTGGTGCCGACGCTGAAGCTGTTCACGCGCGAGGCGGTCAACCAGGCGCGCGCGACGATGCGGTCCGACAGCGGCATGCCGACCAAGGTCGCCGTCCTGGGCGTGATCGGGCTGCTGCTGCTGTCCACCCACGCCGAGGTGCTGCGCCTGTCGGCCGGGCGCCCGCCCTTCCGGGCCTAGGGCGCCCGCGCGAACCCTCAGGCGGGAACGCCGCCCTTTCCGGCGAAGATCGACAGCAGCTTGTCGACCTGCGCGCCCCGGTCCATCTCGGGGCGGGACGAGAAGTCGCGTGCCGCGCGCGAGGTCGCGTCGTAGTAGTCGCGGTCGTGCCACAGCCTGCGAACCGCGTCGGCCCAGACATCCGCCGGCGCGTGGGGGTCGATCAGCACGCCCCCCGGTCCCACCGCCTCGGGCAGGCCGCCGCGGTCCGATGCGACGACCGGGATTCCGCTGAACTGCGGCTCGACCGCGATCCGGCCGAACGCCTCCTCCCACTGGCTCGGGGCAAGGACGATCCGCGCCTTGCCATAGACCGACTTCATGTCGCTGGTGGACGGCCTCAGCGTGACGTTCGGCAGCGCCGCCAGCCGTTCCATCAGCCTGGCCCTGTCGTCGGATTCGAGCATCCAGCCCGCGACGAACACGAACGGGATCTCGGGGCAGCGCGCGGCGACACCCAGCGCGACCTCCAGCCCCTTGCGGGGGTGGGGGTTGATGAAGGTCACGTTCTCGCGCGTCGTCTCGGTCTCGTAGGTCTCGCGCCGGATCAGGGGATAGACAACTTCGGCGTGGACATCGAACAGTTCGCGGAACCGGCGGGCAGTGAAGTTCGAGTTGGCGACGTAGGTCACCCCCTTCAGCCCGTGAAGGCTGCCGCCCAGATCCTCGACCTCGGCGTTTCGCAGGTAGATGACGACGCGGGTATCCACGCCGTCGAGCGCCTGCGCGATCTTCACCGGGAACAGCGACTGCGGCACCACCACGTCCGCGCCGACGCGGCGCGCGACGTCGGCCGCGACCTCCCACGGGAACCAGGCGCGATAGACCGGGTAGCCCAGCGTCCGGTCCACGACATAGCCGCGCCGATTCAGCTTGAGCTTGACCCGGCTCATCGCCCCCAGCCGCCCCTTGCCCGTCAGGCCGCCGAGAACGCTGACCTCGTGCCCGCGTGCCGCGAACTCTTTGGCCAGATCGTTGATGCTGGACTGCGCGCCCCCGACCATCTGCGGAATGTAGGGGTGGGCATTGGCAAGGAGGATCTTCATGGGCACTTTCCACTTGAGCACGACGCACAGACGACGCGGCTGCCGCGGCCCCGTGTAGCGCGCCGCGCCCTCTTTGCCCACATGGCCCGGCCGCCCCGTGACAGCCGCGGGCGTTTTCCGCCGAAACGCAGGGGGGCCTGCCTGCTGAAACCGCCGCGCGGCCGCGATTGGCGATCTTAGGTCAACAGCCCTCCTCCCATCAAAGGACTTCCAATGTCAGAACACCTCTTCATCATCACCGGCGGCCCCGGCTCAGGGAAAAGCAGCCTAATCAACGCCTTGGCGGCCCGTGGATACCGCACGATGCCCGAGGCCGGGCGGGCCATCATCCGCGATCAGGTCGCGATCGGCGGGTCGGCCCTGCCGTGGGCGGACCGCGCGCTTTTCGCGGAACTCATGCTCGGCTGGGAGATGCGGTCCCATCGCGAGGCGCTTGCAATCGCCTCGCCCGTCCTGATGGATCGCGGGATTCCCGATGTCGTCGGGTATCTGACGCTGTGCGGCCTGCCCGTCCCGGATCATGTCGAGCGGGCGGCGAAGGTTCATGCCTACAACAGGCAGGTGTTCCTTGCCCCCTACTGGGACGCGATCTTCACGCAGGATGCCGAGCGAAAGCAGGATCGGGCCGAGGCCGAGGCGACCGGCAGGGTCATGGCCGAGACCTATCGCCGTCTCGGCTACCGGATCATGGAGCTTCCACTGGCCGGGATCGAGCAGCGCGCCGATTTCGTGACCGCCCGCCTGCGAGCTGCCTGACCGCCCCCGCCCGCCCCGGAAGCGCGCCACGCGTCAGTTCAGAAAGATCGGGTACAGCGACAGGACCAGCAGTCCCGCCATCGTGACGTTGAAGACCCGCAGCCGGGACGGCTCGGTCAGGAAACGCCGCAGCCCGACGCCGAACGCGGCCCAGATCCCGACGCACGGGGCATTGATCGCCGCCATCAGCAGCGCCACCGTGGCGACCGACGACAGCGAGGGATGGGCCGGCAGATAGGTCGCGACCGCCCCGAGGGCCATCACCCATGCCTTCGGATTGACCCACTGGAACGCGGCCGCCCCGACAAAGCCCAGCGGCTTTCCCGCCGCGCCGTCGGGGGCGTCCGGCGCGTTCGAGCCTGCGATCTTCCAGGCGAGATACAGAAGATAGCCCCCGCCGACCCAGCGAAGCACGGTGTTGAGCCAGGGATAGACCTCGAACACGGCGCCCAGCCCGGTGCCCATGAGGACGATCATGACCGCGAAGCCGACGCTGATGCCCAGGATATGGGGGACCGTCCTGCGGATGCCGAAATTGACGCCGGACGCCAGCACCATCATGTTGTTCGGTCCGGGGGTGATGGATGTGACGACCGTATAGAGGCTCAGGGCGAGCATCGTCTGGGCCATCGCAAGGCCGGCCGTCGTCGTTTCGGGCGTCATGGATGCCGCCCCGATCGTTTTGCCCCGGATCGTCTTGCCGCTGTGTCGCTCATCCGCCTGTCCTGTGCATGGTGATCCGCGCAGCCGTCACTGGGGCCGCAGGAAGCGGCCGACCATCGTCGTGATCAGCGCGCGGCAGCTTTCGAAATCCAGCCCCGCCGTCATCAGCGGCAGCATCGGGGCGGCGTCCAGCACGGCGAGAAGGACCGCGCTCGTCTGATCGGCGTCGAGGCCGGGATCGACCTCGCCCCGCTGCTGCCCGGCCGTGATCGTGGCGGCCAGCAGCTTGCGGACACCCTCGCTGTTGGCCTGCAGGATCGCATGGATCTTGTCGTTGCGGCCGCCTTCGGCCAGCAGTTCGAACAGGATGCGGCAATGGGCCAGATCGTCCCAGCCCTCCATGCTCCACAGTTCCGACAGCAGAACGGTCGCCACCGGCTCGCCCTGCGTGTGCCGGGCGAAATGGGCGTGCAGGCCGGCAAGGTAGTCGTCGGCCATCTGTTCGACGATCGCCTCCTTGCTCGGGAAGTAGTGATAGAGGTGGCCGGGACTGATCCCCGCCTCGTTGCAGATCACCGCGACCGAAGCGCCCTGCAGTCCGTGGCGCAGAAAGCAGCGATGCGCGGCCGCCAGGATCTCCCTGCGTTTGCTCTCGTGCTGTTCGGGAACGAGCTTGCGCGCCATGCGGCCTCCGGAAAAATAGTGCGCACGCTCTAACTATCTTGACCTCGCGGCCAGTATGTTAGAGTGTTCGCTCAATCTATGACGGAACGCCCGCCACGTCGAGCCCTGCGCCAGAGAAAGCGGCTTCCCCGGTCCGGAATCATGCGAGGCGCGATGAAGCGAACCATTCCCATCCTGTCACACCTGCTTGGCTGGCTGCTGGCGGCCTTCTTCCTGTTCGGCGCCTGGGGCAATCTCTTCCTGTCGGCGGAAAACGCCGCGGCCTACGCGGCATGGGGCTACCCGGCCTGGTTCCACTATGTCACCGCGCTGCTGGAACTGACCGCCGCCGTGCTGCTGATCGGGGCCGCGTCGCGGCCCCATGGGGCGGCACTGGGGGCGCTGGTGATGGCGGCCGCCACGCTGACCACGGTGGTGCATGGCGATTACGGCCATTCGACCGCCCCCGCCATCGTCCTTGCCGTCTCGCTCGGGGTGCTGGCCCTGTCGCTGGCGGCCCGCAGGACTGCCTGATCCTTCTTTCCTACGGAGCATCCATCATGAACACGACCAGCGATCCGGCCGGCATGACCGGACCGGCCGGGACAACGCACGCGCACCGCGACGGTTGGGCGGACCTTCTGTCCGGCCGCCACCTCGTCATCGTCGCGGTCATGGCCAGCGGCATCCTGCTCTACGCCATGAACCTGTATTTCACGGCGGCGCTGATGCCCTCGATCGTGGCCGACATCGGCGGGCAGCGGTATTACGCCTGGGTCACGACGGCGTTCGTCATCTCGGCCATCGTCGCCTCGCTGTTCGTCAGCCGCGTTCTGGATCAGAGAGGACCGGCAACCGCCTATCTGATCGCATTCGCGGCCTTCGCCCTCGGCGCCGCCGGCAATGCGGCCAGCCCTACGATGGAGGTTCTGATCGCCGGGCGCGTCGTCCAGGGGCTGGGCGGCGGTCTTCTGGCGGGGCTCGGCTATGCGGTGATCCGCACCGCCCTGCCGGAACGGCACTGGGCGCGGGCGACCGGGGTCGTCTCGGCCATGTGGGGCGTGGGCACCCTGTTCGGCCCGGCGCTTGGCGGCCTGTTCGCGGAACTCGGTCTGTGGCGCTGGTCCTACGGGGCGCTGGCGGCGGTGTCGCTGCTGTTCGCGCTGCTGGCGCGGCGCTCGTTCGCGGGGATGGCCGGGTCGGGGCGTCCGGCGCCGGTGCCCGCGGCCGCGCTGATCGCGCTGATCCTGGCCACGGTGGCGATCAGCGTCAGCGCGGTGGTGCCGATCGGCTGGCCGACGCTCGCCGCGGTCGGGGTCGGGCTGGTGCTGCTGGGCCTGTTCGTCCTGATCGAGCGGCGGGCGGACAACACGATCCTGCCGAAGATGACCTATCGCCGCGGCAATGCGCTGAAATGGGTTTACCTGACGGTCGCCGCGCTCAGCGCCGGGGTGATGGTCGAGAACTTCATCCCGCTGTTCGGCCAGCAGCTTGCCGGGTTGAGCCCGCTGGTCGCCGGGCTGCTGGGCGCGGTCCTGTCGCTGGCCTGGGTCATCGCGCAACTGTTCGTCGTCTCGGTCTCGTCCGAGGCCGGGCGCCGCCGCGCCATCCGTCTCGGCCCCGTGCTGCTGACGGCCGGCCTGATCGTCTACGGCCTGCTGCAGTCGCCCGGCGCGGGCTGGCAGACCGTGACGCTCTGGGCCGCTGCGCTTGCCTTGGCGGGGGTCGGCATCGGGCTGGCCTGGCCGTTGCTGGGCGTCGCCGCGATGAGCAGCACCGACGATCCTGCCGAGGGCGGAAAGGCTGCCGCCGCCATCACCACCACGCAGCTGATCGCGTTTTCGATCACCTCGGCGCTGGCGGGAACGCTGATGGCGGCCGGGGGCGGGTCCGTCATGGAATCCGCGCGGTATGTCAGCCTGGGGATCGCGGTGCTGACGCTGATCGGGGTGCTGGCGGCGGGGATCGCGACGGTTGGCGCACAAGACGCGGCAGTTCCTGACCCCGGCTGAGCGGCAGGGCTGTTGCCGCACCGGCGGCGTCGAAACAGCGGGCGGCAGAGCGCCGCCCGCCCTTGGTCGGCAGACGATCGATCCCGTTCATAGCGCTGCCCTCAGGCAACGCTGTTCAGTGCCCGCCGCGTCTGCTCATGGCCCGCCGCCCATCGGCGCGCGAGGGCCGTTTGCGTGAAGTCGAAGGCCTTGCCGCCGATCTCGTACCCGGCCCCATCGTGGACGATCTCGGTCAACGTGACCGGCGGCGGCTCGCCGGATCGCTCGGCCAGGTGCTTTCGAAGCTCGCCGACCGACCGAAGCCTCTGCGCCGCAAAGGCGATGTCCTGGCTGCGGCGCAGGATCAGGTCGAGACTGCCCGCGCGCTCGGCCCGCGCGGGCCACAGGTCCGCGATCCAGGCGCAGGTCGGACCCTCGATCGGCCGGTCGAGCAGCGCCAACGCCGGACAGTTGTCGCCAAGGCCGGCGTCGATCAGCGGGCGCCCCTCCAGCATCACCGGCGGGAAGGCGACGGGAATCGAGGCGCTGGCCAGGACATGGTCGACGGTCAGGTGGCCCGTGCGGTTGTCGAAGCGCAGGACTTCGGCCGTGGTCTGGTCCATGGCCGAGATGGTGATGCGGCAGGCGGACGCGTTCAGCGCGTCGAAGTCGATGAGTCCCAGCAGCAGACGCCGCATGGGGGCGGTGTCGAACACATGGTCATCCGGGGGCACACCGGGCATCGCCGCCAGCATGCCGGGGAAGCTGGCGTGGAACAGCGCGGGCCGGCCGTAGAGCAAGGCGCGGACCACGGCATTGCGCCGCCAGATCGACGCTGCACCCCAGACGGCCTTGTCGGCGGCGGCGTTCCAGAACTGCTTCAGCCGGTCGACCGCGCCGTCGGGCGCGCCGCCCATCCAGAGCGCTGCGGTGATGGCCCCGATCGAAGTCCCGGAAATGTGGACCGGAACGACGTCCCGTTCGCTGAAAGCCTGAACCACCCCGCCATAGAACGCGCCAAGCGCATTGCCGCCGCCCAGGCAGACGATGTGCTCGCGGTGGTCTGCTTCGTCAGCCATTCTGCAACTCCGTGTTCAAGATGTGGCGACGACGTGGGAAGCCGCGGCCGGAAGCGACCCTGTCAGTGGCGTCGGTGGCGCCGCTGGGTCAGCAGGATCGCAGCCGCAGCGGCCAGGCCGAGCGCCAGCACGGGCGCGGCAGGGCCGTTCGCGGCGCGCGAGTACAGGCTGGGCCACCCGACCTGCTCACCGTCTTCCTGCGCCTCGGAAAGCGGCGCGTGAAGGTTGCCCGCCTGCGGGGCTTCAGCTTGGCCCAGCTGGGCGCTGTAAACCGCCGAGGCACCCAGCTTGTCGAAAAGCCCGGGGGCGAGCGCGGCCATGGCGCCCAGCATCGGGCCGGCACCGCCGACATAGACCTCGCGCGTGGGGTGGACGGCGGCGCGCAGGATGACCCGCGCCACCTCGCCCGGCGCATAGACCGGCGGTGGCAGTCGCGCCGCCCGGCCGGTGATGTTGCGGGCGTGCCGCGTCAGGGGCGTGCCGATCGACGCGGGCTTGACCAGCGTCACCGTGACCCCCGCCCGGTCGTGCAGCAGTTCGGTGCGCAGCGCGTCGGTGAAGCCTTTCACCGCGTGCTTGGAGGCCGCGTAGATCCCCTGCACGGGAAACGCGACTTCGGACGCGATGCTGCCGAGGTTGATGAGCGTCCCCCGGCTTTCGCGCAGGTGGGGAAGCGCGGCGAGGCTGCCGTTCACGACGCCCCAGAGGTTCGTTTCGAACAGCTTGCGCATGTCCTCCTCGGAAACCTGGTCAAGCCGGCCCCACAGGGACACGCCCGCGTTGTTGACCCAGGTGTCGATCCGGCCATGGCGCGTGATCGCGGCCTGAGCCAGCGCCTCGACCTGGGCGCGCACCCCCACATCGGTCGGGACGCCCAGCGCGTCGCCGCCAGCGTCGCTGATCTCGCGGACGACGTCCTGCAGAACGCCTTCGGACCGGGCGGCGAGCACCACCCGGGCGCCCTGCCCCGCTGCGTGCCGCGCCGTGGCAAGACCAATCCCGCTGGTCGCCCCGGTAATGACGATCACCTGTTCAGACAGTGGCTTCTGCATCGTGGAACTCCGTTTCTGCGGGGGGTTGGTCAGCTTGGCGGTTGCATCTCCGGCCCATCGCCCCCGGCACGGCGACCCATGCAGTGACGTGTCCTTCGCGGCGGTGAGCGAGCGTCCCGTCGATGTCAAAGAGGACAGCGTCGATCATGAATGTTCCTGTCCTTGCAGCGCCTCGCATGCGGCGAACCCGATGGGAAGACTGCGATGCAGCAAGACGCGGCCCTTCGATCAACCGCCATCGAGAGCTCGGCGACGGGGATCTGCCAGCTAACGCCCTGCCGACATGGCAGTTGCGATAACATTTGTGGCTCGCTTGTGTTGGGATGGCGGCTTCAGTTCGCGGCCCAGCCCGCAAGTGACACAAAAAGAATAGCAACCCGACCTGACCTTGGCCCGTAATGATGCGCAGCGACATCGTCTGCCGGACGGACGTTGACCGCGGCGGCAGCTTTGCGCCTGCAACCTCTGCCATGTGAACGCGGCCCCCGTTCAACGCGGCCAAATTCCAAGCCTAGGCTCAAGCACCTTGACCTTCCCAGCAGATTACTCATAATCTCATCAGACGTTGAGGTGATGAGATGAACGAGTCCGAAGCTCTAGCCGCCTTCACGGCCCTGTCCCAGGACACGCGGCTGCAGGTCGTGCGGATCCTGGTGCAGGCCGGGCCTGACGGCATGGCCGCCGGCGCTATCGGGGAAGCTGTGGGTGGCGCCAGCACGTCGCGGCTGTCGTTCCACCTGACCCATCTCGAACATGCCGGGCTGATCCAGTCCCGGCGCGAGGGGCGCTTCATCATCTACCGCGCCGTTTATCCCGCCTTGGCCGGGCTTGTCGGCTTCCTGATGAAGGATTGCTGCCGGGCCCACCCGGAGATCTGCGCCCCGGCCATCGCGGCGCTCGACTGCGCCTCCGATCCCGGCTTCACCGAAAGCGCCTGACCGTGGATGTCGTCATCTACCACAACCCCGACTGCGGCACCTCGCGGAACACGCTGGCGATGATCCGCAATGCCGGCGTCGAGCCGCATGTCATCGAGTATCTGAAGACGCCGCCCGCCCGGGCGCTGCTCGTGCAGCTGATCACCCGCATGGGGATCACGCCGCGCGACCTGCTGCGCGAGAAGGAAACGCCTTACACCGAGCTTGGTTTGGACGATCTGTCCCTGTCCGAAGCGGCGCTGCTCGATGCGATGATGGCGCATCCGGTGCTGATCAACCGCCCCGTCGTCGTCAGCCCCAGGGGCGTGCGGCTCTGCCGTCCCTCAGAGGCTGTGCTGGACCTGCTGCCGCCGCAACGGGCTGCCTTCAGCAAGGAAGACGCCGAATGGGTCGTGGATGCCCAGGGCAACCGCACCCGCCCTGCCTAAGCAAAGGTTATCGCGATGACCTCTCCGCGTCCGGCGAGCCGGCTTTTCTTTCTCGACCGGTACCTGACGCTGTGGATCTTCGCGGCCATGGCGCTCGGCATCGGGCTCGGCCGATCTTCAACGGCCTGCCGAATGGCCTGAATGCCCTGTCGATCGGATCGACCAACATCCCGATCGCCATCGGCCTGATCCTGATGATGTATCCGCCGCTGGCGAAGGTGCGCTACGAGGAACTGCACCGCGTCTTCGCCGACAGGCGCGTGCTGCTGCTGTCGCTGGTGCAGAACTGGATCATCGGGCCAGTGCTGATGTTCGTCCTCGCCGTGATCTTCCTGCGCGACTAGCCGGAATACATGACGGGCCTGATCCTCATCGGCCTTGCGCGCTGCATCGCCATGGTGCTGGTCTGGAACCAACTCGCGCGCGGCGACAGCCAGTATGTCGCGGGGCTGGTGGCCTTCAATTAGATTTTCCAGATCCTGTTCTTCTCCACCTACGCCTGGCTGTTCCTGACCGTGCTCCCCCCGCTCTTCGGGCTTGAGGGCAGCGTCGTCGACGTGGGCTTCCGGACCGTGACCGAGGCCGTGCTGATCTACCTGGGCCTGCCGTTCCTGGCCGGGTTCCTGACCCGCCGCATCCTGATCGCCCGCATGGGGGCGGAGTGGTATGGGGAGGTGTTCCTGCCGAAGATCAGCCCGATCACGCTGCTGGCGCTGCTCTTCACCATCGTCGCGATGTTCAGCCTGAAAGGCGGCGACGTGCTGCGCCTGCCGCTCGATGCCCTCCGGATTGCCATTCCGCTGGTGCTGTATTTCGCCATCCAGTTCCTGGTGAGCTTCGCCATGGGCCGGCTGGTCGCCAGGGACTATCCGCGCACCACCGCCATCGCCTTCACCGCCGCCGGCAACAACTTCGAGCTGGCGATTGCCGTGGCCATCGCCGCCTACGGCCTGGCCTCGCCGGTGGCCTTCGCCGCCGTGATCGGCCCGCTGGTCGAGGTGCCGGTGCTGATCGGGCTGGTGAACGTGGCCTTGCGACTGGGGCGCCGCTGGTTTTCCGAAGATGCGCTGAAGGAGGCCCGCGCGTGATCGCCGATCTGCCGATCCCGTATTCCGCGGCCCTGCCCGCGCTCTAGCCAACGCGACCGGCAGCATCGGCGAGCGGCAGAACGTCGCCCGGCCCTGCACCAGGAAAGACCAGCCCTGTTGAACCCGCGTCAGTCGGCCGATCAGAGTCGAGACAGGTGCACCGACAATCCCGTGACTCGTCGTTCACCCCAGCCGATAGTTCGGCGACTCCCGCGTGATCTGGACGTCGTGCACGTGGCTCTCCTTCAGCCCCGCGCCGGTGATGCGGACGAATTCGCAGCCGCCGCGCATCTGTTCGATCGTGGCGTTGCCGGTATAGCCCATCGCGGCCCGCAGCCCGCCTACCATCTGGTGGATCACGGCCGCCGCCGTGCCCTTGTACGGCACCTGCCCCTCGATCCCTTCGGGGACCAGCTTGTCGGAAGCGGCGTCCTTCTGGAAATAGCGGTCGGCCGAGCCGCGCGCCATCGCGCCCAGGCTGCCCATCCCGCGATAGGACTTGAACGACCGTCCCTGGTACAGGATCACCTCGCCCGGGCTTTCGTCGGTCCCGGCGATGGCGCTGCCGACCATCGCGCAGCTTGCGCCGGCCGCGATCGCCTTGGCGAAATCGCCCGAGAACTTGATGCCGCCATCCGCGATCACCGGCACGTCGCCCGCGCCCGCAACCGCGTCCATGATCGCGGTCAGCTGCGGCACGCCCACGCCAGCCACGATCCGCGTCGTGCAGATCGAACCGGGGCCGATCCCCACCTTCACCGCATCCGCCCCGGCATCGACCAGCGCCCGGGCTGCGGCGGCGGTCGCCACGTTGCCGGCGCAGACCTGCGCGTCGGGATGTTCGGCCTTGAGCCGCGCGACGGCGCGCGCCACGCCTTCGGAATGGCCGTGCGCGGTGTCGATCACCACCAGGTCCACGCCCGCGTCGACCAGCGCGAGGCTGCGCTCGTGCCCCTCGTCGCCCACGGTCGAGGCGGCGGCGACGCGCAGGCGGCCCTTGTCGTCCTTGCAGGCGAGCGGGTTCAGCACCGACTTCTCGCTGTCCTTCAGCGTCAGGAGGCCGGTCAGGTGGCCGCGCTCGTCGGTGACCAGCAGCTTCTCGATCCGGCGCGCCTTCATCAGGCTCAGCGCCTCGGCCCGGTCGGCGGGCTCGCGCAGGACCGCGAGGTTGTCGGCGGTCATCATCGCCCGCACCGGGGTCCTGTCGTCGCTCGCGAAGCGCATGTCGCGGTTGGTGACGATGCCGAGGATGCGGCCTTCGTCGTCCACCACGGGGAACCCGGTCACGTTGTAGCGTTCCTGCAGGCTTTTCGCGTCGGCGAGCGTCTGATCGGGCCGCAGCGTGATCGGGTTGTAGACGATCCCGCTTTCGAACCGCTTGACCCGCCGGACCTCGTCCGCCTGCGCCTCGGTCGAGAGATTGCGGTGGATGACACCGATCCCGCCCGCCTGCGCCATGGCGATCGCCATCCGGCTTTCGGTCACCGTGTCCATGGCGGAACTGATCAGCGGGATGTTCAGCGCGATCCGGGCCGTCAGACGCGTGGCCACGTCGGCGGTCGACGGCATCACGCTGGAAGCGGCCGGAACGAGAAGGACGTCGTCGAAGGTCAGCGCCTCGCGAATCTGCATGGGAATCGATCCTGTCAGGGCTTCGTTTGGCAAGTCCCCCTGTCACGGCGCGGGTGCAAAGTCCAGCACCCGGGGGGAAGCCGTTGCCGACTGCCATGAAACCGCGCGGATCACCGACCGGAAGGCATCGCGAAGGGTGCCGCATCCTTCTACCGTTGCGTGTGCGGCACGATTTCAACGCTTCGCAAGCTCAACGCAGCGTCACGTTTGCGTCAGGGGGGTTCGGCGCGCCAATGTCGGCGAGAGACCGCCACTGCAGGCGGGGGGAGGAACGGACATGAACAAGAGTTTCGCCGTCACGGCAGCGCTGCTGCTGAGCACCGCGCCGGTGCTCGCGGGCGGGATCGAGCGGGCGCCGCAGTCGCTGGGCGCGCTGTTCGAACCGGGCAACTACGCCGAAGTGAACTTCGGCCGCGTCAAGCCGGACGTCTCGGGCACCGACGTGCCGATCTTCGGCGGCCGCGACACGGGCAGCGTAGCCGACGCCTACGGCTTCGTGGGCTTCGCCTACAAGCAGCAGCTGCAGGACAACCTGTCTGCCGCGTTCATCGTGGAACAGCCCTACGGCGCCGACATCGAATACCCGGTGGGCGACTCGATCGCGCTGGGCGGCACCTCGGCCGAGGTGAACTCGACCACCTATACGGCGCTGCTGCGCTACACCATGGACAACGGCTTCGGCGTCCACGGCGGCCTGCGCGGGTCGCGCGCGGACGGCGAGGTGAACCTGCAGGGCGCGGCCTACGGCCCGCTCAGCGGCTACAACGTCAGGCTGGATGACGACTGGGCCGCCGGTTACGTCGTCGGCGTCAGCTACGAGAAGCCCGAGATCGCCGCCCGCGTGTCGCTGACCTACAACTCGGATATCGAGCACGAGTTCGACACCCGCGAAAGCCTTGGCGGCTTCCCGCTGGGCGGCGAATCGCGGACGAAGGTCCACACCCCGCGCAGCTGGAACCTGGAGGGCCAGACCGGAGTGGCGCCGGGGACGCTGGTCTTCGGCTCGATCCGCTGGGTGAAATGGTCCGAGTTCAAGGTGAACCCGCAGGTGCTCGTCTCGGCTCCGCCGGCGGGCTTCGGCGTCACCGACGGTCTGGTCGAGCTCGAGGACAGCACGACCTTCACGCTGGGCGTGGGCCGCAAGTTCACCGAAAACTGGTCGGGCGCCGCGTCGATCACCTATGAGAAGTCCGAGGACGACGACCTCGTGTCCCCGCTCGCGCCGACGAACGGCCGCAAGGGCATCTCGCTGGCCGCGATCTATACCCAGGACAAGTTCAAGGTCACGACCGGGATCAGCTACTTCAAGCTGGGCGATGCGCGCGCGGAAACAGGCCCCCCCGACGTGGCGCGGGCCGAGATGGAAGGCAACGACGCCATCGGCATCGGCATGAAGATCGGCTACACGTTCTGATCCGCCAGTTGAGACTGCAATGACGAAGGCTCCGCGAAAGCGGGGCCTTCGCGTTGCTGCTTTCGCATGGGGTCCGGGACCGCATCGCGCGCCGACCCACGGCTGGCCGGGGCCGCAGGCGGGCAAGGGCAGCGCGTTTCTGGACATCCCCCGAGCCCGTCGCTAGTTTGCGCGCCAATCCGCCGGAGCCTCCCGCTTCCGCTGCATTCCGCCTGCCCGGCTTTCGCAGGCCACCGACGAAGGAACGCCGATGTTCGTGACCCCCGCCTACGCCCAGGCAGCCGCCCCCGGCGGAACCGCCGCCTTCGCGCAGTTCATCCCGCTGCTGCTGGTGTTTGCGATCATGTATTTCCTGATCCTGCGTCCGCAGCAGAAGAAGCTGCGCCAGCACCGCGACATGGTCTCGGCGCTCAAGAAGGGCGACCAGGTCATCACCAACGGCGGCCTGATCGGCCGCGTCGCGGCCGTCCGCGACGACGAGGTCGACGTCGAGGTCGCGCAGGGCGTCAAGGTCCGCGTCGTGCGCGGGATGATCTCGCAGGTGGTGGGCCCCGCCGCCGCGCCGGCCGCGAAAAGCTGAGAAAGCACCGGCGCCATGCTGCAGATCCCCGTCTGGAAGCGCGTCCTGATCCTGGGACTGGTCGCGATCGGCCTGCTGTTCGCCATGCCCAACCTGTTCTACGAACGGGTTGAGCGGCACAACGACGCGGTCGCCGAGGTCGAGCGGGCGGGTTTCGAGACGCCGGAGCAGGCGGCGGCGCGCGCGGGCTGGCCCGACTGGCTGCCGTCGAACCTCGTCAACCTCGGCCTCGACCTGCGCGGCGGCGCCCATCTCCTGGGCGAGGTTCACGTGGCCGACGTGTACAGGTCGCGGATGAACGCGCTCTGGCCCGACCTTCGCGAGGCGCTGGCGCGTGAACGCGACGTGATCGGCGCCGTGCGCCGCGCGCCCGGCCCCCCCGACCAGCTGCATGTCGAGATCGGCGAGCCCTCGCAGATGGCCCGCGCCGTGGAAATCGCCCGCGGCCTTGCGACGCCGGTCGCAAGCCTGTCGGGCGCGGGGTCCAGCGACCTTGCGATCACGGCGAGCGGCAGCACCCTGATCGTCGGCCTGTCGGAGGCCGAGCGCGCCGCGACCGACGACCGCACCATCCAGCAGTCGCTGGAAATCGTCCGACGCCGCGTGGACGAGGTCGGCACCCGCGAGCCCACGATCCAGCGCCAGGGCGCCGACCGCATCCTGATCCAGGTTCCCGGCATCGGCTCGGCCGAGGAGCTGAAGGCGCTGATCGGCACGACCGCGCGGCTGACCTTCCACCCGGTGGTGGGCCAGGGCACCGACGCGAACGCGCGCCCCGGCCCCGGCAACATCATCGTCCCGTCGCTGGAACAGCCGGGCGTCTTCTACACGCTGACCGAGGCGCCCGTGGTTTCCGGCGAGGAACTGACCGACGCGCGCCCCAGCTTCGACCAGAACGGCCAGCCGGCGGTCGAATTCCGCTTCAACCCGACCGGCGCGCGGCGCTTCGGGGCCTACACGGCCGCCAACGTGGGCCAGCTGTTCGCGATCGTGCTGGACAACCAAGTGATCTCGGCCCCCGTGATCCGCGACGCGATCCCGGGCGGCCAGGGCCAGATCTCGGGCGCGATGACGGTGGACGAATCGAACCGGCTCGCCGTCCTCCTGCGCGCGGGGGCGCTGCCGGCACAGATGACCTTCCTCGAGGAACGGACGATCGGCCCGGAACTGGGGCAGGACAGCATCAACGCGGGCGCGCTGGCGACCGTCGTGGCGACCGTGCTGGTCGTGGGCTACATCGTCGCGAGCTACGGGCTGTTCGGTGTGTTCGCGTCCATCGCCGTGATCGTCAACGTCATCCTGATCCTGTCGGTCATGTCGATGAACGGGGCCACGCTGACGTTGCCCGGCATCGCCGGGATCGTGCTGACCGTCGGCACCGCGGTCGACGCGAACGTCATCATCTATGAACGCATCCGCGAGGAACTGCGCGCGGGCAAGCGGGTCGTCGCCGCCATCGACGACGGCTTCAACGAGGCGATGAGCGCGATCATCGACGCCAACGTCACCACGTTCATCGCGGCGCTGGTCATGTTCTTCCTGGGCTCCGGGCCCGTGAAGGGCTTCGCGGTCACGCTGGTGATCGGCATCGTCACCTCGGTCTTCACCGCGATCTACCTGACGCGGCTGATGATCGTGTTCTGGCTGCAAAGGCGCCGCCCGGCGACGCTGGAACTGTAAGGGGAACCACCGTGGCATTCCGTCTCAAACTCGTCCCCGACGTCACCCGCATCAACTTCTTCCGCTGGCAGGCGCTGACGACCGGCATCTCCATCGCGGCGATGATCGCGTCGGTGATCCTGGTCCTCACGATGGGGCTGAACCTCGGGATCGACTTCCGGGGCGGAACCACGATCCGCGCCGAGAGCAGCACGAACTTCGAGGTGGGCGACTACCGCGCCGCGCTGGAACCGGTGGTGGACGGCGACCTGTCCATCACCGAGGTGTTCGACCCGACCTTCGGCCCCGACCGCCACGTCGCGCAGATCCGCATCGGGCTGGCGAACGAGGCGGGCTCGGTCACGCCCGCGCAGCTGAACGAATACGAGGCCGCGCTGAAGCAGGTGGATCCGAACGTCTCGTTCGCCGCCGTCGAGTCGGTCGGACCCAAGGTATCGAACGAGCTGGTGATGACCGCCGTCTACGCGGTCGCGGCGGCGACGCTGGGGATCCTGCTCTACATCTGGCTCAGGTTCGAATGGCAGTTCGCGCTGGGCGGGGTGGCCGCGCTGATCCACGACGTGCTGCTGACGCTCGGGATCTTCTCGCTGTTCCAGCTGAAGTTCGACCTGACGACGATCGCGGCACTGCTGACGATCCTCGGCTATTCGATCAACGACACCGTCGTGGTGTTCGACCGGCTGCGGGAAAACCTCATCAAGTTCAAGACGCGGCCGCTGATCGACGTGATGAACCTGACCGTGAACGAGACGCTGTCGCGCACCGTGATGACCGCGGTCACGACGATCCTCGCGCTCTTGCCGATGCTGGTGCTGGGCGGCGACGTGATCCGCAACTTCGTCTTCGCCATGCTGTGGGGCGTGATCGTCGGGGCCTATTCGACGGTCTACCTCGCGAAGTCGGTGGTGCTGTGGCTGGGGGTGAAGCGCGACTGGTCGAAGCCGGTCAAGACCGCGCCGGGCGAACGCGACGACCTTGCCGGAACGCCCTTCAAGGACATGCCCTGATGCCGATGAACCCGACCGATTTCGCCGGTGCGCTTTCGGTCGACGGTTACGGGCCGGGCTTCTTCCGGGTCGGCGGCAACGTTCACCACGGGCCGGTGATCGTCACCGGACAGGCCGTCCGGCCCTGGGGCGGGCTGCGTGACGACGCCGGGCTGCTGGCCGTCGCGGATGAAGCAGACCTTCTGTTCGTGGGCATGGGGGCCGAGATCGGCCGCCTGCCCACCGATGTCGCCGCAAGGCTTCGGGCGGCCGGGCTGATGGTCGAGACGATGTCGAGCCCGTCGGCCGCGCGCAGCTACAACGTGACGCTCGCCGAAGGGCGGCGCGTGGCCTGCGCGCTGGTCCCGGTCTGACAGGGGTGGAGCCGTTGCTGACGGTCGCGGACGTCGCCGTCTCGCGCGGCGGACGGCGGGCGCTGGAGGGGGTGAGCTTCGAGCTTCGGCCCGGGCACGCGCTGATCCTGCGGGGGCCGAACGGCATCGGCAAGACGACGCTCCTGCGGACCATCGCGGGCTTGCAGGACCCTGCCGCGGGACGGATCGAGCGCGCATCCGGCAGCGTCGCCTATGCGGCCCACGCGGACGGGCTGAAGGGCGCGATGAGCGTGGCCGAGAACCTGCGCTTCTGGGCCCGGATCTTCGGCGCCGCCCCTGCGACGGTCGACGCGGCGCTTGCGGCCCTGAACCTGTCGGACCTCGGGTCGCGCCCGGCCGCGCTGCTGTCGGCGGGGCAGAAGCGGCGACTGGGCCTCGCCCGGCTGGTCGTTCTGGGACGGCCGCTGTGGGTGCTGGACGAGCCCACGGTGTCGCTGGACGATGCCTCGGTTGCGCTGTTCGCGGGCGTGGTCCGCGGGCATCTGGCCGGCGGCGGCGCGGCGCTGCTGGCCACCCACGTCGATCTGGGCCTGCCCGAGGCGGCGGTGCTGGACCTCGCCCCCTTCCGCGCGCGGGCCGACCGGGCGCGCGCCGGCCGCCCGGCGAGCTTCGACGAGGCGTTCGCGTGACGCGCGCGCAGCCGTGAAGGCGCTCCTGCTTCGCGACCTGCAGCTCGCGACCCGCGCGGGCGGCGGCTTCGGGCTGGGCCTCGCCTTCTTCCTCATCGTCTGCACGCTGGTCCCCTTCGGCGTGGGCGCCGGGGGCGACGTCCTGTCGCGGATCGCGCCGGGGATCATGTGGGTGGGCGCGCTGCTCGCGTGCCTCCTGTCGCTCGACCGGGTCTTCGCGCTGGACCGTGAGGACGGGAGCCTCGACCTGCTCGCCACCGCGCCGGTCCCGCTGGAAGGCGTGGTGCTGGCCAAGGCCGCCGCGCACTGGATCACCACCGGCCTGCCGCTGGTGGTCGCGGCGCCGGTGTTCGGGCTGCTTCTGCACCTGCCCGCGCCCGCGCTGCCGTGGCTGGTCCTGTCGCTGGCGCTGGGAACGCCCGCCCTGTCGATGCTGGGCGCGTTCGGCGCCGCGCTGACGGTCGGGGTGCGCCGGGGCGGGCTGCTGCTGTCGCTGCTGGTCCTGCCGCTCTACATCCCGACGCTGATCTTCGGGGCCGAGGTCGTGCGGATGGGCGCTGCCGGGCAGGCGCCGACCACGCCGCTCGCGCTGCTTTCCGGGATCACGCTGGCGGTGGTGGCCGCGATCCCGTTCGCCGCCGCCGCGGCGCTCAGGGTCAATCTCAGGTGAGCGGGCTTCACCCTGCGCGCCCTCGCGGGTAAGGGACGCACCATGTCGCTGTGGGAATACGCCAACCCCGTGAAGTTCATGCGCCTGTCGGGCGCGGTGCTGCCATGGGTGTCGGCCGCCGCCGCCGTGACGCTGGTCGCGGGCCTGGCCTGGGGCTTTTCCACGCCCCCCGACTACCGGCAGGGCGCGACGGTCAGGATCATGTTCCTGCACGTCCCCGCGGCCATGATGGCGATCAACGCCTGGATGATGATGCTGGTCGCATCGCTCGTCTGGATCATCCGCCGCCACCATGTCAGCGCGCTCGCCGCCCGCGCCGCCGCCCCGGTTGGCGCGGTCATGACCGTGATCGCGCTGGTGACCGGCGCGATCTGGGGCCAGCCGACCTGGGGCACGTGGTGGGAATGGGACCCGCGGCTCACGAGCTTTCTCGTCCTGTTCCTATTCTATCTCGGCTACATCGCGCTGTGGTCGGCGATCGAGGATGCCGACAGCGCCGCCGACCTCACCTCGGTCATGTGCCTGGTGGGTTCGGTCTTCGCGATCCTGTCGCGCTACGCGGCGCTGTTCTGGAACCAGGGGCTGCACCAGGGCGCATCGCTGTCGGTTCAGGCGGGAGAGAGGATGGCGGGCACCTACAAGTATCCGCTGTACCTGTGCATGCTGGCGTTCTTCCTGCTCTTCATCGCCCTTGTCCTCGCCCGCACCCGCACCGAGATCCGCCGCCGCCGCGCCGCCGCGCTGATCGCGCGCGAGGCCCGTTCCTGAGAGGCCCCCTTGAAAGGCCCGTTCCCGAGAGGCCCTTCCTGAAAGGTTCGTTGCCGAATGGATGACGCATGATCGACCTTGGCAGACATGCCGTCCCCGTGCTGGCCGCGTGGGGCATCTCGCTCGCGCTGCTGCTGGCGCTGGTGATCCAGACCTGGATTGCGGGCGCGCGCGCGCGCAGGCAGCTTGACGCGGTGGAGCGTCGCCGTGGCTAGGATCTCCCCCCTCGTGCTGCTGCCGCCGGTGCTGTTCGCGGGCATCGCCGCGATGTTCCTGTGGGGCATGGGGCGGGACAACCCCGACGACCTTCCGTCGGCGCTGATCGGCAGGCAGGCGCCCGCCGTGCCGCAGACGACGCTTCCCGGCGCGGCGCAGCTGACCGACGCCGACCTGCAGGCGCCGGGCGTCAAGCTGGTGAACTTCTGGGCGAGCTGGTGCCCGCCCTGCCGGGCCGAGCATCCGACCCTGACCGCGCTGGCGCAATCCGGCGTGCCGGTGATGGGGATCGACCTGAAGGACCCCCAGCCCGCGGCGCAGCGGTTCCTGGACGAGCACGGCAACCCGTTCCAGCGCCTTGCCACCGACCCTCAGGGGCGTGCCGCGATCGACTGGGGCGTGACCGCCCCGCCCGAAACCTTCATCGTGGACGGCGAGGGCCGCATCCTCTACCGCCACGCAGGCCCCCTGGTCGATGCCGACTACGAGCACCGCTTCCGCCCGGAACTGGAAAAGGCGCTGGCCGCGGACTGAGCCGCGCGCCGAGCGCGGCCCATCCGCAGGTGTGGCCGCGGTCGCGGCGTTCGCCCGGGTGCGTCAGCCCCGCGCCGGCTGCGCCCGTTCCACCAGCCGGGCGAAGAAGCTCGCGCCCACCGGCGCGATCTCGTCGTTGAAGTCATAGGCCGGGTGGTGCAGCCCCGCGCCGGGGCCCTGGCCCAGGAACAGATACGCCCCCGGCCGCGCCTGCAGCATGTAGCTGAAATCCTCGGCCCCCATCTCGCGCTCGCTGTCGCGGTTCACGCGGTCCTCGCCCGACACCTCGGCCGCCACGTCCGCCGCGAAGGCGGCGCGGTCGGCGTCGTTGATCGTCGCCGGGTAGCCCTTCGCGAAGTCGAGCTCGGCGGTGACGGCGTAGGCCGCCGCCTGCCCCGCCACGATCTCGGTCATGCGGCGCTCGACCATCTCGCGGACGTCCGGATCGAAGCTGCGCACCGTGCCCTGCACGAAGGCCGTGTCGGGGATCACGTTGTCGGCCGAGCCGGAATGGATCTGCGTCACCGACACCACGAGGTCCTGCATCGCGTAGTGGTTGCGGCTGACGATGGTCTGGATCGCCTGCACGATGCCCACGGCGGCGACCAGCGGATCGGCGGTCTCGTGAGGCTTCGCGCCATGCCCGCCCCGGCCCGCGATCCTGATGGTGAACGTGTCCACCGAGGCCATGATCGCGCCCGGATTGGTCTCGAACAGCCCCGGCTCGACGTTGGGCGAGTTGTGGATGCCGTAGACCTGCGTGATGCCGAAGCGGTCCATGATACCCTCGTCCACCATGACCTTGGCACCGCCGCCGCCTTCTTCGGCCGGCTGGAAGATCAGCGCGACCCGGCCCGAGAAGTTGCGCGTCTCGGCCAGGTAGCGCGCGGCGCCCAGCAGCATCGCCGTGTGGCCGTCGTGCCCGCAGGCGTGCATGACGCCCGCGTTCTTCGACGCATAATCCTTGCCCGTCGCCTCCTCGATCGGCAGCGCGTCCATGTCGGCGCGCAGGCCGATGGTGGGGCCGCCGTCGCCCGCGTCGCGCCCGTTGATGATCGCGACCATGCCGGTATTGGCGATGCCCTCGTGCAGCTCGTCCACCCCGAACTCGCGCAGCCGCTCGGCCACGAAGGCGGCGGTTTCGGTCAGGTCGAATTGCAGTTCCGGGTGCTGGTGCAGGTGCCGCCGCCAGGCGGTCATGTCGTCGGCGTAGGCGGCGATGCGGTTCAGGACGGGCATGGTGGACTCTTTCGCGAGGTGCGTGTTTCGTGCGGCCATTCAGTCCCAACCGGGACGCTTTGTCCATCGGGGGGCCGAATGTCCGACGCAAGCAACGAAACCCGCCGCCTGATCGACATCATGGCCGCGCTGCGCGATCCGAAGACCGGCTGCCCGTGGGACATCGAGCAGGACTTTGCTTCCATTGCGCCCTACACGATCGAGGAAGCCTACGAGGTCGCCGACGCGATCGAGCGCGAGGCATGGGGCGAGTTGCCGGGCGAGCTGGGCGACCTGCTGCTGCAGGTGGTGTTCCACGCGCAGATGGCGGCGGAGGCGGGCATGTTCGACTTCGCCGACGTGGCGCGGGCGATCTCGGACAAGCTGGTCAGCCGGCATCCGCATGTCTTCGGGGACGAGAACCGCGACAAGTCCGCCGCCCAGCAGGTCAGGGACTGGGAGGCGATCAAGGCGACCGAGCGCGCCGCCAAGGCCGAGTCCGGCGTGCTGGACGGGGTGGCGATGGGCCTGCCGGCGCTGACCCGCGCGGTGAAGCTGCAGAACCGCGCGGCGCGGGTGGGCTTCGACTGGCCGGCGACCGATCAGGTGCTCGACAAGCTGCGCGAGGAAGCGGCCGAGCTGGTCGCGGCGAAGGACAGCGGCGACCGCGCCCACATGGCCGAGGAGCTGGGCGACCTGATGTTCGTGATGGCGAACCTCGCCCGCCACCTCGACATCGACCCCGAGGAGGCGCTGCGGGCCGCCAACGCCAAGTTCACCCGCCGCTTCCGGTCGATCGAGACGGCACTGGCGGCAGAGGGCCGCACGCCTCAGGATTCGACGCTACAGGAGATGGACGCCCTTTGGGACGCGGCGAAGGCGGCGGAGCGGGGGTGACCCGCCCGGCTCAGCGGTCGGCGGTTTGCACCGACGAATCCCCCGCCAAGCCCGACAGGTCGGACCGCCCGGAAACAGGCATGTGGCCAGTTTTCCGTAGCGGCGTTGATTGCTGAGGGGCAATCACCGTGGCGACCGCCTGGGATGTCCTCAGGCCGCCAGCGCGCCACCCCGCACCGCTTCCAGCGCCGCGTCGTAGTCCGCGAGCGTCCCCGAAGACCCCCGTTCCGACAGCGTCCGCTTCCATCCCCGCGCGCCGGGGCGGCCGTGGAACAGGCCCAGCATGTGCCGCGTGATCTGGTGCATCCGGCCGCCTTCGGCGAGGTAGCGGGCGACGACCTCGCGCATCGCCTCGGCCGCCTGCAGCGGCGAGGACAGGCGCGGCGCCTCTCCCCACAGCGTGTCGGCCGTGCCCAGGATGTCCCAGGGCTGGTGATAGGCGGCGCGCCCGACCATCACCCCGTCCATGTGCGACAGCTGGTCGCGGACAGCCTCCATCGTCGCGATCCCGCCGTTGATCGACAGGTGCAGGTCCGGGAACGCCGCCTTCATCGCGTGCACCAGCGGATAGTCGAGCGGCGGCACCTCGCGGTTTTCCTTGGGCGACAGCCCCTGCAGCCATGCCTTCCGCGCATGGATCGTGACGCGGCGAACGCCCGCGTCCTGCATCCGGGCCAGGAAGGCGGGCAGGACCTCGGCCGGGTCCTGGTCATCGACGCCGATGCGGCACTTGACAGTGACCTCGACCGGGCTCGCCCCGGCCATCGCCGTCACGCACTCGGCCACCAGGTCGGGGGACTTCATCAGCACGGCGCCGAAACAGCCCGACTGCACCCGGTCGCTGGGGCACCCGACGTTGAGGTTGATCTCGTCATAGCCCCAGTCGGCGGCGATCCGAGTCGCCTCGCGCAGCTCGGCCGGGTCCGACCCGCCAAGCTGCAGCGCAACCGGATGCTCGCCCGCCGCATGATCCAGCAGCCGCGCACGGTCGCCGTGGACGATTGCGGCCGAGGTCACCATCTCGGTATACAGCAGCGCCCGCCGGCTCAGCAGGCGGTGGAAGCCCCGGCAATGGCGGTCGGTCCAGTCCATCATGGGTGCAACTGACAGGCGGGCCGCGTCGCGGACGGT
The DNA here is from genome assembly GCF_004923205.2 of Paracoccus aeridis. GTDB lineage: Bacteria > Pseudomonadota > Alphaproteobacteria > Rhodobacterales > Rhodobacteraceae > Paracoccus > Paracoccus aeridis. Next base: position 154,076 of record NZ_SELD02000018.1, read on the forward strand.
GCAGGTGAGGGGGCAAGGCGCGGGCGTGGTCATCTGCGCCATGTAGCAATTCCCGTACCGGTCCGCCACTCGCACGGCACAAAACGGGAACTTCCGCCCCCGCCCGCGTGTTCAGGATCGCAACACGAGCGAGATCATCATGGCCGACGAACAGAACCCGAAGACCCAGGACCAGGACACCCAGGGCTCGAACACGCAGAAGGATCCCGACGACTGGGTCAGCGGCGACGATCCGATGACCGGGGCGCAGGCGTCCTATCTCAAGACGCTGGGCGAGCAGGCCGACGACCCCGACGCCTACGAGGAAGGGCTGAGCAAGGCCGAGGCGTCCAAGCGCATCGACCACCTCAAGGAAAAGCTGGGTCTGCAATAGGATCGCGGCCCGCTTGAGCGGGGGCGCCCGCGCCCCTATCTTGCGGGCAAGCGAAAGGTCCGACCATGTTCTCCATCCCCGGCAAGTCCCCCGTCACCATCACCCCCGCGGCCGAGGCGCAGATCGCCCGGCTGATGACCGGCAAGGGCGCGGCGGGCCTGCGGATCGGCCTGAAGAAGGGCGGATGCGCGGGGATGGAATACACGATGGAAATGGCCGAGACCCCTGCCCCCGGGGACGAGGTCGTCGAACAGGGCGCGGCGCGGGTAATGATCGCCCCCACCGCGCAGATGTTCCTGTTCGGGACGGAAATCGACTACGAGACCGCGCTGCTCGACAGCGGCTTCCGCTTCCGCAACCCCAACGTCACCGACAGCTGCGGCTGCGGCGAATCGGTGAGCTTCGCCATCCCGGGCCGCACCGCCGGGGCGTGATGCGTCCGCCCGGATGGCTTGCGGCTTGATCCGCACCGCCGTCCTCGCCTAAGCCGTTTCCACAACGGAAACGAAGGACTGGACAGGATGCGCAAGCTCGCCGCCGGCAACTGGAAGATGAACGGAACGCTGGCGTCGCTGGCCGAGATCGACGCGCTGCTGGGCGCCGATCGCGACTGCGAGGTGCTGATCTGCCCGCCCGCGACGCTTATCCATCCCATGGTCGCGCGCATCGCGGGCGAGGCGGTAGCCGTCGGCGGGCAGGATTGCCATGCCGAGGCGAAGGGCGCGCATACCGGCGACCTCGCAGCGGCGCAGCTTGCGGACGCGGGCGCGGAATATGTCATCGTGGGCCACTCCGAGCGCCGCACCGACCATGCCGAGGATGACGCCTCCGTCGCCGCCAAGGCGCGGGCCGCGCATCAGGCCGGGCTGACCGCCATCGTCTGCGTGGGCGAGACCGAGGCGCAGCGCGACGGGGGCGAGACGCTGGACGTGATCGCGCGCCAGCTCGCCGGGTCGATCCCGGACGGCGCGACGGCCGGCAACACGGTCGTCGCCTACGAGCCCGTCTGGGCTATCGGCACCGGCCGCACCCCCGACAACGACCAGATCGCCGAGGTCCACGGCGCCATTCGCGGCGCGCTGACCGCCCGCTTCGCCGACGGCAACGACTTCCGCCTGCTCTACGGCGGCAGCGTGAAGCCCGGCAACGCGGCCGAGATCTTCGCGATCCCGAACGTCAACGGCGCGCTGGTCGGGGGCGCGAGCCTCAAGGCGGCCGATTTCGCTCCCATCGTCGCGGCGCTGGACGCGGCGTGACGGCACCCGGGCGGGCGGGTCGCTTGCCGCGCCCGCCCATGCGTGAAAGGCTCGGCCGCAACGGCACGGGACGCGCCGGGGCGGGGCGGGCGACAACAGGCCGGGCCGAGACGAGGCGGGCATGACCGAGGCGAAGCAGATCATCTGCATCAAGTGGGGCACGAAGTTCGGCCCCGAATACGTCAACCGTCTGAACGGGATGATCTCGCGCAGCATCACGCCGCCGTTCCGGCTGATCTGCTTCACCGACGACGGCGCGGGGCTGCATGGCGACATCGTCGTGCGCCCCCTGCCCCGGTTCGACTACGAGCCGCCCCGGAACACGATCGGCAAGTGGCCGAAGTCGCGCCTCTGGGGGGATCTGGGCGACGTGACCGGCACGGTCCTGTTCCTGGACCTCGACGTCATCGTCACCGGCAACCTCGACGACTTCTTCACCTTCGGCGACCCCGACGACACGGTGCTGGCCACGAACCCCGCGCGCATCAAGCCGTTCGAGAAGCTGGGCCAGACCTCGGTCTACCGGATGCGGGTCGGCAAGCTCGCGCCCCTGCAGGACATCTTCCGCGCCGACCCGCAGGCGGTCGCGGACGAATACCGGTTCGAGCAGCGCTTCGTCACCCGCCGCGCGCCGGGCGGCGTGAAGTTCTGGCCCAGGGGCTGGGTGGTCCACTTCCGCGCGGACTGCGTGCCCGCCTTTCCCATGCGCTACTGGCAGACACCGAAGGTGCCGGAGGGCGCGAAGATCGTCATCTTCGCCGGCAGCCTGAACCCGCCCGATGCCATTGCCGGCAGGTGGAGCGAGGACGACACCCCCCGCGCCCCCCGCGAGCATCTGCGCGCGGCCTTCGACGGCACCCGGCGCGAAAGCCTGTCGCGCCACTTGCGCCACTACGTCCGCCCAACCCCGTGGGTCGAAAAGCTGTGGCGCGACTGACCGCCGCCCCGTCGGTCTGGCACCCGCTGCCCGATCCGCTCGCGGCCGAACTGGGCCGCACCATCGCCGCCTTCGGTCACCTGGAGGACATGCTCAAGCGCGCGATCTTCGCACTGGAACGCGACGGCCTGCCCGGCGAGATCACCGAGCGTGAGTTCAGCGCCTGGCTGCGGCGGATGGAGCATGTCGAGACGGATTCGCTCGGCAACCTGATCGAGCGTCTGGACCAGACCCTGCGGCGCGCGGCCCGGGTCGATGCCGGGCTGATCGGCGAACTCGGCGCGATCAAGAACTGGCGCAACGTGCTGTGCCACGCGGCCTGGCACCCGACGCCGGATGGCTGGGTTCCGGCGTTTTCCGGCAGCAACGGGGCGGTGGTGGACAGCCCGATGCAGCAGGGCGAGTTGCAGCAGATCCGCGACCGGACTCTTGGGACCGCCCGTGCCGTGGCGCGGCTGGCCGAGGGACTGCCCGGCAGCGACGGCGGCCCGAGCGACTGACATCGGATCGGCGGCCGCGATCCCGCCTGCGCCCGCCCGTCGTTGCAATCCCCCGCTCGGGCGGGATAACACCGACCCGGCCCGACCGCGGGCCCGTTCTAGCGACCAGCCCCACCCCAAGCCACGAGGCCCCCATGTCCGCCCCCCTCCGTCTCGGCATCGCCGGCCTTGGCACCGTCGGGATCGGCGTCGTCAAGATCATCCAGTCCCACGCCGACCTGCTGGCCGCGCGCTGCGGCCGGCCGGTGCAGATCACCGCCGTCTGCGCCCGGGACCGGCACCGCAACCGGGACGCGGACCTGTCGGGCTATGCCTGGGCGGACAGCGCCACCGACCTTGCCCGGCGCGACGACGTGGATGTGTTCGTCGAACTGATCGGGGGCGAGGAAGGGGTCGCGCGCGACGCGACGCTGATCGCGCTGGAAAGCGGCAAGGACGTGGTCACGGCCAACAAGGCGATGCTCGCCATGCACGGGCAGGCGCTGGCGGAACGGGCCGAGGAACTGGGCCGCGCCCTGCGGTTCGAGGCGGCGGTGGCGGGCGGCATCCCCGTCATCAAGACGCTGACCGAAAGCCTGGCCGGCAACAGCATCCGCCGCGTGATGGGCGTGATGAACGGCACCTGCAACTACATCCTGACGCGGATGCAGTCGGCGGGCCTGCCCTACGACACCGTCTTCGAGGAGGCGCGCCAGCTCGGCTATCTCGAGGCCGACCCGACGCTGGACGTGGGCGGGATCGACGCCAGCCACAAGCTGGCCATCCTCGCCGCGATCGCCTTCGGCACCAGGCCCGCCTTCGACGGGGTGGAGATCGAGGGGATCGAGCGCGTCAGCATCGACGACATCAACCGCGCCGCCGACATGGGCTATCGCATCAAGCTGCTGGGCGTGGCGCAGATGACGGCGCGCGGGCTTGAACAGCGCATGTCGCCCTGCCTCGTCCCCTGCGACAGCCCGCTGGGGCAGCTGGAGGGCGGCACCAACATGGTGGTGATCGAAGGCGACGCGGTGGGCCAGCTGGTCCTGCGCGGCCCGGGCGCGGGCGAAGGCCCGACCGCCAGCGCGGTCCTGTCCGACATCGTGGAAATCGCGCGCGGCGTGCGGCTGCCGGTGTTCGGCCAGCCCGCGACCGGCCTGCAGTCCGCGCACCCGGCGCGCACCGCCGTGCCTGCCGCCTACTACCTGCGGCTGACGCTGGCCGACAAGCCAGGCGCGCTCGCCAAGGTGGCGACGGTGCTGGGCGACGCCGGCATCTCCATCGACCGGATGCGGCAGTACTGCCATTCCAGCGGCGACGCGCCGGTGCTGATCGTCACGCACAAGACCACCCCCGACGCGATCGACTTCGCCATCGCCGCCCTGCCCCGCACCGGCGTCATCGTCGGCGAGCCGGTGGAGCTGCGGATCGAGGAAGTCTAAGGGACCCGCCTCAGCGAGCGTCCTGGCTCATCAGGTGGCGCAGCCCTTGCGTCACGTCGGCGCGCACCGCGAGCCGCAGGCCCGGCTCGTCCCCCGCCCTGAGCGCCGCGAGGATCAGCCGGTGATGGCGCGGCGGCTCGTTCCGGCGCATCCGCTGGTAGACGGCGCGCATCGTCGGCCCCAGCTGCAGCCAGATCGTTTCCAGAACCGCCAGCATCGCTGGCGCCTGCGCGCGCAGGTAGAGCGTGCGGTGGAATTCGAGGTTCAGGCGGATATAGCCCACCGCGTCGTGGTTCTGCGCCGCATCCCCCAGCGAGGCGTTGATCGCGGCCAGCCTGTCGATCAGCGCGAAATGCGCGCGCGGCAAGGCGCGGGACGCCAGTTCCGGCTCGATCAACGCGCGGAGCGCGGCCAGTTCCTCGATCCGCTCGACCGAGAGTTCGGGCGTGGCGACCCGGCCGGAACTCGACAGCGTCAGCGCCCCTTCGGCCACCAGCCGGCGAACCGCCTCGCGCGCGGGCGTCATGCTGACCCGGTGGTCGGCGGCGATCCCGCGCAGGGTCAGCGCCCGGCCGGGGGGCAGTTCGCCCAGCATGATGCGGCCGCGCAGCGCGCGGTACACGCGCTCGTGCGTGGCCGGCTGCGCGGGCGAAGGGGAAGCTGCGGGGGTCGTGCGGGTTGCCATGCCGGACCTTGTGATCACAGGCCCGCCCGCGTCAAGCATCGTCCCCGCCTGCCCTGAACGACCAGGCCATGAGGTCGGCCCCATTCCGCCGCAGCCACGCACGGCGCGGGGCATAGCCCGGCATCAGCGTAGCTACCGCGGCCCAGAACCGCGGCGAGTGGTCCATGTGGGCCAGATGCGCGACCTCGTGCGCGGCGACGTAGTCGAGGACCTCGGGCGGGGCCATCGCCAGCCGCCAGGAAAACATCAGCCGCCCGTCCTGCGTGCAGCTGCCCCAGCGGGATCGGGTGTCGCGCAGCGCGATCGCGGCGAACGTTCGCCCCAGCGCTGCCGCATGCCGGTCGCAGGCCGCGGCGAGGCGGTCGCGGGCGAGATGCTTCAGCCAGGCCTCCGCCACGGTCCCCGGCGGTCGCGCCTGCGGCAGCAGAAGCGCGTCCCCGGCGATCCGCGCGGCCCGGACGGGGGCCGGCGTCAGGACCAGCGGCCGCCCCTCAACCGGCAGCGCCGCGCCGAAGACCGCCGCCTGCGCCGCGGGCATCGCCGCCTGCGCCCCCCGGATCCACCCTGCGCGGGACAGGGCGAAGGCCGCCCCGTCCGCCTCCGACGCGCGCGGCGGCAGCGTCAGCACCACCTCGCCGCCGCTCCGTGATACCCGCAGCGTCATCCGTCGCGCCCGCGCATTTCGGCGCAGCGTGACCGCGATGTCGCCGTCGATGGTGATGATCCGTCCGCCCGGCGGCATCCGCGCTCCTCGCTTCCGGGCCCTGTCGTTCCCGGCGCCGCGGAAAGTCTTTACACGTCCCGGCGCCTATGGCAGGGGACACCGGATTTACCTGACCCCGACAGAAAGACAAGACCATGCCCAAGGAAGAATGGGGCACCAAGCGCCTGTGCCCGCAATGCTCGACCCGTTTCTACGACTTGCAGAACGACCCGATGACCTGCCCGTCCTGCGGCGCGGTCTACACCGTCGAGGCGCTGCAGAACGGCCGCACCCGGGCCATGATCGCCGAGAAGAGCGCCGCGCTGGACACCGACCAGGACGCGGTCCTGGACGACGAGGACCTGGACGAGGATTCGACCGAGCTCGACGACGACCTGCTGGAAGACAGCGACGATGACGGCGACGTGTCGCTGGACGACATCGCCGACGTGGCCGAGCCGGACGAGGACTGACCGCGCCCGCGCCACGGACCAGGACTGCGACGAAGGGGCCCCGCAGGGCCCCTTTTTCCATGCCGCGGGCGAACGGCCGGCAACCCCGATTTTCCGCTTGCACGGGTCCGGCGCTGCCCATATACGACCCCCCACGCGGGCGGCAGACGATGCCTCCCGGACCTCCGGTGGGGCCATAGCTCAGTTGGTAGAGCGCTTGAATGGCATTCAAGAGGTCAGGGGTTCGACTCCCCTTGGCTCCACCAGTATTGCGGCTTGTTTTCGCCTGCAGACGGCAGCTTGGCCTGCGCCGAGCGGAAGCCGGCCTACAGTCTGTCCCCGCAGAATAGTAGCGCTCCCGACGGTTCTGGACGGCACCCTCCGAGGCTTCCGGCTCTCGGGATCGGCCGCAGGGACCACAGCCTTCGCCGCTCAGGTCTTCAGCCAGTCTTTCTGCGGGCCATCCTTCAGGGTGCGCGTCTGCCGGACCGTTCGCAAGCTTGAAGAACGCGGCAACCTCGGCGTGCAGTCCAGTGTGGGCCGGAAGCGCATCGGAAAAGAGCAGTCGCAGTCCCGCTAGCAACCGAAGCAGAGGCCGGGCGTTCTCCTTCTGTGTCAGCGTCAACCAACGCGCGCCGTAAGGGAGAAAGCCAATGGCAGAGAATCAGCAGCCGTCCGGTCAGAAGAAAGACAAGAAGGACGATGAGCAGCGGGAGCGTGGCGGGCCGGGCAGCAACCCGGATCAGAACCGTCCCGACCAGGGCCAGAGCGACGAGATACGGCGCAACGGCAGCGACAGCAATCGCAGCTGATGGGTTTCGCAGGGCGGCGGGGCGAGCGTTCCCGCCGCCTTCCGTTCAGCGGGTCACCTGCGGGCCCATAGGCTTGGGCGGGAGGTCTTGGTCGCAGACATGCTCGCGGCTCGCGCGCGAGCCGGACCACCGGCCCCGTGATACAAAGAAATGACCGCGCACCTTGCGATGCGCGGCAGTTTTATGCTGCTCGGTTTCTTCTCGCCATATCCCAGAATATGGGATCTCAGCCCAGATCTTCGCGTTCGGAACGATCCGGATTAGCTGTGGTCTGGAAACGCCGTTACTCGACGAACGTGGCAACCGGGACAATTCGCCGCTTGTCTTGCCGGAACAACGCCGCCGTGGCGACTTCCCCTTGCATCGGCAAATCAAAGTGAGCGTCTCCGCCCATCGCGAAACTTCCACAGTACTCGTCAGAAATATTGAATTATTCTGAGGCCGATTTAGGCGCCCATTGCTTCCCAGCGACCGATGTCCTGCCACAATGACGGCGATTCCGATCGTCTGAAGTCCCACCCGGTGCTTTCGTGTGGGACGGCCGGGGCGCAGAAGGTCCAGTTCTGCGCCCCAACCCAATTCCTCAGCTGCACCCGCTCGTGCCGCCGCAGGTGTTGCACTTCATGCAGGTGCCGTTGCGCACCAGCGTGTAGTTGCCGCATTCGCCGCAGGGGTCGCCTTCGTAGCCCTGCATCTTCGCCTTGGCGCGCATGTCCATCGACACCGTCGTCACCGTCTCGACCGACGCCGCCTGGAAACTCGCCCGCGCCTCGGACATCCCCGACGCGACCGCCATCACCGATGCGCCGCCCTGCAGCACCATCAGCTCCTGCGGAAGCCGCTTCCTGAGGTAGCCGGTCGAGCTGATCTGGCGCAGCATCTCGAGGCTCTTCGACTTCTCGTCGCTCACCGCCGCGACGTTGCGCCCTTCCGTCTCGCCGTCGCCGAGATCGTCGAACGCCGCGCCCGAGGGCTTCACATGCGCAAGGTCCGTGCGGTCGAGATAAGAAACGGCCAGTTCCCGGAAGATGTAGTCGAGGATCGAGGTCGCGTTCTTGATCGAGTCGTTGCCCTGCACCATCCCCGCCGGCTCGAACCGCGTGAAGGTGAAGGCGTCCACGAACTCCTCCAGCGGGACGCCGTATTGCAGGCCGACCGACACCGCGATGGCGAAGTTGTTCATCATGGCCCGGAAGCCCGCGCCTTCCTTGTGCATGTCGATGAAGATCTCGCCCAGCTTGCCGTCGTCGTATTCGCCGGTGCGCAGATAGACCTTGTGGCCGCCGATGATCGCCTTCTGCGTATAGCCCTTGCGGCGGGCCGGCAGCTTCTCGCGGCTGGACCGCACGGCCTCCTTCACGATGATCCGCTCGACGATCTTCTCGGCGATGACGGTCGCTTTCTCCTGGGCCGACCCGGTTTCCAGCACCTCGGCAGCCTCGTCGTCATCCTCGACCAGCGCGGATGCCAGCGGCTGCGACAGCTTCGAGCCGTCGCGGTAGAGCGCGTTGGCCTTGATGCCCAGCGACCACGACAGCTCGTAGGCCGCCAGCGCATCCTCGATCGTGGCCGAGTTCGGCATGTTGATCGTCTTCGAGATCGCGCCCGAGATGAAGGACTGCGCCGCCGCCATCATGCGGATGTGGCTGTCCACCGACAGATAGCGCGTCCCTTTCTTGCCGCAGGCATTGGCGCAGTCGAAGACGGCGTAGTGTTCGGGCTTGAGGAACGGCGCGCCTTCCAGCGTCATCGTGCCGCAGACGTGGTCGTTGGCGGCGTCGATCTGGGCCCTGCTGAACCCGAGGTGGCGCAGCAGGTCGAAGGACGGGTCGCCCAGCTTTTCGGCCGGGATGCCCAGCGTGCCCTTGCAGAAATCCTCGCCCAGCGTCCACTGGTTGAAGACGAAGCGGATGTCGAAGGCCGAGGCCAGCGCCGCATCCACCTTTTGAAGCTCGCGCGGGCCGAAGCCGTGGCCGACGAGCGCGGCGTGGTTGATGCCGGGGCAGTTCCCGAGGCTCGCGTGGCCGACGGCATAGGCCACGATCTCCTCGATCTGGGCCGAGCCGTAGCCGAGCGCTTCCAGCGCCGCCGGGACCGACTGGTTGATGATCTTGAAGTAGCCGCCGCCGGCCAGCTTCTTGAACTTCACCAGCGCGAAGTCGGGCTCGATCCCGGTGGTGTCGCAGTCCATGACAAGGCCGATCGTGCCCGTGGGCGCGATCACCGTGGTCTGCGCGTTGCGGAAGCCATGCTCCTCGCCCAGCGTCAGCGCCTCGTCCCACGCGGCCCGCGCCATCTGCGCCAGCCGCAGGTCGGGGCAGTTTTCCACGTCCAGCGCGACCGGGTTCACGTTGACGCCGTCATAGGCGCCGGTGCCGTGGGCGGCGGCGCGGTGGTTGCGGATCACCCGCAGCATCGCGTCGGCGTTGCGCCGGTAGCCGGGGAAGGGCCCGAGCTCGCCCGCCATCTCGGCGCTGGTCGCGTAGGAAACGCCGGTCATCAGCGCCGTCAGCGCACCGCAGAGCGCCCGCCCCTCGTCGCTGTCGTAGCCGAGGCCGAGGTTCATCAGCAGCCCGCCGATGTTGGCGTAGCCGAGTCCGAGGGTGCGGAAATCGTAGCTGCGCTGCGCGATCTCCTTCGAAGGGAACTGCGCCATCAGCACGCTGATCTCCAGCGTGACGGTCCAGAGGCGGGTGGCGTGGACATAGCCGTCCGCGTCGAAGCGGCCGCCCTTCAGGAAGGTCAGCAGGTTCATCGACGCCAGGTTGCAGGCCGTGTCGTCGAGGAACATGTATTCGCTGCACGGGTTCGACCCGCGGATCGGCCCGTCCGCCGGGCAGGTGTGCCAGGCGTTCACCGTGTCGTGGAACTGGATGCCGGGGTCCGCGCAGGCCCAGGCGGCGTGACCGATCTGGTCCCACAGCTCGCGCGCCTTCACCGTCTTCGCGACCTTGCCGTCGGTGCGGCGGACCAGTTCCCAGTCGGCATCCTCGCGCACGGCCTGCAGGAAGGCATCGGTGACGCGAACCGAGTTGTTCGAGTTCTGGCCCGAGACCGAGGCATAGGCCTCGCTGTCCCAGTCGGTGTCGTAGGTCGGGAACTCGATCGAGTCGAAGCCCTGCCGGGCGTATTGCAGCACGCGGTTGATATAGGTTTCCGGGATCATCGCCTTCTTGGCGGACCGGATCGCGCCTTTCAGCGCGGCGTTCTGCGCCGGGTCCGTCGCGCCTTCGGGCGAGCCGTCCCACTGGCGGATCGCGGCGAAGATGTCGTTCAGCTTCGCCTCGTGCTGCTTGGAACCCGCCACCAGCGAGGCGACCTTCTGTTCCTCGATGACCTTCCAGTTGATGAAGGCCTCGATGTCGGGGTGATCCATGTCGCAGATCACCATCTTCGCCGCGCGCCGCGTGGTGCCGCCCGACTTGATCGCGCCCGCCGCCCGGTCCCCGATCTTGAGGAAGCCCATCAGCCCCGACGACTTGCCGCCGCCCGACAGCTTTTCCCCCTCGCCGCGCAGCGACGAGAAGTTGGTGCCGGTGCCGCTGCCGTACTTGAACAGCCGCGCCTCGCGGACCCACAGGTCCATGATGCCGCCGTCGTTCACCAGATCGTCCGAGACCGACTGGATGAAGCAGGCGTGGGGCTGCGGGTGCTCATAGGCGCTGTCGGACTTGACCAGCTTGCCGGTCTGGTAATCGACGTAGAAATGCCCCTGGCTCGGCCCGTCGATGCCATAGGCCCAGTGCAGCCCGGTATTGAACCACTGCGGCGAGTTCGGCGCCCCCATCTGGCGGGCAAGCATGTGGCGCATCTCGTCGTAATAGGCGCGGGCGTCGGATTCGGCGGTGAAGTAGCCGCCTTTCCAGCCCCAGTAGGCCCACGCCCCGGCCAGCCGGTCGAAGACCTGGCGGGCCGAGGTCTCGCCCACCATCCGCTCGCCCTCGGGCAGCTTTTCCAGCGCCGCCTCGTCGGGCACGGACCGCCACAGGAACTCGGGCACGCCCTTTTCCTTGACGCGCTTCAGGGCAGCGGGGACGCCGGCCTTGCGGAAGTACTTCTGCGCGATGACGTCGGACGCGACCTGGCTCCAGCCCGCGGGCACCTCGACGGCGTCGTTGCGGAACACCACGGTGCCGTCCGGGTTGCGGATCTCGCTGACCGTCGTGGAGAATGCGATGCCGCCATAGGCGCCAGAGTCGGCATTGGTGTCCGGGGTGGTGAAGCGCCGTTCGATCTTCATCTCTCGCCTGTCCCTTTGTCCGTGCGCCGTCGTGCAGGGCCCGGCCCGCAGGGGCCGCAAGGCCGCCTGCGTCCCGGCATGGTGCCAAGGCGCGTTCGCTGTTCTGGTTGGGTCCGCGGTGACTGGATCTTACAAGATCTGGTGGTCCGCCGGCCCCGTTCACACAAAATGAACCGCCGAGCAGACCGCTGCAAGACCATTTTTGTAACCGGGAGGCGAGTAATTCCTTTGACTTTCCGGTTCAGGTAACGGGACGGGCCCCGACTCGTTTGGTTAACAAATGGTTAAGGAAGGCTCGCACGCGCTGTGGAAGAAAGCGGATTTCCTGCGCACCGCAGATGCTTCGCCGTGAGATCTCACCGATGTTCCACAGGATTGTCCCCAGCCAGACCGGGCGCAGCCGTCAGATTGCGATGACCCCGCGGTCGGTGACGATCACGTCCAGCGGCTCGTCGGTCGGCTCGACCGGGATCAGCGGCAGTTCCTGCGCGCCCCAGGCTAGGCCGATCGCCGTCACCTGCCCCGCCCGGCGCAGGTCGGACAGGGTCCGGTCGTAGAAGCCGCCCCCGTAGCCGAGCCGGCTGCCGTGGCGGTCGAACCCCACCAGAGGCACGATCAGCACCTGCGGCACCATGATCTCGTGCGTCTCGGGCGGGTGCGAGGTGCCGAAGGCGCCCGGCTCGACCGCGCCGTCGAATCGGCGGAAGCAAAGCGGGGTCGCGGGGGCCACGACCACCGGCAGGCAGACCGGCCCGTCATGGGCCGCCATCGCGGGCCGGGGATCGGGCTCGCCCCGCATCGGCCAGTAGCCGGCCAGCACCCGGCCCGCGTGCCGCGACAGCGCCGCCGACAGCCAGCGATCCAGCGCCGCCTGGTCGCCGCCCCGCGCCCGCGCCGCGAGCGCCTGCGCCCGAAGCGCGGCCTTCTCGCCAAGCGGGTCCGTCACAGCAGGACCCAGGTCGCCAGCCCCAGGAACGCGAAGAACCCGATCACGTCGGTCACGGTCGTGACGAAGGTGCCCGACGCGAGCGCCGGGTCCGCGCCCGCCTTGTCCAGCGCCAGGGGAATCGCGATCCCCGCCAGCGCCGCCACGGTCAGATTGATGAGCATCGCCACCGCGATCACCAGCGCCAGCTGCACGCCGCCGAACCAGACATAGGCGATCGCCGCCAGCGCCAGCGCGAACACCAAACCGTTGAGCATCCCCACCAGCACCTCGCGCAGCATGACGCGGCGCACGTTGCCGGGCGTCAGGCCCTTGGTGGCAAGGCCGCGCACCGCGACGGTCAGCGTCTGCGTGCCCGCGTTCCCGCCCATCGACGCCACGATCGGCATCAGCACGGCCAGCGCGACCAGCTGGCTGATCGACGCCTCGAACACGGAGATCACGGTGGCCGAGATCAGCGCGGTGCAGACGTTCACCGCGAGCCACGGCAGTCGCTGGCGCAGCGTCTCGATCACGCTGTCGGACAGCGAGGATTCGTCGCCCACCCCGGCAAGGCGGAGGATGTCCTCCTCGTGCTCCTCGTCCAGCACGTTCATGGCGTCGTCGATGGTGATGACCCCGACGAGGCGGCCGTCCGCGTCCACGACCGGGGCGGAAATCAGGTGATACTGGTTGAAGGCATAGGCGACCTCGCCTTCCTCCTGCAGGACGTTGACGGTGCGGAAGCTGTCCTCGGTCAGGTCGCGCAGCCTGACGCCCCGGCGCGCGGACAGAAGCCGGCCCAGCGTGACGTAGCCGGTCGGGTGGCGGCGCGGATCGATCAGGATCACGTGGTAGAACTGGTCCGGCAGCCAATCCTCGCCGCGCAGGAAGTCGATCGTCTCGCCCACGGTCCAGTGCTCGGGCGCGACCACGACCTCGGACTGCATCAGGCGGCCGGCGGAGTATTCGGGATAGGTCAGCGACTGCTCGACCGCGACCCGGTCCGGCTCGTCCAGCGCGGCGAGGATCGTCTCGCGCTCCGGCCCCTCCATGTCCTCGACGAGATCCACGACGTCGTCGCTGTCCATCTCGCGCACCGCGTCGGCGAGGACGTGGACGGGCAGCGCCTCGATCACCTCGTCGCGGATCGATTCGTCAATCTCGGACAGGATCTCGCCGTCGATCTCGCGCGAGTACAGACGGACGAACTCGCCCCGGCGGCGCGGGGTCAGCTGCTCGATCACGTCGGCGATGTCGGCGGGGTGCAGCGGTTCCAGCAGGTTGTCGAGACGGGCGGCGTCGCCGGTGTCCACGGCCTCGTCGATGCCGGCCACGACGGTCCGCGCGGGGGCGAAGTCGTCCTCGGACTCGGGTTCGCGGGGGCGCGGATCGGTCATGCGGCACCTCGTTCGGTTCGGCTGTGGCTGATTGCCGGGCGCAGGGCGTCCGGTCGGCCGGACCATAGAAGCACCGGCGCGGCCCGGCAACGTCGTCCGGGCGCGGCCTGCCGCGGGGTCAGGCGTCGGCCAGCAGCCGCATCGCCTGGTCGTGCAGCTCCGCCGTCGCGGCGGCGATCACGCGGCCGCCGTTCCACGCAGGCCCGCCGGTCCAGTCGGTGACGATGCCGCCCGCCGCCTCGACCACCGCCATCGGCGCCGCGATGTCATAGCGCTGCAGCCCCGCCTCGATCACGAGGTCGACCTGCCCCATGGCGAGAAGGGCGTAGGCGTAGCAGTCGAGCCCGTAGCGCGTCAGCCGCACCTGCCCGGCGACGCGGCGGAAGGCCGCGCCGTCGGCGGGGGTGCCGACCTCGGGGAAGGTCGTCATCAGCGTCGCCTCGGCCAGCGTCCGGCCCGAGCGGACCCGCAGCGGCATCGTCCCGTGCGGCGACCGCACCAAGGCGCGGCCCATCCCCCCCTCGAACCGCTCGCGCGTCCACGGCTGGTCGATCATGCCGTAAAGCGGGCAGCCCTCGCGGTCGGTGACGGCGATCAGGACGCCCCAGCTGGGCGCGCCGCACAGGAACGCGCGGGTGCCGTCGATCGGGTCGAGGACCCAGGTCAGGCCGCTCGTGCCGGGCGTCGCGCCGTATTCCTCGCCCAGGATGCCGTCGTCGGGACGGTCGCGGCCAAGGATCTCGCGCATCGCCGTCTCGCTGGCGCGGTCGGCGCTGGTCACGGGGTCGTAGCCGCCGGCAAGCTTGTTCTCGGAGGCGAGGTCGGCCGTGCGGAAGAACGGCAGGATCGCCGCGCCTGCCGCATCGGCCATGGCATGCGCGATCCTGACGAGATCGTGGCCCCCCGCATGGGCGAGGGCGTGATCCGGGGCGGCCGCATGGAAAAGGGGCGCGGCGTCCGCAGGTCGGTCGAAATCGGTCATGCGAGGCCCCTGCAAATGTCCCGCAATCATACCTGCGGCGATGCGATCCGGCCAGACGCGACGTCACGGACACGACCTGCCCGGCGCGCCATGACGACGCGCCGGGCATGATTGCAGGGGCTCGGAGACGGCGCCGGCGAGGCGCCCGACCGAACCGGTCAGGCGGCGTGCGACAGAACCCGCGCCAGTTCGAAGATCTGGCGGCGCTGCGCCTGCGGCATCGCATAGTACGACCGCATGAGTTGAAGCGCTTCCTTGTCGTTCAGCACGTCGCCCGCCGGCTCGGAGTCGCCGTTCTCCAGCAGGCCGTCGAAGAAATAGGCCGGAGAGACGTCCAGCGCCTCGGCCATTTCCCACAGGCGCGACGCCGCGACGCGGTTCGCCCCCGTCTCGTACTTCTGGATCTGCTGGAACTTGATCCCAACCCTGTCCGCAAGCTGCTGTTGGGTCATGCCCATGAGCCAGCGGCGTTGCCGGAGCTTGCGCCCGACGTGAAGGTCGACTGAATGTGCCATGAAGGAGAAAACCTGTGTGACAGAGAACCGTTTAACAGGAGTTCTTATCCATCACCCGGAAGTTGATTTGTAGTCCCCCTGTTACCGTGCTGTCCAAATATACAGGTCGGGGCAGGGCCGGGCGCGGAAGTTTGCCACCCTCGGCGCCCCGCTACCGCGGCTGTCCGCGCGCGCAGGAGGAGCGCGCGGCAGGAGGGAGAGCGCGCCGGATTCGCCCCGGTGCGCAACCGCAAGCTGACCCGGCAGGTCGCGCCGATCCCCGTTCAAGTGCCGATCCCCGGAAAAATCGGCATCATCGGCCTCTACGAAGGTTGAAACGGGCACGCAGCGACACGATATCCCGGGACAACTGCGACAAAGCCCGCAGAGCACTACGCTGAAGGGAGTTTCCGATGGCCGAATACAACGCAATCCCCCGCGCCGGCACTGCGCCTCGCAGCGCCGCCTTCGACGAGGGCCTGCGCACCTACATGAACAAGGTCTACTCGCTGATGGGCATCGGGATGCTCGTCACGGCGGGGACCGCCTGGGGGCTGAGCACCCTGGCCATCGGCCCTGACGGGACCGCCACCGCGCTGGGTCAGGCGATCTACTATTCGCCGCTGAAGTGGGTGATCATGTTCCTGCCGCTGGTGATGGTCTTCGCGTTCGGCGCGGCGATCAACCGGCTGTCCACCGCCGGCGCGACCCTGCTGTTCTACGCTTTCGCCGCCGCCATGGGCGCGTCGCTGAGCTGGATCTTCCTGGCCTATACCGGCATCTCGATCGTGCAGACCTTCGTGGCGACGGCCGCGGGCTTCGCGGGCCTGTCGATCTACGGCTACACGACCAAGCGCGACCTTTCGGGCATGGGCCGGTTCCTGATGATGGGCCTGATCGGGCTGATCGTCGCCTCGATCATCAACATCTTCCTGCGCTCGGGCGGCGTGCAGTTCGCGATCTCGACGCTGGGCGTCCTGATCTTCGCGGGCCTGACCGCCTACGACACGCAGCGGATCAAGAACACGTACCTGGAACTCGCGAACTCGGACCGCGACTTCCTGGGAAAGTCGGCGATCATGGGCGCGCTGACCCTGTATCTCGACTTCCTCAACCTGTTCCTGTTCCTGCTGCAGTTCATGGGCAACCGCGAGTGATCGCAGCCTGACCAGAGACGACGAGGGGCCGGCATCGCGCCGGCCCTTTCCGTTTGCGGCGGGCGGAAGACTGGCGACCCCGGGAGGGCTCGAACCCCCAACCTTGGACTTAGAAGGTCCCTGCTCTATCCAGTTGAGCTACGGGGCCGCACGCGACGTGCTTGCGACAAACGCGGGCGCGGCGCAACCCGCAGCAGGCCCGACCGCGCGCGTCATGAAGGTGCTGTGCGGGTCGGGGCCATAGCCCGCGAACGGGCCGCATTCGCGGAACCCGGCCCGCGCATACAGCGCCCGCGCCGGGGCCAAGCTGTCCTGCGACCCGGTCTCGAGCGACACCCGGCCCATGCCCAGCGCCTGCGCCCGGTCCAGCAGCGCCGCGAGCAGCCGCGCGGCAAGCCCCTGCCCCCGATGTTCGGCCAGCACGTGCATCGACTTGATTTCGGCGTGCCCGTCGCCCAGCCGTTTCAGCGCCCCCATCCCGACCGGGCGGCCGCCCTGGCGCATCACGAGGAACTCGATGTCCGGGCCGACCAGCTGCGCGCGCGGCAGCATGTGGATCGAGCCCGGCGGCGTATCGGCGTGCATCGCCTGCACGTGGCGGTCGAACAGCAGCCGCAGATCCTCGGCCAGCGGCGATTCCGGGGCGATCGAGACGGGGCCGTTATTCGTCATGCCGGATGCCTGCCGTCGCCTTCCTTTGTCGCGATCGGCGATGCTGCACCGCCGGTCAACCCGCCCGCCCGGGGGAACATCGCGCGGCGCCGGACGTTGACGTGGCGATGATCCGCGGTTTGGGATCGAAGGCAAGGGGAACGATGATGGCAAACGCAGGCAAGAAGTTCGGACTGGGTCAGCAGGACCAGGGCAAGGGCGACAGCACGGGCGGGATGAGCCCGGCGGACCTCGACACCCTGCCGCGGACCGAGATCCTGTCCAATCGCGACACCTCGCGCCACTCGGCCGACCGCGGGCTCGATTCCCGGCACGTGCAGAACGAACAGCTTCAGGAACACAGCGACAACCAGTCGCCCGACCGGGCCGAGAACCCGGCGGACGTCCCCGACGAGGACAAGCTGGCCGACGAGCGCCCGACCGACCGGACGGACGGCCCGCGCACGTCCGGCTGACGTGAACAGCCGGCCGGTCCGCCCCGGGCCGGCCGCCGATCCAGACAAGGAGGCACCGATGAGCGGCGACAAGACCCACCAGCAGCAGCGGCAGATCATCGAAAAGCGCGTCGACACCTCGAACGCGGACAAGGACTTCGATCCGCGCCCCTACCTGAACGCGTCAAGTGACGTGCGCGACCGGATCACGGAAACCGACGTCACCCGCCCCACCGACATCGGCAGCGAGGACGGCAATCCGGCGGTGACCGGCCTCAACCAGGAAAGCGCGCACCACAAGAAGTCGGGGCATCCGTCAGACCAGCCGCAGGCCGACGAGAACGGCTGACCCGAACCCGCACCGCGCGCGCGTCGTGCGCGCGCGGTCGGGTTTCGCGGCGCGCGGATCAAGGCGACCCGACCCGCGCCCACCTCCGCGACCTGCCCGATGCCGGGCTGCGCCCGCCGGCGAGGGTTTGGTCAGGACGCGCACCTAGACGAGGGGGTTTTGGAATCGCGCGACGTCTTCGACCGGCGGACTGGGGCGCACCCGACGGGCCGTCGTGCTTTGCCCCGCGCTCCCTTACCCCCGCCCCGAAGCCGCGTTCCGTCAGGCCGCGAACAGGTCCTCCGTCACGTTGGTGAAGACGAAGTTCTGCGCGCTGAGGTCGTCCAGGTCGTAGTCAGCCAGCCGCAGCGCCTGGTGCTGGTTCAGCCTGATGACCACGTCGTCGCCCACCTGCCGCGCCCAGGCGCGGACATCCGCGACGTGCGAGAAGTGGAAGCCGTCGAGCCGCACCTTGTCGTCCCCCGACAGGTCCAGGATCGTGTCGTTGCCCATGCCCCTGCGGATGACGAAGGTGTCGACCCCGCCGCCGCCGTACAGCACGTCATTGCCGCCCTGACCATCGAGTTCGTTGTACTGCCGGTTCGTGCCGCCGAGGAAGTTGTCCAGCGCATTGCCGGTCAGCCAGCGGGCGTCTGTGCCGAGCTGCGCCTTGATCTCGCCCGCGGCCATCGTGTTGGCCCACGCCCACTTCATCGACGCACCGCTACCGTCGATCTGCGAGAACACGAAGTGATCGGCCTCCCATGACGGGGGCAGCGCCACGACGGGATGGTCGACGGGGCGTTCGTACACGCGGACATGGTCGATCCGCATGTCGGTGTGTTCCGCGTCCCGGAAGCTGTCGCGGTCGATGCCGCCCGACCAGCCGCCGACGGCCACGTTCATCAGCATGTACATCGGCCTGTGCGCGTCTGCGGGGGTGGCGGCGCGGAACACCTCGATCCCGTCCACGTACCACACCATCTCCTCGGGGCCCCAGTCGAAGCCGTAGTCGTGCATCCCCTCCGACAGGTCGCCCACCAGCGTCGCCTGCGTGACCGCCGTGCGGTTGCCGCCCGCGATGCTGTGGGCCGTGGTGTGCGTGACGGTCGGCTCGCTCGTCAGGATCTCGAAGATGTCGAGTTCGGGCGGCCATGTCCCGTCGATCGGCAGCAGCCACCATGCCGGCCAGAAGCCGCTGCCCTCCGGCATCTCGGCCCGCATCTCGAAATACCCGTACTGGACCGAGAAGCTCTGTTCCGACGTGATGACCCCGGACAGATAGGGCTGGTTTCCGACATGCGGCAGGGCCCAGGCGGGCGTCCGGCTGACGCCGATCGACAGGACGCCGTCCGACACCCCGAACGGATCGAGGCCGAGACCCGCGTAGGCCGGATCGACGTAGAACTGCCGCTCGTTGTTCGCGGGCAGGGTCCTGTCACCCCAGTAGAACTCGGGCCGCCAGATCCCGTCCGGGTTCGCGGCGGAACGCAGGTCGAGGCTGGCGAACTCCTCGCGGAAGATCGGCGTCATGCCGGCGGTGCCGGGCGCGAAGTCGGCCACGTTGGCGTCGGTCAGCGCCGATAGCCGGGTGTTCTGCAGCGTCAGCGCCTGGCCGCCGCCGAGGTCGATCACCACGTCCGCGCCGGACTGACGCGCCGCCGCCGTGACGGCTGCGAAGCTGGTGAAGCCGAAGCCGGTCAGGCGCAGCACGTCGCCGTTCGCCCCCGTGGCGAAGTCGGTGATGATGTCGTTGCCGTCGCCCCGGTCCACGACGAAGATGTCGCGGCCCGCGCCGCCGGTCAGCCGGTCGTTGCCGCCTTCGCCGTTCAGGGTCTGCCCGCCCGAGCCGCCGCCCGTCAGGTGGTTCGCGCCGGCGTTGCCGCGGCCATACAGCATCTGCCTGCCCGCGTCGTTCGAGACGGTCAGGTTCTCGACGTTCTCCTCCAGCGTCCAGTTGGCCCAGGCCATGACCGTGTCGATGCCGCCGCCCGCGTTCTCGACGATGCGCGCCGCGGGGCCGTTGACGTAGTAGGTGTCGTCCCCCGCCCCGCCCGCGAGTTGCTGGACCGCGCCGCTGGCAGGAGAGATCCAGTCCTTGCCCGAAGTGCCGTTGACGATCGGCGCGGCGCCGCCCAGCGCGATGTTGGCGGCCTTGAGCTCGCTCAGGTTCACGTTCTTCAGCGTCACCCGTTCCGATCCGTGCAGCCACACCACCACGTCGGTCCCGTCCTGCACGGCTTGCGCCAGCACCTGCGCCGCCGAGGTGAAGCCGAAGCTTTCGACGCGCAGCACGTCGCCCTCGCCCGGCCTGAAGTCCAGGATCGTGTCGGACCCGTGCCCGTAGCGCAGGACGAAGCTGTCCGCCCCCGCCCCGCCCGAAAGCGTGTCGTTCCCCTCTCGCCCGTCGATCACCTGCGAGCCCGCCTGCCCGCAGATGCGGTTCGCGGCGCTGCTGCCGGTGGCCGTCAGCCGGTCGCCGGTGACGGTCAGGTTCTCGACGTTCGGCGCGTTGCGAAGGTCGTAGCTCGCCCAGGTCACGATAGTATCGTTGCCCTCGCCCGATTTTTCCACGACCGAGTTCGTCGGCGACTTCAGGTAGTAGATGTCATCGCCCTTGCCGCCGCGCAGGGCATGGACGGTGTTCGCGATGCCCCAGAGCTTGTCGTTGCCGGCGGTACCCAGGGTGTCGGGACTGACCGGCAAGGCGGCAGCGCGCGTGTTCAAGGCCATGGTCGGATGATTCCTTGTGGGTTGAGCAATGATCAGGACGCTAGATTGCGGCCCTGCTCTCGATCAACCTAAGGTTGAATTAACTTCGGCGCGTTGCACGTTTGCCACAGGTGGGACGGTTTATACCGCTGGTGCGTGCGCGGATGGGAACCGATCGCCGACGTTTGAAACTGGCACAGCCTTTGCTGCATCACATCAACTGGCAGTGGGGCAGCGGGGGCATTTTTCCGGACGTGGCATATCGATCACGCGTCGGCTCGTGCGGGCGCGCCGCCGAAGGGGCGGCGGTCCCAAAGTAAGGTTAGATGAAACGCCAGTTGCTCGCCGCCCGGGGATCTGGTGAGCTGGCAAAGCAGTCGGTTGTCACGTGATCAGATGGCGGACGGTCACGGTCGATGGGCCGTCATACGCTGCCGGACCACGCTCGCCTGCTGGTGCAGGCCGAAGGTCGCAAAGCCAATGTGACGGGATAACAACGAACCGCCCCATCGGCCTGCACGGCCGCAATCGCGCGCATTTGTCCAATCGGCCAAGCGCAGTTCAGCAGCGGGACAGGCAGCCCGTCCTCAGTGCGTCCACGGCACCCGGCGGTCGGTTGCGAAGTTCTCGCCGTAGCCGCGGGGGCGGATGTTGGCGGCGCGCTTCTTCGGCTCCTGCACGATGTAGTCCAGGCCCTTGTCGCGGGCGTAGCTTTCGGCTTCCTCGCGGCTGTCGAAGTGCAGGCGCACCTGGCTTTGCGTGTCGTCGCTGCTGGTCCAGCCCATCAGAGGGTCGATCCCGCGCTGGTCGGCGGGCGGGAAGTCGAGCACCCAGGACTTCGTGCGGGCGGTTCCCGACTGCATGGCGCTGCGGGCAGGCTGGTAGATGCGGACGCGCATGGCTTGATCCCGGCGGTTGGATGGGGTCGTTCTTGCCGCAACGCGGCGCCGGATTCAAGCTGCGGCAGGCGGCCGGGTTCCGCCGCCCGTGCCCGGCAAACAAAGTATGACGTGCCGGAACATCATGCGCTTGTCCGGCGTTCCCCCGCATCACACGTACGCCGACGACCCAACTCGAGGAGAGCACGATGACCCGCACGACAGTTATGGCCCTGCTGATGTCCGTGGCGCTGCCGCTTGGCGCCCTTGCCCAGTCCGACGGCTCGCCCACCGACGCCGCCGCCACCGGCATGAGCGGCGCGGGCGAAAGCGGCGCCTCGGTCGGCGAGACGCCGACCTCGACCGGCACCGCGCCGGCCACGATCGCGCCCACCGACGAGGCCGCGACCGGCCAGAGCGGTTCGGGCGAAAGCGGCGACTCGACCGGGTCGACCCCGACCGCGACCGGGACCGCCGGCGCGCCGGTGGACACGGTCGACGACTCGGCATCCGGCACGACGGGCACCGGCGAGGCTGGCACCTCGGTCGGCGACGCCACTGACGACGCCGTGAACGACACCGCGCCGTCCACCGCCCCCGTGACCGGCGTCATCGTCACCACGACGCCCGGCACCGCCCCGGCTGCGGACGCCCCGGCTGCGGACGCCGCGGCGACCGACAGCTCGGCCACCCCGGCCCCTGCGGCCACCACCCCGGCGCCCGCCGCGGACGCGCCGGCGGTGACGCCCGCACCGGCCGCCACGCCGTCGTCGGATGCGACTGGCACCACCGGGTCGGCCGAGATGCGCACCGCGACCGCGTCGATGGCGACCGCCGATGGCACCGACGTCGGCACCGTGTCGCTGATGACGACCGAGTCCGGCGCGATGCACGTCATGCTGGACCTGGGCAACCTGAGCGAGGGCGTCCGCGCCGTTCACATCCACGAGACCGGCACCTGTGAGGGCCCGACCTTCGAATCGGCGGGCGGGCACCTGGCCGGCGGCCGTGCCCACGGCGCGCACTCGCCCGAGGGCATGCACCCCGGCGACCTGCCCAACGTGACCGTCGCCCCCGACGGGACCGTGAAGGTCGAGTTCTTCAAGGCCGACCTGACGATGGACGAGGTGATGGACGCCGACGGCTCTGCCTTCGTGGTCCACACCGGCGAGGACGACTATACCTCGCAGCCCTCGGGCGATGCCGGCGACCGCCTCGCCTGCGGCGTGTTCGAGGAAACCCAGGCCTGATCGCCCGGCGAGCGCCCGGCATACGGGACTGAAGGCGAGGGCCGTCCGCAAGGGCGGCCCTTCTCCATGGCCGCCGCCTTGAAAACGCGTGGGCCGCTCCCAAGATTCCTGCACCGCAGTCGAGGAACGCCGATGGCCCACAACAACACGAACGCCCCGATCCCGCTGCTGCTCACCCCCCAGAAGCGCGAGAAGCTTGAAGGCGGCCGCCGCTTCGTCATGCAGTCCGAGTTCGAGCCGGCGGGCGACCAGCCCACCGCGATCGCGGAGTTGACCCAAGGCGTCCTGAACAACGAACGCGACCAGGTGCTGCTGGGCGCGACCGGGACCGGCAAGACCTTCACGATGGCCAAGGTGATCGAGGCGACGCAGCGCCCCGCCATCATCCTCGCCCCGAACAAGACGCTCGCCGCGCAGCTTTACGGCGAGTTCAAGGGCTTCTTCCCCGACAACGCGGTCGAATACTTCGTCAGCTACTACGACTACTACCAGCCCGAAGCCTACGTCGCGCGGTCCGACACCTACATCGAGAAGGAATCGCAGATCAACGAGGCGATCGACCGGATGCGCCACTCGGCCACCCGGGCGCTGCTGGAACGCGACGACGTCATCATCGTGGCTTCGGTCAGCTGCATCTACGGCATCGGCTCGGTCGAGACCTATTCGGCCATGACGCAGGACATGGTCGTGGGGCAATCCTACGACCAGCGCCAGTTCATCGGCGAGCTGGTCGCGCAGCAGTACAAGCGGCTCGACACCGCGTTCCAGCGCGGCGCGTTCCGGGTGCGCGGCGACGTGGTCGAAGTCTGGCCCGCCCACCTGGATGACCGGGCATGGCGCTTCAGCTTCTTCGGCAACGAGCTCGAGTCGATCACCGAGTTCGACCCGCTGACCGGCGCGAAGGAGGCCGAGTACAAGCAGATCCGCATCTACGCCAACAGCCACTACGTCACGCCCCGGCCGACGATGCAGCAGGCGATCAAGGGCATCCGATCCGAGCTGACGGCCCGGCTTGCCCAGTTGCAGGACGAGGGCAAGCTGCTGGAAGCGCAGCGGCTGGAGCAGCGCACCAACTTCGACCTCGAGATGCTCGAGGCGACCGGGGTCTGCAACGGGATCGAGAACTATTCGCGCTACCTGACCGGCCGCGCGCCCGGCGAGCCGCCGCCGACGCTGTTCGAGTTCATTCCCGACAACGCCATCGTCTTTGCCGACGAAAGCCACGTCAGCGTGCCGCAGATCGGCGGCATGTACCGGGGCGACTTCCGGCGCAAGTTCACGCTGGCCGAGCACGGCTTCCGCCTGCCCTCGTGCATGGACAACCGCCCGCTGAAGTTCGAGGAATGGGACGCGATGCGGCCACAGTCGGTCTTCGTGTCCGCAACCCCCGCAACGTGGGAGATGGACCAGACGGGCGGCGTCTTCACCGAGCAGGTGATCCGCCCGACCGGACTGCTGGACCCGGTGATCGAGATCCGCCCGGTTGAAACGCAGGTCGACGACCTTCTGGACGAGGTGCGGCAGGTCGCGAAGGCGGGCTACCGCACGCTCGTCACCACGCTGACCAAGCGCATGGCCGAGGACCTGACCGAATACCTGTACGAACAGGGCATCCGCGTCCGCTACATGCACAGCGACATCGACACGATCGAGCGGATCGAGATCCTGCGGGACCTGCGCCTGGGCGCCTATGACGTGCTGGTCGGCATCAACCTTCTGCGCGAGGGGCTCGACATCCCCGAATGCGGGCTGGTGGCGATCCTCGACGCCGACAAGGAAGGGTTCCTGCGCTCGGAAACCTCGCTGATCCAGACGATCGGGCGGGCGGCGCGGAACGTGGACGGGCGCGTCATCCTGTATGCCGACAGCATCACCGGCAGCATGGAACGCGCGATCGCGGAAACCGAGCGCCGCCGCGCCAAGCAGCACGCCTACAACGTCGAACACGGCATCACCCCGCAGACCGTCCGCAAGAACGTGGACGATGTGCTGGCCGGGCTGTGGCAGGGCGACACCGACCAGTCCCGGATCACGACGAAGATCGACAGGCCGCTGGTGGGCGCGAACCTCGCGGCCCACCTGGACGCGCTTCGCACGCAGATGCGGAAGGCCGCCGAGAACCTGGAGTTCGAGGAAGCCGCGCGCCTGCGCGACGAGGTGAAGCGGCTGGAGGCGGTGGAACTTGCCGTCTCCGACGACCCGCTCGCCCGGCAGACGGCGGTCGAGGAGGCGGCGGATGCCGCCGTGCGGTCGTCGGGGCGGTCCACCGCGGGCCGCGCGGGCCAGCGCGGCGGGAACAAGCGGTCGAAGCGGGGGCGCTGAGCGCGGGCGGGAAGGGCAAGCCGAGGCGCGCGCGAAGCGGGGGCGCAAGGCGGCGGTGTTCACCCGCTTGTCACCCGATCGTGCCTGAACGACCGTGGCGCGTCCGCGTTCCGCATGTCCTCAGGAAAGGACATGCAATGCTGCGTTCGATCTTCGCCCCCTCCGCCCTGTGCGCTCTGTCCGCCGTGGCCGCGACGGCCGGTTTCGCCGCACCCGCGCTCGCCTCGTCCGAGGATGCCTGGGCCGCCTTCCGCGCCGACGTGCGGACCGCCTGCGAGCCGCTGGCCGACGTGCCCGAAGGCGCGACGGCGAGCTATGCCGTGAACCCATTCGGCAGCGAAAGCTATGGCGCCGCGCTGGTGACCGTGACACTCAGGGACGGGTCCGCCGACCGGATGGTCTGCGTCTACGACAAGCAGGCGAAAACCGCCGAGATGACCGCGCCGTTCGGAGAGATGCCAGACAGGCCGACGCCCGCCGCGATGACCGGGACCCCGGGGGAAAGCGCATCCGGCCCGCTCACGCAGGCCACCGCCACCGACGCACCGGCTGCGCCACCGCAGGCGACGCTCCCCGCGCCTGCCCCTGACACGAGCACGACACCCGCGCCGGATACTGCGACGGGCACCACGCCCACCGGCACCGCGGACGCCGCCGCGGACTGCGGTCTGGAGACCTACCGCGCCCATGTCGGCCGCCCGCACTCCGAAGTCCCGATCCCGGACGGCGCGAATGTCCGCGTCATCACGCCCGACATGATGGTGACGATGGACTACGTCGCGGGCCGGGTGAACCTGCATGTCGGGACCGACGGCACGCTGGGCGACGTGACCTGCGGCTGATCTGGACGGGCAGGCTCAGCCCAGCCGAGCCATGACCTCGCCCGCCAGCGCCGTCACCTCGGCGCTGGCGGCGCTCGCGGGTCCGTCCGCGACGCCCCTGCCCCGGCCCAGCGTCTCGGCGAAGGCCACGCGGTTCCCCAGCGTGGCCGCCGCGACCTCTGCGCCCAGCTGCCCCGCGCCCGCCGCGATCTCGGCCCCCAGCCGGGTCCCCGGCCGCGTCCGGTTCAGCACCACCAGCGCCGGCCGCTTCTCGCGCGCGGCAAGGTCCAGCACCCCTTCCGTCGCCCACAGGTCCACCTGGCTGGACGCGACCGGCACCAGCACCAGGTCGGCCGCCCGCAGCGCCGGGCGCAGGTCGCTGTCGATCTTGGGCGGCGTGTCGATGATGATGAGATCGAAGCGGCGCTTCAGCTTGTCGGCCTTGTAGGCCGCACCCCATGCGGACGAGGTCGAGAACTCCAGCCCCTCGTCGGCGGGCAGGGTGCCAAGCCGTTCCATGAACCAGCGGCCAAGGCTTCCCTGCGGATCGGTGTCGATCAGCGCCACCCGGGCCCCCTCGCGCCGCCACGCGCAGGCGAGGTTCGCCGCGAGCGTCGTCTTGCCCGAACCGCCCTTCTGCTGGGCGACGGTGATGATGCGTCCCGTCATCGCTTTCCCTTGCCTGACACCCTCACGCTATCGCCGCAGCGCAGCGAAAGCACCCTCTATTGTGCGAGGTTGTGTCCGCCATGCGCCGGGGGCATGGTCGCGAGGCGCTGGGAAAAGACGGAGCCGAGATGCGGATCTTCGACGGTCACAACGACATGCTTCAACGGGTGGTCGCGGCCGGCGCGGGGGCCGCCGACCTGTTCCTGAACGGCGACGGGACCGGGCATCTCGACCTGCCGCGGATGCGCGCGGGCGGGTTCGCGGGCGGCTTCTTCGCGATCTGGATCCCCGATCCGGGCTACGACACCGACGCGCAGCACCCCGCGCCCGACTGGACCCCGCCGTTCCGGCTCGACCTCCCGGCCGAGATCCCGCACGATACCGCCCTGCCGTCCGCCTTCGCGCAGGCGGCCGCGCTTCACGCGATGGAACGCACGGGCGAGCTTGCGATCTGCCGCAGCGCCGCCGACCTGCGCGGGGCGATGGATGCGGGCAAGATCGCCGCGGTCCTGCACATGGAAGGGGCCGAGGCGATCCGCGATCCCGACGCCCTCTTCCTGTGGCACGCCCTGGGCCTGCGCTCGCTGGGGCCGGTCTGGTCGCGCCCGACGCGGCACGGGCACGGGGTTCCGTTCGCCTTCCCCTCCAGCCCCGACACCGGCGAGGGGCTGACGCCCGCGGGACAGGCGCTGGTCCGCGACTGCAACGCGCTGCGGATCATGATCGACCTGTCGCACCTGAACGAACAGGGCTGCAACGACGTCGCCCGCCTGTCCGACGCGCCGCTGGTGGCGAGCCATTCGGGCGTCCATGCCATTGCCGCAAGCTCGCGCAACCTGACCGACCGGCAGCTGCGCCTGATCGCCGACAGCGGCGGCCTCGTCGGGCTGAACTTCGCCATCGGCTTCCTGCGCCCCGACGGCCGGCGCGAGGCGGTGCCGGGGATCGAGCTGATGCTGCGCCATCTGGACCACCTGCTGGGCCTGCTGGGCGAACGCGGCGTGGCGCTGGGGTCGGATTTCGACGGGGCGCTGATGCCGTCGGACATCGGCGACGTGACCGGCAGCGCGCGGCTGATCGAGGCGATGCGCGCGCACGGCTACGGCGAGGACCTCGTCCAGAGGATCGCATGGCGGAACTGGGTCGACGTGCTCGAACGAACGTGGGGCGGCTGACGTGACCGGGGCCAAGGGAGACGGGGCTGGCATGGGCGGGAATGACGTGAACGGGAATGATGTGGACGGACCCGAGAAGGCCGGGGCCGGGCAGAGCGGCGCGGATGTCCGCACGGGCGACGACGCCGCCGACTGCCTGATCGTCGGCGGCGGCCCGGCGGGGCTTACCGCGGCGATCTACCTCGGCCGTTTCCACCGCAGCGCGATCGTCGTCGACGCCGACGAGGGGCGGCTGTCGCTGATCCCGACCTCGCACAACCACCCGGGCTATCCGGGCGGGGTGCACGGCTGCGACCTTCTGGCCGACATGCGGGTGCAGGCGCGGCGCTACGGCGCGGAGCTCCGCTCGGGCGAGGTGACGAAGGTCATCCGCGACGGCGACGTCTTCACCGCCGAGACGACCGCCGGTGCGGTCCGCGCCCGCACGGTCCTGCTGGCGACCGGGGTCGTCAACCTGCGGCCTCCGGTGGAACCTCGGGCCCACGACGCCGCGGTCGCTGCCGGCCAGCTGCGCTACTGCCCGATCTGCGACGCGTTCGAGCAGACGGGCCGCCGCATCGGCGTCCTCGGCCTAGACCGCCACGGGCTGGCCGAGGCAATGTTCCTTCGGACCTACAGCGACGACGTGGTGGTGCTGGCGCTGGCCGCGCCCGACCTGGACGACGACGCGCGCGAGCAGGCGCGCAGCGCAGGCATCGCGATCGAGGAGGTGCCGGTCAGCAGCTTCGACTTCGACGCGGACGACGTCGGGCTGACGCTGGACGACGGGCGCACGCTGCGGGTCGACACGCTGTACGCCGCGCTGGGATCGCGGACCCGGAACGACCTGGGAGAGGCGCTGGGGACCGAGCTGTCGGGCAACCAGTGCTTCGTCACGGACGCACACCAGCGCTGTTCGGTGCCCGGCGTCTATGCCGCGGGCGACGCGGTCGAGGGGCTGGACCAGATCAGCTGCGCAATGGGCACGGCAGCCCGCGCGGCGGTCGCGATCCACAACGACCTGCGCAAGGCGGACGGCGAGGTGCTGCAGGACTGACCCTCAGACGCTGACCGCGCCCCAGTCGCGCCAGTCCAGCAGCGCCTGCGCGATCATGCCGACGCGGTCGGTGGCGATGAACGCCGCGAGCGCGATCAGCATGACGCCGGCCACGATCCGGGCAAGGGCGCGCGCATCCGGCCCCGCCCGCCGCAGCGGCGCCGCCAAGGGCGCAGCGAGGGCGGCGAGAAGGGCGAACGGCAGCGTCATCCCGATGCCGTAGAGCGCCAGCAGCCCGAGCCCCTGCCACGTCGACCCGGGCCGGTTCGCGAGATACAGGATCGCCGCGAGCGACGGCCCCGCGCAGGCGGCCCACCCGAACGCGAACGCCATCCCGAGCAGCCCCGCCCCGATGACCCCTGCACGAATGCCCCCCGGCCCGCGCGCCGGAACCCGGACCCGCCCGGCCAAGAAGCGCCACCCGGCCAGCGCCAGCACCGCGACGGCGGTCCATGTCAGCCAGTTCCGCGCCTGTGCGAACAGGCCGCCCACGACCGTCGCCCCCGCCCCAGTCAGCACGAACACGAGCGTCAGCCCGGCGGCGAAGGCGGCCCCCAGACGCGCAAGCTCCCCCGCCCGGCGCACCTCAGCCGCCGCCCCGACCAGCACGGCAAGGTAGAACGGCAGGACCGGCAGGATGCAGGGCGACCAGAACGACAGCAGCCCCGCGACGGCGGCGTCGGGGGCTGTGATCACGGGCGGCATCGCGGCCTTTCAGCGCGACGGGCGGCTGCGCGTCTCAGTCGCCCTCGCCCGGCGCTTCCGAGAAGTACTTCTCCAGCTTGCCGGTCTGTCCGTCCATCTCGGCGGCGTTGGGCATCGGATCCTTCTTGCGGGTGATGACCGGCCACTGTTCGGAATACTTGCGGTTGAACTCTACCCAGTCTTCCATGTTCGGCTCGGTATCCGGGCGGATGGCGTCGGCAGGGCATTCCGGCTCGCAGACGCCGCAGTCGATGCATTCGTCGGGATGGATGACCAGCGTATTCTCGCCCTCGTAGAAGCAGTCCACCGGACAGACTTCGACGCAGTCAGTATACTTGCACATGATGCAGTTGTCAGTGACGACGTAGGTCATCGGCGGCGCCCCCAGCTTCGTGGACCTGACCTAGACCCAAGCGCGGGCCGGTTCAACCCGCGCCGACCGGGATCCCGCGTTGCATCGCGCCCGCCGCCCGCCTCTACGCGTCGGCCGCGGCGCCCGGATCGCCGCCATCCTCCGGTTCGCCCGCCTCTGCAGAACAGCCGTCGGGCGGGTCGGTCAGATCCTCGTAGAGCAGCCGCGCCTCGGTCGCCGGGCCGCGGCGTTCGCCCGCGGAGATGACGCGGAGGACGCGGACCTTGCCGAAGGTGGCGGCCGTGATGACGTCGCCGGGGCGCACCACCTGGCCCGGCTTGCGGCAGGGCTGGCCGTTCAGGCGCACGCCGCCTGCGGCGATGCGGTCGGCGGCGAGGGTGCGGGTCTTGAAGACCCGCGCGTGGCAGAGCCAGCGGTCCAGCCGGATCGCCTCGCCGGGCGGGGCGGCGGGCCCGGGGATGTCACGACCCCGCGCCACTCAGCCGTCCCCGGCACGCGAGGTCATCACGTGCCGTTCTTGAGCGCCGCCAGCACGGCAAAGGGATTGTCGGGGTCGATCGGCTTGTCCTGGCGGGGCGGGCGCGCCTCGTAGCTGCGCGCAGGCTCGGACTTGCCGCCCTTGGGGCTGCCCTTGCCGCGGAACCCCTGGCCGTGGCCCTTGCCCTGGCCTTGGCCCTGACCTTGGCCATGCCCCTTGCCGTGGCCATCGCCCTGGCTGCGGTCGCCCCGGTCCCCGCGCTCGCCCTTGGGCCGATCGCCCCTGCCGCCTTCGTTGAAGCGCCGTTCGCCGCCTTCGCCGCCCGGCTTGCCGTGACGGGCCCTGCCGCCCCGGTGCTGGCCGCCCCGGTCCTCGCCCTCGTGGTGCTGGCCGCCGTGGTGCTGGCCGTCGCGGCCCGAGCCCTCGGCAAGGGCGCCGTCGGCAGGCTGGCCCCCGGCGGATTGCCGGGCGCCCTGCGCACCACCGCGGACGTTGCGGTTGCCGCGCGGGCCGCGGGTCTCGCCCTCGGCGCCGCCGTGCCGGCGCTGGCCGCCGCGGGGACGCGGCGCCCAGGTGAAGGTGAAGAAGGTCTCGTTCTCGACGACCGGCGGCTCGGCGGCCGAGGCCGCCTCGACCACCTGGGCGGCGGCGACAGGACCATCCTCGCCGCCGGCAGCGGCCGCTGCCTGCGCTTCCGCTTCGGCAGTGGCTTCGGCGGCGGCTTCCGCAGCGCGGCGCTCGGCCTGCTCCGCTTCCCAGCGGGCGCGGGTCTCGGCCGCGAGGACGCTTTCCTCCTCGGTCATCGGCGCATCCGAGGCGGGCGAGGCGTCCGGCGCAGGCTCGGCCACGACCGGCGTAGCGCTGGCCTTAGGCCGCTCGCCCGGCTCGGCCTTGTAGCCGAGGCCGCGCATGAGGTCGGCGAACTGCGCCAGCGTCATCCCGGTGATCGACAGCATGTCCGGCGTCGCCTCGAACCCGGCCCGGCTGTCCTGCCCGCGCAGCAGGTCGGCGAGCCGTTCCAGCATGTCGATGCGGATCGCGCGCTCGCCCGCCGGGTGATAGCCCGACAGCGTGTAGGCGCGGCGCGGCACGTCGGGCAGGTTCGGGATCGTGACCAGGCCGGGGGGCGGGCTGCCGGGGAATTCGTCCGCGCCGTCCCACAGCGCGGTCAGCAGCAGCCGCAACCGCGTCGGCGCGGGCTTCAGCAGCGCCGGCTGGAAGATCGTGTACTGCCCGAACCGGACCCCGTGCTTGCGCAGGCTGCCCCGCGCGTCCTGGTCCAGTTCCTTGATCTCCTGCGCCACGCCCTCGCGCGGCAGGACCCCCATCGCCTCGACCAGGCGGAACGCCACGCCGCGGGCGAGACCGCTCAGCGTCTCGTCGTCACGCATGGCGATCAGCGGCTCGAAGCCCGAGGCGATCTTTCGGTCGATGAAGTGCTGGAGCCTGCGGCGCACCTTTTCCGCGATCTCGGGGCCGGCCTCCTCGTCGACGAAGACCTCGATCCCCGGCTTCAGCGGATCGGTGCCCTTCACCAGCTTGCCGACGGCCGAGCCGCCCCACATCAGGCCGCCCTGCTCGGTGAAGTCGAGCTCGGTGTCGGGCGCGTTGTAGAAGCGGTCCGACCGCAGGTGGAACTCGGGCCGCAGCGCCTCGTAGGCGGCGCGGGTCAGCATCCTTGCCTCGTCGCCCGTGGCAGAGGGGTCGGTGCGGAACCGGAAGCCTTCCAGCCGGCCGGCGAACTCGCCTTCGACCGTCACTTCGCCCTTGTCGTTCACCTCGGCCACCAGGCTCTCCTTCTGCTTGAGCCGCCGCAATAGCACCGAGGTGCGGCGGTCCACGAATCTTTGCGTCAGCGCTGCATGCAGCGCGTCCGACAGGCGATCTTCTACCGCGCGAGTCTCGCCCCGCCAATGGGCTTCGTCCCGGACCCAGCCGCCGCGCTGCGCGACATAGGTCCATGTGCGGATATACGCCAGCCGCTTGGACAGGGCGTCGATGTCGCCCGCGGGCTTGTCGATCCGCTCGACCGCGCGCGCCATCCAGTCGGCGGGGATGCCGCCGTCCTGCACGAAGCCGAAGATCCGGGACAGAAGCGTCGTGTGCTCGACCGGCGAGATGCTGCGGAAATCGGGCACGCGGCAGACGTCCCACAGCAGCCGCACGTCCCTGGGATGCGTCACCCGGTCGCGGATCTCGGGCAGGTCGCGCAGCACCTTGAGCGCGCGCAGGTCGTCCGCCTCGCGCCCGCGCATCAGCCATTCGCTGCCCGAGGGCTGTTCCAGCGACTGGACGAGCCGGTCCACGGTCCCGAATTCCAGCGACGGGTTGCGCCACATCAGGCGGCTGATGGGCTGGAAGCGGTGGTTCTCGATCGCCTCGATCAGCCCTTCCTCCAAGGGCTGCGCCTCGCCGGTGACGCCGAAGGTGCCGGGTTCCGTGTGGCGGCCGGCGCGGCCGGCGATCTGGCCCAGCTCGTGCGGGAACAGGGGCCGCATCCGCCGGCCGTCGAACTTGTGCGTGGCCTCGAAGGCGACGTGGCGGATGTCGAGGTTCAGCCCCATCCCGATCGCGTCGGTCGCGACGAGGTAATCGACCTCGCCCGCCTGGTACATCGCGACCTGCGCGTTCCGGGTCCGGGGCGACAGCGCGCCCATCACCACCGCGCAGCCGCCCTTCTGCCGCCGCAGCAGCTCGGCCGTCGCATAGACGTCATCGACGCTGAAGCCGACGATGGCCGAGCGCGCGGGCATCCGGCTGAGCTTCTTCGACCCGGCCCAGCTGAGCGTGGAGAACCGCTCGCGCCGCATGAACTGCGCGTTCGGGACCAGCGCGGCGATGGCCGGGCGCATGGTGTCGGACCCGAGCAGCAGCGTCTCGTGCAGGCCGCGCATGTTCAGCAGCCGGTCGGTGAAGACGTGGCCGCGTTCCGGGTCGGCGCAAAGCTGGATCTCGTCGATGGCGACGAAGTCGGCCAGCACGTCGGGCATCGCCTCGGTCGTGGCGACCCAGTAGGCGGTGCGTTCGGGGACGATCCGTTCCTCGCCCGTGACCAGCGCCACGACGGACGGGCCGCGCGCCTTGACGATGCGGTCGTAGACCTCGCGCGCAAGGAGCCGCAGCGGCAGGCCGATCACGCCGGTGCGGTGGGCCAGCATCCGTTCGATCGCGTAATGCGTCTTGCCCGTGTTCGTGGGCCCCAGCACGGCGGTGACGCGCGCGCGCTCGACCGACGCGCTCATCGTGCCGGCCATCAGACCGGCGTCCCCTCGGCGGCCTGCCGCAGACGTGCGACGCCCTCCTCGGCCTCGACCTGGTGCGGGTTGACGGCGAGGCTCGCGCGATACGCCTTGAGCGCGGCGCGGTCGCGGCCCAGCTCCTCGAGCATGGTGGCCAGCTGCGTGAGCGCGGGCCAGTAGCGCGGCTCGATCAGCAGGACGCGGCGAAGGTCGTCGGCGGCAGGGCCGAGATCGCCGCCCAGATAGAACGCCTCGGCCCGCGCCGCCCAGCCGGGGGCGAAGCCGGGCGCGTGTTCGGTGAGCGCGGTCAGGTGGCCGATGGCGCCGCGGGTGTCGCCCGCGTCCAGCGCCGCGTAGCCGCGCTTCAGCAGCAGGTCGGCCACGGCGGACCCCGACCGCGACCATTCGCGCAGGATGTCGCTTTCGGCGGCGGCCCACCCCTCGCCCTCGGTCTGGGCAAGCTCGGCGAACAGGTCGTCCATCTCGCCTGCGGGCATTGCCCGGCCGGTCGGGGCCGGCGCGGTGTCGGTGGCGGAAGGGGGCGCCGCGTCCTGCGCCCGCGCCGGGCCCGCGATCGGCAGGGCCGGGACGATCATCAGCGCATATGCCGCCACGACAATATGGATCATCAGGTAAAAGCCGCGCATAAGGGCGTGTAACGCGTCGCGGCGATATCCGCCAGCGAAAGCAGGAAACGGGAGAATGGAATGAGCGTCATCGACACCGCCGTGCAGCAGTTGAACGCCCGCCTCGGCGGCGGCTTCGACGGCACCGCCAAGTTCGTCATCACCGACGAGGGCACCATCTTCATCGACCAGAACGGCGCCCGCGCCGGCGACGGCGATGCCGACGTGACCCTGACCGCCTCGCGCGAGACGTTCGAGTCGATCCTGGACGGGTCCACCAACCCGACCATGGCCTACATGTCGGGCAAGCTGAAGCTCGACGGCGCCCTGCCGATGGCGATGAAGCTGGGCGGCGCGCTGTCCTGACAGGCCCCGCAGGGATACCGTTCGTGGAGCCCGCGCCTTTCCGCACGCTTCCCGGTGACCCCTCGCCGCCGGCCCGCGCTTTCTGGGTGCGGGCCGACGACGGCATCAGGCTGCGGCTGGCCCACTGGCCGGCCGCGACCGGACCGGACGCAGGGCCGGCGGGGACCATCCTGCTGTTCCCCGGCCGCACCGAATACCTGGAAAAATACGTCGAGGTCGGGCGCGAGCTTGCGGCAGGCGGCTTCCACGTCCTCGCCGCCGACTGGCGCGGGCAGGGGATGTCGGACCGGCTGCAGGCCGATCGCCGCCCCGGTCACGCCATCGACTTCGCGGACTTCCAGCGCGACGTGGTCGAGCTGGTGATCGCGGCGCAGGACCTCGACCTGCCGCAGCCGTGGCATCTCCTCGCCCATTCGATGGGCGGCGCGATCGGGCTGGGCGCGCTGGTCAACGAACTGCCGGTGGCAAGCGCGGTGTTCTCGGCCCCCATGTGGGGCATCATGGCGCGGCCCGCCAAGCGGCTGCTCGCCACCGGGCTGTCGCGGGTGGCCGGGCGGCTCGGCCGGTCGGGCCTGCCCGCCATCGGGACCGGCGGGCGCGGCAGCTTCGTGCTGGACTGCCCCTTCAACGACAACCTGCTGACCGAGGACGGCGCCCGCTGGGGCCGCATGGTGGCCGAGGCGGCGGCCTGGCCCGACCTGACGCTGGGCGGCGCCAGCTACGGCTGGGTCGGCACGGCGTTCGCCGAGACGCAACGGCTGGCGGCGGTGCCCGCGTCGGGCCTGCCCGACATCCCGGTGCTGGTGGCGCTGGGCGAGCGCGAGAAGATCGTCGCCCCCGACGCGATCCGCGACCGGGTCGACCGCTGGCCGGGCGCGAAGCTGATGATGATCGAGGGCGGCCGGCACGAGGCGATGTTCGAGACGCCCGACCGCCGCGCCCGCTTCATGGACGCGGCACTGGCGCATTTCCACGCCGGCGCCTGAGGCTCAGCCGTCCGCGCGCATCCGGGCGACCAGCTCCGCCAGCCGCAGGGTGGACCCGTCCTGCCCCACCGCCGCAGCCTCGTCGCCGTCCAGCAACGGCGCGATGGAAAGCGCGAGCTCCTTGCCCAGTTCCACCCCCCACTGGTCGAAGCTGTTGATCCCCAGGGCGACGCCCTCGACGAACACCCGATGCTCGTACAGCGCGACGATCGCGCCCAGGCGGAACGGCGTCAGTTTCGGATAGATCAGCGTGGTCGAGGGGCGGTTGCCCGGAAAGACGCGGTGGCGGGCCTGCCGGTCAAGCTCGTCGCCGGTCAGCCCCGCCGCCTCCATCAGCGCCCGCGCCTCGTCCAGCGAGCGGCCGCGCATCAGCGCCTGCGACTGCGCAAGGCAGTTCGCGAGCAGCAGCTTGTGGTGGTTGTCCAGATCGGGCTCGTGGCCCTCGGCGGCGACCATGAACTCGCACGGGACGATCTCGGTCCCCTGGTGGATCAGCTGGTAGAAGGCGTGCTGCCCGTTCGTCCCGGGCTCGCCCCAGACGACGGGGCCGGACACGCGCGGCAGGTCCGCCCCGTCCATCGAGACGCGCTTGCCGTTCGATTCCATTTCCAGCTGCTGCAGATAGGCAGGCAGCCGCAGCAGCCGCTGGTCGTAGGGCAGGACGGCCCGGGTCGGATAGCCGCAGACCTGGTGATGCCAGAGCCCGACGAGCGCCAGCATCACCGGCATGTTCTGCCCGAGGTCGGCATCCCGGAAATGGTCGTCCATGGCCGCGGCACCGGACAGGAACTCGTCGAACCGGTCCGGCCCGATCGCGATCATCAGCGACAGCCCGATCGGTCCCCACATCGAATAGCGCCCGCCGACCCAGTCCTCGAACCCGAACACGCGGTCGGCGTCGATCCCGAACTGCGCCGTCTTGCCAAGCGCCGAGGACAGCGCCGCGAACTGGTCCGCAGGGTGCGTGACGGCGCGGCCCATCCAGTCGCGGACGGTCGCCGCGTTGGTCATCGTCTCGATCGTGGTGAAGGTCTTGGACCCCACGATCACCAGCGTCCGGCCGGGATCCAGCCCCTCCAGCGTGTCGTGCGCGTCCGCGCCGTCCACGTTCGAGATGAAATGAACCCGCGGCCCGTCGTGATAGGGCGAGAGCGCCCGCACCGCCATCGCCGGGCCGAGATCCGACCCGCCGATGCCGATGTTGACGACGTCGGTGTAGCTGCCGCCCTGCCCCGCGATCTTGCCCTCGCGGATGCGGGTGGCGAAGCGGCGCATCCGCTCGAGCGTTTCGGCGACCCCCGGCAGCACGTCGCGCCCGTCGACCGCGACCGGGCCGCGATCCTTGCCCGCCGGCCGGCGCAGCGCGGTGTGAAGGACGGCCCGCCCTTCGGTTTCGTTGATGCGCTGACCCGAGAACATCGCCTCGCGCCGTTCCGGAACGACCCTGGCAAGATCCAGCAGCAGGTCCAGCGCGCGGTCGTCGAGCGCGGTCTTGGACCAGTCGAGCACCATGCCGCAGGCTTGCGTCGACCGGCGCGCGGCGCGGTCCGGCTCGGCCGCGAAAAGCGCGGTGATGGGGCGGTCGGCATGGGCCCGGCGATGGGCGTCGAGGTCGTTCCAGATCGTCATCGCGTGTTCCCCGTCATTCCGCCCAATGGACGCACAGATCGCCCCAGACCGCCCGCACGGGAGCCTGCGCCGGCGCAAGCTTGGCCGCGCGTTCCAGCGCCGCGCGCTTGGCCGCGCCGAAGATCATCAGGTGCGGGTCCATCGCGCGCTTCAGCACCGGCCCGGAAAGCGTCAGCCGCGGTTCGGACACCGCGTCCGACCGGACTGCCACGACCGCGGGCGCGCCGGGTTCCAGCGCGGCGGCGGTGGCGTCATCGTCGGGGAAAAGGCTCGCGATGTGCATGTCCTCGCCCATCCCCAGCAGAAGGACGGTGATCGGCAGGGCGCCTTCCAGCCGGTCGCTCGCGGCCGCGGCTTCCTCCTCGGGCGTGCCGGTGCCGGTGAACAGGTCGATGAACCGCGCCGCGGCGGCCGGTCCCTGCATCAGCTGGTGGCGCACCAGCCGGGCGTTCGACCGGGCGTCGGCAGGCGGCACGCAGCGCTCGTCGCCGGGGAACACGGTCACGCGGTCCCATTCCAGCTGCAGCTCGGACAGTTGCGAGAACAGCGGCGCGGGCGTGGTGCCGCCGGGCAGGCACAGCGTCGCGCGCCCGTCGGATCGCAGCGCCTGGCGCAGGCGGCCGGCGATGTCCTGGGCAAGCTGGAGGACAAGCGCCTCGCGGTCGGGGTATTCGATCAGCTTCATGTGGTCCTCATCCGCGCATCTCGCGCCAGCGGCGGCCGTCGCGCTTCATCAGCTCCGCCGCCTCGGCCGGTCCGGCGGAACCCGCGTCATAGGGCCGGGGCGGGGCATCGGACGACGCCCAGCGTTCGATGATCGGGTCAGCCCAGGCCCAGGCCGCCTCGACCTCATCGCCGCGCATGAACAGGGTCTGGTTGCCCCGGATCACGTCCATGATGAGCCGCTCGTAGGCGTCGGGAAGCTCGGCCCCCTCTGCCCCCAGCGCCTCGGCGAAGGACATGTCCAGCGGGACCTGCACCAGACGCATGCCGCCGGGACCGGGTTCCTTGATCATCATCTTGAGGTCCATGCCCTCGTCCGGCTGAAGCCGGATCATCAGCTCGTTCGCGCGGGGCGGGTCCGCGGCGTCGAAGATCGAATGGGGCGGCGTGCGGAACACGACCGCGATCTCGCTGGCGCGGGCGCGCAGGCGCTTGCCGGTCCGCAGGTAGAAGGGCGTTCCCTGCCAGCGCCAGTTCGCGAGCCGCACCTTGAGCGCGACGAAGCTTTCCGTGCGGCTGTGGGCGTTGCCGGCATCCTCGCCGTACCCCGCCATGCCGGCCGCGGGCCGGTACTGGCCGTGGACGATGTCGCCCGCCTCGACCGGCATCAGCGCGCGCAGGACCTTCAGCTTCTCGTCCCGCACCGCGTCGGGGTCGAAGTGCCACGGCGGCTCCATCGCGATCATGCAGAGAAGCTGCATCATGTGGTTCTGGACCATGTCGCGCATGGCCCCGGCCCCGTCGTAGTAGCTGCCGCGCCCGGCCACGCCCACGGTTTCCGCGACGGTGATCTGGACGTGGTCGACATACTGCGCGTTCCACAGGGGCTCGAACAGGATGTTGGCAAAGCGCACCGCCATCAGGTTCTGGACCGTCTCCTTCCCGAGATAGTGGTCGATCCGGTAGATCTGCGCCTCGTCGAAATGCCGGGCCAGCATCTCGTTCAGGTCGCGCGCGCTGGCCAGGTCGTGGCCGAACGGCTTTTCCACGACGATGCGGATCCCCTCGCCCGCAAGCCCGTGCCGGGCGAGGCCGCGCGCCAGGGGCTCGAACAGGAAGGGCGCGACCGAGAAATACGCGGCCCGGATCACCCCGTCGCGCATCTTGTCGCGGATCGCCTGCCAGGCAGGCTCGGCCGTGCCTTCGTCCGTCGCGTCCAGCGTGACATAGTCGAGACGCGACAGGAACTCGTCGAGCTGCGGGTGATCCGCGCGGGGGCCGTCATGTTCGGCGATGGCGGCGCGGATGTCGGCGCGGAACCCGTCGGTTGTCATTTCCGACCGCGCGCTGCCGATCACGCGCGCGCCAGGCGGCATCTGCCCCGCGACGAAGCGCCGGAACAGGCCCGGCATGATCTTGCGCCGCGACAGGTCGCCCGTCGCACCGAAGATGATGAGGTCGAAATCCTCGACCGGGATGACACGCGAGGCCATGGACGCCCACCCTTTCGTGTTCGGGTTAGACACTGGCGGCGGGCGCGGCAAGCCCGGACGGGCGTTCACCCGGCCCGCGCGACCGCCTTGGCGAGCCGCGGAAGCCGCGCCCGGCGCATCAGGTCGCGCAGATCGACCGGGCCGCCCGCGACCTGCGCCCGCGCGTGGACGGTGCGGACCGCCGCCCCGACGACGTCGGGCGCGCCGTTGCACAGGCCGGTCAGGAACGCGTCGGGGTGGACCGCCCGAAGGCCCAGCGCCGCGGTCGCGCGGGGCGGGAAGTCGCGCAGGTTGGCGGTGACGATCAGCCCCGCGCCCGACGCCAGCGCGGCCTCGGCCACGTGCCGGTCGGCGGGGTCGGGCCAGTCGATCCCCG
Organism: Paracoccus aeridis; assembly: GCF_004923205.2. Taxonomy (GTDB): domain Bacteria; phylum Pseudomonadota; class Alphaproteobacteria; order Rhodobacterales; family Rhodobacteraceae; genus Paracoccus; species Paracoccus aeridis. Next base: position 193,644 of record NZ_SELD02000018.1, read on the forward strand.
CGGCGGCGATGCCGTCATCGGGCGCGGCGGCGCCGGGGCGGGCGGCACGAAGCAGCGCGATCTCGGCCCCGGCGACCTCGCCCTGCCCCAGCCGGGCGGCGGCGTGGCGCCATTCGGCGAGGATCCGGTCCGACCAGACCGGCTCGTAAAGCCCGGCCTCGGCCGCGAGGATCAGGATTTCCCGCAGGACGGTCGGGTAGAGGACGCAGGCGTCGAGAACCGCCTTCATCCACCCAGCCGGAAGAACAGCGACTTGAGATAGCCGCTTTCGGCAAGCTGCGGCAGGATCGGGTGGTCCGGGCCGGCGAAGCCCGTGTGGACCAGCTGCATCCGCCGTCCGCCGCGGCCGATGCCGCGCGCGCTCGCGTTCCGGAACGCGGTCAGGTCGGCGGCGTGGCTGCACGAGCAGAGGACGAGATAGCCGCCCGGCGCGACCAGCGGCGCGGCGAGGCGGGCCACGCGTTCGTAGGCGCGCAGGCCCGCATCCAGCGCGGGCTTCGCGGGGGCGAAGGCGGGCGGGTCGCAGACGACGAGGTCGAAGCGCGCGCCCTCGGCGCCCAGCGCCTCCATCTGCTGGAAGGCGTCGCCCTGCCGCGTGGCGACGCGGTCCGCCGCGACCATCGCGCGCGCGCCGCCCGTCGCAAGCTCCAGCGCCGCCGCCGATCCGTCGACGAGCGTCGCGTGCTCCGCCCCCGCGGCGAGCGCGGCAAGGCCGAACCCGCCGACATGGGAGAAGACGTCGAGGATCCGCCCGCCGCGCCCCAGCCGCGCCGCGAAGGCATGGTTCGGGCGCTGGTCGTAGAACAGCCCCGTCTTCTGCCCGCCGGTGAGGTCGGCGAGGTAGATCGCGCCGTTCATCGGCACCTCGACCGGGCCGCTCAGGCCGCCGCGCAGCACCTCGGTCCGGTCCTCGAGACCTTCCAGTCCCCGCGCCCGACCGCTTCCGTTCATCACCACGGTCGAGACGCCGGTGACGTCGACCAGCGCCTGCGCGAGATCGTCGATCATCCGGTCGGCCCAGGCGGCGTTCGGCTGGATCACGGCGGCATCGCCGAAGCGGTCGATGATGGTGCCGGGCAGCCCGTCGGATTCGGCGTGGACCAGACGGTAGAACGGCGCGTCGAACAAGCGTTCCCGCAGCGCCAGCGCGCGGGACAGCCGCGCGGCGAGCCAGTCGCGGTCGATCGCGGCGTCGGCGCGCGGGTCCATCATCCGGGCGACGATCTTCGAGGCCGGGTTGACCGTGACGACGCCAAGCGGCTGGCGCTCGGCATCCTCCAGCACCGCCATCGCGCCCGGGGGGATCGCGCGGGTGCGCCGGTCGACCACCAGCTCGTCGGCAAAGACCCATGGAAAGCCGTGCCGGATCGCGCGCGCGTTCGCCTTGGGGCGCAGGCGGACGACCGGCAGGCCGGCGGGGCCTGCGGTCGGGGTCTCGGTCGGCTCGGGGGCGTGGGTCATCGCGGCAGTCCTTTCGACCGCCGCTGTGCCACGCGGGGACGGGGCCGGCAAGTCAGGCCGCCACGCGCTCCGCCATCGGCCGGAACGGGCGGATCGACACGTCCTGCCCGTCGAAGGCGCAGAACGACCCCGGCGGCACTTCCAGCCAGCCCGGCTCGTCGGCCTCCAGCGGCTCCGACACGACCGCGAACCCGCACCGCGAGGACGACCAGCGGTAATAGAGCGACGGCGCGTTGTCGTCGCTGGCATAGCGCACGGCGTAAAGCCGCCGCCCGTCCGAGAACGCGGCCGTCAGCCGGACGTGCGGCAGCGTGCCGCGCGCCTCGGCCAACGCCTGGAACCGGAACGCGGCGCGTTCCATCGCACCCGCGGGATCGGCCGCCAGCCCTTCGCCAAGCGCGGCCAGGAACAGCGCCTCGCTGTCGGTCGCGCCCTTGCGGTGGGCATAGAGATCGTCGGGGATCAGCGCCTCGGCCGCGCGCCGCCAGCCGTCGTAGCCGCCGAACTGGCCGTTGTGCATGAAGGACCAGCGGCCCACCGCGAAGGGGTGGCAGTTGTTGCGGCTGGTCGCCGTTCCGGTCGAGGCGCGGACATGCGCCATGAACAGCCGCGACTTCACCGTGGCGGTCAGGCTGCGCAGGTTGGGGTCAGACCAGGCGGGCATCACGTCGCGGTAAAGCCCCGGATCGTCGCGGTCGCCGTACCAGGCAAGCCCGAAGCCGTCCGCGTTCACCGGCGTGTGGCAGCGGATCGCGGACTGGCTTTGCCGGACCAGCGAATGCGCGGGCAGGCTGACGATATCCTCGAGATAGATCGGCTCACCGATGTAAGCCGCCCAGCGACACATTTCCCCTGCCCCCCGCTTTGCTTCTTTCAGCGGGGGCTAGCATGAAAACCGGCCGATTTCACCGGCATTGTGCCAGCTGGCCGCACGCCTGCGATCACATCGTCGCGCTTGCGCAACGAGCGGGCAGACGGCGCCGGGCAGCGGGGCACGGGGCGGCACGGCGCCACGGATCGGGTCAGGACTTCGCGGCGATCATCGCCTCGACCGCCGCGATGGCGTCATCGGCCGCGTCGAGCGACGGCGCGCCGCCCTGCGCCCGGTCCGGACGGCCGCCGCCGCCCTTGCCGCCGAGCGCCTGCACCGCCGCCTGCACGATCTCGACCGCGCTCAGCCGGTTTACGAGATCCTGCGAAACGGTCGCGGCCACGGTCGCCTTGCCGCCATCGTCCGACATCGCCAGCACCGCGCCGGGGCCCGACAGCTGCCCGCGCATCTGGTCGGCGAGCGTGCCCAGGTCCTTGCCCGACACGCCCGACAGGCGGCGCGCGACGAACTTCAGCCCGCCCACGTCCCTTTCGGCCGCATCGCCGCCGCCCGCATTGCCCATCGCAAGCTCGCGCCGCAGCTGCGCGACCTCGTTCGCCAGCGCCTTGCGTTCGTCGGCGAGCGCCTTCACCCGGCCGACAACGTCCCCCGCCTGCGCCTTCAGAAGGCCGCCGATCTCGCTCAGCTGCCGCTCGGCGCCGCGCAGGTGGTCGAGCGCGGCCTGCCCCGTCAGCGCCTCGATCCGGCGGACGCCCGCGCTCGACGCGCTGTCGCCCAGAAGGACGAACGCGCCGATATCGCCGGTGCGGCCGACATGGGTGCCGCCGCAAAGCTCGATCGAATAGACGTCGCGGCTGGCGCCCTTGTCGGACCCGGCCCTGCGGCCCATCGACACGACGCGGACCTCGTCGCCGTACTTTTCACCGAAGAGCGCCTGCGCGCCCATCGCGCGGGCGTCGTCGGGGCTCATCACCCGCGTCTCGACCGGCGTGTTCTGGCGGATGACCTCGTTCACCTCGGCCTCGACCTGCGCCAGTTCATCGGCCGACAGCGCCTTGCCGTGGCTGAAGTCGAACCGCAGCCGGTCGTCGGCATTCAGCGACCCCTTCTGCGCGACATGCGCGCCCAGCGCGGCCCGCAGCGCCTCGTTCAGAAGATGCGTGGCCGAGTGGTTGGCCCGGATCGCCCCGCGCCGCGCGGCGTCAACCGACAGGACGGCCCCCTGCCCGCGCCCGATCCGGCCTGCCGTGACCTCGGCCATGTGGATGAACAGGTTGCCCGACTTGCGGGTGTCGGTCACGCGCGCCGCGCCCGTCTCGGTCTTGATGAGGCCGCGGTCGCCCACCTGCCCGCCGCTTTCGGCGTAGAAGGGCGACTGGTTCACCACGATCCCGACCTGCTGGCCCTCGGTGGCGCCGTCCACCTCTGCCCCGTCGATGACCAGCGCCAGGATCGCGCCCTCGGCCTCGTCGGCGTCATAGCCCAGGAACTCGGTCGCGCCGTGCCGGTCGGCGAGATCGAACCAGATCGCCGCGTCCCGCGTCTCGCCCGAACCGGACCACGCGGCGCGGGCCTTGGCCTTCTGTTCGGCCATGGCGCTGTCGAAGCCCGCGACCTCGACCCCGCGCCCCTGCTCGCGCAGGGCGTCCTGCGTCAGGTCCAGCGGGAAGCCGTAGGTGTCGTAAAGCCGGAACGCCGTCTCGCCAGGCAGGTCCGCGCCGTCGGGCAGGCGCGCGACCTCGTCGCCCAGCAGCCGCAGCCCGCGGTCGAGCGTCTGGCGGAAGCGCGCCTCCTCGCCCCGCAGCGTCTCCTCGATCATCACCTGCGCGCGGGTGAGTTCGGGATAGGCCGCGCCCATCTGGCGCACCAGCGCGGGCACCAGCCTGTGCATCACAGGATCCTGCGCGCCCAGCATGTGCGCGTGGCGCATGGCGCGGCGCATGATCCGGCGCAGGACATAGCCGCGCCCCTCGTTCGACGGCATCACCCCGTCCGCGATCAGGAAACTGGTCGAGCGCAGGTGGTCCGCGATGACGCGGTGGTGGATCTTGCCGGGGCCGTCGGGATCGCTGCCGGTGGCGTGGGCCGACGCCTCGATCAGCGAACGCATCAGGTCGGTGTCGTAGTTGTCGTGCTTGCCCTGCAGCAGCGCGCCGATCCGTTCCAGCCCCATGCCGGTGTCGATCGACGGGTTCGGCAGCGGCTTCATCGAGCCGTCCTCGAACTGCTCGAACTGCATGAAGACGAGGTTCCAGATCTCGATGAAGCGGTCGCCGTCCTCGTCGGCGCTGCCGGGCGGGCCGCCCCAGATGCCGTCGCCGTGGTCGTAGAAGATTTCCGTGCAGGGGCCGCACGGGCCGGTCGGGCCCATCTGCCAGAAGTTGTCGTTGGTCGCGATGCGGATGATGCGGTCGTCGGTCAGGCCCGCGACCTTCTTCCAGATCGCCGCCGCCTCGTCGTCGGTGTGGTAGACGGTGACCAGAAGCCGGTCCTTCGGTATGCCGAAGTCCTTCGTCAGCAGTTCCCACGCATAGGGGATCGCCTGTTCCTTGAAGTAGTCGCCGAAGCTGAAGTTGCCCAGCATCTCGAAGAAGGTGTGGTGCCGCGCGGTGTAGCCCACGTTGTCGAGGTCGTTGTGCTTGCCGCCCGCCCGCACGCATTTCTGCGCCGTGGTGGCGCGGACGTAGTCGCGCTTCTCGACCCCGGTGAACAGGTTCTTGAACTGCACCATGCCGGAGTTCGTGAACATCAGCGTCGGGTCGTTGCGCGGCACCAGGGGCGAGCTGTCGACGCGGGCGTGCCCGTTCCGTTCGTAGAAGTCGAGGAAGGTCGAGCGGATGTCGTTCAGACTGGGCATCGGGAAGGGCTTTCCGGCTGGGCGAGAGGCAGTCCTGCACATAGACACGCGGCCTGCCGCGGTAAAGGCGCAAGCGCGGGGCGGTCGGGGCGGGGTACTCGGCACGGCGTGGCGGTGGGCGGCGGGTCGGGGCGGCCTGGGCGAGGCGTGGACGGGGCGGCATTGTCGGCCTGGCGTGGGCTGGGCAGCGCGTTGACCGGAACCGCGCGGGTCAGTCGAAGAGCTGCACTGTGCCGGGGGCGGCGCGGTCGTCGGGCGCGGTCCCCTGCCCCGAAAGCCGGGCCGCGAGCGACCGCATGCTCATCGCGTCCAGCGCCCGCTCGGTGCCCCCGGGCGGCGAAGGATCGTGGCCCAGCGCCCGGCACAGCGCGCCCAGTTCGGCCGCGGTCTGCGACAAGCGGTCGAGATCCTGCAGCGCGACGATCAGGGCCGCAGGCGGCGCGGGCCGCGACGGCTTGCGCCCGCTGCGCGGTCGCCCGCCCAGCCCTGCCGCGTGCGGAGCCCCTGGCTCCCGCCCAGCGAAGTCCGGCCCCACGACATACGGCCGCACGAGGCGCGACCCCGTCGCGTCCGGCCCTTCCCCGCCCCGCCCTTCCGCGTCCGCGCCCTCCGCGTCAGCCCACTCCGCGTCAGGCCCCCTCACGTCCGCGCCAACCAGCCCGGCCGACAGCGCCGCCTGCAACCGCAGCATGTCGTCCGCCATCGCTGCAAGCTCGGCCCCCAGCAAAGCCAGAAGGGGCGCCGGGGCACCAGGCGTCGCCGGCGCAAGGTCCGCCATCTCAGAACCGCCCCACGACCGCTTCGAGGCAGGACTTCAGCTCGGGCGTGGTGAAGGGCTTGCGGATGAAGTTGTTCATGCCCAGCGACTTGCCGCGATCGATCAGCTCCTGCTCGGCCCGGCCTGTCACGAGGACGAACCCGACCCCCTTCGTGCGCGCGTCGCGCCTGAGCGTCTGCAGAAGCTGCAGCCCGTCCATGCCGGGCATGAAGTAGTCCGACAGGACCAGGTGCACGGGCCTGGCCGCGACCTTGACCAGGGCCTCCTGCCCGTCGGTCGCGTGCTGGACGTTGCGGATGCCCATGCTGTCCAGCGCCTGCAGCATCAGCCCGCGGCTCGTCGCCGTGTCGTCCACGACCATGACCTGAAGGTGATCCTTGATGCTCATTCGTTCATCCTTCCGTCCTGGCCGGATCCGCACACTGGTAGACGGTCGGGCCGACCTGGCGCACCCGGCCCCGCAGGGCTTTCGGCGCCTGCTCGGAATGCCCCACGATCAGCCAGCCGCCGGGGCGGAGGTGGTACAGGAACTTCTCCCACAGCAAATGCTGGGCAGCGGCGTCGAAATAGATGATCACGTTGCGGCAGAAGATGACGTCGAACTGCCCCGGCAGCGCCCAGCGGCCGTGCAGGTTCTGGGGCCGGAACTCGACCTTGCCGCGCAGGCCGGGCCGCGCGCGGATGCCGGCCCTCGCAGGCCTGAACCACGCGTCGCGCAGATCCGGGGGGATCGAGGCGGCCTCGGTCTGCGAATACTCGCCGCGCTCCGCCCGCGCCAGCACGTCGCGGTCGATGTCGGTCGCGAGGATGGTGAGCGGCGGGGCGTCGGCCCAGGACAGCGCCGGGGGCGACAGCGCCATCGCGATCGAATAGGGCTCCTGCCCGCTGGAACAGCCCGCCGACCAGATGGCGAGCGGGGCGTCGGTGTCGCGGCACCAGCGCGGGGCCACGACGCCGCGCAGGAAGTCGAAGTGATGCGGCTCGCGGAAGAACTGCGTGACGTTGGTCGTCAGCGCCGTGACGAGATCGGGGATCAGCCCGGCGCCCGCGGGGCTTTCGAGCAGCCGGACGTAGCCTGCGAGGTCGCCGCACCCCGCCCGCGCAATCCGCTTTTCCAGCCGCGCGAGGATCATGTTGCTGTTGCCGGCCCCGAGCACGATCCCGGCCTCGCGGTAGATGATGCGGGCGATGCGCGCGCAAAGGACGTCCGAGCGGTCGAACGTCCGGGTGGCACGGGTCGGGCCGGAGCTGGCCGGCCGCGGCGGTTCGGCGGTGCCGGGGGCACACGGCGAGGTGCGGGTGCCGGGACTGGCAGGCTCGGGAATGTCCTCGCTCACCAAGACGTTCGCAGCGAAGTCCGACCGCAGGATGCCGCGCGGACCGTCGCCAGGAATGGCCCCGGCAGGATTGCAGCTGTCGCGCGAGAGCCGGTCGGCACGCTCGGGGGAAAGCCGCGAGGGCTGTCGCCCGGCTCTCTGCCGACCGGCTTCGAGGTCGGCCGGGCGGTCGGCCAAAGGAGAGTGGGCGGCGGTCCCGAGGTCGCTTGTCATGCGGCGTCCACCGCCTGTCCGGGAAGCACGGCGCCCAGGTCCAGCACCCGGATCAGCCGTTCGTCGACGAGCGTCAGCGCGCTGATGCACATGGCGGGTCCGGTATCGCCCAGGTCCGGCGGCGGCTGGAAATTTTCGACCGGGATCGACAGGATGTCGGACACGGCGTCGACCAGCAGCCCGACGGTGTGCCCGTTCACCGCCACCACGATGATGACGTTGCGGTCGTCACCCGCGACCGGCGCCATCCCCAGCCGCACGGCAAGGTCGATGACGGGCAGGATCGTGCCGCGCAGGTTGATGACGCCCTTCACGTGCCCGGGCGCGAAGGGAAGCGGCGTGGCGCGGGTCCAGCCCCTGATCTCGCGCACGGACATGATGTCGACGCAGTATTCCTGGTCGCCCAGGCGGAATGCCAGGAGTTCGGTTGCGTGCGCGGTCTGCGATGCGTTGTCGGTCATGGCCGGGTCATCCTGCGAGCGGAAGTTGAAGGGGCGCGCGGTCGCCGCCGGGCGCGCGCCGGACGAGGTCGGACGGGTCGAGGATCAGGGCCACCTGCCCGTCTCCCAGGATCGTGGCGGCGGCGACGCCGGGGGTGCGGCCATACTGGCGGCTCAGCCCCTTGATCACGACCTGCCGCTGGTCGAGGATCGCGTCGACCACCAGCGCCGCGCGGCCGCCATCGTCCAGCGCGATCAGAATCACGATCCGGTCGCGGTCCGATCCCGGGCCTTCGCGGAAGCCCAGCTGCACGCCCAGGTCGAACAGCGGCACCAGCTGGCCGCGGATGTGCAGAAGCTCGGTCGAGCGGCCGATGCGGCGGATGGTCCCGGGCGCCAGCATCACCGTTTCCATGATCGCCGAGAGGGGCACGACCAGCGTCTGGCCGGCGACCCGGACCACCATTCCGTCGAGGACCGCGAGCGTCAGCGGCAGCGAGATCGAGAAGCGCGTCCCCCGCCCCGGCTCGGCGAAGATCGAGATCCGCCCGCCCAGGCCCGTGATGGCGCTTTTCACGACGTCGAGCCCGACCCCGCGGCCGGAATAGGACGAGACGCTGGACGCGGTCGAAAACCCGGGCAGGAACAAAAGGTTGTCGATCTCCGCCTCGCCCAGCTGCGCATCCGGCGGCACGAGCCCCCGGTCCACCGCCGTCCGCAGCACCCGGTCGCGGTCGATGCCTGCGCCGTCATCCGCGATCTCGATGACGACGCGCCCGGCCCGGTGCGACGCCGACAGTGAAACGGTGCCCTGCGCGGGCTTTCCGGCAGCGGCCCGCGCCGCAGGCGCCTCGATTCCGTGGTCGACCGCGTTGCGGACCATGTGCGTCAGGGGATCGGACAGCCGCTCGATCACCGTCTTGTCGATCTCGGTCGTCTCGCCCTCGGTCAGCAGCCGCACGGTCTTGCCGACCGCGAGCGAGGTTTCCCGCAGGGTCCGCGCCATGCGCTGGAACAGCGGCTTCACGGGCTGCGCGCGGATCATCATCACGCTGTCCTGGATGTCGCGGGTGAGCATCTGGAAGGCCTCGAGCCCCCCCATGACCATGCCGTGCTCGGCGATCCCCGCCTCGGACACGCTCTGCGCCAGCATCGCGTGGCTGATCACCAGCTCGCCCACCAGATTTACGAGCCGGTCCACCCGTTCGAGGTCGACGCGCACCGTCGCGGGCACATGATCGGCCGGATCGGCGCGCGTGCCCGCCGCGGGCGGATTGCTTGCCGCCTGCACGGCGGCGGCCGAGGCCGCCGGATGTCCGGTCTCGTCCGCGGGCGACCCCGCCCCGGTCCCGGCCAAAGGCGCCGACGGCTGCGGCTCGGCGGCCAGGGGGCTGCGCCGGATCGACAGGTCCGACACGTCGGCGACGAAGTCGAACGCCTCGCGGAGGTCCATTTCGGGCACCTCGCCGGCCAGTTCGATCCGCCAGGACAGAAGCGGCAGCTCCGCCGCGTCGACCGATAGCGGCAGCTCACCCGGGACCGAACAGGTGACCCGCGCTTCTCCCAGCGCCGCGAGATTGCGCAGGATCAGCAGGGGCTCGTTCCCCGACGTGTAGAGCCCGCTGCGCGGCGTGAAGTCGATGATCCACGGCGCGGGTCCGTCAAGGCCCTTCGGCTCCTCGGCCAGGCCCGCGAAGCCGAGGTCGATCAGCATCGGCGTGAAGTCCACGGGCGCGGGCCCCCTTGGCGCACGCGCGAGCGGCAGCCCCTCGAGCGCACGCAGCACCGCGTCGGCGCCGTCCGGCGGGCACGCGCCGGACCGCGCGGCGCGAACATGGTCGTGGAGCAGGTCTGCGCCCTGGAAGAACAGGCGAATCGCCTCGGCATCCGGGACCAGGCGGCCGCTGCGCAGGTCGTCGAGCACGGTCTCGAACCTGTGGGCGAAGTCGACTAGGTCGTTCAGCCCGAACGCCCCCGCGCCGCCCTTGATCGAATGGACCGCGCGGAAGACCACGTTCACCGTCTCGGCGTCGCCGCTGCCCTGCTCCATCAGCTGCAGGGCGTCGTGCAGGGATTCCACCAGCTCCTCGCATTCCTCGAAGAACGAGGCGCGGATGGCGATCATCGGGTCATCTGTCATGTCGGGCCCTCCTCAACCCGCGACAAGGCGAAGCGACCGGATCAGCTTGCCCGGGTCGAACGGCTTCACGATCCAGCCGGTCGCCCCGGCAGCGCGCGCCCGCTCGCGCAGCTCGGGCGCGCTTTCCGTCGTCAGGACGAGAATCGGGACCGCCCGCAGGTGGTCGATCGCGCGGACCGCGCGGATGAAGCCGAAGCCGTCGAGCCGCGGCATGTTGATGTCCGAGATGATGGCGTCGGGCCGGTCCATCTGGTCCAGAAGCTGCAGCGCGTGCAGCCCGTCGTCGGCCGTGGTGACCATCATTCCCGCCCCGACCAGCGTGATGCGGAGCGTGTCGCGGATCGTGCGGCTGTCGTCGACGGCGAGGATCTTCAGGTCCATGCGGCCGCCCCCCCGCCCCCGGGCGCCAGAAGGGCCGGGTCGACGCCGAACACCCGCAGCGCGTCGTCGAACGACGGCGAGCGCGGCTCGATCGCGAGCCGCACCCCGTCCGCCCGCCACCGCCGCGCCGCCGCGATCAGAAGCTGCAGCGCGAGCCCTCCGAGATGCCCGACCCGGCCCGCATCAAGCGTCAGGTCGCAGCCCGCGCGGGCCAAAAGGTCGCGCGCGAGCGGCCGCACCGCCGGCAGGTCCAGCCGTTCCGCAAGCACCAGCGTCGCGGTCATCGCCCGGCCTGCGACTGCCGCGCCAGATGCGCCCGATGTTGCATGATCGTCCCCCGCTTCCAGATTCGTCCTGCAGTTGTGACCGCAACGGGTTAAGTTTCGGTTGAGCGTGCCCCGCCTGCCATCGCATTGCCGGTAAAATGCCGGCCGCCCGTCGCTTGCGCGGTGCGATGAGTTGCGGTATGGGGCGCGTACTTCACAGGCAGGGGCGGGCTTGCGGACGGGAGAAATCCGTTCCGGGTCCACCGGTTGGGACGCCGCAATGCGTCCTGAATCCCCTGCCGAGGCGCAAACCGGAAAGGACATGGACATGGCGCTTCCCGATTTTTCCATGCGTCAGCTGCTCGAGGCTGGCGTTCACTACGGTCACCAGACCCAGCGCTGGAACCCGCGGATGGCCGAATACATCTACGGCGACCGCAACGGCATCCACATCTTGGACCTGACCCAGACCGTGCCCATGCTGGACGCGGCGCTGCAGGTCGTGCGCGACACCGTCGCCAAGGGCGGGCGCGTCCTGTTCGTCGGCACCAAGCGGCAGGCGCAGCGCGCCGTGGCCGAAGCGGCCGAGAAATCCGCACAGTTCTACATGAACCACCGGTGGCTCGGCGGCACGCTGACCAACTGGAAGACCGTCTCGCAGTCGATCCAGCGCCTCAAGCAGATCGACGAGGCGATGGAACAGGGCGCCGAGGGCCTGACCAAGAAAGAGCGTCTGGGCATGGAGCGCGAGCAGGCCAAGCTGCAGGCGAGCCTGGGCGGCATCCGCGACATGGGCGGCCTGCCGGACCTGCTGTTCGTCATCGACGTGACGAAGGAGGACCTCGCGGTCCTGGAAGCCAACAAGCTGGGCATCCCGGTCGTGGCGATCGTCGACACCAACGCCTCGCCCAAGGGCGTGGACTACGTCATCCCCGGCAACGACGACGCGGCCCGCGCGATCGCGCTGTACTGCGACCTGGTCGCCCGCGCGGCGCTCGACGGCATGTCGGCGCAGATGGGGGCCGCGGGCGTGGACCTCGGCGCGCTGACCGACGCCCCGGCCGAGGATCTGGACGATCTGCCCGACGCCGCGACCGGCGAATCGGCCGAGAGCGTCTCGGCCTGACCTGCCACGGATGATGCGCCCGCGTCATCCGAACGTCATCGGGCGGGGCCAGGTCCCGCCCGTCCCACACCGATATTCAGGAGAGTCACCGATGGCCGTTACCGCCGCGATGGTGAAGGAACTGCGCGAGTCCACTGGCGCAGGCATGATGGACGCCAAGAAGGCGCTGACCGAAACGAACGGCGACATGGAGGCGGCGGTCGACTGGCTGCGGACCAAAGGCCTGGCGAAGGCCGCCAAGAAGTCGGGCCGCGTCGCGGCCGAGGGCCTGGTGGCCGTCGCCGTCAAGGACGGCAAGGGCATCGCGGTCGAGGTGAACTCGGAAACCGACTTCGTCGCCAAGAACGTCGACTTCCAGAACATGGTCCGCAGCATCGCGGAAGCCGGGCTTGCGGTCGATACGGTCGAGGCGCTGAACGACGCGCAGGTCGGCGGCAAGCCGGTCTCGGAAGTCCTGACCGACGCGATCGCGCGCATCGGCGAGAACATGTCGCTGCGCCGCCTGGTGTCGGTCAGCGGCGACCAGGTCGTGAGCTACGTCCACAACGCGGCCGCCGAGGGCATGGGCAAGATCGGCGTGCTGGTCGCGCTGAAGGGCGACAACACGGAAATCGGCCGCCAGATCGCGATGCACATCGCGGCGACGAACCCGGCCTCGCTGTCGCAGGACGACCTCGACCCGGCGCTGATCGAGCGCGAGAAGTCGGTCCTGACCGAGCAGGCGCGCGAATCGGGCAAGTCGGACGCGGTGATCGAGAAGATGATCGTGGGCCGGATGGCGAAGTTCTTCGAGGAGGTGACGCTTCTGGGCCAGAAGTTCGTCATCAACCCCGACCTGACGGTCGCCGAGGCGGCCAGGCAGGCGGGCGTCGAGGTGGTGGGGTACGCCCGCGTCGAGGTCGGCGAAGGCATCGAGAAGAAGCAGGAAGACTTCGCGGCGGAAGTGGCGAAGACGCTCGGCGGCAACTGATCCGCCATCGCGGCTGAAACGACGAACGCCGGCCCGCGAGGGCCGGCGTTTGTCGCAAGTGAAGCATCGCCGCCCAGTCGCGCGCGACCGCTGGACCGTGGCGACGGAAATCAGCCCCGCGGAGATCGGCGCCGCTCGATCGCCTCCCAGATCAGCGCGGCGGCATTGACGCCGTCGAAGCGCTCCAGCTCCTGGATGCCGGTGGGCGAGGTCACGTTGATCTCGGTCAGCCAGCCGTCGATGACGTCGATGCCGACGAAGATCTGGCCCTTGTCGCGCAGGACGGGGCCGATCCGGGCGCAGATCTCGCGCTCGCGGTCGGTCAGCCCGACCTTCTCGGGGCGGCCGCCCACGTGCATGTTCGACCGCGCCTCGCCAGCCGCGGGCACGCGGTTGATGGCGCCGACCGGCTCGCCGTCCACCAGGATGATCCGCTTGTCCCCCTTGACGACGGCGGGCAGGTACTTCTGCGCGATCATCGGCTCGCGGTTGATGCCGGCAAACGTCTCCAGCAGCGACGACAGATTCGGGTCGTCAGGCCGAAGGTGGAAGACGCCCGCCCCGCCGTTGCCGTAGAGCGGCTTCAGGATGATGTCGCCGTGACGTTCCCGGAAGGCCCGGATCGCGCCCGGATCGCGCGCGATCATCGTCGGCGGCGTGAGGTCGGGGAAGTCGAGGACCAGCAGCTTTTCGGGATGGTTGCGGACCCAGAAGGGGTCGTTGACGACCAGCACCTGACCGTGGATCCGGTCGAGAAGATGGGTGGAGGTGACATAGGCCATGTCGAAGGGCGGATCCTGGCGCAGCCATACCACGTCGAAATCGGTCAGGTTCACGTGGACCCAATCGCCAAAGCTCACGTGCCTGCCGTGTTCCCCCCGCAATTCGACCGAGCGCCCGACCGCCCGGACCCGCCCTTCGTCGAAGTAGAGCCGGTCGACCGTGTACTGAAACAGCCTGTGGCCGCGCGCCTGCGCCTCGATCCCGATGCGGAATGTCGAGTCGGCGGTGATCGAGACATGTTCGATCGGGTCCATCTGCAGGGCGACGTGCAGGCTCATCAGGGGCACTCCATCAGTGTCGGCACGGTTGTTGCCCGCGCGCGCAGCCGATGCAAGCAAGGCGGACGGCCGGTCAGTGCTGCCCGAAGGCGTTCTCGACGATCTCCACGCAGCCGCTGTCGTCCACCAGCGCGGCGTCGAAGCGCATTTCGGTCAGCGACCCGGTGGGCAGCCCCTCGCAGAACTCAAGCGCCGCGTTGCAGATGCGGTCCATCTGCCGGCGCCCGAGCCGCTCGGCCGCCATGTCGATGGTCGCGGATTTCTTGACCTCGACGAAGACGACCCCGGTTCCCTCGCGCAGGATCAGGTCGATCTCGCCCGAGAGGCCGCGCCAGCGACGGGCCAGGATCTCGCAGCCGAGTGCCGCGTAATGTCCTTCGACCAGCCGTTCGGCGGCGGCGCCGGAGGCCTGCGCGGACAGCCCGCGCGCGACCTTCGCCGTGCGATGCGCCCGACCACGCGGGGCATGAAGGCTGTCGAAGTCGAGCTGTTCCATCCGTTACCCCCGGTCATCGCGACCCATTTCCACCGCCAGCGCGTAGGCCAGCTTTCGCGCGACGCCATGTTCCGCCGCCACTTCGGCGGCCGCGTCGCGCACCGACATCCGGTCCAGCCGCGCGGCCAGTGCACCACGCAGGACGTCGTCGTCCACGACCACCTGCGCGGGCGGCGCGAGCAGGATCACCACCTCGCCCCGCAACCCCTCGTCGGGGATCCGCGCAGCCAGTTCGGCGGCGGTGCCCCGCAGCACCTCTTCGAATTTCTTCGTCAGTTCCCTGCAGATCACCGTAACCCGATTCGCCTCAATCTCGCACAACTCTCCCAATGTTTGCTTAACGCGCCTCGGGCTGTCGAACATGACGACGGTCGCGCGCACGGCGGCGATGTCGGCCAGCCAGCTTCGCCGGGCTCCCCTGGCGGACGGCACGAAACCCGCGAACATGAACCGGTCGGTCGGCAGGCCCGCGACCGTGAGCGCCGCGAGCAGCGCCGACGCGCCGGGGGCCGCGTGGATCGGCAGCCCGTCGTCCGCCGCCCGTCGCGACAGCGCGAAGCCCGGGTCCGCGATCAGCGGGGTTCCCGCGTCGGACGCGTAGGCAACCGAGCGGCCGTCGCGGACCGCCTGCAGGATCGTCCGGGCGCTGCCTTCCGCATTGTGGTCGTGGTGGGCGAGGATGCGGCGTCCCCCCAGCGGGATGCCGTGGATCGACATCAGGTGGCGCAGCGTGCGCGTGTCCTCGGCCGCGAGCAGGTCCGCCGCGCCCAGGATGTCCAGCGCGCGGAGCGTGATGTCGCGCGCGTTCCCGATCGGCGTCGCGACCAGGTAGAGGCCGGGCGCCAGCGGCTGCCCCGACACCGCCTGACCGTGGTCCGGCACCGTTCCGGGCCGGTCTTCGTCGTCCTGCATCGTCCCGCCCTTCCGCCGGCCCACCCCGCCCAACCACCTCGCCGTCCCTGCGTATTCCGCCCGGCAGGGCAGGTTGCCAGCAAAGCCCCGTTGTGGCTACCCTGCGCGGGCAGCGTTGCCCACCCTATTGTCAGGACCAGAACATGACCGATCTCGCCCTTCGCCCCGGCCTGTCGCGCCTGTCCCGCCCGCTCATGCGGGTCGCGGCCTTCGTCTCGCTCGCGTTTCTCGCCGCCTGCGACACGACCGGCACCGGCGTCGCAAGCGGACCTCAGACCGGCCCCATGATCGACCCGAGCCAGCCGGTGCCCGTCGCGCTGCTGGTGCCGGGCGGCGGCGAAAGCGCCGAGCTGGACCGGATCGCCCGGTCGATCGTGAACTCGGCAAAGATGGCGGCGGCCGACGCGCAGGGCGCCCGGATCGACCTGCGCGTCTACGAGACCGGGTCGGACCCCGCGCTGGCGGCCGCGCGCGCGAACGAGGCGGTGGCCGCGGGTGCCAAGATCATCGTCGGCCCGCTGCATGCGGATTCCGCCAACGCGGCCGGCCAGGCGGTCCGGGGGCAGGTCAACGTGCTGTCGTTCTCGAATAACGCCGACATCGCGGGCGGCAACGTCTTCGTGCTGGGCAACACCTTCTACAATACCGCCGACCGGCTGATCGGCTACGGCGTCCGCCAGGGCAAGCGCCGGGTGCTGGTCGTGGCCGAGGACGACGTCTCGGGCCAGATCGGCGCCGCCGCGATCGAGGCGGCGATCGCCCGCAACCGCGCCACGCTCGCCGGCAAGGCGGTCCACCCGGTGTCGGAACAGGGCATCGACGGGATCGTGCCGCAGGTGGCCGCGATCGCGCAGGCGCGGCAGGCGGACGCCATCTTCATGACCGCGAACTCGCCGTCGGTCCTGCCCTACCTGACCGACGCGCTGGCCCGGAACGGGGTCACCTCGAACTCGGTCCAGCTGATGGGGCTGACGCGGTGGGACGTGCCGGCGTCGCGGCTGCAGCTGCCGGGCGTGCAGGGCGGCTGGTTCGCGGTGCCCGACCTGCCCCGCATCGCCCAGTTCTCGCAGCGCTACCGGAGCGCCTACGGCGAGGCGCCGCACGAGCTCGGCGCGCTCGGCTACGATGCCGTGTCGGCGATCGCGTCGCTGGCACAGGCGGGCCGGGCCAACGCGCTGACCACGGCCGGGCTGACCTCGGGCAACGGCTTCCAGGGGGTCAGCGGCGTGTTCCGGCTGCGTCCCGACGGCACCAACCAGCGCGGGCTGTCGGTCGCCACGATCCGCGGCAACCAGCTGGTGATCGTCGATCCCGCGCCGCGCAGCTTCGGCGGCGCCGGGTTCTGAGGCGCGATCCGGCCTTGCCCGACCGCGCGGCATCCCAACCCGCCCAGAGCGCCCCGGCATTGCCCGGGGCGCATCCGCTTTTCGACCCCGAGCGCTTCATCCCGACGCTGGACGCGGCGCTGCGCGGCCTCACCGATCCGCGCGACATCCGCACCGCCGCCGTGGCGCATCTTGCGCCCGCGCGGGCCGAGGCGATGGCCGACGTGCTGGCGGGCTTCGCCGCCCACCCCCGCGCCGCGCGCGAGACGGTACGCGCCATCGCCGCGGTGACCGACGCGGTCGTGAGCGCGGTCCACCACGTCGCCGTCACCTGCCTGCACCCCCAGCACAGCCAGACCACCAACGAACGGCTGGCCGTGGTCGCGGTCGGCGGCTACGGCCGGGCCGAGATGGCGCCCCATTCCGACGTGGACCTGCTGTTCCTGACCCCGTGGAAGCCGTCGGGCTGGGCCGAGGGCGCGATCGAATCGATCCTCTACATGCTCTGGGACCTCAAGCTGAAGGTCGGCCAGGCGACGCGGTCGATCGACGAATGCCTGCGGCTGGGCGAGGCCGACATGACCATCCGCACCAGCCTGCTGGAACACCGCCTCGTCTGCGGCGACGCGCTGACGGCCGAGGAACTGCGCGCCCGGCTCGGGCCCGAGCTGTTCGAGCGCACGGTCCCCGCGTTCATCGAGGCGAAGCTTGCCGAACGCGACGCCCGGCACCGGAAGCAGGGCGGCCAGCGCTACGTGCTGGAACCGAACGTGAAGGAGGGGAAGGGCGGCTTGCGCGATCTCCAGACGCTCTACTGGATCGCGAAGTACATCAACCGCGTGGACCGGGCGGTCGAGCTGGTGGACCTGGGCTTCTTCACCCGGGACGAGCACGCGACGTTCTGGAACGCCGAGGATTTCCTGTGGGCCGTGCGCTGCCACCTGCACCTGATCGCGGGGCGCGCGGTCGACGTGCTCAGCTTCGACATGCAGGTCGAGGTGGCGCGGCGGATGGGCTACGCGGACAGCCACGGCAGGCGGGCCGTGGAGATCTTCATGCAGGACTATTTCCGCCACGCGACGCGGGTGGGCGACCTGACGCGGGTGTTCCTGACCGCCTTGGAAACCCGCCACCTGTACCGCGCGCCGCTGTCGCGGTTCCTGCGCCGCCGGCGGAAGCTGCGCGAGGGGTTCAGGGTGCTGAACGGCCGCCTGACCATCGCCGACCCCGACCTGTTCCGCCGCGATCCGCTGAACATCCTGCGCCTGTTCGAGGAGGCGGTCCGGACCGGCATCCTGATCCACCCCGACGCGATGCGGGCCGTCACCTCGAACCTCGACCTGATCGACGAGCGGATGCGGTCCAACCGCGAGGCGGTGCAGATCTTCGTCGACGTGCTGCTGCGCCACGGCGACCCGGAACGCGCGCTTCGCCGCATGAACGAGCTGAACGTGCTCGGCGCCTTCATCCCCGAGTTCGAGCGGATCGTGGCGATGATGCAGTTCAACGTCTATCACCACTACACGGTGGACGAGCACCTGATCCAGTGCGTGGCCGCCCTGTCCGCGATCGAGAAGGGCGAGGAGGACGCCACCCTGCCCATCGTGACCGAGATCATGAGGGGCAAGGTCAATCGCCGCGTCATCTACCTGGCGGTGCTGCTTCACGACATCGGCAAGGGCCTGCCCGAGGACCACTCCATCATCGGCGCGCAGATGGCGCGGCGGGTCTGCGCGCGGCTCGGGCTGCCGGCGGGCGAGATCGAGACGGTGGAGTGGCTGGTCCGCAGCCACCTCCTGATGTCCGACATCGCGCAGAAACGCGACATCGGCGACCGGCGCACGCTTCGCGACTTCGCCAAGGCGGTCAAGACCCGCAAGCGACTGGACCTGCTGCTGATCCTGACGGTGTGCGACATCCGCGGCGTCGGTCCGGGCACCTGGAACAACTGGAAGGCAGACCTGCTGCGAAATCTCTACGCCGCCACCGCCGCGGCGCTGGAAAGCGGGCTCGAGGAGGTGAACCGGGACCAGCAGGTCGATGAATCGCGCCGCAGCCTGCGCCACCTCCTCATCGCGAAGGGGTGGGAGCCGCGGGCGATCAAGGCCGAGATGGGGCGCCACTACGACACCTACTGGCAGGGCCTGCCCGCCGACACCCAGGCGGTATTCGCAGGGCTGCTGGCCGAGGCCGGCCCGAACGACATCGGCATCGACCTGCACCCCGACACCGCGCGCGATGCGACCCGCGCGGCCTTCGTGCTGGCCGACCATCCCGGCATCTTCTCGCGCCTCGCCGGCGCGCTGGCGCTGGTCGGCGCCAACATCGTGGACGCGCGCACCTACACGACCCGGGACGGCTACGCGACCGCGGTGTTCTGGCTTCAGGACGAGCAGGGCCACCCCTACGCCGCCGACCGCCTGCCCCGCCTGAGCAAGATGATCGACCGCACGCTGGCCGGAGAGGTCGTCCCGCGCGAGGCGTTCGCCGACCGCGACCGGATGAAGAAGCGCGAGCGCGCCTTCCGCTTCCCGACCCACGTCACATTCGACAACGAGGGGTCGGACATCTACACCATCATCGAGGTCGATACCCGCGACCGCCCGGGCCTGCTCTACGACCTGACGCGGACGCTCGCCGCGAACCACATCCGCATCGCCAGCGCCGTGATCGCCACCTTCGGGGCGCAGGTCGTGGACAGCTTCTACGTCAAGGACAGCTTCGGCCTGAAGCTGCACCAGCAATCCCGCCGCGACGCGCTGGAGCGCAAGCTGCGCGCCGCGATCGCGCAGGGGGCCGAGCGCGCGAGGGACGTGGGCTGAGAAGCGCCAACCGCCGCCACGGCAGCCTTGCCCCCGCGCCCGCGCACTTCTATCCCCCGTCCCGTTCGGCGGGCGTGATGCGGCCGGCCATGCGAGGGACCGCGCCACGATGAAACCGATCCGCCTGATCTCGGGCTTCCTGACGGTGGGCAGCTGGACGCTCGCCAGCCGCGTGGTGGGGTTCGCGCGCGACATCCTGATCGCGGCCTTCCTCGGCACCGGCCCCATCGCCGAGGCGTATCTGGTCGCCTTCTCGCTGCCCAACATGTTCCGCCGCTTCTTCGCGGAAGGGGCGTTCAACACCGCCTTCGTGCCGATCTTCGCCAAGAAGCTGGAATCGGGCGACGACCCCCGCCGCTTCGCCGAGGATGCGTTCGCGGGCCTGTTCGGCGTGGTGCTGGTCGTGTCGGTGATCGCGACCATCGCGATGCCGTGGCTCGTCCTTGCCATGGCATCGGGCTTCGTGGGGGACGAACGCTACCCGCTCGCGGTGATCTACGGGCGGATCTGCTTTCCCTACATCCTGTTCATGTCGCTGACGGCGCTGCTGTCGGGCCTGTTGAACGCGGGCGGGCGCTTCGTCGCGGCCGCGGCGGCGCCGGTGCTGATGAACGTGGTCCTGATCGCGGCGATGCTGATGGCGGACCGGTTCGGCTGGGACATGGGGCTGGCGATGGCGTGGTCGACGCCGGTGTCGGGGCTGGTGCAGCTGGCGACGGTCTGGGTCGCGGCCAGGCGGATGGGGTTTCCGCTGCGGCTGCGGCTGCCGCGGATGACGCCGGACCTGCGGCGGCTTCTCGCGATCGCGGCGCCTGCGGTGCTGGCGGGCGGGGTCGTGCAGGTGAACCTGCTGGTCGGGCGGCAGGTCGCGTCGTTCTACGAGGGCGCGATCGGCTGGCTGAACTACGCCGACCGGCTGTACCAGCTGCCGCTGGGCGTCGTCGCCATCGCCATCGGCGTGGTGCTGCTGCCCGACATCTCCCGCCGGCTCAAGGCCGGGGACGAGGCCGGGGGCCGCGACGCCTACAACCGCGCGACCGAATTCGCGCTGCTGCTGACCGTGCCCTGCGCGGTGGCGCTGGCGGTGGCGGCGCATCCGCTGATCTCGGTCCTGTTCGGGCGCGGCGCGTTCGACGAAGCCGACATCGGCCCGACCGCGCTCGTGCTCGCCATCTATGCCGTGGGCCTGCCCGCCTTCACGCTGCAGAAGGTGCAGCAGCCGCTGTTCTTCGCGCGCGAGGATACGCGCACCCCGTTCCGCTATGCGCTGTGGTCGATGGCGATCAACGCGATCGTGGCGATCGGGCTGTCGCCGGTGATCGGCTATGCCGCGGCGGCTCTCGGGACGACGGTCGCGGGCTGGACCATGGCCGCGCAGCTGTGGTGGGGCAGCCGCGCCTTCGGGGCGGCGGCCCGCTTCGACGACCGGATGCGGCGCACCCTGCCGCGGATCGTGGCGGCATCGGCGGTGATGGGCGCGGGCGTCCTTGCGATGATGCACCTGCTGGGCCCCGCCCTGCAGTCGCCGGGCCACCGCTACGCGGCGCTGGCAGTCCTCGTGTTCGGCGGCATGGCGATCTACGCGGCCGCGGCGCTCGTCTTCGGCGCGGTGCGGGTGGCCGACCTGCGCGGGCAGCTCAGGCGGCGGAGGTGAGGCCTAGCGGTGCCGGATGCGCTCGCGCACGTCGCGCAGGCCGCCCGGCACCAGCAGGAACGACAGCGCGAAGCCGGTGACGAAGCCCGCGATCTCGGCCACCCAGGCATAGCCGGCGTTCCCGAACAGAAGCCCGAACACCAGCTGGAACGCGAGCAGCAGGCCCACCAGCGAGAACGCCCGCAGGCGGTTCGCGTTCTCTTGCCCAAGCCGCGTCCACAGAAGGAAGGTGAACGCGCCGAGAAGCCCGTAGACGCCGGGATAGCCGCCGACCAGCAGCCCGAACTCGACCGCGGGCAGCAGCGCCGCGCCAAGGGTGAAGACCACCGCCCCGGCCACGCTCGCGCCCGCGAAGATGGCCAGCACCGCAGCCGGGCGGATCTGCTGCGCGACCATGTTGCCGAGCGCGAGCAGGAAGACCGTCACGAACACCGCGTGGGTGGCCGAGTAGTGGACGAACGGGTAGCTGAGCAGCCGGTAGAGCTGCACCCCCGGCTCGCCCCACTGCCACATCCGCAGGAACATCTCGGGCGCGACGGCGGTGCGTTCGACCCAGAGCTGGCGCAGGACGCCGCCCGCATACCGGCCGCCGCCGATGAAGCCCGCCTGCGCCAGGCCGAACGCCGCCTCGGACAGGATGATCGGCAGGGCCAGCATCCAGACCACCGGCGGCACGGGGTTCAGCGGGTTTTCATCGTAGCCTGGGCGCATGGGTCGTCGTCCTTCGTCGGGCGAGGTTCGCGGCAATGAGGCGGGGCGCGGTTGCGCCCGTCCGGGGTGAGGGGTAATCCGCCGGAAGCAGTTTTCCAAGCAGGCAGCGCCCATGTCCCTCGCCCCCGCCTCCGGCCCCGCATCCGCCACCGCCTTCACCCCCCGCGTCTTTTCCGGCATCCAGCCGTCGGGCGGGCTAACGCTGGGCAACTATCTCGGCGCGCTGAAGCGCTTTGCCGGTTATCAGGGCGGGGGGGCCGAGACGATCTATTGCCTTGTCGATCTGCACGCGCTGACCGTCTGGCAAGATCCCGAACGCCTGCGCCAGCAGACCCGCGAGGCGGCGGCGGCCTTCATGGCGGCGGGCATCGATCCCGCCCGCTCGATCCTCTTCAACCAGAGCGCGGTTCCCGCCCATGCCGAGCTGGCCTGGCTGCTGTCGTGCGTGGCGCGGGTCGGCTGGATGGACCGGATGACCCAATTCAAGGACAAGGGCGGCAGGGATCGCGAGCGGGTCAGCCTTGGTCTTTATGCCTATCCGGCGCTGATGGCGGCGGACATCCTCGCCTATCGCGCCACTGCCGTGCCCGTCGGCGAGGACCAGAAGCAGCACCTGGAACTGACCCGCGACATCGCGGCCAAGTTCAACCACGACTACGGCGTGGATTTCTTTCCGCTGACCGAGCCGGTGATCGAGGGCGCGGCGACCCGCGTGATGTCGCTGCGCGACGGGACGAAGAAGATGTCGAAGTCCGACCCTTCGGACGCGAGCCGGATCAACCTGTCCGACGACGCCGACACCATCGCCCAGAAGATCCGCAAGGCCCGCACCGACGCCGAGCCGCTTCCCGGCTCGATGGAGGGGCTGAAGGACCGGCCCGAGGCGCGGAACCTCGTCAACATCTTCGCGGCGCTGACGGATGAAAGCCCCGACGCGATCTGCGCCCGGTTCGAGGGCCAGGGCTTCGGCGCCTTCAAGCCGGCGCTCGCGGACGCGGCGGTTGCGCACCTTGCGCCGATCACCGGCCGCATGAACGACCTGATGCGCGACCCGGCCGAACTGGACCGCATCCTGCGCGACGGCGCGGCCCGCGCGGACGTGATCTCGGCCCCCATCGTCGAGGAAACGCGGCGCATCATGGGGATGATCCCGAAGCGCTGAAGGGGGGCGCGCCCCAAGGGGCGCCCGCTCAGGCTCGGCCCGCTCGGACTGCGCCCGTTCAGAGCGCGCCCGCTCAGACCGCCGCGGCGGCGGCGGGCGCGGTCACGATCAGGCGGTCGATCCGCATCGCGTCCATGTCGGCGATCTCGACCACCCAGCCGTCATGGCTGAACACGTCGCCCGTGCGCGGGATGCGGTTGATGAGCGTCAGCACCATGCCGGCAACGGTGCTGAAGTCGCCCTCGGGCACCGGGAAGCCGGTCTCGTTGGCAAACTCGTCGGCGCTTTCGCTGCCCGCGACCAGCCATGACCCGTCAGCCCGGCGGACGATGTCGGGTTCGTCCCCGTGCGGGTCGACGAAGTCGCCGGTGATCGCCTCCAGCAGGTCCATCGCGGTGATGATGCCCTGGAAATGCCCGTATTCGTCGTAGACCAGCAGCATGCGCGACGGCGTCGCGCGCAGCACCTCGATCACCGACAGCGCGTCGGCGGCGTCGAGGACGGTCGGCGCCTCGCGGATCAGCGCGCGCACGTCGGGCGTCTCGACCCCGATCAGGTCGCGCAGGGCGACGACGCCCAGGATCTCGTCCGAACTGCCGTCCGACACCGGCATGCGCGAGAACCTGGCCGAGCGCGCCTTTGCGACCACCGTCTCGGGCGGGTCGCTTACGTCGATCATGTCGACATCGCGGCGCGGGGTCATCATGGCACGCGCGGTGCGGTCGGCCACGCGCATCACGCCCGCGATCATGCCGCGCTCGCCTTCCATCAGGACGCCGGCCTGCGTCGCCTCGGCGATGGTCATGCGGACTTCCTCGTCCGTGATGGCCCGGTCCGAGGAGCTGCGGATGCCCAGAAGCCGCAGCAGCCCGCGACCCGTCACGTCGAGGAACCAGACCAGCGGCGCCGCGATCCGCGCCAGCATCCGCATCCCCGGCGCCACGCGCGAGGCGATCGATTCCGGGTTCGACATGGCGATCTGCTTGGGCACCAGCTCGCCCACGATCACCGACAGCGCGGTGATGGCGGCGACGACCAGGAACACGCCCAGGGGCTGCGCCAGCGACGCGGGAACGCCGGCCTGCAACAGGGCGCTGCCCGCGCGCGCGCCGAGCGTGGCGCCCGACACGGCACCCGTGAGAACGCCCACCAGCGTGATGCCCACCTGCACGGCGGACAGGAACTTGCCCGGCTCGGACAGCAGATCGCTTGCCACCTGCGCGCCGCGGTTGCCCTTTTCGGCCATGCTCTGCAGCCGCGCGGGACGGGACGACACGACGGCGAGCTCGGACATGGCCAGCAGGCCGTTGATGACGGTCAGGACCAGGACGAAAAGAATTTCGAGGATCATCGGGTCAGATCGAGAACGAGGTGCCGCAGCCGCAGGACGAGCTCGCATTGGGGTTTTCGATCACGAATCGCGCGCCGATCAGCTCGTCCGACCAGTCGATGACCGCGCCGCTGAGGAAGGGCAGCGACACCGGATCGACCAGCACGCGCTGGCCGTGATTGGGGCCCTCGCCCTCGATCACGAGGTCGTCGGCGGCCGCATCGTCCAGCCGGATGTTGTACTGGAAGCCCGAGCAGCCCCCGCCCTCGACCGCGACGCGGAGCGCCTGGCCCCCGGAACCGGCGTTGATCTCGGCCAGCCGCGCGAAGGCGCGGGGGGTGACCGTGGGAGGCAGGTTCATGGGTCGTTCCCGTTTCGATGGTGCAACCGGGAATATAGGCTCGGTCCCGTCGCCTCGCAAGGAAACCGCGCGACCGCGCTTGTCCGGCAGGACCGACGCGATGGCCCCGAAGGAGTCCGCATGACCGCCCCCTACGCCTGCCAGCCGGCCGACAGCCGCGGGCGGCTGCACCACGAGGAACTGTCCACGTTCCGCAGCCCGTGGCAGCGCGACCGCGACCGGATCATCCATTCGAGCGCGTTCCGCCGGCTCAAGCACAAGACGCAGGTCTTCGTCGAACAGGATGGCGAGGACTACCGCGGCGACTACTACCGCACCAGGCTGACCCACACCGTCGAGGTGGCGCAGGTCGCCCGCACGATCGCGGGCGCGCTGGCGCTGAACACGGACCTGGCGGAAGCCGTGGCGCTGGCCCACGACCTGGGCCACCCGCCCTTCGGCCATACCGGCGAGGATGCGCTGGCCGCGCTGATGGCGCCGTGGGGCGGGTTCGACCACAACGCGCAGGCGCTGCGGATCGTGACGCGGCTGGAACGGCACTACGCCGGGTTCGACGGCCTCAATCTGACATGGGAAACGCTGGAAGGGATCGCCAAGCACAACGGCCCGGTCGTCGGCGCAGGCCCGGCGGGAGGCCCGGCGGGAGGCGCGGCGGAAGGCCCCCTGCCCTATGCGCTGGTCGAGGTGAACCACGACTGGGACCTCGCCCTGCACACCCATGCCAGCGCCGAGGCGCAGGTCGCCGCCGTCGCCGACGACGTGGCCTACAACCACCACGACCTGCACGACGGCCTTCGCGCCGGGCTGTTCACCGAGGACGACCTGGCCGAGCTGCCGCTGATCGGCCCGGCCTTCGCCGAGGTCGACCGGCTCCACCCCGACCTCGCCCCGATGCGCCGCAGGCACGAGGCGCTGCGCCGCGTCTTCGGCGAGATGGTCGAGGACGTGATCGCCGTCGCGCAGAACCGCCTTGCCGCGCTGCAACCCGCCCATGCCGACGACATCCGCCGCATGGACGGGCCGGTGATCCGGTTCTCGAAGCCGCTTTACCAGAGCCTCAAGTCGATCAAGGCGTTCCTGTTCACCCGCATGTACCGCGCCCCGTCGGTGATGGAGGAACGGGCCCGCGTCACCGCGATCCTGCAGCAGCTGTTCCCCTTGCTGATGAACGATCCGAGGCTGCTGCCGGCAGACTGGCAGGCCGAGGCAGCCGCCGCGCGCGACGACGTCACCCGTGCCCGGCTGGTGCTGGACTACGTCGCGGGCATGACGGACCGCTTCGCGATTTCGGAATGGGAGCGGCTGACGCGCTGAACCCTAGAGCGCCGCCCTAGAGCGCCGCCTTCACGGCGTCCCAGACCTCCGGCCCGATCGCGTCGCGGGGCGGGCGGCCGGCGAAGCCCTGCAGATGGGGAATGCGGAACCCGGGGCTCGAGGGCTGGACGCGCGTCTCGAAATAACGGTTCGCGGGCTCGAACCGCTTCTGCAGCCGCGCGATCTCGTCCGGTGTGAAGATGGTTCCGCCGCGGAGGGCGGGGAACTGCTGCGCCAGCACCTGCGCCACCTGCTCGATCAGGGCTGCTGGCGCGACGGCGGGGGCAGAGATCGTGTTGGCGATCCACACCTCCACCGCGGCGCGGCTTTCGTTCTGGCGCTGGACGGGGGTCGCGGGCGGCTCACCCTCCAGTCCGAGCTGGCGCAGGAAATGGCCCAGCAGGCCGCCATCCGCGCCGCACGCGTCCTGGTAGTTGCAGAAGGTCACGTCCCCGAGCGGCATCTGCGCGGCAAGGATGTCGGCCAGCAGATTGTAGCCCACCGCCACCCCGGTGAACATGCCGGTGCCGATCGCCTCGTCGACCATCGCCCCGGGCCCGCCGGGATTCCGGACCTTGGACACCTCGGTATAGATCGACTGAAGGTAGGACAGCTGGTCGCGGATGTAGCAGATCAGCCGCACCGATTCGAACCCGTCGAACCAGGCGCGGATCGCCCGGAAGTCCGGCCGGTTTACCGTGGCGCGCGAGAACTCCTCGCTGCTGACGACGATCGTCCGGTCGCTGCCGACGTGGTCGGCGGCAAGCGCCTTCCAGACCGCAACCGGGTCGGGGCGCGACGCCAGCTCGTGCTTCAGCCCGACCCAGTGCGCGACCAGCAGGTGGTGCGCGGTCGATCCGAAATCGGGATAGACGAAGCCGCGTTCGCGAAGCCACGGCCGCGCCTCGGCCAGCTTGTGCTGCAGGAACGTGGTCCCGGTCTTGTGCGTGCCGATGTGGATGACGAGGCGGGCCATCAGGCGGATCTTCTCGCGGGCAAACGAAGCGAACGGGTTACTGGCAAACGGGTCGCGCCGATCAGATATAGCCGCGCAGGAACGCCGCCCGCTTCCAGCCGATCAGCGTGTCGCCGCCGAACGGACGGTCCATCAGCAGGGCGCGCAGCTCCTCGGCCTCGTGCGAGGGAAGCTGGTCGGTCAGCGTCCGCACGTCGGCCAAGTTGAACATGCCGCGGTAGAGCCCGTCGAGCTTGATGATCGGCAGCCCCATCGCCAGCATGATCGCTGCGTTCTGGTGGATCTGGCTGCCTTCCATGAACACCTCGGCCGCGTATGCTGCCGTCATGGACCGGACGGCCTTGTTGTCGATCGTCTCTGGCCGGCTGACCCGACTGTGCAGGAAGCGGACGAAATCGTCGTAACTCGCGACGAACTCGCTTTCCGCAAGGCTGGCCTCGGCCATCTCCACACCGCTCTGGAACGGCTTGGGAGGGCCCATCTCGAAGCTGGCGGCAGGATTGAACGGAACCAAGAAGCGCGACGAAAGATAGTTCAGCGCCGCCTTTGGCGTTACCCGCTTCCAGTGTGTCCTGTTCGCCGAGCGGGCATTGCGCATCGCGAAATCCAGCAGCCCTTCATCGCGTTCCACCTGTTCCGCGAACCGGGTTGCGCTGTAGAGCGCCGCGAATTCCCGCGGTGTTGTCACCACCCGCTTCAGAGTCCGCGACAGCCGCATCTCTCCTTCCCGGATCACGCGCGGGCGCACGTCCGACAACGTGTAGTCCTTCCAGTAGTCGCGCATCAGCTGCGACCGCAGGACGGAGCCGTCCATCGCGATGCAGAACGAGCCGAGGTGGTATTCGATCTCGTGGTTCTCGGTCGCGCCCAGGACTTCGGGCGATGGCGACATCATGTCATCCAGGAACGGGCGCATCCGCTCGGTCGTGAAGTAGACGCTGTCGTTGATCATCAGAAGGCGCGGGCAGGTCCGGTCCCAGCGGCGGTTGTAGATGTGCAGGAACCCGGTCTTGTAGCTGCCGAAGTCGCGGCCGTAGTTCGGGCGCTCGATGTAGCAGTCGACCATGCCCGCGACCGACCCGGGGTTGCGGAGCTTCAGCGTGTTCACCGCGACAACGTAGAACCCCGCGGCCCGCGCCTGCTCCAGCAGCCGCGTCACGTCCGGCCGCAGCAGGCCCTTTTCGTACAGCGCCAGCAGCATGATGGGACGGTCGTCGTACGGGGCCTCGTGATGCACCACGGTGGGCTTCGACCGCGTCTTCGCCCATGCCACGAGCGACTGCGCCGACACGATCACCCGGCCGATGTTGAACAGGATGTAGAGGTAGATTCTGCCCAGCATGCGGGACCCTTCCGAAAAGCTGCGGGACTATAGTCCTGCGCCCCGGCAGCGCCAATGCGGTTTCCTGAGCTGCATCCCGGCAGCGCGGAACCCCGTCGGCGGCTTCGCGCCGCCCGCCGTGCTGAACCAAGCGCCGGGCCGCGCGTTCAGGCAGGACATCACCAGAAGGAAGCGACAGATGAGCATCAGGACCGGTTCGGCCGAATGGCAAGGCGGCATCAAAGACGGCAAGGGCACGGTCTCGACCGAAAGCGGCGTGCTGGATTCCCCCTACGGCTTCAGCACCCGCTTTGGCGAGGAAAAGGGCACCAACCCCGAGGAACTGATCGGCGCCGCCCACGCCGCCTGCTTCAGCATGGCGCTGTCGGGCCAGCTGGAAAAGGCAGGGGTGAAGGACGCGCGGATCGAGACGAGCTCGGCCGTGACGATCGAGAAGCAGGGCGAGGGCTTCGCGATCACCAGGGTCCACCTGACGACGAAGGTGTCGGGCCAGGGCGACGAGGCCGCGATCCGGCAGGCGGCCGAGGCGGCGAAGACGGGCTGCCCGGTCAGCAAGGTGCTGAACGCGGACGTGACGATGGACCTGACGGTGGGGTGAAATTGCGGCAGGCACGCTTT
This sequence comes from Paracoccus aeridis, assembly GCF_004923205.2. Taxonomy (GTDB): domain Bacteria; phylum Pseudomonadota; class Alphaproteobacteria; order Rhodobacterales; family Rhodobacteraceae; genus Paracoccus; species Paracoccus aeridis. The sequence goes on from NZ_SELD02000018.1 coordinate 222,529, forward strand.
GTGCCTGCCTTTCATTCCGCCTGTCGCCTACGCGTCTGCGGGCTTAAACCATCATCTCCTTCGTCGCCGTCAGCTTCAGCTCGGGCTGGTCGCGCTGCACGCGGTCGATGTCCCACTGCAGCCGCGTCAGATAGACCAGATCGCCGTCGTTGTCCGTCGCCATGTGCTGCTTGTTCGTGGCGGCGAACTTCTCGACCGCCTCCTTCGGGCCCGAGATCCAGCGGGCAGAGGTGAACTGCGACGGCTCGAACCGCACCGGCAGGCCGTATTCCTGCTCGATCCGGCTCGCCAGCACCTCGAACTGCAGCGCGCCGACGACGCCGACGATGAAGCCCGACCCGATCATCGGCTTGAAGACCTTGGCCGCGCCTTCCTCGGCGAACTGCATCAGCGCCTTCTCGAGATGCTTGGCCTTCATCGGATCGCCCGCGCGGACCGTCTGCAGAAGCTCAGGCGCGAACGAGGGGATGCCGGTGAAGCGCAGCATCTCGCCCTCGGTCAGCGCGTCGCCGATGCGAAGCTGGCCGTGGTTCGGGATGCCGATGATGTCGCCGGCCCATGCTTCCTCTGCCAGCTCGCGGTCTGACGCGAGGAACAGCACCGGGTTCGACACCGCCATCGGCTTCTTCGACCGCACGTGGGTCATCTTCATCCCGCGCTCGAAATGCCCCGACGCCAGACGGACGAACGCCACCCGGTCGCGGTGCTTGGGGTCCATGTTGGCCTGCACCTTGAAGACGAAGCCGGTGACGTCCGCCTCGTCGGGGGAAATCTGCCGTTCGGCCGCGGTCTGCGGCTGCGGCTGGGGGCCGTATTCGCCGATGCCGGTCATCAGCTCCTTCACGCCGAAGCTGTTGATGGCCGAGCCGAACCAGATTGGGGTCATATGCCCTTCAAGGAACGACTTGCGGTCGAAGGCGGGCAGCAGCTCGCGCGCCATCTCGACCTCCTCGCGCAGCTTCGCCAGCTGCCCGGGCGGCACGTGCTCGGCCAGCTTCGGATCGTCGAGGCCCGAGATCTTGACCGACTCAGCCACCCGGTTGCGGTCGGCGCGGTCCATCAGCTCCAGCCGGTCGTGCAGCAGGTCGTAGGTGCCGAGGAAATCGCGGCCCATCCCGATAGGCCAGCTTGCCGGCGCCACGTCGATCGCCAGGTTCTCCTGGATCTCGTCGATGATCTCGAACGTGTCGCGGCTTTCGCGGTCCATCTTGTTGCAGAAGGTCAGGATCGGCAGGTCGCGCAGGCGGCAGACCTCGAACAGCTTGCGGGTCTGGCTTTCGACGCCCTTCGCGCCGTCGATCACCATGATCGCGGCATCCACGGCGGTCAGCGTGCGATAGGTATCCTCGGAAAAGTCCGAGTGGCCGGGCGTGTCCACCAGATTGAAGCGGTACTGGCCAAAGTCGAACGACATGGCCGAGGCCGAGACGGAAATCCCGCGCTCCTGCTCCATCTTCATGAAGTCGGACCGCGTGCGCCGCGCCTCGCCCTTGGCGCGGACCTGCCCGGCCATCTGGATCGCGCCGCCGAACAGCAGGAACTTCTCGGTCAGCGTGGTCTTGCCGGCGTCGGGGTGCGAGATGATCGCGAAGGTCCGGCGACGGGCGATCTCGGGCGGCAGCTGGGGGCGATTGTCTAGCATGGGCGGCGTTTACCGCGCACGCACCAGCCTCGCAACCAAGCCTCGATCTTCTGTCCCCAAATATCCCGGGGGAGCCCCAGGGGGGCGGGGGCGGAGCCCCAGGGGGGGCGGAGCCCCCCATCCCGGGTCAGACGAACTGCTCGCGCATCAGCCGCTCTTCCATGCCGTGCCCGGTGTCGAACAGGACGCGGTGCGTGATCGCGGGCTCGGACCGGATCTCGACCCAGCGCACCCGTTCAACGCCGCGCGCGTCGGCGTCGGCCATCACCGGGCGCTTCAGCGGCTCCAGCACGTCGAACCGCACCACCGCGGATTTCGGCAGGATCGCCCCGCGCCAGCGCCGCGGGCGGAAGGGCGCGATGGCGGTCATCGCCAGCACGTCCGACCCGATCGGCAGGATCGGCCCGCCGGCGGAATAGTTGTAGGCGGTGGACCCGACCGGCGTCGCCAGGATCGCGCCGTCGCAGATCAGCTCGTCCATCCGCACCCGGCCGTTCACGCTGACCCGCAGCTTGGCAGCCTGCGCGCCCGCGCGCAGCAGGCTTACCTCGTTGATCGCGAGCGCGCGATGCTCGTGCCCGTCCGACGACATCGCCACCATCGACAAGGGGTTGATGACGGTTTCCTCGGCCGCCCCGATGCGCTGCGGCAGGTCGTCCTCGTCGTAGTCGTTCATCAGGAACCCGACCGTGCCCCGGTTCATCCCGTAGACCGGCAGGCCCGAGTTCTGCCGCAGGGTGGACAGCAGGAACCCGTCGCCCCCCAGCGCCACGATCACGTCGGCCGCGCCCAGCGGCGCCTGTCCGTGGCGTTCCATCAGCCGCCCCAGCGCCGACAGCGCAAGCTCGGTGTCGTTCGCGGTGAAATGCAACCGGGTCATTGCGGCAACCATGCATCCGGCCCGGCGCTTGGCAAGCTTCATTCAGTCGCGCCCCCCGCTCCATTCTTTCAACCGCGCCGCAAAGCCGCTAGACCGTCGCCACACCTTGGAGAGACACCATGACCGACAGCGCCTTCTTCACCGAACCGCTCGAATCCCGCGATCCCGAGATCTTCGCCGCGATCCGCAAGGAACTCGGCCGCCAGCGCGACGAGATCGAGCTGATCGCCTCGGAAAACATCGTCTCGCAGGCCGTGCTGGAAGCGCAGGGCTCGGTCATGACGAACAAGTATGCCGAAGGCTATCCGGGCCGGCGCTATTACGGCGGCTGCGAGTACGTGGACATCGCCGAGACGCTGGCGATCGACCGCGCCAGGCAGCTGTTCGGGTGCGAGTTCGCGAACGTCCAGCCCAACAGCGGCAGCCAGGCGAACCAGGGCGTGTTCCAGGCCCTGCTCAAGCCCGGCGACACCATTCTCGGGATGAGCCTCGACGCGGGCGGCCACCTGACCCACGGCGCGAGGCCCAACCAGTCGGGCAAGTGGTTCAACGCGGTGCAGTACGGGGTGCGCAAGCAGGACAGCCTGCTCGACTACGACGAGGTCGAGCGGCTCGCCCGCGAGCACCGGCCCAAGGCGATCATCGCCGGCGGCTCGGCGATCCCGCGGATCATCGACTTCGCGCGGCTGCGCCAGGTCGCGGACGAGGTCGGCGCGTACCTGATCGTCGACATGGCCCACTTCGCGGGGCTGGTCGCGGCCGGGCTTTACCCGTCGCCCTTCCCGCACGCCCACGTGGCGACGACGACCACCCACAAGACGCTGCGCGGCCCCCGTGGCGGCATGATCCTGACGAACGACGCCGACATCGCGAAAAAGGTCAACTCGGCGATCTTCCCCGGCATCCAGGGCGGGCCGCTGATGCACGTCATCGCGGCCAAGGCCGTGGCCTTCGCCGAGGCGCTGCGGCCGGAGTTCAGGGACTACGCCGCGAACGTCGTCTCGAACGCGCAGGCGCTGGCGGACGAGCTGATGAAAGGCGGGCTCGACATCGTCACCGGGGGCACCGACACGCACCTGATGCTGGTGGACCTGCGCCCCAAGGGCGTCAAGGGCAACGCCACCGAGGACGCGCTTGGCCGCGCCCACATCACCTGCAACAAGAACGGGATCCCGTTCGACCCCGAAAAGCCGACCGTCACGTCGGGCGTGCGCCTCGGCTCCCCCGCCGGGACCACGCGCGGCTTCGGGCAGGAGGAGTTCCGCCAGATCGGCCGCTGGATCGTCGAGGTGCTGGACGGCCTGGCCGCGAACGGCCCCGAAGGCAACGCCGAGGTCGAGGCGAAGGTCGCGACCGAGGTCAAGGCGCTCTGCGCCCGCTTCCCGATCTACCCCAACCTCTGAAGCCTGCCCGGCGCGGCGCCCTACAGCGCGCCGCGCCGGACCATCAGCCAGACCACCAGCGCGCCCACGACCAGCAGGCCCAGCGCCACCGCGGCGGCGACGTGCAGAAGCCCGTCCGCGAGCCGCTGCCCGCTTCCCAGCGGGCGCAGGTATTCCACAAGCTGCCGGTGCGCCTCGCGCACCGCCGCCGTGTCGATCCGGTGCGCCATGCGGGGATTGCCGGCGAGCCCGGCCGAGGCCGCCAGCAGCGCCGCCGCGCGCCGGTGGCGCTTGGGCAGCGCCCTGCCCCGCCGCTTGATCATCGTCGCGAGCCCCGGCGCCGTGCCCCGCCGCGCGCCCCCGAACCGCGATGCCATCAGCCGCGCGACCTCGTCGGCCCAGCCCTGCACATCCTCGATCGTCATGGCGCCCCCCGTTTGCCGGCCACCATAAGATCGCTGGCAGAGCCGTGCCAGCCGCTTTAGGCTGCGGCCATGAAGCTCAACACGACCGTCTCCGGCCCCGCTGAACCTTCTGACAAGACGCCCGTGCTGCTGGTGCACGGGCTGTTCGGTCAGGCCCGCAACCTGGGCGTCCTCGCCCGCGCCCTGTCCCGGGACCGCACGGTGGTGGCGGTGGACATGCGCAACCACGGCGAGTCCTTCCACGACCCCGACCACACCTATCCGGCAATGGCGGGCGACCTCGCGCGGGTGATCGAGGATCACGTCGGGCGGGGGGAGAGCGGGGGCGGCGGCCAGATGGACGTGGTCGGCCATTCGATGGGCGGCAAGGCCGCGATGTGGCTGGCGCTGACGCGGCCGGAACTCGTGGCGCGGCTGGTGGTGCTGGACATCGCCCCGGTGGCCTACGGCCATTCGCAGGCGGACACCATCGACGCGATGGAGGCGACGGACCTGACCTCGGCCAAGACCCGCTCGCAGGCCGACATGGCCCTGGCGCAGCACCTGGACGACCATTCGGTCCGCGCCTTCCTGCTGCAGTCGCTGGACCTCAAATCCGACCCGCCCCGCTGGCGCATGAACCTTGCCGCGCTGCGCGAGCGGATGGCGGACCTGACCGGCTGGCCGGGGCACGAGGGCCTGTCATGGGACGGCCCGGCGCTGTTCCTCGCCGGGGGCGAGAGCGACTACGTTTCGCCGGAACACGAGGCTGAGATCCGCGCGGCGTTCCCGAAGGCGCAGCTGGAGCGGGTCGCGGGCACGAGCCACTGGCTGCATGCGGAGAAGCCGGCGGAGGTGGTGGAGGCTGTGGTGGGGTTTTTGGGGTGAGGGGTACCGGCTGCGTCTCGACTAACTTCCGCTCGAGGATCCGCAGCGGAGCAGTTTTTGCGGGGGATGCACCGCAACTGCCTTAAGCCAAGCGCTGTACTGGACGGAACGGTCCTTTGAAACTAAGTAAACTTATTAAAGCTCTAAAGGCGTTCCCAGATTAAATTTGCCAATAATGATCCAAGAGCCCCCACTAGCACAGCCCATGCAGTGGCTATTGCAAATGACGCAAAGGGGCGCCTCTCGAGGAAATCAACAAGACGCCAATAGGCTCCGCGCTTTAAGTTTCTTTTCAGTTCTTTCGCACCATCCTGATTACATTGTTTGAAACTCCACGCCTAACCAGCCGTTCTTCGCACTCAGAGCAAATTATCGGAGCAACGCACGACTTGTGAATATCATATTTATGTGGGGTCATATCAAAGATGCACCCTCTAGTTTCTACATGAGAATACTCCGTCCAATCAGCCCCGGCAGAAAGAATGTCTATGTTGCATATCCTCATAAGACTTGCTGCATACGACATTCTCAGAATCAGATTGGAAATCGAAACGTTGGCTCCTGATAGCGTATCGCCGATCTCAAATGTGGTAAGTACCAAGCGAGAATCGCCAATTCTTTTCAAGATATAATTGTTTTCAATTGGCACGCTAACCAAGACTAGCAGGACATCTTCGCCCCGCCGCTTAGGGCATAAGCAAGACAGCGCTTTTACGGAATATTGCCAGTCATAAAGATCGGGCGGATTTCGGATCTGAAAATATTCAATTTCATCTTCAAAATTGATGAACTTACTCTTTGCCGAGACTGCGCTTGTTACGTCCATGAAAGAAGAAGACTCGCCGAGAACTGCGAGCCTTAAGTTTACCCTACTCACCCTCACCCATCCATCTTCAACGCCGAAATAAACGCCGACTGCGGAATCTCCACCTTCCCGAACTGGCGCATCTTCTTCTTGCCGGCCTTCTGCTTCTCCAGCAGCTTCTTCTTCCGCGTGGCATCCCCCCCGTAGCACTTCGCGGTCACGTCCTTCCTCAGCGCCGCCAGCGTTTCCCGCGCAATGACCCGCCCGCCGATGGCCGCCTGGATCGGGATCTTGAACATGTGGCGGGGGATCAGCTCCTTCAGCTTTTCCACCATCACCCGGCCGCGCGCCTCGGCGCGGTCGCGGTGGACCATGATCGACAGCGCGTCCACCGGCTCGTCGTTCACCAGGATCGACATCTTCACCAGGTTGTCCTCGCGGTATTCCGAGATCTGGTAGTCGAACGAGGCGTAGCCCTTGGTCACCGACTTCAGCCGGTCGTAGAAGTCGAACACGACCTCGGCCAGCGGCAGGTCGTAGACCGCCATCGCCCGGCTGCCGGCGTAGGTCAGGTCCATCTGGATCCCGCGGCGGTCCTGGCACAGCTTCAGCACGTCGCCCAGGTATTCGTCCGGGACCATGATCGTGGCCTTGATCCGCGGCTCCTCGATGTGATCGACCAGCGTGAGGTCGGGCATGTCGGCGGGGTTGTGCAGTTCCCGCACCTCGCCGTCGCGCATGAACAGGCGGAACACGACGCTCGGCGCGGTGGTGATGAGATCGAGGTCGTATTCGCGTTCCAGCCGGTCGCGGATCACCTCGAGGTGGAGAAGCCCCAGGAAGCCGCAGCGGAAGCCGAAGCCGAGCGCGGCCGATGTCTCCATCTCGTAGCTGAACGAGGCGTCGTTCAGCGCCAGCTTCTCGATCGCGTCGCGGAGCGCGTCGAAATCGGCGGCATCCACCGGGAACAGGCCGCAGAACACCACCGGCTGCGCGGGCTTGAAGCCCGGCAGCGGCGCGTCGGTGCCGCGGCGCTCGTGGGTGATGGTGTCGCCGACGCGGGTGTCGCGCACCTGCTTGATCGAGGCGGTGAAGACCCCGATCTCGCCCGGCCCCAGTTCCGCGATGTCCTTCATCGCCGGGGTCAGGACGGCGAGCTTGTCGATGCCGTAGACGGCGCCGGTCTGCATCATCTTGACGCGGTCGCCGCGGCGGATCACCCCGTCCATGACCCGGATCATGACGACGACGCCCAGATAGGGGTCGTACCAGCTGTCCACCAGCATCGCCTTCAGCGCCGCGTCGCGGGTGCCCTGCGGGGCGGGCAGGCGGGTCACGATCGCCTCCAGCACGTCGGGGATGCCCAGGCCCGTCTTGGCCGAGATCAGGACGGCGTCGGCGGCGTCGATGCCGATCACGTCCTCGATCTGCTCCTTCACCCGCTCGGGTTCGGCCGCGGGAAGGTCGATCTTGTTCAGGACCGGCACGATCTCGTGGCCCGCGTCGATCGCCTGGTAGACGTTGGCGAGCGTCTGCGCCTCGACCCCCTGCGTCGCGTCCACCACCAGAAGCGAACCCTCGACCGCGCGCATCGACCGGCTGACCTCGTAGGCGAAGTCGACGTGGCCGGGCGTGTCGATCAGGTTCAGGACGTAGGTCTGCCCGTCCTTCGCCGGATAGGTGATGCGGACGGTGTTCGCCTTGATGGTGATGCCGCGCTCACGCTCGATATCCATGCTGTCGAGCAGCTGCTCCTTCATGTCACGGTCGGCGACCGTGCCCGTCGACTGGATCAGCCGGTCGGCCAGCGTGGATTTCCCGTGGTCGATATGGGCCACGATCGAAAAATTGCGGATGAGATTGAGCTCTGTCATGATGAGGCGGATATGCGCGGGAAAGCCGTGCCGGTCAATTTGAAAGGGGCGGCGGATGCGCTTTCAGGTGAGCGACATGGCCTGCGCGGACTGCGCCCGGGCGATCGAACGCGCCGTGGCGCAGGCGGGCGGAAAAGCGGCCGCCGACCCGCAATCCAGGCTGGTCACGGTCGAGAACCTGGGCACCCAGCCTGCGATCGCCGCGATCTCTGCCGCGGGCTACACGGCGGAACCGCTGGACTGACGGCGGGCGCGGGCAGGTCAGCGCTTCGCGGTGCAGTCGCCGGCAAGGACGGTGTCGCTGTCTTCGTACAGCGTGGCCGCGTCGCCCTTGGTCAACAGCTCGTAGGTCTGGTTCACGTTGACCGGCACGTAGCGCGCGCCCGACCCGGACACGGCCACCTGCATCGGGATCAGCTCGTCCTTCTGCGACACGACCGCGAAGGACGAACCCGACGCCGTGTTGACGTAGACCACCTCCAGCATCTTGCCGCCCTCGCAGGCATAGGCCACACGCTCGATCGTGTCGCCCTCGGCGGGTGCGGTGCCGGGCATGTCGGTCGGGGCGGGCTCGGCGGTCGTGACCGGGGCCGGCGCGGGTGGAACCGCCGTGTCGGGCACCGCGGGCTGCGGCGACGCGGTCTGGGCGCCCAGCGGCATTGCGGCAAGAAGCGCGGCGGCAGCAGCGAGGATCGTCGTCCGGGTCATGGCGGTCCCTTCTTCGGTGATGCGGGTTCTGCCCTTGCAACGCGCAGGCGGCGCGGCAGGTCCGATCCGTTAGCGCAACCGGCCTTTCCCCCAAGCCACGGTCTGCTAAGGGAACGCCACACCGATTCCAGTCGCGGAGCCCGCATCCCATGCAGATGACCGATACCGTCAAGAAGATCCTGGCCAACTACGAAGGCGAGAACCCCGGCGTCAAAGCCAACCTCGCCCGCATGCTGATGCAGGGCAGGCTCGCCGGCACCGGCAAGATGGTCATCCTGCCCGTGGACCAGGGCTTCGAGCACGGCCCCGCGCGGTCCTTCGCCAAGAACCCGCTGGGCTACGACCCCCACTACCACTACCAGCTGGCCATCGACGCGGGCCTGAACGCCTATGCAGCGCCCCTTGGCATGATCGAGGCGGGCGCCGACACCTATGCCGGCCAGATCCCGACGATCCTCAAGTGCAACAGCGCCAACAGCCTGATGTCGGATACCGCCGGCAAGAACCAGGCCGTGACCGCGACGGTGCAGGACGCGCTGCGCCTCGGCTGCGCCGCCATCGGCTTCACCATCTACCCGGGTTCGGACCTGGCGCTCGACATGTTCGAGGAAATCTCGGAAATGCGCGCCGAAGCCGCCTCGGTCGGCATTCCGACCGTGATCTGGTCCTACCCGCGCGGCGAGGCGATCAGCAAGGAAGGCGAGACCGCGATCGACATCGCCGCTTACGCCGCCCAGATCGCGGCGCTGCTGGGCGCCCACATCATCAAGATCAAGCTGTCGACCGACGCGCTCGAGAACAAGGACGCGAAGAAGGTCTACCAGGAGCAGGGGATCGACATCTCGACCCAGGCCAAGCGGGTGGAGCACTGCATGCAGGCGGCCTTCGGCGGGCGCCGGATCGTGGTGTTCTCGGGCGGCGCGGCCAAAGGGTCGGACGCGGTCTACGAGGACGCGATCGCGATCCGCGACGGCGGCGGCAACGGCTCGATCATCGGCCGCAACAGCTTCCAGCGCTCGCGCGAGGACGCGCTGGCGATGCTGGGCAAGCTGGTCGACATCTATCTCGGCAAGGCCTGATCGCCTCGGGCACACGACGGCGACGGGCGGCCCGCGTGGCCGCCCGTTTTCGTTGGCGGCGCAGTCGCCCCGACGGGGTTTTCCTTTTGCTCCTTGCTCATTAGGTAGGCTGAAACCGCACAGAGGGATCGCCATGTCGTTCTTTACCAAGCTGCGCGATCGCCTGACCAAGTCCTCGTCCAAGATCGGCGGCGGGCTGGACGACATCGTGGCCGAGCGGGCCGAACCCGCACCCCGGCAGCCCGAGCCGCCGCCGCAGCAAGGCCAGCCGCAGGTCCAGCCTGCCCCACCCGCGCCGCGCCCGGTCGAGAACCGCCCCGGCTTCGTCGGCCGCCTGCTTGGCCGCGACGCCGCGCCGGCCGAGCCGCGGCGGGAACTGGACGACGCGATGCTGGAAGATCTCGAGGACATGCTGATCGCCGCCGACATGGGCACCGACACCGCCCTGCGCGTCACCGCCAACATCGCCGAGGGGCGCATGGGCCGCCGCGTCAGCGCGACCGAGCTGAAGCAGGCGCTCGCCGACGAGGTCACGCGGATCATGACGCCGGTCGCCCGTCCCCTGCCGCTTTATCCGAAAAAGCCGCAGGTCGTGCTGGTCGTGGGCGTCAACGGCTCGGGCAAGACCACGACCATCGGCAAGCTCGCGAGCCAGTTCCGGGCGGCGGGCAAGAAGGTCGTGATCGCCGCGGGCGACACCTTCCGCGCCGCCGCCGTGGAACAGCTTCAGGTCTGGGGCCAGCGCGCCGGCGTTCCGGTGATGGTCGCGCCGCAAGGCTCGGACCCGGCGAGCCTTGCCTATGACGCGATGACGCGGGCCGAGGCAGAGGGCGCGGACCTGCTGATGATCGACACCGCCGGCCGCCTTCAGAACCGGGCCGACCTGATGGAGGAGCTGGCCAAGATCGTCCGCGTGATCCGCAAGAAGGACCCGACTGCGCCGCACAACACGCTGCTGGTGCTCGACGCGACCACCGGCCAGAACGCGCTGAGCCAGGTCGAGACCTTCCGCAAGCTCGCCGACGTGTCGGGTCTGGTGATGACCAAGCTCGACGGCACCGCGCGGGGCGGGGTGCTGGTCGCGCTGGCCGACAGGTTCGGGCTGCCGATCCACGCGATCGGCGTGGGCGAGCAGATCGACGACCTCGACGCGTTCGACGCGGGCGAGTTCGCGCGCGCGCTGGTCGGCCTGTAGCAAGGCCGCCCTTCCGGGGGAAAGGCGGCCTTGCTGCCGGTGGCGCGGGATCAGCGCTGCTGGTTCTTCTCGCCCGGGCGGACGGACGAGCCGTCCTCTTCTTCCATCAGCTGTTCGGCGTTCGCGGCATCCGCCGACAGCCACACCTTGCCGCCGTCGCACGACGCGACCGCGGAAAGCTGCACGAAGTGATGGTGCGCGTCATTCTGGCCGTGCTCCTCGTCCTTGCGGGCCAGCTTGATGCGGTCGCCCTGGACGCCGTCGACCTTGCCGACATGGACCCCGTCCGCGCCGACGACTTCCATGTGTTCCCTGATCTCGCTTGCGTTGACCATCACGGTCTCCCTTGTTGCAGCTTCAGCCGCCCAACGCGCGAGGATTGGTTTCGATCCCGGTCCCCCGGCCCGCGGCTCAGACCGCGTGGAGGTCGCCCCGGATGCCGAGCCGGTCGGCGAAGGCGCGCAGATCGTGCGCGTCCGCCACCGCGCGACCGGCCAGCAGCGTCGCCTGGCTGGCGTGGATCAGCCCGTCCGACAGGATCTTCAGGTGGTTGGCGCGCAGCGTCTCGCCCGAACTGGTGATGTCGGCGATCGCCTCGGCAGTGTGGTTCAGGACCGTGCCCTCGGTCGCGCCCTGGCTGTCCACCAGCTGATAGTCCGCGACCTCGTGCGCCGACAGGAACGCGCGGACGAGACGGTGGTACTTCGTCGCGATCCGCAGGCGGAAGCCGTGCGCCAGGCGGAAGTCGCGCGCGATGGATGCAAGATCGTCCAGGTCCTCGCAGTCGCGCCAGCAGGCCGGAACCGCCAGCACGAGGTCGGCATGGCCGAAGCCCATCGGCGCGAGTTCCACGACATCCGACCGCCAGCCCGCCAGCTTTTCGCGCACCAGGTCCGTGCCCGTCACGCCCAGCTGGATACGCCCGGCGGCAAGCTCCCGCGGGATCTCGCCTGCCGACAGCATGACCAGCGACACGCCCTCGGCGCCCTCGACCGCGCCCGCGTATTCGCGGTCCGACCCGTTCCGCGACAGGCGCACGCCGCGCGCGGCGAACCAGTCGAAGGTCTGTTCCATCAGCCGTCCCTTGGACGGCACCCCCAGCTTCAGCATCGATCCAGCTCCGCCAGAAGGCCGGGGCGGATGATGCCGCCCACGGCGGGGATCGCCGCCCCCTGCCCCAGCACCGCCGTCAGCGCGTCGTAGCGCCCGCCCGACGACACCGGCGGCCAGTCGGCGCGGCCCGGCGCGGTGAAGCTGAAGGTGAAGCCGTCGTAGTATTCCATCGTCTGCCGGCCGTGGCTCGCGTCGAAGTGGATCGTTCCGGGATCGACCCCCAGCGCGCCAAGGTCGCGCAGCCGCGCCGCCAGACGCTCCGTCGCCTCGGCGATGGCGGGCATGTGGTCGGCCAGCACGCGCAATTCGTCCAGCGCCTCGGGCGCGGGGCCGGCGACGGCGAACAGGCGCTGCAGCCGTTCGCGCCAGATCGCGGGCAGCACGGGCTCGTCGCGGTGGCTTTCCAGCCGGTCGATCCGCGCCTCCATCTCGGCCCGGTCGCGCAGGCCGGTCCAGGGCGCGTCGTTGACCGCGAACTGGCGCGGCGCGATCGGGGCCGAGAAGCGGTCGAGCAGGCGGGCGAACCGCGCGGGCCGCCAGATGTGATGCGCCAGCATGGCGCGGCGGGCGTCCGACAGCGGCAGCCCCGCCACGGCGTCGAGGATCAGGTCCATGTCGCCGATGGTGGCCGACAGGCGATAGGGCGCGAGGATGCCGTGGAACAGCGCGAACAGCTCCGCATCCGCCTGCGGGTCGCGCGAGAACAGCTCGAACCCCGCCTGCAGGTATTCGTTGTCGCGCGGGTGCGCGGGCCGGGTATCGCCGTGGTCCTGCTTGCGGAACACCTCGCCCAGATAGCAGTAGCGCGCCGGGTCCGCGCCGCCCGCCATGTGCATCTGCACGACCGGAACGGTGAAGTCGGGGCGCAGCACGACCTCGCCCCGCACCGGGTCGGTGGTGAGATAGGCGCGGGCGCGGATGTCCTCGCCGTAAAGGTCCAGGAGCGTGGCCGAGGGCAGCAGCACGTCCGGCGCGACCTCGACCGCGCCCGCGGCCACGAAGGCGTCGAGGATGCGGCGGCCCACCGCCGCCTTGGCGGTGCGGGGGATCATGCGGCGGGGCGCCCGCGCGACAGCATCTCGCGGACCGTGCCGACCAGCGCGTCGCGCGCGACCTCGACCTGCGCAGGCTGCGATTTCCATTCCTCGACAGAAGCTTCCGCCGCGATCTTCGCGCCGAGGATGAGGTCCTTGACCTGCACGACGCCCCGCGCCGCCTCGTCCGCGCCCTGGATCACCGCGACGGGCGAGCGGCGCTTGTCCGCGTATTTCAGCTGGTTGCCGAAGTTCCTGGGGTTGCCGAGATAGACCTCGGCCCGGATGCCTGCCGCCCGCAGATCGGCGGCCATCGCCTGGTAGTCGGCCATCCGGTCGCGGTCCATCACGGTCACGACGACCGGCCCGGCGCTGTCCGCGCCCGCGATCCCCTTCTCGCGCAGCGCGGCGAGCAGCCGGTCCACGCCGATGGAAACGCCCGTCGCCGGTACCTTCTGGCCCGTGAACCGCTCGACCAGGTCGTCGTAGCGCCCGCCCCCCGCGACCGATCCGAACTGCCGCTTGCGGCCCTTGTCGTCGAGGATCTCGAACGTCAGCTCGGCCTCGAACACCGGGCCGGTGTAGTAGCCGAGGCCCCGCACGATCGACGGGTCGATCACCACCCGGTCGGCGCCCATGCCGGTCGCGTCCAGCACCGCCGCAATCTCGGCCAGCTCGTCCACGCCCTCGGCACCAACGGCGGACGCGCCGACCGCCGAACGCAGGTTCGAAAGCGTCTCGTCGTTCGTGGCCCCGCGCGAGGTCAGGAACGCGATCACCGGCTCGGCCTGCGCAGGTTCCAGCCCCACGCCCTCGATCTCGGCGCCCGAGGCGTCGGTGCGGCCTGTCGTCAGCAGCTCGCGCACGCCGGCCTCGCCGACCTTGTCGAACTTGTCGATCGTCCGCAGCACGTCGGCCGCCTGCCCCGCGTCGGTCACGCCCATCGCGTCGAGAACGCCGTTCAGGACCTTGCGGTTGTTCACCCGCACCAGGTAGTCGCCGCGCGCGATCCCGGCGGCTTCCAGCGCATCGGCGAGCATCGCGATGATCTCGGCGTCGGCAACGACTGACGCGGCGCCGACCGTGTCCGCATCGCACTGGTAGAACTGCCGGAACCGCCCCGGCCCCGGCTTCTCGTTCCGCCAGACCGGCCCCATCGCATAGCGCCGGTAGGGGCTGGGAAGGTCATTCCGGTACTGCGCAGCGACCCGCGCGAGCGGCGCGGTCAGGTCATAGCGCAGCGCCAGCCAGTCGCCGGAACCGCCGCCGGGCACCGCTTCCTCCTGCCAGGCAAAGACACCCGCGTTCGGGCGGTCCACGTCGGGCAGGAACTTGCCCAGCGCCTCGACCGTCTCGATCCCGCTGGTTTCCAGCGCGTCGAAGCCGTGGCGGTGATAGACCTCGGCGATCCGGTCCAGCATCGCCTTGCGTTCGGACACCTCGGCGCCGAAATAGTCCCGGAAGCCCTTCGGCGTCTCGGCGCGCGGGCGGCGCGGTTTCTGGTCCTTGGCCATGGCGGTATCCTGCTGATGCCGGGCCGGATTAGCGGAAGGGGGCGGCATGGACAAGTTGCAGACGGTCGAGGAGCGGGTGGCGCACCTGCAGCGCGTGGTCGAGGACCTGTCGGACGTGGTCGCGCGGCAGGACGCCGAACTGCGCCGCCTCGGCCGCCATGTCGGCCTGCTGATGGAACGCGAGGCCGACCGCGAGGCGGCCGAGGGCGCGATCCCGCTTGCCGACCAGCGCCCGCCCCACTGGTGATCGCAGCCGCGCACGCTCTGGCGGGCGCCGGAACGCCGTGCGAGGCTGGGGCGTTCGCCGTCACCAACGCCCCACAGGAGAAGCCGCCATGCGTATCGCCCAGATCGTCGCCGGGGTGCTGTTCGGGGTGCTGGTGTTCTTGGCGCTCGATTACGTGCTGCCGTCGCGCAACACGGTGCGGATCGTCGAGGTGTCGAACCGGCTGACGAACGTGGGCGCGAACGCGATCTTCTACGCAGCGCCAGAAACAGGGGCCGCGGAAACCGCTGACGGGCGGCGCGACGTACGCTTCATCTCGACCGTGCGGCCGAACGGCAAGCCCTTCGTCTATCGCAACGAGGATACCGGCCTGATCTGGCCGCCCTACTTCAAGTACGACAGCGCGAACCTTCACGCGGTGGCGGCCGACCAGGTGTCCACGGTCGCGAACCCCAAATGGGTCAGCGTCACCGCCTATGGCTGGCGGATCCCGTGGTGGTCGGTCTATCCGAACGCGGTCGGCATCCAGCCGGTCGCCGGTCCCGACATCGATCCGCCGAACTGGCCCGCGCTCGTGATCCTGGGGCTGATGGGGGTGCTGCTCGCGGTCGGCTGGCGGGCGTGGAACCGCTTCCGGGACGGACGCCACGACCGCCGGCTGGTCAGCGTGGACCGGGGCCCCGCAGCCCCCGCAGATCCGGGCGAGGCGCGGCAGGGCTGGACCACCTCGCACGTCCGGCGCTGGTGGTCCGGCATTCGGCGCTGAGGCCGCCGCTCAGGACTTCCGGGCGGGCCGCGCCGGGCGCTTGTCGCGCAGCTCCTCGATCCGCAGCTTCAGCGCCTCGACCAGCGCCTCGCGCGGAAGGCCGGATTCGCGCGACAGCCGCAGCAGCCCGAACTGGACCCGGGCGAGTTCCTGGTAGTAGCGGGCGAAGGTATAGTTGATGGACGCCCCGGCGAGCGCGCCGAACACCGGCGTCGCCTGCGCGGCGAGCTTCTGCCCCAGCACCGCCGACAGGCGCGGCGCCACGCGCGCGATCAGCCCCTGCACGGTCTGCCCGGTGATCGACAGCTTGGCCGCGAGCAGGCCCAGGTCCGTGCCGTCGTCCGACGCCATCGGGCCAGCCGCGGCAAAGATCCGCAGCGCGTCCATCCGCGTCTCCTCGTCGTCGGGATCAAAGCCGTGCTCGGCGGCGATTTCCAGGATCCCGCGCAGAAGCATCGTGATCGTCACCGGCATCTCGATCATGGCGCCCGGCAGCCCGCCAAGGCCGCCCGCCGCGCCCGACACCGTGGATGCAAGCCGGTTAAACCAGTCGCCCCGGTCGCGCACGACACGGCGCGACCGCCCCGCCGCGCCCACAGCGCGGGTCAGGGCCGACAGGGTCAGGCCGTCCAGACGCTTCCGCGCGAAATCCGGCAGGCGGTCCAGCACCATCTCGGCGCTGCCGCCGATCGCGGACAGGATGTCCATCCCCAGCCCGCCGGCATCGACATAGCGGCGGGCGAGCCGGTCGATCTCGACGTGGACGGTCGGATCATTGATCGGCGGCAGCACCGCCTGCCGGCTGGGAACGTCTGGTGCGGTCATGGGCAGGCTCCTTCGTCAGTGCCGGTGCGGGGCTCGACCTCGATGCAGGCCTGCCGCAGATCGACGGTGGCTTCGATTTCGGCCAGCGCGGCACGGACGCCGGGCGATTCCTCCCGCCGGACATCGCCGCGCACATCAACCCATGCGTCGGGGACGAGTTCCAGCCCAAGCACCCGGTCGGGGTTCGTCGGCGGCGGCATCACCACGCCGTCCAGCCGCGTGAAGCCGAAGCGGCCGTAATAGGGCGCATCGCCCACCAGCATCACCCGCGCCCACCCCATGTCGGCCGCGCGGGACAGGCTTTCGCGCATCAGGAACGCCCCCAGCCCCTCGCCCTGGGCGGTCGGGTGCACGGCCACCGGACCCAGCAGAAGCACCGGCCGCCCGTCCACCCGCACCGGCCAGTAGCGGATCGCGGCCACCACCGCGTCGCCATCGTCCCGCAGGCACAGGCACAGGGGCGCGACCCTGGGCACGCCCTCGCGCAGGCGATAGGAACTGAGCGCGGTCCGTCCCGGCGCGAAGCACAGGTCCATCAACGCCTCGATCTCGGGCGTGTCCTCGTCGGTTTCCGGGCAAAGCTCGTACATCGGACCTCTTTCCGGCGGGTCGCGGGGCGCTGGTTAGCACCCGCGCGGCACGGATTGAACGGGAAAAGTCCGCGGCCGGTCAAAGGGGCAGGTTGTTGCCGGGGACGGTGGCGGCCAGTATGACCGGCGGGCGAAAACCACGTGCATCAGTCAGGGCGAGGCAACCATGTTCTACCGACCGGAAAACGGCCACGGCCTGCCCCACAACCCGTGGAACGCCATCGTGGCGCCCCGCCCGATCGGCTGGATCTCGACGCGCGGGGCGCAGGGCGACAATCTCGCGCCCTATTCGTTCTTCAACGCCACCGCCTATGTCCCGCCGCAGGTGATGTTCGCGTCGACGGGCGCCAAGGCGGACCGGAACGGCACCAAGGACAGCGTGGCGCAGATCGCGGAATCGCGGGTCTTCTGCGTCAACATCGCCGACTACGCGATGAAGGACGCGATGAACGCCTCGACCGCGGTCCACCCGGCGGGCGTCAGCGAGTTCGAGACGGCGGGAATCGCCGCGGCCGAGTGCGACACCATCGACTGCCCGCGCGTGGCCGGCGCGCCCGCGTCGCTGGAATGCCGCGCGACACGCGTGATGCGGCAGGCGGGCGAGGCGAACTGGCTGGTGCTGGGCGTCGTCACCGGCATCCACATCCGCGACGACTGCATCAACGCGGACGGCCTGTTCGACCTGCGGGCCAGCGGCTGGATCGGCCGGATGGGCTACCAGGGCGACTACGTCCGCGTGACCGACACGTTCGAGATGATCCGGCCGCGCTGAACCGCCATCCGATCCGCCACATCACCCGGAAGGAATGCCCATGAGCGTCGCCCCCCGCCCGGTCCAGAAGACCGTCAAGGACTACATCCGCAGCATCGTCGACTTCCCGCACGAAGGGATCGTCTTCCGCGACGTGACCACGCTTTTCGCCGACGCGCGCGGGTTCCGCATGGCGGTGGACCAGCTGCTCGCACCCTATGCGGGGATGCGGATCGACAAGGTCGTCGGGCTCGAGGCGCGCGGCTTCATCCTGGGCGGCGCGGTGGCGCACCAGCTATCGACCGGGTTCGTGCCGATCCGCAAGAAGGGCAAGCTGCCCGGCGCGGTCATGAGCCAGGCCTACGTGCTGGAATACGGCGAGGCGGTGATGGAGATCCACGACGACGCGCTGTCGCCCGGCGAACGGGTGCTGATCGTGGACGACCTGCTCGCGACCGGCGGCACCGCCGAGGCGAGCATCAGCCTGTGCAAGCGCCTGGGCGCCGAGGTCGTGGGCACCGCCTTCGTCGTGGACCTGCCCGAACTGGGCGGCCGCCGCCTGCTGGAGGCGGCGGGGGTCGATGTCCACGTGCTGTGCGAATTCGAGGGCGCGTGACCGTCAGACGGCGCGCCCCGTGCTTGCGGCCCGCACCCGCGCCTCGGGCGGGGGAAAGACGCGGTCGTAGGCCCAGTTGAAGGCGTAGCCGTAGACCACGTAGAAGATCGCGATGGCGAGGTCGAACAGGAACGCCTGCCACAGCGACACGCCCAGCATCCACGCGACGAAGGGCAAAAGCAGGACCAGAAGCCCGGCCTCGAACAGGACGGCGTGGAGCGCGCGGATCGGGTGCGTCTTCAGCGTGCTGCCGCGCAGCCGCAGCATCGCGCGGTCGAACATCCAGTTGTAGGCATAGTTCCACAGCGTCGCCACGATCGACGACACGACCCCGATCACGCCAAGCGCGTGAACGTCGAAGCCCGTCAGCAGGACGCCCCCGCCGATCATGAGGATCAGGCCGAAGACCTCGAACAGGATGGCGTGGCGGATGCGGTCGGACGTGGTGCGCATGGGAATGTCCGTCATGGCGGGCCGTCCCGTTCGCTGCACCCATGATGGGGAAAGGTCGTCCTTCCGCCGGGGAAGGTAGTCAGCGCGGTGCCCGGCTGCAAGGCCTCAGCCCAGCACCGCGCCCGGGTTCATGATCCCCAGCGGGTCCAACGCCGCCTTGACCGCCCGCATCGCGGCAAGCTTGCCCGGATCGCCCCAGCGGGCGAGGTCCGCGACCTTCATCCGGCCCACGCCGTGTTCGGCCGAGAACGACCCGCCGCGCGCCACGACCATCTCGTGCACCGTCTCCTGGACGGGACCGCGCAGGGCGTCGTAGTCGTCGCGGGTGCGGCCGGCCGCCGGAAAGACGTTGTAGTGCAGGTTGCCGTCGCCCAGATGGCCGAAGCAGTTGACCCGCATGTCGCCCATCCGCGCCAGCACGGCGCCCGCGTCGTCGATGAAGCGGGCGATTTCCGACAGGGGCAGGCTGATGTCGTGGCTGACGATGGCGCCGATCCGCCGGTTCGCCTCGGGCAGGTGCTCGCGCAGGGACCACATCTCGGCCGCCTGCGCCCCCGACTGGGCGACCACGCCGTCGGTGACGAGGCCGCGTTCCATCGCGTCCTCCAGCAGCCCCTCCAGCGCCGTGTCGGCGGGCAGGCCCACGGGCAGCGACAGCTCGACCAGCACCGACCACGGCGCGGCGGGCAGAGGCTGGCGGATGCCCGGCAACTCGGCGCTCATGAAGGCGAGCCCCTGCCCCGAAATCAGTTCGAACGCGGTGACGTTCCCGGCCAGCCGCGCGTTCGCCACCCCGAGCAGCGCGAGCGCGGCGGCGGGATCCGGCACGGCCAGCATCGCGGTCGCGACCTCGGCCGCGCGCGGCGCGAGCCGCAGCGAGGCGGCCGTGATGATGCCGAGCGTCCCTTCCGCCCCGATCAGCAGGTCGCGGATGTCGTAGCCGGTGTTGTCCTTCCGCAGCCGCTTGAGGTCGCGGATGATGGTGCCGTCGGGCAGCACCGCCTCGACCCCCAGGCAGAGCGCGCGCGCATTGCCCCAGCGCAGCACCGCGACCCCGCCGGCGTTGGTGGCGAGAATCCCGCCCATCTGCGCGGTCCCCTGCGCCGCAAGCGCAAGCGGGAACAGCCGCCCCTCGGCTTCGGCCGCGTCGCGCACCTGCTGCAGCGTGGCCCCCGCCTCGGCCACCAGCACGTCCTCGTCGGGCCAGATCCCGCGAACGGCCGTCATGCGGTCGAGCGACAGCACCAGCGGCATCGACCCGTCCGGCATGACCGACCCGGCGACGAGGCCCGTGCCGCCGCCGCGCGGAACGATCCCCACCCGCGCCGCCGCGCAGGCACGCACCACCGCCGCCACCTCGCCCACGTCGCGGGGGGCCGCCAGGACCGCGCCCCGCCCGCGATAGCGGCCGCGCGGCTCGTCGAGGAAGCGGTCCTCGAGCGGCCGCAGGACGCCCGGCGGCAGCATCGCGGCCAGGCGGTCGTCGGCGTCGTTGAGGGGCGGTCGGAGGTCCGGCATGGCGCGTCAGCCCGCCCCGGTGCGGCCGCGCCGGTCGCCGCGCAGGATCGAATACAGCACGTGGTTGCGCCAGCGGCCGTGGATCTGGAGATAGCTCTGCGCGACGCCCTCGTACTTGAAGCCGGATTTTTCCAGCACCCCGCGCGAGGCGACGTTCTCGGGCAGGCAGGCGGCCTCGATCCGGCTCAGCTCCATGCCGTCGAACGCATGGGCCACGACGGCGCGGATCGCCTCGCCCATGTAGCCCTGCCGGGCGAAGGGGGCGCCGATCCAGTAGCCGAGCGTCCCCGTCTGCGCCGGCCCGCGGCGGATGTTGTCGAGCGTGATCGCCCCCACCAGCACCCCGTCGTGACGCACCATGAACAGGGGCAGCGAGGTCTGCCCGCGGCTCGCGCGCTGCGCCCAATAGACGCGGTTGGTGAACGACTTCCGCGTCAGGTGGTCGTGGTGCCACACCGGCTCCCACGGGGTGAGGAAGGCGCGGCTTTCGTGCCGAAGCGCGGTCCACGCGCCGAAATCGCCGTGCGCCGGCAGCCGCAGCACCATCCGTTCGGTAACCAGACGAGGTGCGCGGCGCAAAAGGAACATCAGGCGGCGAGCCGTTCTGCCAGCGCGTCCAGCGCCGGCGCCTTCCGGACCGGCCCGTAAAGCGCCAGCGCGGGCCGCGCCGCGGCGATGGCGCGGGCGGCGTGGTCGCGCACGTCGGCCGCCGTCACGGCGTCGATCCGCGCCGCGACCTCGGCCGGGTCGGGCACGCGGCCCCAGATCGCCAGGGACCGGGCCATGCGTTCGGCCTGCGAGGACGGGCTTTCGAGCCCCATCAGCAGCCCCGCCTTCAGCTGCGCGCGGGCGCGCGCGACCTCGGCCTCGGTCAGGTCCTCGGCCGACCGGCGCAGCTCGTCGATGGTGAGATGCGCGAGGTCCGCGACCTGCTCGCCCGAAGTGCCGGCATAGATCGTGGTCATCCCGGTGTCGTCGTGGAAGCCCGACTGCGCGAAGATCGTGTAGCAGAGCCCGCGTTCCTCGCGGATCTTCTGGAACAGCCGCGACGACATGCCCCCGCCGAGCGCCGCGGTCCAGATCTGCGCGGGGTAGAAGTCGTCCGCGCGGTAGCCCGGCCCTTCGAACCCCAGCGCGAAATGCGCCTGCTCCAGCCGCTTCACCCGGCGGGATTCCGACCCCTGCCAGCGCGCGGCCTCGCGCGCCGTGCCGATCACCGGGGACAGATGCCCGAAGATCTCGCCCGCCTGCGCCACGACGCGGTCGTGGTCGACCGCGCCCGCCGCCGACACGATCATCTGGCCGGGGCCGTAATGTTCCGCGACGAAGCCCGAGAGGTCGTCGCGCGCGAAACGCGCCACGCGCTCGGCCGGGCCCAGGATCGTGCGGCCCATCGGCTGGTCGGGATAGGCCGCTTCCTGGAGCCAGTCGAAGATCACGTCGTCGGGCGTGTCGAGCGATTGCCCGATCTCCTGCAGGATCACGCCGCGCTCGACCTCGATCTCGCGCGGGTCGAAGGTCGAGTTCAGGAGGATGTCGCCGATCACGTCCAGCGCCAGCGGCACGTCGGCCGACAAGACGCGGGCGTAGTAGGCCGTCACGTCGCGCGAGGTATAGGCGTTGATGTAGCCGCCCACGTCCTCGATCGCCTCGGCGATCTGCAGCGCGCTGCGCCGCGCGGTGCCCTTGAAGGCCATGTGCTCAAGGAAATGCGCGATGCCGTTCTGTTCGGGGCGCTCGTCGCGCCCGCCTGCCCCGACCCAGACGCCGATGCTGGCCGAATGAAGCCCCGGCATCGCCCGCGTGACGACGCGCAGGCCGTTGGGAAGGGTGGTGATCCGAATGTCGCTCAATCAACTCTCCGCTCAAGGATCAGCGACTTAAGCGCCTCGTTGTCGTTTTCAACCCGCGTCACCCGCTCGGGCAGGTCGAACAGCTGCGCCATGTGCGGCGGCAGGCCGGGGCGAAGGCCGATCGCCTGTTCCACCGCATCGGGGAACTTGGCCGGGTGCGCGGTCGCCAGCGTGATCATCGGCGTGCCGGGCTTCAGGTGGCGTTCGGCCACCGCGATCCCCACGGCGCTGTGCGGGCAGACGACCTCGCCCGTTTCCGCCCGGACGCGGGCGATGGTGGCAAGCGTCTCCGCCTCGGACACGCGGCCGCTGTCGTAGAGTTCGCGCAGGTGTTCCAGCGCGCCCTGCGCGATGTTGAAGCCGCCCGACGACTTCAGCTCGTCCATCAGCTGCGCCACCGCCGCGCCCTCGCCGGCGTGGGCGTAGAACAGCGCGCGCTCGAAGTTCGAGCTGACCTGGATGTCCATCGACGGCGAGATCGACGGCTGCACGCGCCCGACTCGGTATTCGCCCGCCGTCAGCGCGCGGTCGAGGATGTCGTTCTGGTTCGTGGCGACCACCAGCCGGTCGATCGGCAGGCCCATCTGGCGGGCGATGGTGCCCGCGAAGATGTCGCCGAAGTTGCCGGTCGGAACGGTGAAGCTGACCGGCCGCGCGGGCGACCCCAGGCTGACGGCGGCGGTGAAGTAATAGACCACCTGCGCCAGCACCCGCGCCCAGTTGATGCTGTTCACGCCCGCAAGGCCGACGCGGTCGCGGAAGGCGTGGTCGTTGAACAGGTCCTTCAGCCGCGCCTGCGCGTCGTCGAAGGTGCCGTCGATGGCAAGGGCGTGGACGTTCGATTCACCCGGCGTGGTCATCTGGCGGCGCTGCACCTCGCTGACGCGGCCGTGCGGATACAGGATGAAGACGTCGACGTTCGGCAGGCCGCGGAACGCCTCGATCGCGGCCGAGCCGGTGTCGCCGGAGGTCGCGCCGACGATGGTGATGCGGCGATCCTCGCGCGACAGCGCGATCTGGAACAGCTGCCCGATCAGCTGCATCGCGAAGTCCTTGAAGGCGAGCGTGGGGCCGTGGAACAGCTCCAGCAGGAAATGGCCGGGGGAAAGCTGGACCAGCGGCGCGCGGGCGGCGTGGCGGAAGCCCGCATAGGCCCGGTCGATGGCGGCGCGCAGCTCGTCGGCGGAAAAGCTTTCCGCGACGAAGGGCTGCATGACGCGGAAGGCGACCTCCTCGTAGGGCAGGCCCTCGAGCGCGGCGATGGCGTCGTGGCCCAGCTGCGGGATCGTCTCGGGCACGTACAATCCGCCGTCGCGCGCGAGCCCGGTCATCATCGCCTCGGCGAAGGGAAGGACGGGGGCGGCGCCGCGGGTCGAGATGTAGTGCATCGGTGTTCCTGTTCGGACGTTTGGCCGCGGCGCGGACGGTGGTGGGCCGACCTTAGACCGGGCGGCGCGTGATACGCCAGATCAGGCCCCCTGTCATCCCTGCCCAGACCGCCGCCAGCAGGAACCACTGGACGGCATAGGACAGGTGGCTGTTCGGGATGCCCTGCGGCGAAAGGGGGATCGGCGCCACGCCCTGCGCGTCGCCGCCGATGGCGTTCGCGACGACCAGCACCGGCAGGGTGCCCAGCTGTGCGGCCATGGCGGGCACGTCGCGGGCGAACCAGATGCCTTCGGCAAGGTTCGGCCCGGGCGTCGACGGCCCCTTCTCGTCCGGCCAGTGCAGGTTGCCGTTCACGCGCAGCCGCACCGCCGGGCGGGGCGCGCGGCGGTCGTCCTGCGGGATGAACCCGCGGTCGACCATGATCCGGCGGCCGTCGTCGGTGACGAAGCCGGACACGACGTTGTAGCCGCCCCCCGCCTCGCGCGTGCCGGACAGGACCAGGATCTCGTCGCCCGTCGTGGTGCCGGTCATGGTGACGGGCAGGTACTTCATCGAAGGGTCGATGGCGGCGGGCAGCTCGACCGGCGCGGCGGCGATGCCGCGGGCGATCTCGTCCAGCATCGCCTCCTTCCACTCCAAGCGGCGCAGCTGCCAGAGGCCGAGGCTCGCCAGCACGGCGAAGCCTGCGATCCCGAGGATCAGGGGCAGCACGATCCGCCGCATCAGGCGTCGTCCTCGGCATGTTGCGGGCTGCCGGTCGGGATCACCACGCTGTCAGGCTTGCCGGACGTCCAGGTGTGGATGGCGCCGGTCGGGTCAGCGGGCGCGTTAAGGGAGACGTGGATGCGGTCGGGCGTGGCGGCCACGGCGCAGCGCATGGACCCGAACTGGCATCCCCCGGTCAGCATGGCACCCTGCGCTTTCCCGAACTTGGAAGCAAAAGGCGCGCGGGGTTTCCCCCGCGCGCCCGATCCGTGATGGCCGGGTCAGCGGCCCCAGATGTAGATCGCGGCGAACAGGAACAGCCACACCACGTCGACGAAGTGCCAGTACCAGGCCGCAGCCTCGAACCCGACATGGTTGTCCTGCGTCATCTGCCCGCGCGAGAAGCGGATCGCGCAGACGGCCAGGAAGATCGTGCCGATGATGACGTGGAAGCCGTGCAGCCCCGTCGCCAGGAAGAAGACCCCGCCATAGGCGGTGTCGGCCAGGCCGAACGCGGCGTGGCTGTATTCGTAGGCCTGCAGGCAGGTGAAGGCGATGCCCAGCACCACGGCGATGACCAGCCCGTTGATCGTGGTGCGGCGGTCGCCCTCGTGAACGAAGGCGTGGTGCGCCCAGGTCACGGCGACGCCCGACAGCAGCAGGATCAGCGTGTTGATGAGCGGCAGGTGCCAGGGGTCGAACGTCTCGATCCCCTCGGGCGGCCAGACGCCGTCCTTCAGCGGGCTCAGCTCGCCCATCGGGTACATCGCGTGCTTGAAGTAGGCCCAGAAGGCGGCGACGAACAGCATCACCTCGGACATGATGAACAGGATCATGCCGTACTGCAGGCCGATGCGGACGACCGGCGTGTGGTCGCCCGTGTTGCCTTCGTGGACCACGTCGGCCCACCAGCCGTACATGCAGTACAGGACGATCAGCAGCCCCAGGGCGAACTGCGCCCATTGCGGCAGGCCGGGAACGAGCGAGGTGCCCTTCATCCAGAACACCGCGCCGGTCAGCATGACGAACGCGCCGACCGCGGCGAGGAACGGCCACAGCGAGGGCGGGAGAATGTGGTAGTCGTGGTTCTTGGCGTGCGCCATGGCGCGGGCTCCCTGCTTTGGTCGGTATCAGTTCACGGCGAGATCGGCCGGCGCGTCGATGGTCGCGGCGGCGGCGCCGACGGCGGCGGCGGCGCTGGCCGACCGCTGCGCGGGCTCATCCTTGCGGAAGAAGGTATAGGACAAGGTGATGTCGCGGATGCCCTTGGCGTCGCGGTCGGTGACCATCTCGGGGTCCACGAAGAACGTCACCGGCATCTCGACCCGCTCGCCCGGCTTCAACGTCTGCTCGGTGAAGCAGAAGCAGTCGATCTTGTCGAAGTAGTAGCCGGCGGCGTCGGGCGAGACGTTGTAGGACGCCGTGCCGGTGATCGTCTCGCCGGTGATGTTCACCGCCTCGTAGAAGGCGAGGCCTGTTTCGCCGATCCGCAGCGTCATTTCCCGCTGCACGGGCCGGAACTCCCACCCCATGCCGGGGGCCACGTTGGAATCGAAGCGGATCGTGACGGTCTCGTCCAGCACGTCGCCGGGCGCGGCCGCGGCGATGTTGGTGGTGCCGCCGAAGCCCGTCACCCTGCAGAACCACGAATAGAACGGCACCGCCGCCCAGGCGAGCGCGCCCATCGTCAGGACGACGGCCAGCAGCCGGACAACGACGCGGGTGTTGCTGTTCATCGCGCCACCTCGGGTGCGGGGCCGGGCGGATCCAGCGGGGCGGCCGGGGCGGGCCCCGGATCGGCCGGCGCGTCGCCCGCCGGCGGCAGGGCCGAGGCGCGGGGCTGGTGGTCGAACGCCTCCATCATGTCGCCCTGCTCGATCTTGACGATCGAGAGGCCGAAGACCAGCGCCACGAACAGCACGAGCACGACGCCCAGCGCGACATTCCGCCCCCGCCTGCGACGGTGAAGATCGTGTTCACGGGCCAGCGCCATCACAAGCCCCCCACCGCGTGCTGGGCCAGCAGCGCCGCGAAATGCAGGAAGGTGTAATAGAGCGACAGCTTGAAGAACGACCGTTCCACCGCGTAGCCGTCGGCCTGCGCCTGCGGTTCGGTCCGGCGCAGGATCCGCCAGCCGCCCGCGATGAACAGGACGTTCAGCACCGCGGAGACCGCGAGATAGACCGGCCCGCCCACCGAGGTCAGCCCCAGCGCCAGCGCGAACGGCGCCAGCACCAGCGTGTAGGCGAAGATGTGGCGGCGCGTCACGGTGCGGCCGTGGGTCACGGTCAGCATCGGCACGCCGGCGTCGGAATAGTCGTCCTTCATGAACAGCGCGAGCGCCCAGAAGTGCGGCGGCGTCCAGAAGAAGATGAGCGCGAACATAAGCAGCGACTCGATGCCGATGCCGCCGGTCGCGCAGGCCCAGCCGATCATGGGCGGGAACGCGCCCGCCGCGCCGCCGATGACGATGTTCTGCGGCGTCCAGCGCTTGAGCCACATCGTGTAGACGACGGCGTAGAAGAAGATGGTGAAGGCGAGGAACGCGGCCGCGAACCAGTTCGCCGCGAGCCCCAGCATCATGACCGACAGGCCCGACAGGAACAGGCCCACGCCCAGCGCCTCGGGCCCCGCGATCCGGCCTGCCGGAATCGGGCGGCCCTGCGTGCGGCGCATCACCGCGTCGATGTCGGCGTCGTACCACATGTTCAGCGCGCCCGACGCGCCGCCGCCCAGCGCGATGAACAGCACCGCGCAAAAGGCCACGAACGGGTTCACCGCGACCGGCGCGATCCACAGCCCGACGAAGGCCGTGAACACCACCAGCGACATCACCCGCGGCTTGAGCAGCGCGACGTAGTCGCGGAACTCCGCGTCGCCGCCGGCCTCGTATGCAGGGATGTCGCTCACGCCCGTTCCTTCCGGCTCAGTTCGCCAGTGCCAGCTTGACCGGCGCGCCCGGCGCCGCCGGGATCACGTCGCCCGCGTCGGCGGCGAAGGTGGTCTTCGCCTCGGCAAGCCAGGCGTCGTACTTGTCCTGGGTCACGGCCTTGATGGTGATCGGCATGTAGGCATGGTTGATCCCGCACAGTTCCGAGCACTGGCCGAAATAGACCCCCTCCCGGTCGACCTGGAACCACGCCTGCGCGATGCGGCCCGGAACGCCGTCCTGCTTGATCGCGAAGGCGGGCATCGCCCAGGAATGGATCACGTCGGCCGAGGTGACCTGCAGCAGCACCGTCGCGCCCACCGGGACCACGACCGCGTTGTCGGTCGCGAGCAGGTAGTGGTTGTCGGCATAGCCCGCCGCGGCCAGGTCGTCGCGTTCCAGCATCAGCGCGTCGAAGGCGACGGCGTCGTTGGGGTATTCATAGGACCAGTACCACTGGTGCCCGACCGCCTTGATGACGACGTCGGGATCGTTCGGCATGACCTGCGACCGGAACAGCGCCGGCAGCGAATAGGCGCCGATGACGATCAGGATCAGCACCGGGACCAGCGTCCACAGGATCTCGACCGGGGTGTTGTGGGTGAAGCGGGCCGGAACCGGGTTCATCCGGCGGTTGAAGCGCACGATACTCCACGCGAGCAGGCCCACCACGAACGCCGTGATGATTGCGATGATGATCAGCAGCATGTGGTCCAGCGCCTGCTGTTCCACCGCGATCGAGGTCACGGCGGGCTGGAAGCCGGTGCCGCCGTTCACGGGCTGGCCGATGACCGGCAGGTCGCCTAGCATGTCCTGCGCGGCGGCGGGCAGCGCTGCCGCCGCCCAGATCGCTGCGCCGAAAGCCGCCCTGCGGCGCGTTGCCCATCCTGCCATCGTCGTCCTCGTGTCCTGTCGTGCCGGGTCGCGCCGCCGAAAGCGGGCCTGCGCGATTCAGCGCCTCGAAAAGCATACTTGGCCCGGCGCGACAAGCCAAACCTATCGACAAGACCGGCGAAACCCCATACCGCTTCCCGATCATGACAGACAGTTTCCTGCCCTTTCAGCAGTTGATCGACCCCGGCCGCGCGCTGCGGATCCTGCGCGACGCGACCGACGGCGCCGACGACGGCGAGCTGTTCCTGGAACGCACCCGGTCCGAGTCGCTGGTCTTCGACGACCGCCGCCTCCGCAACGCGGGATACGGCGCGGCGCAGGGTTTCGGCCTGCGTGCGGTGCGCGGAGAGGTCACCGGCTACGCCCATTCGACCGACATCTCGGAAGCCGCGCTCCGCGACGCCGCCGACACCGCGCGGCTTGCCGTGGGCGCGGGCGGCGGCATCATGGCACCCGCGCCGGGGGGACCGGGACCGGCGCTGTACCAAGGGCTCGACCCCGTGCAGGGGATCGACTTCGCGGCCCGCGTGGCCACCCTGCGAGATATTGACGCATACGCCCGCGACCTCGACCCGCGGGTCGTCCAGGTGACCGCCTCGCTGGCCTCGTCGCTGCAGGAGATCGCCATCCTGCGCCCCGAGGGCGGGATCGTCACCGACATCCGCCCGATGGCGCGGCTGAACGTGTCGGTCATCGTGGAATCGAACGCGCGGCGCGAAAGCGGCAGCGCCGGGGGCGGCGGCCGCCACGGGCTTTCGGCGCTGATGGACCCGGCGCACTGGCAGGGCCTCGTCGCCGAGGCGCTGCGGATCGCGCTGGTGAACCTGCGCGCGGTCCCCGCGCCGGCGGGCGTCATGGACGTGGTGCTCGGCCCCGGCTGGCCCGGGATCCTCCTGCACGAGGCGGTGGGCCACGGGCTGGAAGGCGACTTCAACCGCAAGAAGGCGTCGGCCTTCGCCGGGCTCGTCGGCACCCGCGTGGCCGCGCCCGGCGTCACCGTGATCGACGACGGCACGATCCCCGACCGCCGCGGCTCGATCACGGTCGACGACGAGGGCACGCCGCCCGCCCGCAACGTCCTGATCGACGACGGCGTCCTGCTGGGCTACCTTCAGGACCGGCAGAACGCGCGGCTGATGGGCGTGGACCCGACCGGCAACGGGCGGCGCGAAAGCTTCGCCCACGCACCGATGCCGCGGATGACCAACACCTTCATGCTGGCGGGGAACGACGATCCGGCCGCGATCCTGTCGGGGCTGGACGACGGCATCCATGCCGTGGGCTTCGGCGGCGGTCAGGTCGACATCACCTCGGGCAAGTTCGTGTTTTCCTGCACCGAGGCGTACCGCGTGAAGAACGGCGTCGTGGGCGATCCGATTCGGGGCGCCACGCTGATCGGCGACGGGGCGACCTCGCTCCAGCATGTGCGCGGGGTCGGGAACGACCTGAAGCTGGACCCCGGCATCGGCAACTGCGGCAAGCAGGGGCAATGGGTCCCGGTGGGCGTGGGCCTGCCCACGCTGAGGATCGGCGGCCTGACGGTGGGCGGCTCGGCGGCCTGAGCGGGCGCGGTTTCGCGGCTCCGCTAACGGCCTGTTAACGACTGGCGGCGCACAACACCCCTGCAAGTCATGCGAAGGGGCGCCGCGATGCTGACCGGATTGTTGTCGTTCGAGATGCCGCAGGCGCGCCCGGCGCACGCGGGCGATGACGTGGCGTTCCTTCGGCTGATCCGGTCGCGCCGGGTCGGACCCGCGACCTTCCGCCGCCTGCTGGCCGAACATGGCAGCGCGGATGCGGCGCTGGACGCCCTGCCGCAGATCGCCGCGGCAACCGGCCTGCGGGACTACAGCCCGTGCACCGTGGCGCAGGCAGAGGCCGAGCTTCGCGCGGGCCACCGCGCGGGCGCGCGGCTGATCCGCTGCGACCACCCCGACTACCCGGCGCTGCTGCGCGACATCGACGACGCGCCGCCCGTGATCTGGGTGCGCGGCGACCCGGCCTGCCTGTCGCGCCCGCAGGTGGCGCTGGTGGGCGCGCGGAACGCCTCGTCTCTGGGACTGCGGATGGCCGCGGGCATGTCGCGGGCGCTGGTTGAGGCGGGACGGACCGTCACCGCAGGGCTCGCGCGGGGCATCGACACCGCCGCGCACGAGGCCGCCTGCGCCGGCGGCACAATCGCCGTCATGGCGGGCGGCATCGACGTGATCTACCCGGCCGAGAACGCGAAGCTCGCCGACCGGATCTGCGAGGCCGGCGCGCTCGTATCCGAGCAGCCGCCGGGGATGGAGCCGATCGCGCGGCATTTTCCGCTCCGCAACCGCATCATTTCTGGCCTGGCGAGCGCGGTGGTCGTGGTCGAGGCCGCGCACAGGTCCGGCAGCCTGATCACCGCGCGCCAGGCGCTGGACCAGGGGCGCGAGGTGATGGCGGTGCCCGGCCACCCGATGGACGCGCGCGCGTCGGGCTGCAACGCGCTGATCCGCGACGGCGCGACGCTGGTGCGGAACGCGGACGACGTGCTGGCCGCGCTGGCGAACGCGCCCGAGCGGGACGCGGCAGCGCCCGCGGCGGCGACGGCGACAAACCCCGCAGCGGCGGCGACGAATCCCGCAGCGGCGACGGCAAAGCCGGCCCGCGCGGCGCGGCCGATCGTTCCTGCCGCTGCACCGACGTCCGCGCCGCGCGCGCTCGCGCAGCCCGCCGCGACCCACCCCGCGCCCTGTCCCGGCGACACCCGCGACCAGGCGCGGCTGCGCCAGGCGGCGCTGGACCGCGCCCGCACCCGGCGCCCCGGCCCCTCGGCGGACGCCGGCGGCCCCGTGGCGGTCGAGCGGCGGATCCTCAACCTGCTGGGCCCGAGCCCCACCGACGAGAACATGCTGATCCGCGACCTGGGCCTGACCGCCGCCGTCGTCAGCGCGGCGATCCTCAACCTGGAACTGGCGGGCCGTATCGTCCGGGTTCCGGGCGGTCGCGTCGCGCTGACCTGACACTTGGCGCGAACGGGCGTGTCGGGCGTGTTCAGGGCGGGGCACCACCGGCCCGAGTCGCGGCCGCGCACATCTCGCCGGATCGAAGCGGTGCCATCCGGCAGCCGTTCCTGCCTGGCGGCGATAGTCCATGCAGGCGGGAACGGCGGAAGCGCTGCGAGGATGCCTTGCGAGAATGCCGCGCCCGTGCGCGGCGGGGATCAGCGACCTCCACAGGCGTCCCGCCGGCGATCCCGCGGCCTCATGCAAGAAGGGTTCGGGCGCCGCACCCGGGCTAGTCCGGCCGATGATGGCGGACGGATCTTGCAGCGGCTGCTCGCGGGCGCCGCGTCTGCGTGATCGCAGCCTCGGGACAGGTCCAGCATCCGCGCCGCTGCGGAACCCTTTCGGCAACTGCTACCCTGTCAAGCTGCACGGTGCCGTGCATGACGCCAGCGGAACGTGCCAGGCCAACCTGCCGGGAAGGCCCCCTTAGCCCTCCCATGCCGTTCCGCGAGGCTTCTCCGGCCCTCCCCTTGCGCACCCCCCTCGGCAACCCAACCGGTCACGCAGCGCGGTGCCGTTGATGAGGCCCAACGGACCGTGCCGGGCTGGCCCGCGGGAACAGCCCCCTACCCCGTCATGCCGTTCCGAAAGACCTCACCAGCCCGCGATCCTTGCGGCGCATCTTCGCCAGCCATGTCCCCCTCGCCGGGCCGGACCGATGCAGGATCGATCGAGCCCGCGCCGGCGGGATCACCGGTGGCGGGATCGAAGGGCACGGCGCCTTCGCCCGTCCTGTTCGCCGACCGGTCCGCAACCCAGTCCGCAGCCCGGTCCGCCGGGGCGCCAGCCCCGCGCGCGCCGGCGCCGCCGTGCAGGCGCACGGCATGGCAGCCGGCGGATTCGCCCGCCTTGCCGGTGGCGAGGACCTGCCCCGATGCCGTTTCCAGCGTGGCGTTCTCGAGGCAGCTGCGGGGAAGCGTCAGCATCTGGCCGGGGGCGAGCGCCTTGAGTTCGCCCAGCGACAGCTTGCGCCGCGCGAGCACGGCGCGTAGCCGGACGCCCGCGGCCGCGACCGCTTCGCTCAGGTCGGACGCAGGCCGCGCGGCCGAGGTCACCCCGCCGTCCGCGTGAGCCGCCGCCCCCGACGTCCCTGCCGCGTCGCCGGTCATGTCGGGCAACGCACGGTGCGGGCAGGCCAGCGGCAGAAGAAATGTCAGCGTTCCGTCGCGCTGTCCCGAATCGCCCGCCCGCAGGGCAAGGTGGACGCGGCGATAGGCGACGTCCTCCAGCAGCAGGTCCAGCGGGCGCGGGTCGCCCAGGAAGCTCGCGTAGCGGTAGCTTCCGACCCCGTCGTACCCCGGCATCGTCGCAAGCTCGGCGGCGAGTTCCGACAGGCAGGCATCGACGAAGTCGGCGCACACGGCCGCGTCGGTCGCGGTGGGCCGGCGGGCGTGCATCTGGCGCGAGGACACCCGGCCGATCGCCTGCATCTCGATCAGCGATCCCAGCAGCGTGGGCGAGATCGCGACCACGCCGATCGCGTCGCCCGGCCCTTCGACAAGCGACAGGAGCGCCTGTTCCGGCAGGCATTCGGCGATTTCGGCCAGCGTGGTCTGCGTGGTCTCGACCCGGTCGAAGTACAGCGGCAACTGGTGCACCCGGTCCGCCGCCCGCGATACCGCCGCGGCGATCACCCGTTCGGGGTTGCGCGGCGCGGGCGCGGGCGGGGGCCCGTCGCGGCGGATCCTGACCAGCCTTCCCCGCAGCACGTTGCCCGCTGGACGCGGCGGCACCGGTGCCCGGTCATCTGGTCGCGTGTCGGATGTGGTCTGCATGATCTGCCCGAATCGTCCCGTTCCCGGAACATTCGCAGACAAGGATTGCAAAACGGTTAGCGCATCCCGATCAGACCGAAAGCCCGTGCCGCCCGGCGAGATCGGTGAAGAACTGCCACGCCACCCGGCCCGACCGCGCGCCGCGGGTCGCCTGCCACTCGATCGCCTCGGCGCGCAGCACGGCCGGGTCGATCCTCAGGTCGTGGGCCGCGCAGTACCCCTCGACCATCTGCAGGTACTCGTCCTGGCCGCAGGCGTGGAACCCAAGCCACAGGCCGAAGCGGTCCGACAGCGAGACCTTCTCCTCGACCGCCTCGCCCGGGACGATCGCGGTGGCGCGTTCGTTGTCGATCATGTCGCGCGGCATCAGGTGGCGGCGGTTCGAGGTCGCGTAGAGGATCACGTTCGACGGACGTCCCGCGATGCCGCCGTCCAGCACCGCCTTCAGCGACTTGTACTGCGTGTCGTCGTGGCTGAACGACAGATCGTCCGCGAACAGCACGAACCGGCGGTCGGCCCGGCCCAGCATGCCGAGCAGGCGCCCCACCGAATCAAGATCCTCGCGCGCGATCTCGACCAGCACCAAAGGCAGCCCCTGCGCCAGCGCCTCGGCGTGGACGGCCTTCACCAGCGACGATTTCCCCATCCCGCGCGCGCCCCACAGAAGCGCGTTGTTGGCGGCGTGGCCGCGCGCGAACTGCAGCGTGTTGGCCAGCAGCGTGTCGCGGGCGCGGTCGATGCCGACGAGCGCCGACAGGGGCACGCGGGCAACGTCGTGCACCGGCTGCAGGCGGTCGGGGTCGGGATGCCAGACGAATGCATGGGCTTCGGAAAAATCGGGCGCAGGCTGCGGCGGCGGCGCCAGGCGTTCGAGCGCCGCGGCGATGCGGTTCAGCGGTGCGTCGGGTGCCAGCGCGCGGGCGGGGTCGGACAGGTCAGTCATCGACCCACAGCCCCTCGGCCCGCAGCTTCGCCTCGCGCCGCCTTTCCATGCGGCGGATCAGCAGGATGGAGATTTCATACAGCGGGTAGACCGCCGCGAACATGATGATCTGGCTGGTCATGTCGGGGCCGGGCGTCACGACCGCGGCCACGACCAGCATCGCGACCAGCGCGAACTTGCGGACGCTCGCCAGCCCCTCCGAGGTCACGATCCCGGCCTTGCCGAGCAGCGTCAGCAGCACCGGCAGCTGGAAGCAGATCCCGAAGGCGAGGATCAGCCGGATCGTCAGCGACAGGTAGTCGCCGAGCGAGCCCTGGAACACGATCCCCGCCGCGGGACCGGCGGGCGTGGCCCGGGCCACCGCCTGGGCGGCGTCGGCCGCGCTTTCCACGACCGGCGTCACCATCGGCGCGGTCTGGAAGCCCAGGAAGAAGTCGAACATCTGCGGCAGCACGGCGTAATAGGCGAACGCCCCGCCCAGAAGGAACATCAGCGGCGAGGCCAGCAGGAACGGCAGCAGCGCGTTCTTTTCCGACCGGTAGAGGCCCGGCGCGACGAAGCGCCACAGCTGGAACCCGATCACCGGGAACGCCAGCGCGAACCCGCCCATGAACGAGATCTGCAGCGCGACGAAGAACCCTTCCTGGGGGCGCAGCATCACGAGGCCGCAATCCTGCCCGCGCCGCGCCAGCGCGTCGCAGATCGGGTGGGTCATGAAGTCGCGGATCGGGTTGGCGAAGGAATAGCAGACGACCATCGCCACGACGAAGGCCAGCACCGACCAGATCAGCCGCGTCCTGAGTTCGCGCAGATGTTCGATCAGCGGGGCCGAGCTGTCCTCGATCTCGTCCTGGCGCGTGGGGGAAGCGGACACTCAGCTGTCTTTCGGATCGGAGCGGCGGACGGCGTGCAGCCGCCGGCGCCCCGGCGCCTCGGCGGCGGGCGGCGTGGCGGGGCTGCTGCCGGGCACCGGGCGCAGGGTGGTCACGGTATGGGCGGACATCGCCGGGTCGGCGCTGACGGAGGGATCGGCGGCAGGTCCCGCGGCGGCGTTCGCAGCGATCGGCGCGGGAACGGCCGCCGGTCCCGACGGGCCGGGACTGGACGGGCCGGGACTGGACGGGTCGGGCTGGGCGCGGGCACCCGCGCGGGGGAGCTTGGGGTCCCACTTCTCGAACTTGTCGGCCGCACGGTCCAGCGCGTCGAGGCCCAGCGCCTTCGTCGAGGTCATCGCCTTCACGTCGCGCAGGCTTTTCGTCGCGTCCTCGATCCCGCTGGATCGGGCGGCGTCGTCCATCGCCATCGAAAACTCGCGCGCCATGCCCCGCGCCTTGGCCGTGATGCGGCCGAGGGTGCGGAACATGCGCGGCAGATCCTCGGGGCCGATCACGATCAGCGCGACGATGCCGATCAGCAGCAGCTCGCTCCAGCCGACGTCGAACATGGGCTGTCGCGGCTCAGCTGCGCGGCGGGGTGTCGCGGCGCGGTTCGGCCCGCGGGGTCACGTCGCGCAGGTGCTCGTCGGCGCGGGCGCGGGCGCGGTCGGCCGCGGCCTGCACGTCGTCGGCGGTCCGGTCGAGCGAGCGGTCGGTGGTCAGCCTCGGCTCGCCCGCACCGCGGCGGATTTCCTCTTCGCCGTCGTTCACGCCGCGCTTGAAGGCGGTGATGCCCTTGCCGACCTCGCCCATCAGCGACGACACCTTGCCCCGTCCGAACAGGACCAGCACCACGACGGCGATGAGCAGAAGGCCGGGAAGGCCGATGTTGTTGAGCATGTCGTCTCCTCCATCAGGGCATGCCGGCCCCGGATCGATCCCTTGTCTAGTCCCCCCACCCCGGTTTGCAAAGACCGATCACGGACAGGTGCGCTTGGCCGCAGCCCGCGATCCGGGCATAAGCGGGGGATGGACCGTCCCCTTCCGCGCTTCCGGCCGCGACCTGCGGCCGCCCCTCGCAAGTCCCGCCGCGCGCCTGTCCGGTGCCGCGCGCGATGATGGATTTCGACTACATGCGGCTGGCCTACCTGGTCGTGCTGCTGGTCGCGCTCGGCGGCTTCGTCGTCACCGACTTCCGCCAGCGCCCGGGCCAGACCGGCCGGCAGGCTCTGGCGTGGGTGCTGATCTTCGTGGCCGTGATCGCCGCCGCCGGGCTGTGGGAGGACCTGCGCGACACGGTGGCGCCCCGGCAGCAACTCGTCGGTCCCGGCCGGATCGAGGTGCCGGTGTCGCCCGACGGCCACTTCCATCTCAGGGCGGAGCTGAACGGAGAGCCGGTGCGCTTCGTCGTGGATACCGGCGCGTCCTCGCTGGCGCTGCGGCGGGATGACGCGCGCCGGATCGGGATCGACGTGGACGGGCTGGCGTTCGCGGGCCAGGCCGTCACGGCGAACGGGACGGTGCCCACGGCGCGGGTGATGATCGGCACGCTCACCGTCGGCGACATCACCGACACCGACGTGCCCGCCGTGGTGATCGGCGGCGAGCTGGACCAGTCGCTGCTCGGCATGAGCTACCTGCGCCGCTTCGCCCGCGTGGGCATCGAGGGCGACACGCTGGTGCTGGAACGCTGACGTCGGCGGGTTGGCCGCGTCAAGGCAATCACGACAGGCAGAACCAGAAGCGGGAACAGGTCGGCGACGGCGTGCCGCGCCGCTGCCCGTCACCATGATTCCGACCACGGCAACGGCGGTCGCCGTCCAGCCGGCCAGGCGCCGGCCCCGAACCCGCGCGCCAGCGGGCAGGCGAGAGCTGAAAGGCATCGCCGCCGGGCGGGTCTCAGGCCTTCTTCTCCCATTTCCCGCTGCCCTCGGACCAGTATTCCGCAGCCACCCCCGCAGCGGCCAGCGCGCGCCACTGGCCGCGGGCCTGTTCCACCGCGCGCTCGTCGTTGCCGTCGAACAGGATGCAGACCCGTTCCAGCGCGCCGCACTCGGCCGCCTGAACCGCCGCGCCGTCTAGCGTGATGACGCAGGCGGGATCGTTTGCCGTGGCGGGCGCTTCCCCGTCCGCCACGGTCAGCAGCACCGGCTGGCGCGCGTCGTGCGGGCCGCCGGCAAGGCCGTGGGCCATGAACCCGTCGCCCTGCCACAGCTGTTCGTCAAGCGCGGCCATGCGGGCGGCGTCGGTGCCGCGCAGTTCGATCCGCCAGCCTTGCGCCTGGCACTTCCCGATCAGCGTCGGCACCATGCGGTCGGCCGGCGTGCGGGTCAGGTGATAGAACAGCGCGGCGGCCACGGCTCAGCCCCCGGACGCGCCCGGTGTCGCGCCCGGTTTCGCATCGGCTTTCGCATCGGCTTTCGTGCCCCCTTTCGCCTCGAACCCGTCGCGGATCATCCGGTCCAGGGTCATCACGCCCCAGCCGGTCGCCCCCTTCGGCGCCAGCGTCGTGGAGCCCGGGGGCAGCGCCACGCCCGCGATGTCGATATGCGCCCAGGGCGTTCCCTTGCGGATGAAGCGCTGCAGGAACTGCGCCGCGGTGATCGACCCTGCGGGCCGCCCGGCCGAGTTCTTCACGTCCGCAAGGCGCGAATCGATCAGCTCGTCATAGGCCGGCGCAAGGGGCAGCCGCCACGCGCCCTCGCCTTCGGCCTTCGCTGCGGCAAGCACCTGCCCGGCCAGCCTGTCGTCGTTGGAAAAGACCCCGGCGTGCTCGTGTCCCAGCGCGACGATGACGGCGCCGGTCAGCGTGGCGAGGTCGATGACGGCGGCCGGGTCGAAGCGGTCCTGCGCGTACCAGAGGACATCGGCCAGCACCAAGCGCCCCTCGGCGTCGGTGTTGATGACCTCGATCGTGTCGCCCTTCATCGACCGGACGATGTCGCCGGGCCGCTGCGCGCGGCCGTCGGGCATGTTCTCGACCAGCCCGACCAGCCCCACGACATTGGCGCGCGCGCCCCGCAGCGCGAGCGTCCGCATGACGCCCGCCACGACGCCCGCGCCGCCCATGTCCATCGTCATCTCCTCCATCCCCTGCGCGGGCTTGATCGAGATGCCGCCGGTGTCGAACACCACGCCCTTGCCGACCAGCGCCAGCGGCGGCTCGTCCCCGCCGCCCTGCCAGCGCATGACGACGACCTTGCTCGGCGCCTCGCTGCCCTGCCCCACGGCGAGCAGCGCGCGCATCCCCAGCCGGCCAAGCTCCTCCTCGTCCAGCACCTCGACCTCCAGCCCCAGGTCGCGCATCGCGAGCAGGCGGTCGGCGAAGTCGGTGGTGGTGAGGATGTTGGCGGGTTCGTTCACGAGGTCGCGGGTGAAGAAGACGCCCTCGGCCACGGCGGCGCCGTCGGTGGCGGCGCGCGCGGTCGCTTCGGCGTCGGCGACGATCATGGTGACGGTCGCGCGCCCGGGCTGAGGCGCGGGGGTGCCGGCGTCGGCCTCTGCGTCGGCCCGGCCGTCGGCCGGGGTGCCGTTCGCGTCGGCCAGCAGCGCGTCGTCGGCCGCGCCGGTGCGGCTGACGGCCTGCGGCGGGTTCCGCGGCGCGTCGGCGCCGCCGCCGGGCGTGGCGTCCGCCGCCTCGTCCTTCTTCTGCGTCTTGTGGACCGAGAAGTCGTAGCCGCGAAGCGCCAGCCCCATCGCGATGTCGGCCGCGCGGGGGTGGTTGCCGGCGATCACCGTGACCTCGCCCTTGCCCATCCGCGCGCCGATCGCGGCGCCCGCCTTGCGGGCGACCAGCGCATCGGCGCGCCGAGGCAGATGCACGAGCTGGATCGCCTCCGCCTCCATCCCCGCCGGAAAGGAAAGCTCCATCGCCTCGCCCGGCTTCACCTTGCGCCACGCCTCGGACGCCAGGGCCCGCGTCAGCGCCTGCCGCGCCGCGCCCGGCAGCCCGGCGGGCGGTCGGCCCTGCTCTCCCACCAGAAGCGCCACGCGCCCGCGCGCGGATCTCAGGTCCGGCGCGTCGGCGGCGGCGATGAAGCGGATTTCGACGGGGTGAGACATGGGTGGGCCTTCCTGTTGGCAAGCGGGGCGGAGCCTAGACCCGCCGCCGCGCGATGGCCAGAGCGGCGGCTTCGCGCCCCATGCGGCCCGTGTGCGGTCGCCGGATGCCTGCAAGACAAAGATTGCGCGCCCCGCGCCGGGCTTTCGCCGCAGCCCGTCTGCGGCTAATCAGGGGCAGCGGGAACAACCGGGGCCAACCCGGACGACCCCGGGGGGCGGAGCAAGGGCGCCGATGACGCGCATCGACAAATACATCCTGTCGCAGTTCCTGGGGCTCTTCGGCTTCTTCGGGCTGGTGCTCGTGTCCGTCTACTGGATCAACCGCGCCGTGCAGCTGTTCGAGCAACTGATCCAGGACGGGCAGACCGCGCTGGTGGTGCTGGAGTTCACGGCCCTGACCCTGCCGCTGGTGATCTCGGTCGTGCTGCCGGTCGCGGCCTTCGCGGCGGCGGCGTTCGGGACCAACCGGCTGGCGTCGGAATCCGAGCTTGCGGCGATGCAGGCCGCCGGCATGTCGCCCTGGCGGCTCGCGCGGCCGGTGCTGATGTTCGGGCTGGTGGCGGGGGTGATGGTCGCGATCCTCGTGCACGGGCTGGTGCCGATGGCGCGGTCGCGGCTGGCCGACCGGCAGGCCGAGGTCGCCGAGGACATCACCGCCCGTTTCCTGCGCGCCGGCCAGTTCCAGTACCCCGGCGCGAGCGTCACCGTCTTCATCCGCGACATCGCCGACGACGGCCGGCTGCTCGACGTGTTCCTTCAGGACGCGCGCGATCCGGCCCGCGTCACCGACTACACCGCCGCGCAGGCGCTGGTCGTGCGGGCCGACACCGGGCCGCGCATCGTCATGCTGCAAGGCATGGTCCAGACCCTCGCCCGCGAGGGCGACCGGCGGCAGCTGTCGGTCACCCGGTTCGAGGACCTGACCTACGACCTGGGCAACCTGCTGCCCGCGGACGAGGACGAGCGGGATCTTCGCAGCTATTCGACCGCCCGCCTGCTGTCCCCCGACGCCGACCTGCTGGCGGCCACCGGAGAGTCCGCCGCCCGCGCCCGGGCCGAGGGGCACGAGCGCATCGTCCAGCCCGCGATGGCGCCGGTGGGGGCGCTTCTGGGCTTCGCGATCCTGCTGCTGGGCGGGTATTCGCGCTTCGGCGTCTGGAAGCAGGTCGCGGGCGCGGTAGTGGCGCTGATCCTCGTCCAGATGCTGGCCACGGCGGCGGCGAGCGTCACCGCCGCGTCGCCCGACCGCTGGCCGCTTCTCTACCTCCCGCCGATCGCGGGGGGCGCGGTGGTGGTGGCGGTGCTGGGCTGGGTCGCGCGGCCCCGGCGAGTCGGCCGCGCGGGCGGCGTGGTCCCGGGCGCCACGGGGGGTGCGGCATGATCCTGCATCTCTACCTCGCGCGCCGCTGGGTCCGGCAGTTCCTGATCGTCGGCGGGGCGTTCCTCGCGATCCTGTTCCTGATCGACCTGGTCGAGCAGATCCGCCGGTTCGGCGGCGCGGGCATCGGCCTTCGCGGCACCGCCGGGGTCGCGGCGCTGAACGTGGCGGGCAGCTTCTACGGCATCCTGCCGCTGATCGCGCTGCTGGCGGGGCTGTCGCTGTTCCTGTCCATGTCGCGGTCGTCCGAGATGGCGGCGGTGCGCGCGTCGGGCCGGTCGGGCCTGCGGGCGCTGTCCGCCCCCGTGATCGCCGCGACGCTGGTCGGCGCGGCCTGCGTGGCGATCCTGAACCCGATCGTCGCGGGCACGTCCAAGCGCTACGACGCCGCGGTCGCGCGGATCGACCGTCAGGGCCAGCAGACCGTCAGCCTGGGCGAAGGCGCGGTCTGGCTGCGGCAGGGGCTGCCTGCCGGCCAGGTGCCGGGCACGCTGCAGGCCGGAGCAGCCGCCGCGCAAACGGACGCCGGGTCCGAAGGCGGGCAGATCGTCATCCGCGCCACCCGCGCCAGCCCCGACGCGACGACGCTCTACGATCCGACCTTCATCGTCTTCACCCCCGGCGCCGGCCCCACCATGCGGTTCGAGGCGCAGTCGGCCCAGCTGGAACCCGGCGCGTGGCTGCTGCGCGGGGTTAAGGAATGGCCGCTCGCCGCCGACAACCCCGAGGTCGCCGCCCGCGACCTGCCGATGCTGCGCCTGCCCACGGAACTGACCGCCGCCCGGATC
Organism: Paracoccus aeridis; assembly: GCF_004923205.2. GTDB lineage: Bacteria > Pseudomonadota > Alphaproteobacteria > Rhodobacterales > Rhodobacteraceae > Paracoccus > Paracoccus aeridis. The sequence continues at coordinate 263,421 of NZ_SELD02000018.1, forward strand.
CGCGACGGCTTCGGCGCGCCGGACGCGATCCCCGTCTGGCAGCTTCCCGGCTTCATCAGGGGTCTGGAAAGCGCCGGCTTCTCGGCCATGCGGCACCGGGTCTGGCTGCAGATGGAACTGGCGCGGCCGTTCCTCATGGGCGCGATGGTCCTGATCGCCGCGGCCTTCGCCATGCGCCCGACCCGCGGGCGGCGGATCGCGGCGATGGTGCTGGGCGGCTTCGGCGCGGGGCTCGCGCTGTTCTTCCTGCGCAACCTCGCGCAGGTGCTGGGAGAGACGGGGCAGGTCCCGCCGGTCATGGCGGCCTTCGCGCCGGTGGCGGTCGCGGTCATGCTGGCGCTCGCCCTGCTTCTGAAGCTGGAGGAAGGATGAGACGCGCAGCCCTGACCCTCGCCGTGCTGGCGGCGGCCGACCTGACGCTGGCCGGCATGGCCGCGACCCTCGCCCCGGCCCCCTGGGCGGGCGGCGCGGCGCAGGCCCAGCCGATCCCGGGCGGCGACCTCGCGCGGGACCCGCTCGCCGACGGCCCGGCGCTCGCCCCGACCGAGGAGGACGTGACCGACGCGCAGCTTGCCGACGGCACTGCCGCCGCCAGCCTGCCCACGATCGACACGACGCCCACGGTGACCATCGGGCCGGGCGCGGCCGCGGGTCCGGGCGATCCGGGCGACGACGGGGCGGCGACGCTGCTCGCGGACCGGGTCGACGTGTCGGGCGACCGGGTCCTCACCGCTTCGGGCGGGGTCGTGGTGTGGTATGACGGCGCGCGGCTGGTGGCGTCGCGGGTGGTCTATAACGGCGGCACCGGGCAGCTGGCGATCGAGGGGCCGATCCACCTGTCCCGCCCCGACCTCGCCGGGACGCCCGACGACACGATCCTGATCGCCGACCAGGCGCAGCTGGACGAGGACCTTCAGGACGGCATCCTGCGCGGCGCGCGGCTGGTCCTTGCGCGCGAGCTGCAGCTCGCCGCGTCCGAGGTACGGCGCACCGGCCAGGGCCGCATGACGACGCTGAGCCATGTCGTGGCCTCCTCCTGCCAGGTCTGCGCCAGCGACCCGACGCCGCTGTGGGAAATCCGCGCCCGGTCGATCACCCACGACAACGTGACGCGCCGGCTCTACTTCGACCGGCCCGAGTTCCGCGCCTTCGGCGTGCCGATCGGCGTCCTGCCGGCGCTGACCACCCCCGATCCCACTGTCGAGCGGATGACGGGCTTCCTGCGGCCGCGCTTCCGCGCCACCACCGCGCTGGGGTTCGGGGTCAAGCTGCCCTACTTCGTGACGCTGGGCGATCATGCCGACGTGACGGTCACGCCCTATCTCGCGCTGAACCGGACCTCGACCGTCGAGCTGCGCTACCGCCAGGCGTTCAGCAATGGCGCGACCGAATGGAACGGCGCGATCTCGCGCGACGACATCCGCCCGGGCGAGACGCGCGGCTACGTCTTCGGCGCGGCGCGCTTCGACCTGCCCCGCGACTATACGCTGGCGGCGCAGGTGCAAACCGCCTCGGACCGGGCGTACCTGCTCAACTACGACATCACCGAGGCCGACCGCCTGTGGAGCGGGCTGATGCTGGAACGCTATCGCCGCGACCGGATGCTGAACGCGCGGATCGGCAACTACCAGACGCTGCGCGACGACGAGAACGACTCGACCTCACCCGGCCTCGTGGCAGACACGATGTGGCAGCGCGCCTTCACGCCGCCCGCGCCCATCGGCGGGCGGGGATGGCTGGAATGGTCGATCCACGCGCACCGGCGGTCGTCGGACGACGACCAGTTGGGCCGCGACGCCGTGCGGGCGTCGGTCGCCGCGGACTGGCGCCGCCAGCAGCTGCTGGGCGGCGGTCTCGTCGGCGCGGCGCAGGCGCGGCTGGACGGCGACCTCTACGAGATCGGGCAGGACAGCCGCTACGACGACACCGTCGCCCGCGCCCACCCGGCCGTGGGCGTCGAGCTGCGCTGGCCGCTCGCGTCGCGGGGGACCGGCGCCACCCACATGCTCGAGCCGGTGGCGCAGCTGGTCTGGTCGCCCCGGCGCGACGACGGCGACGACGACGGCCGCACCGGGGGCGGCGACCGCGACGGCGACGGGGACGCCGACGAGGGCGACGAGGTCCCGAACGAGGACAGCACGCTGGCCGAGTTCGACGAGGGCAACCTGTTTTCGTTCAACCGCTCGCCCGGCTGGGACCGGCGCGAGGGGGGGCTGCGCGCGAACCTCGGCCTGACCTGGACGCGGATCGACCCGACCGGCTGGTCGCTGGGCCTGACCGCGGGGCGGGTGCTGCGGTCCAGCGACAAGGACGGCGGACTGACCGGCCCCGTGTCGGGGCGGCAGTCGGACTGGCTTCTGGCCGCGCATTTCGCCGACCCGCGCGGGCTCGCCATTTCCAACCGGGCGCTGTTCGACGACGGGTTCGACCTGTCCAGCGACGAATTGCGCGTGGGCGTCCTGCGGCCGAACGTGCAGGTCAGCGCGGGCTACCTGTGGATCGACGCCGAGAACGAACCCGGCCGGGTCCGCGACGTGTCCGAACTGTCGGCGCGGACCGGGTTCCAGCTGGCCGCGGGCTGGTGGGCCACGACCGACACCCGCTACGACTTCGTCGCAGACCGCGCGCAGAAGACCGAGCTGGGGCTGCAGTACCGCAACGAATGCATCACCGTGGACCTGTCGCTCGACCGGCGCTTCACGTCCTCGGACAGCGTGTCGCCGGACACCTCGTTCGGGCTTTCGGTGCAGCTCGGCGGCTTCGGGCGGCAGGCCGACCTGCCGGGACAGGTGGCGCGGCGCGCCTGCGTGCGCTAGTCTCGCGCTCGATCTTCAGGGGAACGACCAATGCGGCGGATCATTCGGGTAACGGCCTTGGCCATGATGCTGGGCGGCGCGGCGCTGCCGGTGGCGGCGCAAAGCCCCTTTGCGCCGGTCATCTACGTCAACGACGCGGCCGTGACCGCGTTCGAGCTGGACCAGCGGATGCGCTTCGTGCAGGTGCTGGGCGGCGCCAACGCGGACCGCGAAAGCGTGCTGCGCGAACTGGTCAACGACCGCCTGAAGACGCAGGCCGCGCGCCAGATCGGGATCGAGATCACCGACGAGGCGCTGCAGCAGGGCCTGGCCGAGTTCGCCGGCCGCGCGAACCTCGGCACCGACGAATTCATCGCGGAACTGGGCCGCGCCGGGGTCGAGCCGCAGTCGTACCGCGACTTCGTGCGCGCGGGCATCGCCTGGCGCGAGGTCGTGCGCGCGCGCATCGTGCCCCAGATCAACGTGACCGACCGCGAGGTGGAACAGGCCCTGACCCGCCAGCTGCAGGCCCCGATCGTGACGGACGTGCTGCTGTCGGAACTGGTAATCCCCGCCCCGCCCGGCGCGGAATCGCGGGCGCTCGCGCAGGCCACCGAGGTCGCCGGCAGCGTCAGGTCCGAAGCCGACTTCGCCGCCGCCGCCCGGCGCCTGTCGGCCACCCCCACCGCGCCGCAGGGCGGGCGGCTGCCGTGGACGCCGCTCGACAACCTTGCGCCGTCGCTGCGCCAGATCGTGCTGCGTATCGAGCCGGGGCGAAGCTCCGCCCCGCTGACGGTGCCGGGCGCGGTCGTCCTGTTCTTCGTGCGCGACACCCGCGGCACCCAGCGCGCCGGCGCGAACGACCAGACGGTCGATTACCTGACGATGACGCTGCCGTCGGCCGCCGAAGGGGCGCGCATCCTTTCCGTGGCCCGGTCCTGCGAGGAGGTGCGTGCCGAGGCGCGCCGCTACTCCCCCGACCCGGTCAGCCGCCAGACCGTCCCGCTGGGCGCGGTGCCCGCCGACATCGCCCAGCGGCTGGCGAGCCTCGACGACAACGAAGGGTCGGTCATCGACTACGGCGCCGGCGCCCGGCTGGTGATGCTGTGCGACCGCACCCCCACCGCGCTGGTCGAGGCAGAGCCCGCCTGGATCACGCCCCCGGGCGTCGCCCCGACCGCCACGCGCGAATCGCAGGCGGCGGCAGTCCCGGCTGCACCCGCGGGCGACGCTGCATCCGCGGACGCCGCGCCGGCCGAAACCGCCGAGCCGGGCGTGCCGCCGCTCGCCGCGCGCGCGGACGTACGGGAGGACATCTTCAACGCGCGGATCAGCGCCGCCGCGGACGCCTATCTGGCCGAACTGCGCGCCGACGCGCTGGTGCGCCAGCCGTGACGCGGGCGCGCGCGCGGACCTGCGCCTGATGCCGCAGCCCATCATCCTGACCTGCGGCGAACCCGCCGGGATCGGGCCGGAACTCGCGCCGCAGGCGCTGGCCGCGGGCGTGCCCGTCGTCTGGATGGGTGATCCCGCGCACCTGCCGCCGGGCACCCCGTGGCAGGCGGTCGAGCGCCCGTCCGATCCGGTCGGTGTCGGCGTCCTGCCGGTGCTGGCCCATCCGTTCCCGGCCGCCGCCACGCCCGGCACGCCCGACCCCGCGAACGCCGCCGCCGTGATCGAGGTGATCGCGCGCGCCGTCGCCCTTGCACGCTCGGGCGCTGCGGGCGGGATCTGCACCCTTCCCATCAGCAAGCAGGCGCTGATCGACGGCGCGGGCTTCGCCTTTCCGGGGCATACCGAATACCTCGCCCATCTCGCCGGGGGCGTGGACGTGGCGATGATGCTGGCGTCCACGACGGTGAACCCGCCCTGCCGGGTGGTGCCGGCGACCATCCACATCGCGCTGGATGCGGTGCCCGCCGCCTTCACCCCCGACCTGCTGACCCGCGCGATCCTCACCACCCACGACGCGCTGGTCCGCGACTTTGGCATCCGCGCGCCCCGGATCGCCGTCGCGGGGCTGAACCCGCACGCGGGCGAAGGCGGCCGCATGGGCCGGGCCGAGGTCGACTGGATGGCGCCGCTTCTGGGCGCGCTGCGGCAGCGCGGGCTGGACCTGCTGGGGCCCCTGCCCGCCGACACCATGTTCCACGCGCCCGCGCGGGCGCAGTGGGACGCGGCCGTCTGCGCCTATCACGACCAGGCGCTGATCCCGATCAAGACGCTGGACTTCGCCGGCGGGGTGAACGTCACGCTGGGGCTGCCGTTCGTGCGGACCTCGCCCGACCACGGCACCGCCTTCGACATCGCCGGGCGCGGCATCGCCGATCCGTCCAGCATGCTGGCGGCGCTGAGGATGGCGTGGAACATGGCCTCGGCCCGCGCCTCCGGCGACGTCGCGACCCTATGACGCGGATCGACGCGCTTCCGCCCCTGCGCGAGGTCATCGCCCGCCACGACCTGCGCGCGAAGAAGCAGCTGGGCCAGAACTTCCTCCTGGACCTGAACCTGACCGCGCGGATCGCCCGCGCCGCGGGCGACCTGACACAGTGCGACGTGCTCGAGATCGGGCCGGGTCCGGGCGGCCTCACGCGCGGGCTGCTGGCCGAAGGGGCGCGCCACGTCCTCGCGATCGAAAAGGACGCGCGCGCGATCCCGGCCTTGCAGGAAATCGCGGACGCCTGTCCGGGGCGGCTGACGATCATCCACGGCGACGCGCTGGACGTCGATCCGCTGGCGCACCTGACCCCGCCGGTGCGGATCGCGGCGAACTTGCCCTACAATGTCGGGACGGAACTGCTGATCCGCTGGCTGACGCCGCCGCAATGGCCGCCCTTCTGGCAGTCGCTGACGCTGATGTTCCAGAAGGAGGTCGCGCAGCGGATCGTCGCGAAGCCGGGAAGCAAGGCCTACGGGCGGCTCGCGCTGCTCGCGCAGTGGCGCTGCGACGCGCAGATCGTGCTGACGCTGCCGCCGCAGGCCTTCGTGCCGGCGCCCAAGGTCGAATCCGCCGTGGTGCAGCTGACCGCCCTTCCCGGCCCCCGCTTTCCTGCCGATCCGGCGGTGCTGTCCGAACTGACCGCCGCCGCCTTCAACCAGCGCCGCAAGATGCTGCGCGCGGCGCTTCGTGGCGTGCACCCCGAAATCGAGGCGCTGCTGACCGCGTCCGGGATCCCGCCGACCGCCCGCGCCGAGGAGATCGGGCTGGAAGCGTTCTGCACCCTCGCCCGCAACCTGGCGGAGGCGCGGCGGACCTGACGCCGCCATTGCTGCAATGAAAAGCGGCGGCGCCCGGAAGGCGCTGCCGCTGGTCCATCTCATCCCCGGCCGTTCAGTCCTCGGCGGCGGCTTCCGCTTCGGGCGCGGCCTTCTTGCGCCGCGTACGCGGGGCGGCGGTCGCATCGGCAGCGGCGCCGGCGGCAGCGCGCGGGGTCCGCGCACGGGGCGCGCGCGCCGGGCGCGGCTGCTCGGTCGCCTGCGTCTCGGGCGTGGTCACCGGACCATGGTCCTCGTCGGTCGCAATCGCCTCGGGGATCGCCGGGAGGGCTGCGGCAGGAATTGCCGCAGGACTCTCCGTCACGTCGGCGTCGTCGGCGCTCGCAGCAACGGCCGAGCGCAGGAAGGCAGGGGCGCTGTCCTCGTCCCGCAGGCGCAGCGCGTCGTCGGCATCGTCGCCGTCGTCCCCGGCCGTTGCCGGTGCGATCAGGCTGCGCGCGTCGAGCGAAGCGGTGTCCGTGTCGGCGGGACGGTCCACGACCTCCTCGATGGCGTCGTCGCGATCCTCGAACGGATCGGCGCGGCCCTCGGATTGCGCGGCGGCCCCGGTCTCGGCACGAATGTCGGGCTGGACATCGGCCGGCCGGTCGCCCGCGCGATCGTCGCGGCGGCCGTCCCGAGGGGCATCACGAGAGGCATCGCGAGAGCCGTCACGGCGGTTGTCGTCCCGGCGCCCGTCGCGCCGATCATCGCGACGCCCGTCGCGGCGATCGTCGCGGCGGTCATCACGATCGTTGCGGATGCCTTCGGCGCGGTTGTCGCGGTTGTCCCGGCGCTCGCCACCGTTCTGCTGGCCGTTCTGCTGCCCGTGCTGCTGCCCGTTCTGCTGACGGTCGTAGCCCTGCTGGCCGCCGTTCTGGCGATCCTCGCGGTCGTCGCCGTACTGCTGGCCCGGCTGGCCGGATTGCTGCTGGCGCTCGTTCTGTTCGCGCGCCGCCTCGGCCAGCATGCGGGTGTAGTGCTCGGCGTGCTGGAAGAAGCTCTGTTCCGCCACCCGGTCGCCCGAAAGCTGGGCGTCGCGGGCGAGGGCCAAGTATTTCTCGATGATCTGCTGGGGGGTGCCGCGGACCTTGCCTTCGGGGCCGGAGCTGTCGAAGACGCGGTTGACGACATTGCCAAGCGTGCGCTGGCCGCGGGACTTGTTACGCGAACGGGATTTCGATGATCTCATCAGCTTTTTTCGGTTGGCGTCCGAGCGGGCTTTCGGCGCACGTCGATGGGTTCGAGTCAGAGCCACGGCGTGCCGCACGGGAGCGAAGTTCCAGAGGGCAGGCGCATTCAAGGCTGGCATGTTCGACGCTGGCGCATGCAGCGCGCCGGTCGAGCGAACGATGTCAGATTGACCCGTGCGGATAACATCAATCCGTCACAATGCCGAATAAGCATGCAGCGGGCAGGCTTACAAGCGAAAAATCCGTGAGCTTTGCAGAAAGCGGGCGTCCGGCGCGGATCAGCCCGCCTGCCCCATGACGACGCGATCACGCCCGTCGAGGTCGAGCAGCACCCGCACGCCGCCGAAGCCCGCGGCCGTCATCATGTCGCCCACCGCCGATCCCTGCGCGGGCCCGATCTCGACCAGCAGCCAGCCCCCGGGCGACAGGTGCGAGGGCGCGCCGGTCGTGATGGCGCGGTAAGCGGCAAGGCCGTCGCCCTCGTCGGTCAGGGCCGACCGCGGCTCCCAGTCGCGCACCTCGGGCGATAGGCCGTCCATCTCGTCCAGCGCGATATAGGGCGGGTTCGACACGATCAGGTCGAAGCGGCCGTCGACCTGCGCGAACCAGTCCGAGCGGACGAAGGCCGCATCGATCCCCAGCGCGGCCGCGTTGCCGCGCGCGACGGCAAGCGCCGCCTCCGACAGGTCGGTGGCCGTTCCTTGAGCGCCGGGCCGGTCCGCCAGCAGCGACAGCAGGATCGCCCCGGTCCCGGTGCCGAGGTCGAGGACCGAGCGCCACGGCAGGTCCAGCGCCGCCGCGACCAGCGTCTCGGTTTCGGGGCGCGGGTCCAGCGTATCGCGCGTCACGCGGAAGCGGTGCTTCCAGAAGTCGCGGCAACCGATGATCTGCGACACCGGCTGGCGCGACGCCCGCGCTGCAAGCGCGGCGTCGAGCACCTGGAGCTGCCGGTCCGTCGGGGCATGGTCCGACCAGCGCACCCGGTCCGGGGCGATCCCGAGCGCATGCGCCAGCAGCCGCCGCGCGTCGCCCTGCGGATCGGCGATGCCCGCCTCTGCCAGCCGGGCCGTCGCCTGTGCCAGCAGCGCGGCGGGCGTCACCCCTCGGCCTCGGCCAGCTTCGCGGCCTGGTCGTGGGCGACGAGCGCGTCGATGATCTCGCCCAGGTCCCCCTGCATCACCCGGTCCAGCGAATACAGCGTCAGGTTGATGCGGTGGTCCGTCACCCGGCCCTGCGGGAAGTTGTAGGTGCGGATGCGTTCGCTGCGGTCGCCGCTGCCGACCTGGCTGCGGCGATCCGCCGACCGCTCGGCCTCCGCGCGCGCGCGTTCCATCTCGTAGAGCCGCGCCCGCAGCACCGACATCGCGTTGGCGCGGTTCTGGTGCTGCGACTTTTCCGACGAGGTGACGATGATCCCGGTCGGCAGGTGGGTGATCCGCACCGCCGAATCGGTGGTGTTGACGTGCTGCCCGCCCGCCCCCGACGCGCGCATCGTGTCGATGCGGATGTCGGCGGCGGGAATGTCGATGTCGACCTCCTCCGCCTCGGGCAGGACCGCGACGGTGGCGGCCGAGGTGTGGATGCGGCCGCCGGATTCCGTTTCCGGCACGCGCTGGACCCGGTGCACGCCGGATTCGTACTTGAGGCGTGCGAACACGCCCTCGCCCTCGACGCGGACGGTCGCCTCGCGCACCCCGCCGAGTTCCGAGAGCGCCAGTTCGAGGACCTGGAAACTCCACCCCTGCGCCTCGGCGTGGCGCTGGTACATGCGAAGCAGGTCGCCCGCGAACAGCGCCGCCTCGTCGCCGCCGGTGCCGGGGCGGATCTCGATGATGGCGGGGCGGGCGTCGGCGGCATCGCGGGGCAGCAGCGCCAGCCGCAGCGCCTGTTCCTGCCCGGGCATGGCGGCGCGAAGGCGCGACAGCTCGTCCTCGGCCAGCTCGCGCATCTCGGGATCGGCGAGCATCGCCTGCGCCTCGGCCAGCGCGTCCCGCGCGGCGTTCCATTCGTCGATCTGCGCGACGACCGGCTTCAGCTCGGCATATTCGCGGCTGATCCGCGCGATCTCGTCGGGCGGCGGGCCGGCATTCAGCCGCGCCTCGAGGAACTCGAACCGCTGGGTGATCTGGGCAAGGCGCTCGGCGGGCAGCATGGTGCGGGATTAGCCGCCGGGCCGGGGCGCGGCAAGCCGCCGCGGCGCGGGCGCCGCAACGAAAGACCGGGGTCGTTCAGCCCTTCGCGGCTTCGGCAGAGATTTCCAGCCTCACCTCGTCGCCGATCGCGGGGACGAACGCGCCAAGGCCGAAGTCCGACCGCTTCAGCGTGCCGGTGATGTCGAACCCGGCCGCGGGCTGGCCGGTCATCGGGTGCTTGCCCAGCCGGCGCAGCGTCACGTCCAGCGTGAAAGGCGCGGTCACGTCGTTCAGGTGCAGGTCGCCGGTCACGCGGGCGGTGTGGGGGCCGGTCGGCTCGACGGCGGTCGAGGTGAAGGTGACGGCGGTCGCGGGCGCGGCGCCGTCGAACAGGTCGGGGCCGAACATCTCTTCGTCGAGCTGGCGCGACACGGTCTGGATCGCGGACAGCGGGAACGCGACCTCGACCCTGCTGCTGGCGGGCGCCGCCGGGTCCAGCGTGATCGTGCCCGACACGCCCCGGATGATGCCGCGGCTGGTGGACGAGCCGAGGTGGTCGTAGCTGAAGACGATCGCGCTGTGTTCCTGGTCCAGCACGTAGTCGCCCCCAGGCGCCTCGGGGTCGATGGCCGGGGCGGCTGCGGCCGCCGGCGCTGCATGGGTCGCGGCGGCCCCGTCCGGGGGCGCGGCCGCCGCGGCGGGGGGCGTGCCCGTGGGTGGGGCCGCGTCCTGGGCCAGCGCGGGCGAGACCAGCGCGAGAAGAAGGACGGCGGGAACGAGGCGGGTCATGGAGCAATCCCTTGCTGGATCCGTCTGATGACCGGACGCTAGCGGGGCTGCCCGCGCCGGGCAAGCGCCGGCGACCCGCGCCCCTGCCCCGATTCGCCTTGCGCGCCGGGCGCGCCCCTGTATAAGGCCGCATCCTTCCGCAACGATGCGAATCCGGCGCAGCCTCTCGTGGCGGGGCGCGGAAGGGATTTCCCGCCTATGAAGCGCGCCCGAGACGAAAGGGATGGCATGCCGCTTTACGAGCATGTGCTGATCGCCCGCCAGGACCTGTCGAACACGCAGGCCGAAGGGCTGGTCGAACACTTCTCCACCGTGCTGACCGACAACGGCGGCACCGTGAAGGACAGCGAATACTGGGGCGTGCGGACGCTCGCCTACAAGATCAACAAGAACCGCAAGGGCCACTACGCGCTGCTGCGCACGGACGCGCCCTCGGCCGCCGTGCAGGAGATGGAGCGTCTGGCCCGCCTGCACGACGACGTCATGCGCGTGCTGACCATCAAGGTCGATGAGCACCAGGAAGGCCCCTCGGTCCAGATGCAGCGCCGCGACGACCGCGACGGGCGTGACCGTGGCCCCCGTGGCGACCGTGGTGGCGATCGCGGCGACCGCGGTGACCGCGGCGGCGACCGTGGTGATCGTGGTGGCGACCGTGGCGATCGTCCGCGCTTCGACCGCGACGATCGTGGTGGCGACCGGGGCGGCGAACGCCGCGAAGACCGCGTCTGAGCACAGGGAGAGACAGACCAATGGCGACCAAACCGTTTTTCCGCCGCCGGAAAGTCGATCCGTTCGGGGGCGACAACGCGCCCGCGATCGACTACAAGGACACCCGCCTGCTGCAGCGCTACATCAGCGAGCGCGGCAAGATCGTCCCGTCCCGCATCACCGCAGTTTCCGCGAAGAACCAGCGCAAGCTGGCGCAGGCGATCAAGCGCGCCCGCTTCCTCGCCCTGCTGCCCTACGCCGTGAAGTAAGGAGAGACCGATGCAAGTCATCCTGCTGGAACGTGTGGCCAAGCTTGGCCAGATGGGCGAAGTCGTGAAGGTGAAAGAGGGCTTCGCCCGCAACTACCTTCTGCCCCAGGGCAAGGCGATGCGCGCGAACGACGCCAACATCGCCGCCTTCGAGGCCCGCAAGGCCGACCTGGCAACCCGCAACGACGAGACCCGCGCCGAGGCGCAGAAGGTCGCGGAGCGTCTGGACGGCCAGAGCTTCGTCATCATCCGCTCGGCATCGGACGCCGGCGCGCTGTATGGCTCGGTCACGCCGCGCGACGTGGCGGAAGCCGCGGCCGCCGAAGGCTACGCCGTCGAGCGCCGCCAGATCGTCCTGACCGGCCCGATCAAGGAACTGGGCCTGCACACGGTCAACGTGCACCTGCACCCCGAAGTGGACGCGCAGATCACGATGAACGTGGCCCGCTCGCCCGAGGAAGCCGAGCTTCAGGCTTCGGGCAAGTCGATCCAGGACCTCGCCGCGGAAGAGGACGCCGCCGCCGAGTTCGAGATCGCCGAGCTGTTCGACGACCTGGGTTCGGCCGGCCGCGACGACGACGAGGGCCCGGCGCCCGCGCGCGACAACGCCTGATCGGACCTGCCGCAACCGCCTTGAAAGGGCCGCGCCGCACTGGCGCGGCCCTTTTCGTTGTGCGCGCGTGATCTTCAGGCGGGCGGCGGTCACAGCCCTCTGCGTGCGGCGACGGGGAACGAAGGATGCCGGCCCGGGTTGCCTTCGGGACCACACAGTCGAAAGGACAAGCCCATGGCAACCGATCCCCGCATCCTGTCGTCGCTCGTCAAACCCGACATGAAGGACGACCAGACCCGCGAGACGACGCTGAACATCGAAGAGGATCTCGGCGTGCTGGGTTCCGACACGCCTGAAACCGACGACGAACGCGACCTCGCGGTCTCCTCTTCCCAGGACAACGGCCGGGATGGCGGCACCGCGCCGCGCGACACCGTCGGCGGCAGCGTCCGCCCCGGCAGCGACGGGAACAGCTGACCGTAGCGGCGCGGCACGCCCGCGCCACCTTCCCGCGCGCGTCGTTCGCGGGAACATTCCCCCGCCCTGCCGTGTTCCGTCCCGGATCAACTCGCGGCCGACAAGCTGCCGCCCCCGCGCAAGGAACGCATCCCATGTCCGACTGGCCCGACGACAATCCCGACGCCGATCTTGAAGCGGGAACCGCCCGCCGGGGCGAACACCGCCTTGGCGCGCGGATCGACCGCAGCCAGGAAACCTACCGCCCTTCGCCGTATGGCTCTCAGCGGACGTTGCCGCACGGGACCGTGTCGCGCGACGGGATGAGCGCTGAGCCGGAAACGTCGCTGACGACCCGGATCCTCGTCTGGGGCGGCGCGGGGATCGCCGCGGCGGCCATTACCGCGGGCGGGATCCTGGCCGTCCGCAAGGTGGCCGACCTCGTGGCCGGCGACGATGACGACGACGACCGCGAGGTGCAGCGCGCCGCCGACCGGGCGCGGAACCGCGCCTACAACAACTCGCGCGGGCGCGGCGGCTATGGAAGCCGCGACGACCGGACGCTTGCCCCACGCTTCGCCGACATGACCGAACAGGAACGCGACCGCATGCGGTCCCGCCAGCGCGCCCGCGAGGCCGAGATGGACGCCCATGCCCGTGCCATCCGGGCCGGCGCGCGCGAGGATCGCGACCGCGGGCGCGGCGAGGCGTATGGCAGCCGCCCGCGCCGTCCGCGGCCGCGCAAGATGGGGCTGCTCGAGGAGATCGAGCACACGGCATCGCGGGTGAGCGGCGGGGCCGAGAGCCTGGTCGCGACGCTGTCGGCGGCGATGGCGGGGTTCCGCCAGGTCGCCGGTCAGGCGAGCCACGTGCTGGAGGAGTTCCGCAACACCGCCGACGAGATCCGCGGCTTCATCGATAGCGCCCAGCTGCCGGGCGCCGCGGGCAAGCGCCCTGCGCGTGCAAGCACGAACGAGGACGCCTATCACCGGCCGACGCGCCGCGATGTCGTGGACCTGCGCGACGACGCGCAGACCGGCCGCACGTCCGTCGACAACGCCCGCGACGATCACGGCGATCACGGCCGCACCCACCGGCTGTAATCCGCCGCCTGCAATCCGCCGCCTGCTTTTCACCGCCAGCGGCGCCACGACATTACCCCCGCGCACCGCGCGGGGGTTCCGCCCTGAAGGACGATCCCGAATGCCCGATCCCCGCCCCGCCCCCGGTGTCTACGACGCCCTGTTCGGCGACCTTCCCCCGGACTGGAGGGAGCGGCGGGGACTGCCCCCTTCGCCGCAGCCGCAGGCGGGAAAGGGGGGGGCGAACGCGCCGGACACGCCCGGCAAGCCGCCCCAGCGGGCGGGTGCGCCGAAGTCGCCATGGCAGTTCAGCCGGTCGAGCTGGTTCACGGTCGCCAAGCGGACCGTGCACGAGATCGGGGCCGACCGCGTCACCTCGGTCGCGGGCGGCGTGTCCTACTTCGGCCTGCTCGCGCTTTTCCCGGCGATCACGGCGCTGGTCTCGATCTATGGCATGATCGCCGATGAAAGCACGATGGTCGACAACATCGCCATGCTGAACCGCTTCCTGCCAGACAGCGCGGTCGAACTGATCGCGGGTCAGATCCAGGCGATCGTCTCGGCGCCCAACTCGGCCCTGTCGCTGGCGGGCATCATCAGCATCCTGCTGGCGCTGTGGACGGCAAACGGCGGGATGAAGGCACTGATCGAAGCCCTGAACGTCGCCTGGTACGAGACCGAGAAGCGCGGTTTCATCCGGCTCAACCTCGAGTCGCTCGCGCTGACGCTGGGCGCAATCGCGTTGATCATCCTCATGGTCGTGACCATCACGGTCCTGCCGGTGCTGGCGCGCATCTTCTTTCCCGAAGGATTCGCGGGGCAGCTGGTCAGCCTTCTGCGCTGGCCGCTGATGTTCGCGGTGCTGCTGCTGGCGCTTGCGGTGCTGTACCGGGTGGGGCCCAGCAAGAACGATCCGGAATGGCAGTGGATTTCGCCGGGCGCTCTGTTCGCCGCGATCGGGCTGGTCGTCGCGTCGCTGCTGTTCTCGTGGTACGCGGCAAACTTCGCGAACTACAATGAAACCTACGGCTCGCTCAGCGCGGCCATCGTGCTGATGGTCTGGCTTTGGATCGCGGCAATTGTGGTGATGATCGGGGCCGAGCTGAACTCGGAAGCAGAGCGGCAGATGAAGATCGAGAATGGCGTGATCCCGCAGGACGAACGCAACCGGCAGAAGCGGCGCGAGGCCGAGGATGCCGGCGAAAAGAAGACCGGCGACCCGATGGACCACTAGGCCCGCGCGGCGGTCGCGCGCGACGTCGAGCCACGAAAAAGGCCGCCCCTCGGGGCGGCCTTCGTCATTGGCGGGAACCGGATCGGAGGGAAGGACCGATCAGATCTCGTCCAGCTTCTCGACGGCGGCTTCCAGCTCTTCCTTGGTGATGTCGCGGTCGGTCACCTGGGCCTGGTCGAAGATGTAGTCGACGACCTTGTCCTCGAAGATCGGGGCGCGAAGCTGCTGCTGCGCCTGCGGGTTCTGCTGGATGAACTCGAAGAACGCCTTTTCCTGGCCCGGGAACTGGCGCGCCTGCTGCAGCACGGCCTGCGTCATTTCCTGGTCGCTGATGGTGACGTCGTTCTTCTGGCCGATCTCGGCCAGCAGCAGGCCCAGACGCACGCGGCGCTCGGCCAGGCTGCGATGCTCGTCCGTCGGCTCGATATGGCCGTGGCTGTGGCCGTGATCGTCCGGGTGCTCTTCGTGGTAGAGCTGGTGCGCGATCTGCGCCGCCTCGGCGTCCACCAGCGACTGCGGCAGGTCGAACTTCACGCGCTCGTCCAGCTGGTCCAGCAGCGCGCGCTTCATGATCGCGCGGCTCGCGCCCTTGTACTCGGCCTCCAGCCGCTCGCGGATCTGGCTCTTGAGCGCGTCGAGGCTGTCGGCGCCGAAGCGCTTGGCCAGCTCGTCGTCGATCTCGGCCGCCTTGGGCGACTTGACCGAATGCACCGTCGTCTCGAACACGGCTTCCTTGCCCTTGAGGTGGGGGGCGCCGTAATCCTCGGGGAAGGTCACGTTGACCTTGACCTGATCGCCGGCCCTGGCGCCGGTCAGCTGGTCCTCGAAACCGGGGATGAAGCTGCCGCTGCCCAGGACGAGCGGGTAGCCCTGCGCCTCGCCGCCCTCGAACGCCTCGCCGTCAACGAAGCCCTTGAAGTCGATCGTGACCTGGTCGCCGCTGGCCGCAGCCTCGCCCTCGGGCTTGTCGTCGAAGGACTGCGCGTTCTTCGCGAGGTTCGCCAGAGCCTCGTCGACGGCCGCATCCTCGGCACGGACGGTCAGGCGCTCCAGCGTCAGGCCGGTCAGGTCGGCCGCCGGGATCTCGGGCAGGTTCTCGTAGCTGATGTTGACGACGACATCGTCGCCTTCCTTCCAGCTCTCGCCGCCTTCCATCTCGACCTTCGGCTGCATCGCAGGACGCGCCTTCGACTCTTCCAGATGGGTGCGGATCGCGTCGTCGATCGACTTCTGCATCGCATCGCCAAGGACGCGCGGGCCGTACTGCTTCTTCAGCAGCGCCATCGGCACCTTGCCCTTGCGGAAGCCCTTCATCTCGACGTTCGGCTGCGCCTCGGCCAGCTGGCGGTCGACCTCGGCCGCCAGATCGGCGGCGGGCAGCGTGAACTGGTACCCGCGCTTCAGACCTTCGTTCAGGGTTTCCTTGACCTGCATCTTACATCCTTTGTCCATCCTGGTGCGGGTGGAGGGACTTGAACCCCCACGCCTTGCGGCGCCAGAACCTAAATCTGGTGCGTCTGCCAGTTTCGCCACACCCGCAATGCCGAAGCCGGGCAGGCCCGAGGCCCGCCGGCAAATCCGGGGCGTCTTATCAAAGCCGGGCGGGGCGCGCGAGGGGGAATCTACAGTCCCAGATCGCGGAAGACGCCGGGCAGCTCGTCGGGCAGGTCATCGGCGATCAGGCCGGGGCCGAAGCGGCGGGCGGCGGCGGCGTGAAGGCACGCTCCGGTGGCGGCCGCTTCGAGCGGCGGGAAGCCGCGAGCCATGAGCCCGGCGATGATCCCGGCCAGCACGTCGCCCGCGCCCGCGGTGGCGAGCCAGGGGACGTCGAACGCGGAATGGATGCGCGCCTGCCCGTCGGGGGCGGCGATCACGGTATCGGGTCCCTTGAGCAGCACGACCGCGCCGCTGCGGGCGGCAGCCTCGCGCACCGCATCGACCCGGGAACAGAGCGGGCCACGCTGATCGGCCAAGGCGCGTCTGTAATCTTCGGATGCCTTCTGCTGTGCAGTCAGGTTTTCCTGCAATGTGCCTTCGGCAGCCCAGCGGCCGAAATCGGCGTAGCACCCTGTCATTGGTGCCCGCGGTCCGGCGAGCTTTTCCGCCAGGTCGGGGAACATTCGCCCGAACTCGCCCTGATGCGGGGTCAGGACGCATCTGTCATGGAGCCCGTCGAAGCCCTGTGCTGCCAAGGCAGTCAGCGCGTCGGCATCAAGCACGCAGGCGCGCCGTGCGGCCAGCAGCGGGTCGAGCAGCGCCGTCGCCCGATCCACGCCGCAGCCCGGGCCCAGTGCGACGGCAGTGATGCGCCTGTCCTCCAGCAGAGCGGCCAAAGCCTCGGCATCATCCACCCCGCGCCGCATCAGGGCGTCCGGCGGGCCGGCGTGCTCGATCAGCGCCGAGTGCGGCGGCGCGAGCGTGACAAGCCCCGCCCCCACCCGCAGCGCCGCCCGGGCCGTCAGTCGCGCGGCGCCGCAGTGGCCGAAGGCTCCGGCCAGGACGAGGGCGTGGCCGTGGGTGAACTTGTGGCCGCCGGACGCACGGGCCTTGTCCAGGCTGGCCGACAGGCTCCCGGACAGTCCGCGCCGGATGTCGGGAATGTCGAAGACCGGCGAAACGGCAAGCAGCCGTTCGGGGCGAATGCCGGGTCCGTCCAGGTTCCGCTCGCGCCACGGGCGCAGCCCGATATCGGCGATCACCAGTTCACCGCAGCATTCCGGCCCGCGTTCAAGCAGGTGACCCGGCTTGGGGCTGTCGAAGGCGACGGTCAGCCGGGCACGAGGCTCGAACGCGCCCGGTGCACGCGGGGCGCCCGGTGCACGCGGGGCGCCCGGAAAGGCGCCGCTGTCGAGGCAAAGCCCGCTGGGACAGTCCACCGCCACGAGCCGTTCGCGGAAAACCGCCCCTTCGCCGCCTGAGCCGCCGATATGAGCCATGACGTCGGCAATCTTCCCTTCGGGCGCTCGCGTCAGCCCGATGCCGAAGATCGCATCCAGACAGACATCGCTCTCTTCGCCGTCGCGCAGTTCTTCACGCGTCAGCGGCGCGATACACCCGATGCCCTGCCACCGCCGCTTCATCTCGGCCGCGTCCGGGCCGGGGGTGTTGTCCATCCCCAGCACCCGCACCCGCCAGCCCGCCCGGGCGAGATGCCGCGCCACCACATAGCCGTCGCCGCCGTTGTTGCCCGGCCCGCACAGGACCGTGACGCGCCCGGCCTTCGGCCAGCGCAGCCGGACTGCGCCGGCAACCGCCGCGCCCGCCCGCTCCATCAGTTCCAGCCCCGTGACGGCGCCGCTGGAAATCGCCGCGGCCTCAAGCGCGCGCATCTCGGCTGTGGTCAGCACCTCGGTCCAGCCCATCACGGCACTGCCTGTTTTTTCGGCACCCTGCCTGATCACAGAGCATCCTCGTCCATCGCGCAGGGACAGACGGATTTTTCCGGCGCCGCTGCATTTACCCCGCCCATCAAACCCGCCACCCCCGTTCCAAGGCAAGCCGGACAGGAGGCGCAGGCGATGAAGAAGATCGAAGCGATCATCAAGCCGTTCAAGCTGGACGACGTGAAGGAGGCGCTGCAGGACGTCGGTGTGCAGGGTCTCTCGGTGATCGAGGTCAAGGGCTTCGGCCGCCAGAAGGGCCACACCGAACTGTATCGCGGCGCCGAGTACGTGGTGGACTTCCTGCCCAAGGTGAAGATCGAGATGGTGTTGCCCGACGACCAGGTCGACGCCGCGGTCGAGGCGATCATCGCCGCCGCCCGCACCGACAAGATCGGCGACGGCAAGATCTTCGTCCTGCCGGTCGAGCAGGCGATCCGCATCCGCACCGGCGAATCGGGCGACGACGCGGTCTGATCCCGCGCCGCTTCACGAAGCATGCCGCTTCACGAATCATCAAGGATCGGCCGGTAGAAGTCCGGCACGAAGGAAGGAGAGACCATGACGGTCAACGAGGTTCTGGATCTGCTGAAGTCGGAGGATGTCGCCTATGTCGACGTCCGCTTCACGGATCCGAAGGGCAAGCTGCAGCACGTGACGCTGGACATCGACCTGATCGACGAGGACTTCTTCGAGGAAGGCTTCATGTTCGACGGATCAAGCATCGCCGGGTGGAAGTCGATCGACCAGTCCGACATGAAGCTGATGCCCGATCCGGCTTCGGCCTATATCGACCCGTTCTACGCCGAAAAGACGCTGTGCCTGCACTGCAACGTGGTCGAACCCGACACCGGCGAGCCCTATGACCGCGACCCTCGCGGCACCGCGACCAAGGCCGAGGCGTATCTGAAATCGACCGGCATCGGCGACGCGTTCTACTGCGGCCCGGAAGCCGAGTTCTTCGTCTTCGACGACGTGCGGTATTCCGTCTCGCCGCAGAAGGTCAGCTTCCAGATCGACAGCGTCGACGCCGCCTGGAACACCGACACCGAATACGACATGGGCAACACCGGCCACCGCGCGGCCCACAAGGGCGGCTACTTCCCGGTCAACCCGATCGACGCGGGCCAGGACCTGCGCGGCGAGATGCTGACCACCATGAAGCGCATGGGGATGCGGACCGACAAGCACCACCACGAGGTCGCGTCCGGCCAGCACGAGCTGGGGCTGATCTTCGGCGGCCTGGTCGAGCAGGCGGACAACATCCAGAAATACAAGTACGTGATCCACAACGTGGCCCACGCCTACGGCAAGTCGGCGACCTTCATGCCCAAGCCGATGAAGGGCGACAACGGGTCGGGCATGCACGTCAACATGTCGATCTGGAAGGACGGCAAGCCTTTGTTCGCGGGCGACAAGTACGCCGATCTCAGCCAGGAGGCGCTGTGGTTCATTGGCGGCATCCTCAAGCATGCGAAGGCGCTGAACGCGATCACCAACCCCTCGACCAACAGCTACAAGCGGCTGATCCCGGGGTTCGAGGCGCCGGTGCTGCGGGCCTATTCGGCGCGCAACCGCTCGGGCTGCGTCCGGATCCCGTGGACCGAATCGCCCAAGGCCAAGCGCGTCGAGGCCCGCTTCCCCGATCCCTCGGCCAACCCCTATCTGTGCTTCGCGGCGCTGCTGATGGCGGGGCTCGACGGCATCCGGGGCAAGATCGACCCCGGCCCCGCGTCGGACAAGGACCTCTACGACCTCCCGCCCGAGGAGCTGGCCGAGATCCCGACCGTCTGCGGCAGCCTTCGCGAGGCGCTGGAGGAGCTGGAGAAGGACATGGACTTCCTCCTCCAAGGCGACGTCTTCACCCGCGACCAGCTGCAGAGCTACATCCGGCTGAAGTGGGACGAGGTGTATGCCTACGAGCATACCCCGCACCCCATCGAATACGCGATGTATTACAGCTGCTGAGGCGCAGCCCGGCCGGACGAAGGGGCGCCCTGCCGGAGCGCCCCTTTCCATTCCGCCGGGCGCCGTGCCGATGACGCAGCCAACGCACGCCGGGCGCGTTCGGCTGCGTCATCGGCACGGGAGCTCGATCATGACGATTTCACGCAGAACCCTTCTGACGACAGCGTCGGCCGCGCTGTTGTTGCCTGCCGTGGCGCGAGCACAGGGGCAGGAGCAGGGACAGGGGCAGGAACAGCCGCAGCCTGCGATCCTGTTCCAGAACGTCCGCCTGTTCGACGGCATCTCGGGCGCCCTGCGCCCCGCCAGCCTGCTGGTGCGCGGCGACAAGATCGCCGAGGTCAGCGATGGCGCGATCATCCCGCCCGACGGCGCGCGCGTCATCGACGGCGGCAACCGGGTCCTGATGCCGGGGCTGATCGACGCGCACTGGCACATGGTCTTCGCCCCGAACACGATGGAGAACATGGTCGCCGCCGACACGGGCCTGATGTACGCCTATGCCGTGGCCGAGGCCGAGCGCACGCTGATGCGCGGCTTCACCACCATCCGCGACACCGGCGGCCCGACCTTCGGGCTCAAGCAGGCGATCGACGCCGACGGCATCCCGGGCCCGCGCGTGTTCCCCAGCGGCGCGCTGGTGTCGCAGACCGCCGGGCACGGCGATTTCGGCGCGGCCTACGAGCGCCCGGTGAGCCTTGGCGGCAGGACCTCGCGCTATGAGGACATCGGCGCCTTCGCCATCGCGAACGGCGTCCCCGAGGTCGAGGCCGCCGTCCGGCTGCAGTTCAAGCGCGGCGCCAGCCAGTGCAAGATCGCCATGGGCGGCGGCGTGATCTCGGATTCCGACCCGATCGACACGCTGCAATACACCCCGGACGAGATCACGGCCGCGGTCAACGTGGCGCGCGACTGGGGCACCTACATCTGCGCCCACGTCTATACCGACGAAGGCATCCGCCGCGCGGTGGACAACGGCGTGATGTCGATCGAACACGGCCACATCGCCAGCCCGGAAACGCTGGCCCGGATGGCCGAGAAGGGCGTCTGGCTCAGCATCCAGCCGTTCGAGGCGGGCGACAACCCCCTGACCCCCGAACAGATGGCCAAGGCCGAGCCGACCTCGCACTGGGACAAGGTCGCCGCTGCGGCGCGGGACGCCGGCACGCGGGTGGCCTTCGGCACCGACCTGCTGTTCTCCCCCGATACCACCGACCTGCAAAGCGACCTGTTCGTGCGGTTCGGACAGGTGTTCGGCAACGCCGGCACGCTGATGATCGGGACCTCGGGCAATGCCGACCTGATGCAGATGAGCGGGGAACGGAACCCCTACAAGGACGCCGCCCTGGGCGTGCTCAAACCCGGCGCCTGGGCCGACATGCTGCTGGTCGATGGCGATCCGACGCAGGATCTGGCCGTGCTGACCGACCACGGCCGCAACCTGGCCATGATCATGAAGAACGGCAAGCTGTACAAGGACACGCTGCCCGCCTGACCTGCCCTCACCTGCCCGGCCGGCGCGCAGCTGCGGTTGCGCGCCGGTGCCTTCGGGGTCTAAGCGATGGCATCCGTCACGCCGCCCGAGGTTGCCCATGATCCCCCGATATGCCCGCCCCGAGATGACCGCCATCTGGTCGCCCGAGACCAGGTTCCGCATCTGGTACGAGATCGAGGCCCACGCCTGCGACGCGCAGGCCGATCTGGGGGTGATCCCGCGCGAAAACGCCCAGGCCGTCTGGCGCGCGAAGGACGTGCAGTTCGACGTCGCCCGCATCGACGAGATCGAGGCGGTGACGAAGCACGACGTGATCGCCTTCCTGACCCATCTGGCCGAGCATGTCGGGGCCGAGGATGCGCGCTTCGTCCATCTGGGCATGACCTCGTCGGACGTGCTGGACACCACCCTGAACGTCCAGCTGGTCCGGGCCGCGGACATCCTGCTGGCGGACATGGACCGGGTGCTGGCGGCATTGAAGCGCCGCGCGCTTGAACACAAGGACACCGTCCGCATCGGCCGCAGCCACGGCATCCATGCCGAGCCGACGACGATGGGCCTGACCTTCGCCCGCTTCTACGCCGAATTCGCCCGCGGCCGCGAGCGGCTGGAACGCGCCCGCGAGGAGGTGGCGACCGGCGCGATCTCGGGCGCGGTCGGCACCTTCGCCAACATCGACCCCGCGGTCGAGGCGCATGTCTGCGCGCAGATGGGCCTTCGCCCCGAGCCGATCTCCACCCAGGTCATCCCCCGCGACCGCCACGCGATGTTCTTCGCGACGCTGGGCGTGATCGCCAGCTCGATCGAGAACGTCGCGATCGAGATCCGCCACATGCAGCGCACCGAGGTGCTGGAGGCCGAGGAGTTCTTCAGCCCCGGCCAGAAGGGCTCGTCCGCGATGCCCCACAAGCGCAACCCCGTGCTGACCGAGAACCTCACCGGTCTTGCGCGCCTCGTCCGCATGGCGGTGGTCCCGGCGATGGAGAACGTGGCGCTGTGGCACGAGCGCGACATCAGCCATTCGTCGGTGGAACGCGGGATCGCCCCGGATGCGACCGTGACGCTGGACTTCGCCCTGAACCGGCTCGCGGGCGTGATCGACAAGCTGGTGATCTATCCCGACAACATGCTGAAGAACATGAATAAATTCCGCGGCCTCGTGATGTCGCAGCGGGTGCTGCTGGCCCTGACGCAGGCGGGGGTCAGCCGCGAGGACGCCTATCGGCTGGTCCAGCGCAACGCGATGAAGGTCTGGGAACAGGGCGCGGATTTCAGGACCGAGCTGCTGGCCGACCCCGAGGTGACGGCCGCGCTGACCCCCGCCGAGATCGAGGACAAGTTCGACCTCGGCTATCACACCAGGCACGTGGACACGATCTTCGCGCGTGTTTTCGGCCCCGATGCGACCCCCGAGGGGGCGCGCTAACCCGTTCTTAATCCGTCCCTGCCATGGTCGGACCCGACGAGGAAGATTGGGCGGGCGCAGGATGTTGATGGCAGCGGGGGCGGCGGCAGCGATGCCGGCCGGGGTCGCGGTGGGGCTGGGGACGCAGCTGTCCTCGCGCCAGAAGGCCGCCGTGATCGTGCGCCTGATGCTGGCGGAAGGGGCGGAGCTGAAGCTTTCGTCTTTGCCGGTCGAAGCGCAGGCGCGGCTCGCCCACGACATGGCGACGATGGACCTGATCGACCGCGACACCCGTGACGCAGTCGTGTCCGAGTTCTGCGACCGGCTGGAGGCGGTTGGCCTCGCCTTTCCCGGCACCATCGACGGCGCGCTGGACATCCTCGGCGCGCATCTGTCGCACGACACGACCAGCCGGCTGCGAAGGATGGCGGCGCTGTCGGGCGCGTCGGACCCCTGGGACCGGATCGCCTCGCTCGCGCCCCCGCAGCTGGCCGACCTTGCCCGGGCGGAAGCGGTGGAGATCGCGGCGGTGATGTTCCAGCGCCTGCCGGTTGCGCGCGCGGCCGAGGTGTTCGGCCTTCTCGACCCCGAACTCAGCCGCCGGATCGCCTATGCGATGTCGATGACCGGCGCGATCGGGGCCCCTGCCCTGCGCCGGATCGGGCTTGCGATGATGCGGACGATGGATTCGCTGCCGCAGCCCGCGATCGACCAGGCGCCGGTCGAACGCGTGGGCGCGATCCTGAACTCCTCGCCCTCGGCCACCCGCGAGACGGTGCTGGCGGGGCTCGACCAGGACGACGCGGCCTTCGCGGTCGAGGTGCGCCGCGCGATCTTCACCTGGGCCAACATTCCCCGCCGGATCGACCCGCGCGACGTGCCGCGGATCATGCGTGCGGCCGACCCCACGGCCGTCACGAAGGCCATGGCGGGATCGCACGGCGAGAACGTGGCGACGGTGGACTTCCTGCTGGCGGGGCTGTCGTCGCGCCTGGCCGAAACGATGCGCGAGGAGATCGGGGCTCTCGGCAAGGTCGCCACAAGGGACGCCGAGGACGCGATGAACGAGGTGATCGCCGGAATCCGGCGGATGGAGGCGGAGGGCGAGTTGTTCCTGATCGCGCCCGACGCCGACGAGGAGGGCGAGGCCGCGGCCGTGCCGGCCGGTGCCCCAGGCTGACCGCTGCCGGGCCGCGCGAGGACGTGGCTGCGGCGAACGACATGCGCGGCGTCCAGCGCTCGTGCCCCCGCCCTGCCGCCCTTGCCCCGGCCCGACCGCTTGGCTATCGGGCATCCGCACCCGCATCTTCGCGCGGGCGCGCGGCGGGTGACATGGGGAACCGCGACAGATGACGAACACCATCACCGTGGCGCTGGTCCTGCTGATCGCCGGCGTGTTCGTCGTCGACGCCACGGTCCTGCACCTGGACCTGCCGCTGAATGCCGCAAGGTCGTTCGCGCAACTGGTGGAATGGGTCAGCTTCTGGCGCTGATCCGGTGCGAAGCGCGGGGCCCGGGCGCCGCCTGAAGCGCCGCCTAAGTGCCACCAGAAAACGGATTACGGGCCGGTAGCGCTCACAGAATTGCAGTCGCTGGCGCTTTCCGGCATGGAACGGGCGACTTTTCAAAGCGGGAGAATGACGATGGCTGTCAAGGTTGCGATCAACGGCTTCGGGCGGATCGGACGGAACGTGCTGCGGGCGATCATCGAATCGGGCCGCACCGACATCGAGGTGGTTGCGATCAACGACCTCGGCCCGGTCGAAACCAACGCCCACCTGCTGCGCTACGATTCGGTCCACGGCCGCTTCCCCGGCACCGTCAAGACGACCGGGGACAGCATCGACGCCGGCCGCGGCCCGATCCGCGTCACGGCCGAGCGCGATCCCGCGCAGCTGCCGTGGCAGGACGTGGACGTCGCGCTGGAATGCACCGGCATCTTCACCGACGGCGCGAAGGCCGCGGTCCACCTGCAAAACGGATCGAAGCGGGTTCTCGTCTCGGCCCCGGTGTCGGGCGAGTGGAGCACGGACCGCGCGCTCAAGACCATCGTTTTCGGCGTGAACCACCAGACGCTGGAATCGGAAGACCACGTCGTCTCGAACGCGTCCTGCACCACGAACTGCCTCGCGCCCGTGGCCCACGTCCTGAACGAGACGGTCGGCATCAGCCGCGGCTTCATGACCACGATCCACAGCTACACCGGCGACCAGCCGACGCTGGACACGATGCACAAGGACCTGTACCGCGCCCGCGCCGCGGCGCTGTCGATGATCCCGACCTCGACCGGCGCGGCCAAGGCCGTGGGCCTGGTGCTGCCCGACCTCAAGGGCAAGCTGGACGGGGTGTCGATCCGGGTGCCGACGCCGAACGTCTCGGTCGTGGATCTGGTGTTCGAAGCCGCGCGCGACACCTCGGTCGAGGAAATCAACGCCGCCATCCGCGAAGCCGCCGACGGCCGCCTCAAGGGCGTGCTCGGCTACACCGACGAGAAGCTGGTCTCGTCGGACTTCAACCACGACCCGCATTCGTCGGTGTTCCACATGGACCAGACCAAGGTCATGGAAGGCCGCATGGTCCGCATCCTGTCGTGGTACGACAACGAATGGGGCTTCTCGAACCGGATGTCGGACACCGCAGTCGCGATGGGCAAGCTGATCTGACCGGCCGTCACGACCAGCAGCCTGAAAGGCCCGGCATTGCCCGGGCCTTTTTCGTCGCCACTCGGGGGCGCGACGGCCGCGCCCGGGCTCAGCAGGCCTTGTAAAGCCGCAGCGCGTTCGCGCGGGTGCGCTGGCCATAGGGCTTCAGCGCCGCCGCCATGATCTGGTCGGGCCGCGCCCCGCGCGACACCTGCGCCAGCGCCGCGCCGATCGCCTCGCAGGCGGCGTCACTCTTTTCCGTCACCATGCGCGCGTTCTCGGCCGCGGCGTGGGGCATCAGCCCCATCATCCCCGCAAGGCGCATGCCGACGACGAACTGCGATTCAAGACCGATCCGGACCATGTCGGTCCACAGGCGCAGGCCGACGGTCGCATCGTAGACAGGGTTCAGCATCATTCTTCCTTTCGCCAGAGGCGTGATGCCCGAGTGTGATGCTGCGGCGCAGCAATGCCAACCTTTTTCAAGCGAAGTGCCGCAACGACGGACGCCGCGGCCTATCGCATCTTGGTGAACGCGGGAGCCTTGGTTATAGACCCACCCCATGACCGGAAAATCGCCCGAGACCCTGATTCTCCGCCGCCCCGACGACTGGCACCTGCACCTGCGCGACGGCGCGATGCTGGAAGCCGTCGCCCCCGCCTCGGCCCGGCTGGGCCGCGCGATCATCATGCCGAACCTCGTGCCGCCGGTCGTGACGGGCGCCGACGCCGCCGCCTACCGCGACCGCATCCGCGCCGCCCTGCCCGCGAACGCCACGCTGACGCCGCTGATGACGCTCTACCTGACCGAGGCGACCGATCCGGCCGACGTGGTCGCCGCGCACCGCGCCGGCATCATCGCCGCGGTGAAGCTGTACCCCGCCGGCGCCACCACGAACTCCGCCAGCGGCGTGCGCGACTTCGACCGGGTGCGCCCGGTGCTCGACGCAATGGCCGAGGCGGGCATCCCCTTGTGCGTCCACGGCGAGGTCACCGACCCCGAGATCGACATCTTCGACCGCGAGGCCGTGTTCATCGACCGCGTGCTCGACCCGGTGCGGCGGGCGACGCCCGGGCTGCGGGTGATCATGGAGCACGTGACCACCAGCGACGGCGTCGACTATGTCCGCGCGAACGACAACATCGGCGCGACGATCACGACCCACCACCTCGTCATCAACCGCAACGCGATCCTCGCGGGCGGAATCCGGCCGCACTACTACTGCCTGCCGGTCGCGAAGCGCGAAAGCCACCGCCTTGCGCTGCGCAAGGCCGCGACCAGCGGCGACGCGCGCTTCTTCTCGGGCACCGACAGCGCGCCGCACCCGGACCGCGCCAAGGAAAGCGCCTGCGGCTGCGCGGGCTGCTTCACCGCGCCGAACTGGCTTCCTATCGTCGCGCAGGTGTTCCAGAACGAAGGCGCGCTGGACCGGCTGGAAGGCTTCGTCAGCCTGAACGGCGCCGCCTTCTACGGCCTGCCGCCGGCCGAGGACCGGATCACGCTGGTCCGCCGCGACGCCCCCGCGCACGGCCCCACCCACGTCACCGCCGGCGATGAAACCGTCACCGTCTTCGACCCCGGCTTTCCCATCCACTGGCATGTCGAGGACGACGCATGACGCTTCCCTTCCCCCCGGCCGAGGAAATCGCCCGCCTGACCGCGCGCATGCTGCTGGAAATCGAGGCCGTCCACTTCAACGCCGCAGAGCCCTACACCTACGCCTCGGGCCTGAAGGGCCCGACCTACATCGACTGCCGGAAGCTCATCTCGTATCCGCGCATCCGCGGCACGCTGATGGATTTCCTCGCCGCGACCGTGATGCGGAATGCGGGGTTCGAGGCGTTCGACAACGTCGCGGGCGGCGAGACCGCGGGCATCCCCTTCGCCGCCTTCATGGCCGAACGGATGGGCCTGCCGATGACTTATGTCCGCAAGAAGCCCAAGGGCTACGGCCGCAACGCCCGGATCGAGGGCGCGATGACGGAAGGGCAGCGGGTGCTGCTGGTCGAGGACCTGACCACCGACGGCGGCAGCAAGCTGAGCTTCGTCGACGCGATCCGCGACACCGGCGCGACCTGCGCCGACACCGCGGTGATCTTCTACTACGGCATCTTCCCCGACACGACGCAGCGCCTTGCCGATCACGGGGTCCGGCTGCATCACCTCTGCACCTGGTGGGACGTCTTGGCCGAGGCGCGGGCGCAGGGCAGCTTCGACGACGCCACGCTAACCGAGGTCGAGATGTTCCTCACCGATCCGCGTGCATGGCAGGCGGCGCATCCGTGACTGCCTTCCCCGGACCGCCTTCCCGGGACCGGCAGCCCGTGGCTGCGCCCGTGAGCCCTTGACCACGGCATCGGCGGCGGCTGGCGCATCCGGGCTTATCCACAGCTTATCCAGATGGACCCCGCCCCCGCCCGCATGAGATAGTCGCCGCCAGACCAGAATCGGACGACGCCAATGAACGAGCTTCGCGCGCTCGCCCCCCGTGCCGCCTCGCAGGCTGGGCAAGGGGACGATGACGACACACCCTCCATCCCCTTCTCGATCGAGGCGGAGCAGCAGCTTCTGGGCGCGCTGCTGACCAACAACGACGTGTTCGATTCGATCACCCGGATCATCAAGGCCGAGCATTTCTTCGACCCGGTCCACCGCCGCATCTACGAACTCTGCGCCGAGCGCATCACCCGCAACGCGCTGGCGAGCCCGGTGACGATCAAGGCGTTCATGGAACAGGACGCGGGGCTCAAGGAACTGGGCGGTCCGCCCTATCTCGCGCGCCTCGCGGGCGCCGCGGTGTCGTCATATGCCGCGCGCGACTATGCGCAGATGATCCGCGAATTCGCGCTGCGGCGCGAGCTGATCGGGCTGGGCAACGACATCTCGGCCCGCGCCGCGACCATGGCGGTGGACGAGAACGCCGAGGACCAGATCAAGGCCGCCGAGCAGACGCTCTACAAGCTGGCCGAGCAGGGGGTTGCCGAGCGCGGCTTCCAGTCGTTCCTGCAGGCGGTGACCGGCGCCCTCAACACCGCGAACGCGGCGTTCCAGCGCGGCGGCAAGCTGTCGGGGATCTCGACCGGGCTGAAGGACCTCGACAGCAAGATGGGGGGCCTGAACAACTCGGACCTCATCATCCTGGCCGGGCGCCCGTCGATGGGAAAGACGTCGCTCGCGACCAACATCGCCTTCAACATCGCCAAGGCGCACCGCATGGGCGAGCTGCCCGACGGCACCCACGGCACGGTCGATGGCGGCGTCGTGGGGTTCTTCTCGCTGGAGATGTCGGCCGAGCAGCTGGCCGCGCGGATCCTGTCGGAAGCCTCCGAGGTGCCGAGCGAGCTGATCCGCCGCGGCGACATGACAGAGGAGGAATTCCGCCGCTTCGTCACCGCCGCGCACGACCTGCAGAACTGCCCGCTGTACATCGACGACACGCCCGCGCTGCCGATCAACCAGCTGGCCGCCCGCGCCCGCAAGCTCAAGCGGACCCGCGGCCTCGACCTGCTGATCGTGGACTACCTTCAGCTTCTGCGCGCGGCGTCCGCCAAGGACAGCCGCGTGAACGAGGTGAGCGAGATCACGCAGGGCCTCAAGGCCGTCGCCAAGGAACTGAACATCCCGGTCATCGCCCTGTCGCAGCTGTCGCGCCAGGTCGAAAGCCGCGAGGACAAGCGGCCGCAGCTGTCGGACCTGCGCGAATCCGGCTCGATCGAGCAGGACGCCGACATCGTGATGTTCGTGTTCCGCGAGGAATACTACAAGGAACGCGAGAAGCCGGCCGACCACGAGCTGGACAAGATGGCGGCATGGCAGCAGGTCATGGAAGCCTGCCACGGCAAGGCCGAGGTGATCCTGGGCAAGCAGCGCCACGGCCCGATCGGCACGGTGGAGCTGAGCTTCGAGGGCAAGTTCACCCGCTTCGGCAATCTCGAGACGCACCACAGCCAGGGCTGGGGCTGATCTTGGCGCTTCCGTCGCTGCCCGTCACGTCGCTGCCGGTCCCCGTCGTCACGATCGGGCTCCTGGTGCTGTCGAACCTGTTCATGACCTTCGCCTGGTACGGCCATCTCAAGTTCAAGACGGCGCCCCTCGTCACCGTCATCGCGATCAGCTGGATGATCGCGCTGTTCGAATACATCCTTCAGGTTCCCGCAAACCGGATCGGGCATGGACATTTCAGCGCCGCGCAGCTGAAAACCATCCAGGAGGTCGTCAGCCTGACGATCTTCGCCGGATTCTCGTGGCTCTATCTCGGCGAGCGCCTGGGATGGCAGCACGCGGTAGGCTTCGCGCTCATCTGCCTGGGGGCATGGTTTGTCTTTCACGACTGGGGCTAGGGCGGGGACACGGACCCCGCCGCACATCGCCACGCTGATCCTTCTGTCGGGGATGGGCGCGCTCAGCATGAACGTGTTCCTGCCGTCCCTGCCGGGCATGGCCCGCGATTTCGGGGTCGAATACGGTACCATGCAGCTGTCCGTCTCGGCCTATCTCGCGACCTCGGCGATGGTGCAGCTTCTGGTCGGGCCGCTGAGCGACCGCTGGGGCCGCAGGCCGGTCATGCTGGCGGCGCTGGCGGTGTTCCTGCTGGCCACCCTGGGCACGATCCTCGCCCCAAGCTTCGGCTGGTTCCTCGCCTTCCGGATGGTGCAGGCGGCGATCACGACGGGGCTGGTGCTGTCGCGCGCGGTGGTGCGCGACATGGTCGCGGGCGACGCGGCGGCCAGCCGGATCGGCTACGTCACGATGGGCATGTCGGTCGTGCCGATGCTCGCCCCGATGCTGGGCGGGCTGATCGACGAGGCGTGGGGCTGGCGCGCGGTGTTCTATCTGCTGGGCGCGGCCGGCCTCGCGATGTTCGCGCTGGTCTGGACCGACATGGGCGAGACGGCGGCCGGCGGCGGCACCAGCCTGCGCACGCAGGTCGCGAACTATCCGGTGCTGGCGCGCTCGGTCCCGTTCTGGGGCTATGCGCTGGCGGCGACCTTCGGGTCGGGGACGTTCTTCGCCTATGTCGGCGGCGCGCCGTTCGTGGGCGAGCAGGTGTTCCACATGACCCCGGCCGAGGTCGGCTACTGGTTCGCGGCGCCCTCGGTCGGCTACATGGCCGGCAACTACGTCTCCGGTCGCTGGTCGGTGCGGTTCGGGATCAACCGCATGATCGTCACCGGCGCGGTCCTGACGGTGCTGGCGCTGGTGCTGGTCGTCCTGGCGGACGCCGCCGGGCTGCACCAGCCGATCGTCTTCTTCGGCACCGTGGCCGTGGTGGGGCTGGGCAACGGGATGGTGCTGCCGAACGCCAATGCCGGGATGATGGGCGTGATCCCGCGCCTTGCCGGGACCGCCAGCGGCTTGGGCGGCGCGATGGCCGTGGGCGGGGGCGCGGCGATGGCCGCCGTCGCGGGCGCGTGGCTGACGCCGGGCGCGGGCGCGATGCCGCTTCTGGTCATCATGCTGGTGTCCGCGACCGCGTCGCTTCTGGCGGTGGCGGCGATCATCCCCCGTTCGCCGCGCGCGCGGCCGGATCGGCAAAGGTCCGCCGACTGACCGGCGATCGTCCGCGTTTCCCTGCCGAAGCGCCGCAGGATGATCTATCCTGCGCACAACCATAACGATAACGAACCGACGAGGCAGTGATGATGTCCGCCCTTCCGCGCCTGGCCGCGCTGGCCCTTCTGGTGATGCTCGCCGCGTGCGGCGGCGGCCAGTCCGACAACCGGATGAACCTGCGCTCGCCCGGCGCTTCGCAGGCCGCCCTGCACCCGAACGAGACGCCGGAACTGCGCCGGCTGATCCACAAGTATTCCGCGGCCTATGGCGTCCCCGAGGACCTGGTCCACCGCGTTGTGATCCGCGAAAGCCGCCACCGCCCGTCGGCGCGCAACGGGCAGTATTACGGCCTCATGCAGATCGCCCCCGCGACCGCGCGCGGGATGGGCTACAACGGGCCGGCGCAGGGGCTTCTGGATGCCGAGACGAACCTGAAATACGGCGTCAAGTACCTGCGCGGCGCCTACATGGTGGCGGGCGGCGACTACGACGACAGCGTCAAGTGGTATTCCCGCGGCTACTATTACGAGGCCAAGCGCAAGGGCCTGCTGAAGGCCACCGGCCTGCGCTGATCCTAGCGCTTCCCCCGACCTTCCCCGTTCCTGCGCGCCGCCGCCTCAGCTGCGGCGGCGGTAGCGGATGAACGGCGTCTTCACCGCCACCCGGTCGTAGAGCATCCGCCCCGCGTAGTTGTCCTCGGCCGTGAGCCAGTAGACGGCGGGCGTTCCCGCCGCGTCGGCCGCGGCATACACCGCCTCGATCAGCGCCCTCGCCACGCCCCTGCCCCGCGCGTCCGGCGCGGTGAACAGGTCCTGCAGGTAGCACACGCCCTCGGGCCGCCAGAGATGGGGGTGAAAGACGTAGTGCGTCAGCCCGACGATCCGGCCGCCATCCTCGGCGACCAGCCCGCGGAAGTCCTTCGCGTCGCCCGACAGCAGGCGCGCGAAGGCGGTGTCGTAGAAATCCTGCGGCAGGCCGGGGCGGTCATAGAACAGCTGGTAGCCTTCGTAGAGCGTCTGCCAGCCCGCCTTGTCGCCGGGCCGGACCGGCCGCGTGATCACGGCCGGCCAATCCGGCCGAGGCGTTGCGCTCATATCAGCCCTTCCGATTTCATCGCCGCGACCACCGCGGGCCGTTCGGCCACCCGCGCGACGAAGGCCGCGACGTTGGGCCAGCGCGACAGGTCCACGCCCACGCGCGGCGACCAGTTCGCGACGACGAAGGCGTAGGCGTCCGCGACGGTGAAGTTCTCGCCGGTCAGGAACGGTCGCCCGTCCGACAGCAGACCTTCCAGCCAGTTCATGTTGCGGCCGATGTTTTCCCGCGCCTTGTCCTTGTCCGCATCCGAAAGGCCCGGCCCGAACATCGGCTTGAAGGCCGCGTGCAGCGCGCTGCCGGTGAAGTTCAGGATTTCCTGCACGCGCGCGCGCTCGATCGTGCCGGCCTTGGGCGCCAGCGTCGTGTCCCCGGCGCTGTCGGCCAGGAACTGCAGGATCGCGGGGCCTTCGGTCAGGTATTCGCCGTCGGCATATTCGAGCGTCGGCACCACGCCCTTGGGGTTGATCGCCAGGAAGTCGTCGCCCGATTCGGTCTTCTTGGCGGCGGTGTCGACCTTGTCCAGATCGAAGGGCTTGCCGATCTGTTCCAGCACGATGTGCGAAGCAAGCGAGCAGGCGCCGGGCTTGTAGTAGAGCTTCATGGGGTCACTCCTTGAGTCGTGGATCGGGAACGGGGGGCCTCAGCGCGCCTGACGCCGCGCCATGAAGGCCAGCCGCTCGAACAGCGCGACATCCTGTTCGTTCTTCAGCAGCGCCCCGTGCAGCTTCGGCAGCGCCTCGCCCGCGGGCTTCTTCAGGTCCTCGGGCGACAGGTCCTCGGCCAGGATGAGCTTCAGCCAGTCCAGCAGCTCGCTGGTCGAAGGCTTCTTCTTCAGCCCCGGCGCCTCGCGCAGCTCGAAGAACTGGTGCAGCGCCTCGTCCAGAAGGCGGGGCTTGAGGCCCGGGTAATGGACATCGACGATCTTCTTCAGCGTCTCGGCGTCGGGGAAGCGGATGTAGTGGAAGAAGCAGCGGCGCAGGAAGGCGTCGGGCAGCTCCTTCTCGTTGTTCGAGGTGATGATGACCACGGGCCGGTGCTTCGCCGTGACCGTCTCGCCGGTCTCGTAGACGTGGAACTCCATCCGGTCGAGTTCCTGCAGCAGGTCGTTCGGAAACTCGATGTCGGCCTTGTCGATCTCGTCGATCAGCAGCACGACCTTGCCCGGCGCATCGAACGCCTGCCACAGCTTGCCGCGGCGGATGTAGTTGGCCACGTCGTGGACGCGCGCGTCGCCCAGCTGGCTGTCGCGCAGGCGGCTGACGGCGTCGTATTCGTAAAGCCCCTGCTGCGCCTTCGTGGTGGACTTCACGTTCCATTCGATCATCGGCAGCCCGAGGCTCGCCGCGACCTGCCGGGCCAGCTCGGTCTTGCCGGTGCCGGGCTCGCCCTTGACCAGCAGCGGGCGTTCCAGCGTGACGGCGGCGTTCACCGCCAGCGCGAGGTCGGGCGGCGCCACGTAGGTGTCGGTGGACCGGAATTGCATCGGCGTCTCCTTCGCGCGGCCCGTCGTCGTGCGGCGGGTTCGCGCGGCACGGCCCTGGTGCATGACGCCCGCAACCTAGGGGCGGGCGGGTCGGCCCGCAAGTTTGTCGGCCCCGGTCCGACAGAGTGCTTTCCTTCCAAACGCATCTCCTTTATTGCGGCGCCAACTGGAGCCGGGCCGCGTCCCGCCAGGCCGGAGGAGCCATGAAGCGCCAGACTTTCCTGCCCGAAGACTACCGTCCGGCCGAGGACGAGCCCTTCATGAACGACCGGCAGCTCGAATATTTCCGCCGCAAGCTCGTTGCCTGGAAACAGGAGCTGCTGGACCAGTCCGCCGAGACGCTGGAGGTGCTGCAGGACAGCGCCCGCAACGTCCCCGACATTGCCGACCGCGCGTCCGAGGAAACGGATCGCTCGATCGAGCTTCGCACCCGCGACCGCCAGCGCAAGCTGGTCAGCAAGATCGACGCGGCGCTGCGCCGGATCGAGACGGGCGACTACGGCTATTGCGAGATGACGGGCGAGCCGATCAGCCTCAGGCGGCTGGACGCGCGCCCGATCGCCACGCTGACGCTGGAAGCGCAGGAACGTCACGAACGCCGCGAGCGGGTCCACCGCGACGACTGACCGCCGCGGGCAAGGGCGGCGAATCGCGGGCGGGAGGGGGGAGGATCGAAATGCCTGACACCGGCCGGAACCCTGCCCGCGACAATGACGCCGAAGACGCCCACCTTCCCGGCGGCAAGCGGCACTCTGGCTTCGGCCGCGACTGGTTGAACCACGTCCCGCCCGGCCTCGCGGACCTGCCGGTGGACCGGCCCTTGGCGCTGCGCGAATGTGACATCGTCACCGCCCCGGGCACCTCGCCCGCCCGCTTCGCGGCCGGGGTGCTGGCCGCCGCGGGCCTACCCGGCGACAGAGGCGACGAAGCCCGCAGCTTGCTCTGCGCCGGGCACGGGATCGGGCACCGCTCCGATCAAGCTGCGGGGCGAACCGCCTGAGCAACCATCTTGCAGGACGGCCCGCGACCATCGTCGGCGCGGGCATCGGCGGCCTGACCGCCGCGCTGGCGCTGGCAAGGCGCGGTGCGCGCGTGACCGTGCTGGAACGCGCCGGCGCGCTGCGCGAGGTCGGCGCGGGGATCCAGGTCAGCCCCAACGCCTTCCGCGTCCTCGAGGCGCTGGGGCTGAGGGACGCGATCACCGACGCCTCCGCCCCGTCCGGCGGCGTCGAGTTGCGCGGGGGCGCGACCGGCGCGCTCGTCGCCCGGATCGACTATGCCCGCCACCGCCCCGGCGCCCCCTTCCGCGTCATCCACCGCGCCCGCATGATCGAGGCGCTGGAGCGCGCCGCCCGCGCGCGCGGCGTGAGCATAGAGCTCGGCACCGAGGTGACGGACCTGCCCCCCGCCCCGCTGCTGATCGGCGCGGACGGCCTGCACTCGCGCGTCCGCGCCGCGCTGAACGGGGCCGAGACGCCCTTCTTCACCGGCCAGGTCGCCTGGCGCGCGCTGATCCCGCTGGAACCCGGCGCCGCTTTCGTCGCGCAGCTGTTCATGGGCCGGGGCCGGCACCTCGTCAGCTACCCGCTGGCGGACGGGCTTCGCAACATCGTCGCGGTCGAGGAACGCAGCGGCTGGACCGAGGAGGGGTGGTCCCTGCCCGGCAACCCGGACGACCTGCGCGCGGCGTTCGCGGGCTTTGGCGGCCCGGTGACCGGCTGGCTGGACCGGGTGGCGGATTGCGGCCTGTGGGGCCTGTTCCGGCACGAGGTGGCGCAGCGCTGGCATGACGGCACCCGCGCGATCCTCGGCGACGCGGCGCACCCGACCCTGCCGTTCCTCGCGCAAGGGGCCGCGCTCGCGATCGAGGATGCGTGGGTGCTGGCCGCCTGCCTTGATGCCGACGCGGACCAGGGCGCGGCGCTGGCCCGCTACCAGTCGCTGCGGCAACCCCGCGCGACGCGCGTGGTCGCGGCGTCGAACGCCAACGCCCGAAACTATCACCTCGGCGGCCCGATGCGCGTCGCCGCGCAGGCGGCGCTGCGGGCCGGGTCAGCCCTCGCGCCCTCGCTGCTGTTCCGCCGGGTCGCGTGGGTGTTCGACCACGACCCGACGGACCTGCGCGCCTAGGCCGCGCGTTCCACCGCCGCCACGATCCCGTCCACGACCTCGCGCAGCGTCGCCTCGTCCTCGGCCTCGGCCATGACGCGGATCAGCGGCTCGGTCCCCGACTTGCGGATCAGAACCCGGCCGCTGCCCGCGAGACGCGTCTCCGCCGCCGCGATCTCGGCCCGCACCGCCTCGGTGGACAGCGGATCGGCCCCCGCGCCGTAGCGCACATTCCTGAGAAGCTGCGGAACCGGTGTGAACTGGCGCACCAACTCGCTCGCCGGGCGCTGGGTGTCGGCCATCGCGGCGAGGAACTGAAGTCCTGCGATCAGACCGTCGCCCGTGGTAGCGTAGTCGGTCATCACGATGTGGCCCGACTGCTCGCCGCCAAGGTTGAAGCCCTGCCCGCGCATCCGCTCGACCACGTAGCGGTCGCCCACCGCCGTCCGCTCGAGCCGCAGGCCGCGCTCGCCCAGGTAGCGCTCCAGCCCGAGGTTCGACATCACCGTCGCGACCAGCGCCCCGCCGCGCAGCCGCCCCTCGGACGCCCAGCGCCCGGCCAGCAGCGCCATGATCTGGTCCCCGTCCGCGACCGCGCCGGTCTCGTCCACGATCATCACCCGATCCGCGTCGCCGTCGAGGCTGATGCCAAGGTCCGCGCCGTGTTCCAGCACCGCCGCGGCACAGGTTTCCGGGTAGGTCGACCCCACGCGGTCGTTGATGTTGGTGCCGTTCGGGTCCACGCCGAGCGGGATCACCTCGGCCCCCAGTTCCCACAGCACGGCGGGCGCCGCGCGATAGGCCGCGCCGTTCGCGCAGTCGATCACGACCTTGAGCCCGTCAAGCCGCTGGCCCTGCGGGAAGGTGGTCTTGGCGTATTCGACATAGCGCCCGCGCCCGTCCTCGATCCGGCGCGCACGCCCGATCTCGCGCGGCGCCGCGAGGTCGGGGTCGGCGAAGGCCATCGCCTCGATCTCGGCCTCGGCCTCGTCGGACAGCTTGAAGCCGTCGGGGCCGAAGAACTTGATCCCGTTGTCGTCGGCGGGGTTGTGGCTGGCCGAGATCATGATGCCGAGGTCCGCCCGCATCGACCGGGTCAGGAACCCGACCGCGGGCGTCGGCACGGGGCCCAGCAGCAGCACGTTCATGCCGGTGCTGGTCAGCCCCGCCGTCAGCGCGTTTTCCAGCATGTAGCCCGACAGCCGCGTGTCCTTGCCGATCACCACCCGGTGCCCGTCGGTCCCGCCGCGGCGGAAGAAGCGGCCCGCTGCGGCGCCCAGGCGCAGCGCCATCTCGGCCGTCATGGGGTGGGTGTTGGCGCGCCCGCGCACGCCGTCGGTGCCGAAAAGCCGTCTCGTCATTCCTGTGTCCCCGTTTCCTCGTCAAACACCGCCTGCCACAGGGCAAGCCCCTGCCGCGCGCCCGCAACATCATGGACGCGGTGAACCTGTATGCCCTGCGCGACCGCGGCAAGCGTCAGGGCAAGCGTGCCGGGATCGCGCGCGTCCGGCGCCTCTGCCCCGCCGATGGTGCCGATGAAGCGCTTGCGCGACAGCCCCAGCAGCACCGGGACGCCGAGCCCGTGATAGATCGAGATCCGGCGCAGGATCGCGAGATTGTGCGCCTGCGTCTTGCCGA
Source organism: Paracoccus aeridis (assembly GCF_004923205.2). Lineage (GTDB taxonomy): Bacteria > Pseudomonadota > Alphaproteobacteria > Rhodobacterales > Rhodobacteraceae > Paracoccus > Paracoccus aeridis. The sequence continues at coordinate 300,656 of NZ_SELD02000018.1, forward strand.
ACCCGATGCCCGGATCGACCACGATGCGGTCCCTTCCGATCCCGGCGGCGGTCGCGCGCGCGATGCGGTCGGCCAGCGAGTCGTAGACGTCCAGCAGCACGTCGTCGTAGCGCGGGTCGTCCTGCATGTTCTCGGGCAGGCCCTTGGCGTGCATCAGGCAGATCGCCGCCCCCGACCGCGCGACCTCGGCCGCCATGGCGGGATCGAAGTCGAGGCCCGAGACGTCGTTGACCAGCCCCGCCCCCGCCGCGACGCCCGCCCGCGCGACGTCCGCCTTGCGGGTGTCCACGCTGATGACGGCGCCCCGCAACCCTTCGATCACCGGGGCCACGCGGGCGATTTCCTCGGCCACCGGCACCTCGGCCGCGCCGGGCCGGGTCGATTCACCGCCGATGTCCAGCATGTCGGCGCCCGCCCTGGCCAGTGCGAGGCCATGCGCGACGGCCGCCGGCGCCGTGTCGTGCCGACCGCCGTCCGAGAAGCTGTCGGGGGTGACGTTCACGATTCCCATCAGCCGCGGCCGGTCCATCGACAGGCCCGCAAGCGGCGGCCGCGGCGCGGTCAGCGCCGCGATCACGTCATCGGGTGCGCCGTCCACGATCCTTGGGGCGGCGCCCCGCGCCAGAAGCTCCAGCCGTGAAAACCGCGCCCAGCCGCCCGCGATCGGCCAGCGGCCGCCATGCGGGTCGGGGATGGGGCGGTAGTAGGTCTGGGTCATGGCAGGGACGGCATGTCGTCCGCACTTTCGCCCCGCACCGGCGAAGTGGCAAGCATCACCCGGGCAGCCGCCGCACCGGGATGCGGAAATCTGCCGGGATCGCGGCGTGTTCCCCCGGCGCGTCCGCGATGTCGAGCCGTTCGGCCCCGAGCCGCCCGGCGAGCCACAGCGCGAGCGCCAGCGGATCGGCCGGGACATCCGGATCGTCCGCGACCAGCCGGGTGGGCGCCCAGACGACGGCGCGGCGTTCGGCCGTGGCCCAGTCGAGCTCGGTCCGGCTGTCGGCGACGGTCAGGCCAAGCGGCCCCGCCATCGCCCACGCGGCCTGGTCTAAGGCCAGAAGCGCCACCCGCCGCGCGTCGCCGCCTTCGGGAAGCGGCAGGCGGGGCGCGTCGGGCACGATGACCAGCGGCCCGGCGCAGTCGGCCGGCGGCGCGGCACCGTCGAGCCGCAGCAGGACCACCGGCCCCGTCCGCGCCGGCCCCGTGCGTGCCGGGTCCGCCGCAACCTGCCCGGCGCGGCGGGCGATGGTCACGCCGAGCGCGCCCGGCACCCGGTCGAGCTTTTCCACCGACACCTCGACCCGCGCGGCCGCCGGATGGGCCAGCACCTCGGCCGCGATGCGTTCGGCCAGCGTTTCCAGCAGGTCGTAGCGGCGGTCGGAAAGGCCCGCCGCCACCGCGCCCGTCAGCACGTCGTAGCTGAGGATCAGATCCACCTCGTCGCCGGCGGCGCTGACGGGCGCGGCGAGGTCTGCCGTCACGTTGAAGCGCAGGCGCTGGGTCTGCCCGCGCTCGGTCTGGAAGGCGCCGATCTCCGCCTCCACGACGTGATCGCGCAAGTGGATGCGGTCGGGCTCGGGGCGGTCGGGCTCGGGGCGGTCGGGCTCGGTACCGTAAAGCTTGGTGATGTCGGGCCTGGTTCGGGCGGGCTGGTCCATTCGCCCCTCATGGAAAACAATCCGCGCGTCCGCAAGGGAAGCCATGAAAAAGGCCCCGCCGCGAGGCGGGGCGCAGGTGAGGGGCAGTCGAGGCAAGGGCCGCTTCAGCGACCCGTGCCGTTCATCCTCAGTTCGACGCCACGCGGCGGCCGCCCTGGCGGTAGAACACGTGCGCGCCGATCCTGGTCGTGCGGGTGAAGCGCTTCGACCACGACGGGCGAACCTTGGTGGTGTGGAAATAGGTGGCGCCGTTGGTCAGCGCGCGGGGGGCGCCAGCCAGCGCTTCCTCGGCCACGCGCCGGGCGGTGTTGAAGGCCGCGCCCTTGCGCATCTTGCCGACATTGCCGCGATAGCTGAACTGACCGCTCTGGTTCACGACGCCGCAGACCGATTTCGGGAAGCGGGGGTCGTCCACGCGGTTCATGATGACCTCGGCCACCGCCTTCTGGCCCGACAGCGGCTCGCCGCGCGATTCGAAGTAGACCGCTTCGGTCAGGCATTCCAGCGAGGCCTTGTCCGCCGTCGCCGCCGTCCGCGCCTTGATGATCTGCTCGGGGCCGCCGGTGACTGCGCGGGTCTGCTTCATCCGCTCGGCATTGCGCTGCTGATACTGGACGACACGCTGCTGGTAGGTGCTGTCGTCGCGGCGTTCGGCAAGCGCGGGGGCGGAGAACAAGGGGGCGGTCACAACTGCACACACACAAAGGCGCGCCAGCCACGAAGCGAGATGAGGCATGGAGTTCCTGCAAACTGACACCCGGGGCCGCCGGGCAGATGCAGGCTGGATGCGAAACCATGCGGGGCGGCGCTACTGTCGAACCCGTGAAGACGCCCGAACGTCATTAAAACGCCATTTTTGGGCAGGAACCCGCCGGGCGAGTAGGCCGTGGGTGGCAAGATCCGGCCAGAAACGTCGTCGCCTCGGAACCGTAGCGCGGCTAATCGTCAATCGTTTGCAGAGCGGCGGAGAATCGAAGTCCGCGCCGCGGCCAGCCGGGCGAGCGGGACGCGGAACGGCGAACAGGACACGTAGTCGACACCCGCGCGCAGGCAGAAGTCGATCGAATCCGCGTTGCCGCCATGCTCGCCGCAGACCGACAGCGTGATGCCGGGCCGGGCGTCCCGCGCGCGCTGCACCCCGGTCAGGATCAGCTCGCCCACGCCCTGCTCGTCGAGGATGCTGAAGGGATCCTCGTCATAGACGCCCTGCCCCACGTAGCTGCCCATGAAGCGCCCGGCGTCGTCGCGCGACAGTCCGAAGGTCATCTGCGTCAGATCGTTGGTCCCGAACGACAGGAAGGCGCAGTGTTCCGCGATGTCGCCCGCCCGAAGCGCCGCCCGCGGGGTTTCCACCATGACGCCCAGGCGGAAGTCGAAGCTCGCCCGCGTCTCGGCGCGGACGGCGGCGGCGACCGCGTCCACGCGGTGGCGCACCAGTTCGACCTCGCGCATGGCGCTGACGAGCGGGATCATGATCTCGGGTGTGACACCCACGCCCTGGCGGCCGGCGGCGACCGTCGCCTCGAAGATGGCGCGGGCCTGCATGTCGTAGATCTCGGGCATGACGATGCCCAGGCGCACGCCGCGCATCCCCAGCATCGGGTTGAACTCGTCCAGCGCCTCGATCCGGCGGACCACGTCGGACAGCGGCAGGTCGAGCGATTCCGCAAGCTCGCGCATCCCCTCGCGGTCGTGGGGCAGGAACTCGTGCAGCGGCGGATCGAACAGGCGGATCGTGACGGGCAGGCCGTCCATGATCTGGAACAGCGTGGTGAAGTCCGCGCGCTGCATCGGCAGCAGCCGGTCCAGCGCGAGGCGGCGGTCCTCGGCCCGATCGGCGAAGATCATCTCGCGCATGGCGGGCAGGCGCGCCTCGTCGAAGAACATGTGCTCGGTCCGGCACAGGCCGATGCCCTGCGCCTTGAACATCCGCGCCGTGCGCGCGTCCTCGGGCGTGTCGGCGTTGGCGCGGATGCCGATGGAGCAGGCCTCGTCGGCCCAGTCGAGCAGCTGGGTGAAGCTGTCGTCGAGCGCGGGTTCCAGCATCTCGGCCGCGCCCATGAGGACGTCGCCCGAAGTGCCGTCGACGGTGATCTCGTCGCCTTCCTGCAACAGCCGCGTGCCGGCGCGGATGGTGCCGGCGCGGGCGTCGATCGCCAGCCCGTTCGCGCCGACGATGCAGGGCAGGCCCAGGCCGCGCGCGATCACCGCGGCATGGCTGGTCATGCCGCCGCGTTCGGTCAGGACGGCGACGGCCGCGTGCATGCCGCGCACGTCCTCGGGCGCGGTCTCGCGCCGGACGAGGATGCAGGGTTCCCCCCGCGCGGCGCTGGCCTGGGCGGCCGCGGGGGTGAAGACGATGCGCCCGGTGGCCGCGCCGGGGCTGGCGGCCATGCCGCGCACGACCACGTCGCGGCGCGCGCCCGGATCGACCTGCCGGTGCAGCAGGTCCGACAGGGTGCGCGGCTGGATCCGCATCACCGCCTCGTCGTGGGAGATCACGCCGTCGCGGGCGAGCGCGACCGCAACCCGGACGGCCGCGCGCGACGACCGTTCCACCTTCGTCGCGTCGATCAGCGACAGCCGGCTGTCGGTCACCACGAACTCGATCTGCATTTCCTCGCGCAGCCGCAGGCGCGCCGCCGCCCCGAACCGGATCAGGTCCGAAAAGACCTCGGGCGCCGCTTCCTCGAGCGAGGGGCCGCGCGGGTCGCGGGTCAGGTACAGCGTCTCGGCGTCCTTCCCGCGCCCGCGGCTTTCCGACCGGCCCTGCGACTGGCCGCGAAAGCGCCCCGTGATGCGGGGAAGCCCGGTCGAGCTGTCGACGTAGCGGATCGTCCCCGAACCGGTGACGCCCGGCCCCAGCGCCAGCGCCATGTCCTGCACGATCAGCCCCAAGGGCGCGTCCGACGGCGCGCCCTTGGCCTGCCGCAGCAGCCGCGCGGTCGGCCCGTCCCACGCCCGCGCCATCGACCGCAGCACCTCGGCCAGCTGCCGGGTCGGGTCCTGCGGGAACTGCTCGTCGGTCTCGTGGCGATAGGCGGCGAGCGCGTCGGCAAGGCTCGCGTCGGGGTCCGAGAACATGTCGGGATCGAGCCGCGCGACGTGGACCGCGTAGGACTGGACGAACCCGCGATAGATCCCGTCGGCGGCCTCCTTTCCCCGGGTCTCGGACAGGCGCTTGTGGCATCTGTCGTTGATGCCCACGTTCAGCACCGTCCCCGGCCCGCCCCAGTCGGGATCGACGGCCGAGGGGCGCACGCCCACCAGCCCCGCCCCCTCGCCGATCAGCCGCGCCAGCGCGCCGGGATCCAGCATCCGCCCCGCCGCGATCGCGCGCACCGCGTCCACCGACACGGCATGGCTGCGCGGGACCGGAAGCTCCATCCGGATCAGGCGCTGAAGGCACTTCGCGCGCCAGCCGTGCCCGTCGATGCGGACGGGGGCGGACGGGGTGATCTCGACGATGTCGTCGAGGGGCGCGAGTACCGGCGCGGCGGCTGCGGGTTTGTCCATGATGGCGGGAACCCTAAGCGTGGCTCCGGCGATGCTGCAAGCGCGAAACATCCGCCGCGCGACTGCCACCGCCGTCAGGCGTCGAGTTCGACCCAGACCGGGACATGGTCGCTCGGCTTTTCCGTCCCGCGCTGGTCGCGGTCGATCCCGGCGTCGCGCAGAAGGTCGGCGGCCTGCGGCGACAGCAGCGCGTGGTCGATGCGGATGCCGTTGTCGCGTTCCCACCCCTGGCGCTGGTAGTCCCAGAAGGTGAACGGCCCCCGGGCGGCGTTCGGCGCGCGGATGCGGATGGCGTCGGTCCAGCCCTGGTTGACGATCCGCCGGAACGCGGCGCGCGTGTCGGGCATGAACAGCGCGTCGTCCACCCAGCGTTCGGGATGGGCGGCATCCCGGTGCTCGGGGATGACGTTGAAGTCGCCCAGCATCACCGCCGGCTGCTCGGTCGCGAGGATCGCCGCCGCATGGACCCGCAGCCGCTCCATCCAGGCGAGCTTGTAGTCGTATTTCGGCCCCGGCGCGGGGTTGCCGTTGGGCAGGTAGAGCCCCGAGATGCGGACCGCCGCCTTCGCCCCGGTCACCGTTCCCTCGATGAAGCGGGACTGCTCGTCGGCCTCGTCTCCAGGCAGGCCGCGGCTGACGTCCTCGACCGGCAGGCGCGACAGGATCGCGACGCCGTTCCAGCTTTTCTGGCCGTGGGTCCAGACGGTCCAGCCGAGATCCTCGATCACCTCGGACGGGAAGCCCTCGTCCACCGACTTGATTTCCTGCAGCACCACCACGTCGGGCTGCGCGTCGGGCAGCCAGGCGGTCAGCTGGTGCAGCCGCGCCTTGATGCCGTTGATGTTGAAACTGGCGATCTTCATGGCGGCGACCGTAGCAGGCGCGCGCGCGGTGCCAAGGGGTCGCGCGCGGCGCCAGTGGGCGGGGACAAAAGCGTCAGAACAGCGGCGTCAGAACAGCGAAAGCTGGTCGCCCGCACGCGGCGGCGGGGCAAAGCGGCTCGCGTCGAGCGGCGGGCTTTCGGTCGCGTAGCCCAGCCGCTTGCGGGCCAGCCTGAAGCGCTGGTGCAGAAGCTCCGCCTCCACCCCCTCGCCCTTCATGCGGGTGCCGAAGCGGGGATCGTTGTCGCGGCCGCCGCGCATGGCCTGGATGCGCGTCATCACGTGGCCGGCCTTGCCGGGGTGATGGCGCTGCAGCCAGTCGCGGAACAGGGGCGCCACCTCAAGCGGCAGGCGGACCGGGATCATGCTGGCGGTGTGCGCGCCCGCCTCGCGGGCGGCGGCAAGGATGGCCTCGACCTCGTGCGCGGTCAGCACCGGGATCATCGGCGCGCACAGCACGCGGACCGGCACGCCAGCCGCGGCCAGCGCCCGGATCATCGCGAGACGGGTCGCGGGCGCGGGCGCGCGCGGCTCCATCCGCCGCGACAGGTCCGCGTCCAGCGTCGTGACCGACACGCCGACGAAGACCTGCTGCCGCGCCGCCATCGCCCCGATCAGGTCGAGGTCGCGCAGGATCGTGCGGCCGCGGGTCACGATGCTGACCGGGTGGTTCCAGTCGTGCAGCACCTGCAGGCAGGCGCGCATGATCCCCATCTTCGCCTCGGCCGGCTGATAGGGGTCGGTGTTGGTGCCGAAGGCGATCGGGCCCACCGCGTAGCCGGGGCGCGCGATTTCCGCCGCGAGCAGGCGCGCGGCGTCCGGCTTGGCGGTGATCCGGGTTTCGAAGTCCAGTCCCGGCGACAGGCCGAGATAGGCGTGGGTCGGGCGCGCGAAGCAGTAGATGCAGCCGTGCTCGCAGCCGCGATAGGGGTTCACCGACCGGTCGAACGGCACGTCGGGGGACTGGTTGCGGGTGATGATGCGGCGCGGCTGTTCCGTCGTGACCTCGGTCCGCAGCACGCGTTCGTCCCGCTCTCCCTCCCAGCCGTCATCCTCGATCTCGGTCGTGTAGGGCTCGAACCGGGCCGCGGGGCGGTTCGCGGCACCGCGCGCCTTCAGGATCTCATCGGGGTCGCGGGCAGGAAGCATGGACGCAGGTTAGAACAAAATACGAACAAAATGCAAGAACGATGATCGAACGGGGGGACTTCCCTCCCCGCGGCCCGGTCCCCATATTGAAAGGCGGAGACGAGGAGCGAATCGATGCCCCTGCCACATTTCCTGATGATGCTGGCCGCCGTCGTGGCCGCGGCCGCGGTGACGCTGTGGCTGGCGATCTCGCTGGGCGTGTCGTTCGGGGCGGTCGCGCTGGTCGTGCTGGTCGCCGCGGCGGTGCTGCACTTCACCCGTCCAGGCGACGACCATCCGCGGCATCATCCCGGCGCCTGAGGCGGGGTGCCTGAGTCGGGGTGCCTGAGTCGGGGCGCCTGAGTCGGGGCGCCGGATCCGGCCTGAAGGCGCGCGTCAGCTTTCCAGCTCTGCGTCCCAGTACAGGAAATCCATCCAGCTGTGGTGCAGGTGGTTCGGCGGGAAGCGCCGGCCGACCGCGTGCATTGCCTCGGCCGTGGGCCGCTCCGGCGCGCGGCGCAGCTTGAGGCCCGAGTTCCGCAGGCTCTTGTTCGCCTTCTTCAGGTTGCAGGGCGAGCAGGCAGCGACGACGTTTTCCCAGCTCGTCACCCCGCCGCGCGACCGCGGCACCACGTGGTCGAACGTCAGGTCGCCCCTGGCGCCGCAGTACTGGCAGCAGAATTCGTCCCGCAGGAAAAGATTGAAGCGCGTGAATGCCACGCGCTTCTGGGGTCTGACGAATTCCTTGAGCACCACGACCGACGGTATCCGTATCGCCGATCGCTGGCTTCGGACCACGTCGTCGTATTCCGCGAGGATCGTGACCCGGTCGAGGAACACGGCCTTCACCGCCTCCTGCCAGGGCCAGAGCGACAGGGGATAGTAGGACAGCGGGCGGAAATCGGCGTTCAGCACCAGCGCCGGATTGCGCCTGAGCGATGACGGGTCACGCACGAACTGGGTGCGGAAATCCGTGTTCAGCTGCCGCTCGTCGAGCATGTCGCGTGATCCGTCCCTTCGTCTGTCGCCTGCCGCCGGGTCGTCGCATTCCCGGCAACTATAAGTCGCGGCCGACCGCTGGCAAGCGCCTGCATGTTGATGGAAACCGTAATTCCGGACCGTTACGTTCGTGTGAATGCACGAAGATGGCCCGTGAAACAGGCGACGCCGTCTCGCCAACAGGCGCGCGACGTGCGAGCGTGAGGCATGGGCAAGACGACTCCCCCGCTTCTCGGCACGCTCGAATCGGCCTTGTACGCATCGGACCTGGACGCGGCCGAGGCATTCTGGACCGGGATCATGGGCCTGGCGGTCTTCCAGAAGGTTCCGGGCCGGCACGTGTTCCTGCGCGTGGCCGAAGGCCCGCCCTCGCAGGTCCTGCTGGTGTTCAACCCCTCGGCGACCCGCGTTCCGCCCGCGGCGGACGCGCGCCTGCCCGTTCCGCCGCACGGGGCCGAGGGCCAGGGGCATTACTGCATGGCCGTCGATCCCGCGCGGCTGGACGACTGGCGCGCGCATCTGGAAGCGGCCGGGGTGGCGATCGAGGCCGACTTCCGCTGGCCGAACGGCCGCCGCTCGGTCTATTTCCGCGACCCCGCCGGGAACTCGATCGAACTGGCCGACCCGGCGATCTGGGACTGACGCGCGGGTCGGGCCCGCGGGCCTATCCCAGCACCTCGCGCACGAAGGACAGCGCCGCGCCGAGCCCGTCGGGCGAGATGCCGTGGCCCGTGTTCTTCATCACGTGGCTGTAGACCGTGAACCCCGCCCCCAGCAGCGCGTCGCCCGCCAGCCCCATGTCCGCGAACGGCACCATCTGGTCCTGGTCGCCATGGACCAGCAGGATGGGCGGCTTGACCGTCGCCTCGTGCAGCAGTTGCGGCACCAGCAGCCGGCCAGAAAAGCCCACCACGCCCGCCACCTGCGCCGCGCGCCGCGGCGCCACGTGCAGCGCCATCATCGTGCCCTGCGAGAAGCCCACCAGCACCATGCGGTCCGCGCCCAGCCCCTCGCGCGCAAGCACCTCGTCCAGGAACGCGTTCAGGTCGTCGACCGACCGGACCATCGACTCGCGCGCCTGGTCCTGCGTCGAGCCGTCGAGCCACGGCACCGGAAACCACTGCCGCCCCATCGGGTTGTTGGCGCAGGGCTCGGGCGCGTCGGGGGCGTAGAAGGCGGTGCCGGGCAGGTGCGGCGACAGCGGATCGGCCAGCCCCAGCAGGTCCGCCCCGTCCGCGCCGTAGCCGTGCAGCAGCACCACGACAGAGGTGGCCTTTTCCGGCCCGCGCCGGTCCGATTGCAGTTTCCGTGCCATGTGTCCTGTCCCTTGCTGTCCGTCGCGGGCCTGACGCCCGCCTCACCTGACGCCTTCGCGCCCCTTCGCGGTGCCGTAATAGGCCCAGAGCGCGCGGGCCGCGACCGACCGCCACGGCCGCCACGGCTCCGCCATCGCGATCAGCGCGGCGGGCGTGGGGCGTGCGGGCAGGTCGAACATCATCCGCGCCGCCTCCTGCAGCGCAAGGTCGCCCGCCGCGAAGGCATCGGCGCGGCCGAGCGCGAACTTGAGATAGATCTCCGCCGTCCAGCGCCCGATGCCGGGCAGCGCGACCAGCGTCTGCGTCACGTCGTCGTCGGGCAGGGTCCGCAGCGCGGCCCAGTCGGGCGCGGCCGCCGCGATGCCGCGCAGGTAGCGGATCTTCTGCGCCGACAGCCCGCAGGCCCGCAGCGCCTCGTCGGAAGCCGCCGCGATCGCGGCCGGGTCGGTCAGCCCCGCGGCGTCCAGCCTGGCCCCGATCGCGTCCGCCGCGTGGGTGGACAGCTGCTGCGAGACGACCGCGTTCAGGATCGCGGAAAACCCGTCCTCGCGCCGGCGCAGCGGCAGGGGCCCGAGTCCGGGCAGCACCCGCGCCCAGACCGGGTCCACCGCGGCAAGGAAGGCGAGCCCCTCCTCCAGGTCGGACGGCTCGCCGATCAGGCGCATGGCCGGCATTCCCGTCATTCCCGTCCCTGCTCCACCGTCTCGGCCCAGTCCTTGGCGCCCTGCCTCAGCCGGGTCTCGTAGGCGCGCGAGATATGCGCGCGCAGGGTGGCGTCGGCCGCATCCGGGTCGCCCGCCCCGATCGCCTGCACGATCTCGCGGTGTTCGGCCAGCGAATCGTCGCCCCGGCCCGGCACGGCGAGCGAGGAATGCGCCATCAGCGCCATGGTCCGGTGCACGATGTCGAGCTGCTGGACCAGGTAGCGGTTGTGCGACGCCAGGTGGATCTGGTGATGGAAGCGCCGGTTCGCGCGCGCCAGCGCCTGCGGATCGTCGAGGATCGCGCGATCCTCCTCGACCATCGCGCCGAGAACGCGCACTTCCTCGCGGCTCGCGTGGCGGGCGGCAAGGCGGGCGGCCAGCGCCTCGAGCTCGGTGCGGACGGCGTAAAGCTCGGTCAGCTGGTTGTGGTCCAGCGCCGAGACGATCAGGCTGCGCCCGTCGCGCGTCAGCATCGACTGCGTCTCGAGCCGCTGCAGCGCCTCGCGCACGGGGGTGCGGCTGACGCCGAACCGCTCTGCCAGTTCAGATTCGACCAGCCGGTCGCCGGGGCGGTAGGTGCCGTTGTCGATTGCCGACAGGATCAGGGAATAGGCGTCCTTCATGCGGCAGAGTTGGCCGCCCGGACGGCGCTTTGCAACCCGTCGGCGTCGGCGAATACGGGCCGGGGTCCGGGCAATGTGGCGCGGTCCCGCCCCCCCAAGCTCTGGCCGGGCTGGCCAGGCCGCTATGGTCATGGTGGGGGCGCCGCCCCGGGGCGGCAAGCCGCATTCTGCCGATGGACCACGCCGGACAGCCGCGGACTGCCGCGTGCCGGAGCAGACCGCATAGTTCCCGAGGGCGGTGAAGATGGGAACCAGCGCGGCCGCCATCCGCCGCCGCCGCGTCCCGGGCTTCACGGACAGCCCGTCCCAACGCTTCCCTCGGCACCCGAAGTGGTGATCCTTGAACCGCCATCCCCCTGACAGGACCGGCGCGGCGTGGTATCAGCACGGCGCATGGACACCGCCGCCGCCCCTTCCGCCATGGATCCCGCCGCCCTGCGCGCCGACTTCGCGCATGTGGATACGTGGATCTTCGATCTCGACAATACGCTGTATTCCCCCGACGTGCGGCTGTTCGACCAGATCCAGCTTCGCATGACGAGCTGGGTCGCGCGCGAACTGGGGCTGGACCGCGAAGCCGCCGACGCGCTTCGCGCGCAGTACTGGCGCGACCACGGCACCACCCTCGCGGGGCTGATGGCGGAACACGACATCGACCCGGTCGCCTATCTGCGCCACGTCCACGACATCGACTTCTCGGCCCTGACCGAGGACGAGGCGCTGTCGGTTGCGATCCTCGCCCTGCCGGGGCGCAGGATCGTCCACACCAACGCGGACGCCGCCTATGCCTCGCGCGTGCTGGCGCAGCGGGGGCTTGCCTGCTTCGATGCGGTCTACGGGATCGAGGAATGCGGCTTTCACCCCAAGCCCGACCCGCGCTCCTTCGCGGCGGTGCTGGACGCCCACGGGATCGACCCGGCGCGGGCCGCGATGTTCGAGGACGATCCGCGCAACCTGGAAGTGCCGCACCGGCTGGGGATGCGGACGATTCTCGTAGGCGCCGGGCGGCACGGGCCGGACGAACTGGCGCCGGACCACCTGCACGGTCCCCATGTGGGCTGGCGCACCGACGACCTGCCCGCCTTCGTGGCCCGCCTTGCCGAGGCGCTGGCCGCCGTGGCAGGCTGACGCCGCGGCGATCCGTCGCCTCGCGAGGATGACGACCATGGCCGACCGCGACACCGACATCCTCGTCTCCGGCGGCGGCATCGCCGGGTTGATCGCGGCCGCGGCCTTCGGCGCCACGGGCGCGCGCGTGATCTGCGTGGACCCCGCCGCCCCCGTCACCGACGAGGGCGCGGAAGGCGCCGATCTCAGGACGACGGCGTTCCTGCAACCCTCGGCCGACCTTCTGGCCCGGATCGGCCTGTGGGACCGCCTCGCGCCGTTCGCGACGCCCCTGCAGGTGATGAAGATCGTGGATGCGGGCGGGGTTGAGCCCACCGCGCGGCTGACCCGCGCCTTCGACGCCGCCGACATCTCGGACCGGCCGTTCGGGTGGAACCTGCCCAACTGGCTGCTGCGGCGCGAGATCGCGGCGCGGCTTGCCGAGCTGCCCGGCGTCGAGTTCCGCCCCGGCACCGCGACCGTCGGCCTGACCCCGCGCGAGGACGCGGCGCTGGTCCGGCTCGCGTCCGGCAATGGCGGCGCGCAGACGGTCGCGGCGCAGCTGGTGGTGGCGGCGGACGGCCGCAATTCCCCGGTCCGCGAGATGCTGGGGATCGGCGCGCGCACGATCCGCTACGGCCAGAAGGCGCTGGCCTTCGCCGTGACGCACGAACGCCCGCACGACAACGTCTCGACCGAGGTCCACCGTTCGGGCGGCCCGTTCACGCTGGTCCCGCTGCCCGACCGCGAGGGGCGGCACGCCTCGGGCGTGGTGTGGATGGAACGCGGGCCCGAGATCGCCCGCCTCCGCGCCCTGCCGCGCGAGGCGTTCGGGGCCGAACTCAACGCCCGCTCCGCCGGGGTGCTGGGGCGGCTGACGCAGGCGACCGCGCTGACCGAATGGCCGATCATCAGCCAGATCGCCGACCGCTTCAGCGGCCCCCGCACCGCGCTGGTGGCCGAGGCGGCGCATGTCGTCCCGCCGATCGGCGCGCAGGGGCTGAACATGAGCCTTGCCGACATCGCGGCCCTGGTGGAGCTGATGCAGGGCGATCCCGGCAACGCGGCGGCGCTGGACCGCTTCAACCGCACCCGCCGCCCCGAGGCGGTGCTGCGCGTGATGGGCATCGACGCGCTGAACCGCGCGAGCATGGTCGGCGTGCGCCCCTTGCGCGACATCCGCGCGGCGGCGCTGGGCGGGCTCTACGCGTTCGCCCCGATCCGGCGCACGCTGATGCGGGCGGGCCTCGGCACGCGCTGAACGCCCGCGCCGCTGGGCGGGGTTTACCTTGGAATCATTCCGCCCGCCCGGATCGCCGCAGGCCGCGGACGGGCGCAGGTGTCCTCCGGGAATTCGGGGGCAGGCGCCCCGCGGCCTTCGGGCGCTCAGCCCAGGGGTCCGGGGCGGCGTTCCTCGGACAGGACGACGTTCGCTTCCACCTGTCCCACGCCCGGCAGGGTCATGATCCGGCGGCGCAGGACGCGTTCGAAGTCGGGGATGTCGCGGGCCACGATCCGCAGGCGATAGTCGAAGCGGCCGAGCACGTGCTGGACCGTCTGCACCTCGGGCACGGCGGCGGCGGCGCGCTCGAAATCCTCCAAGGCCGGGCGGCCGCGGGCAGCAAGGCGGATGCCGAGGAACACCGTCACGCCGAAGCCCAGCGCGGCGCGGTCCACCACCACGCGCCGGCCGGCGATCACGCCCGCGTCGGTCAGCCGCCGGATCCGCCGCCACGCCGCCGGCTGGGTCAGCCCGACCGCGCGCCCGACCTCGGCCGCGCTCGGCGTGGCGTCGCGGGCGAGAAGCTTCAGGATCGCGATGTCGGTCGCGTCGGGGGCGAAGATTTCCGTCACAGCGGCAGCTCCGCGCTGTCTTTCAGCGTCGCGACCAGCATCAGCGGCTCGATGTCGGTGACGTGCGGCAAGGGCAGGATGCGGTCGCGGTAGATCTGCTGCCAGTGCGCCATGTCGCGCGCGATCACCGACAGGCGGATATCGACCGAGCCGAGGAAGGTCTGGATCTCCGTCACCTCGGGCACATCGCGGGCGGCGGCGGTGAAGACGTCGAAGGCGCGGGGTTCGGTCTTGTCGAGGGTGAAGCGCAGCGAAACCTCGACTTCGTAGCCGAGCGCGCGCCAGTTCACGCGTGCCTCGATCCCCCTCAGGATGCCGCGTTCGCGGAGCCGGTCGAGGCGCCGCGACAGCGTGGCGGCGGTCACCCCGGCTCGGAAGGCAAGGGTGCCCGCGTCAGCCCCGGGGTCGGCGAGCATCTGGCGGAGGATGCGGCGGTCGGCTTCGTCGAGCATGTTTTGTGCGCTTGCCCTTCTGACCACGAATGATCTTTGCACCCGATGCCTTTCGCATCGCCACTTTGCAAAGTCCACCACGGTGCGCGGGCGTATCAATGCCGCAGCAAGAAGGAGAACACCAATGCGCGTCTATTACGATCGCGACTGCGACGTGAACCTCATCAAGGACAAGAAGATCGCGATCCTCGGCTATGGCAGCCAGGGGCACGCCCACGCGCTGAACCTGCGCGACAGCGGTGCGAAGAACCTTGTCGTCGCGCTGCGCGAGGGGTCGCCCAGCCGCGCCAAGGCCGAGGGCGAAGGCCTGCAGGTGATGGACATCGCGGAAGCGGCGAAGTGGGCCGACCTCATCATGTTCACCATGCCCGACGAGCTGCAGGCCGAGACCTACCGCAAATACGTCCATGACAACCTGCGCGACGGCGCGGCGATCGCCTTCGCGCACGGGCTCAACGTCCATTTCGGGCTGATCGAGCCCAAGAAGGGCGTCGATGTCATCATGATGGCGCCCAAGGGCCCGGGCCACACCGTTCGCGGCGAATACGTCAAGGGCGGCGGCGTGCCGTGCCTCGTCGCCGTGCACCAGGACGCGTCGGGCCGGGCGATGGACCTCGGGCTGTCCTACTGCTCGGCCATTGGCGGCGGCCGGTCGGGGATCATCGAGACGAACTTCCGCGAGGAATGCGAGACGGACCTGTTCGGCGAGCAGGCGGTGCTGTGCGGCGGACTGGTCGAGCTGATCCGCATGGGGTTCGAGACGCTGGTCGAGGCCGGCTACGAGCCCGAGATGGCCTATTTCGAGTGCCTGCACGAGGTGAAGCTGATCGTGGACCTGATCTACGAAGGCGGCATCGCGAACATGAACTATTCGATCAGCAACACGGCCGAATACGGCGAGTATGTCAGCGGCCCGCGCATCCTGCCCTACGACGAGACCAAGGCGCGGATGAAGGCGGTGCTGAAGGATATCCAGTCGGGCAAGTTCGTCCGCGACTTCATGCAGGAAAACGCGGTCGGGCAGCCGTCGTTCAAGGCCACGCGCCGCCTGAACGACGAGCACCAGATCGAGCAGGTCGGCGAGCGGCTGCGGGCCATGATGCCCTGGATTTCCAAGGGCAAGATGGTGGACCGCGCCCGGAACTGACAGGGGCCGGTTGCGGCAACGGACGGGCCGGCGCGATCAGGCGCCGGCCCTTTTCGTCGTCAGCCCAGCAGCGCCGCCATCTCGGCCCGCGCGCGGTCGGCGGCCTTGTGCCGCACCGGGCCGTAGCCGCGGATGTCCTGCGGCAGCGAGACGGCCTTCATCGCCACGTCCGGGCCAAGCGCGGCCGCGTCGCGCTCGACCCGGTCCAGGACGCCCTCGAACCACGCCAGCAGGTCGCGGTCGAGCTTGCGGTCGGCGGTCCGCGCAAAGGGGTCGAGGAATGTCCCGCGCAGCCTCTTCATGCGTGCCAGCGCCTTCATCCCGCGCCCCATCCACGGCCCGAACGACCGCTTCAGCGGCCGCCCGCGCGCGTCGGTGCCTGCGGGCAGCATCGGCGGGGCGAGGTGGTAGCGGACGGTGTAGTCGCCCTCGAACCGGCTCGCGATCTCGGCCTCGAAGGCGGGGTCGGCGAACAGGCGGCCGACCTCGTATTCGTCCTTGAAGGCCATCAGCCGGAACAGCGACTTCGCGGCCGCGGCGACGGTGTCGTCCGACCCCGCGGGCAGCGCGGCGCGAAAACGTGCGATCCGGTCCGTGAAGCGGCGGGCATAGGCCGCGTCCTGGTAGCCGGTCAGGAACGTCGCGCGGTGGGCGATCAACTCGTCCAGCGTCAGCGGCGCGGGGGGCGCATCGTCACGCAGATGCGCGTCGAGTGCCGCCGGATCGGCCGCCAGCACCCGGCCGATGTCGAAGGCCATGCCGTTCTTCTGGACCGCGACGCCGTTCAGCAGGATCGCCTGCTTCAGCGCGACTTCGCTTACCGGGATCAGCCCCATCTGCCACGCCGCGCCCATCAGGATGATGTTGGCGAAGACCGCATCCCCCATCAGCCGTTCCGATGCGACGTTCGCGTCGAAGCCCAGCACGTTCCCGTCGCCCACCGTGCGGCGGATCAGCGCCTCGCGGCCCGCAATCCTCAGGTCCGCGTCGCGGTGCAGGACCAGGTCCCCGGTCGGCATCTCGGCCCGGTTCAGGACGATGCGGGTGCCGTCGCGATAATGGATCGACGCCTTGGGCGAGGAACACACCACCGCGTCGCAGCCGATCACCGCGTCGGCGTGGCCGCGCTCGATCCGGACCTGGTTGATCGCATCGGGCGTGCGGCCGATGCGGACATAGCCCAGCACGGTCCCGAACTTCTGCGCGAATCCGGTGAAGTCGAGGACGCTCGACCCCTTTCCTTCCAGATGCGCGGCCATGGTGATGAGATGGCTCACCGTCACGACCCCGGTGCCGCCGACGCCCGCCACCAGCAGGTCGAACGGCCGGGCGAGGTCCGGCACCGCCGGATGCGGCAGGGCGCGGCGCAGCGCGTCGATGTCGAGGCCGGCGGGGGCGGGCTTCCTGCGGCTGCCGCCCTCGATCGTGACGAAGCTGGGACAGAAGCCGTTCAGGCAGGTGAAGTCCTTGTTGCAGCTGGACAGGTTGATCCGCCGCTTGCGGCCCAGCGGGGTTTCCACCGGCTCGACGCTGAGGCAGTTCGATTCGACCGAGCAGTCGCCGCAGCCTTCGCAGACGAGGTTGTTGATCATCGCGAAGCGCGCCGGATCCTCCATCCTGCCGCGCTTGCGGCGGCGGCGCTTTTCGGTGGCGCAGGTCTGTTCGTAGATCAGGATCGTGACGCCCGGGATGTCGCGCAGTTCGCGCTGGACCGCGTCCAGATCGGCGCGCGGGTGCAGCGTCGTGCCGGGGGGCAAGTCGCGCAGGTCGAACTTCCCGGGCGCGTCCGACACCAGCGCGATCCGGTCGATTCCTTCCGCCCGGCAGCTGTGGGCGATGCCCGCGACGCTGACCGGCCCGTCCACCGACTGCCCGCCGGTCATCGCCACCGCGTCGTTGTAGAGGATCTTGTAGGTGATGTTCGCGCCCGCCGCGACCGCCTGCCGGATCGCGAGCGAGCCGGAGTGGTACCACGTCCCGTCGCCGAGGTTCTGGAAGACGTGCTTGCCGCCGTTCCAGCGCTGGCCGACCGCCACCGGCACGCCCTCGGCCCCCATCTGCGCGAACCCGATCTCGCTTCGGCCCATCCAGCCCGACATGACGTGGCAGCCGATGCCGCTGGCCGCCACCGATCCGTCCGGCACCCTGGTCGAGGTGTTGTGCGGGCAGCCCGAGCAGAAATAGGGTGTCCGCGACGCGCCGGGCACCTGAAGCAGCGGCGCGGGCGTGTCCGTCAGCGCGCGGGCGCGGTCTTCCAGCCCCTCGTCCGGGAAGAACCGCCCCAGCCGTTCGGCCAGCACCGACACCAGCATCAGCGGCGCAAGCTCGCCCGTCCAGGGCAGCAGCGGGTCGCCCGCGGCGCGGTGCTTGCCGACCATCTTCCTGGGCTTCGCGCCCGGCCAGTCGTAGAAGTATTCCTTGAACTGGCTTTCGATGATGCCGCGCTTTTCCTCGATCACCAGCACCTCTTCCTTGCCGGTGACGAAGGCGAGCGCGTCGCGGCGCGCCAGCGGCCAGACCATGCCGACCTTGTAGATGTCGATCCCGAGCCGGCGGCAGGCGTCGTCGTCGAGGCCGAGCAGCCGCAGCGCCTCCATCGTGTCGAGATGCGCCTTGCCGGTGGTGACGATGCCGAAATGCGCGTCCGGCAGGTCGTAGATGCGGCGGTCGATCGGGTTCGCCTCGACGAACGCCTCGACCGCGCGCAGCTTGTCCTCGATCCGCGTCTCGATCAGGGGGCTGGGCGGATCGGTGCGGCGGACGTGCATCCCGCCATCGGGGCCGGTGAAGTCGGGCGCGACGAAGATGCGGTCGGAAGGAAGCTCGACCGACTGCCCGGCCTCGACGGTTTCCGAAATCGCCTTGAACCCCACCCACGCACCCGAAAAGCGCGACAACGCGAAGCCGTATTCGCCGAATTCGAGGTATTCGCGGATGGATGCCGGGTTCAGCGTCGGCATGAACCACGCCATGAACGCCACGTCCGACTGGTGCGGCATCGACGACGACACGCAGCCGTGGTCATCGCCCGCGACCACCAGGATTCCCCCCTTCGGCGACGAGCCGTAGGCATTCCCGTGCTTGAGAGCGTCGCCGGACCGGTCCACGCCCGGGCCCTTGCCGTACCACATGGAAAACACGCCCTCGACCGAGCAGTCGGGGTCCAGCGCCGCCTGCTGCGCGCCCAAGACGGCGGTGGCGCCCAGATCCTCGTTCACGGCGGGCAGGAACTCGATCCGGTCGGCCTTCAGGCGCTCGCCGATGCGCCACAGTTCCTGGTCCAGCCCGCCCAGCGGCGATCCGCGATAGCCCGACACGAACCCCGCGGTGTTCAGCCCCGCCTTCCGGTCGCGCCGCGCCTAGTCCAGCATCACCCGGACCAGCGCCTGCGTGCCGGTCAGGAAGACGCGCCCGTCCTCGCGGTCGTAGCGGTCCGACAGCTGGTAGGTCGCGAAACTTGCGTCGTGGCGGGTCATGGCTGGTCCCCTTCCATCACCGGTGCGGCTGTCGCCAGTCTGATCCCGTCCATCTGAAATGTTTGCCCAATCGGATGGCGCGGGCGGCAGATCCGGGATAATCCTGCCGCTGATCGGCAGCTTTGTGGAACGTCATGCCAGTCGAGGACGGGATCGACCAACGGCTCATCGCGGCGCTGCGCGAGGATGCCCGCATCCCGAACACCGACCTTGCCGCGCGGATGGGCCTGTCGGCGTCGTCCTGCTGGCGCCGGGTCCGGGCGCTGGAGGAACGCGGCGCGATCCGCCGCTACACCGTCGACGTGGACGACGCGGCGATGGGGCTGGGGTTCAAGGCCATCGTCCACGTCCAGATGACCCGCCACGACCGCGGGCTGGTCAAGGACTTCGTGCGGATGATCCGCACCAAGGACGAGGTGCGGGCCTGCTACGCCACCACCGGCGGCTCGGACTACCACCTCCACGTCGTCTGCCTTGACCTCGACGCCTACAACCGCTTTCTCGAGGACTTCCTGTTCACCATCCCCGCCGTCGCCAGCGCGCAGACGCACCTGGTCCTGAGAACGATCAAGGACTAGCGCGCCGACCCGCCCCCTTGCGCGATCATTGACCCCCCCGCCCGCGCATGCATCATCGACCCGCCGGGCGGGAACCCGCGACAGGCACCAGGGGGGATCAATGACGACATCGGAAACCGTGCTGGCGGCCTTGGACGACGGCGTCCTGACGCTGACGCTCAACCGCCCGGACAAGCTCAACGCCTTCACCGACGACATGCACCGGATCCTGCGGGCGCAGATGGAACGGGCGCGCGACGACCGCGCGATCCGCACGGTGCTGCTGACCGGCGCGGGCCGGGCCTTCTGCGCCGGGCAGGACCTCGGCGACCGCGACCCGCGCAAGGGCGCCAGGGTGGACCTGGGCCGCACGCTCGACACGTCCTACAACCCCCTGTTGCGGCTGATCCGGTCGCTCGAGAAGCCCGTGATCTGCGCCGTGAACGGGGTGGCGGCGGGCGCGGGCGCGAACGTCGCCTTCGCCTGCGACATCGTGCTGGCGGCGAAGTCCGCGCGCTTCATTCAGGCGTTCTCGAAGATCGGGCTGGTCCCCGACGCGGGGGGCAGCTGGACGCTGACCCGCATCCTGGGCGAGCCGCGCGCCAAGGCGCTCACCATGACGGCCGAGCCCCTGGCCGCCCAGACCGCCGCCGACTGGGGGCTGATCTGGAAGGCCGTGGACGACGACGCGCTGATGGACGAGGCAACGGCGCTCGCCCGCAAGCTCGCGGGCGGGGCCACGCTGGGGCTGGGGATGACCAAGCGGCTGATCCAGGAAGCGCAGGACAACGACTTCGACGCCCATCTCGACCGCGAGCGCGACCTGCAGCGGCAGGCGGGCGAAAGCGCCGACTATGCCGAGGGGGTCGCCGCCTTCCTCGACAAGCGCCCGCCGAACTTCCGCGGCGCCTGAGATGGACGATCCCGCCGCCATGACCCCGGCTGACCTGGCCCAGGCCTGCGCCCGCGCGATGTGGCGGAACGACCACGCATCGCAGGGGCTGGGGATGGAGCTCGTTCACGTGGCGCCCGGCGAGGCGACGGTCGCCATGACGCTGACCCGCGCGATGACCAACGGGCAAGGGAACGCGCATGGCGGCTTCCTGTTCGCGCTGGCCGACAGCGCCTTTGCCTTCGCCTGCAACACCTACAACCAGATGACAGTGGCGCAGCACTGCTCGGTCACCTACGTCGCGCCCGGCCGGCTGGGCGACCGCCTGACCGCCACCGCGCGCGAGGTAACGCGCAAGGGCCGGTCGGGCATCTACGACGTGCGCGTGACGCGCGACGACGACGGCGCGACCATCGCCGAGTTCCGCGGCCATTCCCGCACCATCGACCGCACCTTCCTGCCCGCCGCGCCGGGGGACGCCGGATGAAGGATCTCGTCCCTTGCGCGAGGTAGTCGCCGATCGGCATCTCATTCGTCATAGCTGAGCACCAGCCGGTCCGAGAGCGGGATGCACTGGCACGACAGGACGTAGCCCGCGCGGACCTCGTAGTCCTCCAGCGCGTGGTTCACCTCCATCTCGACCTCGCCTTCCAGCACCCGGGCGCGGCAGGTCGAACAGACCCCGGCCTTGCAGGAATAGGGCGCGTCCATGCGGTGGGCGATGGCCGCGTCGAGGACGGAGGTGCCGTCCTTGGGCATCCGGAACGTCCGCGTGGCACCGTCGAGCGTGACGGAGACCTCGCAGGCATGGGCCGCGGCCTCGGCCGCGCGGGACGCGGCCTGGGCTTTCGCGCGGCCGGGCTGGCTCGATGCGAACAGCTCGAACCTGATCTGCTCGTCTGCAAGCCCGTGCCGGCGCAGGCCGTCGGCGATGGTCAGCATCATCGGCTCGGGCCCGCAGATGAAGGCTGTGTCCACGCTTTCGGCGTCGATCCACAAGCGGAACAGCAAGTCCATCTTTTCCGCGTCGATCCGGCCGGTGAACAGCTCGATCTCCTGCCCCTCGCTTTCGAGGATGTGGACGATGGACAGGCGGCCGAGGTGAAGGTTCTTCAGGTCCTCCAGCTCTTCGCGGAACATGATCGAGCCGGTCTGGCGGTTCGCATAGACCAGCGTGAAGCTGGACTTGGGCTCGCGCGAAAGAACCGTCTTGATGATCGACAGCAGCGGCGTGATCCCGGACCCGCCGGCGAAGCCGAGGTAGCTCCGCGCCCTTCCCGGCTCAAGCGGCGTGTGGAAGCGGCCCTGCGGCGGCATGGCGTCGAGCGTGTCGCCGGGGCGCAGCGTCTCGTTCGCCCAGGTCGAGAACGCGCCGCCCTCGACCCGCTTGATGCCGACGCGCAGGCAGCCTTCGTCCAGCCCCGCGCAGATCGAATAGGACCGGCGCAGCTCGTCGCCGTCGAAGTCGCGGCGGAAGGTGAGGTACTGGCCCTGCGTGAACGCGAACGCCGCCGCGTCCTCGGGCCGCGGGCGCAGGGTCAGGACAACGGCGTCGCGCGTTTCGCGGCGGATGTCGGTCACTTCGAGGGGGTGGAAGCGGGGCATGGCGGTTCTCGGCGCCTCTCAGTGGCACTTGAAATAGTCGAACGGCTCGAGGCAGTCGGTGCAGCGGTAGCTGGCCTTGCAGGGGGTCGATCCGAACTGGCTGACCCGCTCGGTCGCGCCCGATCCGCAGCGGGGGCAGGCGACGGCGAGGTTCGACCGTCCCGACAGCCGCGCCGCGCGGGCGGCGGTGCCGCCGTCGGACGCGGTGCCGTCGATCGGCGGGGCGATGCCGTAGGCGCGCAGCTTCTCGCGCCCCGCCTGCGTCACCCAGTCGGTCGTCCACGGCGGCGACAGGCGGCGTTCCAGCCGCAGATGCTCGATCCCGCGGGCGCGCAGCGTTTCCTCGATGGCAAGGTCGATGACGGCGGTGGCGGGGCAGCCGGAATAGGTCGGCGTCACCGCGACGACCAGCGTCCCGTCCTGCCAGCGCACGTCGCGAATGATGCCGAGGTCGGTGACGGACACGACCGGGATCTCGGGGTCCGGCACCTCGGCCAGCCAGTCCCAGACCTGCGCCGTCGATGGCGGCACCGCCTGCATCGTCACCAGCTTGCGCCGGGATAGGCGCGCTGCAGGAACTGCATGGGCGCGAGGATATAGCCCAGATGCTCGGTGTGCCGGCCCTGCTTGCCGCCCAGGTGCACGTCGAAGCGGACCTCGGGGCGCGTCAGCGTCGCCTCGGCCAGCACCTCGTCCACGATGCGCTGCCAGTCGGGCTTCAGGTCGGCCAGCGCGGGCGCGATCCCCGCCGCAGCCACAGCCTCGTCCACGGCGTCGGCGGCGAACAGCTCGCCCGCATAGGGCCACAGCCGGTCCAGCGCATCCTGCATCCGGGCGTGGCTTTCCCCGGTCCCGTCGCCCAGGCGCACCACGAGGTCCGAGGACCGTTCCAGGTGGTAGCTGACTTCCTTCAGCGCCTTGGCCGCGATCCCGGCCACCCGCGGGCTGGTGGAGGTCGCAAGGCCCTTCAGCATCCCGAAGGCCCAGGCGTCGAACAGGAACTGCCGCACCAGCGTCACGGCCATGTCGCCGTTCGGCAGCTCGACCAGCTTCACGTTGCGGAACTTCAGCGTGTCGCGAAGAAAGGCGAGATCGTCCGCTGACCGCCCCTGCCCCTCGACCTCGGCCGCGAGGCCCAGCCACAGCTGCGCGTGGCCGATCAGGTCCAGCGCCGTGTTGGCAAGGGCGATGTCTTCTTCCAGCGCGGGGCCGTGGCCGCACCATTCCGACAGGCGGTGGCCCAGGATCAGGGCGTTGTCGCCCATGCGGCAGAGCCAGTCGAAGAACGCGGGCCGCAGCGCCAGGTCGGCGACATGCGGATCGTGCGGGTGCGGCTGCGCGTCGGCGGCGGCCCGGGCCAGCGCCATGACGTCGGGCGTCCCCATGTCGGGCAGCGACGGCATCACATGTGGCCCACGTCGTCGGGAATGTCGTAGAAGGTCGGGTGCCGGTAGACCTTGCTTTCCGCCGGGTCGAACAGCGGCCCCTTGTCGGACGGGCTCGATGCCGCGATGTCCAACGACCGCACCACCCAGATCGAGACGCCTTCATTGCGCCGCGTATAGACGTCGCGGGCGTTGTTGATCGCCATTCCCGCGTCGGGCGCGTGCAGGCTGCCGACGTGGCGGTGATTGAGCCCGTGCTGGCCGCGGATGAACACCTCCCAGAGCGGCCATTCCTTCCTGGTCATCGCCGCCCCCTTCATTCGGCCGCGAGCGCGGCGGCCGCGCGGCGGGCGGCGGCCTTCCCGGCATAGGCGTTCAGCCCGTCGCGGAACCACGCCCCGTTCTCCCACGCGTCCCGCCGCGCCTGCAGCCGCTCGGCGTTGCACGGGCCGTTGCCCTTCAGCACCTCGAAGAACTCCTCCCAGTCGGGATCGGCGAAGTCGTAATGCCCGCGCTCGGCATTCCAGACGCAGGTTTCGTCGGGGACGGTCAGGCCCAGGTAGTCCGCCTGCGGCACCGTCTCGTCCACGAACTTCTGGCGCAGCTCGTCGTTGGTGTTCATCTTGATCCGCCACGCCATCGACCGGGCGGAGTGGACCGAGTCCTTGTCGGACGGGCCGAACATCATCAGCGCCGATCCCCAGAAGCGGTTCAGCGCGTCCTGCGCCATCTCCTTCTGCTCGGGCGTGCCTTGCGCCATCTTCATCATGATCGCGTAGCCCTGGCGCTGGTGGAAGCTTTCCTCCTTGCAGATGCGGACCATCGCGCGGGCGTAGGGCCCGTACGAGGTGCGCTGCAGCGGCACCTGGTTCATGATCGCGGCACCGTCCACCAGCCAGCCGACCGCGCCCATGTCGGCCCAAGTGAGCGTGGGGTAGTTGAAGATCGAGCTGTATTTCATCGCGCCGGAATGCAGCTTCTCGAACAGCTCGTCGCGGCTCACGCCCAGCGTCTCGGCCGCGCTGTAGAGGTAGAGCCCGTGCCCCGCCTCGTCCTGCACCTTGGCCAGCAGGATCGCCTTGCGTTCCAGCGTGGGCGCGCGGGTGATCCAGTTGCCTTCGGGCAGCTGGCCCACGATCTCGCTGTGGGCGTGCTGGCCCATCTGGCGGATCAGCGTCTTGCGGTAGTCGTCGGGCATCCAGTCGCGCGGCTCGATCTTCTCGCCGCGGTCGATGCGGTCCTGGAAGGCGCGCTCCTCGGGCGACATCTCGGCGGCCGCCGTGCCTTCGGACTTCACCATCTGCGCGTACATGGCCCGCGTCCTCCCCTGAACCCGACGGGGGTCACTATAGGGCAGGACACGTCACGAGAAAAGCACGAACTGCGGATTCCCTGTGACGCTTCAGATCGCCGCCCGCATCGCGGCCGCGCGGCGTTCGGTTTCGGGCGTCGCCTGCGGCAGCAGGCCGGCCGCATCGGCGAAGTTGCGGCCGACGAAGCGGTCGGCGGCGGGCGACAGGTCCAGGTAGATGCGGCGGAAGACCGCGCAGGCGCGCCCGCCCGGCCAGTCGGGCCCGAGCGCGTCCGCGGGCAGGCGCGGATCGGCCAGCGCGGCGTGGCGGTATTCGTCGATCAGCCGCAGCCGCAGCGCCAGCGCGTCCTCGTCGGTCAGCATCCCGGCCAGACCCGCCGCCGCGAGCCGGGCGAAACGATCGACGAAGGCGCGGTAGCTGCGCGCGACCTCGGCCAGCGGCCAGTGCTGCGCGGCAAAGGCCGGCAGCGCCTCCAGCCCGGCGATCCCGTGCGCGGCCAGCACCGCGCCCCCGGGCGTCGGCAGGCCGTCGCGCCGGGGCGCGATCATCACCTGCGGGCTCAGCAAAACCCAGCCGTCCGGCAACGCCGCGCCGGGCGGCGCCAGCGCGACCAGCCAGCCCTGCGGCGGGGGCGGCGGCGCGAAGATGATGCGCGACGCCTGGCGGAACTCCTCCTGCGCGGGGGCGGACAGGCGGTAGAAGCTGCGCCGCCCGATCCGCTCGCCCACCAGCCGCCCCGCCCCCACGAGGCGCGAGACGGCGGTGCGGACAAGGCTTTCGCTGATCCCGTGCCGCGCGCAGCTGTCGATCAGGGTGGCCATCGCCAGCGTGCCCCCGCGCGGCTCGACCACGTCGCCGTAGATCGTGACGATGAACGACGCGGCGCGCGGCGCGGTCGCGGCGAGAAGCGCGCGGACCGCCCCCTGCGACGGGGGCTGGTGGATCTGCGGGGTGACGGTCATCGGCTGGCGCGGCCCTCGGGCGGGTTGCGGGCGCGGCGCAGGGCGCGCTGCCCGTGAATGGGGTCGAAGCCCGGCACAGCCCGGGCTGTTCCGGCAAGGAAGACGCTCGCCTCAGAGGTCGTTGTGGCTGTTGACGAGATCCGCGGTGCTGACCGTGCGCCCGTCGGGAAGGCGACACAGATCGGCGCGGCGGCCGCCCGCGACGCGCTGGACGACCGAGCCGCCGAGACCGCTGCAATAAAGCGCCGCGGGATCGACGAGGGCGCCGTTCGCCGTTCCGCCGGTGGATGCCGTGCGGGTCGGGGCCGGGGCCGGGCCGCAGGCGGCGAGCATCAGGACAAGCAGGGGCAGCAGGCGGGTCATCGACGATCTTTCCTTCCGCGGTTGTCACGACACAGTGCCAAGCGGCGCCTGCGCGGGCAACCGCCCAGATCGGAGTCCGCCCCTATTCCTCGGTGACGTCGATCACGCCCTCGACCGCGCGCAGCGCCTGCCGCATCTTCGGGGTGACGGGCACGTTCTGCCCGACCTCGATGTCGTAGACTGCCGTCCCCTCGCGCACCCGCATCAGCAGCGGCCCGCGCCCCCGGGACGAGGCGCTGATCTCGCCGCTGACGACCCGCAGCCGGTCCAGCACCGCGACGGCCGTGGCCGGGTCGGCGATTTCCACCGCGAGCTTGCCCGAGCCTGCGTCCGCCACCGCGTCCTCAAGCCGCTGGGCCGCCCGCGCGAGCATCTTCACCTGCTCGCCCGAAGGCTCGACGTTGACCGTCAGCAGCACGTTCTCGCCCGGCTCCAGGTGCTGGCGGGCGGCGTCGAGAAGGTCCGAGAACACCGTGACCTCGTAAAGCCCGCTCGGATCGGACAGCGTGACAAAGGCGTAGCGGGTGCCCTTGGCGGACTTCTTCTCGGCCCGCGCGGCGACCGTGCCCGCGATCTGCGCGACCAGCGGGCCGCCCAGCGAGGCGGCCTGCACCTCGGCCAGCGTCATCGCGCCCTTGCGCTTCAGCGCGGGCAGGTAGTCGTCGAGCGGATGCCCGGACAGGTAGAAGCCGATCGCGGCGCGTTCCTCGGCCAGCTTCTCGGCCGGCATCCAGACCGACGCGAGCGCGGGGCGCGGGGGCGGCAGGTCCTCGCCGCCGCCGAAAAGCGAGGACTGGCTGGACCGCGCCGCGTCCTGCACCGCCGTGGACCACGCCACCAGCGCGTCAAGCGACTTCAGCACCCGCGCGCGGTTCGCATCCAGCTCGTCAAAGGCGCCCGCGCGGGCCAGCATCTCGAGCGCGCGCTTGCCCACCTGGCGCAGCGGCACCCGGCGGGCGAAGTCGGTGAGGTCGCGGAACGGGCGGTCGCCGCGCGCCGCGACCAGCGTCCTCATCGCTTCAACCCCCACGTTCTTCAGCGCGCCGAGCGCATAGACGATCCGCCCCTGATCCACGCTGAACATCGGCTGCGAGCGGTTGACCGAGGGCGGGATCACCTCGATCCCCATCTTGTCCACCTCGCGGCGATAGATGGCCAGCTTGTCGGTCAGGTGGATGTCGCAGTTCATGACGGCGGCCATGAACTCGACCGGGTGGTTCGCCTTGAGCCACGCGGTCTGGTAGCTGACGACCGCGTAGGCGGCGGCGTGCGACTTGTTGAAGCCGTAGTTGGCGAACTTCTCCAGCAGGTCGAAGACCTCGCCCGCCTTCTTCTCGTCCACGCCCTGCGCCTTCGAACCCTCGACGAACTTCGGCCGCTCCTTCGCCATTTCCTCGGCGATCTTCTTGCCCATCGCGCGGCGCAGGAGGTCGGCGCCGCCAAGGCTGTAGCCGGCCATGACCTGCGCGATCTGCATCACCTGTTCCTGGTAGACGATGATGCCCTGCGTTTCCGCCAGGATGTGGTCGATGCTGGGATGGATCGATTCCAGCGGCTGCAGCCCGTTCTTCACCCGGCAATAGGTCGGGATGTTCTCCATCGGGCCCGGCCGGTACAGGGCGACCAGCGCGACGATGTCCTCGATGCAGGTGGGCCGCATCTGCCGCAGCGCGTCCATCATCCCCGAGCTTTCGACCTGGAACACCGCGACCGTCCGCGCGGCGGCGAACAGGCGGTAGCTCGCCTCGTCGTCCAGGGGGATCGCGTTGATCTCGTCGATGGCCGCTTCCGGCGGGTCGTAAAGCTGCCGCCCGTCGGCCGCGATGTGCAGGTGCCGCCCGCCCGCGCGGATCAGGTCCACCGCGTTCTGGATCACGGTCAGCGTCTTGAGGCCGAGGAAGTCGAACTTCACCAGCCCCGCCTGTTCCACCCACTTCATGTTGAACTGCGTCGCCGGCATGTCGCTGCCGGGGTCGCGATACAGCGGCACCAGCTGGTCCAGCGGCCGGTCGCCGATCACGACGCCCGCCGCGTGGGTCGAGGCGTTGCGGTACAGCCCCTCGACCTTGGCGGCGTAGTCGAGCATCCGGGCTACGTTCTCCTCGGCGTCGCGGGCCTCGCGCAGGCGCGGCTCGTCGGCAAGCGCCTTGGTGATGCTGACGGGCTTGACCCCTTCCAGCGGGATCATCTTCGACAGCTTGTCGCGCTGGGAAAAGCCCATGCCCAGCACCCGGCCCACGTCGTGGACCGCGGCCTTGGACAGGAGCGCGCCGAAGGTGATGATCTGGCCCACCTTCTCGCGGCCGTATTTCTGGCAGACGTAGTCGATCACCTCCTCGCGCCGGTCCATGCAGAAGTCGATGTCGAAGTCGGGCATCGAGACGCGCTCGGGGTTCAGGAACCGCTCGAACAGGAGGCTGTAGCGCAGGGGATCGAGGTCGGTGATCGTCAGCGCGTAGGCGACGAGGCTGCCCGCGCCCGAGCCGCGGCCGGGGCCGACCGGGATCCCGTTCTGCTTGGCCCACTTGATGAAGTCGGCGACGATCAGGAAGTAGCCGGGGAAGCCCATCTGCTCGATGATGCCCAGCTCGAACTCCAGCCGCGCAACGTAGTCCTCGACGCTGACGGCGTGGGGGATGACGGCGAGCCGCGCCTCGAGCCCGGCGCGCGCCTGCCGGCGCAGTTCTTCCACCTCGTCGTCGGCGAAGCGCGGCAGGATCGGCTTGTGCCTGGCGACCGCGAAGGCGCAGCGGCGGGCGATCTCGACGGTGTTTTCCACCGCCTCGGGCAGGTCCGCGAACAGCATCGCCATGTCGCGGGCGGACTTGAAGTGGTGCTGCGAGGTCAGGCGGCGGCGGGGGCCGGGCTGGTCCACCATCGCCCGCTCGCGGATGCAGATCAGCGCGTCGTGGGCGCCGAACATCTCGGGCTTGGGGAAATACACGTCGTTGGTGGCCACGAGCGGCAGGCCCATGTCGTAGGCGATGTCGATCATCGGCCCCTCGGACGCGGCCTCGGCCGGCATCGGCTGGCCGTTGTCCTGGGTGTGGCGCTGCAGCTCGACATAGAGCCGGTCGCCGAAGATCCCGTGCAGCGCGGCGGCATGGGCGCGCGCGTCGTCGAGCTTTCCCGCCGCCGCAAGCTGCCCCAGCGGGCCGGTCGCCCCGCCGCTGAGGCAGATCAGCCCGGCCGAGTGGCGGGCCAGCTCCTCCATCGTAAGGTGCGGCGCGTCCTTGACCGGCGTGACGTACAGGCACGTCGAGAGCGCCATCAGGTTCATCCATCCGCCCTGGTCCTGCGCCAGCAGGACGACCGGGCCGCAGGCGGGCCCCGCGTCCAGCGTGACCTGGCAGCCGACGATGGGCTGAACGCCCTCGTCCATCGCCTTGACCGAAAACTCCAGCGCCGCGAACAGCGCGTTGGTGTCGGTCAGCGCGACGGCAGGCATTCCGTTCGCGGCGGCGAGGCCCGCGAGCTTCTTGACCGGGATCGCGCCTTCCAGAAGCGAATGCTCGGAATGGCAGCGCAGGTGGATGAAGCGCGGCTCGGAATCGGGGGATGGGTCGGGGGACGGCATGGCCGGGAAGATAGCCCCCCGGCCCGGCCGTTGCAAAGCGGGCGCCGTCCCGACCCGCCGTTCTCAGTCCAGGTGGCTCTGCAGGAACCACAGGTCCTTGTCGGCCTGGCGCGAGGCCTCGGTCAGCACGTCGGCCGTCGAGGCGTCGCCCGCGTCGTCGGTGGTGTCGATGGCGGCGCGCACCCGCTCGCCATAGCTGCGGAAGCGGTCGGTGATCTCGCGCAGGTGGTCCGCCACGCTGGTCAGGTCGGTGGGATAGGGCTTCAGGCGGGTCGCCCGCGCCACTTCCTCGACCGTGCCGACGGCCACGCCGTCGAGTTGCTGGATCCTCTCGGCCATGTTGTCGATCTGCGGGTCCAGCCGGTCCTTCACCTCGTCCAGCAGCTCGTGGACGGCGATGAAGTTCGGCCCCTTCACGTTCCAGTGCGCCTGCTTCAGCGCGAGCGACAGCGAGGTGCCGTCGGCCATGCACGCCTGCAGTTCGGTGATGGCGGTCTTGCGCGCGTTGTCCTTGAGGCCCTGAAGGTTCACGGACATGGGTTCTCTCCTGTTGCTGTGGGTCGCGGGCACAACCGGCCGGCATGGCAGGAGGTTCCGGCGCGCAAGGCGCCCCTGCACGGGGCGCAAGATCGGCGTGGAGGGGCCGGAAACGACAACGGCGCCCCTTTCGGGACGCCGTGCGGCCATTCGCTTCGTCGGTTCGCCAATCAGGCGGTCGCGCCCGAGATGAACTTCACCGCATCGCCGAAGGTCTGGATCGTCTCGGCGGCGTCGTCCGGGATCTCGATCCCGAATTCTTCCTCGAACGCCATGACCAGCTCGACGGTGTCCAGCGAGTCGGCGCCCAGGTCGTCGATGAACGACGCGTTCTCGGTCACCTTTTCCTCGTCGACGCCCAGGTGCTCGACAACGATCTTCTTCACGCGATCAGAGATGTCGCTCATGTTTCATCCTCAGTTGCGGGCATCCGCCCAGTGTTGCCGGCAGTCACCGACGACAGCCGCGGGCGGTTCCCCTGCGGCCTTGATCCGGGGTATAGCAACGGCCGCGCTTTCTGCAACTGCTTTCCCGCCCGCCTTGCGCCGTCTCGCCACGGCCCGCAAGGCGTGCCGGAGGTTGCGTCAGATCATCGCCATCCCGCCGTTGACGTGCAGCGTGGCGCCGGTGACGTAGCCCGCCTGCGGGCTTGCAAGATACAGGACCGCCGCCGCGATGTCGTCGGGCGCGCCCATCTTCCCGGCGGGTATCTGGGTCAGGATCCGGCCCTTCTGCTCGTCGTTCAGCTTGTCCGTCATGGCGGTCTCGATGAAGCCCGGCGCCACGCAGTTCACCGTGATCCCGCGCGAGGCGACCTCGTAGGCGAGGCTCTTCGACATCCCCACCAGCCCCGCCTTGGCGGCGGCGTAGTTCCCCTGGCCGGGGTTGCCGGTCGTGCCGACGACGCTGGTGATCGTCACGATCCGGCCCCAGCGCGCCTTCATCATCCCGCGGAGCACGCCCCGCGCCAGCCGGAAGGACGAGGTCAGGTTGACGTCGATCACCTGCGCCCATTCCTCGTCCGACATCCGCATGAACAGGTTGTCGCGTGTGATGCCCGCGTTGTTGACGAGGATGTCCACCGACCCCATCGCCTCGGCCGCCTGCCTGGGCAGCGCCTCGACCGCGGCGGCGTCGCCCAGGTCCGCGGTGACGACATGCGCCCGCTCGCCCAGCCGGTCGGCGAGTTCGCGCAGCGGCGCCTCGCGCGTTCCCGACAGGGCGACGGCGGCCCCCGCCCCGTGCAGCGCAGAGGCGACCGCGCCCCCGATCCCGCCCGAGGCGCCGGTGATCAGCGCGGTCTTTCCGGTAAGGTCGAACATCAGTGCCTCATCTTCTGTCTGGAAATATCCCGGCCGGGGCAGCGCCCGGGCGGGCGTGGCCTCAGCCCTTCAGCGCCGCGATGTCCGCGGGCGTGCCGACGCTGCGGGTCGCGGCGTCCGGGGCGATGCGACGGATCATGCCCGACAGCGCCTTGCCCGCGCCGATCTCCCAGAACTCGGTCACCCCCTGGTCGGCCATGAACGCCACCGATTCGCGCCAGCGCACGGGGCCCGTCACCTGCTCGACCAGGAACTGCCGGATCGCGCCCGGCATCGTCACCGGCTCGGCGCGGACGTTGGCGATCAGCGGCACCGCGGGCTCGGAAATCTCCACCCCCGCCAGCGCGTCGGACATCACGGTCGCCGCCGGCTGCATCAGCGCGCAATGGAACGGCGCCGACACCGGCAGCATTAGCGCGCGCTTGGCGCCGCGTTCCTTCGCCAGCGCCGCCGCGCGTTCCACCGCCGCCTTGTGGCCCGAGATCACGACCTGCGCCGGGTCGTTGTCGTTGGCCGCCTGGCACACCTCGTCGCCGGCCGCCTCGCGCGCGATCTCGTCCACGGCGGCGAAGTCCAGGCCCAGGATCGCGGCCATGGCGCCCACGCCGACCGGCACCGCGTCCTGCATCGCGGTCCCGCGG
Organism: Paracoccus aeridis; assembly: GCF_004923205.2. GTDB lineage: Bacteria > Pseudomonadota > Alphaproteobacteria > Rhodobacterales > Rhodobacteraceae > Paracoccus > Paracoccus aeridis. Next base: position 332,671 of record NZ_SELD02000018.1, read on the forward strand.
ATGCTCAGAAGCCGCGCCGTGTCCGACAGGCTGATCGCGCCCGACGCGCACAGCGCCGAATATTCGCCAAGGCTGTGCCCGGCGACGAAATCCGCGTCGGTGATGGAGAAACCCTCCGCCTCCAGCGCCCGCAGCGCCGCGATCGAGGTCGCCATCAGCGCGGGCTGGGCGTTGCGGGTGAGCGTCAGCGTCTCGATGTCGCCGGACCAGATCAGGCCGGAGAGGTTCTCGCCCAGCGCCTCGTCCACCTCGTCGAACACGGCCTTCGCGGCCGGATAGGCCTCGGCCAGTTCGCGGCCCATGCCGATGGTCTGGGCGCCCTGCCCGGGAAAGACGAATGCGCGCATGATGCTGTTCCCCCTTGCTTGGCTCATCCGATACCCGCTGGCGTGGCGGCAGGCAACCGACGCGGGCGCCCCCTTGAAGCGACCGGATCGGTCTGCCATATACCCCCCAGAGGTATTTGGAATGAACCACGACCACTCCCCCGACCGGCGCGAGGCGAAGGTGAAGCGGCTGAACCGGATCGCCGGGCAGGTGCAGGGCATCTCGCGCATGGTGGCCGAGGACCGCTACTGCATCGACATCCTGACGCAGATGCAGGCGGTGAAGTCCGCGCTCGCGCGGGCCGAGGCTGAGATCCTGCGCGACCACGCCGCCCATTGCGTCCGCGACGCGATCACCGCGGGGGACGCGACCGAAACGCAGGCAAAGGTGGACGAGCTGGTCGCCCTGTTCGACCGCGCCCGCCGCTGATGAAAGGAACGATGCGATGACGGCAACCACCGGGATGATGCGAGGGGCGGCCGCGGAGCAGCCGCGCCGCGCCGTGATCTACCGCATGATGACGCCCCAGCACATCTGCCCGTCCGGGCTGAAGGCGCTGGACCTGCTGCGCCGCAACGGGTTCGAGGTCGAGGACCACCCGCTGCGCACGCGCGAGGAAACCGATGCCTTCAAGGCCCGCCACGGCGTCCCCACGACGCCGCAGGTGTGGATCGGCGGCGAACGCATCGGCGGGCACGACGACCTGCGCCGGCACCTGGGCCTGAAGGTCCACGACCCGAAGGCGCTGACCTACACGCCCGTCATCGCGATCTTCGGGATGGCCGCCGCGCTCGCCTTTGCCGTGGCCTGGGGCGTCGGCGGGGCAGCCGCGCTGGCGACCGCCTATACGCTGCAGCTGTTCCTCGGCTTCGCGACCGCGCTGCTCGCGCTTCAGAAGCTGCGCGACGTCGAGGGCTTCGTGAACGGCTTCCTCGGCTACGACCTGCTGGCCCGGCGCGTGCCCCGCTATGCCCGCGTCTATCCGTGGGCCGAGGCCTTGGTCGGCCTGCTGATGGTCGCGAACGCGGCGGTCTGGCTGATGGCGCCGGTGGCGCTGGTGATCGGCACGATCGGCGCGGTGTCGGTGTTCAAGGCGGTCTACGTCGACCGGCGGGAACTGAAATGCGCCTGCGTCGGCGGGCAGTCGAACGTGCCGCTGGGGTTCGTCTCGCTGACCGAAAATCTCGTCATGATCGGCATGGCGGTCTGGATGGTCGCGCGCATGATGTGACGCGCACCACCGAAATGAAAAAGCGCACCGCCCGACGGCGGTGCGCTTTCCTTATTGCACGAGGTGGACCGGATCAGCCGACCAGCTCGAGGCCCGAGAAGAAGAACGAGATTTCTTCCTTCGCCGTCTCGGCCGCGTCCGAGCCGTGGACCGAGTTCTCGCCGACCGACTCGGCGAACTCCTTGCGGATGGTGCCCGCGTCGGCGTTGGCCGGGTTGGTCGCGCCCATCACTTCGCGGTTCTTGGCGATCGCGTTCTCGCCTTCCAGCACCTGCACGACGACCGGGCCGGATGCCATGAAGTCGCGCAGCTCGCCGAAGAAGGGACGGTCCTTGTGGACCTCGTAGAACTTGCCGGCCTGCTCCGGGGTCAGCCAGATGCGCTTCTGCGCGACGATGCGCAGGCCCGCATCCTCGAACTTCTGGTTGATCTTGCCGGTCAGGTTGCGGCGGGTCGCGTCGGGCTTGATGATCGACAGCGTGCGTTCGACGGCCATGATGATGTCCTCGTTGATGTCAGGTGCTGGTGTTGCGATTGGGCGGGCCGGTAGCATGGGCCCGGGCCGAAGGAAACCCCGGCGAAAGGCCGCGCGCGGCGCGGGGGCAGCCCGTCGCGACCGTTGCAAGGCCGACACGGAACCGTGATCATGCCGTCGCACGTCCGCCATAGCTTGCGCCAGCAACCTGCAACCCGACCCGCAACCTCGTGACCGGAGCTTCCATGTCCCTTGCCCTTCTGCGCGGCGCCGCGCTGATCGCCCTCATGCCCGCGCTCGCCGCCGCGCAGGCCCCCGCGCCCGCGACCACGGCGCCCACGACCACGGCGCCCGCGACCGCCACGCCCGCAACTCCCGCGCCCGCGACCACCGTCGCGGACGCGGCCGCCTACGACTTCGCCGGCGCGACCCGTCCCGCGCCGACCTACGGCCCCCGCCCGTTCTACCTGATCGACCAGCTGCCGGCCGGCGCGCTCAAGGACAAGCTGATGTCCTGCAAGGACCAGACCCCGAAGGTCACCGCGTTCTCCATCGGCCATCGCGGCGCGCCGCTGATGTTCCCGGAACATACGGTCGAATCGAACCTCGCCGCCGCCGCGATGGGCGCGGGCGTGCTGGAATGCGACGTGACCTTCACCGCCGACAGGCAGCTCGTCTGCCGCCACGCGCAGAACGACCTGCACACCACCACCAACATCCTGTCCACCCCGCTTGCCGCGAAGTGCACGACGCCCTTCACCCCGGCCGCGAACGGCGCCGAGGCCACGGCCGAGTGCCGCACCTCGGACCTGACGCTGGCCGAGTTCCAGACGCTGTCGCCCAAGATGGATTCGTCCGACCCGACCGCCACCACGGCCGAGGACTACCAGAAGGGCAACGCCCCCTTCCGGACCGACCTCTACACCAACGGCGCGCACCTGATGACGCACGCCCAGTCGATCGAGCTGTTCAGGGCGCTGGGCGCGAAGTTCACGCCCGAGCTGAAGGAAGCGATCGTGGACATGCCGTTCGACGGCTACACGACCGAGGACTATGCCCAGGCGATCGTGGACGAATACAAGGCCGCCGGCATCCCCGCCTCGGACGTGCACCTGCAGACGTTCGAGATGGAGCACATGGACCACTGGCTGAAGGCCGAGCCGGAGTTCGCGGCGACCGCCGTCTATCTGGTCGACCCCGACCGCGTCCAAGGCTTCGACGTCCAGAAGCCCGATACGTGGGGCGAGTACGCCCCGCAGCCGCTGGCCGACAAGGGCATCAGGACCATCGCCCCGCCGCTGTTCGCGCTGGTGACGCCGGGCACCGGCGGCGACATGGTCCCGTCCGCCTATGCCGAGGCGATCAAGGCCGCCGGCATGGACATGATCTCGTGGTCGCTGGAACGCTCCGGCCCGATCACGCCGGAAAACAGGGGCGGCTGGTACTACGGCTCGGTCGCCGATGTCGCGACGACCGACGCCGCCGTCTACGAGATCGTGGACACGCTGGCGCAGGAAGTCGGCGTGAAGGGCATCTTCTCGGACTGGCCCGCGACCGTCACCTACTACGCGAACTGCATGGGCCTGTGATCCGCGCCCGCTGACGGGGTGAAGGGCGGCCCTGCGAGGCCGTCCTTTGTCCTTGCGTCGTGCCGGTCAACGAAAAAGGGCGGCCCCGCCGGGCCGCCCTTCGTCATCAGATCGACCGAAAGATCAGAGGAACTTGACGTTCGACGCCGATTCGCGGCCGTCGCGGCCGGTTTCCAGGTCGTAGCTGACCTTCTGACCGTCGGCCGGGGCCTGCAGGCCGGCGCGTTCCAGCGCCGAGATGTGCAGGAACACGTCGCGGTTGCCGTTTTCCGGCTGGATGAAGCCGAAGCCTTTGGTCGAGTTGAACCATTTCACGGTGCCGTTGGCCATCGTGATTTCTCCTTCAAACGTCATCCGCGGAAGTGCGATGACCCGGCGCAGTCAGTCGTAACAGCATACTGAAGCCGATGACGGAGACAGAGCAGATAGAAAAACGTTGCCGCCACAATGTAGGGCGCGGGGCCTTGCCGATCAAGTCTTATCGTCCACGACCCGGTGTCGCCCCGGTCCGGCCCGTCCGCGATTGACCCGCCAGCCGGCTTGAGGCAAGCCCCCGCCATGCTCCGCATCGACGACATTTCATACTCCATCGCCGGACGGCCCCTGTTCTCGCACGCCTCGGCCGTGATCCCGGGCGGCCACAAGGTCGGCCTCGTCGGCCCCAACGGCGCCGGCAAGACCACGCTGTTCAGGCTGATCCGGGGCGAACTGTCGCTGGACGGGGGTTCGATCACCCTTCCCTCGCGCGCCCGCATTGGCGGCGTCGCACAGGAATCGGCCGCGACCAGCCGCAGCGTCCTGGAAACCGTCCTCGCGGCCGACACGGAACGCCATGCCCTTCTGGCGGAAGCCGAGACCGCCGCCGACCCGCACCGGATCGCCGAGATCCAGACCCGCCTTGCCGACATCGACGCCTGGTCGGCCGAGGGGCGCGCGTCAGCGATCCTGCAAGGCCTGGGCTTCCCGCCCGAGGACCAGGCGCGGCCCACGGGCGACTTCTCGGGAGGCTGGCGGATGCGGATGGCGCTGGCGGGCGTGCTGTTCGCGCAGCCGGACCTGCTGCTGCTGGACGAACCGACCAACTACCTCGACCTCGAAGGGGCGCTGTGGCTGGAAGGCTATCTTGCCCGCTACCCTCACACCGTCATCATCATCAGCCACGACCGCGGCCTGCTGAACCGGGCCGTGGGGTCGATCATGCATCTCGATGACCGCAAGCTGACGCTTTATTCCGGCGGCTACGACGCCTTCGCGCGCGCCCGCGCGGAACGCCGCGCGCTGCAGGCGGCCGAGGCCAAGAAGCAGGAGGCGCGGCGCGCCCACCTGCAAAGCTTCGTGGACCGCTTCAAGGCCAAGGCCAGCAAGGCCGCGCAGGCGCAGTCGCGGATCAAGGCGCTTGCCAGGATGGAGCCGATCACCGCGCCGGAGGAGGCGAAGTTCCACCGCTTCACCTTCCCCCAGCCCGACCAGCTGTCGCCCCCGATCCTGTCGCTCGAGGGCGTCGCGGTGGGCTATGGCGACCGCGCGGTGCTGCGGCGGCTGGACCTGAGGATCGACCAGGACGACCGGATCGCGCTTCTGGGTCGCAACGGGCAAGGCAAGTCCACGCTGTCGAAGCTGCTCGCGGACCGCCTCCCCGCGATGGAAGGGCGGGTGACGCGCTCGTCGAAGCTGCGGGTCGGCTACTTCGCCCAGCACCAGGTGGACGAGCTGCATCTGGACGAAACCCCGCTGGCCCATGTCCGCCGCCTCAGGCCCGACGAGAACCCGGCCCGGCTGCGCGCGCGGCTGGCGGGCTTCGGCCTGATGGAGGCGCAGGCGGAAACGAAGGTGGGGGCGCTGTCGGGCGGGCAGAAGGCGCGGTTGTCGCTGCTGCTCGCGACCATCGACGCGCCGCATCTGCTGATCCTCGACGAGCCGACCAACCATCTCGACATCGAATCGCGCGAGGCGCTGACCGAGGCGCTGAACGACTATACCGGCGCGGTGGTGCTGGTCAGCCACGACATGCACCTGCTGGAACTGGTCGCGGACCGGCTGTGGCTGGTCGCGGACGGGGCGGTGAAGCCCTATGCCGAGGATCTGGAAACCTACCGCCGGTCGCTGCTCGCGGGCGACGCCGCGCCGGCGGCGGCCGAGCCCGCCCCCGCGCCCAGGGCCGCCGCGAAACGGCCCGGCCGCGACGCGATCCTGGACCTGCGGGCCGAGGTGCGGCGCAGCGAGGAGCGGGTGGAAAAGATCACCGACATGCTGGACCGGATCGCGAAGAAGATGGCCGATCCCGCGCTGTACAACGACCCGCACGAGGCGAAGCTTTTGGGCCGCAAGCACGCCGAGGCGACCGCTGCCCTGCCCCGCGCCGAAGCGCTGTGGATGGAGGCGCTGGAGCGGCTGGAGGCGGCCGAAAAGGGCTGACCGCGCAGCTTCAGCAATTTTCAACGACTCGGTGCAACAATGACGCGTGGACCGGGTTGTCATCGGACGAGACCGGGTCCATGTGTCCGCCGAATTGTCCCTGAAAGGTCGCGTTCCAGATGAAATCCGTCGTCCTCGCATCGGCTGCCGCGCTGGCCGCCTTGGCCGCCGTTCCCGCACAGGCGCAGGACGGGTGGGGGATCGCGGCGGACGTGGGCCTGGGCGCCGTCCACGGGCCCGACTATCCCGGCTCTGCCGAGACGCAGGCATCGCCCTGGGTCATCCTCAGGAACGTCGACGTGGTCCGCCCCGGGCAGGCGCTGACGCAGGACGGGTCCGCCGACGGGCTGTCGATCGTGCCGACCTTCAACTATCGCGGCGACCGCGAGGCGGGGGACAGCGACGCGCTCGCCGGTCTCGACGACATCGACGCATCGGGCGAGGTCGGGGCGCGGCTGAAGTATTCCGTGGGCGACGCCTTCGGCTATGTCGCGGCGCGGCGCGGCTTCGGCGGCCACGACGGCGTGGTGGGCGAGTTCGGCGCGAAATACCGCATCAAGCCCTCGGACCGCCTGACCCTGTGGGCAGGCGCCGAAGCCGACTTCGCGAACGAGAAGTTCGTGGACACCTATTTCGGGATCTCCGCCGACGAATCCACGACCAGCGGCCATGCCCCCTTCTCGCCCGACGGCGGCGTCTACGCGCACTCCCTGTCGCTGGAAGGGCGCTACGCGCTGACCGACAGCCTCGCGGTGCTGGGCGAGGCGCGCTACACCCGGCTCACCGGCGACGCGGCGGATTCGCCCATCGTCGAGGACACGGCGCAGCCCTCGGTCCGGCTGGGCGTCGTCCACCGCTTCAGCTTCCGCTTCTGAAGGGGGCGCGCGGCGTCGGCCGCACGCTGTCACGGGTCCGACACGCGCCCGTGGCAGACGGCGCAGGAACCCTGTCCTGATCCTGCCCGGACGCGGTCGCCCCGACACCCCGATCCGGCCCCAACCCGGCCCTGACGCTGAACGGAAGACCGAAGATGACCTTTCGCCTCGGCTGGGAAGAATGGGTCGCCCTGCCCGACCTGGGCCTGCCCGCGCTCAAGGCGAAAGTCGACACCGGCGCCCGCACCTCGGCTCTCCACGCCTTCGACATCGAGCCGTTCGGCCCGGCGAACGCCCCCCGCGTCCGCTTCGCGATCCATCCCGTCCCCGGGCGCGACGACGTGGTGATCCCCTGTTCGGCCCGGATCGTGGACCGGCGCGAGGTGATCTCGTCCAACGGCGACATGGAATACCGCTTGGTGATCCGGTCGGACATCGCCATCGGCGACCGCCGCTGGCCGGTCGAGATGACGCTGACGGACCGCGGGCAGATGGCCTACCGGATGCTCATCGGGCGCCAGGCGCTCACGCCCGACATGATCGTGTCGCCGCTCGACAGCTTCCTGCAGCCGGCGCTCGGCTACGAGATCTACTCCAGCGCCATCGTCCGCACCGACGCGCCCCGCCGCAGCCTCAGGATCGCGGTCCTGTCGCGCGAGGAAGGGGCCTATTCCACCCGCCGCATCGTCGAGGAAGGCGAGGCGCGCGGCCACGTGGTCGAGGTGCTGGACACGACGCGGCTCTACATGGCGATCACCACGGCCGAGCCCGCGGTGTTCTACGACGGCAAGCGGCTGGCGCGGTTCGACGCGGTGATCCCGCGCATCGGCGTCAGCGTCACCAGCTACGGCACCGCGATCCTGCGCCAGTTCGAGGCGATGGGGACCTTCGTCCTGAACCCCGCCGACGGCATCATGGCAAGCCGCGACAAGCTGCACGCGCACCAGCTTCTCGCCCGCCACCGCCTGCCGATGCCCACCACCGCAGTCGCCTCGTCACCGCGCGACACCGAGGACCTGATCGAGCTCGGCGGCGGCGCGCCCCTGGTCCTGAAGCTGCTGGAATCGACCCAGGGCAAGGGCGTGGTGCTGGCCGAGACGGGCAAGGCGGCCGCGTCCGTCATCACCGCGTTCCGTGGCCTCAAGGCCGAGTTCCTGGTGCAGGAGTTCGTGAAGGAAGCGGCCGGCGAGGACGTGCGCGCGCTGGTCATCGGCGGCAAGGTCGTGGCCGCCATGCGCCGCACCGCCCGCGCGGGCGAGTTCCGGTCGAACCTGCATCTGGGCGGCTCGGCCGAGGCGATCAAGCTGAAACCGGCCGAACGCGACATCGCGACCCGGGCGGCGCGGGCGTTCCGGCTGGGGCTCGCGGGCGTCGACATGCTGCGGTCGGCGAACGGGCCGAAGATCCTCGAGGTGAACTCCTCGCCGGGCTTCGAGGGGATCGAGGGCGCCACCGGGCGCAACATCGCCGGCCTCGTCTACGAGGAGATCGAGAACCGCGTTCGCCCCGCCCCGGCCCGCCGCAAGAAGGGCTGACGTCCGCGGGATCCCGCAGGCATCAGGTGCGGGCGGGCATCTGCGGCAGGCGGGCATCGGCGGCGGACGGGCATCTTCGGCAGCCAAGGATCGGCGGCGGCCAGGATCGTCGTCGGCCAGGATCGGCGGCGGGCAGGATCGTCGCGGGGGATCGTCCGCAGGCAGGCTTTTCCTGAGGCGGGGGAAGCCCTATATCTTCTGTCAACTTCGACAGGCAGGCCGGCATCATGGACCACCCCACCCCCACCGCGCAGACCGCCGCCGCCCTCGGCCCGGCCGAGGGCGAGCCCCTGATCGCGCCCTCGACGATCGACCATCCGCTTTACGACAGCGTGGTCGAGGCGTGCCGGACCGTCTACGACCCCGAGATCCCGGTGAACATCTACGATCTCGGGCTGATCTACACGATCCAGATCGACGCGGAGAATGCGGTCCGCATCGTCATGACCCTGACCGCCCCCGGCTGCCCCGTCGCGGGCGAGATGCCGGGCTGGGTCGCCGATGCGGTCGAGCCGCTGCCGGGCGTGCGGCAGGTGGACGTTGAGATGACCTTCCAGCCGCAATGGGGCATGGACATGATGTCCGACGAGGCCCGGCTGGAACTGGGCTTCATGTGATCAGGCGGCCGGCTCGTCCGCCTGCGCTTCAAGCGTCAGCGGCGCCGCCTCGACCGCAAGGTCATCGGTTCCCAGCCCCGCCTGCGGCCGCGCGAGCCGCGCCTTCGTCACCCACAGAAGCCGGTCCTGCGCCCGCGTGATCGCGACGTAGGCCAGGCGTTTCCACAGCGGCAGCCCCGCCTCGGAGCGGTTCATCCAGGCCGCCGCGCTGATGTCGGGGGCGAAGACCTGCACGTCGGGCCATTGCGACCCCTGCGCCTTGTGGATCGTGACCGCCGCGCCGTGAAGGAACGTCGCCCCCATGTGCGCGGCCGACGGAATGAACGGCTCGTCCACCTCGGGCGTCTCGATCTTGATGATCGACGCGGCCGAGATCCGCGGCTCCATCGCGCCGATCACGTGCAGCCGCGCGAAGCCCGGCTTCTTGCCCGGCCCTAGGTAGACCACCTGCGCCCCCTTGATGAGGCCCCGCGCCTCGAGGTCGATGCGCTTCTTGCGGTGCTTCAGCGGCAGCTCGATCCCGTCGCAGACCAGCGGCTCGCCCGGCAGCAGCGCGTCGCCCGGCGCCCCGTGCGCGGCCCGGAACGCACTGATGAGACGCACCCGCGTCGCGTTGCGCCAGACGAGCACCGGGCTACGCGCCATCAGGTCGCTTTCGACCCGCTCGGCCCAGACCACCCGCGGATCGCGCGCGGCGGCGTCCCGGACCAGCCGCTCGAAGGACGGGAAATCCACGCCCGGATCGGCCAGCGCGTGGGCGAGGTCGAGGATCGGGTTGCCCTCGGCCTGGCGGTGAATGCGGCTCAGCATCAGCTTTTGCGGCGCGGCGAGCCGGTCGAACACCATGTCGCCGGACTGCCCCACGGGGGCGAGCTGCGCCGGGTCGCCGAACAGGACCAGCAGCGGAAAGATCTCGCGCAGGTCGTCGAACTGGCGCTGGTCCAGCATCGACGCCTCGTCGATCAGGCCGACGTCAAGCGCGTCCTCGCGCCGCTTCCAGCCCTGGATGAAGTCCGACCCGCGCAGCCCCGCCGCCGCGAGCGCGCCGGGGATCGACCCGTGGCTCTGGTAGAACGAAAGCGCGCGGTCCAGTGCGGCGTCGGTCAGGCCCTCGATCACCGGGCGCTCGCCGTTTCCGGCGAGCCATTCGGCCAGCCTTTCGTATTCCGGGTCGTAGACCGGCGTGTAGAGGATGCGGTGGATCGTCGTCGCCGGAACGCCGCGGGTCCGCAGCACGAACGCGGCCTTGTTCGTGGGGGCGAGGATCGCGACCGTGCGCGCGTCCTTGCGGCGCTTGCTCTCGTAGTCGCCGCTGACCACGTGGACGCCCGCCGCGACCAGCGCCCGCGTCATTTCCGCCAAGAGCAGCGTCTTGCCCGATCCCGCCTTGCCCAGCACCGCCATGACGCGGGCGCGCCCCGGCTGCGGCGGCGCAAGCTCCTCGGCCACCAGATCCACGCCCGCCTGCGCCAGCGCCTCGGCCAGCGCGTCCCAGGCATCGGCCTGATCGGTGGAAAGCTCGGGGCGCGCTGCCGCGGCGGCCGGGCTGCTGATCTGAAGGGACTGCTGCATCGCCGCATCCTATCTTGCACGGCGCCACGGGCAACCCGGCTGTGCCGGCCGGCGTTGGAGTGACGAGCAACCGCCCGCGTCGCCGGGCTTTTCAAAGGATGATGCCAAGATGCCATCGCACCACCGCCGCAGGCACGACCGCGGCTCGTCGCTTCTGCCCTTCGTCGCGCTCGCCGGAACGGCGTGGCTCGCGTGGTCCGTCCTGTGCGACCGCACCGGCGCACGCCGCGCCGCCGGGAATGACGAAGAGGGCAAGGCGCCCGGGAACCACGATTACGTCCGCCCTGCCGGGCCGGAGCTGATGCGCGATCCGCCCCGGCGCTGGACCAAGCTCGACGAGGAGATCGACGAATCGTTCCCCGCCAGCGACCCGCCGGGGAACTACTGACCGCATCGCAGAAGGGTCCGCGGCCGCCCGGCGCCGCGGACCCGTCCGGCGCGGCCTTGCCCGCGCGCAGGGCCGCGGCCCCGACTGCACCGACATTTCCCCGTTTCCTCGCGCGTGTTCGTTGGGCAGCCCGCCGCGTGTAGGGGTTCGCGCTGCGAAGGTCGGGATGGCGTTCGCCGGGTCGTTCGCCGCGCCGGGGCACCGGACGTCGATCCGCAACGCCGACGCCGCAGCCCGCAGTCCTGATCGGCCGCGTCTGCGGGGCGCCTTGCTACCCCGACGTCCTCATCGACGAAGCCGGCGAAGCTTGCGGGCGCGGGCCTCGCCTTCCTTCGCGGCACGTGCGGGCTTGCGGCGCGGGGTTCTGCCGCGCGCGCCTTTCGCAGCCGCAACGACGCCCTTGCCGTCGATTTCCACCAGTTCCAGCGTCAGCCCGCCGGTCAGCGGGATCGCCTCGGCCAGCCGCACGGTGACGCGCTGGCCCACGCCCAGCCGCATGCCCGTTTCCGACCCGACCAGCGTCTGCGCGTCGCGGTCGAAGTGAAAATATTCGTTCCCGATCTCGCGGATCGGCACGAGCCCGTCGGCCCCGGTCTCGTCCAGCTTCACGAAGGCGCCGAAGCGCTGAATGCCGCTGATCCGGCCCGTGAACTCCGCCCCGATCCGTTCCGACAGGAACGCCGCGAGATAGCGGTCGGTCGTGTCGCGTTCCGCCGCCATGCTGCGGCGCTCGGTCTCGCTGATATGCTCGGCCGTCTGTTCCAGCATCTCGATGTCCGCCGGCGACAGCCCGTCGCCCGTCCTGCCCGCGGCCCAGTCGTGGCCCGAGATCAGCGCCCGGTGCACGATCAGGTCCGAATAGCGGCGGATGGGCGAGGTGAAATGCGCATAGCTTTTCAGCGCCAGCCCGAAATGGCCGAAGTTCGCCGGGTGATAGTAGGCCTGCGTCATCGACCTCAGCGTCGAGATGTTGATCAGCTCGTCGAAGTCCGTCCCCTCGGCCTGCGCCAGCAGGCGGTTCAGCTGGCTCGTCTGCAGCACCTGGCCCCTTGCCAGCGAAAAGCCCGACGCCTCGGCGACCTCGCGCAGGCTGTCCAGCTTTTCGGGGCTCGGCTCCTCGTGGACGCGGAACAGCAGCGGACGGCGCATGCGCGTCAGCTCCTCTGCGGCGGCGACGTTGGCGAGGATCATGAACTCCTCGATCAGCCGGTGGGCGTCGAAGCGGTCGCGGAAGTTGACCGATTGCACCCGCCCGTCCTCGGTCAGGACGATCTTGCGCTCGGGCAGGTCGAGGTCCAGCGGCTGGCGGCGGGCGCGCGCCTTCTTCAGAAGCTCGTAGGCGGCGAAAAGCGGACGGATCACGTCGTCCATCAGGGGCATGGCAGCCGCGTCCGGGTTGCCGTCGGCCGCTGCCTGCGCCTGCTCGTAGGACAGCGAGGCCGCGCTGCGCATCATGCCGCGATGGAAGTCGTGGGCGATCTTCTCGCCGCTGGCATCCAGCCGCATCCGCACGGCGATCACCGGGCGGTCCACCCCCTCGTGAAGGCTGCACAGGTCGCCCGACAGCACGTCGGGCAGCATCGGCACCACGCGGTCGGGGAAGTAGGTCGAGTTTCCCCGGTGCCGCGCCTCGCGGTCAAGCGGGCTGCCGGGGCGGACGTAGTGCGCGACATCGGCGATGGCGACCCAGATCACCATCCCGCCTTCGTTCCGGGGATCGTCGTCGGGCATCGCCGCGACCGCGTCGTCGTGGTCGCGCGCGTCCGCCGGGTCGATCGTGACCAGCGGCAGCGGGCGCAGGTCCTCGCGCCCCGCCATGGTCGCGGGCCGTGCCGCGTCCGCCTCGGCGATGACCTCGTCGGGGAAGTCGTCGGGGATGCCGTGCTGGTGGATCGCGATCAGGCTGACCGCGCGCGGCGCGGACGGGTCGCCCAGGCGGTCGGTGATCCGCGCCCAGGGCGAGCCCATGCGGTCGCGGGGGCTCGCCTGCTCGGCCTCGACCAGTTCGCCGTCCTGCGCGCCCTGCGTCGCGTCCCCGCGCACGCGCCAGGTCCGGTCCTGCCCCTTGTCGATGGGCAGGATGCGCCCGCCCTCGGCTTCCTTGCGGAAGATGCCGACGATCTTGTGCGCCGCCGTCCCGATCCGGCGGATCAGCCGGGCCTGGTACTGGTGGTCCTCGCCCCCGGTCTCGACCAGCCGGGCAAGGATGCGCTCGCCCGCGCCCGGCGCCGGCTCACCCTCGCGGGGCGCGAACAGGATCCGCGGCGCGGGACCGCGGCCCTGCCATTCGACCGGCGCCGCGAACACGTCGCCATCCCGGTCCGGCGCCATGATCTGCAGCACCGTAACCGGCGGCAGCTTCTCGGCATCGCGGGTGCTGCCGCGGCGGCGGCCGAGCAGGCCCTCGCTTTCCAGCTCCTTCAGCATGCGCTTCAGCTCGATCCGCGCGGCCCCCTTGATGTTGAAGGCCTTGGCGATGTCGCGCTTGGCGGCGGCGTCGGGGTTCTCGGCGATCCAGTCGAGGATCTGCTGGCGGGTGGGCAACTGGTTCATGGCGCGGTCCTATCATGCCCGCCGGTCAGGGGGCAGGGACAAACGGCGCGGGTGCCTTCAGGGTTCGATCCGGGCCGGATGGGTGTAAAGGTCGAACGCCCCGTCCCGCGCCCGGCCCAGGAGCGTGATCCCCGCCGCCTCGGCCCAGGCGACGGCGAGCCGCGTCGGCACCCCCGCCCCCGCCAGCACAGGCGCCCCCATCCGCGCGGCCTTCTGGACGAGATCGACCGAGATGCGCGAGGTCATGGCGACGATCCCGCCCGCGGGGTCGTGGGCGGCCAGCGCCGCCGCCCCCGCGAGCTTGTCGAGCGCGTTGTGCCGCCCCACGTCCTCGCGCACCAGCGCCCCGCCCGCCGTCCACAGGCAGGCCGCGTGGATCGAGGGCGTCGCGCGCCAGCGGACCTGGCCCGCGGACAGGGCCTCCATCGCCGCCGCCACGTCGCCCGGCGTGAACCGCGCGGCCGAGGCGACCGGGACGACCGCCGGCAGCGCCGCCGCGATGCTGTCGACGCCGCAGAGCCCGCAGCCCACCGGCCCCACCATCGCCCGCCGCCGCTCGGCCAGCCCGGCGGCGAGCCCCGGCCGCAGCCACAGCCGCGCCTCGATTGCAGGCAGGGCGAGGTCCGCGACTGGGGCGACCGCCACCTGCTCGAACCCGGTGATGTCGGCGGGCGAGGCGATCAGCCCCTCGGTCAGCGCGAACCCGGTCGCGAAGTCCTGAAGATCGTGCGGAGTCGCCATCAGGACCGCCTGGCTCGCGCCGTCGACGACGACCGCGACCGCCGCTTCCTCGGGGATCGCGCGGGCGTCGCCCTTGGCCCACGCAGCCCCGTCCCAGCGCCGCAGCGGCGCCCCGGTCATCCGACCCGGCCCACGCGCAGCGCGAGCGGGAACCGCGCCGCGATCACGCTGTCGGGCGGCAGCGCCCTTGCATCCGCCTCGAACGCCTCGATCACCCCGCCCTGCCCGGCGGCAAGCGCCGCCTTCGCCGCCGACCAGCTGCGGACGTAGCCCAGCAGCCGCTCCGGCGACCATGCCACGTCGATCGACAACTGCGGCATCGGCAGGCCGGGGAACGGAAACGGCAGCTCGCGGTAGCCGCTTTCGACATGCGCCCGCTCGGGCGGCCAGAAGCGGTGCAGCTCGTCCCGGTAGAAGCGGCGGAAGCGATCCGCCAGCGGCCCGGACACCTCGATCGGGCCGTAGCTCACCAGCGCCACGACCCCGCCCGGCCGCGCAACGCGCCGGACCTCGTCGTAAAAGCGCGGCAGGTCGAACCAGTGCGCCGCCTGCGCGGCCGCGACCAGCGCCGCCGATCCATCCGGGACCGGCAGCGCGTCGCTGCTGCCAACGACGTAGCCAATACGCGGATCGGGCGCCGCCTCGGCCAGCTGCGCCGCGCTCGCATCGACGCCGACGACGGCATCGAAATGCCCGGCCAGAGCCTGCGTCAGCTGCCCGCTGCCGCAGCCCACGTCCACGGCCAGCGCCCGGTCGGGCGCCAGCGCCGCCAGCGCCGAGGCAAGCTCCGCCGGATAGGTCGGCCGGAAGGCAGCGTACCCCGCCGCGCCCGTCTGGAAATGGGCGCGCGGGTCGGTCAAGCCAGCTCGACCCGCCAGCTTTCGATGACGGTGTTGGCCAGCAGCCGCTCGCACATCCGCGCGACCTCCGCCTCGGCCGCGGCGCGGTCGGTCGCGGCAAGGTCGAGCTCGATCACCTTGCCCTGCCGCACGCCGTCCACGCCCTGGAAGCCGAGGCTTCCCAGCGCGTGGCGGATCGCCTCGCCCTGCGGGTCGAGGACGCCGGCCTTGGGCATGATGGTGACGCGGGCTTTCATCGGCGGTCCCTTCAGTTGATGAGCGTGGGCTTCGGCGTCGGCGCGGCGGGCATGACGCCCAGGCGCCGCGCGACCTCGGTATAGGCGTCCGTCAGGCTGCCCAGATCGCGGCGGAACACGTCCTTGTCGAGCTTCTGCTCGGTCTTGACGTCCCACAGGCGGCAGCTGTCGGGGCTGATCTCGTCGGCGACGATCAGGCGCATGAAGTCGCCGTCCCAGATCCGCCCGATCTCGATCTTGAAGTCCACCAGCTTGATGCCCACGCCGTAGAACACGCCCGACAGGAAGTCGTTCACGCGCAGCGCAAGGCTCACGATGTCGTCCATGTCCTGCTGGCTGGCCCAGCCGAAGGCGATGATGTATTCCTCGCTGACCATCGGGTCGCCCAGCTCGTCGTTCTTGTAGCTGTATTCGACGATCGGGCGCGGCAGCGGCGTGCCCTCGTCCAGCCCGAGGCGCTTGGCGATCGAGCCGGCGGCGAAGTTCCGCACGATCACTTCCAGCGGGATGATCTCGACCTGGCGGATCAGCTGCTCGCGCATGTTGATGCGGCGGATGAAGTGGTTGGGGACGCCGATGTTGGTGAGCCCCTGCATGAAGAACTCGCTCAGGCGGTTGTTCAGCACGCCCTTCCCTTCGATCACCGCCTTCTTCTGGGCGTTGAACGCGGTGGCGTCGTCCTTGAAGTACTGGATCAGGGTGCCGGGCTCGGTCCCTTCGTACAGGATCTTGGCCTTGCCTTCGTAGATCTTCTTGCGGCGTGGTGCCATGGCGGGATCCCCCTTTTCATGCGGGTCATAGGCCAGAAGGGCCTTCTGGGGCAATGCCCGGCAGGAAAGCTGCCGAAACGGCGGGGTTGCAGGCGCGGCCGCGGCTGGCCATACCATGCGCGACCCTTGATGGAGGCCGCAGATGACCACCTTCGACGACCGCGAGCACGCGTACGAGACGAAATTCGCCCACGATGCCGACCTGCGCTTCCGCGCCGAGGCGCGGCGCAACCGGCTTCTCGGGGAATGGGCGGCCGGGCTCCTGGGCAAGACCGGCGACGACGCGCGCACCTACGCGCTGACGATCGTGACCTCGGACTTCGAGGAGCCGGGCGAGGAGGACGTGTTCCGCAAGCTCTCGACCGACCTGGCCGGCAAGGCCGACGCCGCGACGATCCGCGACAAGATGGCGGAGATGCGCGCCCAAGCCCGCCGCCAGATCATCGACGAGGCCTGAGCCTCGCCCAGCCGGCACGACCCGTCCGGCACGACCCGTTCGGCACGACGGCCGCGTCCCACGGCGCGGCCGATCTTCTGTCCGCAAGTATCCCCGCCGGAGGCTCCGGCGCCTCAACGCGCCGCGGCCTCGGCCTGCGGATACAGCCGCCACATCGCGACCGCGCGGGCCAGGTTCAGCAGCAGCAGCGACATCCACAACCCGTGGTTCGCGAAGGGCGGCGTCAGGACGATGACCGCCGCGAAGAAGATCGCGACCGACAGCACCATCGCGTTCCGCATCTGCCGCGTCAGCGTCGCGCCGATGAAGATGCCGTCCAGCATCCAGCCTGCGACGCCGACGACGGGCATCAGGATCATCCACGGCAGGTAGATGCGCGCGACCTCGCGCACCTCGGGCGAGGTCGTGAGCAGGTCGATCAGCGCCCCGCCGCCCACGGCGAAGGCCAGCGACAGCAGAACCGCGCCCGCCGCCGCCCACTGGCTCGACAAGACCGAGGCGCGGCGGACCATGCCCGGCCGTTTCGCGCCGACCGCCTGCCCCACCAGCGCCTCGGCCGCGAAGGCGACCCCGTCCAGCGCGAAGGCGGTGATGCTCACGAACTGCAGCAGCACCTGGTTGGCGGCAAGCGGCAGGTCGCCCTGCCCCGCGCCCAGGAACATGAAGCTCGTGAACGCCGCCTGCAGCAGCACCGACCTGATCATGATGTCGCCGTTGACGCGCAGCAGCCGCACGACATGGTGGCGCGCCCACAGCCCGCCCGCGCGCAGCCCGCCGCGGATCGCGGCCCGCGCGAACCAAAGCGCCAGGGCCGCGCCCGACCACTCGGCCGCGAGCGTCGCCCACGCAACCCCCGGAACGCCCAGGCCGAGACCGAGCACGAACCACAGGTCCAGAAGGATGTTGACCGCGTTCACCAGCATCTGCACGGCAAGGATCCCGCGCGTCCGTTCGACCGCGATCAGCCAGCCGGTCAGCGCGTACATCGCGATCGTCGCGGGCGCGCCCCAGATGCGGATGGCGAGGTACTGGCGGGCGAGCGCCTCGACCTCGGCCGAGGCGGGCGACAGGCGGAAGGCGGCGGCGACCAGCGGCCCCTGCAGGATGATCAGCGCCACGCCGGCGGCCACCCCGATCGCGAGCGCCCGCAGCAGGTGCGCACCCGACGCGGCCGCGTCGCCCGCGCCCCGCGCCTGCGCGACAAGGCCGGACGTCCCCATCCGCAGGAAACCGAAGACCCAGTAGAGCGTCGTCAGGATCACCGCCCCGATCCCCACCGCGCCGATCGGCTCGGCGCGGCCGAGCTGGCCCACGACCCCGGTGTCCACCATGCCCAGAAGCGGGATGGTCGCGTTCGACAGGACGATGGGCAGCGCGATGGCGAGGACGCGGCGATGCGTGATCGCCCCGCCCCCCACGCCCTCGGCGGCCGCGCCGGACACCGCTCAGCCGCCCTGCGGCATCAGGAAATGACCGTTCGCCTGCGCGAAGGGCCGGTCGCGGTTGTCCTGCCACGCCTCGACCTGCACGCTGGAATAGCGCCGCCCCAGCCGCACCACGCGGGCGCGGGCATAGCTGTCGCGCGGCAGGCCGGACCGCAGGTAATCCACCGAGAAGTCGATCGTCTTGGCCAGCCGCGGGGTCGCGAGCGGCACCGCCGCGTCGGGCACCATCCGGCCCGATTCCAGGTCGTCCCACAGCGTGGCCCAGGTCAGTTCCACCGTGGCCGCGATTTCCAGGAATGCGGCCGTCACCCCGCCGTGGATCGCGGGCAGCATCGGATTGCCGATCAGCTTTTCGGAAAACGGCATCACGGCGGTCAGCTCGTCCCCGCGCCGGTCGAAGCGGATTCCCAGCCAGGAGATATAGGGGATGGCGGCGACGATGGCGGCGATGCCCGCGTCGCGGCGCGACTTGACGCGGTCCAGCGGTTCGTTGCGGTCGGCCATCTCAGCGCTCCACCGTGAAGGACCCGGTCGCGGTCGCAACGGGGCGGTCCTCCTCGTCGTCGAGCGCCAGCGCCCGCACGAACGCCACCTTGCGGGTCATGTGAAAGCACTCGGCCCGCGCCCTGAGCTTCTGCCCCGGCGTCGCCGCCCGCATGTAGTCGATGCGCAGCGAGATCGTCGCCGTGCCGCTTGGGTTGTCCGGATGCGCCATGACGGCCGCGCCGCCGCAGGTGTCCATCAGCGCCGACACCACGCCGCCGTGGAGGACGCCGGTACGCGGATCGCCCACCAGCTCGGCCCGCCAGTCCATCTCGATCTCGGCCCGGGCGTCGCCGAAGCCCGTCAGGCGGCCGCCGAGCGCGTTGAGATGCGGCAAGCCCCTGAAGAATTCCTGCGCGATCCGCATCCGCTCGTCGTTCTGCCGCATCCGCCGCGCCCTTCCCCTTGTGTGCCGCCCCCGACTTAGCGCCGCCCGCGCCGCCGACACAAGCGCCACCCCCAGGCGTCCCGGCCTACCCATCCCGGCCCGGGCGTCCCGGCAACACGCGCGGTTGAGCTTTCACCGGCGCCACACTATCCTGCCGGGCGAATGGGTGGAGCGCGCATGCCTGACGAAACCTTCATCAGCTTCAAGGAGATGTGCGCGCGCTTCGACGTCACTCCGCGCACCCTGCGCTATTACGAGTACATCGAACTTCTCAGCCCAAGGCGCGAGGGGCGGTCCCGCTTCTACGGCCCGCGCGAGATCGCGCGGATGAAGCTCATCATGCGCGGGCGGCGCTTCGGATTCTCGCTTGAAGACATCCGACAGTGGCTGCTGATCTACCAGCAGAAGGGCACGCGCGAGCAGTACACGGTCTGGATCGAGCAGGCCGACCGGCAGCTCGGCCTGCTGGCCAGGCAGCGCGACGAGCTTGAGGCCGCGATGGCCGACCTTCGCAACCTGCGCGAGGAAGCGGCCCGGATCCTGACCGACATCGACGCGCAGGCGCCGGGCTCTGCCCCCGTCTGACCGGACCCGACGGCGGGCCGCGCCCGCGACCCTGACGCGACGGCACGGCAGCCCGTGCCCGTGGGTGACGCGACGTCCGCGATGGGCGCGGCGGAACGGACACCTATAGTCGCGTGCAGGATCGGAACGTGCGGGGGCGTTGCGAGACGCCGGCAGACGATCCGCCGGCGACCCGGCCCCGCCCATGGAGGAGGAGAACGCCTTGACCCGCTACACTGCCCCCGTTCAGGACATGCAGTTCCTGCTGCACGACGTGCTGAAGCTGTCGCAGTCCGGCCTTCCCGGCCATGACGAGCTGGACCGCGACTTCACCGCCGCCATCCTGGACGCCGCCGGCCAGCTCGCCTCCGATGTGCTGGAGCCGTTGAACAAGGTCGGCGACGCCCAAGGCTGCAGCCTGGAAAATGGCGTGGTCCGCACGCCCGAAGGCTTCAAGGCCGCGTTCGACCAGGTCCGCGAGGGCGGCTGGACCGGGCTCGACTGCGACCCGGATTACGGCGGCCAGGGCATGCCCCACGTCATCGGGCTTGCCACGGGCGAGATGTTCGTGTCGGCCAACCTCGCCTTCAACATGTACCAGGGCCTGACCCACGGCGCCTATTCGGCGATCCATGCCCACGGCACCGACGAACAGAAGCGGACCTACCTGCCGAAGATGGTGTCGTGCGAATGGACCGGCACCATGAACCTGACCGAGCCGCATTGCGGCACCGATCTCGGCATGCTGCGCACCCGCGCCGAGCCGCAGGACGACGGCAGCTACCTGATCACCGGCCAGAAGATCTTCATCTCGGCCGGCGATCACGACATGGCGGACAACGTCATCCACCTGGTGCTGGCCAAGGCCCCGGGCGGCGGCGAGGGGACCAAGGGCATCAGCCTGTTCATCGTGCCGAAGTTCCTCGTGAACGAGGACGGCTCGCTCGGCGACCGCCAGCCGGTCTCGGTCGGCAAGCTGGAAGAGAAGATGGGGATCCACGGCAATTCGACCTGCGTGATGAACTACGACGGAGCCAGGGGCTGGCTGCTGGGCGACCTGCACAAGGGCATGCGCGCGATGTTCACGATGATGAACGAGGCGCGGCTGGGCGTGGGCCTGCAGGGCTACGCGGCGGCGGAAGCCGCCTACCAGAACGCGGTCGACTACGCCCGCGACCGCCTGCAGGGGCGCGCCGTCACCGGCGCCCGGAACAAGGCCGGCCCCGCCGACCCGATCATCGTCCACCCCGACGTGCGGCGGATGCTGATGGACCAGCGCTCGTTCCTCGAAGGGGCGCGGGCGCTCGCGCTGTGGGCCGCGCACATGATCGACCGCGCGCGTGACGGCGACAAGGACGCGGACGGGCTGGTCTCGTTGCTCACGCCGGTCATCAAGGGCTTCCTGACCGACAAGGGCTTCGACGGCGCGGTGCAGGCGCAGCAGGTCTATGGCGGCCACGGCTACATCGAGGAATGGGGCATGTCGCAGTTCGTCCGCGACGCCCGCATCACCATGATCTACGAAGGCGCGAACGGGGTGCAGGCGCTGGATCTCGTCGGCCGCAAGCTCGCCCAGGACGGCGGCAGGCACGTCATGGCGTTCTTCGAGATGGTGCGGTCGTTCATCAAGGACAACGAAAGCGACGAGACGCTGAAGGCGCAGTTCCTCGATCCGCTGAAGGCGGCGTCGAAGGACCTGCAGGCGGCGGCCACGTACTTCATGGAACGGGGCATGACCAACCCCGACGACGCGCTGGCCGGCAGCTACGACTTCATGCACCTGTTCGGGCACACCGCGCTGGGGCTGATGTGGTCGCGGATGGCGGTCGCGGCGCAGACCGCGCTGTCCGCGGGCGAAGGCGACGCGGCGTTCCTGCGCGACAAGCTGGTCACGGGCCGGTACTACATGGCGCGGCACCTGCCGATGACGACCACGCACCTCGCGCGGATCCGGTCGGGGTCCGAGCCGGTGATGGCGCTGGCCGCGGACCGGTTCTGACCGGTGGGACACGTCCCCGCCGCAGGGCCCCGGCGCCACGCCTGCGACAGCGTTCCGGCGCCTCCGGCGG
This sequence comes from Paracoccus aeridis, assembly GCF_004923205.2. Lineage (GTDB taxonomy): Bacteria > Pseudomonadota > Alphaproteobacteria > Rhodobacterales > Rhodobacteraceae > Paracoccus > Paracoccus aeridis. Next base: position 354,321 of record NZ_SELD02000018.1, read on the forward strand.
GGATACTTGGGCAAAGAAGAAGCGGCGCGGCCCCGGTTCCGCGCGGCCCGTGGGCATCAGTGGCGGAACCGGGGCTTTCTCCTTTGGCGGCCATCGGCTTCCCAGCCTGTCCCGCGCGCCCATCCTTGCGCGGAATGGTTGAGGAAGCGTTACCGCCCCCGTTCTTCTTTGTGGAAATATCCCACGGGTCCGGGGCGCGCAGCCCCGGGTTGCGACATGGGAGGACACGATGACCGCGCAACTCTGGTGCTTCGGCGAATCCGGCAACGCCTACAAGGCGGCGCTGACGATGCAGCTTTCAGGCTTCGGCTGGGAACCCGTTTTCGTCGATTTCTTCAACGGCGGGACGCGCACGCCGGAGTTCCGCGCGATCAGCCCGATGGGCGAGGTGCCGGTCCTGCGCGACGGAAGCCGGGTGCTGAGCCAGTCGGCGGTGATCCAGCTTCACGTCGCCGGGCGCACCGGGCAGTTCGGCGGCAGCGACCCGGACGAGGTGCTGCGCTGGCTGTTCTGGGACAATCACAAGCTGTCGGGCGTGGCGGGATCGACCCGCTTCCTCGGTAACTTCGTGCCGCCCGAAAAGCGTCCCGCCGAGGTGATCGGCTTCCAGCAGGCGCGGCTGAAAGCCGCCTACAGGGTGCTGGACGATCGCCTCGCCGCCCGCGACTGGGTGGCCGACGACGCCCCCACGATCGCCGACTTCGCCTGCTGCGGCTATCTGTACTATCCCGAACCCTTCGGGTTCGACCGCGCCGACTGGCCGCATATCGATGCCTGGCTCGACCGCATCGCGGCCCTGCCCGGCTGGAAACACCCCTATGATCTGATGCCCGGCAGCCCTGCCGACCGGGCGTGAAGGAGAGGACGCATGACCGAAGCCTACATCTTTGACGCAGCCCGCACCCCGCGCGGCAAGGGCCGCCCCGACGGCAGCCTGCACGAAGTCACCTCGATGGCGCTGTCGGCGCGGCTGCTGAATGCCATGAAGGCCCGCAACGGCCTTGACGGCCACGTGGTCGAGGACCTGATCTGGGGCAACGTCACGCAGGTGATGGAACAGGGCGGCTGCCTGGCGCGGTCCGCCGTGCTCGCGTCCGATCTGGACCAGGGGATCCCAGGCGTCTCGATCAACCGCTTCTGCGCCAGCGGGCTCGAGGCCGTGAACATGGCCGCCAACCAGCTGAAGGGCGGTGCGGGGCAGGCCTACCTTGCCGGCGGGGTCGAGATGATGGGGCGCGTCGCGATGGGCAGCGACGGCTTCGCCATCGCGGTCGACCCATCGGTGGCGATGAAGACCTATTTCGTGCCGCAGGGCATCTCAGCCGACATCATCGCGACCGAGTACGGCTTCACCCGCGAACAGGCCGACGCGCTCGCCGTGGAATCGCAGCGCCGCGCCAAGCGCGCGTGGGACGAAGGGCGGTTCGCCCGCTCGATCGTCCCGGCGCTGGACCAGAACGGCCTTGTCATCCTCGACCGCGACGAATTCATGCGGCCCGACACGACGATGGAGAGCCTCGCCGCGCTGAAGCCGAGCTTCAAGGAGATGGGCGAGGTGATGCCGGGCTTCGACAAGGTTGCCATGCTGAAATACCCGCACCTGCCCCGCATCAACCACATCCACCACGCGGGCAATTCGTCCGGGATCGTGGACGGGGCCGCGGCGGTGCTGCTGGGCACCCGCGAATGGGGCGAGCGGATGGGCCTGAAGCCCCGCGCCCGCATCCGCGCGACGGCCAAGATCGGCACCGATCCGACGATCATGCTGACCGGCCCGGTGCCGGTGACCGAACGGATCCTGCGCGAAAGCGGCATGGCCATCGGCGACATCGACCTGTTCGAGGTGAACGAGGCCTTCGCCTCGGTCGTGCTGCGCTTCATGCAGGCGTTCGACGTGGACCCGGCCATCGTCAACGTGAACGGCGGCGCGATGGCGATGGGCCACCCGCTGGGGGCGACCGGCGCGATCCTGATCGGCACGCTCCTGGACGAAATGGAGCGGCAGGACAAGGAAGTGGGCTACGCCACGCTCTGCGTCGCGTCCGGCATGGGCGCGGGCACCATCATCGAAAGGGTGTGATGCCGAAGCTCGCCATCCAGGCGGCGCCGCCGCGAGCGGGGTCGGGCGATCCCGACCCCTGCACGGCCGGGGTCCGCGCGAAAGCGGACCTGCAGATGCACCCGACAGGCGGCACGCCCCGCCTGACCCATCATGACGGACGCGACCGGGCCGGACCCCGGAACCTCGCGCCGAAGGGAGAGACCGAATGACCGACTTCACCATGCAGAAGGGCGACGACGGCGTCGCCGTCATCACCTGGGACGTGCCCGGCAAGTCGATGAACGTGCTGTCCTTCGACGGCGCGGGCGAACTCGACCGCCTGATCGACGACGCGCTGGCGGACGAAACCGTGAAGGGCATCGTCATCACAAGCGGCAAGGACGATTTCGCCGGCGGAATGGACCTGAACGCCATCGCCGGCATGAAGGACGCCGGCGGCGCGCAGGGCGTCTTCGACGGCGTCATGGGCCTGCACGCGCTTCTGCGCAAGATCGAGCGCGCGGGGATGGACCCCAAAACGCTGAAGGGCGGCAAGCCCGTCGCCGCCGCCCTGCCCGGCACCGCGCTGGGGATCGGGCTTGAACTGCCGCTGGCCACGCACCGCATCTTCGCCGCCCCGAACCCAAGGGCCAAGATCGGCCTGCCCGAGATCAACGTCGGCATCTTCCCCGGCGCGGGCGGCACGACGCGCCTGGTCCGCAAGCTCGGCGTCCTCGCCGCGGCCCCGATCCTCCTGGAAGGCAAGCTGAGCGATCCCGCGGCCGCCAAGTCGGCAGGGCTGATCGACGAGGTGGTGGACGATCCGGTCGCCGCCGCGAAGGCGTGGGTGCTGGGCGCGTCCGACGCCGACCTCGTGAAGCCGTGGGATGCGAAGGGCTACAAGATGCCCGGCGGCACCCCCTACCACCCGGCGGGTTTCACGACCTTCCTCGGCGCCGCCGCCATGGTCCACGGCAAGACGCTGGGCGTCTATCCGGCCGCCCGCGCGCTTCTGAGCGCGGTCTACGAAGGCTCGCTGGTGCCGTTCGACACCGCGCTGAAGATCGAGGCGCGCTGGTTCACCAACGTCCTGATGAACCCGTCCTCGGGCAACATGATCCGCAGCCTGTTCATCAACAAGGGCGCGCTCGAGAAGGGCGCGAACCGTCCCGACGTGCCCGACCAGACGGTGCGCAAGGTCGGGATCCTCGGCGCGGGCATGATGGGCGCGGGGATCGCCTATGTCAGCGCGAACGCAGGCATCGACGTCGTGCTGATCGACGCCGTTCAGGACGCCGCCGACCGCGGCAAGGCGTATTCGGAAGGGCTGCTCGACAAGGGCATCTCGCGCAAGAAGGTGACGGAGGAGAAGAGGGCCCAGGTTCTCGGCCGCATCAATGCGACGACCGACTACGCCGCGCTGGAAGGGTGCGACCTGATCGTCGAAGCCGTGTTCGAGGACGTGGGCGTCAAGGCGGAGGTCACGAAGAAGGCCGAGGCCGTGATCCCGGCGGACGCGATCTTCGCGACCAACACCTCGACCCTGCCCATCGGCGAGCTGGCGAAGGCGTCCTCGCGCCCGGGCCAGTTCATCGGCATCCACTTCTTCAGCCCGGTGGACAAGATGCTGCTGGTCGAAATCATCCGCGGCGCGCAGACAGGCGACGTCGCGGTGGCCAAGGCGCTCGACTTCGTGCGCCAGATCCGCAAGACCCCGATCGTCGTCAACGACGCCCGCTTCTTCTACGCCAACCGCTGCATCATCCCCTACATCAACGAGGGCGTGCGGATGGTCGGCGAGGGCGTGAACCCCACCCTGATCGAGAACGCGGCCAAGATGATGGGGATGCCGCTCGGGCCGCTGCAGCTGATCGACGAGACGTCGATCGACCTCGGCGTCAAGATCGCCAAGGCGACGAAGGCGGCGCTGGGCGGCGAGTACGTCGACACCGAGGTGGACGACGTGCTGTTCTGGATGGCAGACCAGGGCCGGATGGGCAGGAAGTCGAAGTCGGGCTTCTACGCCTATGACGAGGCCGGCAAGCGGCAGGACCTGTGGGAAGGGCTGGATGCGCAGTTCCCGCGGGCAGAGGGCCAGCCCGACCTGACCGAGGTGCAGCAGCGGCTGATGTTCGTGCAGGCGCTGGAAGCCGTGCGGGCGCTGGAACAGGGCGTGCTGACCGACATCCGCGAAGGCGATGTCGGCGCGATCCTGGGCTGGGGCTTCGCGCCGTGGTCGGGCGGCCCGTTCGGCTGGCTCGACATCCTCGGCGCCGCGCGCGCGGTCGAGGTGACGGAGCGCCTTGCCGGGAAATACGGCGACCGCTTCGCAGCCCCCGCGCTGCTGCGCGAGATGGCCGAAAGGGGCGAAAGCTTCTACGGCCGGTTCGGACCGCAGGCCAAGCAGGCGGCCTGACGAGGAAGGCCGGGCAGAAAGGAAGGCCGGGCTGAGGCCCGGCCTGCCTCCGGCGGGGATATTTCAGCAAAGAAGAAGCCCGCCTCGGGGGCCGGGGCGCGCGCCGTCGGTTTCGGGTCAGACCAGCCCTTCGCCGCGGAACAGCGCCATCACGTCGCGTTCCGGGCGGGCGCCCAGATGGCTGATGACCTCTGACGCGGCGATGCAGCCCATCCGGCCCGCGACGGCGAGCGGCCGCCCCGTGGCGAGGCCGTAGATCAGCCCGGCGGCGAACTGGTCCCCTGCGCCCGTGGCATCGACTGGCGTGATCCGGTGGACCGGCGCGATCACGCGCTCGCCCTGCCGGATCAGGATCGCGTCCTCGCCCGAGCGGGTGCATATCACTGTGCCGCAATCGGCGGCGGCCATCTCCAAGGCGGTTTCCAGATCCTCGACCTGGTAGAGCGCCTGCCATTCGTGGATGTTGCCAGTGACGTAGTCCATCGGCCCCGCTACCAGCCGGCGGAAGTCGGCGCGGTGCCGGTCGACGCAGAACGGGTCGCTGAGCGCGATCCCCGCCTGCCCGCCCGCCGCGTGGCAGGCGGAGGCCGCCTTGAGGAAGGCGGCTTTTCCCTTGGGCTTGTCGTAGAGGTAGCCTTCCAGGAACAGCCACGTCCCGTCCGCGAAAAGCGCCGGGTCCACGTCCGCCTCGCCCAGTTCGGCCGAGATCCCGAGATAGGTGTTCATCGACCGCTCGCCATCCGCCGTCACGTGGATGATCGACCGCGAGGTCGGCAGGTCCGCCCCGCCAACCGGCGGGTTCACGAAGTCGGTGCCGTCGGCGGCCGTCGCCTCGGCGTAGGCGCGGCCGAGGTCGTCGTCCGCCACCCGGCCGATGAAGGCCGTGGTCAGCCCCAGCCGGCCGATCCCCGCCAGCGTGTTCGCGACCGACCCGCCCGGCACCAGCCGGGACGTATCCCGGCCCGTGTGCTGGCCCGCGTGCTGGCCCGTGTGGCGGCCTGCGTTGCGGGCGGCCATCAGCGCCTCGGCCCGGTCGTGGTCGATCAGCTGCATGATGCCCTTCTGGACGCCGAGCGCGGCAAGGCTCTCGTCGTCCGCCGGGGCGATCACGTCCATGACCGCGTTGCCGATGCCGATGACCTGATGTGCCATGATGTCCCCTTGCGTTGCTGCCCACCCAATGCCGCCTGCGGAAGGCCGCGGCAAGCGGGTCAGGGTCAAAGTCAAGGGTCGACGGTCTTTGGCTCGTAGGGGCAGATGTCGTTGATCGGGCAGATCGGGCAGCGGGGGCGGCGCGCCTGGCAGATGTAGCGGCCGTGCAGGATCAGCCAGTGATGCGCGTTGCCCTGGAAGGGCGCGGGGACGTTGTCCTCGATCGCGCGCTCGACCTCCGCCTCGTCGCGGCCGGGGGCCAGGCAGGTGCGGTTGCCGACGCGGAAGATGTGGGTGTCGACGGCCTGCGCCGGGATCCCCCAGATGCAGTTGAGGACCACGTTCGCGGTCTTGCGCCCCACCCCCGGCAGCGACATCAGCGCCGCGCGCGAGGACGGCACCTCGCCCCCGAAGTCGTCGATCAGGCGCTGGGACAGCGCCACGACGTTGCGAGCCTTCTGCCGGAAAAGGCCGATCGTCCTGATGTGTTCCGTGACGCCCTCGACCCCCAGCCGCACCATCGCGGCCGGGTCAGGCGCGGCGTCGAACAGCGCCGGCGTCGCCCGGTTCACGCCGGCATCGGTCGCCTGCGCCGAAAGCGCCACGGCGATTAGCAGCGTGAAGGCGTCGCGATAGAGAAGCTCGGTCTGCGGCTCGGGGTTGGCCGCGCGCAGCCGCTCGAAGGCGCGGACCTGCAGGGGATAGGGCAGCGGCGGGGCGAGCCGGGGGACCGGCCGGGCGGCGCGGGGGCGGCGGGGCGCCTGCGGGCTTTCGCCGGGCACGGGCGGGCTTGCGGGTGGGGTCGTGCTGGCCATGCGACCGGTGATGCCTTTTAGGGCACGCCATCGCAAGCGCGCGCCAAACAAAACTGACGCAACCGCGAGGCAGGGGTTTTCCGCCGATCCGGCTTTCGTGACGCAACCAAAGCGGCGCCTTTCAGTTGAGCAGCATGATTGAAGCGGCCTCGCCGCGGCTGATTTGAAAGGAATGGAAGTCATGATGTCTCGCATCACGCTGCTGGCGGCGAGCGCCGGCATGATCGCGCTGAGTGCATGCACCGACACGATGGGAACGACCGGCACCACGGGCGGGCTGAGCCGCACCCAGCAGGGCGCGATCGCCGGTGCCGCTGCGGGCGCGGTGCTGGGCGCCGTCCGCGACGACGACAGCAACAACCAGGGCCGCGACGCGGCGCGCGGCGCCATCGTCGGCGGCCTGGCCGGCGCGGCGGTCGGCGCGACGCTCGACGCCCAGCAGCGCGCGCTGCAGAGCCAACTCGCCACGCCGGGCGTCACCGTGGTCAACACCGGCTCGACCCTGAACGTCGTCCTGCCCGAAGGCGTGCTGTTCGCCACCGACAGCGCCGCCGTGTCGGGCCCGGCCCAGGTCGACCTGCAGGCCGTCGCCCGCAACCTGCGCCAGTACCCGAACTCGACCGTGCAGGTCATCGGCCACACCGACAGCACCGGCGAGGCCGCCTACAACCTGCAACTGTCGCAGCGCCGCGCGCAGGCGGTCGCGAACATCCTGATCGCCGGCGGTGTCCCGGCTCAGCGGATCGCGGCGGGCGGCCAGGGCGAGACCCAGCCGGTGGCGTCGAACGATACCGCCGCAGGCCGGGCGCAGAACCGCCGGGTGGAGATCATCATCCGTCCGAACGCCTGACGGATGGACGGGGCCGGCGCGCCGGCCCCTGCCCCGCCAAATGCCGGAACCCCGGGCCGTCGGCTCGGGGTTCTTTCGTTCTAGCGCTGCCGCGGTGTCGCCCGTGGGGCGAACGGCGTCAGTTCAGCTGGTGGGACAGGTTGTCGATGGCGCGGTCGATCCCGGCGCTGCGATCGGCGGCGCCCGACTGCGAGGCGAGCACCTCGGACGCGGCGGCGATCGCCACCTGCACCGCGCGGTCGCGCACGGCGCGCACGGCATCCGATTCCGCCGACGCGATCTGGTCCTCGGCAGCCTTCAGGCGGCGCTGGATCGAATCTTCCAGATCGGCCTGCGCCTTGCGCGCGTGGGCGGTCGCCTCGCGACGGGCGTTGGCGACGATCTCGTCGGCCTGGCCCATGACCTCGCGCTGGCGACGCTCGTAGTTCGCATAGATCTCCTGCGCCTCGTCGCGCAGGCGGCGCGCTTCGGCCAGGTCGGCGCGGATGCCTTCGGCACGCTGGTCGAGCAGCTTGCCGACGCGGCCGGGGACGCCGAAATACATCAGGATCGCGGCGAACCCCAGGAAGCCCAGCAACACCACGAAGTCGGTGTTGCGAAGCGAGAAGAACGGCCCCGTCGCGGCGGCCGCGGGCGTCGCGAGAAGGACGGCCGCTGCCGCCAGGCGAGCGATGGAACGACCGGTCATTGCACGGCTCCCTTCATGCGTTGGTCAACGGCGGCATTCAGCGCGCCCGCGTCGGGCTGGCCGCCGAAGGTGCGGACCAGTTCCGCGGCGACGTCCTGCGCGACGGTGCGGGCATCCTGTTCGGCCGAGGCGCGGATCTCGCCGATCCGGCGTTCCGATTCCACGCTGCGCGCCGAGATCTCGGCGTCGGCCTTGGCGATGGCGGCGTCCAGTTCGGCCTGCATCTCGGCCCGGTTCGCGGCGACGATCTTGTTCGCCTCGCCCCGCGCGTCGGCCAGCGCCTTGTCATAGGCGGCCTCGGCGTCCTTGGCCTTCTGCTTGAAGTCCTCGGCGGCCATCAGGTCGTTGGTCATCAACCCCTGCCGGTCGGCGAGGATGCGGTTGATGCGCGGCAGCGCGACCCGCGACAGCGCGAAGTAGATGATCGCCAGCGCGACGAGCAGCCAGAAGATCTGGTTGCCGAAGGTCGAGAAGTCGAGCTGCGGCATGCCGACCGCGGCGGCGGCGTCGTGCCCGCCCGCGGCAACGGCCTGGTGGGCGTCAGTGCCGGGCGCGGCATGGACGACGGCGCTCTGGACGCCGTCGGTCACGTGGCCGACGACGGGCGTGTCGGACAGGGCGGGCGCGTGGCCCATGCCGGCTTCGGCCACCGGCGGGGCCGTGCCCGCGTCGGTCGCGCCGGGAACGACGATGGCGTCGGTCGCGTGCGCCTGAGGATCGGCGGGGACGACCGGCACCGCGGCCGCGTCGGCGACGGGCGCGGGAATCGGCTCGATCGCGGCGGGTTCGATCACGGCAGGCTCGACCTGCGCGACCGTTGCCGTGCCGGGCGCAGCCGCCACGTCCGCCGCCGGGGCGGTGTCATAGGTGATGGTCACGGGCGCCGACGGGGGCGCACTGGCGGGGGCTTCGGTCAGGGGCACGGTGAACGTGTTGACCGGACCCGGGGGGGTCGTTCCGACCGCGGCTGGGGCGGTCTGCTGCAATAGGCTGATCATGTCCTGTCCCTGGCCTGCGGTTGACAATCGGGTGAGGGGTCTTTCGACGCCCCCACCCAAAAGCAAGGAGTTGGCGTCGGGATCAGGCTGCGAACAGCAGCAGCAGGGCGACGAGGAACGAGAAGATGCCGAGGGCTTCGGCAAAGGCCATGCCGATGAACAGCGTGGCGGTCTGCGAAGCGGCAGCCGACGGGTTGCGCAGCGCGCCCGACAGGTAGTTGCCGGCAACGTTGCCGACCGCCATCGCGGCACCGGCCATGCCGATGCAGGCGAGGCCCGCGCCGATGTACTTGCCCCAGTCTGCGGATGCCACGGCGGCGACGACTTCGTTTTCCATGCGTAAAGCTCCTTGAGGGTATGGAAAGGGAATGGATGGACTGACCGTCGGCGCGGCGGTGGCCGCGCGGGCCGTCAGTGGGCGGGATGCAGCGCGTCCTTGAGATAGACGCAGGTCAGCATGGTGAACACGTAGGCCTGGATGACAGCGACCAGCACCTCGAGCCCGTAGACCGCGATGATCCCCACGATCGACAGCGGCGCGACCCACACGATGGCGGCGAAGGCTGCGAAGACCTTGAGCACGGCGTGCCCGGCCATGACGTTGCCGGCAAGTCGGATCGAGTGGCTGACCGGGCGCACGAAGTACGAGATCACCTCGATCACCGCCAGCACCGGGCGCATCGCCAGCGGCGCCGACCGGACCCAGAACAGGTCGAGGAAGTGGGACCCGTTCTTGACGAAGCCGAGGATCGTGACGCCGAAGAAGACCAGCAGCGCCAGGACGGCGGTGATCGCGATGTGCGAGGTGGTCGAGAACGACATCGGGATCAGGCCCAGCAGGTTCGCGAACATCACGAAGCAGAACAGCGTGAAGACATAGGGGAAGTACTTCAGCCCCTCGCGCCCTACCACGTCCTCGACGATCTTGTGGACCATCCCGTAGCTCAGCTCGGCCATCGACTGGACCCGCGACGGGATCAGCGCCCGGCCGCGGGTGCCTAGCATGAACAGCGCGATGATGGCGAGGACGGAAAGCATCAGCCACAGCGTGACGTTCGTCGGCTCGTACCAGCGCACGCAGCCGTCGGTCAGCCCGGTGGCCGGGTTGCAGGTGCCCGGAACGATGTCGCGGAACAGCGGCCGGACGATGAACTGGTCCATCGGGTGGAAAACCAGGCCCGTTGCTTCGCCATGCGCTTCAGTCGCCACGCTGCGTCCCCTTCGTCCCCGCCGGATGGTCCGGCCTGTTTCTCGCCGGATCGTCCGGCTTGTTGCCTGCCGGATCGTCCGGCCTGTTCCGTGCCGGGCTGCCCGGCGTTCCGTCTGCGGGGCCGGCCATCTCGGCGGCCGTCCGCAGCATCGTCTTCACGCCGGCGACGAAGCCCAGCAGGATGAACACGACCAGCAGGATCGGCGACGTGCCGAACAGGTGGTCCAGTCCAAACCCGATGCCGAAGCCGATGCCCAGTCCGGCCACCAGTTCGATCACCATGCGCCATGCCTGGTTGGCTTGGCGGTACTTGTCGCCTTCCGGGGCGGCGGTCCGCGGCTCGCCACGCGCGCGGGCCAGCCGATCCTCGAGCGCCCGCAGGCGTTCCGTGTCGCTGGCCCGGTCTGCGTCGTGCTGGCGATTGTCGGCCACGCGCGGCATCCCCGTTTCGATTGCGGTGCTGATAGGGGCGCAGGCCCGGCGAGTCAACCGCTGCCGCCACCAAGTGCAAACCATTGATTTCGTTCGATGCGTGCCGAACAACCGACTCCGGCACCGCTTGCGGACGCCGCTCTCCGGCGTCATCATTCAACCGCCGCGTTGAACATGAAGGCCGAAGTCCTGCCCGATCCCCTTCCCTCCCCCGCTCAGGCGGCCGCGCTCGACGCCGTCTTCGCGGCGCTGGCCGATCCGACCCGGCGCGCGATCCTCGCGATGCTGCTGGAGGACGACATGGCGGTGACCGACGTGGCCGAGCCGTTCGGGATCAGCCTCGCCGCGATCTCGAAGCACCTCGCCACGCTGGCGGCGGCCGGCCTGATCGTGCAGGAGCGGCGCGGCCGCATCAACTGGTGCAAGCTCGACCCGGACGGCATGCGCGCGGCATCCGTCTGGATGCGGAGCTTCGGGCAGGTGGACCCGATCGACCTCGACGATTTCGAACGGTTCCTGCAGGCGCAGCTGCAGCCCGATGGGGACTGAGGGAGGCGGCGGCCGAGGTCAGGCGGCCTGGCGGTCGTAGTCGGCGGAGGTTTCGGCGGGGACGGCCGCCTCCGGCTCGAAATAGCCGTACATCTGCGCGAGCGCCTCGAGGGCGCGGTCGCGTGCCTGATCCGGGACGGGCTTTTTCCGGGGGATGGTGGTGATCGGGGCGTGGGTCATCTGGCTCTTCTCGTGCTGTGTCCGCTCCCCGCGCCCTACATCGTGGCGAAGGGCCGGGCTTTCCAGCCTCGTGACGCCACGTACGTCCGGTCCGAATGCAAAAAAAGGCCGTCCCGAAGGACGGCCCCCTTGGCAGCGGTCGCCGCAATCCTCAGACCGCGCGGTCGACCATCATGTGCTTGATCGCGCCGATCGCCTTGGCGGGGTTCAACCCCTTCGGGCAGGTGTTGGTGCAGTTCATGATCGTGTGGCAGCGATACAGCTTGAACGGATCCTCCAGCGCGTCCAGCCGCTCGCCCGTCGCCTCGTCGCGGGAATCGATGATCCAGCGATAGGCGTGCAGCAGCGCCGCCGGGCCGAGATACCGGTCGCCGTTCCACCAGTAGGACGGGCAGGCGGTCGAGCACGAGGCGCAGAGGATGCATTCGTAAAGACCGTCCAGCTTCTTGCGGTCCTCGATCGACTGCCGCCATTCCTTGGTGGGCGTCGGCGTGTCCGTCATCAGGTACGGGTTCACGCTGGCGTGCTGGGCGTAGAAGTGCGTCAGGTCCGGCACCAGGTCCTTGATCACCGGCATGTGCGGCAGCGGGTAGATGTTGATGTCGCCCTTTACCTCGTCGATGCCGTAGATGCAGGCGAGGTGGTTGCCGCCGCCGATGACCATGGCGCAGGACCCGCAGATCCCCTCGCGGCACGACCGGCGGAAGGCGAGCGTCGGGTCGATCTCGTTCTTGATCTTGTTCAGCGCGTCCAGGACCATCGGCCCGCAGCGGTCGAGGTCGATCCAGTAGGTGTCGAGCCGCGGGTTGAGGCCGCTTTCCGGGTCGTAGCGGTAGATGTTGAACCGCTTCAGCCGGGTCGCGCCCTCGGGCTTGGGCCAGGTCTTGCCGACCGTGATGCGGCTGTTCTTGGGCAGGTTGAACTGGACCATGATCTTGTCCTTCGGTCTGAATGGCCCGGACGCGCGCGCGGGCCCACATCGCGTGGGTCGAGGCCGGCGGCTTTCCCGCCGGCCGTGGAAAACGTCAGCCGATCCAGCCGCGCTGATGGGCCAGCGGCGTGGTCGGGGCCTGCCCGGACCGGCGCCGGACGCAGGCATCGAACGCCTGCGAGGGCGTGCGGCCCGACAGGTAATCGGGCGAGAACTCGGTCGCCACCCCCACCCCGGCGTGACCGCCCGAGCCGATGCCGATGGCGACCCGGGTGCGCGGCGACCGCGCCGACAGCGCGTCGTACAGGCAGTCGCGTTCCGCCTGCTCGACCGGCACCGGGACGGCCGGCGCGCACGCCGCCAGCCCCAGAAGCATCGCACCCGTCAGGGACAGGGCGGCCGGGGCGAGGATGGCGCGCGCGCCCATGTCAGGCGACGGCCACCCGGCCGATGCAGGCGGTCGTGCCCGAGCGGCGGACGATGCTGGCGACCGCGTCCGCGGCGCTCGCCTGCCCCGTCAACGTGGACAGGTCCGCGATCTCGGCGTCGGTGGCGTTGTCCAGCACGCAGGCGGTGTAGGGCGCGACGTTGCGGCCCGGCAGGCGCTTGGCCATCTCGACGTTCACGACACGCGTCGCCGCGGCGCGCGAGGCGCTGGGGACGCTGGGCGCGGGCGGCGCGACCACGACGGGGGCGGCCGGGACCGGAACGGTCGCGACGGGAACGGCGGCGACGCAGCCCGACAGGGCAAGCGCGGCCGCGGTGACGGCAAGGAAGGAACGGCGCATCAGTAAACCCTCGCTTTGGGAGCTATCTTCTTCGGATCGATCCCGCCTTCCTCGAGCGTGGTCAGCGGCTCGAGATGGACGGGGCGGTAGGCCAGTTTGACTTCATTTCCTTCGACCCACGCAAGCGAATGCTTGCGCCAGTTGGCGTCGTCCCGCTCAGGGTAGTCCTCGTGCGCGTGGGCGCCGCGCGATTCCTTGCGGGCCTCGGCCGCGACGATGGTCGCCAGCGCGTTGGGCATCAGGTTCGTCAGTTCCAGCGTCTCCATCAGGTCGCTGTTCCAGATCATCGTGCGGTCGGTGACCTTCAGGTCAGCCATCTGCGCGGCGATGCGGCCCATCTTCTGGACGCCTTCGGCCAGCGTCTTGTCGGTGCGGAACACCGCGGCGTCTGCCTGCATCGTGCGCTGCATGTCGTTACGCAGCTTCGCCGCCGGCGTGCCGCCATTCGCGTGGCGCAGCGCGTCGAAGCGCGACAGCGCGCGGTCCACCTCGGCCCGGTTGGTGCCGGGGATGGATGCGGCGCGGTCGATCACCTCGCCCGCGCGGATTGCGGCAGCGCGGCCGAACACCACGAGGTCGATAAGGCTGTTCGATCCCAGACGGTTCGCGCCGTGGACCGATGCGCAGCCCGCCTCGCCCACCGCCATGAGGCCGGGGAAGATGCGGTCGGGATCGTCGGGCGTCGGCGCCAGCACCTCGCCCCAGTAGTTCGTGGGCACGCCGCCCATGTTGTAGTGGACGGTCGGCAGGACCGGGATCGGCTCTCGCGTCAGGTCCACGCCCGCGAAGATGCGCGCGCTTTCGCTGATGCCGGGCAGGCGCTCGTGCAGCGTCTCGGGCGGCAGGTGCGACAGGTGCAGGAAGATGTGGTCCTTGTCGTTCCCCACGCCGCGGCCCTCGCGGATCTCCAGCGTCATGCAGCGGGACACCACGTCGCGCGAGGCGAGGTCCTTGTAGGTGGGCGCATAGCGTTCCATGAACCGCTCGCCCTCGGAGTTCGTGAGGTAGCCGCCCTCGCCCCGCGCCCCTTCGGTGATGAGGCAGCCCGAGCCGTAGATGCCCGTCGGGTGGAACTGCACGAACTCCATGTCCTGCAGCGGCAGGCCCGCGCGCGCCACCATGCCGCCGCCGTCGCCGGTGCAGCTGTGGGCGCTGGTCGCGCTGAAATAGGCGCGGCCGTAGCCGCCCGTCGCCAGCACCACCATCTTGGCGTTGAAGACGTGGATCGTGCCGTCGTCGAGCTTCCAGCAGACGACGCCGGTGCAGGCGCCGTCGGTGACGATCAGGTCCACCGCGAAGTACTCGATGAAGAACTCGGCCTTTTCCTTGAGGCTCTGTCCGTAGAGCGTGTGCAGGATCGCGTGGCCGGTGCGGTCGGCCGCGGCGCAGGTGCGCTGCACGGGCGGGCCCTCCCCGAACTGCGTCGTGTGGCCGCCGAACGGGCGCTGGTAGATCCGGCCTTCCTCGGTGCGCGAGAACGGGACGCCGTAGTGTTCCAGCTCGTAGACGGCCTTCGGCGCCTCGCGCGCGAGGTATTCCATCGCGTCGGTGTCGCCCAGCCAGTCCGACCCCTTCACGGTATCGTACAGGTGCCATTGCCAGCTGTCGGGGCCCATGTTGCCCAGCGACGCGGCGATGCCGCCCTGCGCCGCGACGGTGTGGCTGCGGGTGGGGAACAGCTTGGTGACGCAGGCGGTCTTCAGCCCCTGCTCGGCCATGCCAAGGGTGGCGCGAAGGCCGGCGCCCCCGGCCCCGACCACGACCACGTCGTAGTCATGCGTTTCGTACGGATATGCGGCGTTAGCGGACATGAACGGCCCCTCAGACGATGACGGCGGTCAGCGCCATCCGCGCCAGCGCGTAGCCGGCGGCGGCGATGACGGCCCAGCCGAAGATTTCGGAAAAGATGATCGCGACCTTGCGCTCGGTGTGGCTCAGGTAGTCGTCGATCATGTTCCGGGTGCCCTTCACGAAGTGGTACATGCCCACGATCAGGAACAGCGCGGTGACGATGGCGGGATAGGGCTGGCTGAAATAGGCCAGCACGCCCGCGCGCGGCAGGCCGATGGCGTTGCCCATGACCAGCAGGAACGCGGGCGTCAGGATCGCAAGCGCGACCGAGGTCACGGTCAGGACCCAGTGGTGCAGCGTCCCGGTGGACGGGCCCGCGGCCCCGGTGCCGCGCGCGGCCTTGAGAGGGGTGATGTAGCGCATGGGTATCCTCCGATCTCAGGCCAGGAAGAACAGCAGAAGGCTGATCAGCGTCAGGATCACCGATCCCCAGATGATCGCCCAGCTCGACTTCTGCCCCTCGTCGATTTCCAGCATGTGGCCGGCGTCGTAGAAGAAGTGGCGGATCCCGGCGAGAAAGTGGAACCACAGCGCCCAGAGCGACAGCACCAGCACCAGGAAGCCGAACCACGACCGCAGCACGAAGTCGGCCCAGGCGAAGGCGTGGTCGGACGTGACCGCGGCCACCAGCCACCAGACGATCAGGATGACGCCCGCGAGCATCGCGTGCCCGGTGATGCGGTTCATGATCGATGTCACGGCCGAGATGGGAAGCCGGTAGACCCCGAGATGCGGGGACAGCGGTCGGTTGCCGCGGGGGATGTCACCCATGGGGCGCTCCTGTCGTTGGCGCCCGGACGGCGCTGCGGCGGGCAGCGGAACGGGCTGGCTGGGATTGGGCCGCGCGGTGCGGACGGATCGGCTCTTACCGCTGCCTTATGGCGACTGTCACGCGCCTGCGCCAGTGGTTGCGGCAAAAGCGGCAGAAACGGTGCCTGCGTGATCACCTTTGCCGCTTGCGTGATCACGGTTCCGACTAGGCTGTTCGCGGTCGTGATCACGAGCCTTCCTGATCGGCTCCTCGCGCAGAACACTTCGCCGCTGAGGCATCATCACCCTACAGCACAGGCCGCCAGGCAGCAGATGCAGAATCGGCGGGGCTCCCGGCCCCCATGGTCACTGCTGTCCCAGCTTCATGTCGGGGGTGTAGTCGGCCGCGATCTCCTTCGTCACCGCCTGCGCGCAGCGCATCACGCCGCGGCCCGCGTCGAACGCCATCGTCGGCGCACCGTGCAGGACCCAGCCCTGCGACAGGGCGAGGCTGACCTTGTGGCAGAAGGCCGAGGTATCGTCCTCGGTCAGCAGTCGGTAGATCGTGGCCATGCGAGGTTCCTTTCACATGCCGAAGGGATCGGGGCCGATCCAGCCGTGGACCAGGCCCACGACGACAAAGACGACGACCGTGGCCAGCGCCGAGGTCCATTCCTTGCGGATCGGGACCGGGTGCGCCGGCGGGGTCCAGGGCGCGGTGCGGTTGATCACCGCGATCTCGACCAGCGCCCACAGCAGCAGGCCGCCGAACAGCACGAGGGACGGCAGGTCGCCGTTCACCAGCAGATGCGCGAACGCCCACAGCGAGAAGCCGGTCAGCTGCGGGTGCCGGAAGCGGGTGCCGATCCGGTTCTTCGACCCCGACGACGCGAACAGGTAGAACGCGACCAGCACCAGCAGGTTGTTGATGCCCTTGAGCATCGGCGTCGGCCCCCACCAGATCGTGCCGGGATCGGCGGCCCTGTAGCCGATCACCATCAGCACGATCGACAGGACGAGACCCGCCGTCACCGCCCCCTTGCCGGCCTGCCCCATGCCGGCGCGGGTGCGCGGCGCCACGCGCCTGAACAGGTGGGACGCCCACCACAGGGCTATCCCGAGGATCAGCAGAAGCATGGCGGTTCCTTTCCGTGGCTGTCTGGCTTCGGTCGTGTTCTCGGCGTGGGCGGCGTCAGTCCCGCGCCACGGCGTCCATGGCGGCGATGGCGGCCGCGCGGTCGAGCGTGGCGCGCGCGGTCCGGACGTGAAGGTTCTCGACGATGCGGCCGTCCACGACCGCGACGCCCCTGCCCTGCGCCACGGCGTCGTCGAACGCCTCGATCTGGCGCCGGGACAGGTCGATTTCGTCGGCCGAGGGTGCGAAGACGGCGTTGGCGATGCCGATCTGCGCCGGGTGGATCAGGGTCTTGCCATCGAACCCCATGTCGCGGCCCTGCCCGCATTCGGCGCGCAGCCCCTCGTCATCCCGGAAGGCATTGTAGACGCCGTCCACGATCACGCGCCCATGCGCCCGCGCGGCCAGCAGGCACAGCCCCAGCCCCGCCTGCATCGGCAGCCGGTCGGCGCGGAAGCGGCTGCCCAGTTCCCGGGCGAGGTCGTTGGTGCCCATCACCATCCCCTGCAACCGCGGATGCGCGGCGATGGCGGCGGCGTTCAGCATCCCCGCCGCCGTCTCCATCATCGCCCACAGCGGCGTTTCCGGCACCAGCGCCGCCACCGCGTCCAGATTGGCGGGCGCGTTCACCTTGGGGATCAGCACGGCGTCCGCGCCGCTGGCAAAGGCAGCCGCGTCGTCGCGGCCCCACGGCGTGTCCAGCCCGTTGATCCGCACGATCCGCGCGCGGGCGCCGTAATCCTGCGCCAGCGCGGCCAGCAGAGCGTCGCGCGCCGCCCCCTTTTCGGCCGGGGCGACCGCATCCTCGAGGTCGAAGATGATCGCGTCGGCGGGCAGGCCGCGCGCCTTTTCCAGCGCGCGCGCGTTGGCCGCGGGAAGATACAGCACCGATCGGAACGGTCGTGACAGGCTCATCCTTCGTCCCTTCGGGGTCCGCCGGGATGCTTGCCGAAATCCGCCCCCACGGCAAGGTGGCGGCAGGTCCGCAACCACCGAGCTTTGGCCGGCCGCGCAGGGTGGTGAAATATTTGTTTAAGCCTGCAACGAATTCTGCGGCGGGCCGTTGATGACCGCGCAACATCCCGACCAACGCCCGCAGCGGCGTCCGTCGCAACCGACCGATAGGAACCTACACATGGCACAGCAGGAAAAAGGTCTCGCGGACCTGCTCGAACACGGTCTGAAGGACATTTATTACGCCGAAAAGGCGATCTACAAGGCGCTGCCCAAGATGATCGAAGGCGCCTCGGACGAGGAGCTTCGCGACGCGATCTCCAGCCACCGCGACGAGACCGAGGGCCAGATCGAGACGCTGGAACGCGTGTTCGAGGCGATGGACAAGAAGCCCTCGGGCGAGAAGTGCGACGCGATCGACGGGATCCTGAAGGAAGCCGACTCGCTGCTGAAGGACTTCGGCGGGACGGCTGCGGGCGATGCCGCGATCATCTTCGCGTCGCAGGCGGTCGAACACTACGAGATCACCCGCTACGGCAGCCTGCGCACCTACGCCGAGCTGCTGGGCCTGGACGACGTGGCCGAGATGCTGAACGAGATCCTGGAACAGGAAGTCGCGGCCGACGAGACCCTGTCGGACCTGGCCGAGGACCGCATCAACGAGGATGCGGTGGGCGAGTCCGACGAGGAGGAAGCCGACGAGGACGAGGACGAGGATGAGGACGAGGACAAAGACGCGCAGTGATGCGCGCCCCTCTCCCCAAGGTGTAACTGTTGACGATCGCGCGGCCCGCCCCACCCGGCGGGCCGTTTTACATCCGGCGCGGGGGCGTGCCGCCATCCGCCTGCATCCATCCGCATCCGCCTTGCGAACGCCGGGTCAAAGGACTAACCCGCCTCGCAAGCCAAACCTGACGGAGGATTCAATGGCTCGTCCCAAGATTGCCCTGATCGGCGCCGGTCAGATCGGCGGCACGCTGGCGCACCTCGCCGCCATCAAGGAACTGGGCGACGTCGTCCTGTTCGACATCGCCGAAGGCACCCCCCAGGGCAAGGCGCTCGACATCGCCCAGTCCGGCCCGTCGGAAGGCTTCGACGGCAGCTTCAAGGGCACCAGCGACTACGCCGACATCGCCGGCGCCGACGTCTGCATCGTCACCGCGGGCGTTCCGCGCAAGCCGGGCATGAGCCGCGACGACCTGCTGGGCATCAACCTCAAGGTTATGAAATCCGTGGGCGAGGGCATCAAGGCGCACGCCCCCGATGCGTTCGTCATCTGCATCACCAACCCGCTGGACGCGATGGTCTGGGCGCTGCGCGAGTTTTCCGGCCTGCCGCACGAGAAGGTCGTGGGGATGGCCGGCGTGCTGGACAGCGCGCGCTTCCGCCACTTCCTGTCGCTCGAGTTCGGCGTCTCGATGCGCGACGTGACCGCGTTCGTTCTGGGCGGCCACGGCGACACGATGGTGCCGCTGGTCCGCTATTCGACCGTCGGCGGCATCCCCCTGCCCGACCTGGTCAAGATGGGCTGGACCACGCAGGACAGGCTGGACGCCATCGTCCAGCGCACCCGCGACGGCGGCGCCGAGATCGTGGGCCTGCTCAAGACCGGCTCGGCCTTCTACGCCCCGGCGACCTCGGCCATCGAGATGGCGGAAGCCTATCTCAAGGACCAGAAGCGCGTGTTGCCCTGCGCCGCCTATGTCCAGGGAGCCTATGGCCTTGACGGGATGTATGTGGGCGTCCCGACCGTGATCGGCGCGGGCGGCATCGAGAAGGTGATCGAGATCGAACTGAACGGCGACGAGCAGGCGATGATGCAGAAGTCCATTGACGCGGTGAAGGGCCTGGTCGAGGCCTGCAAGGGCATCGACAGCACCCTGGCCTGACCGGCGGCGAGGTCCCCAAGGCTCAGGGCCGCCCCTTCCGGGGCGGCCCTTTCCTTTGGTGCGGACAAACGGAAGGATCGTTTGCCCGAAGCACGGCATGCAAAGGCACATTAACACCGTGATCACACGCGCCGGGCCTGTGATCACGGAACCGGGAAAAAGCGCAGCCCTGCCCCAAAAGCCGAACGCGCGGCTTTGCTTTGCACGCGCGTTCTGGCACAGGAACGCCAGTTTCCTTGCGAGGTTCCCATGAACATCCACGAATACCAGGCCAAGGCGCTGCTGAAGCAATACGGCGCGCCGGTGTCCGAAGGCCGCGCGGTCCTGAACGCCGACGAAGCCGAAGCGAAGGCGCGCGAGCTGCCGGGTCCGCTTTGGGTCGTCAAGTCGCAGATCCACGCGGGCGGCCGCGGCAAGGGCCGGTTCAAGGAAGCGCAAGCCGGCGAGAAGGGCGGCGTCCGGCTGGCCAAGTCGGTGGACGAGGTCGTGGAAAACGTCCGCCAGATGCTGGGCGCGACGCTGGTGACGCACCAGACCGGCCCGGCCGGCAAGCAGGTGAACCGCATCTACCTGGAAGACGGCTCGGACATCGCGCGCGAACTGTATCTCGCGCTGCTGGTGGACCGCTCGTCCTCGCGCATCAGCTTCGTGGCGTCCACCGAGGGCGGCATGGACATCGAGGAAGTCGCGGCCTCGACGCCCGAGAAGATCGTCAGCTTCTCGGTCGACCCCGCCTCGGGCCTGTCGGACTTCCACGGCCGCCGCGTGGCCTTCGCGCTGGGGCTGGAAGGCGACCAGGTCAAGCAATGCGTGGCGCTGGTGAAGCTGCTCTTCAAGGCCTTCGTCGAGCGCGACATGGAGATGCTCGAGATCAACCCGCTGATCGTGACCGAACAGGGCCAGCTTAAGGTCCTGGACGCGAAGGTCAGCTTCGACAACAACGCGCTGTACCGCCAGAAGGACGTGATGGCCCTGCGCGACGAGACCGAGGAAGACCCCAAGGAACTCGAGGCGTCGAAATACGACCTGAACTACATCGCGCTGGACGGCGAGATCGGCTGCATGGTGAACGGCGCGGGCCTCGCGATGGCCACGATGGACATCATCAAGCTGTATGGCGCGGAACCGGCCAACTTCCTCGACGTCGGCGGCGGCGCGACGAAGGAAAAGGTGACCGAGGCGTTCAAGATCATCACGAGCGATCCGAACGTGAAGGGCATCCTGGTCAACATCTTCGGCGGCATCATGCGCTGCGACATCATCGCGGAAGGCATCATCGCCGCGGTGAAGGAAGTCGGGCTGAAGGTTCCGCTGGTCGTGCGGCTGGAAGGCACGAACGTGGAGCTGGGCAAGAAGATCATCGCCGAAAGCGGCCTGAACGTGATCGCGGCGGATGATCTGCGGGACGGGGCCGAGAAGATCGTGAAGGCGGTCAAGGGCTGATGGGTGACTCGCCGTCAGAGTATCTGTACCGGTCGGATCTCAAGCGCAGCCATGAATTGGCACTTGAATTGATGTCCTATGGTTCGACGTTATACCCGGCGTTTGATGGCACTCTGTCTACGGCGATCTCTATCGTAATTCGCAAACTAACTGAATTCGCCCCCTCTGCGAGGCGCATTCTACATATCGAAATTCCTGACGCTAAGACGCGAGAGGAACTTGCCACGACCAATCCAAGGTTCAAAACCGAAGGCCATCGGTATCCATATACTCAACTGCCAGTTATATGGGCGTTGAACGGGATCATTCACGCGAATGATCTTTGGATCAATCATCTTCATGATCCAGAGAATCGTGCGTGGCAGCCAAGCGGAGCCTTTCACTTGGTTGGGTTTGGCTTCGAGACAGATCAGCGTCGTGTCGAGCATGTCGATTTGTTTTCGTTTGCTCATGGATTCCTCTCGCGGCCAGGACGATACATGAACGATTTTTTCGATAGAAAGGGGAGAGGCTGAAATGGCCATTCTCGTCGACAAGAACACCAAGGTCATCACCCAGGGCATCACCGGCAGCCAGGGGACCTTCCACACCGAGCAGGCGATCGCCTATGGCACGCAGATGGTCGGCGGCGTGACCCCCGGAAAGGGCGGCACGACGCATCTGGACCTGCCCGTCTTCAACTCGGTCCACGAGGCCGTGGAGAAGACCGGCGCGAACGCGTCGGTGATCTACGTCCCCCCGCCCTTCGCGGCGGACTCGATCCTGGAAGCGATCGACGCGCAGGTGCCGCTGATCGTCTGCATCACCGAGGGCATCCCCGTGCTGGACATGATGAAGGTCAAGCGCGCGCTGGAAGGCTCGTCCTCGCGCCTGATCGGGCCGAACTGCCCCGGCATCATGACCCCCGACGAATGCAAGATCGGCATCATGCCCGGCTCGATCTTCAAGCGCGGCCGCGTGGGCGTGGTCTCGCGTTCCGGCACGCTGACCTACGAGGCCGTGAAGCAGACCTCGGACGTGGGCCTCGGCCAGTCGTCGGCCGTCGGCATCGGCGGCGACCCGATCAAGGGGATGGAGCATATCGACGTGCTCGAGATGTTCCTCGCCGACCCGGAGACCGAGTCGATCATCATGATCGGCGAGATCGGCGGCGCGGCCGAGGAGATGGCGGCGCAGTTCCTCGCGGATGAAAAGAAGGCCGGCCGCTGGAAGCCGACCGCGGGCTTCATCGCGGGCCGCACCGCGCCCCCCGGCCGCCGCATGGGCCATGCCGGCGCGATCGTGTCGGGCGGCAAGGGCGACGCGGACAGCAAGATCGCGGCGATGAAGGAAGCCGGGATCGTGGTCGCCGACAGCCCCGCGGGCCTGGGCGAGGCCGTGCTGAAGGCGATGGGCCGGTAAGGCCGTTGAACGACGACCCGCCCCCCATACTTAGGGGGCGGACGAACGACAGGGTGCCGGGCCACCGTCCGGCACCGTTTCACAATTCACATCGGGTCAGGGCCCTCGTGCAATGAACGACCAATCCCCCAACGACGCCTTCCGCGACAGCTCCTTCCTGCAAGGCGCGAACGCGGCCTATGTCGAGCAGCTCTACGGCCAGTGGGCGAACGATTCGGCGGCGGTCGATGCCGCCTGGGACGAGTTCTTCCGGGGCCTGGGCGACGAGCAGGCGGCCGTCGCGCGCGAGGCGTCGGGGGCGAGCTGGGCGCGGGCCGACTGGCCGCCGATGCCGTCGGACGAAAACACCGCCGCGCTGACCGGCGAATGGCCGATGGCGTCCGATGCCGTCGCCAAGGAAGCCATCCGGAAGATCACCGAAAAGGCCGAGGAAAAGGGCGTCACCGCGACCGAGGAGCAGCTGCGCCGCGCCGTCCTCGACAGCATCCGCGCGCTCATGCTGATCCGCGCCTACCGGATCCGCGGCCACCTGTTCGCCGACCTCGACCCGCTGGGGATGCGCGAAGTGCCCCCCCTGGGCGAGCTGGACCCCGCGACCTACGGCTTCAGCGCCTCGGACCTGGACCGGCCGATCTTCATCGACAACGTGCTGGGGCTGCAGGTCGCCTCGATCCGCCAGATCGTCGAGCTGATGAAGCGCACCTACTGCGGCACCTTCGCGCTGCAGTACATGCACATCTCGGACCCCGAGCAGGCGTCTTGGCTGAAGGAGCGGATCGAGGGCTACGGCAAGGAGATTGCCTTCACCCAGGAAGGCCGCAAGGCGATCCTGAACAAGCTGGTCGAGGCCGAGGGCTTCGAGAAGTTCCTGCACGTCAAGTACATGGGCACCAAGCGCTTCGGCCTCGACGGCGGCGAGGCGCTGATCCCGGCGATGGAACAGATCATCAAGCGCGGCGGCGCGCTGGGTGCGAAGGAAGTCACGATCGGGATGCCGCACCGCGGCCGCCTGTCGGTGCTGGCCAACGTGATGGGCAAGCCGTTCCGCGCCATCTTCCACGAATTCCAGGGCGGCAGCTACAAGCCCGAGGACGTGGACGGGTCGGGCGACGTCAAGTACCACCTCGGCGCCTCGTCCGACCGCGAGTTCGACGACAACACCGTCCACCTGTCGCTGACCGCGAACCCGAGCCACCTGGAAGCGGTGGACCCGGTCGTCCTCGGCAAGGCCCGCGCCAAGCAGGACCAGCTGAACGACACCGCCGACCGCTCGTCCGTGATCCCGGTCCTGCTGCACGGCGACGCGGCCTTCGCGGGCCAGGGCGTCGTGGCAGAGTGCCTTCAGCTTTCGGGGATCCGCGGCCACCGCACCGGCGGCTGCATCCACATCGTCGTGAACAACCAGATCGGCTTCACGACGGCGCCGAGCTTCAGCCGCACCTCGCCCTACCCCACCGACATCGCCCTGATGGTCGAGGCGCCGATCTTCCACGTGAACGGCGACGACCCGGAGGCGGTCGTCCACGCCGCCAAGGTGGCAACCGAGTTCCGGCAGAAGTTCCACAAGGACGTGGTGCTCGACATCATCTGCTACCGCCGCTTCGGTCACAACGAAGGCGACGAGCCGATGTTCACGAACCCGGCGATGTACAAGCAGATCAAGGGCCACAAGACCACGCTGCAGATCTACACCGACCGGCTGGTGAAGGACGGGCTGATCCCCGAGGGCGAGATCGAGGACATGAAGGCCTCGTTCCAGGCGCACCTGAACCAGGAGTTCGAGGCGGGCAAGAACTTCAAGCCGAACAAGGCCGACTGGCTGGACGGGAAGTGGTCGGGCCTCGGGCCGGAAAGCACCGAATACGTGCCCGGCGACACCGGCATCGCGCCCCAGACGATGGCCGAGATCGGCGCCGCGCTGACCCGCGTGCCGGACGGGTTCGACATGCACAAGACGGTGACGCGCCTTCTGGACGCCAAGCGCGCCATGTTCGAGAGCGGACAGGGCTTTGACTGGGCGACGGGCGAGGCGCTCGCGTTCGGGTCGCTCCTGACCGAAGGCAACCCCGTCCGCCTGTCGGGGCAGGACAGCACCCGCGGCACGTTCAGCCAGCGCCACTCGGCCTTCGTCGACCAGACGACCGAGGAACGCTACTACCCGCTGAACAACATCCGCGAGGGTCAGGCCCGCTACGAGGTCATCGACTCGATGCTGTCGGAATACGCGGTGCTCGGGTTCGAGTACGGCTACTCGCTGGCCGAGCCGAAGACGCTGACCCTGTGGGAGGCGCAGTTCGGCGACTTCGCCAACGGCGCGCAGATCATGTTCGACCAGTTCATCTCGTCGGGCGAGAAGAAGTGGCTGCGGATGTCGGGCCTCGTGATGCTCATGCCGCACGGCTACGAAGGCCAGGGGCCGGAACACTCCAGCGCCCGGCTGGAACGCTGGCTGCAGATGTGCGCCGAGGAGAACTGGATTGTCGCCAACCTGACGACGCCCGCCAACTACTTCCACATCCTGCGCCGCCAGCTGCACCGGAAGTTCAGGAAGCCCCTGGTGCTGATGACGCCGAAGTCGCTGCTGCGCCACCCCATGGCGGTCAGCTCGGCCGACGAGTTCACCACCGGCTCGACCTTCCACCGGGTGCTGGCGGACGACGCCGAGCGCGGCAAGACCGACTTCCAGCTTGTCGCCGACGACAGGATCCGCCGCGTCGTGATCTGCTCGGGCAAGGTCTACTACGACCTGCTCGCCGCACGGAACGAAGCGGGGCTGAGCGACGTCTACCTGCTGCGGCTGGAACAATTCTACCCGTTCCCCAGCCAGTCGATGTCGAAGGAGCTCGAGCGGTTCAAGAACGCCGACGTGGTCTGGTGCCAGGAAGAGCCCAAGAACCAGGGCGGCTGGTCGTTCGTCGAGCCGAACCTGGAATGGGTGCTGGACCGGATCGGCGCGCGCGCCAGGCGCGCGAGCTATGCGGGCCGCCAGGCCGCCGCGTCGCCCGCGACGGGCCTCGCATCGCGCCACAAGGCTGAACAAGAAGCGCTGGTGAACGCCGCGCTGGGACTGGAGAAGCAAGCATGACCACCGAAGTCCGCGTCCCCGCTCTGGGTGAAAGCGTCACCGAAGCCACCGTCGCCACGTGGTTCAAGAAGCCCGGCGACAGCGTCGCGGTGGACGAGATGCTGTGCGAGCTGGAAACCGACAAGGTCACGGTCGAGGTCCCCTCGCCCGCAGCCGGCGTGCTGGCCGAGATCGTCGCGGCCGAAGGCACGACCGTCGGCCCGAACGGGCTCCTGGCGCAGATCGGAGAGGCGGGCGCCGCCTCGGCCGGCGCGACCGCTGCCGCCGCGTCCACCCCTGCCCCGGCCGAGGAACCCCAGCCCGCGCAGGCCGGCTCGGGCTCGGGCCGGTCGGTCGACGTCATGGTCCCCTCGCTCGGCGAAAGCGTGACCGAGGCGACCGTCGCCACCTGGTTCAAGAAGGCCGGCGACAGCGTCACGCAGGACGAGATGCTGTGCGAGCTGGAAACCGACAAGGTCTCGGTCGAGGTGCCCGCCCCCGCATCCGGCGTCCTGGCCGAGATCCTGGCCGAGGAAGGCGCGACCGTCGACGCGAAGGCCCGCCTTGCCGTCATCACCGAAGGCGGGGCTTCGGCTGGCACGTCTTCGGCAGGTGCGGGCGATGCGGCCGGCGCGGTCGCGGCTTCCGGCGCGGGCGCCTCGTACGAACAGGGCGCCCAGGGCGGCAACCCGGTCGGCTCCGCCTCGGGGGCCGAGGACGGGGTGTCCGCCGGCGCCGTCGGATCGCCCGGCGCCGGGCCCGAACAGATGCTGCCCCGCACGGGCGGGCGCACCGATGTCGAGGATGCGCCGTCCGCGAAGAAGGCGATGGCCGAAAAGGGCGTGTCGCGCGACCAGGTGCAGGGATCGGGCAAGGACGGCCGGGTGATGAAGGAAGACGTCGCCCGCGCCCCGCAGCCCTCGAACGCGCAACCCTCGAACGCGCAGGCCTCGAACGCGCAACCCGCCGCGAAGCAGGCTTCCGCACCCGCCCCGGCGCAGGCGCCCCGCGCGCCCTCGAACGCCGAGGACGCGCGCCGCGAGGAACGGGTCAGGATGACGCGCCTGCGCGCCACCATCGCCCGCCGCCTGAAGGACGCCCAGAACACCGCCGCGATGCTGACCACCTACAACGAGGTGGACATGTCGGCGATCATGGAACTTCGGAACGCCTACAAGGACTCCTTCGAGAAGAAGCACAAGGTGAAGCTCGGCTTCATGTCGTTCTTCGTGAAGGCCTGCAGCCACGCGCTGAAGGAAGTGCCCGAGGTCAACGCCGAGATCGACGGCCAGGACGTCGTCTACAAGAACTTCGTCCACATGGGCGTCGCGGTGGGCACGCCCACCGGCCTGGTGGTCCCGATCGTGCGCGACGCCGACCAGAAGTCGTTCGCGCAGATCGAGAAGGAAATCGGCGAGCTCGGCGCGCGGGCGCGCGACGGCAAGCTGACCATGGCCGACATGCAGGGCGGGACCTTCACCATCTCGAATGGCGGGGTCTACGGCTCGCTGATGTCCTCGCCCATCCTGAACCCGCCGCAGTCGGGCATCCTGGGGATGCACAAGATCCAGGACCGGCCGGTGGTGGTGAAGGGCGAGATCGTGATCCGCCCGATGATGTACCTGGCGCTGAGCTACGACCACCGGATCGTGGACGGCAAGGGCGCGGTGACGTTCCTGGTGCGCGTCAAGGAAGCTCTGGAAGACCCGCGGCGGCTGCTGATGGATCTGTGAACATGGCGGGCGGGCGTTCGCCGGGGCCAGCCCCGGCCGACGCCCGCCCGGCTGATGTCCGCGCGGGCAAGCGCGGATAGTTCACGGGCAAGCCGGCAGGTGGCGCGGGGCGTCCCGGTCGCGCCAGACCGCGGCATCGTTTGGCGTGGGACCGGACGCGATCCCGCTGTCCCCCGAGCCTGCCATCCGGGTATTTCCAAGTTCGGAAATCTTCGTGTCTGCGATGTTGCCGTCCGTAGAGAAGCCCCGAAAAAGAACCAGCTGTTCATCACCGCCAACTTTTCTTTCACGACTTTCCCGGATAACACCTTCCATGACCCGAGGAGGCACGCGATGACCACCCAGCTTCTCGCCCGCTATGATTTCACCGACCATGCGAAGTTCCGCGCCGCCTTCGACGCCGATGCCGAGGATCGGGGCCACGCCTCGCTTTCCGTGCTGCAGGTCTGGCGCGAGGGCGCGGGCACCGCATGGGTGCTCTACCAGGTCGCCGATCCGGCGCGGGCACGGGCCTATCTCGACGGCGCGCAGCAGCTCTTCGCGTCGCAGGGCAGCGTGACCGGATCCGAGTTCCACATGCTCGAGACCGCATGAAGCCGGCCCTCACGCCCGAACTCACCGTCCTCGGCCTCGCCGCGATCCTGCAGGCGGTCCAGATCGCCATCGCGGCGTGGTCGATGAACCGCGACGGGCTGTCGAAATGGAACGCCGGCCCGCGCGACGCGCAGCCCGACTTCTCGCCCCTCACCGCCCGCCTCCGTCGCGCGGTCGACAACCACTTCGAGGCGCTGGCGTTCTTCATCATCGCCGTGGTGCTGGTGCAGTCGACCGGATCGAACAGCCGCCTGACCGCGACCTGCGCCTGGATCTATCTCGCGGCGCGCGTGCTCTACATCCCCGCCTACGCCTTCGGCTGGACGCCGTGGCGCTCGGTGATCTTCGGCCTGGGCTTCGCGGCCACCATGACCATGATCCTGACCTCGCTCTTCTGATATCTTCTGTCTGCAAATATCCCGCGGGGTCCGGGGGCGCGCAGCCCCCGCCTGCCCGCCCAGAACAAAGGACGCCCCCATGTATGATCTGATCGTCATCGGCGCCGGCCCCGGCGGTTATGTCTGCGCGATCCGCGCGGCGCAGCTCGGCCTGAAGGTCGCCTGCGTCGAGGGGCGCGAGACGCTGGGCGGCACCTGCCTCAACGTCGGCTGCATCCCGTCCAAGGCGCTTCTGCACGCGTCCCACATGGCCCACGAGATGCACGAGAACTTCGCGACGCTCGGCCTGATGAACGCGCATGCCGACATCGACTGGGACCGGATGCTCGCCTACAAGTCCGAGACGGTGGCGACGAACACCAAGGGCATCGAGTTCCTGTTCAAGAAGAACAAGATCGACTGGCTCAAGGGCTGGGCGGAAATCACCGCGCCGGGCAAGGTCAGGGTCGGCGACACGACGCACGAGACGAAGAACATCGTCATCGCCTCGGGCTCGGTCCCGACCGCGCTGAAGGGCGTGACAGTGGACAATGACGCCGGCGTGGTGGTCGATTCGACCGGCGCCATCGCGCTGAAGAAGATCCCCGAAACCATGGTCGTGATCGGCGCGGGCGTGATCGGACTGGAAATCGGGTCGGTATACAACCGCCTCGGGACCAGGGTCACGGTCGTGGAATACCTGGATGCGATCACCCCCGGCATGGACGGCGAGGTGCAGAAGCAGTTCCAGAAGATCCTGACCAAGCAGGGCTTCAAGTTCATCCTCGGCGCCGCGGTCTCGGGCGTCGAGGTCGCGGACGGCCGCGCGACCGTCAGCTACACGGCGAAGAAGGGCGGCGACCAGAAGCTGGAGGCCGACGTCGTGCTGGTCGCGACGGGCCGGCGCCCCTACCACGACGGCCTCGGGCTCGACGCGCTCGGCGTGAAGCTGACCGAGCGCGGGCAGATCGGGATCGACAGCCATTTCGCGACGTCCGTCCCCGGCGTCTACGCCATCGGCGACGCGGTGCCGGGCCCGATGCTGGCACACAAGGCCGAGGACGAGGGGATGGCCGTGGCCGAGGTCATCGCCGGAAAGCACGGGCACGTGAACTACGACGTGATCCCCGGCGTCATCTACACGACGCCGGAAGTCGCCAGCGTCGGCATGACCGAAGAGGCCGCGAAGGCGTCTGGCCGCAAGGTCAAGGCCGGCAAGTTCCCCCTGATGGGAAACGCCCGCGCCAAGGCGATGCTGCAGGCCGAAGGCTTCGTGAAGCTGATCGCCGATGCCGACACCGACCGGATCCTCGGCGCGCACATCATCGGCCCGGGCGCCGGCGAGATGATCCACGAGATCTGCGTCGCGATGGAGTTCGGGGCGGCCGCGCAGGACGTCGCGCTGACCTGCCACGCCCACCCGACCGTCAGCGAGGCGGTGCGCGAGGCGGCGCTGGCCTGCGGCGACGGCGCGATTCACGTCTGATCTCCAGATCGGCGCGCCGGACGCTGCGGGCGGACCGGCGCGTCAAGCTGTTTGGTGCCAGGGCGCCGCAGCACCACCGCATCTGGTTCCATGCGGTCGGCGGTAAACCGCCAGTTGAAGCGACATTCCGCGCAGAATTTTTCCGTTATTTGAATCTTTGTTGCCTTGCGGGCACAGGTTCCGTCATTCCGGGGCATCCCGAACCGGCCCCCCGGGCCGCTTCGTCCCTTCTGAAAGGTAGGACACGTGCTGCACAGTCTGTCGAACCGCATGAACGCCGCGCTCGGTCGCTTTCTCCCCGAACAGCGGCTGTTCCTGAAGTCCGATCAGACCACGCGCTTCGTCCGCCTGTCGCCGATGACGCAGGCCACCGCCCTGGGCGGCACCGCGATCGTGCTGAGCTGGGCGATCCTGGCCAGCTCGATCCTGGTCACCGACGCCGTCAGCGTGGGCGCCACCGGGCAGGCGGGAACGCGCGCCGCGTTCGAGGACCGGCTGAACGCTCTTGCCGCCGAACGCGACGCCCGCGCGGCTGACGCGCAGGCCGCGCAGGAGCGCTTTGCCACCGCGCTTGGCCAGGTGTCGCAGATGCAGACTCAGCTCCTCGCCTCGGAAGAACGCCGGCGCGAGCTGGAAGCGGGGCTGGGCGTGGTGCAGGCGTCGCTTCACGATGCGCTCGCGCAGGGCCAGGCGCAGGGGACCGCCGTGGCCGATGCGGCCGCGCCTGCCGCCGACCGTGCGCAGGAAGTCACCGCGGCGCTCGACATCCTGTCGGGCGAACTGAAGTCCGCCGCCGTCCGCCAGACCGAGGCGGAGGTCAAGGCCGCCGAGGCGCAGCGCGTGGCGGACGCGGCCACGACCGAGCGCGACCAGCTCGTCGCCCGCAACGACGAGATCTTCGCGCAGCTGGAAGACGCGGTGGAGATGTCGGTGAAGCCGCTCGACGAGATGTTCCAGAACGTCGGCGTCGACGGCGAGAAGCTGCTGGAAACCGTGCGCGAGGGCTATTCCGGCCATGGCGGCCCGCTGACGCCGATGGGCTATTCGACCCGCGGCAACGCCGAGATTTCCGAATCCGAAGCGCGGGCGCAGGAAATCGTCGTGTCGCTGGACAAGGTGAACCGCTACCGCATCGCGGTCAGCAAGCTGCCGCTGGCGATGCCGGTCAAGAGCGCGTTCCGCTATACCTCGGGCTTCGGCCCGCGCTGGGGCCGCAAGCACGAGGGCATCGACATGGCCGGCCCCGTCAGCACCCCGATCTACGCCACCGGCGACGGCGTCGTGATCTACGCCGGCTGGCAGAGCGGCTACGGCAATCTCATCAAGATCAAGCACGAGCTGGGGACCGAGACCCGCTACGGCCACCTGTCCAAGATTCGGGTCAAGGTCGGGCAAAAGGTGTCGCGCAACAGCCTCATCGGTGATATGGGCAACACCGGCCGCTCGACCGGGCCGCATCTGCACTACGAGGTGCGTGTGGACGGAAAGGCCGTGAACCCCATGAGCTTCATCAAGGCTGCAGAGAATGTTTTCTAAGACCCGCGTGACCGAGCCCGGCCCCCGTAGCCAACCGACGAACACCTACGAAACGGAAAGCAGCCGCACGATGGACACCGGATACGACCTGCCTGCAGCCCCGACCCGCCGTACCGGACCTTCGGTGCTGTCGTCCGACCTGACGGTCAAGGGCGACATCCACACCCAGGGCGACGTCCAGATCGAGGGCACGGTCGAAGGCGACATCCGCGCCCACCAGCTGACCGTCGGCGAAAGCGCCACCATCCGCGGCGAGATCGTGGCCGAGGAAATCATTGTGAACGGCCGCGTGGTCGGGCGCGTCCGGGGCCTCAAGGTCCGCCTGTCGGCCACCGCCCGGGTCGAGGGCGACATCGTCCACAAGACAATCGCGATCGAATCCGGGGCGCATTTCGAAGGCTCGGTCCAGCGCCAGGAAGACCCGCTGGGCGCCGGCCAGACCCCGAAGCTCGCCGCCCCCGTCTACCTGGACGACGAGGCCGACGAGAACGTCTGAGCCGAACCTTCCGGCTGACGAAAAGGGCGCCGCTGCGGCGCCCTTTCTGATTTTGCGCTAGACCGCCGGTCGCGCGGCGGGTTCCGGCCGCGGCCCCGGGGAGGGATCGGGCGACGGGTCGGGCGACGGGTCCGGCATCGGCGGCCGGGTCGGGTCGGGGAACGGCGTCGGTTCGCGCAGGCCGCGGATCGTGTCAGCTGTCATCTCGCGTCCTTTCAGTCACCCGGGCAGTTGACGAGGGCCAGTCACGGACAAATTGCAAAGGCCCGCGAGTGGTCACGCGCGCTGCGGGTTGAACCGGGCGCGCAGGGATTCGTTCACGGCGGGCGTCACGAACTTGCTGACGTCGCCGCCGAGGCGGGCGATTTCCTTGACCAGCTTCGACGCGATCGCCTGGCGGCGCGCGTCGGCCATCAGGAACACCGTCTCGACGCTGGCGTCCAGCGCGCGGTTCATACCGACCATCTGGAACTCGTATTCGAAATCCGCCACCGCGCGCAGGCCGCGCACGATCAGCTGCGCCCCCACGTCGCGGGCGCAGTCGATCAGCAGGTTCTCGAACGGGTGGACGACGATCTCGCCGCCGAACCTGGCCGTGATCGCGCTGCACTCGGCCTGAACCATGGCCACCCGTTCCTCCAGCGGGAACAGCGGCCCCTTGTCGCGGTTGATCGCGACGCCGATCACCAGCCTGTCCACCAGCACCAGCGCACGCTGGATGATGTCGACATGACCCAGCGTGATCGGGTCGAATGTGCCGGGATAAAGGCCGATACGCATCACTGTTCCCCATGCCGTCCGGGACGAAGTGGCACCACAAACGCGGCGATCATGCAAGCGTGATGCCGCAGCGCGGCGTCGGGACGGGCGGCCTCAGCTGCCCATGATCATCCCGGTCAGCGCTTCCTTTTCCGACGCGAGTTCCTTCAGCCGGGCCGAGACCGCGTCGCCGATCGACACGACGCCGACCATGCGGCCGTCCGCATCGACCACCGGCAGGTGGCGGAAGCGTCCCTCGGTCATGCGTTCCAGCACCGCCAGCGCGTCGTCGGCGCAGACGCAGGTCGCGACCTTGCGCGTCATCAACTCGCCGACCGGGCGCGCCATCGGGTCGCCGCCGCGGGCAAGTTCGCGCACGATGTCGCGTTCCGACAGGATCCCTTCGGGCGTGACCCCGTCGGTCGTCACGACCACCGCCCCGATCCTGCGCTGCGCCATCACCTCGACCGCGCGCGAGACGGGATCGCCCGGCGATACCGTCTCGACGTGATCCGGGCCGGACTTCATCGCGAGAATCTGCTTGACGATCATGGCGGTCTTCCCTTGTCGCAGCCGGAAAGGCGGCTGCCTTTCAGCTTGACGCGAGTTTTCCCTGCGTCAAGTCCCCTGCGCCCGGCCTTCCACGCCTTCGGACCGGGCGACCTCGCCCTCCAGCCGCGCGACCTCGCGGCGGACGGCGGTCGTGACCTCCTCGGTCAGGCGGGTCAGGCGGCCGGACCGCTTGTCGTCGGCGTGGCGGATCAGCCAGAACGCGCGGCTGAGCGACACCTCGCCCGCCAGGACCCGCCGGACACCGGGCGCGAAGCGGATCGCGAAATCGTGGACGATCCCGATCCCCCCGCCCGCGCGGATCGCCTGCATCTGCACGCTGACCGAGTTCGAGGTCAGCGCCGCCCCCTCGGCCCCCGTCTCGGCGAGGTAGTCGAGCTCGCGGTCGAAGATCATGTCGGCGATGTAGCCGATCATCCGGTGCCCGCGCAGGTCCGCGCGCCGCGCGATCGGCGGGTGCCGGGCGAGATAGTCGCGGTGCGCGGCAAGGTGCAGGCGGTAGTCGGTGATCTTCTGCACCACCGCGCGCCCCGTCTGCGGCGGGCTGACGGCGATCGCCATGTCCGCCTCGCGCCGGGTCAGGTTGAAGACGCGGGGCAGCGCGACGATCTGCACCTCGAGCCCCGGATGGTCGCGGCACAGCCCCGCCGCGACCTGCGGCAGCAGGTAGTTCGCGCAGCCGTCGGGCGCGCCGATCCTGAGTTGCCCGGTCAGCGCGCCGGGCTGCGCCAGCGCCTCGCCCGCCTCCTGCGCCGCGCGCTCGGCCGCCTCGGCCGGGGGCACGAGGCGCTGCCCCTCGGGCGTCAGCGCATAGCCCTGCGGCGTCTTGGCGAACAGGACCCGGCCCAGCCCGCCTTCGAGCCGCGCGATCCGCCGACCGACGGTGGATGCGTTCATGCCGAGACGCGCGCCGGCCCGCGACAGGCTTTCCGTCCGCGCCACGGCAAGGAACACGCGCAGGTCGTCCCAGTCCATGCTTCGCCTCTCGGCCCCCTGCAATCGTGCAAAACGCTTTTGCCGGATCGTCGCTTTACCCCGGCAGTTCCGCAAGGCCATGATGCGCGCGAAACCGCAGACAGGAAGGGGGTCGCCATGCGCGCCATTCACCACTGGATCGACGGCAAGCTCACGCCCGGCACGTCGGGCCGCACCGCCGACGTCTACAACCCGGCCACCGGCGAGGTGCAGGCCAAGGTCGATCTCGCCACCCGCGCCGAAATCGACGCCGCGATCGCAAGCGCGGCCGAGGCGCAGGTGAAGTGGGGCGCCACCAACCCGCAGCGCCGCGCGCGCGTGATGATGAAGATGGTCGACCTTCTGAACCGCGACATGGACCGGATGGCCGAGATGCTGTCGTCCGAACACGGCAAGACCTTCCCCGACGCCAAGGGCGACATCCAGCGCGGGCTGGAGGTGATCGAGTTCGCCATCGGCGCGCCGCACCAGCTGAAGGGCGAGTTCATCGACGGCGCCGGCCCCGGCATCGACATGTATTCCATGCGCCAGCCGCTGGGCGTCGTGGCCGCCATCACGCCCTTCAACTTTCCCGCGATGATCCCGCTGTGGAAGCTCGGACCCGCGCTCGCGTCCGGAAACGCGGTGATCCTGAAGCCGTCCGAGCGCGACCCGACCGTGCCGAACATGATCGCCGAGCTGTTCAAGGAAGCGGGCCTGCCCGACGGCGTCCTGCAGGTCATCCACGGCGACAAGGAAGCGGTCGACGCGCTCTTGGACAGCGACGTGATCCAGGCCGTCGGCTTCGTCGGATCGACCCCGATCGCGCAGTACATCTATGAACGCGCGGCCCAGACCGGCAAGCGCGCCCAGTGCTTCGGCGGCGCCAAGAACCACATGATCATCATGCCGGACGCCGACCTCGACCAGGCCGCCGACGCGCTGGTGGGCGCAGGCTACGGCGCCGCGGGCGAACGCTGCATGGCCGTGTCGGTCGCCGTTCCCGTGGGCGAGGAGACCGCCGACCGCCTGATCGAGAAGCTGGTGCCGCGGATCGAGAAGCTGAAGGTCGGCCCCTGGACCGCGGGCAACGACGTGGATTACGGCCCGGTGGTGACCAAGGCCGCGAAGGAAAACATCCTGCGGCTGGTGGAAACCGGCGTCGCGCAGGGGGCGGAGCTGGTCGTCGACGGCCGCGACTTCAGCCTGCAGGGCTACGAGGACGGGTTCTTCGTCGGCCCCCACCTGTTCGACCGCGTCACGCCCGACATGGACATCTACCGCACGGAAATCTTCGGCCCGGTCCTGTCCACCGTCCGCGCCGCGTCCTACGAAGAGGCGCTGAAGCTGGCGATGGACCACGAATACGGCAACGGCATCGCGATGTTCACCCGCGACGGCGACACCGCCCGCGACTTCGCCAGCCGCGTGAACGTGGGCATGATCGGGATCAACGTGCCGATCCCGGTGCCGCTGGCGTATTTCACCTTCGGCGGCTGGAAGAAGTCGGGCTTCGGCGACCTGAACCAGCACGGCCCCGACGCCTTCCGCTTCTACACCCGCACCAAGACGGTGACGAGCCGGTGGCCTTCGGGGATCAAGGAAGGGGCGGCCTTCAACTTCAAGGCGATGGACTGACCGACCTGCCGGTCCCTGGGCTTCGGGCCCCGGACCCCGGGACAGCCCAGGGAAAGGAAGACGGGGGCGGTCCGCGCCGCCCCCGCCCCCGCCCGCGTCACACCGCGTCCCCGCGCCGCATCATCCAGTAGCTGGCGCCGCCGATCAGCACGCCGAAGAACCAGCCATAGGTGCCCCACCACGCCGGCAGGACGCTGGTGAAGGTCGGCAGGATGGACGAGAACACCATGCCCACGAACAGCGCCAGGAAGGCCTTGCCGTGAAAGCCGCTGCCGAACCGAAACTCGCCGTTCTCGCGGTAGAGGTCGGCCACGTTCAGCCGGGTGCGGCGGATCAGGTAGTAGTCCACCATCATGATCCCGAAGATCGGACCCATGGTCGAGCCGATGAAGTTGACGAACCGCGCCGCCCCGGTGTCCCACGGCGCCCACGGATACAGGACCAGCGCGATGGCCGCGGCGATCAGCCCGCCGCGCTTGAAGTCGATGCGGCGCGGCGCCGCGTTGGAAAAGTCGAACGCCGCCGAAACGAAGTTCGCCACCACGTTGATCCCCAGCGTCGCCACTACGAAGGTCAGCGCCGCCAGCAGCGCCAGGAACCAGCTGTCGAACTTGGCGCTGATCTGGTCGGGGTGCAGCAGCACCTCGCCATAGACGTGGAACGCCGCCGTGGTGGTGACGCCCGCGACCAGGCAGAAGGCCAGCAGGTTGACCGGCAGGCCCCAGATGTTGCCCACCCGCAGCGCCCGTTCGGACGTGGCGTAGCGCGAGAAGTCGCAGAAATTCAGGTACAGCGCGGCGAAATACGTGATCCAGGTCGCCGCCACCGCCATCAGCGTCGGCAGGCTGCCGGGCGGCGTGGTGATCCCCGCATCGCGGGTCGCCGCGATCAGCACGTCCTGCGGGATCTCCGAGCCGAAGCTGAAGCGCAACGATTTCACGACCAGATAGATCGCCAGGATCAGCATCATCAGCCAGACCGCCGGGCCGGCCCAGTCCTGGAACCTGCGCACCGTTTCCATTCCGCGCTGGATGATCAGCAGCTGCGCCGACCAGACGAGGACATAGCAGATCACCTCGAGCGTCGAGTGGCCGAGCATGTGGCTCGACTTGTGGAACTCGAGCATCCCGGGCCAGCGGATCATCAGCGCCACCAGCGCCCCCGAGGCTGCCGCCGTCTGGGCGCCGTACCAGAAGCAGGCCACGAGGCCCCGCACCAGCGCCGGGATGTTCGCGCCGAACGTGCCGAAGGACGACCGCGCCAGCACCGGGAACGGCACGCCTGTCCTGACCCCCGCCACGCCCACCAGCGTCATCAGCCAGTAGATGACCAGCGACCCGGCCCGATCGCCAGAACGAAGTTCACGAAGTTCCCGCACAGCAGGAACAGGCTGGCGGCCAGGTAATAGCCCCACAGCGAATGCACGTCCGAGGTCCAGACGTTGAAGATGGAAAAGGCGCCCCAGCGCCTGTCCTCGGCTGGTGCGAGATCTTCGTTGTACAGCGCCGGAGAGGCGCCCTCGATACGCATGGTCAGGTTCCTGTTCTTGTTTCGTTGTCGGTTTTCATCAGACGCGCCCGGGCGGCCCGCTCGCGGCCCGGTCGCGGCATTGCTGGCACGGCAGCCGCAGATTGCAATAGTTGTGCAACACTGTCCCGCTAGCCGGTAAGCCCGGGCGGGACGCATCGTGGAGGGGACATGGATTTCGCACTGACCGAGGAACAGCAGGCCATCTTCGACATGGCCCGCGATTTCGGGGCCGAGCATATCGTCCCCCATTCGCGCGACTGGGAACGCGCGGGCACGATCCCAAAGGAGCTGTGGCCGCGGATCGCGCAGCTGGGCTTCGGCGGCCTTTACGTGTCCGAGGACTATGGCGGGTCGGGCCTCACGCGCCTTGACGCGACGTTGGTGTTCGAGGCGCTGGCGATGGCCGACCCGGCGGTCGGCGCGTTCCTGTCGATCCACAACATGTGCGGCGGGATGATCGACAAGTTCGGCAAGCCCGAGGACAAGGCCCGCTGGCTGCCCGACCTGTGCAGCATGGAAAAGGTGTTCTCCTACTGCCTGACCGAACCCGGCAGCGGGTCGGACGCCGCCGCCCTGCGGACCCGCGCCGCCCGCACGAACGAGGGCTGGCGCCTGAACGGGACCAAGGCCTTCATCTCGGGCGGCAGCTATTCCGACGCCTATGTCTGCATGGTCCGGACGGGCGAGGACGGGCCGAAGGGCATTTCCACCGTGGTGGTCGAGAACGGGGCTAGGGGGCTGTCGTTCGGCGCGCTCGAGGACAAGATGGGATGGCGGGCGCAGCCGACGAGCGAGGTCCAGTTCGACGACTGCGACGTGCCGGCCGAGAACCTGATCGGCGAGGAAGGGCGCGGCTTCAGCTACGCCATGGCCGGGCTCGACGGCGGGCGGCTGAACATCGCGGCAAGCGCGCTCGGCGGCGCGCAGGCGGCGCTGGACCGGACCGTGGCCTACATGGGCGAGCGGCGCGCCTTCGGGAAGACTCTCGACCAGTTCCAGGCGCTGCAGTTCAAGCTCGCGGAACTGGAAACCGCGCTGCAATCGGCGCGCGTCTTCCTGCGCCAGGCGGCGTGGAAGCTGGACCGGAAGGCGCCGGACGCCACCAAGTTCTGCGCGATGGCCAAGCTCTACGTCACCGACCGCAGCTTCGAGGTGGCGAACGACTGCCTGCAGCTGCACGGCGGCTACGGCTACCTCGCCGATTTCGGGGTCGAGAAGATCGTGCGCGACCTGCGCGTGCACCAGATCCTGGAAGGCACCAACGAGATCATGCGCCTGATCGTCAGCCGCGCGCTTCTGTCCGAGCGGGGGCAGGCATGAACGACCTGTCCATCCGCAAGGACCGGCGCGCGGGCCGGATCACCTTAACACGCCCGCAGGCGCTGAACGCGCTGACGCACGAGATGGCGGTGGCAATCCACCGCGCGCTCGACGACTGGCGGGGCGATCCCGACGTCGCGCTGGTCATCATCGACGCCGAGGGCGACCGCGCCTTCTGCGCCGGGGGCGACATCGCGGCGGTCTATCACGCCGGGCGCGCGGGCGATCATGCCGTGGGGCAGGATTTCTTCGCCGACGAATACCGCATGAACGCGGCCGTCGCGGATTACGAAAAGCCGATCGTCGCCTTCATGCAGGGCTTCGTCATGGGCGGCGGCGTGGGCGTGGGCGGCCACGCCGGGCACCGGGTGGTGGGCGACACGACGCAGGTGGCGATGCCCGAATCGGGGATCGGGCTGATCCCCGACGTGGGCGGGACGTGGCTCCTGTCCCGCGCGCCCGGGCGGATCGGGGAATACCTGGGCCTGACCGGCGCGCGGATGGACGCGGGCGACGCGATCCACGCCGGATTCGCCGACATCTACCTGCCCGAGGCCGAATGGGACGCCGCCAGGGAAATGCTGGCCGACACCGGCGACGTGGCGCAACTGAAGGGCCGCCCCGCGCCCGCGTCGACGCTGGCCGACCGCGACCTGTCCGCCTTCGGCGGGCGCAGCGTCGAGGAGATCGTGGCAAGCCTCGAACAGCAGGGCGACGAGGGCGCGCTGAAGCCGCTGCGCCGGAACTCCCCCCTGTCGATGGCGGCGACGCTCGCCATGGTGCGGGCGGCGCGGGGCGACCAGCGGATGCAGGACGCGCTGAGCCGCGAGTACCGCTTCACCCGGCGCGCGACGGCGCAGTCGGATTTCCTAGAAGGAGTGCGGGCGCAGATCATCGACAAGGACCGGACGCCGGTCTGGGCGGCCGACGCGGGACCGGCGGCGGTCGAGGCGATGCTGGCGCCCCTGGGCGACGACGAACTGGAATGGGAGGATCGGGCATGAAGATCGGCTTCATCGGGCTGGGGAACATGGGGGCGCCGATGGCGCGCAACCTCGCGGCGGCGGGGCACGAGGTGCTGGGCTTCGACCCGGCGGCGGCGGACGTGGAAGGCGTGGCCCCCGCGACCGGCGCGGCCGAGGCGGCGGCGGGCGCGGACGTGGTGATCACCATGCTGCCGAACGGACAGATATTGAAGTCGGTCGCGGCGCAGGTCATCCCGGCGATGAAGCCGGGCGCGGTGCTGTGCGACTGTTCGACCGTCGACGTGGACAGCGCGCGCGACGTGGCGGCGCAGGCCGCGGCGGCGGGGCTGGGGTCGCTGGATGCGCCCGTGTCGGGCGGGATCGGCGGCGCTGCGGCGGGGACGCTGACCTTCATGGCGGGGGGCAGCGACGACGCGTTCGCGACGGTGCGGCCGCTGTTCGAGATCATGGGCCAGAAGGCGGTCCATTGCGGCGAGGCGGGGGCGGGTCAGGCAGCGAAGATCTGCAACAACATGATCCTGGGCGCGACCATGGTCGCCACCTGCGAGGCTTTCGCGCTGGCGCAGAAGCTGGATCTTGATGCGCAGAAGCTGTTCGACGTGGTGTCGACCTCGTCGGGCTCGTCGTGGTCCACCAACGCCTACTGCCCGGTGCCGGGGGTGGGGCCGAAGTCGCCCGCCGACAACGACTATCGCCCGGGCTTCGCGGCCGAGCTGATGCTGAAGGACCTGCGGCTGTCGCAGCAGGCGGCCGAGTCGGCGGATGCCGACACGCCGATGGGCCGGCTCGCGACCGAGCTTTACGCCCGCTTCGTGGAAACCGAGGA
Source organism: Paracoccus aeridis (assembly GCF_004923205.2). Lineage (GTDB taxonomy): Bacteria > Pseudomonadota > Alphaproteobacteria > Rhodobacterales > Rhodobacteraceae > Paracoccus > Paracoccus aeridis. Next base: position 394,663 of record NZ_SELD02000018.1, read on the forward strand.
CGGGCGCGGGCGCGATTTCTCGGCGATGCTGCCGCGCCTTGCCGCGCGCGGGCGCAACGCGGGCTGAAAGGGCACGCGGGCGCGGCGTGGGCTGACGGGCGCGGGCGCGGCTCGGGCTGAGAGCGCACGTCGGCGCAACGCGGGCTCAAAGAGAGCGCAGGCGCGGCGCGGACTTAAAAAGGCGCGCGGGCGGGTTTCGGCCCGCCGCTGTCCCTGCCGCCTACCCCTGCCCCAGCAGCGACCGCGCGGCGTCGCGGGCGGCGGGCGTCACCTGTTCGCCCGCCAGCATCCGCGCCAGTTCCTCGACCCGCTCGCCCTGCGGCAGTTCCTCGACGCGCGAGGTCGTCATCCCGTCCACTACAGACTTCGCCACCCGGAAATGCCGGCTTCCCAGCGCCGCGACCTGCGGCGAGTGGGTGACGACAAGCACCTGCGCGCCTTCCGCCAGCCGCGCCAGCCGCCGCCCCACAGCGTCCGCGGTCGCGCCGCCGACGCCGCGGTCGATCTCGTCGAAGATCATCACCAGCGTGTCGCTGCCGCGCGCCAGGCTGACCTTGAGCGCCAGCAGGAACCGCGACAGCTCGCCCCCCGACGCGATCCGGTCCAGCGGCCCCGCGGGCGCGCCGGGGTTGGTGGCGACGGTGAAGGCCACGGCGTCGCGCCCCTCGGGGCCGGGCTCGCCGGCGCTCACGCGGGTCTCGAACACGGCCCGCTCCATCTTCAGGGGCGCAAGCTCCGCGGCCATGGACTGGTCCAGCCGCCCCGCCGCTTCGACCCGCGCCGCCGTCACGGCGCTGGCGGCGGCGTCATAGGCGGCATCGGCGTCGCGGACCGCGCGGGCCAGTCCGTCCATCCGCGCCTCGCCCGCGTCGAGCGCGGCGAGCCGCCCCGACAGGTCGTCCGCCAGCGTCGCCAGGTCGTCGGGCAGCACGTCGTGCTTGCGGGCGAGCGCGCGCAGCGCGAACAGCCGCTCCTCGGTCGCCTCCAGCGTGGCGGGGTCGTAGGACATCGCCGACAGCGCATCCTCGATCCCGCCGGTCGCCTCGGCCAGTTCGACGATCGCGCGCCCCAGCGCCTCGAGCGGCTCGTCCAGCCGCCCCTCGGCCGTCCCGGCCGCGCCCTCGAGCCAGCGCACCGCCTCGACCATCGCGCCCTCGGCGCCCTCGCCCGACAGGATCTGCAGCGCCCGCTGCACGTCCGAGCGGATCCGCTCCGCCGCCTGCATCTGCCGGCGCTCGGTATCCAGCTTCACGTCCTCGCCGGCCTCGGGTGCAAGCTTTTCCAGTTCGGCCACGGCGTGGCGCAGGAAATCTTCTTCCTTGCGCGCAGCCTCGAGCGCGGCTTCCGCCTCGGCCAGGGCGGCGGCGGCGCGGCGGCGGGCGGTCCACGCCTCGCGCACCGGCGCAAGGTCCAGCCCGGCAAAGGCGTCCAGCAGCGCGCGGTGGCCGCGCGGGTTCAGCAGGCCGCGGTCGTCGTGCTGGCCGTGAAGTTCCACCAGGCTGTCCGACAGCGCCCGCAGCACCTCGCCCGACACGCGGCGGTCGTTGACCCAGCCGGTCTTGCGGCCGTCGGCGGCGTTGACGCGGCGCAGGATCAGCTCGTCCCCGGCCTCGATCCCGGCATCGGCCAGCACCCCGCGCGCGGGGTGTCCGGGGGGCAGGTCGAACACCGCCGTGACCTCGCCCTGCACGGCGCCCGCGCGGACCAGTTCGGCCCGGCCGCGCCAGCCCAGGACGAACCCGAGGCAGTCCAGCAGGATCGACTTGCCCGCCCCGGTCTCGCCGGTCAGCACGTTCAGCCCCGGCGCGAATTCCAGCGACAGCCGGTCGATCAGCAGCATGTCGCGGATGTCCATCGCGCGCAGCATGTCAGATGCCCCCGATCACGTCAGGCGCGCGGGCGATGCCGCGGCCTAGAGCCACCTGCCCTGCACGACCTGCCGATAGACCGCCGTGAGCCAGTTGTTCCCTTCCGGCGTGGCGGTCAGGCCGCGACCCCGCAGCTGCGCATAGGCATCCTGGTAGAAGGGCGAGGACTGGAAGTTGTGGCCCAGGATCGCACCGGCGGTCTGCGCCTCGTCGGTGAGGCCGAGCGCGAGATACGCTTCCACCAGCCGCATCAGCGCCTCGGGCGTGTGGGTGGTGGTCTGGTAGTCCTCGACCACGACGCGGAAGCGGTTGACGGCCGCGGTGTGGTTCCCGCGCTTGAGATAGTAGCGCCCGATCTCCATTTCCTTCGCCGCGAGATGGTCGAAGGCGAGGTCGAACTTGAGGATCGACGAGCGGGCGTATTCGCTGTCGGGATAGGTCTCGATCACGTCGCGCAGGCCCTGCAGCGCCTGGAAGGTCAGACCCTGGTCGCGGCCGACCTCGTCGATCTGGTCGTAGTAGCTGAGCGCCAGCAGGTACTTGGCATAGGCCTCGTCCTGGTCGCCAGGGTAAGTGTCGATGAACCGCTGGGCGGCGCCGCGCGCCTCTTCGTATTGCCGGGCGCGGTGATGGCTGAAGGCCTGCATGATGAGCGCGCGCTTGGCCCATTCTGAATAGGGATACAGCCGCTCGATCTCGCTGAAGTAGTAGATCGCGCTTTCCGGGTTGCGGGTGTTTTCCAGCTCGTATTCGCCGCGCTTGTAGATCTGCTCGGCGGTGAAGTTCTCGACCGGGGGGCGCGCGCCGGTGGCCGGGCGGGAGCCGTTGCCGCAGGCGACCAGCGTTGCCACCGTCAGGATCAGGGCACCGCGCCGGGCTGCCGATTTCAAGCCTGCCATACCGATCCTGCCTGTCACTGAGCGTCCGCCGCCGCCGACCCATCGCGCGGCTCGGCTGTCCCTAGCACACATACCAAGGGGGCGCAAAAGCGCAAACGGGTCACCTTTTTGGCAATCCGCACAGACGCATGACGGCCCCGCCGCTGCGGCGCGGGACGGGGCCGCTGCTGCCGTGTGGTCGCCGCCGGCACGATGGGGCGTGTCAGGCGACTGCGGCCCGGGCCTGGGCGGGGGCCGCGTGCGCGGTCACGCCGGCCCCCGGAAGTCGCCCCTGAAGATCGGGGGTGCAGTCGGTCCATTGCCACGCATCGGGGTCCGCGAACAGCGCCCGCAGCAGGCGGTTCGTCATGCCGTGGCCCGCGCGGTTGCCGACGTAGCGCGCGAGCAGCGGCGCGCCCGCCAGCGCGAGGTCGCCCACCGCGTCCAGCATCTTGTGGCGCACCGGCTCGTCCACGTGGCGCAGGCCGCCCGGCGACAGAACCCGGTCGCCGTCGAAGACGACCGCGTTGAAGTAGGTCCCGCCGAGCGCGAGGCCGTTCGACTGCATCGTCTCGACGTCGGCGCGGCGGCAGAAGGTGCGGCTGTCCATCAGCTCGCGCACGAAGGCGCCGTTGGCGAGGTCGAGGCGCTTCTTCTGCGCGCCGATCGCCGCGTCGGTGAAGTCGATCGCGAATTCCATCTCGAGGTGGTCGGCGGGAACGAGGCGGGCATAGGCCTCGCCCTCGCGCACCTCGACGGGCTTGAGGACGCGGATGGCACGGAGGGGGGCGGCCTGTTCGGCCAAGCCCGCGCCCAGGATGCCCGACACGAACGCCGCAGACGAGCCGTCGAGGATCGGGACCTCGGGGCCGTCAAGCTCGATCCGGGCGTTGTGGACGCCGGTGCCGGCAAGCGCCGCCATGATGTGCTCGATGGTCGAGACGGTGGCGCCGTCCGCACCCTTCAGCAGCGTGCAGAGCTGCGACGGCACGACCGCGTTCCACAGCGCCGGGATGGGCTGCGAGGCGGGAAGGTCGGTGCGGACGAACACGATGCCGTGGCCTGCCGGGGCGGGACGCAGCGCCATGCGCGCGGGCGCGCCGGAGTGAAGCCCCACGCCCTTGAATTCCACCGCTCTGGCAAGTGTCGTCTGCATTTCAGTCATTCCCAAGTCTGTCACGACCGATCTGCGTGCCGGTCTGGGACCTGAAGTAGGACAGCAAAGGCCTTGCAACAATTAACGAATTGTAACGGGGTGAAACATACGCGGGCCGGGGACGAGCAACCAAGGACCCTTGCAAGGTCAATGGCCTGCAGGACAAGTGAAAGGCCGCCCGAAGGCGGCCTTGCGAAGGGCTGGGCGGTGCCGGATCGGTGATCCGGCGCCAGCGTCCGTGAGCGGGCGTTCAGTTTGCCTGGCGGCGCAGGAAGGCCGGGATCTCGACGTTGTCCTCGGCCGAGTCGGGCGAGGCGAGGTCGTCGAAGTCGGCATCCGCGGGACGGGCGCGGTTCATCCGGTCGCTCACGCGCTCGGCGATCGAACCCGAGCTTGCGCGCGCCGCGGGCGTCGTGTCGGCGTGGTTCGTCATCCGCTCGAGCATCCGGCCCAGGCCGGCGATCCGGGACGGGCCGCGCGCGGGTTCGGGCTGCGGCTCGGCCGCGGGGCGCTGGCCGGCGGGACGCTGGGTCGCGGCGCCTTTCTCGGCGCGGGCCTTTTCGGCGCGGGCGAGGATGCCGGCCAGCCGGTCCTGCGCTTCCGGGCGCTGGCCGCCCGCCGCGCGGGTCGGCGCGGTGAAGCCACCGGCCGGTTCGTTCAGGCGGTCCGCCAGGCGCGGCTCGGGCCGCAGATCGGGCCGCAGATCGGGACGGTGATCGGCGCGGGGCTCAGACCGGCTTTCGGTCCGGGCCTCGGCCTCGCGCGGGCTGTAGGCCGGCGCGGGCATGTCGTGGTCGGCGTCGGCTGCCGGCTCGCGGCGGACCGGGGCCTGCTCGGACACGATCGGGCTGCGGCGCGCGGGGACGGGCTCGTCGTCGATCGCGACCTTGTGGGCGATTGGCGGCGTCTGGGTCAGCGGCTCGCGCAGGCCGCGGCGCGGGTTTGCCGCCTCGGCCTTGGCCATGTCGATCCCGGTCGCGACGACCGACACGCGGACTGCGCCTTCCATCGACGGATCCAGCGTGGAGCCCACGATGATGTTGGCGTCCGGATCGACCTTCTCGCGGATCTTTTCGGCCGCCTCGTCCATCTCGAACAGGGTGAGGTCGTAGCCGCCGGTGATGTTGATCAGCACGCCCTTGGCGCCGTTGAGGCTGATCTCGTCCAGCAGCGGGTTCGCGATCGCCTTCTCGGCGGCCTCGACGGCGCGGTTGTCGCCGGTGCCCTCGCCCGTGCCCATCATCGCCTTGCCCATCTCGTCCATCACCGCGCGCACGTCGGCGAAGTCGAGGTTGATGAGGCCCGGGCGGACCATCAGGTCGGTCACGCCCTTCACGCCCTGGTAGAGCACGTCATCGGCCATCGCGAAGGCTTCGGTGAAGGTCGTCTTCTCGTTCGCGAGCCGGAACAGGTTCTGGTTCGGGATGATGATGAGCGTGTCCACGACCTTCTGCAGCGCCTCGACGCCCTCGTCGGCCTGCCGCATCCGCTTCGAGCCTTCGAACTGGAACGGCTTTGTCACGACGCCGACGGTCAGGATGCCCATCTCGCGCGCGGCCTGGGCGATGATCGGGGCGGCGCCGGTGCCGGTGCCGCCGCCCATGCCCGCGGTGATGAAGCACATGTGCGCGCCCATCAGGTGGTCGACGATGTCCTCGATCGTCTCCTCGGCGGCCTTCGCACCGATCGACGGCTTCGCGCCCGCGCCCAGGCCCTCGGTGACCTTGGGCCCCAGCTGCACGCGCGATTCGGACCGGCTTTGCGCCAGCGCCTGCGCGTCGGTGTTGGCGACCACGAAGGTGACGCCGTCGAGCTGCTTCTCGATCATGTTGTTGACCGCATTGCCGCCCGCGCCGCCGACGCCGAAGACGGTGATCCGCGGCCTCAGCTCGTCATCGTCGTTCATCATCAGGTTCAGTGACATCCCCGCTGCCCTTTCCGCTGCCGCCGGGTCTGGGCGCCCGGTCGAATTCCGCTCTCAAGGTTAATCGTAGTCCGATTCTCGCCCAGCGTCACCTTGAAACGGGGTTTATCCACAAAATATGGCGTGTGCGCCCGCGACCGTCGGCGGTATGTTGCCCACGCCCCATCATCTGGTGGAAACGGCCTCGGCGGCCCCCACGAGAAGTCACCAGTGGTTGCGGAACCAGCGCGCCACGCGCCGGACGCTGCGCGCGCCGTGGCTGCTGACGGGCATGTCGAAGTCCCACCATTCGTCCTGCGGGTGCGCCGCGAACAGCGCGAGCCCCACCGTCGCCGCGTGTCCCGGCGTGGTCATGTTCTGCGCCAGCCCCTGGATCCTCAGCGGCCGCCCGATCCGTACGTTCTGGCCCAGGATCCGGGCGGCCAGCGTCTCCAGCCCCGGGATCTGGCTGCCGCCGCCGGTCAGGACGATCTGGCGGCTGGGCATGCAGTCGAAGCCGGCGGCGTCGAGGACGGCGCGCACCTCGTCCAGGATCTCCTCGACCCGGGGGCGCATGATGCCGATCAGGTCGGCGCGGCTGACGGCGCGGCGGTCGTGGTCCCAGTCGCCCGCGTCGGCGCCGGTGCCGCCGTCCACCTGGATCATCTCGCGGTCGTCGCGCCCCGTCGCCTCGATCCCGCCGTGGCGGGTCTTGAGCCACTCGGCCATCTGCGTGGACACGCGCAGGCCGCGGGCGATGTCCTGGGTGACGAGCTCGCCCCCCATCCGCACCGCGTCGGCGAAGATCATGTGCTTGCGCACGAAGATCGAGACGCCGGTGATGCCGCCGCCCATGTCGATGCAGGCGCTGCCGAGTTCCTGTTCGTCCTCGACCAGCGCCGCGCGCCCCGCGACATAGGCGGCCGACGCGACCCCGGCCAGTTCCAGGTCGCAGCGCCGGATGCAGTGGACGAGGTTGCCGGCGGCATCCCCGTCGATCGTCAGCGCGTGGACGTCGACCGCCAGCCGGTTGCCGACGTGGTCGCGCGGGTCCGACAGCCCCGAGCGCCCGTCGACCGCGAAGTTCACCGGCTGCGCGTGCAGCACCTCGCGCCCGCGCCCGAAATCGGGGACGTCGCACGCCGCCAGCACCGCGCCGATGTCATGTTCGGTGCACTTGCCGCTGTCGAGCGACACCTCGCCCGCCAGCCCGTAGGACGAGGGGCGCGCGCCGGACAGGCAGGCGATGACGTGATCCACGCGCACCCCCGCCCGCTTCTGGGCCGACGACACGACCGTGCGGACCGCGCGCTCGGTCTCGGCCATCGTCTCGATCTCGCCGTAGCGCATGCCGCGCGACTGGGTCGTCGCCGCGCCGATCACGCGGAAGTTCGACTGCCCCGCCATCGGGCCCACGCCGTCCTCCTCGCGGAACTGGCCGGGTCCGTCGAACTGCAGGACGATGCACGACATCTTGGAGGTGCCGATGTCCAGCACCGCCATGACGCCGCGCGCCAGCGCCGCCCGGCGCATCTGCCGCATCGCCCGCTGCACCTGGTAAAGATCGCCCATCGCCCTGCTCGCGCCCCCTGCCTGTCCGTTGCCTGTCTTCCGTCGCCTGCCGTCTGCCTTCCGCCGCTCAGCCCTTCTTCGAGGACTTGGCCGCCGCGGTCGTCTTGCCCGGCTTCGCGGCGGTCTTGCCGTCGTCCGGTTCGATGATCTTTCCGTCCGGCCCGATCTCGGGCTCGCCCCGCGCGCGCCGCAGCGTGTTCTGCGCGGTCATCCCGATCCGCACGATCGGCCGGTCGCCGTTGCGCAGGTCCACGACCGCCACGTCCCGCGACAGCAGCGTCTGCGTGCGGTCCAGCGCGATCGCGTGTTCCAGCGCCTGCACGGCCCGGTCCTCGGGAAGCATGATCCGCTGGCCGCGGTCGAGCACCAGGTCCCAGCGCCGCGCGCCCATGCGCTCGAGCCCGCGCACGCGCGGAAGGATCGGCCCGGCCGCCTCGATCAGGGCCAGCGCCTCGGCCGTGTTGGCGTTCGCGCCCTCGCCCGTGATCATCGGCAGGTCCGGGCGCACGTCGCGCGAGGTGGCGGATGCGACGCGGTGGCCGGTCGCGTCCAGAAGCTCGATCCCCCGCGCGTGGCGCCACAGGATCGCGGGCGTGCGCTCGGTCACGACCGCCGACAGGACACCGCCGGGCTCGATCCGCAGCTCGACCTTCTCGACCGCGTCGAGGTTCATGACCGACGCCCTGAGCGCCTCGAGGTCGATGTCGAAGCTCGATGCGGGCAGCGTCACCGGCAGCATCGCCCGCAGGCCCTTGTCGACCACCGGCGAGGCGCCCTCGATCTTCATCGCGTGCACCATGAACTCGTCGCGGGTCTGCACCTTCTCGACCATCGCGGTGACGCTGCCGCTGATCTCGGCCCGGCGGGTTTCGTCCGACAGGTAGAGCCCGACGACCATCGCCAGCGCGAAGGCGGGGACGCCCAGCCGCAGCACGCGGCGATAGAGCGGGGTGAGCCAGATCCGGTTCAGCCGGTAGGCCAGCCGTGACGGCGCCGGGTCGCGGCGCGCGGGCCGGGCCTGCGGCTGCGGGCGGCCGCCGGGGGCGCGGGCGGGCGCGGGCCGGCCCAGCATGGCCTGGCGCTGGCTGTCGCGGGTCAGGTGCTGCACAGCGCGTCCTCCACGATCCAGCGGCAGAGCGCCGGGAAATCCATGCCCGCCTGCGCCGCCTGTTCGGGCGCCAGCGAGGTCGGCGTCATGCCGGGCTGGGTGTTGGTTTCCAGCAGGACCAGCCCCGCCAGCCCGCGCGCATCGTCCCAGCGGAAGTCGGTCCGGCTGAGGCCGCGGCACCCCAAGGCCCGGTGGGCGCGGACGGCGTAATCGAGGCAGGCCGCCGCGATCTCGTCCGGGATCGCGGCCGGGACGACATGGCGCGACCCGCCGGCGCGATACTTCGCGTCGTAGTCGTACCAGCCCTCGGTGATGATCTCGGTCACGCCGAGCGCGCGGTCGCCCAGCACGGCGGTCGTGAGCTCGCGGCCCGGCGCGTAGGCTTCCACCATCACGTGGCCGGGCATGTCGTCGGACAGCTGCGGCGGGCCGTTGTTGTCCTCGCGCACGATGTAGACGCCGACGGACGACCCCTCGTCGTTTGGCTTGACCACGTAGGGGGCAGGCATGACGTGGCGCGCGCGGACCTCGGCGGCGCAGGCGATGCGGCTTTCCACGACCGGAAGCCCTGCGTCGCGGAACACCTGCTTGGCGCGGGTCTTGTCCATCGCGAGCGCCGAGGCCAGCACGCCGGAATGCGTGTAGCGCACGCCCAGCCAGTCCATCAGCCCCTGGACGCGCCCGTCCTCGCCCATCTTCCCGTGCAATGCGTTGAAGACGACGTCGGCGCGCGCGTCGGCCAGCCGCGCGGGCAGGGTCGCGCCCTGATCCGCATCGAGAATGATCTCGACAACCTGGTAGCCCGCCACCCGCAGCGCCTGCGCGCACTCGCGCCCCGACGACAGCGAAACCTCGCGCTCGGCCGAGGGTCCGCCCATCAGGACTGCCACGGTGTGGGCCGTCCTGCTCGACTCGCCCGCCACGTTTTCGCCTCGTTCAGCCCCGGTTGGCCCGGATGCCTGTGTATGAGCCTTGAAGACCCCGCTGCGCCGTTTGCGGCGCGTTATGAAGGGGATGATAGGGGGAAAGCCGGGATGCGGGAAGGGGCTTTGTGCGCGACCGGCCCGGTTTTACGGGTTTGCGCGGGTCGGCGCGGGCGGGGGGTCAGAAAGCTTTCTTCAGGCCGGCCTGCTTCAGGATACCGTTGGCCGTGTGCCTCGACTTGGTTCCTTTATCCACCGTGAAGTGGATTCTGGTTCTGGGGCTGTACCAGATCTCGTGATCGCCACTGCCTTCGCGGACGAACTTGCAACCTGCCCTCTCAAGCATCGAGATCAGTTCACGATAGAAGCCGGCCATTCAGCAGAGGGAGCCGTGCGCACTCAGCACAGCGTGCTGTCGGATATCGAGCTCGACCCTCGAACTGTCGAACCTGCGACCCAGCAAAGACGCCAGCCAGGCGAACCGCCGCTTCGGCAGCCCGTTCAATTCGATCAATGCCGGAACGGCAGACAGCACGTTCTTCGCCAGTGCGTCGAGGTCTTCGCCCTCGACCACCAGGCCGCGAACGTCGTTGCTGGTCCCCACCCACACCTCGGCGTCCGGATCGTACTGGACGTCAACCACGATTGAAAGACGCATGCGGATGTCCCCTCGCCGGATAACGACTCTCGCATACACGGCACGACTGAACAACTCGCTAACTTGCGAGCGGTTGCGACGACGCCGACACCCCTACCCCTCGCCCACCCGGATCACCTCCCAGGTCAGCTGGCGCCCCGTCGTCTCGCGCACGCGCGCGCGGACCAGCTCGCCCAGGCTTTCCAGGTCTGCCGCCGTTGCCGTGCCGGTGTTGATGAGGAAGTTCGGGTGCTTCTCGCTCATCTGCGCGCCGCCGAGGCGATGGCCGCGCAGGCCCGCGTCCTCGATCAGCTTCCACGCCTTCAGGTCGTGCGTGTCGTCGTCGCGCCCGGTCGAGCTGTAACCCGCCGGGTTGCGGAAGGTCGATCCGGCGGTGCGGTCCTTCGTGGGCTGGGTCGCGTCGCGGCGGGCGAGCTGGTCGTCCATCCGCGCCGCAAGCCCGGCCGGGTCGCCCGCGGGGCCGCTGAAGGTCGCGCGGGTCAGCACCCAGCCCTCGGGCAGCGAGGTCGAGCGATAGGCGAAGTCCAGATCGCCCGGCGTCAGCGTCAGCACGGCGCCGTCGCGGGCCACGGCCTGAACCTCGCACAGCGCGTCCGCGACGTAGGTGCCGTAGCAGCCGGCGTTCATCCGCACCGCGCCGCCGACGCTGCCGGGAATGGTCCGCAGGAAGGTCAGGTCCACCCCCGCCTCGGCCGCGCGGCGGGCGACGTGGGCGCCGAGCGCCCCCGCCCCCGCCGTGACCCGGTCGCCGTCGACCGAAATCTCGTTGAAGCCGCGGCCCAGCCGCACCACCACCCCGCGGATGCCGCCGTCGCGCACGATCAGGTTCGACCCCACGCCCATCGGAAACACCTCGATCCGCGGATCGAGGTCGCGCAGGAAGGATGACAGGTCGTCGAGGTCGGCGGGCTGGAACAGCCAGTCCGCCGGGCCGCCCACCCTGAGCCAGGTCAGATCGGCCAGAGGGCGCCCCGAAGTCAGCGTGCCGCGCACGGCGGGAAGGTCGGTCATGGCAGGTCTCCTTCGGGCGGAAGCCCGTAGTGGAGCGCGCGGATGCTTGCAACCGCGCAGACGGGAAAGGGTCAAGGACGGGGCGGACGGGCATCCGGCCGCGGCAAGGCGCGGGGATCAGGTGTCGTCGAGCCGCCGCAGGGGGCCGGCGAGGATCGCCCCGCCCAGCAGGAACACCGCGAGACCCGCGGTCGGGCCCCAGCAGAGCGTGAGCCAGCCCAGAAGCGGCACCCCGGCGAAGGTCAGGCACCACAGCGCGGCGCCCCGCCGGTCGGACCGCATCCGCACGGTCACAAGCGCCGCCACCACCCACAGCAGCGCGGCGCCGACGCAGAGCTGGGGGTGGACGTCGCTCATGCCGCCCTGACCTGCAGCCGCTCGGGCAGCGCGTTGGCCCAGGACGAGATCGTGCCCGCGCCGAGGCAGACGACCATGTCGCCCGGCCGCGCCTGCTCGCGCACCAGCCGCGCCAGTTCGGGTTCGTCCAGAAGCGCACGGGCGTGGCGGTGCCCGTGGGCGATCAGCCCCTGCACCAGGTCGTCGCGGCTGGCGCCCGGGATCGGTTCCTCGCCCGCGGAATAGACATCGGCGATGGCGACCACGTCGGCCTCGTTGAAGCAGGTGCAGAAGTCGTCGAAGAGGTTCGCGAGCCGCGAGAAGCGGTGCGGCTGGTGAACGGCGATGACGCGGCCCCTGGTGGCCTGCCGGGCCGCCTTCAGCACGGCGGCGATTTCCACCGGATGATGGCCGTAATCGTCGATGATGGTCACGCCGTCGATTTCCGCCACCTTGGTGAACCGCCGCCCGACCCCGCCAAACCTGGCAAGCGCCGCCCGGATCTCATCCTTCTTCATCCCGAGATGGCGGGCAACGGCGACGGCCGACAGCGCGTTGGAAACATTGTGGTCGCCCGGCATCGGCAGGGTGCAGCCCTCGATCACCGGCACGATCCCGTCGTCGCCGCGTTCCGCCTGCAAGGCCACGTCGAAGCACGAGGTGCCGTTCTCGTAGCGCAGGTTCACCGCGCGCACGTCGGCCTGCGCGTTGAAGCCGAAGGTCACGACGCGGCGGTCGGTCAGCTTGCCGACCAGCGCCTGCACCTCGGGGTCGTCGGTGCAGCAGACGGCCAGGCCGTAGAAGGGGATCCCCGACGCGAAGTCCAGGAATCCCTGCCGCAGCCGGTCGAAGCTGCCCCAGTGGTCCATGTGCTCGGGGTCGATGTTGGTGACGATGGCGATGGTCGCGGGCAGGCGGTTGAAGCTGCCGTCCGATTCGTCGGCCTCGACCACCATCCACTCTCCCGCGCCGGCGCGCGCGTTGGACCCGTAGGCGTGGATGACACCGCCGTTGATGACGGTCGGGTCGAACCCGCCCGCGTCCAGAAGCGTCGCCACCATCGTCGTGGTCGTCGTCTTTCCGTGCGTCCCGGCGATGGCGATGTTGGACTTGAGACGCATCAGTTCCGCCAGCATCTCGGCCCGGCGCACCACGGGCAGGCCGCGCAGCCGCGCCTCCTCCAGTTCCGGGTTGCCCTTCTTGATCGCGGTGGAAATGACGACCACGCCGGCCTCGCCGATGTTCTCGGCCCGCTGGCCTTCGAACACGCGCGCGCCCAGCTTCTCCAGCCGGTCGGTGATCTTCGACCGCTTCGCGTCCGACCCCTGCACGTCGTAGCCCAGCGTCATCAGCACCTCGGCGATGCCCGACATGCCGATGCCGCCGATCCCGACGAAGTGGATGGGGCCGAGTTCCCCCGGAAGCTTGGTGGCTGCGTTCATGAGCTGATTTCCGTGACGAGGTCGTAAAGGCGGGCCGCCGCGTCGGGGCGGCCCATCGACAGGGCGGCGGACGCCATGCGGCTTGCGCGGGCGGCGTCGGTGAGGATCGCGTTGAGGTCGCGCGTCAGGCTGGAAATGTCCAGCACCGATTCGGGCAGCACGACCGCGGCGTCCGATTCGGCCAGCGCGCGCGCGTTCGCGGACTGGTGGTCCCCGGTCGCGGCCGCGAAGGGGATCAGGATCGCGGGGCGGCCGATGACGGTGATCTCGGCCAGCGACGACGCGCCGGCGCGGCTGACGACGACCTGGCAGCCGGCCATGCGCTCGGGCACGTCGGAAAAGAACGGCTGCACCTCGGCCGCGGCCCCTGCGGCGGCGTAGGCGGCCGAGACGTCGGCCACGTCCTCGGCCCGCGCCTGGTGGCTTACCTGCAGGCGGGCGCGGATGTCGGGGGGCAGTTCGGCGACGGCCGCGGGGACGGTCCGGGACAGCACGCGCGCGCCCTGGCTGCCGCCGATCACCAGCAGCCGCAGCGGTCCGTCGTCGGGGGCCGCGTAGGGCGCGGCGGCGCGGTCGAGGATGGCCTGCCGCACGGGGTTTCCGACATGGACCGCGTCGACGCCGTCCGGCAGGACGGTGGGCCACGTGCCGCAGGCGACCTTGTCGACCCGTGCGGCGAACAGGCGGTTCACCCGGCCCATGACGCCGTTCTGTTCATGGATCATGCGCGGGATCCGCAGGGTGAGCGCCGCCCCCATCGCGGGGATCGTGGGATAGCCGCCGAAGCCCACGACGATCGCGGGACGGTCCTTCCGCAGGTCGGCGAGCGCGCGCGTCACGCCCGCGCCGATCCGGAACGGCGCGGCGAACCTGCCCGCGATGCCGCCCCGCGCGGTCGTGGCCGACGGCACGATCTCGCGCGCGACCTCGGCCGGAAAGCCGCCGGCGTAGCGCGCGCCCCGGTCGTCGGTGGACAGCTTCACCCGCCATCCGCCGGCCAGCAGCCGTTCCGCCAGCGCCTGCGCGGGGAACATGTGCCCGCCCGTGCCGCCCGCGGCGATCAGCGCGAGCTTTCCGCCCCCGTTCACCCGGCCCCCGCTGGCTCCGCCCCCGTTCACCTGGCCCCCGTTCACCTCGTCCTCGTTCACCTCGTCCTCGTTCACCGTCCCGCGCGCCCCAGCACGTCGGCGATGTTGCCCTGCGGCCGGGTCCGGGTCAGCGCCAGCAGCATCCCCATGGCGATGGCCGAGGCGACGATGGACGAGCCGCCATAGCTCACGAACGGCAGCGTCATTCCCTTGGCGGGCAGCAGTCGGACCGCGACGCCCATGTTGATCAGCGCCTGCACCCCGAAGGCGCAGGCAAGGCCCGTGCCCGCGATCCGCGCGAAGGGATCGCGCTCGCCCGTCAGCCGCACCAGCGACCGGGCGACGACGGTCGCGTAAAGAAGGATGATCGCCAGCACCATGATGAAGCCGTATTCCTCGGCCGCGACCGCGATGATGAAGTCGGTATGCGCGTCGGGAAGCGACCACTTGACCGACCCCTCGCCCACGCCGACGCCGAAGAAGCCGCCCTCCTGGATGGCGTTGGTGGCGTAGCCGATCTGCGTGCGCGGATCGATCTCGGGCGACAGGAAGCCGTTGATCCGGCGCGCGAAGTGCTCGGAATTGGCATAGGCGAACATGCCCCCTGCCCCGGCCACGCCCGCGGCGGCCAGAAGATACACCAGCGGCGCGCCGGCGACGAAATACATCACGCCCCAGGAAAACAGCACCAGCGAGGCCTGCCCGAAGTCGGGTTGCAGCGCGAGCATCAGGACCACGGCGAAGGTGGTCGCCGCCGCAAGCGACTTGCCGGGGGGTCCGCCCACCTCCTGGCTCGCGGCCATGAACCACGCGACCAGCGCCACGAAGCCGGGCTTGAGGAACTCGGACGGCTGGATCGAGGTGAACCCGAGGCTCAGCCACCGCGTCGCGCCCTTGCCGAAGTCGGTGCCGATCACCGGCAGCGCCACCACGGTCAGGAACGCGACGGCGAAGATCACCACCCCGAGCCTTCGCACCTGCCGCGGCGACATCATCGAGATCACCAGCATCACGACCAGCGCGACGCCGCCGAAGATTCCCTGCCGGTTGACATAGTAGAAGCGCGGCAGCCCGTTCTTCTCGGCCAGCGGCACGGACGCGGCGAGCCCCAGCAGGATCCCGATCGCGAACAGCCCGACCACGCAGGCCAGCGTCCACTTGTCGAGCGTGCGCCACCAGCGTGGAAGAATCGGATCGCCCGAACGCACACGCGTCGAGCCGAAGACCATCTCGGTCATGGGAGCACCGCCGTCACTGCCTCTGCCTTGCGCCCGTTTTCCGGGTCTGCGGCGAAGATAGCGCGGTTGGCCCCGCGAGGCTATCATAGATTGCGTGATGACGCCGCGGCGGGTGCCTGCCTCGAACACGATCTCCTGTCCGGAACATCCCCGCCGGAGGCGACGGGGCGACCCCGTCCCCGCCGCGCGTCGGCCGGCCGCGCTACTTCAGCGCCGCCACCAGCGCCGCGAAGTGTTCGCCGCGTTTCTCGAAGTTCGGATACTGGTCGAAGCTGGCCGCCGCCGGGGTCAGCAGGACCGTGTCGCCCGGCTCGGCCTCGGCGGCTGCGCGGGCCACGGCGGCGTCCATCGTGTCCACGACCTCGTGCGGGGTCCCCGACAGTTGCAAGGCGAAATCGCGGGCCGAATGGCCGATCAGGTAGGCCTTCTTCACGCGGGAAAACAGCGGCGCCAGCGCGGCGATCCCGCCTTCCTTCCCCATGCCGCCCGCGATCCAGCGGATGTTGTCGAAGGCCAGCAGCGCCTTTTCGGCGGCGTCGGCGTTGGTGGCCTTGCTGTCGTTGACGAACGCCACGCCGCCGATCTCGGCCACCGTCTGGCTGCGGTGCGGCAGGCCCGCGAAGCTGGCGAACGCCGCCTCGATCTCGCGCGGGGCGACGCCCACCGCGCGGGTCGCGGCATAGGCCGCGCAGGCGTTCTGATGGTTGTGCGCGCCCGGCAGCCCCCGGACGCCGCGCAGGTCGATGGACGCGACCTGCCGCCCCTTGCGGTATTCGGAAAGAAAGCCCTTCCGCGCGAACACCGACCAGCCGAAGCGTTCCAGCTTCTCGTCCACCGAAATGCGGATCACCCGGTCGTCCTGCGGCGACTGCGCCATCTGCCCGGCAAGATACCGCCCCTCGGCCTCGTCCACGCCGATCACGCAGCGGTCCGGCCCCCCTTCCGAAAACAGCCGCCGCTTGGCCGCGAAATACCCGCCCATGCCGCCGTGCCGGTCGAGGTGGTCGGGGGAAAGGTTCGTGAACACCGCCACGTCGGGCGTGAGCGCGCGGGCGAGGTCGGTCTGGTAGGACGACAGTTCCAGCACGACGACCTCGCCGTCCTGCGGCGGGTCCAGCGACAGGACGCCGGTGCCGATGTTCCCGCCCATCTGCGAGCGCCGCCCGGCCTCGGTGAGGATGTGGTGGATCAGCGCGGTGGTGGTGGACTTCCCGTTCGACCCGGTGACGCAGATCACGCGCGGCGGCGTGTCGAACTCCTCCCACCCCGAGGTCGCGAAGCTGCGGAAGAACAGGCCGATGTCGTTGTCCACCGGCACGCCCCGCGCGCAGGCCTGCGCGATGGCCGGGTGCGGCGCGGGGTAGAGATGCGGGATCCCCGGCGAGGTGACGAGCGCGTCGATCCGCTGCTCCCACCCCCGGTCGCGGGTCAGGTCGACGAGCGCCAGCCCCTCGGCCTCGGCGGCGGCGCGGGTGTCGGCGCTGTCGTCCCAGGCGACGACGTCCGCGCCGCCTGCAACCAGCGCGGCGGCGGTGGCCCGGCCCGAGCGGCCGAGCCCGAGGACGGCGATGGTCTGGCCGGTGACGCCTTGGACGGGGATCATGGGCGGCTCCTGTCTGTGCGGCGCGTGGCCGAGTCGGCGTGGTGTAGCAAAACGGCCGGGGCGATTACCACATCGGGGAAAGGGGGTGAGGGTCGCGCAGGAACGCCTCGGCCGGCGCGCCGCCGATCAGGCACCCAGGCAACGGATCAGGCTGCCGTCCGGGTCGATGACGGCGAACATGCGAAGCTCGTCAGTCACCAGCTGAATGCCGGATTGAAGGCGCGGGATGCCGGCGCCGGGCAGGCGCAGTTCCGCGAACTCCGCATGCAGCGCGTCCAGATCATCGGTCCGCAGGCAGGCGCTGAACCAGCTTTCCTCAGGTCGCAGATGGGGATGCGGGAAGAACTCGATGACCGCGTCCCCGCGCCTGAGGATCATCCATCCCTCGTCGCGCCACCCTGTCGCGAAGCCCAGCCGCGCGTAGAACGCTTCCGTCACGTCGAAGTCCCGGCTGGGAAGGTTCGGCGTGCTGTGGATCTTCACGCCCTCACCTCAGCTTCAGCGTCGACAACCCGATCAGCGCCAGCACCAGCGCTATGATCCAGAAGCGGATCACGATCTGCGGCTCGGCCCAGCCCTTCTTCTCGAAGTGGTGGTGGATCGGGGCCATCAGGAACACGCGCTTGCCGGTCCGCTTGAAATAGGCGACCTGGATGATGACGCTCAGCGCCTCGACCACGAAAAGGCCGCCGACGATCGCCAGCACCACCTCGTGCTTGACGCAGATCGCGATTGCCCCCAGCGCGCCGCCCAGCGCGAGCGAGCCGGTGTCGCCCATGAACACCGCCGCGGGCGGGGCGTTGTACCACAGGAACCCCAGGCCCCCGCCGATCAGCGCCGACACGAAGACCAGAAGCTCGCCAGTTCCGGGAACGAAGTGGACGCCGAGATAGTCCGCGAAGACCTTGTTGCCGACGAGATAGGCGATCACGCCGAAGGTGCCGGCCGCGATCATCACCGGGCCGATCGCCAGCCCGTCCAGCCCGTCGGTCAGGTTCACCGCGTTCGCCGCCCCCACGATCACCAGCATCGCGAAGGGGATGAAGAACAGCCCCAGGTCGATCAGCGCGTTCTTGACGAAGGGCAGCGCCAGCTGCCCCGACAGCGCCGGCGGGTTCGCCTGCGCGACCGCGATCGCGGCCGCGATGCCGACCGCCAGCCCCAGCGCCATGCGGACCCGGCCCGACACGCCCGCATGGGTGTATTTCTTCACCTTGGCATAGTCGTCCGCGAACCCGATCGCGGCGAAGGCCGCCGTCACCAGCAGCACGATCCAGACATAGACGTTGTCGAGCCGCGCCCACAGCAGGGTCGAGATCGCCAGCGACGACAGGATCAGGATCCCGCCCATCGTGGGGGTGCCGCCCTTGTGGACGTGGTCGGGGCCGATCTCGCGCAGGGGCTGGCCCTTCTTCTGCTTGACGCGCAGCCAGTTGATGAGCGGGCGCCCGAAGATGAAGCCGAACACCAGCGCCGTGAAGAACGCCGCACCCGCGCGGAAGGTGATGTAGCGGAACAGGTTGAAGATGCCGCCGGCACCTTCCGGCGACAGGTTCGTGAGCCAGTAGAGCATGCGGGTTCAACCTTTCGGAGCGGGCGGTCGCGGGTCGTCCGGGTTGCCCGTGTCTTGTCCAGGCGCGCGCGTCTGACGGCTTTCGCGGATCGCGTCAACCACGCGCGCGACCTGCGAGCCCTTGGAGCCCTTCACGAACACGACGTCGCCGTCCCGCGCCAGCGCGTCCGCGCGGGCGCACAACTCGGCCGCCGTCTCTGTCCAGATGCCGCGCTTCGTCTCGGGCAGCGCGTCCATCAGGTGGCGCATCCGCGGACCGCAGGCGTGGACCAGCGCAACGCCCTGCAGCGCGGGATGGCCGGCGATATCGGCGTGCAGGCGGTTCTCGTCGGCGCCGAGTTCCAGCATGTCGCCCAGGATCGCGACCTTGCGGCCGTGGAGCCGGGCCAGCGTGTCCAGCCCCGCGGCGAGGCTGGCGGGGTTCGCGTTGTAGCTGTCGTCCAGGATGGTGATGCCGCCCACCCGTTCCACCCCGCCGCGGCCCTTGTAGGGCTGCCAGCGGGACAGGTCGGCGGCGGCCTGCCTGACGTCGGCGCCCAGCGCCGAGAGCGCCGCCAGCACGCCCACGGCGTTCATCACGAAATGCGCGCCCGCGCTCGCCAGCGTGAAGTCGACCGTCTCGCCCAGGATGCGGGCACGGACCTGCGTGGTGCCGTCGGCGGTAACGTCGGATCTCAGCGGCCTGGCCGCGCCGTCCCGGCCGAAGCCGACGACGATCGCCGCCGCGGCGTCCGCCGCGTCGCGCAGGATCGGGGTGACGGTCAGATCCTCGGGAAGGATCGCGTGGCCGGCGGGGGCGAGACCTTCCACGATCGCCCCCTTCTCGCGCGCGATGCCTTCGAGGCTGCCGAACGCCTCCATGTGGGCGGGGGCGACGGTCGTGATCATGGCGACGTGGGGGCGGGCCATGCGGGAAAGCGGCGCGATCTCGCCGGGATGGTTCATGCCGAGTTCGAGGATAGCGAAGTCGGTGTCCCGCGGCATCCGCGCCAGCGTCAGGGGGACGCCCCAGTGGTTGTTGAGGCTGGCTTCCGCGGCGTGGACCCGGCCCTGCCCCGACAGCGCGGCGGCCGCCATGTCCTTGGTCGATGTCTTGCCGACGCTGCCGGTGATCGCCAGCACCCGCGCGCCCGTGCGCGCCCGGCCCGCACGGCCCAGCGCCTCGAGCGCGGGCAGCACGTCGGGGACGATCAGCAGAGGCGCGTCGCCCGACACGCCCTCGGGCACCCGGCTGACGAGCGCGGCGGCGGCACCCTTGTCGAGCGCCTGCGCCACGAAGTCGTGGCCGTCGCGGGCGTCCTTCAGGGCGACGAACAGGTCGCCCGGCCGGATCGTGCGGGTGTCGATCGAAATGCCGGTCGCGGCCCAGCCGGTCGTCGCCCGTCCGCCGGTCGCGCCGGCCGCGTCGGCAGAGGTCCAGAGCGTCATATCCGGCCGTCCAGCGCCGCCACGGCAACCGACGCCTGTTCGGCGTCGTCGAAGGGGAACACGTCGCTGCCGACGATCTGCCCGGTCTCGTGGCCCTTGCCCGCGATCAGCAGCGCGTCGCCGGGCTGCAGCGCGTCGACGGCGCGCAGGATCGCCTCGGCCCGGTCGGCGACCTCGGTCGCGTCGGGGCCCGCACCGGCCATGACCTCGGCCCGGATCGCGGCCGGATCCTCGGTCCGGGGGTTGTCGTCGGTGATGTAGACCACGTCCGCGAACTGACGCGCGGCTTCCCCCATGAGCGGGCGCTTGCCGCGGTCGCGGTCGCCTCCCGCGCCCAGCACGACGATGATCCGCCCCATGACGTGCGGGCGCAGCGACTGCAGCGCCGCGACCACCGCGCCGGGCTTGTGCGCGTAGTCCACGAACACCGCCGCGCCGTTCTCGCGCACCGCCGCAAGCTCCATCCGGCCGCGCACGGTGGTCAGGCCCGGCAGCGCCGCTAGCACCCGGTCCGGCGCGTCGCCCGAGGCGATGCAGAGCCCCGCCGCCGCCAGCACGTTTTCCGCCTGGAAGCCGCCGATCAGGTTCAGGCGCACCAGATGCGTGCGCCCGTCCATGGAAAAGCGCAGGTCCTGGCCCGTCGCGTCGTAGCGCTGGCCGAGGATGCGCAGGTCGCAGGCCTCGTCGTGGCCCACGGCCGTCAGGCGCAGGTCGCCGTCCACCGCGATCTCGGCCATCTGCTGGCCGCGGTCGCTGTCGATGTTGATGACGGCGGTGTCGCCCGGCTGGAGGATGCGGTCGAACAGCAGCGCCTTGGCCGCGAAGTATTCGTCGAAGCCCTCGTGATAGTCGAGATGGTCCTGGCTGAAGTTCGTGAAGGCCCCCGCGCGCACCCGCACCCCGTCCAGCCGGCGCTGGTCCAAGCCGTGGGACGACGCCTCCATCGCGGCGTGGGTGACGCCCGCCGCCGCCGCTTCGGCCAGCACGCGGTGCAGCGTCACCGGCTCGGGCGTGGTGTGGGCGAGCTTGGCGGTATGGTCGCCCTCGACCCCCATCGTGCCGAGACTGATCGCCTTGTGCCCGAGCGCCTGCCAGATCTGGCGGGTGAAGGTCGCGACCGAGGTCTTGCCGGACGTGCCGGTGACGGCGACGACCGTTTCGGGCTGGGCCGCGAACCACAGCGCGGCGGCCCCGGCGAGCGCGGCGCGCGGGTCCTCGGCCACCACCACGGCGGCGCCGGACGCGGCAAGCTCGGCGGCGGCGATCTGCGCGCCGCGGCGGTCGGTCAGGATCGCTCCGGCGCCTTGGCGCAGGGCATACCGGATGAACTCGCCCCCGTGGGTGGCCGATCCGGGCAGCGCGGCGAACAGGTGGCCGTCCCGCACGGTGCGGCTGTCGACCGAAAGGCCGGTGATGGTCGGGTCGCGCCCGTCCCTTGCCCGCAAACCCAGCGCGGACAGAAGCTTGCCGTCACCCGTCACCGTCACCCGTCACCTCGTCCCTTCGGTCCGCACGCCCGTCCGTTCGCCGGACCGTCACCTCTTCAGTTGGTCGCGACCTTTAGATCAGCCGGGGTCCGGTTTTCAATCACCGGCAGGTCCGCGTCGGCATGAGGCCGCAGGCCCACGATGGGGGCGAGGCGGCGCACCATCTCGGCCGCGACCGGGGCCGCCGTCTGCCCCGCCGTGCGCGCCGTGGCCCCGCCCGCGTTCGTGACCGAGGGTTCGTCCAGCGTCACGACCAGAACGTATTTCGGGTTATCCACCGGGAACATGCTCGCGAAGTTCGAGATGACCTTGCTGTCGTAGTAGCCGCCACCCGGGCGCGGCTTGTCGGCGGTCCCCGTCTTGCCGGCCACGTCGTAGCCTTCGACCTCGGCCGCCCGCGCGGTGCCGCGGGTGACGACGCCGCGCAGCAGGCCGCGCGCGGTCCGGGCGGCGGGTTCCGACAGCACCCGTTCGCCCTGCGGATGGTCGCGGCGGTGGACCAGCGTCGGGCGGACGCGGTGGCCGTCATTCGCGATCGTGGCGTAGGCGGCGGCCAGGTGCAGCGGGCTCGCCGCAAGGCCGTGGCCGAAGGCGACGGTCGCCGCCGTCACCGCGGGCCAGCGCTGCGGCACCAGCGGCTTGCCGGTCGGCGCCTCGGTCATCTCGATCTGCGTCGCCTCGAAGAAGCCGAGGTCCTTCAGGAACTTCTGCTGCCGCTCCGGTCCCAGCATCTGCGCGATCCGCACCGTGCCCACGTTCGAGGACTTGGCCAGGATGTCCGCCACCGACAGGCTGCCGCCATAGTTGTGGAAATCGTGGATCAGGTACTTGCCGATCTTCATCGGCGAGTTCGCGTTGATCATCGTGTTGGGGTTGATGAGCTTCTCGTCGATCGCCTGCGCGACCGGGAACAGCTTGAAGGTGGACCCGAGCTCGTACTGGCCCTGCACCGCGCGGTTGAACAGCGGGCTGTCGGACGGATCGCCCTTCAGCGCGGGGCGGGGGCGGTCGTTGGGGTCGAAGTCGGGCAGGCTCGCCATGGCGAGGACCTCGCCGGTCGCGACCTCCATCAGCACGCCGGCCGCGCCCTTGGCGTTCATGACGCGCATGCCGTTCGACAGCACCTCCTCCATCGCCGCCTGCGCGGTCAGGTCGATGGACAGGGTGAGCGGCGCGCCCGCGTTGGCGGGATCGCGCAGCCAGTTGTCGAACGCCTTTTCGACGCCCGCCATGCCCAGCACCTCGGCGCTGCTCACGCCCTCGGCCCCGAAGGTCGAGCCGCCGAGGATGTGGCTCGCCAGCTGGCCGTTCGGGTAAAGCCGCATCTCGCGCGGGCCGAACAGCAGGCCCGGCTCGCCGATGTCATGGACGGCCTGCATCTGTTCGGGCGACAGCTTCTTCTTGATCCAGACGAAGGTGCGCTTGCCGGTGAAGTCCCTGGTCAGCTGCTTCTCGTCGAGGTCGGGAAAGATCTCGGCCAGCTCGGTCGCGGCCCGGCGCGGGTCCACCATCTGGTGGGGGTGGGCATAAAGCGCGTGGGTGGACAGGTTCGTCGCCAGCACCCGCCCGCGCCGGTCCACGATGTCGGCGCGCTGCGAGATGATGCGCGCGCCCGTCGTCTGCGCGCGCGGCTCGCTGGGGTCCGAGGACGCGAGCGCGCCCATCCGCATCCCCACGGCGCCAAAGGCGGCGGTGAAGGCAAAGGTCATCAGCCACAGCCGGAAGGACGCGCGCTTGCGGGTCCTGTCCTGGATCTCGGCATGGCGGCGGGCGCGGTTCTCGGCCTCGATGTCGTCGGGGTTCTCGCCCGCCTCGCGGGCGCGGAGGATGCGGGCCAGCGGGCGCAGTGGGGTGCGGATCACGGCTGAGTCTCCCTTTCGGCGGGGCGGGATGCGGGGCGGGCGATGGCGGTGCCGGCGGCTGTCCCCGGCGCGGATGCGGCAGCGCCGGGCTGCAACCCGGGCTGCGGGTCGGTGAAGGCGTCGGGCGCCGGGGGGCCCTGGAATTCGCGCAGCTTCGGGTAGTCGACGTGCGCCACGTCCACGAACTGGCCCGACTGCACCGGGACCAGTTGCAGCCGTTCGAAGTTCAGGTCCACGAGGTCGCGCAGCCGCTCGGGCCGGTTCAGATAGGCCCATTCCGCGCGCAGGACACCCAGCTGCTCGCGCAGGCCCGCGATCTCGTTCTGGATCCCGTTCATCTCGTCGATGGCGGCCTGGGTGCGGTAGTTCTCGCGATAGGCCCAGAAGGCGAGGCCCATCACCGCGACCACGGTCATCACGTACAGCAGCGCGCGCATCAGCCGCCCCCCGGCAGTTGTGGCAGGCCCAGCGTGCGGTCGTCGGCCTGGCCCGGGGCTGCGTCGGTGCGGACGGCGACGCGCAGGTAGGCCGAGCGGGCGCGGGGGTTCGCGGCAAGCTCGGCCTCGTCCGCGCCGATGGCGCGGCGGAAGGGCAGCGTGAAGGCGGGTGCGTCCTGCGGCGTCTCGGGCGCGTGGCGGCTGCCGCCGCCCGCCGCGTTGGCGCGGCCCTGCATGAAGCGCTTGACGATCCGGTCCTCGAGCGAATGGAAGCTGACGACCGCGAGCCTGCCGCCCGGCACCAGCGCCCGTTCGGCGGCGGCAAGGCCCGCGACAAGCTGGCCGAACTCGTCGTTGACCCAGATCCGGATCGCCTGGAAGGCGCGGGTCGCCGGGTGGCTCTGCCCCGGTTTCGGGCGCGGCAGGCAGGACTGGACCACGTCGGCCAGCTGCGCGGTGCGGGTCAGCGGGCGCGCCCTGACGATGGCGCGGGCGATACGCCGGGCCGCGCGTTCCTCGCCGTAGTGGTACAGCACGTCGGCGATGCGGCCCTCGTCGGCGGTGTTCAGAAGATCCGCCGCCGACGGCCCGCCGCCGCCCATCCGCATGTCGAGCGGCCCGTCGCGCAGGAAGGAAAAGCCGCGCTCGGGCTGGTCGAGCTGCATCGAGCTGACGCCGAGGTCCAGCACCACGCCGTCCACCGGACCGCCCGCAAGGGTGTCGAGATCGGAAAACGTGCCCTCGACCAGGCGCAGCCGGTCGCCGTGATCGCCCGCCCAGGCCCGTGCCATGGCGAAGACCGAAGGATCGCGGTCGATGCCGATCACGCGGTCCGCGCCCGCGTCCAGCAGGCCGCGCGCATAGCCGCCCGCGCCGAAGGTGCCGTCGACCCAGGTGCCGCGCACGGGCGCCACGGCCGCGAGCAACGGACCGAGCAGCACCGGCACATGGGGTGCCGCGCCGGGCATCAGTCGTCGGCCCTCGATTCGGGACGGCGGGCCGGGGCGAGCGGCGGCAGCAGGGAACGCGGGTCGAAGCCTTCGCCCAGTTCCGCGACCAGCGCCTCGACCGCGTCGCCCTCGGCCTCGTCGTAGGTTTCGGGGCGCCAGACCTTGAGGTAGTCGCCGGCGGCCACGAAGAAGGCGCGGTCGTCCAGGCCGACCTTCTCGCGCAGCTTCTGCGGCAGGACGAGACGCCCGTCGGGGTCGATCTCGGCTTCCTCGGCCGCGCCGTGCATGATGGATTCGAGCAGCCGGCGCTCGGGGCTGCCGCGCTGCATCTGGTCGATCTGGGCGTCGATCTCCTCGATCGCTTCCAGGGTGTAGAGTTCGAGATGGCGCCAGTCCGCCCGGCCGTAGACGATCACGAGCTGCGGGCGCTTGCCGGTTTCCCAGTCCGGGTCGCAGCTTTCGAAGACGCGGCGGAACTTGGCCGGGATCGAGACGCGCCCCTTGGCGTCGACCTTGACCTCTTCCGAGCCTCTGAACCTGCGCGCCAAGCCCGCGTCCTTCCACTGTCCGCCCGTTCCGGTCGCCCGAAACGGGAAAGGGCGGATCGGGCCGCTGCCACTGCCCGATCCGCCGCCCTCGTTCCCATCTCTGGGCCCCGAAGTTTCGGGGATCGCCCGGTTCGTCGCGCCATCTGGGGAAGATGCTGCTCGCACGCGACCGGGTCGTTTTTCGGAAGAACGGCTGCCTGTATGAAGCCTGCCTTGGCGTGGGGTCTTGGGCGCCCCTTGATCCGCCTTCCGTGAGGAAAGGGATGGCATGGGATTTCATGGGAAGCAACGGGTTTGTTCGGGGCGTCAGCGGACGTCGGCAAGAGCGCGCGCGAGAACGTCGCAAGAACATCATCACGCCCCGGTGATGCCAGCGGAAGTTGTAGGCTCAGCGCGGAAGCTGCCCACTAGATATTGTGGAGCGGAAATATGTGGCAGAATAGTCCCACCTTTTCCCGAAAGCGCGGAAAGGTGCCGATGGTGGGAAGGTTGGAGCATGAGGATCACGGAACGGCCCGGCTGGCGCGAACGC
The DNA here is from genome assembly GCF_004923205.2 of Paracoccus aeridis. GTDB lineage: Bacteria > Pseudomonadota > Alphaproteobacteria > Rhodobacterales > Rhodobacteraceae > Paracoccus > Paracoccus aeridis. The sequence continues at coordinate 420,264 of NZ_SELD02000018.1, forward strand.
TCCTCACGGGTCATCACGCCGCCTTGATTCGGATTCCCTGCCCCGTTCCCACCTTTTCCCAGCCGCAGCGCAGGTCCAGGCAGGCGTCCCTTTCCGTCGCGGGATCGGTCGCTCAGCCCATCCCGCCGGCGACCAGCCGCTCGGCCAGGCGGGCATAGGCGTCGGCCACCGGCCCGCCGGTCGCGGCGACGGGGCGGCCCTCGTCCCCGCCCGTCCGCACCGAAAGATCCAGCGGGATCTCGCCCAGGAACGGCAGGCCGCGCGCCTGCGCCTCGGCCGCGACGCCGCCGTGGCCGAACAGGTGTTCCTCGTGCCCGCAGTTGCGGCAGACATAGACGGACATGTTTTCGACCAGTCCCAGCACCGGGGTCCGCAGCTTGTCGAACATGTCGATCGCGCGCCGGGCATCGATCAGCGCCACGTCCTGCGGGGTGGAAACGATGATCGCGCCCGTCACCTGCGCCTTCTGGCACAGGCTCAGCTGCACGTCGCCGGTGCCGGGCGGCAGGTCGACCAGCAGCACGTCCAGGTCGCCCCAGTCCACCTGGTTCAGCATCTGCTGCAGCGCGCCCATCAGCATCGGCCCGCGCCAGACCACCGCCTCGCCTTCCTTCATCATCAGGCCCAGCGACATCATGGCCAGCCCGTGCGCGCGCACCGGCTGGATCCGGTCGCCTGCGCTCGTCGGGCGCGCGGTCACGCCCAGCATGCGGGGCTGGCTGGGGCCGTAGATGTCGGCGTCAAGGACGCCCACGCGCCGCCCCGCGCGGGCGAGCGCCACGGCGAGATTCGTGGTGAGGGTGGACTTGCCGACCCCGCCCTTGCCGGACCCGATCGCGATGATCCGGTCGACGCCGGGGATCGCGAGCGGCCCCGCCTGCGGCGTCGGATGTCGACCGATCCTGAGGTTGGGCGCGGGCGCCCCGGAACCCGCCCCGGGAACTGCGCCGGAACCCGCCCCGCCGCTTTGCGCGGCGACCGCCGCGGTGCGGCCGGCGGGCGCGGTGGTGACGATCTGGACCGAGGTGACGCCGGGCAGCGCCTTCAGCAGCGCCTCGGCCTGCGCGCGGGCGGGCTCCAGCGCGCGGGCGAGCTGGGGGTCGGACGCCTCGATCACGAATCGGACGACGCCGTCGCCGGATACCTGCAGGGCCCGGACCAGGTCGGCCGAAACGAGATTTCCGCCGCCGGGCACCGGAACCGTCGCGAGCGATTCCATGATCCTGTCCTGGGTGGTCATCGGGTGCCTCTGAGTTGAACGGAGTTGCATCGCAGCATCGCAGGCGGGAAACGTCACGTAAAGCGGGGCGATCGGGGTCTGGACGTTGCGTCAAAAGCATGGCTGGCCGCCGAGACGCTGCTTTGACCAGTCGCGGATCTGTTACCAAGCCCCTGATGAAGCGTCATCACACGTAATGCGGGAACTTGTTCCATGCACACAGCGCATGGCTCGTAGGCGTTTTCCGCCATTGTGCACCTGCAGCAAATGGCTCATCTATTGCCCAAGACGAACGCGCCGGATGTCAGCAGACGGAAGGGCGGGCGGGGCCCGGAAGGGCCGACAGGTTACCTGGCCCCTTTCCTCCTCCCTGGGGGTTCAGGCTCGGGCGGCATCCCCTCCTCCCTCCTCGGGGATGCCGCCAACTCCATACGCGACGATCCGATCCTCCTCCCCGGATCGACGCGGATCAGGCGGCGGCCCGCTCCTCCTCCCAGGGCCGCCGCCTTCCCTCCCGCCCTTCGCGGCGGGAAACGGAATACGACGGCCCCTCCTCCTCCCCGGGGTCATCGTCAGCGATGCCGGCCATCTCCTCCCCGGCCGTCATCGCACCCCATACGCGGCCCCTCCTCCTCCCTGGGCCAGCGTTGTGCGGCGGCGCCTCTCCTCCTCCCCCTCCTGGCGCCGCCGCTTCTTTTCCCCGGCTTCCCTTCGCCTTGCCCGGCGCGCTATGCGTCGCGGATGTTGTCCTACCAGCACAGCTATCATGCCGGGAACGCGGCGGACCTGCACAAGCACGCGCTGCTGGCAGTCGCGCTGGAGCGGCTGGCGTCCAAGGACAAGCCCCTCACCTATGTCGAGACGCACGCGGGCCGCGGCCTTTACGACCTGCACGCCCCCGAGGCGCTGCGGACGGGAGAGGCCGGGGCCGGAATCGTCCGCGCGCTGGATCGCGGCTGGCTGCCGCACGGTCATCCCCTGCTGGGCGCGCTGGACGCGGTACGGACCCGGCATGGCGCGGCGGCCTATCCCGGATCGCCGCTGATCGCCGCGCATTTCCTGCGGCCGGGCGACGTCGCGCATCTCGCGGAACTGCACCCGCGGGAACACGCGGCGCTGGCCGGGGTCGCGGGCTTTGCCCACCTGCACCGGCAGGACGGGTTCGAGATGGCGAACGCCCTTCTGCCGCCCACGCCGCGGCGCGGAATGCTGCTGATCGACCCGAGCTACGAGGTGAAGGCCGACTACGACCGCATTCCCGCCATCATCGGCAAGCTGGCGCGCAAGTGGAACGTCGGCGTGATCGCGCTGTGGTACCCGATCCTGACCGACGAGCGGCAGGCGGCGATGGTGCGCGCGCTGGCCGCGGCGCACCCGCAGGCGCTGTCGTCCGAGGTGCGGTTCCCGCCGGCGAAGGCCGGGCACGGGATGGTGGGATCGGGGATGTTCGTCATCAACCCGCCCTACGGGCTGGCCGAGGAGGCCGCGCGGCTGGGGGCGATCTTCGCGGCGGATCAGGGTCGCGGCTGAGCGGCCCGTCAGGGTCGCGCGGACGGGCGCCGCATCCTGCCCGCACAGCGGCCGAGATACGGGCCCGTGCACGCCGGACTTGCACTACTCCGCCCGCGCATACGCTGTCGCATCATGGCAGGGCGCGCAAACGCGATCGCCCGCGCGTGAGCCGTGGCGCGAGAGCATCCGCGCCGTCGGATGTCACGCCGGCGCCGGCCGGTAGGTCAGCGTCCCCGCCTGCCCGCCGCCCCCGTCCGACGGGTGGCAGCGGCCGTTCCCGACCGGGATCTCGGCAAAGTCGAACGGGCTCACGTCCTTCAGGATCGCCACGTTGACGCCGTATTCGTCCGGGTTCGAGCGGCGCTGGTGGTGGGTGTAGATGCCGCAGACCCTGCAGAAGTGATGCACCGCCGTCCGGGTGTTGAAGCGGTATTCGGCCAGCTGCTCCGCACCCGCGACGATCGTGATCCCGTCCAGGGGCGCGCTGACCGCGACCGCGCCGCGCATCCGGCAGAAGGAACAGTCGCAGCGCCGCGCCGTGCGCAGCCCGTCCGACAGCCGCAGCCGCAGCCGCACCGCGCCGCAGTGGCAGGCGGCGTCGACCTCGGCCAGGTCGGGGTCGGGACCGCCCGGCAGCAGCCTCGCCCCGGTCATGCCCGGGGCCCGATCTCGATCGCTCGCAGCAGCTCGGGCTCGATCACCTCAACACCCGGGAGGCCGTCGCGCAGGGGCCCCGCGTCGGCCGCGAGCATCGGGAAGCTGCGGTAATGGCTCGGGATCACGGTCCTGAAGTCGAAATAGCGTTTTGCCGCGTAGGCCGCGCGGGCCATGTCCATGGTGAAGTGGCCGCCCGCGCTCAGGATCCCGATGTCGGGCCGGTGCAGGTCGCCCATCCAGTCCATGTCGGCCATGATGTCGGTGTCGCCGCTGAAATAAATGACGTGCCCCTCGCCCGCGATCATGTAGCCCGCCTCGGCGCCCGTATAGACCGGCTGGCCGTGCCGCCCCTCGGACGAGGAGGAGTGGCTGGCGGCGACCATCGTCACCTTCGCGCCGTTCAGGTCGACCGTCCCGCCCCGGTTGAAGCCGGTGGCTTCGATCCCTTCGCTGTTCGTCCACCACGTCATCAGGTCGAAGATCCCGAACACCGGTACGCCCAGCTTCTTCGAAAGCCGCGGCACGTCCCCGGTGTGGTCGAAATGGCCGTGGGTGACGAGGATGTGGGTCGCGCCCGCAACGGCCTCGTCGTGGCGGTCCTCGGGCATCGACGGGTTCCCGTCCAGCCACGGGTCGATCAGGATCACCGCGCGCTCGATCTCGATGCGCCAGCTTCCGTGGCCGAGCCAGACAAGTTTCATCGTTCGCTCCTTCCGGGTCCGGGCCGCGCCGCTTCCAGTCGGGCCAGCGGCTTGCAGGGTGTCGCACCGGACGGTAAACGCGGGCCAAGCGAAAGGAAAACCGAATGTCGATTGACCCCTCCGAGGCCCGCAAGGTCGCGCATCTGGCGCGGATCGCGGTTCAGGACGAGGCGCTGCCGGCGCTTGCCGCCGAGCTGAACGGCATCCTGCATTTCATGGAGCAGCTGAACGAGGTCGACGTGACGGGCGTCGAGCCGATGACGGGCGTCGAGCCGATGCGCCTGAAGCGGCGCGAGGATGTCGTCACCGACGGCGACATGCAGATCCGCATCCTGCGCAACGCCCCGGACGCGCGCGAGGGGTTCTTTGCCGTGCCGAAGGTGGTGGAATGAGCCTGCAGCAGCTGACCATCGCCGAGGCGCGCGACCGCCTGCGCGCGGGCGACGTGACCGCGACCGACCTGACCCACGCCTGCCTGTCGGCGATCGACGCGGGGTCGCCGCTGAACGCCTTCGTCCACCACACCCCCGACATCGCGCTGGCGCAGGCCGAGGCCGCGGACCAGCGCCTGCGCGCGGGCGACGCGCCGTCCATGTGCGGGATCCCGGTCGGGATCAAGGACCTGTTCTGCACGCGGGGCGTGGCCTCGCAGGCGGCGTCGCGGATCCTCGAAGGGTTCCTGCCCGAATACGAATCCACCGTGACGCAGAACCTGTTCGACGCCGGCGCGGTGATGCTGGGCAAGCTTAACATGGACGAGTTCGCGATGGGCTCGTCGAACGAGACCAGCGTCTACGGGAACGCCGTGAACCCGTGGAAGTCCGGCGACGCGCCGCTCACGCCCGGCGGATCGTCGGGCGGGTCTGCCGCCGCCGTGGCCGCCGACCTGTGCCTTGCCGCGACCGGCACCGACACCGGCGGCTCGATCCGCCAGCCCGCCGCCTTCACCGGCATCGTCGGGCTGAAGCCGACCTACGGCCGGGTGTCGCGCTGGGGGACGATCGCGTTCGCATCCTCGCTCGACCAGGCCGGGCCGATGACGCGGACGGTCCGCGACGCGGCGATCATGCTGGGCGCGATGGCGTCCGTCGATCCGAAGGATTCGACCTCGGCCGACCGGCCGGTGCCCGACTACGAGGCGGCGCTGACCGGCGACATCCGGGGCAGGCGCATCGGCATCCCGCGCGAATACCGGATGGACGGCATGTCGCCCGAAATCGACGCGCTGTGGAAGCAGGGCGCCGAGATGCTGCGCGACGCGGGCGCCGAGATCGTCGACATCAGCTTGCCGCACACGAAATACGCGCTGCCCGCCTATTACGTGATCGCCCCGGCCGAGGCGTCCTCGAACCTCGCCCGCTACGACGGGGTGCGCTACGGCCGCCGCGCCGCGCTGCACGCGGGCGACGGCGTGACCGAGATGTACGAACGCACCCGCGCCGAGGGCTTCGGCCCCGAGGTGCAGCGCCGCGTGATGATCGGCACCTACGTGCTGTCGGCGGGCTTCTATGACGCCTACTACAACCTCGCGCGCAAGGTCCGCGCGCTGATCAAGCGCGACTTCGACGAGGCGTTCGCGGGCGGCATCGACACGATCCTGACGCCCACGACGCCCTCGGCCGCGTTCCCGCTGGGCTCGATGCAGGACGCGGACCCGGTCGAGATGTATCTCAACGACGTGTTCACCGTGACGGTGAACCTCGCCGGGCTGCCGGGCCTGTCGGTGCCGGTCGGGCTGAACAGCCAGGGCCTGCCGCTGGGCCTGCAGCTGATCGGCCGCCCGTGGGACGAGGGCAACCTTCTGAACCACGGCGCGGTGCTGGAAAAGGCGGCCGGGTTCTCTGCGAAACCGAAACGCTGGTGGTAGGCTGAACCCCGAGCTGCGCCCCGAGCGCGAGGAGAGAGTGATGCGTCGAACGATCCTGATCCCGGCCCTGGTCCCCGTCCTCGTGCTGGCCGCCTGCGGCGAGAACAGCGGCTGGAACCCGAACTACCGCGCCAACGCGACCCCCTATGGCGACTATCTGCGGACGCGGGAAAGCGCGCTGATGGGACGGCGCGGGGAACCGCCGCGGATCGTCCCCGTCACGCTGCCGGTGAAGGCGCCCACGCCCGAGCAGATCGCGGGCCACTCGCTGCGCCCGGTGCCCGAGGCGACGCTCGCGAAGGTCCGCCGCCCGGCGGGCGCGCCCGCGATCGACCCCTACCCAACCGAGCCGGTCCTGGCGACGGCGCCGGTCGCGAACGGGAAGGCCGTGGCGGGCAAGGCCGTGGTGGTGACGCCCGTGGCAGTCACGCCGGTGATGAGGGGTCCGGGCACGGTCGCGGTGGCCCCGGTGGCCGCGGCACCCGTCGCCGTGGTCCGGTCCGCGCCCACGCTGGACGCCTATGCCCGCGCCAACACGCAGACCCCCGGCACCCGCGTCTACGCCCGCCCGGTGGGCTACGGCGCCGTAGATGCCAGCCCGCAGTCCTGCGCCGCATACCCCGACCCTGCCGCCGCGCAGGCCGCGTTCCTCGCCCAGGGCGGCCCGGCAGTCGATCCGCTGGGGCTCGACCCCGACGGTGACGGCTTCGTCTGCGGCTGGGATCCGGCGCGCTACCGCTCCGCCGCAAATTGACGTGGCCTTCCCCGAACCACGGAGAGCGTCGGGGAACACAGCGGCCTGACCTGATCGTCCTGCATTATACCGGCATGGCGGACGCCGCCTCTGCCCGCGCGCGGCTGTGCGACCCGGCGGCCGAGGTCTCGGCGCACTGGCTTCTGCTGGAGGACGGCACCGCCGAGGCGCTGGTGGCCGAGGATCGGCGCGCGTGGCACGCGGGTGCCGGATCGTGGCGCGGGCGGGGCGACGTGAACTCCCACTCCATCGGCATCGAGATCGTGAACCCCGGCGACCGCCCGTTTCCCGCCGCGCAGATGGCGGGGCTGGAGCGGCTGCTGCCGGGGATCATGGATCGCTGGAACATCGGGCCCGAGGGGGTGATCGGCCATTCCGACATGGCGCCGGGCCGCAAGATCGACCCCGGCCCGCGCTTCGACTGGCGCCGGCTCGCCCGCGCCGGCCTGGCGCTGTGGCCCGTGGAAGCGGACGACGCGCCCGAGCCGCCGCCGCTTGGGGACAGTCTCGACCGGATCGGTTACCCGCAGGTCGATGCGGCGACGCGGCTGGCCGCGTTCCGCCTGCGCTATCGCCCGGGTGCGAACGGGCCGGAAACGGACCGCGACCGGGCCGTGGCCGCCGCCGTGGCCCGGCTCGCCAGCGGCCGGAGCGCGGAAACCCAGCCACAAGGCCGGGAAAAATCTGGCCGCACTTCGACGCGTTAACGACTTGTTAACCAGACCGCCCCAGTTTCCCGCGGAAAGCGGCCGGAATGGCCAGAGCAGGGGACAGGCACAATGGCCGGCGGCATACAGTACATCACCACCCTGACCTTCCCCGAGCCGGGGCCCGTCGGCCGCGATATAGGCGCGCCGTCGCTCACGCCGTTCTACCGCAGCAGTTTCCTGGCCAGCGACGCGACGGTGACCAAGACCGCGATCGCGGACGAGGACGACTACTTCGAGACACTGGACCACCATCTGGTGCTTCCCGAATCCTACGCCGACGATCCGACGCAGTCGCTCGCGCAGGACACGATGCTGGGCGGTACGCTTTACCCGGCAGGTCTGCGGATCAGCCTGTTCGACGGCGGCATCTTCGAACAGCTGGGTCCCGAGGGACAGAAGACGGGCAACATGTTCATGCTGACGGTGCCCTGCCGGATCACGTTCGACGGCATCTACCCGACATCGGTGCAGCTGGGCGATCTCAGCTCGGTGTTCGTCTTTGCCGTGCCGCAAACCGACGCCGAGGGCAACACCACCTTGCCGGTGTTCGACCCGAACGCGGAATACACCTGGCGAAAGGACGGCTGGGTCATGGGCGGCGAAGCCTTTCGGCCCTACAGCCACAGCCCCGCCGTCCTGGGCGAGGACAACGTGCCCTGCTTCACCACCGGCACGCTGATCGCCTGCGACAGCGGCGATCGCCGGATCGAGACGCTGGAGCGCGACGACCTCGTCTGCACCCGCGACAACGGGATGCGCCGGATCCGCTGGATCGGGTCGAAGACGCTGGACGCGGCGGCGCTCGACCTGAACCCCGCGCTTCGCCCGATCCGCATCCGGGCCGGCGCGCTGGGGAAGGGGCTGCCGGAAACCGACCTGACCGTGTCGCCGCAGCACCGGGTGCTGGTCCAGTCCGACCTGACCCGCAAGCTCAGCGGCGAATGGCAGGTGCTGGTCGCAGCCAAGCACCTGACCGACATCGAGGGGATCAAGGTGGTGCGCGACGGATCGAGCGTCACCTATTGGCACATGCTGTTCGATGGGCACGAGCTGGTCCAGTCGAACGGCGCCTGGACGGAATCGCTCTATGCCGGGCCGGAGGCGATGAAGTCGCTGGACAGCGGCGCCCGGCGCGAGATCATGCGCCTGTTCCCCGAACTCGCCGAAACCGGCGTCCCGCGCGATCCGCCCGCCCGCCCCGTCGTGAGCGGGCGCACCGGCCGCAAGCTCGGCCGCCATCACGCCCGCAAGAACGTCGCGCTGATCGAGGGCTGAGCCCCCGACCAGCGACCTGTCCGGCGGTCAGCGCACCGTGATGCGCCCGTCCAGCGCGGGCGCGAACTCCGGGCCCTTGGCGGCGAGATACTCGGCCAGCACGTCGGCGAGATCGGGACCGAAGTCGTAGACGTCGGTCGCCTTCGTCGCGAAGGCGGTGTAGCCGTCTCCACCGTTGCGCATGTAGTTGTTCGACACGACGCCGTAGGTCGCGGCGGGGTCGATCGGCACCCATCCGTCGCCGTCACGCACCATCACGTCGGAAATCCGGCTGCCCTCCGCGGCGGCCGGATCGACGGTGTACTTCAGCCCCGCGACCTGGGCAAAGCGCCCCGCGCCTTCCTCGTACTGGCTCGCGCCGTTTTCCAGCGCGGCGACCACGTCCGCACCGGGCAGTCGGAAGGTGGCGAGCGTGTTCTGGAACGGCAGGACGCTGATCACCTCGCCCATGGTCACCGGACCCGCATCGATCGCGGCGCGCAGCCCGCCGCCGTTCTGGATCGCGATGGTGACGCCCTGGTTGCGAACCCGTTCCAGCATGGCGTCGGCGACGACGCTGCCCATCTCGCACTCGCGCGCGCGGCACTGGTCGCGGTCGGCGCCGATGGGCACGGCAAGCTGCGCGACCTGCCGCTGGCGCAGCTCCTCGAGCGGCTTCGCGAGCTCCGCCACGCGCGCCTTCACGCCCTCGTCCTCGGGGATGCTCGCATCCAGCAGGATCGGCTCGCCCTCGGCTGCGGTGACGTTGCCGGCGTCGTCGAAGGTCAGCACGAGATGGCCGAGATAGCGCCCGGCGGTCCCCGCCTGCACGACCGGCACCTGCGCCCCGCCCTCGCCCGCGACCATCGTCGGATAGTCGCCCGCCGCATCCTCGTCCCCGGTCTTCAGATAGGTATGCGTGTGCCCGCCGACGACCGCGTCGACACCCGCGACCCTGGCCATTTCCTGGTCGCGGTCATAACCCACGTGCGTCAGGGCGATGATCTTGTTCACCCCCTGCGCGGCCAGGTCGGCCGCGGCGGCGGCCAGGCTTTCTGCCTCGTCCTGGAAGACGACCGAAGGGCCGGGCGAGGCGATCTGCGTCGTCTCGGTCGTGGTGAGGCCGACGATCCCGATCTTCTCGCCGCCCGCGTCCAGCACCGCGGTCTTCGGCAGCTTGCCCTTCAGCACGTTCGACTGCGACACGTCGATGTTGGTCGACACGACCGGGAAGTCGACCCCGTCCAGCAACACGGCCAGCCCCTCGGGGCCGTCGTCGAATTCGTGGTTGCCGACCGTCATCGCATCGTAGCCGAGGCGGCCCATCAGCTCGACCGTATCCTTGCCCTTGTAGGTCGAATAGAACAGCGATCCCTGATACTGGTCGCCCGCATCCAGCAGGATCACCGGCTCGCCCTTCGCCTCCGCCTCCGCGCGGACCCGGGCGATCGCGGTCGCGAGCCGGGCCGAGCCGCCGAAGCACTCGTTCTTCGCCTGGGTCTCCGCGTCGCAGGTGCTGTCGTACTTGTTGACCGGCTCGACGCGGCTGTGGAAATCGTTGGTGTGAAGGACGTGCAGCCTGAACTCGGCATGGGCGAGCCCCGCCGACAGCGCAAGCGCGGCGGCGCTGCACGACATCGTGCGAAGGGACATGCGGACGATCGGGGACATGGTGCGGGACATGATGGCTCCTGTCGGACTGGCCTGGAAGGACACCCCCTACCATAGCCGCCGCATCCCCATTGTGACAGTCGGGACCGCCGCGCGCTTGACCACCCCGGCGATGCGCCGCACAACCGCGCCATGATGATCTACAAGATCCTGCGGGCCGGGGAATGGGCCCAGCTGCGCGCGCACGGCGAAAGCGCCGGCGCGCCGGTGGACGTGGCCGACGGCTTCGTCCACTTCTCCACCGCGCCGCAACTGCCCGAAACGCTGCGCCGCCACTTTGCGGGCGAAGCCGGCCTGCACCTCATCGCGTGCGATGCCGATGCGTTGGGCGACGCCCTCCGGTGGGAGCCGTCCCGCGGGGGCGCGCTCTTTCCCCATCTCTACCGCGTGCTGCGGCTGTCCGACGTACGCTTCGACCGACCCGTGGCGCTTGACGCCGACGGCACCCACGACACCGGACCGCTCGCATGAACCCGGTCGAACGCCTGGGGGTCGCTGCCCTCCACCGCCTGCCGCCCGAGCGCGCGCACGACCTGTCGCTGACGCTCCTCGCACGCGGGCTGGTGCCGCTGCCCGGCGCGCCAGTCACCTCGCCGCGCCTTCGCACGACCCTCGCGGGGCTGGACCTGCCCAACCCCGTGGGCCTCGCCGCGGGCTATGACAAGAACGCGCGCGCGGTGGACGCGCTGACCCGCGCCGGCTTCGGCTTCGTCGAGGTGGGCGCCGCCACCCCGCGCCCCCAGCCCGGCAACCCGCAGCCGCGCCTGTTCCGGCTGTCCGCCGACCGCGCCATCATCAACCGCTTCGGCTTCAACAACGAAGGCGCCGGCGCGATCCGGGACCGGCTTTCCGCCCGCAGGCGCGGCGACGTGCCCGTGGGCCTCAACATCGGCGCCAACAAGGACAGCGCCGACCGCGCCGCCGACTTCGCCGAGGTGACGCGCGCCTGCGCGCCGTTCGCCGATTTCCTGACCGTCAACGTCAGCTCCCCCAACACCGAGAAGCTGCGCGACCTGCAGGGCGCGCAGGCGCTCGCCGCGCTCCTCTCGGGCGTGATCGCCGCGCGGGAAGGTGCGGGCGCGCGGCCGCCCGTGTTCGTCAAGATCGCCCCCGACATGGACGACACCGCGCTCACGGAACTGGCGGCCGTCGTGCTCGACAGCGGCGTCGATGGCCTGATCGCCACCAACACCACCCTGTCGCGGGCCGGGCTGACCGACGCGCACGCGACGGAAACCGGCGGCCTGTCCGGCGCGCCGCTGTTCGACCGCTCGACCCGGGTGCTGGCCAGACTCCACCTGCTGACCAGGGGCCGCCTGCCGATCATCGGCGTCGGCGGCATCGGCAGCCCGCAGCAGGCGTGGGACAAGATCGCCGCAGGCGCGACCGCCGTGCAGATCTATTCGGCGCTGATCTACCAGGGCCTGTCGCTCGCGCCGCGCATCGCACGCGAGCTGGACCGGATGGCCGAGGATGCGGGCCTCGCCCACCTCTCCGACCTCGCCGGGCGCGACGCCGAACGCTGGGCCGCAATGCCGGCGGCCTAGTCCGTCAGTCTCAGTCCTTCAGCAGCTGGTCCATCGACGTCGACGGCATGTCGCAGCCCGCGTCGCCCACGACCCGCGCGGGCACCCCCGCGACGGTCTTGCAGCACGGCACGTCCGACAGGACGACCGACCCAGCTGCGATGCGGCTGTGGTGGCCCACCCGGATGTTGCCCAGGACCTTCGCGCCCGCGCCGATCATCACCCCGTCCTCGATCTTGGGATGGCGGTCGCCGTCTTCCTTGCCGGTGCCGCCCAGCGTCACGGAATGCAGCATCGACACGTCGTTGCCGACCACCGCGGTCTCCCCGATCACGATCGAATGGGCGTGGTCGATCATCACCCCGGTCCCGATCCGGGCGCCCGGATGGATGTCCACGCCGAACACCTCCGAGCAGCGCATCTGCACGAAATACGCCATGTCACGCCGGCCGTTGTCCCACAGCCAGTGCGCGATCCGGTAGGCCTGAAGCGCCTGAAACCCCTTGAAGAACAGCATCGGCTGCATCAGCCGGTGACACGCCGGGTCGCGCTGGAACACCGCCACCAGGTCCGCCTGCCCTGCCGCCGCGAGCGCCGGCTCGCGCGCATGGGCGTGGTCCGCAATCTCGCGCAGGATCTGCTCGCTCATCTCGTTGGACGCGAGCTTGAGCGAGAAGCGATAGGCGAGCGCGGCCTGGAACGTCTCGTGGTGCAGCAGGCCTGCGTGGATCAGCGACCCAAGCAGCGGCTCGTTCTGGACCACGCCCGCCGCCTCGGCCCGGATCCGGGACCACAGCGCCTCGCGGGTCAGGGCCGTGTCCTTCGACGCGCGGTCGTCGTCCAGCGTCACGACCTCGACAACCGATCCGTCCATGGGGAACCTCTCACCTGCGCAGGTCCCCTACTTAAGGTTTCCGGGCGCGGATCGAAAGACCCGCACCCGGCCATTCTCAGTTGGGCAGCTTCAGGTCCAGCCAGTGCGCCGCAAGCCGCACGCGCCCGCCGGAAAACACCCCGCCCGCCGCCGTGAGCTTCAGGGGCGCCGCGCTCCAGTAGGTCATCGGCTGCGACAGGATCCCGCGCGCCCAGCTGCCCTGTGCCTTGCCCAGGTCCTTCCCGAAGCGGTCCAGCGCACCGTCGGTCCCCAAGCTCCAGGATTGCAGCGTCCCCGTGATCGGCTCGACCACGCGCGCGGTGCAGCCGATCACCATGGCCCGCGCCGGGATGTAGAGCGTGCTCTCCACCGTCGCGCCGCTTGCGGTCACGACCTCGCCCTCGGCCATCCCCGCGATCAGGGCGCTGCCCGCAAGCCCCAGCGACAACGCCCCAAGCACCCACGCCGCACCGTCGTGGACGGCGTTGACACCGCGGTCGCGCACGAACGCCTGCTGGCCCATCCGGGGCACCGTGAACACCCAGCCGCCGTTGGCCCCGGTCGCGACCATGCCGGCGCGGTCGGCCCACTCGTTGACGGCATTGGCGGGAACGCCCCAGCTCAGCCCCTCGAACCCCGCGGCCGGGGGGGTCGTGCGCGACACGCTCTCCAGCGCGAGGTTCACGAGCCCGTCCAGCCGGACGAGCGCGTCGTTGACGGTGACATGCTTCTGCGCCTGCGCGGGCTGCAGCAGCGGCAGCCCCAGCCGGGCGGTGTTCTGGTCAGGCATTGATCGTCCTCCTTGCAAACGGGCCGGGCCCGTACTCGTCCGACAGCTGCGCGACCTCCGCCGCGAAGCTTCCGCCCTGAAGCGCAGCCGCCCAGGCCGCGGCCGGTACCGTGCAGGCGGGCGTTCCCACGACCTCCTGCCACAGCACCGACCCGTTCCGCATGAGCCGGACGAGGTAGCGTTCCGCCGCCTCGCCCAGCGGCACGTCCACCCCGTCCCAGCCATCGCCGCCGATCCGGGTGCGCCGGATCCACGACAGCCGCGTGCCCGCCACCCGCAGGTGGCAGGGCGACAGCGGCCTGAGCCCCGCGCCCGCGAAGGCGTGGCCGATGTGGCGATAGCTCGGGTCCTCGGGCGGGCGCGTGGCCGGGCCGATCCGCCAGTGCCGCATCTGCCCGCGCGCGGTGGGCGGCAGCACCACCTGCCGCAGCGCCTCGTCCACCACCACGACCACGCTGCCCGCCGGCCACACCTCCGGCATCACCGCGTCCGTCCCGGCCTGGCCGCGAAGGCGGCGCGAGATTTCCCACACGCCGGGCGAGATCGGCGCCGCGTTCGCGAACTGCAGCAGCTCCCATCCGTCGGGCGTCCCGTTCCCGATCGCCAGCAGGTTTCCCCCGGCCATGAGCGTTGCATCCGGGATCGACTTCAGCGCCCCGCCCTTCAGCCTGATCCGCAGCGCCGGGCCGCGATCCCACTCGCCCGCCCGCGCCCCCGCCAGGGGCGACAGCGTCACGCCCATGATCGCGGGCACGGAAAGGTTGACGTTCGGCGCGTAGCCGCCGCCTTCCTCGGTCGAGACCCAGGCCGAAACCGCCCCCGGCCAAGGCGTCGCGGTCGCGGCAAGCCACGGCGCGTGCGCCACCTCGTCCCCGCGCAGCAGCGGCAGGTCGAGGAACATGGGCCAGACCGGCACCGGCGGGTGGAACCGGCGCGCAGTCTCGGCCTCGGGCGGGCGGACGGCGGGGCGATAGACCCCGGGCTCCACCCGCACCGCGTCGATGACCAGCGCGCCCGCGCGCTCGACCCGGTCGATCCGCCAGCGCTGCCCGATCCCCGGCCCGTCGCCCAGCGCGATCACGTCGCCGGGGCCAAGCTGCGCCCTCGACGGCGGCAAGGCCAGCCGTAGCCGGTCCCGCGCCACGCCGGATTCGGCCAGCCAGCGCTCGGCCACGTCCAGCCCCTCGCCGCGCGTCAGCACCAGCGGCACCTCGCTGTCCGACACGGTGGCCTGGTGCTGCCCTGGCAGCGTCGCCTCGGCCGTCGCGGCGGCATGGTCGCCGCCCGCCGCGACATGGCTCAGCCGCACCCGGCCCACCAGTTCAGGCGCAGGGGCGCGTGTGATCTCCACCCCGCCGAGCCCGTCGGCTTCGGCCAGGTCGCCGCTGCCGATCGTCGCGGTCACGCGCGCGCCCCGCATGGCAAACCGCAGCACGCCGTCGCGTTCGGCCGCGTCGAACCCGTAGGCCAGCATCAGCGGCTGCAACGCCGCCCGACCCGTCTGCCCGCCCTGAAGCGCGTAGCCGCGCACGATCCCCGACAGCGCCGAGGTGTCGAACGCCCGCACCCCCGCCTCGCGGCAGATCGCGGCGACCAGCGCCGCCAGCGGCATCGCGCCCGCCCGGCCGTTGAGCCAGTGGCCCCGCTCCCACGCGGGCCCGTCCGACCACAGGTCGCCCCGCGCGGGATAGGCGGGATAGGGCCGCGCATCCCAGGCCCAGACATGCGCGCGCGCCATGTCCACCATCCGGCCGCCGCCCGCCATCGCCGGGTTGTTCGCCGGATCCGACCAGTAGTCGTTGACCGCCCGCACATAGGCCGCCTGCAACCCGTCGTCCCGCCGCCCGTCCGAGTAATACGGCAGCATGGATTCCGAGCTCATCGCATCCAGGAACTTGTTGGGCTGGTTCGTGCCCTTGTCCAGGGCCGCGCAGCCGTATTCCGTGAACCACACCGGCTTCGACCCCGGCACCCAGGCGGTCGGCTTCGCCTGCCGCACGCCGCCGATCCGCTCGTGATGCGGGTTCCCCCACCAGCCGCGGATGTCCTTGCAGCGCCAGATCCACGGCTCCCCCAGCCCGTCCGTGATCGGCGTGCGGCGCTGGTGCTCGCGGTGCAGGTCGCTTTCGTAGTACCAGTCGAAATACTCGCCCCCGCAGACGTTGCCGCGCAGATAGGCGGGATCGTCGATCCGCCCGAACCGGGCGTCGAGGTGCGATTCGCCGTCGCGCCAGTCCGAAAGGGGCAGGTAGTTGTCGATCCCCACGAAGTCGATGTTCGGATCGGCCCAGAGCGGATCGAGGTGGAACCGCACCTCGCCGTTGCCCGGATGGTGGCCGAAATACTCGCTCCAGTCGGCGGCGTAGCCCAGCTTCACGCCGGGTCCCAGGATGGCGCGCACGTCGGCCGCCAGCGCCCTCAGCGCGGCGACGGCCGGGTAGCTGCCGCCCGCACCGCGGATCTGCGTCAGGCCGATCATCTCGGACCCGATCAGGAACGCGTCGATCCCTCCCGCCAGCGCGCACAGATGCGCGTAGTGCAGGATGAAGCGGCGATAGGACCACGCGTCCGGCCCCGAATAGACCACCTTGCCGTCGCGGATCGCGAAGTCACCCCGGGCCGCGGTCCCGAAGAACGCCGCGACCTCGGCCTCGGCGCGCGCGGTGAGGACGTTTCCCGCCTCGCAGGTGATGCGGCCGCGCCATGGCATGACCGCCTGCTCGCCCTTGCCGGTCAGCGGGTCGGGGCGGCCGTTGCCCTTGAGCTGCTCCATCAGGATGAACGGGTAGAACACCGCCTTCCGCCCGCTTGCCGCGATCGCGCGCAGCGCCTCGACGACCGAGCCGTCGGACGGCGTCCCGCCATAGATCGGCCGCCCGTTCACGCGCGCGACCCCGCCTGCGCGCGCGCGGTCGATCCCGCCCGCGCTCCACGGCATCTCGGCCCCGTCGCTCTCCTTCTGCTCGACCTTCGGGCGCACGGTGCAATGCCCCGCGCGCAGGTCGTCCCCGAACCACGACACCACCAGCGAGACCGAGCCCACCTTGGGCAGCTCGCGCCCCAGCGCCCCCAGCGACACCTGCAGGTCGGTGCCGCCCGCGGCGGTGTTGCGGTTGACGATCTTCGTCTCGCCCAGGCCCAGGTCGTGGCTCACCTGGGATGTCGCCAGCGAATATTCGCCCGTGCCCGGGATCATCGCCACGGCCTGCACGTCGCGGGAAAGCCCGCTTTCCGCTTCGGCGGCCCGCGTCACCTCGAAGCTCAGCTGCGGGACCCGGTTGCCCCAGCGTTCAAGGCCGAGTTCCTCCAGCACGACATAGGCGACGCCGCGATAGGCGGGTGCGTCCTCGCCTTCGTGCGCGACGATGAAGGGATCGGGCAGCTGCGCCTCGCCGCCGCGATAGACGCGCATGTTCAGCTCGTCCGCCGCGACCTCCTCGCCGTCAGCCCAGACCCGCCCCACGCCGAGGATCGGCCCCTCGCACAGCGCCACCGCCAGGCTGAGGCGATAGCTCACCTCGTTCACCCGCGGTCCTGAGCCCTTGCCGCCGCCCGAGCTGCGCGTCACCTCCGTCACCGGCGCGGCCCAGATCACGTGGCCGGGCACGCGCATCTGCCCCCAGACCCGGGCGATCGCGGTGCCCTCGCCCGCGGTCTGCAGGCGCAGCCGGTCGATCCGCCCGGTCTCCACGGGACGGGTGCCCGCGCCCAGCAGGCGCTCGTCGATGACGCGGCCCAGCGTCGCGCCCACGGCGCGGCCGATCACGGCGCCCGACAGGCCGAGGACGGTGCCCCCGAACCCCGCCCCGATCGAGGCGCCCGCCGCCGCCAGCAGAATGGTCGCCATCGCCTTCCCCCTTCAGGTCAAACTGCATCGGCCGCCCCCATGGGCGACCCGGTTCTCACGCGCCCGGAATCGCGAACCGCGCCGCCACCCGCGCCCGCCACGGCGCGGAAAGCGGGCTCTCGACGACGCCGTGGCGGTCGTAGGCATGGACGAACCGCGCATCCTCGCCGGCCTGCGACAGGATCCCCAGGTGCTTGGCCACAGCGCCCTCGCGCATGCGGAACAGCAGCACCTGCCCCTCCGCCCACCCGCCCGTCACCTGCGCCATGTGCCGCAGGCCCGCCGCCATCAGCAGCTCCTCCCGCCCCGTCTCGCCCCAGTCGGCGGTGTAGGGCGGCGGCACCTCCGGCTCCTCCCCGAGGATCTCGCGCCAGACCCCGCGGACCAGGCCGAGACAGTCCGCCCCCGCCCCCCGCACCGACGCCTGGTGGACGTAGGGCGTCCCGATCCAGCCCCGGGCCGCAGCCACGACCCGCGCGCTCACCGCGCACCGCCGTTCTGCGGCGAGATCAGCCAGTCCTCGGGCGGCAGATGCGGGAAGCCCCGGAAGTTCAGGAAGTTCTGGAACTTCAGCCGGCAGGTCGCGGGCCGCTTGTCGCACCCGGCGGTCAGTCGCACCCGGGCGCCCGGCGCGGGCACCAGACCCGTCGCGGCCCACAGCTCGATCAGCCGCATCGGCCCCTCCTGCCGGTCCTGCTTGATCGCGCCTTCCAGCCCGTGCGCCGCGCCGTCCAGCACCGTCAGCGTCCCGCCCTCGAACCAGCCCTGGTCGTAGCCCTGCACGTCCGGCAGCGTGAAGCGCACGCCGTCCCTGACCGACGCCACCACCGTCTCGACCCGGTAGCCGGGACGGGCCAGGTCCGCCTTGCAGCGCCCGTCGCCCAGCCTTGCCGCGCATCGCGGGTGATAGACCCGGCCGAGGGGCACGTTCAGCGCCTCGGACAGCCCGCGCAGCTCGGCCCGGAACGCGCCGTCGGCGCGCGTGACCTCGCCCAGCGCGCCGCGGAACAGCAGGCGCCGGTTGGCGGTGTCCTGCCAGTCCACCTCCCACAGCCGCACGTCGGCCGCGTCCCACCGGCCCGCGCGGAGGTCCGTCTCCGTGATCGCGTCGTCCGACAGGATCCCCTGCGCCTCGGTGTTGTCCACCGACAGGCCGAGGCCCTGCACGACCGCCCGCGCCGTCAGCCCGCCATCGGGGCGGAACGCGATCCCCTCGAACCGCAGCACGGCGTCGTGGTCGGTGAAACCCAGCACCACCCCGTCGGCCCGCGTGACGGCCCATGCGCGCGCGAGCGTCGTCGTGGCGCCCCCTTCGACGGCGCCGCTCACAGCCGCACCTCGATCACCGGCACCTGCGGCAGGTCGCCCGCTTGGAACGAGGCGACTGACACCGCAATCCGGTCCGTGTCGAACCGCACCGGCACGTCGAACTCGAACCCGGCGGTGATCGGCGCGCCCGGGCCGGGGGCATCCGCAAACGTCACGACCCCGGTCGCAAGGTTCACGGCGTAATGCACCCCCTCCACCTGCGCGTCCCCGCCGATCCCCACCAGCACCGTCCCCACCACCGGCTTCGCGATCGGTCGCCAGTAGTCGGCGGGACCGGATCGGTAGAGCTTGCGCAGCGCAAAGCTGCGCGTCACCCCGTCGCCCGCGCCGATCGGCTGGTCATCCAGCGCCGGCGCCGCGCTCGGGGCGCAGCTCTTGAAGTCGGCCCAGTCCTTCCAGCGGAACCCGTGCAGCTGGCCCGCGCGCGCCTCGTAGAACGCGATCAGCGCCGCCACGTCGTCTAGGCTCCGCAGCCCCAGCCCCGCGTCATAGCGCCGGCGCGAATGCGCCCACGGAGAGTTCCGTTCCTCATACCCGTTCGTCAGCGCGACGATCTCGGTCCGCCGCTCGGGGCCGCCCACCGATCCGAAGGACAGGTTGGCGGGAAATCTGGTCTCGTGAAACGCCATCAGCTGTTCCTTTCCCCCCGCGCCAGCGCGCGGCTCATCTGCGCGGCGATCTGGCTGTGGCTGCGCTGGAAGCCCGCGACGTCGGGCGTGGTCACGTTGACGGTGACGTTGACCGCCCGCCCGCCCCCGCCGGGTGCTGCGACACCAAGCCGCCCGTCCGCGCCGCGCCGCAGCGGCATGATCGCCTCCGGCCCCGCCTCGCCCATGAGGCCGGTGGCGCCCCGCATCGGAAAGTAGGTCGGATCGGTCACGACCCCGCCACGCGCGAAGGCCGTGACGCGCCCCTGCGAGAACGCGCCGCCCTGCGCGAAGGGCTGCGCCGAACCGATCGCGCCGCCCACCGCCTGCGCCATCGCCCCCGCGACCGCGCCCTGCACGGGCCGCATGGCGACGGCGAACACCGCGTCGGCCATGTTGCGCGCGATCCCCTTCAGCGCGTCCTGCAGCCGCATCCCGTCGAACACGACGCCGTCGAACGCCCGCCGCAGCCCCGACCCGAAGCCCGTGGTCAGCGACCCGATCTCGCGCCCGGTGTCGCCCATCGTCGCCTGCAGGCGGCTCAGCTCGCGCTCGAAGGTCGCCGTCATGCGGCCGGCCTGGTCGAACTCGTCGCCCAGCCGGTCGAACCCATCCTTGTCGGCCATCCCGCCCTCCTGAAATCGAAGGGCCGGCGTCGCCGCCGGCCCGTTGTCGTGTGCGCCCTCAATCCGGGAACTTCGCCGCAAGATCGGCGAGCCGCCCGCGCGTCATCGCCTGCGCGCCCCCGCCCGGCTCGATCCCCAACATCAGCGCCAGTTCGGCCGGGGTCAGCGCCCAGAACTGGGACGGGGTGAGCCGCAGCCACACCATCCCCGCGCGCATCAGCCCCGGCCAGTCGAGCCCCTGCGCGGAGGCCTGACCAGCACCCTGCCCGGCAGCCTCGCTCACGCCGGCCCCGCGAACGCCCGCGCCAGCAGCTCCGCCGCGGCGCGCGCGCCCTCCATCGGGCCGCCGCGCAGGTCGGCGGTCATCAGATCCTCCGCCTCGCCCTGCCAGCCTCCGGCGCGCAGCCCCGCGACCAGCACCGCGATCACGTCGGATGCCGAGAAAGCGCCCCCCTCGAAGCGCCCGATCAGCGCCACCAGGCTGTCGGCCTTCATTTCGGCCTCCAGCGCGGCAAGCGCCCCCAGCGTCAGCTTGGCCGCGTGCCGCCGCCCGTCGATCCAGACGGCGACTTCGCCCGCATGGGGGTTCGCCACCTCCCGCGCCCTCACAGCGCGACGAAGGTCAGCGCGCCTGCGCTGGCCATCGTCATCTCGTAGGTGGCCTCGCCGTTGTAGCTGCCCGAATATTCCAGCCCCGTGATCTGGAATCGCCCCTCGACGACGCCGAAATGCGGGATCACGACCTGGAACCGCGGCACCTCGCCGTCAAAGAACACCTGCCGGGCGCGCCCGTCCGTCCCCTCGTCCCGGAACACCCCGGAACCGGAGATCGAGGCCGACCGCACCCCCGCGCCCGCCAGCAGCTCGCGCCAGCCGCCCTGGCTTTCAAGGCTCGTGACGTCCACGCTCTGCGCGTTGAAGCCCAGCCGCGTGGCGCGCAGCCCCGCGATAGTCTGGAACGTGCCGTCGCCGGCCATGTCCATCTTGATGAGCAGGTCACGCCCGTTCTGCACCGCCATCTTCCCGTCTCCTCACAAATGTTTCGCGGCAAGGTCGACGGCGGCGCGGAACGTCATGTCCACCCGCCGCCCGGCCCCGCCATCCGCGCGCCGGGCGCGCCCGCGCAGGAACCACAGCCCCGCGACATGCCCCCGGTCCAGTTCCAGCGCCGCCTGTTCCAGCGCCGCCGTCACGGCAGCCGCGGCGGCCTTCACGCCCGCGAAGCCGCCGCCGCCCTCGTCGGCCCCCGACAGGACCGAGATTACGAAGTCATGCCGGGCGGCGGGCGCGGTCATGTCGCCCGCGTCGCTCACGTCCTCGGGGCCGAGCGCCACGTAGACGCCACTGGGTGCGCTGACCGGCATCGCGTCGTAGATCGCGTCGCCGACCAGCTCGCCCAGCGCCTCGTCCTCCCGCAGCGCCTGGTAGACCGCGCCCTGCAGCGCGGCGGATGCTTGATAGCTCATGCCTGCCTCTCCTCTCTTGCGGTGCAGACCAGCCAGCGCCCCGACGGGTCCGCCTCGGCCACGGCGTCGATGGGGAACAGCCGCGCGCCCATGCGGAAGCGCTGCCCCGGCGCGGGGCGGCGCGGATCGCCCTCGGGCGCGCCGCGCACGGTGATCTTCCAGCCGACCACGCTTTCGGGCCCGACCTCGCCCTGTCCGATACGGCCGGACCCGCCCTGCATGGTGGCGAAGATCCGCCCCAGCACCGCCCAGCGGACGACGTAGCCGCCCAGCCCGTCGCCGACCCGCCGCGGGGCTTCCAGGAGCAAGGGCACGCTCATGCCCGCCCCCCGCGACCCGCCAGCGTGCGGACCTGCCGCCAGCGGTCGAGCAGCGCGCCGACCGCGAACGGCACCGCCGCGCTTTGCTGCGGATCGCCCCGATCCTCGTGGTAGCGGGCGGCCAGCATGATCGCGGCCTGCGCCAGGTCCGCGGGCACCCCGGCCCAGGTCTCGCCGAAGCCCGCGGTGAAGCGGACCGTGACGAACCCGTTGACCGGGATCGAGGGCAGCCACCCGCCCGAAGGCACCAGCGCCGGCCGCTGCGCGTCGGGAACCAGCCGCCAGGCATCCGGCCCGGTCGCGGTGACCCGCCCGGCCGCGTCCGTGACCTCCACCGCCTCGACCGACGCGACCGGCGCCAGCGGCAGCGGCTGGCGGGCGGGGTCGCGCCATTCCTCCAGCCGCAGGCGGAACGCGCGGCGCAGCAGCACCTTGCCGGTGCGGGCCTCGATCGTGGCGATGGCGGCGCGCAGGAACCCCGCCAGCGCGGCGTCCTCGGCGGCGTCGGTCGCCATCTCGAACCCCGTCGCCAGCCGCAGGTAACCGCGCAGCGCGGCCACGGGCAGCGCGCCCGCGTCGGGCGCCGCTTCCTCGACAAGCATCATCCTGAAACCTCCCGTTCCTTGCGTTTCATCCGATCGGCGGCATCAAAGACGGGGGGCGCGCCTGCGCGCCTGCCACAGCGCGTGCGGACAGTGCTGTGCCGCCACGGCAAGCACCCATGCGCGCCCCCCGCTCCGGCCGTGGATCAGCCGAAGACGAGGAACTTGACCG
The DNA here is from genome assembly GCF_004923205.2 of Paracoccus aeridis. Classification (GTDB taxonomy): domain Bacteria; phylum Pseudomonadota; class Alphaproteobacteria; order Rhodobacterales; family Rhodobacteraceae; genus Paracoccus; species Paracoccus aeridis. The sequence continues at coordinate 442,808 of NZ_SELD02000018.1, forward strand.
CGCGCGGATCGGTCAGGCCGCCGCCCACGCGCTTGGTCGCGTAGAACAGGACGTGCGGCTTGGCCGAGAACGGGTCGCGCAGGACGCGCAGCTCGGGACGCTCGGCGATCGTATAGGCGGCGGCGAAGTCACCGAAGGCGACGCCGACCTTCGCGGACCCGAAGTCGTGCATGTCCTCGCAGATCACGACCGGATAGCCGAGCAGGCGCGCGGGCTGCCCGGCAGCGAGCGAATCCGCCCAGATGAAGCGGCCTTCCGTGTCGCGCAGCTTGCGGATCTCCATCGCGATGCGCGAGTTCATGACGAACGCGGCGTTGGCCCGATAGGGCGCGCCCAGCGCGTATGTCATCTCGATCAGCAGCCCCGCCGGGTCGGAGCCGAGCGTAAGCGCGTTGCCGGTGTTGACGCGCCCGATCTGCATCTCGGTCGCGGTCTTGTAATGGACGGTCGGGTAGGTGAGCAGACCCTTGGGCTTGTCCACGCCATCGCCGTTCAGGAAAGCCGAGGCCTCGGCGCGCGCGAAGCGTTCCGCGATGCGGGCAGCGAGCCAGCCTTCCAGGTCGAAGGCCGCGTCGTCCAGCAGGCGCTGGCTGACCTTCGGCATCGCCGACAGCTCGTGCAGCGGGATCGACACCCGGTCCACGCGCGGCGCGTCGGTCTCGACCACGGCGCCCTCGCCCGACCAGCCGCTGCCCATGTCGGCCTTGTCGACCAGCACCTCGTAGGACGGCGAATCGACCTGGACCACCGTGGCGAGCGCGCGAAGCGAGCCGCCGTTGCGCAGCGCGTCCTGCACGTCGGCCGAGATCTGCGGCGCGGCGAGGAAGCCGCCGTCGGTGGCGACGGTGATGCCCTTTTCCTCCAGGACAAGGCCGCGCAGCGCGGAATCGTCGCCCTGGCGCAGATAGGCGGCGAACGCCTTCTGGTGCGGCGCCTCGGTCTCGGCGGCCGAGGACAGGGGCGCGCGGCCCCGGATGGCGGTCTTGCGGTCCAGCATGGTCATGCGGTTTTCCTGTGCTTGCAGTTTCGTCTCGATCGTCTCGCGAAAGCGGGTCAGTTCGCCCACGAACTCGGCCATCGCGCCCTTCACCCCGGCGGGCGCGCCGGTCCCCGTGGGCACCGTCCCCTCCGCAGCGTTTCCGTCGGTCATCCCGGTCCTCTCCTTCCTCGGTGTCGGCGGCCCGCGCTCTCCGGCGCAGCCGCCCGCAGCCGGCGAAGGTCCTCCCCTCGCCGGATCCCCTTGCGGCCCGCCCCGCGTCGCGGTCAGGGCCGGATGTCGGTCAGATCACGCGCCCCTGAGCGCGCGGGCAGCGTCGCGCAAGGCGGCCGAAAACTCTGCCGCCCCGTCGGCGGCTTCTTCCGCCGCGGCCGCCTCGTCGCGGTCCCCGGACTTCCGCCCGACCTTCGCCTCGGGCAGCATGGGGAACGTCACCAGCGACACCTCCCACAGCTCGACCTCGGTCAGCAGCCGGTGCCCTTCCGGGCTGCGCTCGGCCCTGACGGTGCGATAGCCGATCGACAGCCCGTCGATCGCGCCCGCCTGGACCAGCGCCGCGGCCTCGCGCGCCTGCGCGACCTCGGACAGCAGCCGCCCCCGGACCCACAGCCCGCGCGCATCCTCGCGGATCTCGTCCCAGACCCCGATCGGGCGCATCGGATCGTGCTGCCACAGCATCCGCACCTTGTCGCCGCGCCCGGCAAGCTTCGACAGGCTCGCCGCATAGGCGCCCGGCATCACCTTGTCGCCGCCCTGGTCCGCCAGCCCGAACAGGCTCGCATAGCCCTCGATCACGGTCCCGGCGTCGGTCGTGGTCAGCACCGGCGCGCCGCCCGCGAACTTCACCTCAAGCCCCAACTCGTCCATTCTCATGCGCCTTCAGCCCCCTTTCGGCCCAAATTGCAGGATCGACTGGACCGCCTGCGTCAGGATCACGGCCACCACGCCGTAGACGGTCATCCACAGCCGCTTCTCCAGCCCCTCGATCAGCGACTCGATCCGCTCCAGCCGCCGGTCCACCTGCCCGAACTGCAGCGCCATGATCCGCTCCTGCGTGGCGAAGCGCTGGTCGTGCCAGTCGAACGGCTCCTTCCCGAACCTCGACCCCTCCATCTCAGCCGCCCGCAGCGGCGTCGCCGGACAGCGGCGGCAGCCCCAGCGCCGCCCGCTTCTCGCCCTGCGTGAGGAAGTCGGCGGCCCCCACCCGCGCCCAGTGCTGGTCGCGCTCCGCCGCCAGCGCCGGGATCTGGTCGAGGTCGGGCTTCAGGTCCACCTCGGCCCCCAGATGCTCCGACAGCCACCACGCGACCCCGGCCGCGACCCGGCTGACCAGCGGCAGGACGGTCAGGCGATAGAACGCCCGATGCGCCTCGGCATAGTTGGCGTAGGTCGCGTCCCCGGGGATCCCGATCAGCATCGGCGGCACCCCGAACGCCTGCGCGATCTCGCGCGCGGCGGCCGTCTTGGTCTCCTGGAACTCCATGTCCGAGGGCGAGAATCCCATCGGCTTCCAGTCGAGCCCGCCCTCCAGCAGCATCGGGCGGCCCGCGTTGCGCGCGCCCTGGTGATGCATCTCCATCTCGCAGACGAGCCGGTCGTACTGGTCGGGGCTCAACAGCCCCTGCCCGTCCGCCCCCTTGTAGACGATCGCCCCCGAAGGCCGCGCGGCGTTGTCCAGAAGCGCCTTGGACCACGCGCTCGCACTGTTGTGCACGTCGATCGCGACCGCCGCCGCCTGCATCGGCGACAGCCCGTAGTGATCGTCGAGCGGATGGAAGCTGCGGACGTGGCAGATCGGATCGGGCGACCCGGTCATGTCGAACCGGTGCTTCCGCCCGCCCAGCGCATAGTCGTAGGCCACCGGCCAGCCATCCGCGCCCGGCACGATGCTGACCCGGTCCGACCGCAGCACGTGCAGTTCGACCGGAAGCTCCGCCCCCTCGGCCGACACCGCCTCCAGATACCCGTTCCCCGACAGAAGCAGCTGCCCGAACAGCGACTCGAACAGCTCCGCCCGGCCCTGCCCCGGGTTGGGCCGCCGCAGCAGGTCCAGGACCGGGTGCACGTCATAGCGGCGCTTCGCATCCTGGCACACCAGCGGCACCGCGGCGGCGGCTTCCGCCACCAGCTTCACCGCGCGGAACCCGACCGGGTTGCCGGTGAACCCCGCCCGCGTCAGGCTCCCCACGTCGCGGGGCGACCACACCACCCGCCCCGCGCCCGAGGCGAGCGCCACCACCCGCCCGGTCGCGCTCGCCTTCGTCTCGACCTGCGCGGGGGCGGCGGCATCCGCCTGCCCGTTCCCGCGTCCGAACCACCGCCCTGCCATGCGCCTCTCCTCGTCTGCCATGAAAAAGGGGCCGCCCCGCGAGGCCGCCCCTTCCCGTCCCGCACCCGCGACCGTTGGGCCGGACGAGCGCATCTTCTGTCTGCAAGTATCCCGGGGTCCGGGGCAGCGCCCCGGCTTGCGGCGGCTACAGCCTCCGCACCTGCGGCCGCCGGTACTGCCCCGCCGGCTCGATCATCAGCTCGTGGATCGCCCAGACCAGCGCATCCAGCCGGTCCGGCGACCCCCGCCCCTCGAACCCCCTGACCGTCATCCGGCACATCTGGTCCTCGAGCGTGCCGAGGCCCCGCAGGTGCCGCACCCGGCCCTGCTCGTACAGGGCGGCGACGGGTTCCGCCCGCAGCCCCTTGCCGCGCCCGGCCCGCAGGCTGCGGAACGGCACCAGCGGGTCCACCTGCCGGATCACGCTTTCCACCAGGTCGCCGCCCTGGTTCACCTCGGCGACCAGCCGCTCGGCCCCGTGCCGCTCCATCGCGGCGATGGCGGCGCGCGCCCAGTCAAGCGGCCCGCCCCGGACCGACACATCCTCGAGCACGTAGGCCCGCCACTCCTGCGGCGGCCCGTCGCAGACAACGCCCGCGACGATGATCCCGCACTCGTCGCTGGCGGCACCCCCCGTCACCGACGGGTCCACCGCGACCACGATCCGGTCCAGCTTCGGCGCCGCATCGACGCGCCCCGCCTCGATCGCGGCGGTCGCCCACAGCGCCCCTTCCACGTCGTCCAGCAGCACCCCCTCCAGCTCCTGCCGGCCGAGCCGCGTGCCCGCATAGCGCGCCTCGACCTCGGCGAGAAAGCTCTCTGCCAGATAGGCCCGGTTCGCATCGGTGGGGGCATGCGTCACGACCGTCGACGCGTTCCGCAGGATCGCCTTCAGGACGCCGACGTTGCGCGGCGTCGTCGTGACGACCTGCTGCGGGTGGCGGCCCAGCCGCAGCGCGAACTGCAGCATGTCCCAGGTCTCCTCCGCCTTCTTCCACTTGGCGAGCTCGTCCGCCCATGCCGCGTCGAACTGCGGCCCCCGCAGCGCCTCCGGCTCGTGCGCCGAAAACACCGTCGCCGTCGCGCCGTTCGGCCAGACGAGCCTGCGCCGCCCTGCCTCCCACACCGGGCGGCGGTCGGGGGGCGAGCAGGCGAGGATCCCCGAATCCCCCATCACCATCACGTCGCGCCCCTGGTCGAACGTCTCGGCCACCAGCGCCACGCGGCGGGCGCGGCCCGGGCCGAGCGGAGTCGCCCCCTCGACCTGCGCCCGCACCCACTCGGACCCGGCGCGGGTCTTGCCCGCGCCGCGCCCGCCCATGATCACCCACGACTTCCAGTCGCCGCCGGGCGGCAACTGGTGCGGCAGGGCCCAGAACTCGAACAGCCACGGCAGGCTGGCCAGCGCGTTCTCGGTCAGGCCGGCGAGGAACGCGTCAACCTCCTCCGGCCCGGCGCAGGCAAGCCAGGCGGCGCCCGATCTCATCTCGTGCGGCGGCAAGGTCGAGCGTTCCGCCCCCGGCATCCCCGCCGATGTCGCGGGATATCTCTCTGCGAAGCTTGTCAAGCTTTCCCCTTTCCTCCAGCACCAGATGCGCCGCCGCGCGCAGGTCGCGCGCCAGCTGCCGGCTGTCCTTCACCTGATCGAACTCGCCCGCCTCGACCTTCTGCCGCGCCTTTTCCAGGTCGTCGGCATAGCTGTGGAAAAGCCCCTCCCACAGGTCGAGCACGGACCTCCGCGCCTCGGCCGCGGCACCGCTCGCGGTACCGGCCGGGAACGGACCTTCCGGCGCCACCGGCCCCGGATCGAACGTCATATCCATGTATGTCTGCCCTGCCCCTCGTGTGCCTGTCCGCACGAGCAGAGAAACGAAAAAGCGGCCCGTCAGGCTTGTCGCCCCGGCCGCTTGCCCACCTCTCCCAGCATGTGTTTGTTCTACATCCGACCGTTCGCAAAGTCAATCCGCAACGCGGACGGGGGCCGGTGAGAAATACGAATTACTAATATTGGTCAACCGGTTACAAGGCGCAACACCCGCCGCACCAGCCGCAACACCACACGATTCCAGCCCCTCCGCACGTCCCTTGCACCGGCGCTGCTGAAGGAACGGTCCACAAGCCCGATTCCAACCGGTGCGCCAAAGCCAGCAGCCCGGAGGGACGCTTCGGGCGGACCGGCGGGTGCATCGAAGGACCAGGAAGAAGCCATGCGAAACAATCGGCAAACGATCTGTCAGGGCGGTTCTGCTGAAGGCAACGGGCCACAAGCCCGTTTCCGAGCGGTGCGTCAACGCCAGCACTCCGGAGAGACGCGTCCGCCCGGGTGGGCGCGAACGCGCCCGCCAGGAGGCGGGCGGGCGCGTCCCGGTGCGCTTTGGGCGGACCGGCGGGAACATCGAAGGCCCGACGGAAGATCAGCCCCTACCGACGGGCAACGTGGCTCCGACCAGTCCCTCCTTGGGAAAGCGGGCACGCGGTTCTCCGACGTTGGCACTCGAACGGGATTGGTTGAGGTGCGCGGACCTGCAGGAAATCGAAGCACCAAAGGTGACCGGCATCCGCTCGACCGCAAGGAACGGACACGGCACACACACACGCCGTGCAGCTCGTTGACTCAGGTCGGGCCTGCCACCGGAACGGCCTTCAAACCCGGTCCCGGACCGTGCCACGGAGCCACCGCTCCGGACGGCCGCGCCAGCCGAAGGGCGGGCAGGCGCGTCACGGTGCGACTTCAGCGGACCCGGAAGCATTGTCTCGCGCGACCGCCTCACCCTGATGCTGAGTCGCCGACGGTGACAGACGCCTCGCGCCAGCCCCCGCTCGATCCCCGCTTAGTCCGCCGTCTGCACGGCGGACTCCGCCGCCGCCCCCTGCTGCGCCTCAATCTCGCGCCAGCGGGCGACGTTGGCCTCGTGCTCCTGCAGGGTCCGGGCAAAGGCGTGGCCGCCCGATCCGTCGGCCACGAAGAACAGGTAGTCCGTCTCCTCGGGGTTCAGCGCGGCCTCGATCGCGGCAAGGCCGGGGTTCGCGATCGGCGTCGGCGGCAGCCCCTCGATCACGTAGGTGTTGTAGGGCGTCCGCCGCTGCAGTTCCGACCGGCGCAGGCCGCGGTCAAGGATGCCGCGCCCCTCGGTCACGCCGTAGATCACGGTGGGATCCGTCTGCAGCCGCATCCCGTCGCGCAGGCGGTTGACGAAGACGCTGGCCACCACGCGCCGCTCGGACGGGATGCCGGTTTCCTTTTCCACGATCGACGCCATGATCAGCGCCTCCTCGGGGGTCTCGTAGGGCAGTCCGAAGGGCCGCGCCTCCCATGCGCGCGCCAGCCGCTCGGCTTGGGACGCGCGCATCCGCGCGACGAGCGCGCCGCGGTCGGCGCCCTTCTCGACCTCGTAGGTGTCCGGGGCGAGCGATCCCTCGGGCGGCACCGCGCCCGCCTCGCCGGCCATGAACGGAGCGGCCTTCAGCCCCTCGATGATCTGCCAGCTCGTCACGCCCTCGGCCACCGCCACCCGCAGCCGCGCGCCGGGCTGGGCGGTCGCCTGCGCGATCTGCACGGGCTCCTGCCCCGTCGCCGGGTCGTAGCTCGCGCGGTCCTCGTAGCGGCCGCTCGCCGGGTCCAGGTCGCGCAGCACGACGCTGTTGCCGCGCACGCCCACGCGGAACACGACCTCGGCCCCGCAGGTGGACGGCCCGCCCTCGGTCAGGGTCCTCACGACCTGCTGCATGCTGGCGTTCGGCGGCACCAGGTAGCTGCCGAACTTCAGCTGGTTCGCCTTGCCTTCGTAGTCCGCGCCCGTCCGCAGGATATAGGCGCTGGACACCACGCCCTGTTCCAGAAGCTGCTGGGACACGGCGTTCAGGCTCGCCCCCTGGGCCACGGTCACGCACTGCGCCGCGGCGCTGGGGCCGGGGTTCGTGTATTGCGCGCGCCCCCACGCGACCATGATCGCCATGCCGATCAGGATGACGACCAGCAGCGTCAGGAAGGTCGAGGCGATGCCGCGCCAGATCATCCGGCGACGCGTCCCACGATCAGGCTCGCGTTGGTGCCGCCGAACCCGAAGCTGTTGGACAGCGCCACGTCGATCTGCCGCCGGACGGCGGCGTTGGCGGCCAGGTCCACCGGCGTCTCGCGGGCGGGATTGTCCAGGTTGATCGTCGGCGGCGCGATCTGGTCGCGGATCGCGAGGATGCAGAAGATCGCCTCGACCGCGCCGGCCGCGCCCAGCAGGTGCCCGATCGACGACTTGGTGGACGACATGGTGACGCCGGACGCCGCATCGCCCAGCAGCCGCTCGACCGCGCCAAGCTCGATCGTGTCGGCCATGGTCGAGGTGCCGTGCGCGTTGATGTAGTCGATGTCCGCCGGCGCGAGCTTCGCGCGCTCCAGCGCGGCGCTCATCGAGCGGAAACCGCCGTCGCCGTCCTCGCTGGGGGCGGTGATGTGATAGGCGTCGCCCGACAGCGCATAGCCCAGCACCTCGGCATGGATCTTCGCGCCCCGCGCCTTCGCGTGCTCGTATTCCTCGAGGACGACCACCCCGGCGCCCTCGCCCATCACGAAGCCGTCGCGGTCGGCATCCCACGGGCGGCTCGCGGATTTCGGATCGTTGTCGCGCTTGGTGGACAGCGCCTTGCAGGCGTTGAACCCGGCGATCCCGATTTCCGAGATCGGCGCCTCGGCCCCGCCCGCGACCATCACGTCGGCGTCGCCGAAGGCGATCAGCCGGGCCGCGTCGCCGATGGCGTGGGCGCCGGTGGAACAGGCCGTGACGACCGCGTGGTTCGGACCCTTGAAGCCGAACCGGATCGACACCTGCCCGCTGACGAGGTTGATGAGCGAGCCGGGAATGAAGAACGGCGACACCCGCTTCGGCCCGCGTTCCTTGATCAGCACCGCCGTTTCCGCGATCGAGGTGAGCCCGCCGATCCCCGACCCGATCATGACGCCGGTCCGCAGCTTCTCCTCCTCGGAGGGGTCTTCCCAGCCCGCGTCCCGCACCGCCTGCACGGCTGCGGCCATCCCGTACAGGATGAAGTCGTCCACCTTGCGGCGGTCCTTCGGCTCCATCCAGTCGTCTGGGTTGAAGCTGCCGTCGCTGCCGTCCCCGAAGGGGATCTCGCAGGCGTATTTCGTGACCACCTCGGCCGGATCGAAGCGAGTGATGGGGCCTGCGCCCGACTGCCCGTCCAGAAGCCGCTTCCAGGTTTCCTCGACCCCGCTGGCAAGCGGAGTGACCATTCCCAGTCCCGTGACGACGACCCTGCGCATCGCGGCTCCTTCCCGTCTTTGACCGGCGCGATCCATACACGCGCCCCTTTCAGGGTGCAACGCCGCCCGCCCGGCGGGCAAGCCGGTTCGCGGCCGCTCCCGGACACCTGCAGACAGGCACGCGGCCGCGGCGACGAAAGCCCGGAAGAACCGGAACTTAAGTGGCCGCGTCCGGTTGATTGCGCGGACGATAGGCCGGATGATCCGGCCCGCAGGGGCCTGTCAGCCCGAACAGATGGGGAAAGCGCCGATGACCAACGAAACCCAGCGCCGGGCCGAAGCGACCCTGGACGAGCTTCGCAACGTCACCTCGCTTGTGCTGCCCGAACCGCAGGGCGAGGTGGTGGCGCTCGCGCAGGCCGACGCCCCGGTCGCCGACGAGATCCGCCGCCGCATGGACGAGATCGACCTGACCGACACCACCTCGGTCGTGCATTTCGGGTCGCGGGCGCAGGCGGGGCTGCAGGAAATCAGCCAGCAGATGCTGGCCGACGTCAAGAACAAGGACGTGGGCCCGGCGGGCGAAAGCCTGCGCGACATCGTGACCACGATCCGCGGCTTCTCGGTCAACGAACTCGATGTGCGCCGGGAACGGTCGTGGTGGGAAAAGCTGACCGGCCGCGCCGCGCCGTTCGCCAAGTTCGTGGCGAACTACGAAGAGGTGCAGGGCCAGATCGACCGCATCACCGTCGATCTCGACGCGCACCAGCACCAGCTGCTCAAGGACATCAAGTCGCTCGACGTGCTGTATGAACGCACGCTCGACTTCTACGACGAACTCGCGCTCTACATCGCCGCGGGCGAGGCGAAGCTGCGCGAGCTGGACGAGAAGGACATCCCCGCCAAGGAAGCCGAGGTCGCGGCCAGCAAGGCCGACGGCGACGTGATGGAGGCGCAGGAACTGCGCGACCTCCGCGCCATGCGCGACGACCTCGAGCGGCGCGTCCACGACCTGCGGCTGACGCGGCAGGTGACGATGCAGTCGCTGCCCTCGATCCGGCTGGTGCAGGAAAACGACAAGTCGCTGGTCACGAAGATCAGCTCGACCCTCGTGAACACCGTGCCGCTGTGGGAAACGCAGCTCGCGCAGGCGGTCACGATCCAGCGCGGCGCGCAGGCGGCGGGTGCGGTGCGGCAGGCGACCGACCTGACCAACGACCTGCTGACCGCGAACGCGAAGAACCTGCGCGAGGCGAACGTCCGCATCCGCACGGAAATGGAACGCGGCGTCTTCGACATCGAATCCGTCCGCACTGCGAACGCCGAGCTGGTGGCGACGATCGAGGACAGCCTGCGGATCGCGGACGAGGGCAAGGCCCGCCGCGCCGCCGCCGAGCAGGATCTCCAGAAGATGGAAATCGAGCTGCGCGATACCCTCGCCGCGTCCCGCGCCCGCCAGCAGGCGCCGCAGACGATGGGCGCGGCCCCGGCCGGCGCCCGCTGAACCGGCCCGCCCGACCGTGACCGCGCAGCTTCCCCCGCCCGGACCCCGCTTCTGCCGCAGCACCTGCGCGCGGGGCCCGCTCGGGCGCGGCGCGTTCGCGGGCGGCTCATTCGCGGGCCCGTTCGGGCGTGCGGGCCTGCGGGTCGCGGCACTGGGACTGGTGGCAGCCCTCGCCGCCTGCGCGCCCGCCGGCGACCCCCGGCCCGCCCCTGCCGACGCACCGCAGGAAGCCGTGGTCCCGCGCCCGTCCGGCGCGCCTGAATCCGTGCGCCAGGCCGCGCTGCGCCGCGAGCGCGCGGAAGAGGCGCGGCTTGCGCAGGAACGCGCCGCGCGCGAGCCCAGCCCTGCCAGCGCCACCATGCGCGACTATCTCGCCGGGACGCAGGACGCGCTGATCGCGAAAGGCCGGATGAAGCGCGATGACGGGTCATCCGCGGGGCCGATCACCGTCGCCGCGCTCACCGACGATTTCGTGGCCATCGCGCTGCGGGACGAATACGAACGCAACGGCGCGGCGCTGGTCCGCGGCGTCCACGACGCGCCCCTGCGGCGCTGGGCCGCCCCGGTGCGGATGCAGGTCGAGTTCGGCCCGTCGGTCGACGCGGGCAGCCGCGTGCGCCACCGCGCCGACATCGCGGCCTTCGCGGCAAGGCTCTCGGCCGTTACCGGGCACCCCGTCTCGCTGACCGGGTCGGGCGGGAACTTCGTCGTCCTCGTCGTGTCCGAGGACGACCGCGCCGCCGTCGGCCCGCGCCTGTCGCAGCTCGTCCCCGGCATTCCCGCAACCGACGTGCAGGCCGTCGTGGACATGCGGCCGCAGAACTTCTGCACCGTCTTCGCCTATTCCGCCGGCAGCTCGCCCGTCTACAGCCGCGCGGTCGCCGTGATCCGGTCCGAGCTGCCGCACCGCATGTTCCAGTCCTGCGTGCACGAGGAACTGGCCCAGGGCATGGGCCTTGCCAACGACAGCCCCGCGGCCCGCCCCTCGATCTTCAACGACGACGAGGAATACGCGCTTCTCACCCGCCACGACGAGCTGCTGCTGCGGATCCTCTACGATCCGCGCCTGACGCCCGGCATGCGCGAGGCCGAGGCGCGCCCGATCGTCCAGACCATCGCAACCGAGCTTCTGGGCGGGAACAGCTGACGCCCGACCCTTCCAGCACCCACCTTCAGGCTGCCACCCTCAAGCTGCCATCCTCAAGCTGACGGAGAACATCATGGCCATCATGGACTTTCTCACCGGCGAATTCATCGACGTGATCGAATGGACCGACGACACCCGCGACACGCTGGTGTGGCGGTTCGAGACGCGGGGCAACGCCATCAAGTACGGCGCCAAGCTGACGGTCCGCGAAGGACAGGCGGCGGTGTTCGTCCACGAAGGCCAGCTTGCCGACGTGTTCGGCCCGGGGCTTTACCTGCTGGAAACCAACAACATGCCGGTGCTGACCCGGCTCCAGCACTGGCACCACGGGTTCCGTTCGCCCTTCAAGTCGGAAATCTACTTCGTCAACACGACCCGCTTCACCGACCAGAAATGGGGCACCCGCAACCCGGTGATCGCGCGCGACCCGGAATTCGGCCCCGTCCGCATCCGCGCCTTCGGCACGTACACGATGCGCGTGACCGACCCGGGCCGTTTCCTCGCGGAAATCGTCGGCACGGACGGAGAGTTCACCAGCGACGAGATTTCCTATCAGCTCCGCAACATCATGGTGCAGGAGGTCGCGCGCGTCCTCGCCGCGTCCAGCATCCCCGTCCTCGACATGGCCGCGAACACGCAGGACCTCGGCAAGCTGATCGCCGACGCGATCGCGCCCGCGATCTCGCAGTACGGCCTGTCGATCCCCGAGTTCTACATCGAGAACATCAGCCTGCCGCAAGAGGTGGAAAAGATGCTCGACAAGCGCACCTCGATGGGAATCGTGGGCGACCTTGGCCGCTTCAGCCAGTACGCGCAGGCCGAGGCGATGCTGAACGCCTCGAACAACCCCGGCGGCATGGGCGCGGGGCTGGGGGCGGGTCTGGGCGCGGGGCTCGGCATGGCGATGGGCGCGCGGCAGGCGGGCTACGTGCAGGGGCCGTGGGGTCCGGCGGTGTCGCACGCGCAGCCGTCGCCGCACACGCAGCCGCCCCCTGCACCCGGCATGATCGCGCCCCAGTCCACCACCACCGACCCCGTCTGGCACATCGCGGTCGATGGCGCGGCGCAGGGGCCGTTCGGGCGCAGCGACCTCGGCCGCATGATGAACGAGGGCCGCTTCACCCGCGACACGCTGGTCTGGGCGCCGGGGCAGGACGGCTGGCTTCCCGCCGACGAGGTGCCGGCGCTGGCGCAGCTTTTCACCATGCTGCCCCCGCCCCTGCCGCAAACGCCGCCGAAGCCTCCCGCGGCCTGACCCCGGCAGCCCTGGTCCATGCCGACGCCCCCTTCAGAGTTCCGCTATCCGTGCGAGAACTGCGGCGCCTCGCTGCAGTTCGCGCCGGGGCAGAACATGCTCGTCTGCCCCTATTGCGGGCACCGGCAGTCGATCTCGCCCGGCGCGGCGCGCGCGCCGGGACGGCAGGCGTCGGGCGGGCCGTGGGGCGACGACGCCCTGCTGCGCGATCCCGCCACGGGCCGCGCGCTGCAATGGGACGCGAGCCACAAGGCCCCGGCGCTTCAGGAAATCCCGCTGGAACGCGGCCTGATCCTCGACGCGGGCAGCGAGCTTGCGGAAACGATCCGCACGCTCAGCTGCCCCAACTGCGGCGCCAAGATCGAGGTGGGCTCAGACACCCATTCCGGCCGCTGCCCCTTCTGCGCGACCCCGGTGGTCACCGACACCGGCACCACGCGGCAGATCAAGCCGCAGGGCGTGCTGCCCTTCGCGCTGTCCGAACAGCAGGCCCGCGCCGCGCTGGAGGACTGGCTGAAAAGCCTGTGGTTCGCGCCCAACGGGCTGACCGCCTATGCCCGGCGCGGGCGGCGGATGACGGGGATCTATTCGCCGTTCTGGACCTTCGACGCCGACACCCGCACCGCCTATACCGGCCAGCGGGGAGAGTTCTACTACGAGACGGTCTACGTCACGCAGCAGGTCAACGGCCGCATGCAGCGCGTGGCGCAGCAGGTCCAGCGCACGCGCTGGTTCCCGGCCGCGGGCCAGGTCGCGCGATCCTTCAACGACGTGCTGGTGCTGGCCACGACCTCGCTGCCGCGCCGCTTCACCGACGCGCTGACGCCGTGGGACCTGTCCGACCTCGTGCCCTACCGGCCCGAATACCTCGCCGGGCTGTCGGCCGAAGGCTACACCGTCCCGCTCGCCCAGGGCCGCGCCATCGCCCACCAGGAGATGGAGGCCGTGATCGCCCGCGACGTGCGCCGCGACATCGGCGGCGACGTGCAGCAGATCAGCCAGATGCAGACGCGCCACTCGGCCGAGACGTTCAAGCACGTTCTCCTGCCGATCTGGTCCGCGGCCTACAAGTACAACGGCAAGAGCTACCGCTTCGTCGTGAACGGCCAGTCCGGCCGGGTCCACGGCGACCGGCCGTGGTCGGTCTGGAAGATCGCGCTGGCCGTCATCGCCGCGCTGATCCTGTTCGGGCTGGCGACGCTCCTGGCCGAGGACCAGGGCTACATCCGCATCGGCGCGGCGGAAACGGACACCCCGGCCGCGCTGGCGCTGGCCACCGCCCCCCGCGCCCCGCCGGAGCCGCGGGCTTGGACCTGAAGGAGATCTGGGAACTTCTCAGCGCCGTCGTCACGACGCTGGGCCTGCCCTTCGCGATTTTCGTCTACGTCGCGGACCGGCGCAAGGCGCGCGAGGTCGAGGAGGAGGAGGTGAACGAGCTTCTCGCCGCCGCCTACACCGACTTCCTCAAGCTCGCGCTCGACAATCCGGACCTCAGGCTGCGCTCGCCCGACAGCACGCGCGGCCTGACCGAGGAACAGCAGGACCGGATGCGCGCGATGTTCGAGATCCTGACCTCGCTGTTCGAACGGGCCTACCTGCTCACCTACGAGGACGGCCTGACAGGCAAGAAGCTGCGCCGCTGGCTCTCGTGGGAGGATTTCATGCGCGAATGGGTCCGCCGCGACGACTACCGCGAAAGCCTGCCGTCGCTGCTGCCGGGCGAGGACCCCGACTTCGCCGCCCACATCCGCCGTCTTGCGGCCGAAGAGGAACGGGCGCAAAGCTCCGCCCCTGAACATCGTGGGAGTGTCGGATGATCCTGTGCGCGGGGGAATCGCTGGTGGACGTGGTGCCGCAGGCCGACGGGTCGCGGCTGGCGCTGCCGGGCGGCGCGGTCTTCAACACGGCGCTGGGGCTGGGGCGGCTGGGCGCCGACGTGGCCTATCTGTGGCCGCTGTCCACCGACGACCACGGGCGGCGGCTGCGCGCGCTTCTGGACGGCGCCGGGGTGGACACCGGCCCCTGCCCCGCGACGGACCTGCCGACCGCGTCGGCCGAAGTCACGCTGTCGGACGGCAACGCCACCTACGTCTTCCATCTCGTCGGCACGACCGCCACCGCGCTGACGCCGCAGCCGCTTCCCGCCGCGGCCCGCGCGCTGTTCATCGGCGGCATCAGCCTGGCGATCGAGCCCGCCGCGACCGCCATCGAGACGCTGGCGACGGATGCCGCGCGCGCCGGGCTGACCGTGATGATCGACCCGAACCTGCGCCCCGGCCTGATCGACGACCCTGAGGCGCTGCGGGCGCGGCTGGACCGGCTGCTCGCGGTGGCGGCGATCGTCAAGCTGTCGTCGGACGATCTGGACTGGCTGTCGCCCGGCATGCGCCCCGAAGCCGCGGCCCGGGCGCTGGCCGATCGCACGGGCGCGCTGGTCCTGCACACGCAGGGCGGCGACGGCGCCGCGCTGCTGCGCGCCGGTGCCGCGCCCCTGTACGAGCCCGCCTTGCCGGTCGAGGTCGTCGACACCATCGGCGCGGGCGACAGCTTCAACGCGGGCGTGCTGGCGGCGCTGCAAGCCGCGGGCGCGCTGGACGACCCGGCCCATGCCGCGCCGGAAACGCTCGCGCGGGCCGTGCGACACGGGATCAAGGTGGCCGCCGCGACCGTGGGCCGGCAGGGCGCCGACCCGCCCTGGGCCCGCGACCTGCCGGCCGAAGCCGGGCCGCCTGCCGCGGGCTAGTTCGGCACCTTCTGCCCGGTCAGCGCCGAGGGCGGCTCGGGCGGGATGGTGCTGACCGGCGCGGGAACCTCGCCCGTCAGCCGCTCGGCCGCCTCTGCCGCCAGCGTCTCCAGCAGCCGCAGCTCGTCGTCGTCGAGCTCGCGGATCTCGTCGTGCATCAGGCACAGCGCGCCGAGGATCACCCCGTCCGACTGCCGCAGCGGGGCCGCGGCCAGCGACCGCACCGCCCATGTCCGCAGGACCGCGTTCTCGGCCAGCGTCGGCTCGCGCTCGATGTCGGGCACCATCCACGGCGTCCCGTCGTCCAGCAGCTGCGACGCGATCGGCGCCCCGTGCGGCAGCAGGACCAGGTCGCGCCCGTCGCTCGTCCGCGCGCCCGGCAGGTCGCGGCTCGCGCCCACGATCAGCTCGTGCTGCGCCTCGATCGCGAGGACGGCCGCCATTTCCATGTCGAACACGTCCGCGGCCCGCTTGGCGATGTCGTCGAGGTCTTCGCGCAGGTCCGGGTCGGACAGCGACACGCCGCGCAGCACCTCGTCCCGGGTCGCGGCCGCCTGCGGGTCCTGCACGACCTGGATCGCCTTGGCCGATTCGCGGCTCACCATCAGCGTCACCCGCTGCACCGCCTCCTCGATCGAGGCGGTGATCGCGTCCGCGCCCAGCGATTCGCGGCGCGCGGCCGTCAGCTCCTCGAGCGGCACGTTCCATAGTCCCAGCACGATCTTCACCTGCGGCCAGCGCGCGCGGATGCGCCGGGTCAGGCTGCGGGCGGCGGTGTCCGGCTCGCTGCTGAAGAAGCTGAGAAGCACGACCTCAACCCCCGCAAGCTCCAGCGCGTCCACCCGGCGCGAGGTGATGGTCCCGGCGCCCCGCTCGGTCGCGGCGATCCCCGCCAGCCGCAGGCTGTGGGACAGCATCTCGCAGGCCTGCCGGTCGATTTCCCACTTGCCGGCGATGCAGGCGACGCGCGGCGGGGCGTCGGCCGGGATCTCGTCCGGATACTCCTCGCGCAGCTCTTCCAGCAGCTCGTCCATGCCGCTGGAAAACCGCAGCCGGTGCTCGGCCCGGGCGTTGTTGATGTAGTCGGCGCTGGCCTGCCGCAGCACGTCCATGCCCTCGTCGCTGTAGAACTCGGTGACCGAGCCTTCCTCGATCGCCTCTTCCGCGATGTCGAGCGCGTCGTCGGGATCGGCCGCGATCAGGCGCTGGTAGATCCGCGTCTGCCGACTGAGAGCGGGACTGGACCCGAGCAGCGTTTCCAGCACCGACAGCTGCGGGATGTAGCGCCCGACGACCAGCAGGCACACGGTCAGGGGCGTGGACAGGACCAGGCCCATCGGGCCCCAGATCGCGGTCCAGAAGGTTGCGGCGGCGATCAGCGACAGCGCCGACAGCCCGGTGCTGGTGCCGTAGAGCAGCGGCTCGACGATGTTGTTGGACACCAGTTCCAGCACCAGGATCAGCGCGGCGGTGTAGATCACCATCTCCCAGCCGGGATCGACCGCGAAGGCCAGGCTCAGCGGGAACACCGCCGACAGGATCGGCCCGACATAGGGGATGAAGCGCATGACCGCGGCCAGCGTCCCCCACAGAATCCAGCCCGGCACGCCGATCAGGTACAGCCCCAGCGCCATCGGGATGCCGTAGGTCACGTTCACGGTCAGCTGCATCAGCAGGTACTTGGAGATGCGCTTGCCCGCCTCCTCCAGCGCGTCGGTGGACCGGAACAGGTTGCCCCCCAGCATCCGCAGAAGACGGTCGCGCAGGTCGCCGGTGTCGAGGAGGATCAGCACCACGAACACCAGCACGATGCCGAAGGTCGCGACCGGGGCCAGCAGCGGCGTCAGCCACTGGATCGCGGTGGCGAAGGGCGACACCGGCTCGGGGACCACGCGCACGCGTTCCAGCGCGTCCACGCTGTCGGCGCCGCCGCCCACGACCTCGGCCACTTCCTGCTGGACGGTGTCGAACGTCTCGAGGACGCCGGTGAACACCCCCGGCCCCTCCATCTGCGCGCCCAGGCTTTCGATCTTGGCCCGGATCGTGGACTGGTAGGTCGGCAGCTCCTGGCTCAGCGTCGTGACCTGCATGGCGACGAGCATGCCGAGCCCGCCGAGGACCGCCAGCACCAGCAGCATCGCCAGCGCCACCCCGCCCACGCGGGGGATCCGGTGTCGGGCGAGCCAGCTCACCAGCGGCCCCAGCACGAAGCTGATGAGGAACGCGACCGCCAGCGGGATCAGGACGACCTGCCCCAGGTACAGCGCCGCGACGATGATCGTCGCGATGACCAGCGTCGCGGCAAGCTTGACGAGATCGGGTTCCCGCGCCGGCTGGCCGGTATCGTCGCGGGTGGTCGGAAGAGGTGGGATCACGCTGGCACCGGGATTGTGGGACGGGATGCTTGAAGATGGAGGCGGCTTGAAGATCGGAAACGCTGGGCGCGGGCCGCCCGGGATTTCGGGGCGGCCGACCGGATCGACCGGCGGGCCTGCCGCGCGACGCGCTTGGGCGGACCGCACCAGACCCCAATCACCGGCGCCCGCTCCCGGTTCCGGGGCGGGCGCGGTGTTTTTTCGTTTGTCGCGCGGACGTTGCGGCAAAAAGGCACGGCACCGCGCCGCGCCTCAGCCGCCGAGCGAGCGGCGGTAGATCGCGTCGATCGCCGCGCCGTCCGCGCGTTCCACCACGTCCGCCTTCGGCGTGCCGAGCCGGCCCGAGGGATCGACGACCGTCATCCCCCGCGTGATCCCGGGCGAAAGCGCCACGTCGACGCTGGCCGCGATCCTGCCGGTCACGATGGACGGGTCGATCACGACCGCCGCGGCGAGCGTGTCGACGTATTTCATCACGTCGCTCTGCCCTTCGTAGGCAAGGTGCGTGCGGCGCGAATGGTCGGCCAGCGCCTTGCCGAAGTCGCGCACGCTGCCCGCGGGGATCCGGTCCAGCAGCTCGTCCAGCGCTGCGCCCTCGATGAAGTGGGTGGTGCAGGGTTCCCACGGGACCAGCGTGATCGCGAGCTCCGCGCGGAACACGACCGCCGCCGCTTCGGGGTCGGCGTAGATGTTGAACTCGGCCGCGGGCGTGGTGTTGCCGCGCCCGTTCAGCGTGCCGCCCATGATCGTGACCCGGCCGATGCCCCGGACGATGCCCGGGTCGCGGTGCAGCGCCAGCGCGAGGTTCGTGAGCGGCCCGATCATCAGAAGATCGACCGCCGTCCCCTGCCCGGCCGCGTCGCGCGCCGCGCCGCAGATGAAGCCGGCCGCGTCGTGCCCGGCGGGCTGCGCCGAGACCGCGGGCCGCGGCGCGCCGCCCAGGCCGTCGTCGCCGTGGATGTACTGGGCGTGGACCGGCGGCTGCACCAGCGGCCGGTCGGCCCCGGCGTGGACCGGCACGTCGGCCCCCGCCACGGCCAGCACGGCAAGGATGTTGTCGGTCGCCTGCGCCAGCGGCACGTTCCCGAACACGGTCGTGATCGCGTCGGGGACGCGGCCGTTTTCCAGCAGCATCAGCAGCGCCTGCGCGTCGTCCACGCCGCCGTCGGTGTCGAGGATCAGGGTCGTCATGTCGCGTCCCCCTTGCGCTCAGGCTTCCAGCCGGGCGGCGGCGCGGTCGAGCCGGGCCACCGCCTCGGCGATCTCGTCGTCGGTGATGGTCAGCGGCGGCAGCAGGCGGACGACGTTGTCGGCCGCGCCCACGGTGAGGACGCGCTCGTCGTAGCCCGCGTTGACCACGTCCGCGGGCGCGACCCTGCATTTCAGCCCCAGCATCAGCCCCTGCCCGCGCACCGCCTCGAAGATGTCGGGGTGGCCCGCGACCAGCCCTTCCAGCTTCTGGCGCATCAGCCCGCCCTTGCGGTTGACCTCGGCCAGGAAGGCGTCGTCGGCGATGATGTCCATGACCTTGCAGCCGACCGCGCAGGCCAGCGGGTTGCCGCCGTAGGTGGACCCGTGGCTGCCCACGGTCATGCCGGCGGCGGCCTTCTGCGTCGCAAGCACCGCGCCCAGGGGGAAGCCGCCGCCGATGCCCTTGGCGACCATCATGATGTCCGGCGTGACGCCCGCCCATTCATGCGCGAACAGCTTGCCGGTCCGGCCCACGCCCGACTGCACCTCGTCGAATACGATCAGGCAGCCGGTGCGGTCGCGCAGCTCGCCCATCAGGCGCAGCGTCGCATCCGACAGCGGGCGGATGCCGCCCTCGCCCTGCAGGGGCTCGACCATGATCGCGGCGGTGCGGTCGGTCACGGCCTCGCGCAGCGCCCCGGCGTCGTCCCACGGGACCTGGTGGAAGCCCGGCATCAGCGGCCCGAAGCCCTTGGTCATCTTCTCGGATCCCGCCGCCGCGATCGCGCCGGTGGAACGGCCGTGGAACGCGCCCGCGAAGGTGACGATCTCGATCCGGTCGGGCTCGCCCGCGTGGTCCCAGTACTTGCGGACCATCTTGATCGCCAGCTCCGCCGCCTCGGTTCCCGAGTTGGTGACGAACACCGTGTCGGCGAAGGTCGCGGCGACCAGCCGTTCCGCCAACGCCTGCTGCTGCGGGATCTGGTAGACGTTCGAGGTGTGCCAGATCCGCCCCGCCTGTTCCGTCAGCGCCTGCACGAGGTCCGGGTTCGCGTGGCCGAGCGAGTTGACCGCGATCCCCGCGCCCAGGTCCAGGTATCGGGTGCCGTCCGCGGTGATGGCCCAGGCCCCCTCGCCCCGTTCGAACGCAAGGGGCGCGCGGTTGTAGGTCGGCAGGACGGCGTCGATCATGGGTCGGTCCTTTGCGGTCTGGTCGCCCACAGGGGCGGTGGGGATGGGGCAGGACGAACGGCGGAAGGCGGGCACGCGGGCGGGAATGGCGCGGTCAGGGCCATCTGCGGGTCAGCGTCGCAGGCTGCGGGTGCGGGCGTTCCGTGCGGTCATGCCGACGGCTTACGGCGGATGGCGGGGCGGTGCAACATCGGCGCGGCACGACCGGCGCCAGCGGGTCCGTTTGGGGGCGCGAGGTCGAGGCCGCGCCGGGCGCGCGAGGTCAAGGCCGCGCCCGGCGGCGCGAGGCTCTGGCCGCGCCGGGCGGCGCGCGCTAGGCTCCGACGATCCCCGCTGCTGCGAACAGGTGTCCGATGCGTCCCGTCTTCGTCCAGATCCGCTGCACCCCCGGCAAGACCTACGCGGTCGCCGACGAGATCTACCAGCGCGAGGTCGCGAGCGAGCTCTACTCCACCTCGGGCGACTTCGACCTGCTGGCCAAGGTCTACGTCCCCGAGGACCAGGACGTGGGCCGCTACCTGAACGACCGGCTGTTCGACATTCCCGACATCTGCCGCACCCAGACCACGATGACGTTCAAGGCGTTCTGAAGGCGGGCGTGTCAAGGCGGGCGCTCCGGCGCGGCCTGGAAGCGCCTCAGCGCATCATCGTCCCGAACAGCGCCGCCAGCGCCGCCGACGCGGGCAGCGTGATCGCCCAGGCGAGCAGGATCCGGCGCACATGCGCGCGCCGCACCAGGGTGCGCCGGCGCGTCTCCTCGACCGGCAGGGCCTTGCGGTCGCGCTTGCGGCGCCGATCCTCCCATTCCCGGTAGAAGCCGACGCCGAAGACTCCGCCCACCGCGACGTGGGTGGTGGACACGGGCAGCCCCAGCCACGATGCGGCCAGCACGACGCCCGCGGTGCCCAGCGACACGCAGAACGCCCGCACCGGGTTCAGCCGGGTGATGCGGCTGCCGACCATGACGACCAGCCGCCAGCCGAACAGAAGCGCGCCCAGCGCCAGGCCCCCGCCCGCCGCCAGCGTGGCGACCAGCGACAGGTCGGGCGCGGCGACCCCGGCCGCAAGCCCGGTCCGCTGGTTCGCGGCGGCGAGGATCAGCCCCAGCGGGGCGGTCACGTTGCTGGCGTCGTTGGCGCCGTGGGCGAAGGCCATCAGCACCGCGCCCAGCACCAGCGGCAGGGCGAACAGGTCGCGCTGCTGCGGCCTCTCGCCCCCCGCTGCGGCGAGGCGGCGGTCGAGATGCTGCAGTGCCGCGGCCCGCACCGCCGCGCCGATCAGCGCCATCAGGGTCACGGCGACGACCGGCGGCTGCCCAAGCGGGCCGCCGACCAGCATGCCCGCGCCTACCGCGGTCACGACCGCGACCATCGCCGGCAGCCAGCGCCGCGCCGCCGCGCGCGGGTCGGGGTCGCGGTCGATCCGCGACCGCACCACCGCGAGCAGCCCCGCCGACACCAGCCCCGCCGCCAGCGGGGACACGATCCAGCCCGACGCGATCGCCGCGAGGCCGAGCCAATTGACCGCCGACAGCCCGTAGACCGCCAGGCCCGCCCCCGCGAACCCGCCCACGATCGAATGGGTGGTGGACACGGGCGCGCCGGCCAGGGTGGCCAGGTTGATCCACAGGGCCGCCGCGAGCAGCGCGGCCAGCATCGCCGGCGCGGCCTGCCCGTCGGCCAGGAGCTGCGCCGAATTGACGATCCCCGCGCTCAGCGTCGTGCTGACGCGGTCGCCCGCCAGCACCGCGCCCGCGATCTCGGCCACCGCGACCAGCGCGAGGCCCGCGCGCAGCCCGATCGCGCCCGAGCCCACAGCGGGGCTCAGGGCGTTGCTGACGTCGTTGGCGCCGATCGTGAGCGCGAGATAGGCCGCCAGCGCCACGCCCGCGGCGATGGTCGCGACCGCCGCGCGCTGGTCCGAGGCCAGCCCCGACCCGAAGCCCGACGCCACCGCCGACGCGGCCACCACCATGATCGCCACGAACAGCACCGCGACGCCGATCCGCACCAGCGGGCGCAGGCTCTGCACGCCCGCCCGTTCGGCGGCCGACAGCCGTTCGAGGTCCTTGTCGAGGGTCCGCAGTTCGCGGATGCGAAGCGTCATCGCGCCACGCCGGGGATGCGGGTCATGGTGTCAAAGGGCGCTCCGCGCCCCCGTCTGCGCGGCCGACTGCGCTGCCGCCTGCGTTTTCGTATGCACACCCGTCTGCGCCCTGATCCGCGCCCGGGCGTGCAGTTCAGCCCGAGGATCGGCCAGCGGCGGGGCCAGTGACGCGGTCAGGCACGAGGCCAGCGACCCGGCCAGAGACCCGGCCCGTTCGGCGCCGTCGCGCCGTGCGCAATCCGGCGCATGGGCGCGGTTGCGCTGGTCGCCGCATCCGGGCGGCTGTCCGGTCGCACCGGCGGGCGCCGTGGCGACCCGGGGCCAGCGGGCGGCCCGCGCGGGTGCGGCGTCGTCGCCAGACGCGAGGTCCGGGCTGGCGGCGCGAGCCAGGCCGGCCGCAGGATAAGGGCCAGCAGCGGACGCCGGGCTGGCGGCGGAGGCTGGATCGGCGGCAGGGACCGGGCTGGCAGCCAAGTCTGGGCTGGCGGCGGGCTCCCGGCCAGCCGGGGGCCCGCCAGTGGGGGCCGCGTCAACGGTGGCAGCTAAGCTCGCACCGGGAGCCAGGGCGGAGCGGGAGGCTGGGCCCGGGGCAAAGGCCGAGCCGGGGCCGGAAGCAGGGCCGGGGCCTCGGTCGGGGTCCGTGCCGGTTGCCCCGTCCGCTTCCGGGACGGCAGCCGCCTCGGGGCCGCCGTCGGGGCCGCCCTCGTCATCGGAGAGGCGGCGCAGGATCTGCCGCAGGCGCGGCTCGGACACCAGGGTGGCGGCGTGCGCCGGGTCGAACCACCGGCGGGTGCGCTCGGCGGCCTCGGGGAAGTCGCCGGACAGTTCCGCGACCCAGACCGGGAAGACCCGCACCTCGACCGGGACCGCGAAGCCCGCGTCCTGTTCCTTGTCGTAGCCGAAGCGGCCGATTTCCCCCGCGCCGGGAACGCCGCGGACGCCGGCCTCCTCCCACGCTTCCTGCAGCGCGGCCTCGGCCAGGCTGCGGCCGGGCATCGGCCAGCCCTTGGGGATGATCCAGCGCCCGGTGCCGCGGCTGGTGATCAGCAGCACCCGCCCCGTCGCCCTGTCGCGGCAGAGCGCGCCCACCTGCATCCGCGGCGGCGCCGACCCCAGCGCCACCCCCAGCGCGGCGGCGACCGCCTTGATGATCCGGCGCGGGCTCATTCCTCTGCCTCGACGCGGCCGCGCAGCGACTTGACGACCCCGCGCGTGGCCTTCGCAGCCAGCCTGCGGCGCTGGCTGCCCAGCGTGGGCCGGGTGGCGATGCGCTTGCGGGGCGCCACCAGCGCCTCGCGCACCAGATCGGCCAGCCGTTCGCGCGCGATTTCCCGGTTGCGCGCCTGGCTGCGGGTGTCCTGCACCTGAAGGACGATCGCCCCTTCCGACGTCCAGCGCCGCCCGGCGAGGGTCCGCAGGCGCCGCTTGACCGGGTCGGGCAGGCTCGGCGAGCGCTCGGCCTCGAACCGCAGTTCCACGGCGGAGGACACCTTGTTCACGTTCTGCCCGCCCGGACCCTGGGCGCGGACGAAGCTTTCCGAAAGCTCCCAGTCCTGGATCGTGATGGTGTCGGAGACGCGCAGCATGGGGGAAAGATGTTCGCTTGAAGGAAAAAATGAAAGCAGGGCGTGGACACATAAATAATAGGGACGCGCGGCGGGCGAGTGCGGCACGGGCGGAATCGGCCGCGCGACCATGAAACGGGCACGCAGCCC
Source organism: Paracoccus aeridis (assembly GCF_004923205.2). Lineage (GTDB taxonomy): Bacteria > Pseudomonadota > Alphaproteobacteria > Rhodobacterales > Rhodobacteraceae > Paracoccus > Paracoccus aeridis. The sequence goes on from NZ_SELD02000018.1 coordinate 466,576, forward strand.
GGAACGCGGGCGCGGGCCTGATGGTTCTGGGCCCGATGGTTCTGGAGTCGTTCCGCGGACGCGCGTTCGCGCGGGCCCCGCTGCAGGACCGTCACGATATCGCTGCGCCATCAGACCTCCTTCACCGCGCGGCACAGCACCGCGACCGACACCGGGCCGCTTCCCGCCGCCAGCAGCGCCTCGGCCGCGGCGGCGAGGGTCGCGCCCGACGTCATCACGTCGTCGACGAGCAGCACCGGCCGCCCCGCCAGCGCGCCCGCGTGGCGCGCGGGCACCGACATCGCGCCCGCAAGGTTCGCGAAGCGGTCCGCGACGGTGCGGTGGTCCTGCGCGGGCGTGGCCCGGTCGCGGCGCAGCGCGCGGGGCGCATGGTCCAGCCCATGGACCCGCGCCACCTGCGTCGACAGCAGTTCGGCCTGGTTGTATTTCCGCTTGAGCAGCCGCCGGAAATGGACCGGCACCGGCACGACCAGCATGCCGGGCGCCACCAGCGGCGCCGCCGCGCGGGCAAGCCACCGGCCCAGCGCGGGGCCGAGGTCGGGCCGGTCCGCGTGCTTCAGCGCCAGCGCGAGCGTCCGCCCCGTTCCCGCATAGGTCAGCGCCGCGCGTCCCGCGACCCACGGCCGCGGGATCCGCAGGCAGTCGTCGCAGGCGAGGTCCGCGGGGCCCCCAACGCTTTCGCCCGCCCCCTCGCCGTCGCCCGGCAGCGTCGCGCCGCAGCGCCCGCAGGCCGGGCCCGAGACGAAGTCGGCCGCCCGCCAGCATGCCGGGCACAGCGCATCGTCGGCATCCACCGTCTCGCCGCAGCACAGGCACTGGCACGGATAGATGATCCGCAGCCCGGCTTTCATCGCCGCCAGAAGCGACCTAGATTGCAGACCCATGGACACCCCCCCTTCCCTTGTCCCGGCGCAGGCACCCCCGCCCGCAACCCCGCCGGCCCCGCGCCTGACGGACCGCCCGGCGCTGGTCCGCCAGCGCGCGCGCGCCGCCCGTCCGACCGGGGACCGCACGCCCGAGGACTGGCTGCACCGCATCGCGCTGGACGAGGTGCAGGATAGGCTCCTGGATATTAACAGGACGTTTACGGACGTGGCCGTCGTCACCGGGATGCCCGCGCCGTGGCGCGCGGCGTTCCCGCGGGCCCGCGTCGTTCCCGACGATCCCGTGCTGGACCTCGCCCCCGGCACGCTGGACCTCGTGATCCACGCCATGGCGCTGCACTGGGCCGACGATCCCGTGGGTCAGATCGTGCAGTCCGCCCGCGCCCTGCGCCCCGACGGGCTGTTTCTGGCCATCCTGCCCGGCGGCCAGACCCTGGCCCCGCTGCGCGACGCGCTGGCGCGGGCCGAGGTGGAGATCACCGGCGGCGCCTCTCCCCGCGTCCTGCCGTTCGGCGAGATCCGCGACCTCGGCGCGCTGCTCGGCCGGGCCGGGCTGGCGCTCACAGTGGCGGACCAGATGACGCAGGCGGTGAGCTATCGCGACCTGTTCCACCTTGCCGCCGACCTGCGCGCGATGGGCGAGGGGAACGCGCTCGCGCTTCGCCCGCGCCGGTTCGCGCGCCGCGACGTGTTCCTGCGCGCGGCCGAGATCCTGGCCGGCACCGCCGCCGATCCGCAGGAACCGGGGCGGGTGCGGGTCGGTTTCGACCTGGTGGCGCTGACGGGGTGGGCGCCGGCCGAGAACCAGCAGAAGCCGCTTCGCCCCGGCAGCGCGGCGATGTCGCTGGCGGACGCGCTGAAGCCCCGCCAGCAATGACCCCGCCAACCCTGACGCCGCCAGACACGACGCCGCCAGTTCCGAGCCTGCCAGACACGAGCCCGCCAGACACGAGTCCGCCCGACACGAGCCTGCCAGACACGAGCCTGCCAGACATGAGCCCGCCAGAGGACGACAGACGATGCCGAAAGACCTGAGCGCCGATCCCTCGACCCCGCCCCACGCGCCGCCCGGCCACCCGGCGGTGCCGCACGGGCGTGTCGGCGTGCTGGTGGCGAACCTCGGGACGCCCGACGGGCACGACTACTGGTCGATGCGGCGCTATCTCAACGAATTCCTGTCGGACAAGCGCGTCATCGACATCCCCGACTGGAAGTGGCAGCCGCTGCTGCAGACCGTCATCCTGGCGAAGCGGCCCTTCACCTCGGGCGCGAACTACCGCTCGATCTGGAACAACGAGGCGAACGAAAGCCCGCTGCTGACGTTGACGAAGAAGCAGGTGGGCAAGCTGGCGGATGCCTGCGCGGCGCGCTGGGGCGACCGGGTGATGGTCGATTTCTGCATGCGCTACGGCAATCCCTCGACCGAAAGCGTGCTGACGCGGATGGTCAGGGCGGGCTGCGACCGGATCGTGTTCCTGCCGCTGTATCCGCAATACGCGGGGGCCACGACGGCGACCGCCAACGACCAGCTCTTCCGCGCCCTGATGAAGCAGTTCCGCCAGCCCGCTGTCCGCACGGTGGCGGAGTACTTCGAACGCCCCGGCTACATCGACGCGCTGGCGCAGTCGGTGGAACGGACGCTGGACGGGCACCGGCCGCAGAAGCTGGTGTGCAGCTATCACGGGATGCCCCGGCGCTACCTGATGCAGGGCGATCCCTACCACTGCCAGTGCCAGAAGACGACGCGGCTTCTGCGCGACCGGCTGGGCTGGGCCGAGGACGCCATCGACACCTCGTTCCAGTCGGTGTTCGGGCGCGAGGAATGGCTGAAGCCCTACACGGTCGAGCACGTCGCGGCGCTGGCCCGCGACGGCATCACCGACATCGCCGTGATCTCCCCCGCCTTCGCCACCGACTGCATCGAGACGCTGGAGGAGATCAACGGCGAGATCCGCCACGCCTTCGAGGAAGCGGGCGGCAAGCGGTTCACATATGTTCCCTGCCTGAACGACGACGACGCGCATATCGCGATGCTGACGGACCTCGTGGCCGAGAACCTGACGGGCTGGGTGGGCTGAGGGGCCGGATGGGCCGGCGGGCCGCGGGCCACCGACAAGCCGGCGGCTTGCGGCCCTGTCGCAGGAAACCGGGCTGGGCGCATGCTTCCGCGGCCGAGCGCATCAGAACTCCACAAGAACGCGGGCCCACGGGCGGGCGCGTCCCCCTCCCCTTCGAGCAAACCGGGCCGGGCATCGCATGGCCGCCCGCGAACCCTGCGCCCGCCCCGCCAGCCACGGAGAACGGGCGCCGCGGCTCGTCTTGGGAACGCGGCGCGCTGCCCCTATATTGCCCCCGACGCCCGCCCGCGCGGCGGCAAGCTTTCCGAAGGGCCACCATGACCGACATCAACCAGATCGCCTGGGACGACACCGTCCTGCCGTTCCAGCTCGACCGCTCCGGCGTGCGCGGCCGCGTCGCGCGGCTGGACGGGGTGCTGGAACACATCCTCTCGCGCCACGACTACCCCGCGCCCGTCGCGGCCCTGGTTGCCGAGGTCGCGCTGCTCGCGGCCCTGATCGGGCCGACCGTGAAGCTGCGCTGGAAGCTCAGCCTGCAGGTGCGCGGCAAGGGCGCGATCCGCACCATCGCCGCCGACTACTTCGCCCCCGCGGCCGAGGGCGAGCCCGCGCGCGTGCGCGCCTGGGCCAGCTTCGACGCCGACCGGCTGGACGACCGGCCCCCCTTCGACCAGATCGGCGAGGGGTATTTCGCCGTCCTGATCGACCAGGGCGCGGGCAGCCTGCCCTACCAGGGGATCACGCCGCTGGCCTCGGGCTCGCTCTCGGCCTGCGCGGGGACGTATTTCGCGCAGTCCGAGCAGCTGCCGACCAGCTTCGCGCTGGCCTATGGCGAGAACCGGCTGCCGGGCGACGGCGCGGCGCGCTGGCGCGCGGGGGGCGTGATGCTGCAGACCCTGCCGGCGCAGCCGGTGGCCGTGGGGGAGGCGGGCGGCAGTGGCGAGGGCGGGCTGATCGAGGCCGCCGACATCCTGCAGGGCGCCGAATCCGAGGACTGGAACCGCGCCAACCACCTGCTGTCCACGGTCGAGGAGATCGAGCTGATCGGGCCGACCGTCGCGCCGACGGACCTGCTGCTGCGCCTGTTCCACGAGGAAACGCCGCGCGTGTTCGACCCGCAGCGGGTCGAGTTCGGCTGCTCGTGCTCGGCCGACCGGGTGCGCGGGACGCTTGCGATCTATTCGGCCAAGGACATCGCCCACATGACCACGGCCGAGGGCCGCGTGACCGCCGACTGCCAGTTCTGCGGCGCGCATTACGACTTCGACCCCCGCACGCTGGGGTTCGAGGCGACGATGGACGCCGACGGCAACCCGATCGAGGTGGCCGAGTGACAGCTGCCGGGCCCGCCGCCCCGGCCCCCGGCCCAGCCGCATCTTCCGGCCCAGCCCCGGCCCCTGACCCTGCTTCGGCCCCCGGCCCCGCTTCGGCCCCCGACCCCGCTTCGGCCCCCGGCCCCGCTTCGGCCCCCGGCCCCGCTTCGGCCCCCG